>CANRCK010000014.1 GCA_947629095.1 uncultured Clostridia bacterium | reverse complement strand
GTGCCCCGGCAGGGGTTAGCAAGTGTTAATCCCTTCTAGGGTCTGTGCAAACCACTAGTTCACTAGTGGTTTTGCTTATTTTCACTAATTAATTTCCTTTGCGCTTGGCATTTCAACCTCGCAACCGTTAAAAAGTACTTTGGTTAGCGCCATTTGCAGGGCGTTGTTCAGCTCGATTTTGCGTTCGTGCCCGTTTATAAGCCAACAGTCAACCGACTCCCAAACGGAAAATGTGCCTACAATACTTATAATTTCAAGTACAAGCAAATTGTTGTTGCTGAGCCTTAAAAAGAAATATAATGCCAGCGCCAGCGCGCCGAATGCCAGCAAAAATATTCCAAGCAAGCGGTTGCGCCGTATATCGTCAAGCTTGTCGTAAACCTGCAAGTTGTAATGGTCGTGCAACGACTCGCTTATTTGTATTTGTTCCTCCGGGGGTATCTGTTTGCCGGTGAAATTAACTTTTATATCATATTCCGACGGTACAAAATACACTTGTTCGTCAATATAGTTGTAAATTTCGGAATTTAAAAGTCCGTATGCGGAGGGTGCAAGAGGCTCTTCAACGTTAAAATCTTCAGGAAGCACCACGTCAATCTGCACTGTGCCGTCGCTCTGCAACCTGCGCTCTACAAATCTTTTATTTGAATATTTTTTATCAAAATTTTCTTTCAGCGACGTTATGCGTCGTTTTTCAACGTCTCTTTTGCCCATAAATTTTCTCCTTTGTACGATGTCGGTGCAAACTCAAGCGGGTTGCGAACCTTTGCACAGTATGATTATAATATAAACTGTTTTATTAATCAATTAAAATATTCCCGCGGCGCATTTTTTATTTAATTATACAGTTCTGCAAAAAAGTTGCAGTTTAAAATATATTTACACAATTGCAAGCGTATGGTATAATAGGCTTATGACGTTTGCGATTTTTGTTACGGTATTTCTTGCCGGGTTATCTCTTTCGGTTGACGCATTTGCAGTCTCCGTAAGCGATGGCATGGTCTACCGCAATCTCGATAAAAAGAGGGGAGTGGCAATCCCATTAACTTTCGGCATCTTTCAGGCTGTAATGCCGATTATTGGCTATTACGTGTATAAGCTTTTCAGCGGAATAAAAGCCTTCACGCAGTTTGACCATTGGGTTGGTTTTGCCTTGCTGGTATTTATAGGCGGCAAAATGATTATTGATGGAATCCGTGAACTGCAATTGCCCGAAAGGGACGTCGCGCCCAAAAAATTCTCGTTTTTGGAAGTATTCATACAGGGCGTTGCAACCAGCATCGACGCATTGGCGCTGGGATTTACTTTGGGAACGGGACTCCTTCAAAACGCTACCGGGAATTTGGATGTTTGGGCTTGGGTCAGCGTTGCCATAATAGGCGTAACAACTTTTATCGTTGTGCTGTGCGGAACAATAATCGGGGTAAAGGTGGGCAAGCTGTTCACAAAAAAAGCGAGCGTAGCCACGATTATTGGCGGCGCCGTGCTGCTTTTAATTGCGGTTAAGATTGTTGTTGGATCGTACGTAGCACTTCCGTTTTGATTTTCTCATTTCCGCATTTGACGTTTGATTTACCGAGTGCGGTTTTTATTTTTTCGTCTTTCATAAGCGCGGTTATTTTTTCATATAAAGCCTGCGGCGTCAAATTCTTTTCGTCCAGAACATCGCAGATTTCCTCGCTTTTAAAATATTCTGCGTTTTTTATTTGATCACCGCGGCTTGCGGAATTTGCCAAGGGAATGAATAGGGTTGGAATTTTCAGTGCAAGCAACTCAAAAGCCGTGTTTGACCCGCAGCGCGAAACGGCGGCGTCCGCACAAGCATAAACGTTTCCCATATCCTGTGAAAATTCAATTTGCTTATAGCCGTAGATATTGGTTTCTACGGCGTTATTCTTGCCGCAGAGGTGGAGCACGTTATAATCCTTGCATAATTTTTTTACAGTTTGCCGCAGATTATCGTTTATTATTTTGGAACCGCTACCGCCGCCTAATACCAAAATAGTAGGGCGTGGATCCAACCCAAAAATTTTCAGAGCCTTGGTTTTGTTGCCGTCAAAAATTTTTTGCCGTATGGGAGAACCGCAATAGATTCCGTTTTTAAATTTCGCTGCAGTCTGCGGGAAAGACGTTAAAACTTTTTTGCACCTTTTTGCAATAAATTTTGTGGCAAGCCCCGGTTCGATATCGGATTCGTGCGTAATCACGGGGATTTGCCGCTTTTTAGCTGCCAAAACCGCAGAAACGCAGGCGTATCCACCTTTTGAAAAAATTAAGGCAGGCTTAGTTTTATCAAGAATTTTGCCAGCCGCTTTAACTGCCTTAACCAACTTAACGGGCAAGGTCAAATTAACAAATAGTTTTCCTCTGACAAGCTTTGGCGTATCGCATTCGTAAAACTTTACCGAGTTTTGCCCGCAGATTGCTTTTTCGATTCCCGGAGTGCCCAAATAGATACAATTAAAGCGGTCTTTAAGCTCCTCAATTATGGCAATATTCGGAATAACGTGTCCGGCGCTTCCGCCGCCGCAGAATAAAATGGTTTTCATAGCAATAAAAATTATATTTATTATTGCTGATTTTTATGAAAAATAAAAGGCGGTGCCCCGCCTTTTACGATGTCAGATTATTTGTTAAATATGATATTATATACTCGGTTATGGCGCTTACGTCTTTCATTACCTCAATAGGTATAGTGCCCTCGCCCGACTTGACCCAATTGACATAGCAGTCCATAATGCCGCCTGCGGCGTACGTCAGGGGATAGGTGAGCTTTTGCGCGTCGATTTGCGGGAATTTTCTCAAAAGGGAACCGGTAGTCTTTTCAACAAGAACGAGCTTTATGTTGGATATTACGTGCACGCAATTTGTTGAAAAAATTATGTACCTTTTCATTGCCTCGTTTTCGTCAAGACGAGCTGTAAGCTTTTTAAAAAACAAGTATGTGGAGGCGTAGATATCCAATATGCTGAATCCTTCAAAGCATTCGGAAATACTCTTTTCGATTTCTCTGTCGATGTCCTCGGCTACCGACGCCACGTCGGCGTAGTGCAGGTAGAAGGTCGAGCGGTTAACCAGCGCTTTGGCGGCAAGGTCCGAAACGCTTATTTTGTTTATAGACTTTTCTTCAACAAGCTCTATAAAAGCCTTTTTTATACTTGTGCGTGTTTTTATTATTCTTTTATCCATATGCGTATTTTAAATACCGATAATTGATTTCAAATTAATTATAATACCTTTTGATGAATATTGCAATTTAAATCTTGACATAATTTTAATGTAGCTGTAAAATATATTTATGAACAATGCTATGAACAACGTTCAATTTATTGTCGTAATGGTGACGTGCGGGCTGTATGCTCTGTTGTTTTTGATTGGATTGTTGGTTGGACTATATCGAATTAGAAAGCATAATGCGCTAAATGCCAGGCTTGCCGATATGTACAACGACCCGAATCTTGCCAAAATGGACTATGACTTTTCCGGGTACGACGAAGAGATGAAGCACGTCGTGTCCGCGTCCGGACCGGACGGGCAATTGACAATTTACGATGTGCTTACAAGTGGCGCGGTTGCACCTGTTGACGAAGGAATAGAGGAGATTACCGGCAACTATAAGCCGGATTGATTATGGATTTAAGTATTTTAAAATGGGTCCATGCCACGTTTCACAGTCAAACGTGGCTAAATTTTATAATGGCGGGAGTCACGTGGCTCGGTGAATTCGGAGCTGCGGCAATAGTGCTTGCAGCGGTGCTTTTGATATTCAAGAAAACCCGCCGCGCAGGAATTGCCGTAGGAATTGCACTTGTTTTGGATTTTTTAATCGTCAATATTATATTAAAATACAGTGTTAACCGTGCACGGCCGTGGATAGAGTGGGGGGAAATAGTCGATTTCTATAAGACCGCAGGCGTTCGTAAGCCATCCGATTCTTCATTCCCCTCGGGACATGCCGCCGCTTGTATGGCTGCTGCCGTCGTTGTGACGTTCAGATATAAGTGGAAGGGGCTTATAGCTATTGCGGTTGCCCTGCTCGTTGCCGTTTCAAGAATTTATTTATGTTTACACTATCCTTCGGATGTTCTCGGGGGGGGGTTGATAGGAGCGGCGTGCGGGGTTGCGGGACACTTTATTGCACGGGCAATCGAAAAAAGGTATGATAAAAACAAAACGCCGCCGCAAGGCGATGCATAGGAAAAAAGAGAGGCTTTAAACCTCTCTTTTTTATATAACTTTAAACTTCATATAAAGTTGTTTTGCCAAAATTGTTTTGGAGATAACAAATTCTCCCTTTTGAACCGTTGTTTTTTCTTTGAACTTGTATCCCAATATGCCTATTTCTCCAACCAATTCTCTGGTTTTAAAATCGAGATCGTAGGCGCCGTCTATAATCTGCTTATCGTTGTCTTTAGGCTTAAAAACGATTTGCATTTTTTCGTTATCAACAAGAATAATTCTTATAAAGTCGTATTGTTCCAATAAATTTTTATCGCCCAGCTTTGCCTCAACGCATTCATACTGAGCTATATAAGGCTTTGTTATTTCTTTTATAGACCCTTCGGCACGCGCCTCGCATGCGGGCAACAAAAGAATTGAGAGGGATAGGAAGAGCAGTGCGGCGGAAAATAGAATTTTGCGTTTCATAAAGGTTATTATGCGCAAAGCTTATAAAAATATTCCCCCGCCGCAGACGGTGGGGGAAGATGTGTTTTGATTAAGCTTTTCCGATTGAACCGAAGATTTCCATCTTCTCTTTTACAGTGTCCTTAATTGCCTGAGTGCCGGGCGCAAGTAATTTTCTGGGGTCGAACCCTTTGCCTACAAGGTCTTTGCCCTCTTCAACGTATTTTCTCGTGGCTGCCTGGAATGCAAGCTGGCACTCTGTATTTACGTTGATTTTTGCAACGCCGAGAGAGATTGCTTTCTTTATCATATCCGTGGGGATACCTGTGCCGCCGTGAAGAACGAGAGGCATATCGCCGACTTTTTCTTTTACAGCCGCAAGCGTTTCAAAGCTCAGCCCGGGCCAATCGGCGGGATATTTGCCGTGAATGTTGCCTATACCGGCTGCAAGCATCGTAACGCCTAAATCGGCAATCTTTTTGCACTCATCGGGGTCAGCGCATTCACCGCGCCCGATTACGCCGTCTTCTTCGCCGCCGATAGCGCCGACCTCGGCTTCGAGGCTAAGTCCCAAATGGTTGCACACTGCAACGAGTTCTTTAGTTTTTGCAACGTTTTCCTCAATGGGGAAGTGCGAACCGTCAAACATTATGGAGGAGAATCCTGCGTCAATGCACTTATAGCAGCCGTCGTACGTTCCGTGGTCCAAATGAAGAGCCACGGGAACGGTTATGTTGAGGCACTCTATCATTGCCTTAACCATAGCCGCAACGGTCTTAAAGCCGGTCATATATTTGCCTGCGCCCTCGGAAACGCCCAGTATAACGGGGGAATGCAATTCCTCCGCAGTTTGAAGAATAGACTTTGTCCATTCAAGATTGTTTATATTAAACTGACCTACGGCATATTTGCCGTCTCTTGCCTTTTCCAGCATTTCTTTTGCCGAAACCAAACCCATAATAACCTCCAAATCATAATTATATTTATAGGTAAATCATTACCATAAATAAGTATAATTGATATTCCGAAATTTTTCAAGCTAATTTTAAAAAATATTCCATAAATGTTGTAAAAAGCAGTTTCAACCCTTTGATTATGGTGTATAAATAGTTGATATTGGGGCAGTTATAACATAACTGCACAAAATATTGAAATTTTGTTGACTTAAATAAAATATTTTGCTATAATCTATAGCAAATGAATTATTAATGTTTTCGGAGGAATTTTTCTATGGCAAACGTAAAAGTTGCAATCAACGGATTCGGTCGTATCGGTCGTCTCGCGTTCAGACAGATGTTTGATGCAGAGGGTTATGAAATCGTAGCCATTAACGACCTTACAAGCCCCAAGATGCTTGCGCACCTTTTGAAGTATGACTCGGCTCAAGGCAGATATAAATATGCCGATTCCGTAATTGCAGGTGAGGACAGCATTACCGTCAACGGCCAGACAATTAAAATTTATGCAGAGAAGGACGCTGTAAATCTCCCTTGGAAGGAACTCGACGTTGACGTCGTTTTGGAGTGCACCGGTTTCTACTGCTCCAAAGAAAAGTCTTCTGCCCACATCAAAGCAGGCGCAAAAAAAGTTGTTATCTCCGCACCTGCAGGCAATGACCTGCCTACCGTTGTATATGGCGTAAATGAAAAGACGCTTAAAGCTACCGATACGGTTATATCTGCGGCAAGCTGCACCACAAACTGCCTTGCTCCTATGGCAGATACGCTCAACAAGCTTTGCAAGATCAGAAAGGGCTATATGACCACGATTCATGCATACACGGGCGACCAGATGGTTCTTGACGGACCTCACAGAAAGGGCGATTTGAGAAGAGCAAGAGCTGCCGCCATAAATATCGTTCCCAATTCAACGGGCGCTGCAAAGGCAATCGGTCTTGTTATCCCCGAACTCAACGGCGTTCTTGACGGTTGCGCACAGCGCGTTCCCGTTCCCACCGGTTCGCTTACACAGCTCATTGCCGTTTGCGAAGGCGAAGTTGACGCTCAGGCTGTAAACGCAGGCATGAAGGCTGCGGCATCCCAGTCCTATGGCTACACCGAAGAAGAGATTGTATCGAGCGATGTTATCGGTATGACCTATGGCTCGTTGTTCGACGCAACACAGACTAAGTGCATGCCCCTCGGCGACGGCACAACCCTTGTAAAGGTTGTTTCGTGGTACGACAACGAAAATTCCTACACATCGCAGATGGTAAGAACTATCAAATACTTCGCAGAACTCAAATAATTGTTAAAATATATATAAAGCCCCGCGGCAATCAGCCGCGGGGCTTTGCGTCTCCTACCATAAATTCTAATTTGCGTTGACAAAAATGCAAGCCCTTAAAAACGGAATTTATCGCAAATATTTGGAATTTATACAAAAAACACTCCCGACCGGAGTGTCGGGAGCTTTAATTTACACATTAAAGCGGAAGAGTACAACATCACCGTCTTTTATGACGTAATCTTTTCCCTCGGAACGCACTTTGCCTTTTTCGCGCGCGCCCACAAGTCCGCCGTACTCCAAAAGCGTTTTATAGTCGCAAATTTCCGCGCGTATAAATCCCTTTTCAAAGTCGGTGTGAATTTTTCCTGCCGCCTGCGGCGCCTTGGTGCCTTTGACTATCGTCCATGCCCTCGTTTCTTTTTCGCCCGCCGTAAGGAAGGAAATCAATCCCAAGAGCGAGTAGCTCTTTTTAATCAATCTGTTCAAACCGCTCTCTTCAAGCCCGAGTTCGGTTAAAAACATCTGCGCGTCTTCCGGTTCCATTTGTGAAAGCTCTTCCTCGGTTTTAGCGCAGATAACCAAAACTTCGCTGCCCTCTGCGGCGGCATATTTTTTTACCTGAACAACAAACGGAATATCGTCCTCGGGCTTTCCCATATCAAATTCCGAAATATTTGCCGCATAAATCACAGGTTTTGCGGTGAGCAGGAAGAGGTTATCCAAAAGCGGTTTTTCTTCATCGGAGCATTCAAATAATCTCGCGGGCTTTTCCTCGCTTAAAAACTTTTCAAGCCTCTCCAAAAACGCATATTCGAGCGCAGCTTCTTTGTTGGAGCCTCCGCGGGCAACATTGCGTATTCTGTCCTGCCGCTTGTTTACAGCCTCTATATCGGCTAAAATAAGCTCCAACGTTATGGTTTTAATGTCTTCTACAGGGTCTATTTTGTTGCTTACGTGGGTAATATTGGCATCCTCAAAGCAACGAACGACGTGTACGATGGCGTCGCACTCACGGACATGCGAAAGAAACTTGTTCCCTAGCCCTTCGCCTTGAGACGCGCCCTTTACAAGCCCCGCAATATCAACAAACTCAACGATGGCGGGTGTGACTTTTTGGCTGTTATAGAGCTTTGAAAGCAGGTCTAATCGTTCGTCCGGAACGGCAACAACGCCTACGTTTGGTTCAATTGTGCAAAAGGGGTAGTTGGCGGCTTCGGCACCGGCATGGGTTATTGCATTGAACAGGGTGGATTTGCCTACGTTTGGCAATCCTACAACTCCTAATTTCATAATTATTTATCCTTAAAAATCTTATTTATCAAATTATAATATAAATTCCGCTAAAAATCAAAAGGAATAGCGGCTGTTGATTGCCAAAAATTTAAGGTTGTGCTAAAATATTATCAAAACAGGTGTCAAATATGGATTACAAACAATATATCGCACACAAATTAACAATCGAAGGTGTATCCGCGGAAGAAATTGCCGCCGCCATAGCGCTTCCGCCCAATTCTGAAATGGGCGATTATGCGCTCCCTTGTTTTAAATTTGCCAAGGTTATGCGCAAGAGTCCGGTTATGATAGCGGAAGAGCTTAAAACGTCTTTTATTACGGATGACGTTATAAGCGAGGTGTCGGCTGTAAACGGGTATCTGAATTTCAAAGTAAACAAATCGGGGCTTGCCGACAACGTTTTGAACAGAATTTTGGCAGAGGGCGAAAGCTACGGCTCCTCGGATATTGGCTCGGGCAAGACTATTTGCATAGACTATTCATCGGTCAATATTGCCAAGCCCTTTCATATCGGTCATTTGTCAACGACCGTTATTGGCGGAGCGCTCTACAAAATATATAAATTTTTAGGCTATAACGTGGTGGGAATAAACCACCTCGGCGACTACGGCACCCAGTTCGGCAAACTGATTTCCGCATATAAGCGTTGGGGAAACAGAGAAGAGGTGCAAAGTGGCGGAATTCACGCCATAAACGATCTCTACGTTCGTTTCAATAACGAGGCTGACGAGCAGATGGAGAACGAGGCGCGCGAGTATTTCCGCTTGATTGAGAGCGGCGATAAAGAGGCGAACGAGCTATTTGAGTGGTTCAAGGAGCTTACGCTTGAATACGTTAAGGAAATTTATAAAAAGCTCAACATCACTTTCGACAGCTATGCCGGCGAACGTTTTTATACGGACAAGATGCAGCCCGTTATCGACGAGCTTAAAGAGAAGAATCTATTAAAAGAGAGCAACGGCGCCCAAATTGTGGATTTGGAACCTTACGGAATGTCTCCCTGCCTTATTTTGCGCTCGGATGGCGCTTCGCTCTACGCCACGCGCGATTTGGCTGCAGCCGTATACCGCAAAAATACGTATGATTTTTATAAATGTCTCTACGTTGTCGCATATCAGCAAAATTTGCATTTCAAGCAGGTTTTCAAAGTACTCGAACTAATGGGTAAAGATTGGGCAAAAGATCTTGTCCACGTTGCCTATGGTATGGTTTCGCTTGAGGACGGCGCAATGTCCACGAGAAAAGGCAAGGTTGTTTGGCTTGAGGACGTTATAAACAAGTGCGTTGAAAAGGCGTATGCAATAATCAATGAAAAAAATCCCGATCTCGAGAATAAAAAGGAAACGGCTCAACTTGTAGGAATAGGTGCGGTTATATTCGGTGCGTTGTACAACAATAAAATAAAGGATATAGTTTTTTCATACGATAAAGTGCTGTCATTCGAAGGTGAAACGAGCGTCTATGTTCAGTACACGTGCGCGCGTGCCAATTCGGTGCTTTCAAAGTGTGAAGGCGAGTTTGCCGTTCCGCAGAGCTACTCGCCCAATGCACAGGAATCTGAGGTGATTAAATCTCTTGCGGCATTCCCCGGGATGGTAAGGGACGCAGCGGAAAAATACGAGCCTTCGTATATTGCGCGCTATGCTGTTGACCTTGCACAAAAGTACAATAAATTTTATATAGACTGCAAAATTTTGACGGCAGAGGGAGACGCCAAAGATTTTCGCTTGAGTCTTACAAAGGCAACGCTGTATACGCTTAAAAACGCATTGTCGTTACTCGGCATTGGCGTTCCCGAAAAAATGTGAAATGATTAAAGCTATTATATTTGACCTGGACGGAACTTTGGTAAACACCGCGCGCGATATCTGCGCCACACTGAATGACAGCTTAAGGGAGTATGGCTTACCGGAGCTTAGCGTACAAACAACTGTAAAATATGTAGGCGACGGTGCAAAAAAGTTGGTTGAAAGAGCGGTGGGGGAAAGAGCCGATCTGGTGCAAAAAGTATATAAAGATTTTTCGGTTCGCTATGCAACTTGCGCAAACGAGCTGTCCGAATTGTATCCTTCCGAAGAAGAAACGCTCACAAAATTAAAGGATAACGGAATAATGCTCGCATTGCTCACAAACAAGCCACAGAGCGCTACAGACCGTGTTTATGCCAAATTTTTGGCAAAATTCGGCTTTTGCATAGTACTTGGTCAGACAGAACAATATCCTTTAAAGCCCAATCCTGCCTCAACACGCGCAATTTTGAAAGAATTGAATGTTTCCGAAGATGAATGTGTTTTTGTAGGAGACGGAGAGGCAGACATCAAAACCGCCGCGGCTGCGGGGCTTAAATGTATTTCGGCTCTTTGGGGATTCAGAACCGGGGAGGAGCTTAAAAGTGCGGGCGGCAAAATTTTTGCCAAAGACTACGTGGAGTTATATAAAATTATTTTAAATAACTTTACCTAATTATATAAATTTTCTGTTGATAAACCGAATTTGGTGTGATATAATATTTATCAATATCAAAATAAAAATCAGGAGAGTGAATCACAATGAAAAGATGTGTTGTTTGCGGCGAAATTGTTGAAGACGACGTAGAAGTTTGCCCTGTTTGCAAGGCAAAGAAGTTTGAGCCTGTTTCCGAGGATAAAAAGCCTGCTTATGCTTGCGAGCATGTTATCGGCGACGGCGTTGTTGAGGACGAAGAAATAATGGAAGGGCTTCGCGCTCATTTCAACGGTGAGTGCACCGAAGTAGGTATGTACCTTGCAATGTCAAGGGCGGCGGAGCGTGAAGGATATCCCGAAGTTGCCGAGGCGTTCAAGCGCTATGCTTATGAAGAGGCTGAACATGCAGCTAAATTTGCGGAGCTTTTGGGCGAGGTTGTAACCCCTTCCACAAAGAAGAATCTTGAACTCCGCGCGGCTGCCGAAGCCGGCGCTTGCGAAGGCAAGCTTGCAATTGCCAAGCGAGCAAAGCAACTCGGCTATGACGCAATTCATGATACCGTTCACGAAATGGCAAAGGACGAGGCGCGTCATGGCGCAGGTTTTGCCGGTCTTTTAAAGAGATATTTCGGTAAATAATTTTATAGTGTTTCAGCAATATGGCGGAGCCGAACTTTTCGGCTCCGTTTTTCATATTATGGAGTATAGGCAAGGGGGAAAACCTTTGCTTAACTCACGATAAAAGGACAGATGTGCAAATGTGTAATAACTGTAACGGCGGCTGTCCCGGGCTTTTAAACCTGCTCTTCGGCCGCTCCAACAATGGTTGCGGATGCAATAGCTGCAATCGCGGTTGCGGTTGCAACGGCGGAACCCGCGGCGGCAATAACGGCTGCGGTTGCTATGACGCCTATTATGCCGCACAATATGCTTTAAACAGCGCTTGCGGTTGCAATAATAATTGCAATTCCTGCGGCTGCAATTCCTGCGGAAACGGCGCAGCATCAGCCAACGCCTTCAACAATGGTTCATACGGTTTTATAGCTGCTTCCTGCGGTTGTAATTTTTATGGATCCAACGGCGGCTGCAACAGCGGCTGCGGTTGCAACAATAACTGTGGTTGCAACGGTTGATTTTTTAAAAGAGGAGGGCGCCATTCGTGTGGCGCCCTTTGTATATGATATAATTTTTTGCCGAAAATAAAAGTATGCAAAAGACCTTAAAAAAGATAAAAAAGACTTTCAAATACTATACCGGCAGGCGTTTTTCAACCATTGCCGGTACGCTGGTCTATTTCTTTTTGATGAGCATCGCACCCTTTATTTTATGGCTTACCCTGCTTTTGGGGAATGTGAATTTTGAACAGATTCTGCCAGGCAGTCTGTTTGACAGCATAAGCCCTTTTATATCCTATCTTAAATCGTCCGCCCAAAGTGCCGCAAGCAGCGCGGGAATAATATTGCTTATAACCTCGCTATACTCGTCAACCAATTTTTTTTATCATCTGCGGAGAAGCGGGGAGATAGTTTATGGCAGCCCGCGGGTGAAGGGCGGGGTAAAACTCAGAATAATTTCGGCAATTTTAATCGTTATAACTGTTTTGGCGCTATGGCTGTTGGTCCCCGTTACAATTGCGGCAAGATATATATTGCTCACGTTTATGCCGGAAGTTTTGTGCGATATTATTTCGATGATTTTTTTAACGGTTCTGGCTTTTGCCGTTGCCATTCTTTTGAATATTTTTGCCTGCCCGTATAAAATCAAGCCTTCGCAGGCGCTCACGGGCAGTCTTTTAACTACTGTTCTGTGGGTAATATTCGTATTCGGTTTTGCCGTTTACGTTCAGTTCGGTTCACCGGGAAAGCTTTACGGGGCAATCGCCTCGGTAATAGTTTTTTTGCTTTGGTGCTACTTTATGATGTGCTGTTTTGTTATCGGTATGATTAAAAACGGCGCAGATATAACTCAAAAGCATTATAAAACGTTTTTATAAAATACGGCGGGAGAATTTCTCCCGCCGAAATTATAAACCGGTTCAATATTTAATTGCGCACGCTGCCGCCAAAGCTCCCGGTCCTATGTGCACCGAAACGCTCAGGGAGAGGGGGTCTACAAATGTAAACTCAACGTTGGGGAAAGTTTCTTTCAGTTCCTCTTTAAGCTTTTTTGCTTCCTCAAAATTTTGTGTGTGCGCCACGGAACAAGTCATTTTTCCTGCCGCAACAATATCCTTAAAGCGCGTGTCAAAGTCGTGCTTCAAAGCGTTGATCATCTCCGTTTTGGCGTCGGCAAGCTTCCTTACTTTTTTGTATTGGTCAAGCTTTTCGCCTTGTATCTGCAAAACGGGTTTGATTTTTAAAAGAGTTCCTATCATTGCAACGGCAGGCGTCAATCTGCCGCCTTTTTTGAGATATTTGAGCGTATCTACCATTATATAAATGGAGGATTGCATCTTTGTTTCGATGAGCCAGTCGCGGATTTCCTGTGCGGATTTTCCTTCGCTTGCCATTTTAATTGCGTCCATAACGCTCTGGCGCTGGGTCACGGAAATTCTTTGGTTGTCAACTACAAACACTTTGCCTTTAAATTCATCTTCGGACTCCGAATAATGTGAAAGTGTGTGGCAGGTTTCGGAAAGTCCGCTCGACATGGGAATGTAAACTATTTCGTCGTATTCTTTTAAGCACTGTCTCCATGCGTCGCCCACGTCCAGAGGGTTTGGCTGCGAGGTTGAGATGTTTACGTCGCCGAGCAGCTTTTCATAAAACTGTTCCTGACTCAGCGTCAGATCCTCGTAATAGATTTCCTCGTCCATAAGTACGGGCATTGGAACGACGTAAATGCCAAGCTCCTTAGCTTCGCTCTGTGTAATCCCGCTGTTACTGTCGGTCATTACTGCTACTTTCATCTTGTATTCTCCTAAACTTGTTGAATGCAACAATTATATAAGATTCAGGTGCCGTAAGTCAACAAAATTTAGCTTACTGTCTAAATTTATTATAATTCGGCGATTACTTCTATTTCAACCAGCGCGCCTTTGGGGATATCTTTTACCGCCACGCAGCTTCTTGCGGGCTTTGTAACAAAATATTGCTCATACACGGCGTTGAATTCGCCGAAGTCGGCTATGTTTGCCAAAAAGCAGGTGGTTTTTATTACTTTGTCAATGGACGTGCCCGCGGCTTCCAAAAGCGCTGCAACATTTTTACACGATTGACGGGTCTGTTCCGCAACGGTTTTCCCTTCAATCTGTGAAGTATTTGGGTCAACGGGTATCTGCCCCGAGCAGAAAACGTAGTTGCCCGTAATTTTGGCTTGGGAGTAGGGACCTATGGCTGCGGGAGCCTTGTCTGTTTGTACCGTATTCATATTATTCACCTTCTACAAGTTTTAATCCGTGCTCTTTAAGCATGGTTTTTATTTGGTTTATGTGTTCGAAGTTCCTCGTTTCAAGACTAACTTTTAAGTAGCAGCCGTTGATATCCGTGCCTTCGTTAGTCCTCTCGTGCAGAACGCCCGTAACGTTTGCGCCGCTCTGCGCTATTATTGAAATTACTTCTTTAAGTTGCCCCGGTCTGTCCACAAGTTCGAGAGTGAGGGTAGTGCACCTGCCCGACATAAGCAACCCGCGGTTTATCACGCGGGACAGAATGTTCACGTCGATATTACCGCCCGAAATAAGGCAGCAAACCTTTTTGCCTTTGATATCGGGGATTTTATCGAACATTACAGCCGCAAGAGACACTGCGCCTGCGCCCTCGGCAATCATCTTTTGCTTTTCTATAAGCGCAAGTATTGCGGCGGATATCTGCTCGTCGGTAACTGTAACGATATCGTCCACGTACTTTGAACAAAGTTCAAACGTTAAATTGCCCGGTGATTTTACTGCTATGCCGTCGGCGATAGTGGAGACGGTGGAGAGAGTCTCCATTTTACCGTCGTGTATGGCGTTTGCCATAGAGGGAGCGCCCGCCGCCTGAACGCCGTAAATTTTTATTTTGGGATTCAGGGATTTAACCGCATAGGCAACGCCGGCAATCAAGCCGCCGCCGCCGACAGGCACCACAATCGCGTCTACGTCCGGCAGCTCGTCAATTATTTCAAGCCCTATGGTTCCCTGTCCGGCAATAACATCGTCATCGTCAAAGGGATGGATAAGGGTGTAGCCGTACTGCTCTTTCAGCTTTTCCGCTTCATTGTGGGCGTCGTCGTATACTCCGGGAACAAGAATGACCTCCGCGCCATAGCCCTTTGTAGCTTCAACTTTGGAAATGGGCGCGCCGTCGGGCATACAGATTTTTGCGCTTATGCCGAACTTTTTAGAGGCAATGGCAACGCCCTGCGCATGGTTGCCCGCCGAACAGGCGATAACGCCCTTTGCTTTTTCTTCCTCGGAAAGCTGTGAAATTTTATAATATGCGCCGCGCACTTTAAACGAACCTGTTCTTTGCAGGTTTTCCGGTTTGAGATAGATATCGCAGCCTGTTATAAGGGACAGAACGTGCGAATTAATTATATCTGTATGCCGCACAAATCCCCTTAAAACGTATTGAGCATGATAAATTTTGTCGAGTGTAAGCATAAAAAACCCGCCTCGTATTTTATTATAAGAATTATATAATTTTAGGCATTTAAAGTCAATATAAAATTTTAGCTTTGCCGCAAATATTGTATCAGGCAAATGCACTAACGCAACAAAAAGTCTCCGATTTAAAGCCGTTTAATTCAATCAGCGGACATGCGGCTTGCTTTCACCCGCCCAAAAGATTATTGGGAGTATAATAAAAAATTTCCTCAAATTATATTGAAAACGCTTGAAATTTATTATCCGTTGTTATAAAATTAACAAGCGACCGATAAGCAGAGATGGCGGAGTGGTCGAACGCGCACGACTCGAAATCGTGTTACGTAGGAATACGTACGGGGGTTCGAATCCCTCTCTCTGCGCCAAGTTGGACGTAAGTTGAACAAGCTTACGTTCTTTTTTATGCAAAAAGCGGGAGCTAAACTGCGCCCGCCTAAATATAATTGTCCCAAATTATAGTTGATATTCTATCAATTTGTAAAAATTATTTCAAGGTTTTTAAAAATTCATTCAAACATTTACAGGGTGCGCCGTTTTTATCGTATCCGGTATCGTTGCAAATATTACATTTGTAGCGGGGGGAGAAGTCTTCCTTATCTATTTTCAGTTCGGCGAGCCTTTGGTCGGCTTTTTGTTCAAGAACCTTGATTTCGTCAGCAAGATCCACAGCTTTGTCCTTATCGCGGATTTCGGCAAAGGCATGCTGTATGGTCAGGCTGTTCAGCTTTCTTCGGAGATTTCCGTAAATTTCATCGGACATAGCTCTGTCAAGCGTTTTTTCCGCAAGCTCTTCGGCGGCGTGCCGCAAGTCGAAGTAATGTCTCTCTATTTCGGCTTTCTGCACTCTGCCGTCTGCGGCAGGCTGTGCGGGCGCAGTATTACGGCGGCTGTCTATTTTATCGGGTGTATAAATATTTTCGGACTTCCATGCCGAAAGAATACCGTTCATATACGCCATGGGGTTAGATTTGCCTGAAGACAATTTTGCTGCTTCAAAAAGCATTGCGTCGTCGAATTTCCACTCGCGCCAGCGGGAGAGGGACTGCCTGTCCCATTCGATAATTTTTCTTGAGAGTCCGCAGGTTGAAAGAATAGCCTTCAAAAGCTTGTCCTCCGCGGCTCTGGTCTTGATATATGAATCGATGCTTACGTCGTCAACAACTCCTTCATTATACAAATCGCGTATAAGACCGTTCATGTCCTCAAAGGAGTTTTTACCCTGCCTGAAGCAGTACGCCGCAATGGTTTTCATACTTTCGAACGAATATCCGAAATTGCACCAAATGTTTACGTAATTTTCTATGTACGGCGCGGGATTTTGCATATACACGCCCAAGTTTTTTGCAATTTCGAGTGTCAGCGCATAGACCGATGACTTCATATTGCAGTAATCGGCAATTTCTTTAACGTCGAATTTCCTGTTTTTATAAAGTTCTTCCAGCGCGCCGTCAATTCTTTCAACCGTCTTTGCCTTAAAAAGCTTTGCGGCTGCAATAATCGCCGATTCTTCAAAGCCCATTCCCTCAGTCCACTTTTTATACAACTTGTCGTCGTCAACGTCAGGCTGTTTTTTTATTCCTGCCGCGCCGAAAAGTTTTAAAAGCGACGGGGTGGAGGAAGTGTACGCGCTCAATTTTTCGTCAACTTTTTTGGCGGTCGTTGCGCCGTCCTCGGCAAAAGATTTTGCCACTTTTTTTATATACGCCGAGCGTACGTCGTCGCCCTTGAGGTTTACGCAATAATTTATTATCATAACCAATGCGTTTTGCTCAAAGCCGTATTCCTCGATGAGGTAAAAATATTCCCTGAACTCGTTCGGCGAAATCATTCTGCCCTTCAAAACGTCCTGAACGGCTTTTGCAAAATCTGAATATTTTTCAGCTTTCAGCTTTTTGGGCGTGCCGTAAACGTTGTCTGCGTCAAGTATTTTGACCTCAAACGGTACGGCAGAGATAACGGATACAAGTTCAAGCTCTTCGAGGTATTCAAAATATCCTTTTACTTCGTCCTCGGAAAGCTGCAAACTTGCGGCAAGGTCGGAAAGAGTGAAGGATGTCTGCCCGTTCTGATACAAATAGAGCGAGTAGAGATATACTTTTACCGCAACAGGTTCCAATACGGGCAAATACTTTGTTATGAACTTGTTTTCAACCGAAGTGAAAGACTTTTTAGCCACTTCGTCGGAAACCGAAATAAAGGGCATTTTTGTAAACTCCTGTTCTATCCGCTTGATTTATTCAATCAAATAGTATATAATTATTAGAACTTAAAATGTCGATTTTATGCAAGTAAGTTATATTATATAATTCCAAACGGAAAAAATCAACAGCATTTGTTGAATTTTACGGCATTTTTGTTCTTTAAATGAAAATCCTGCATACTTCCGATTTACATATCGGCAAAAAGTTAATAGGCAATAAGGACAGGTACGATGAATATCGTGCCGTTCTTTCCGAAATATGTTCGATATGCAAAAACGAAGGCGTTGAGCTTGTTTTGATTGCGGGCGACGTGTTCGATACCTACACGCCGTCTGCCGAGGCTGAACAAATTTTTTACAGCGGCGTTAAAAGCATTGCCGAAACGGCTACCGTGCTTATAATCAGCGGCAATCACGACGATTATGTTCGTTTGACTGCGGCTTCTTCACTTGCCGACGAGCTGGGGATCTACATTGTAGGCAACGATTTGCATCCGGCGCCCCTTAAAAAGCATGCTGGCGCATATCCTGCCGGGTCGGGGAGCGGCTATGTTATTTTTGAAAATTCAAAGGGTGAAAAAATATACATAAACACACTGCCATACCCCAACGAGGCAAGGTTTAAGGAAGGTAAAACCGACGAGCCGTTTACCGAAAAAATGTTGCGCTGGATAGCTTTCGGCGAACGCGGCAATACGGAAAAACTCCCCGAAATTTTCTTGTCGCATTTATTTGTTGCGGGCGGACAGGTCAGCGACAGCGAGCGCGAAATAGATTTGGGAGGCGCGCGCGCCGTTCCTGAGGGAATACTTCCCGACTGCGCCTACTGCGCGCTGGGTCATTTGCACCGCAAACAAAAAATCGGTAAAAACGTATACTACAGCGGCGCGCCTATGCAATTTACGTTTGACGAGAGCGGCTCAAAAAAATCGGTAAACGTTTTTGATTTGACGGCGGGCGGAGTGCAAAATTTAAAAGAGATAGAAATTACGGCCGCCAAACAGCTTGTAAGGTTGCAGGCTTGCGACGTGCAGAACGGCGTGGAGCTTTTAAAAAAATATCCCGACTGTCATGCCGAACTTACGCTTAGCCTGCCGGAACCTTTGACCCCCGCCGAAAGCGCCCTTTTAAACGGTCAGGAAAATTTAGTGTCGCTTAAGGTTGAGGTGCTGAATTCCGTGCGGGACTACGGCGTGCAATCCAATAAAAACAAGAGCGCTTCGGAGCTTTTTTCCGAATTCTATAAATCTCGCCACAATGCCGAAGTCCCCGGGGAGCTTTTAAGCTTGTTCCTTTCCCTTACGGAGGAAGAATGAGACCGTTAAGACTTGAGTTTGAAGGAATAAACAGTTTTTCCGAGTATACCGTAATAGATTTCGAGCGTTTGATAAAGAGCGGAATCTTTGGAATTTTCGGAGATACCGGGAGTGGGAAGAGCACTATTCTGGACTGTATAAACTTTGCTCTCTACGGCAGGGTGGAGCGCAGTAAGGAGAAAAACGACATAATAAACTACCGCTGCAATGCCGCCACGGTGAAATTTACGTTTGACCTTTTCAACCGCGGCAAGCGCAGGAAATATTACGTCGAGCGTACGATAAAGAACAACAAGAGCGGAACGCATACCGCGGCTTTATACGAGGACGGTGTTTGCATTGCCCAACAGACTTTGGAAGTCGAACGGCAGATAATAGAGATTTTGGGCGTACGGGCAGAGGACTTCCGCAAATGCATAGCGCTTCCGCAAGGCGAATTTTCACGTTTTGTAAAAGCTCTTCCAAGCGAACGCCTTGCGCTCATAGAGCGGCTGTTTTCCCTTTCGAAGTACGGCAACGATTTAAGGGATAAAATCGCAGACAGGATAAAAACCGCCGATGAAGAATTTGCAACCCTGAGCGGGAGGTTGTCCTCTTACGACGACGCTACGGAGGAGACCGTAAAGATTCTTGAAGAACAAATCGAAGAAGAGAAACAGCAGCTCGGCTTGATTTCAAACGAATTGTCCGCCGCCTCCGCGCGGTATGCCGAAATTAAAGCTCTGCACGAAAAAAAGCTCGAAGCCGAAAAATTCAGAGCCGAAATCGCCGCTCTCGAATTAAAAAAGGACTCCGTGGAGGAGCTTAGGAGAGAGATATCCGTGTTACCGCTGTGCAGGGAAGCCGTGGACTGCGTCCGTACGGCGGAAGAGGCGGAAAAACAGACGAAAGCGCTCGTGCGGCAACTCGACGATCTGACTAATAAAATTGCCGAAAACGACAAAAATCTGGCTCGGCTTGAAGAGGAAATCGGCAAAAGCGATTTTGAAAACAGAGCTGAGGAGCTTGCAAAACTGATAGCCAAGTATCAGACTTGCGCGGGAAAGCCCGAAAAGCTCGAAGAACTGAAAAAAGAACTTGAGGGCAAGCGCGCGCAGTACAAAAAGGCGGCTGAACTTGCAGCGGAGTATGCCAAAGAAATAAACGGGTATATCGGCGAGAGCGCCGAGCTTGAAAAAAAGATAGGTTCAAGCAAGAGCGGCGAGCTTGAGGAATTTGTAAATATTGAATTCAAGGGCGCGGTGTTGCGCAACGAATATCTTGCAGAATTGGAGTATTTTTCCGAGCTTGGCGTTCGCTTGGAACCGTTTGCGGACGGCTCCGAGTTGTACGGATTCATAAAAAAAGAACTCAGAGATAGGATAAATTTATATAAGCAGCGCGTTTGCGACGTAAAAGATTTCAATCTCGATAATGTAAACAGACAGTTTGAGGCGT
This sequence comes from uncultured Clostridia bacterium, assembly GCA_947629095.1. Taxonomy (GTDB): domain Bacteria; phylum Bacillota; class Clostridia; order Christensenellales; family Borkfalkiaceae; genus Coproplasma. The sequence continues at coordinate 85,574 of CANRCK010000014.1, read as the reverse complement.
TGCAAGCCGCCATAAAGGAGAGGGAAGAAAATGCAGAGCTAATGCGCGCCCTGTCCCAAAAATGCAGCGAGGCAAAGAGCAGGGCGGAAGTAAATGCAAATAAGCTCGAAGCGTTGAAAAAAGAGGGCGCGGAAATCAGAAAGCGCACCGACGAGCTGAAAACCGAGCTTTCGGCGGTGTTCGGCGAGGAAACTGATTACGTTACCGCAGAAAAACATGCGGAGTTACAGCTTGAGCGGATAAAAGCCGAGCGGAAATCGCTTTTGGAAAAAACCGATGAATGTAAATTGAAGCGCAGCGAGCTGGTAAGCGCCGCGGAGAGGTGCCGCGAAGCAATTAGCCGCTTAAAGGAAAAACATTCCGAAAATCTTTTAAAATCCGAAGATTTTGTCAAAAAATCCGGTTTTGGCAACGTTTCTGAGTGCCGTGCGCTGGCGGATAAGTTTGCAAAAGTTGAGGACGCCGATAAGGAAATTAAAAATTTTGATTCGGCTTACGCGGTTGCAACGGCGCGATATGCCGAGCTGTCGGCAACTGTCGGCTTGGAAAAAGCCACCGACCAAGCGCTTCTTGAAGCGGAAAACCATAAAAATTCATTTGAAAGACAGAAGAGCGATTTGCTGCAAACCATTGCGGTGGATAGCAATAAATGCGAAGCTTTAAAGACTAAATTGCAGGAAAAAAAGGAACTTTTAAAGCAATTCGACAAGGCTGAAAAGAACAGGAACCTCATTTATCAGCTGCGCGACTTGACAAAGGGCAACAAGTTTCTTGAGTTTATAGCAAACGAATATCTCTACGATATCTCTTCGGCGGCTACGGTAACGCTGCTGAAGCTTACGGACGGAAGATATTTTCTTACTTACAAAGATAATAATTTCAGCGTAGGCGACAACTTCAATTGCGGCAATCTGAGAGGTGTGAACACGCTGTCCGGCGGGGAAACCTTCCTCGTTTCGCTGTCGCTTGCATTGGCGCTGTCCCAGACCATTTGTATGAGGTCGCTCAAATCCATTGAATTCTTTTTTTTGGACGAAGGTTTCGGTACGCTTGACAGTACGCTTTTGGATACGGTTATGAGCGCACTTGAAAAATTGAAAAGTTCCAGCTTTACAATAGGCGTAATAAGCCATGTTGAAGAGCTTAAACATAGAATCGACAATAAAATTATCGTACGAAAAGCAACCGAAACGCACGGTTCAACCGTGCAAATAAGTTGTTAAGGAGCCAAAATGCCTAATATATTGACACCGCTGTCGCTTTGGGAATCATTCAATCCTTGTTTAGATACGTCGCCTGCCGTAGTATCGTCAAAGGAAGAGAACGGCATAGTTTTTGAACGCGTCAGTTTCAGCGCCCGCGAAACGGGAGAGGGCAGGGTCCGCGTAGCGGCGGGCTATGCCTATGATTTGAAATCTCCTGCGGATGAAACGGTTATAATTTTCCCCGACAGCAAGGAAACGATAGACGAAGAGCTGATGAAAGTGTTTGTCCGCCGCGGCTACAGTGTGTTGATGGTGGATTACCGCGGGGCATGGGGAGATTGCGATTTTTACACGGTCTATCCCGAAAATATCCGCTATGCAAATTTTGCGGAATGTGGCAGAAGATACGATTTTGTCGACGACAGCGCAGTGGAAACGTGCTGGTATGAGTGGACCGCCGTAGGCATTTATGCAAAAAAATATGCAAAAGAACGCAGCGGAAGCGACGAAATAGCAGTTGTGGGGCTTAGGGACGGAGGCGAAGTCGCATGGAAACTCGGCGTTGCCGAACAGTTCAGGTGCATAATCCCCGTTTGCGCCGCAGGCTGGAGGGCTTATTCGGGTATAAATAAATACGTTTCCATAGAGCCGGATCTGGACGAGGAGAGATACCGTTTTATCGCGGGTATAGATTCACAGGCATATGCGCCTTACGTGCGTTGCCCCGTTCTTATGCTATGCTCCACCAACGACGCGCGTTTCGACTACGACAGGGCTTACGATACGTTTTCGCGAATAAATTCACAGTTTATATCCGATAGCGCCATAGCCTATTCCGTTCAGTGTAACAGCTGTATAGGAATGAAGAGTACGAACGATATGTTTATGTTCCTTGACAAAAATCTTAAAAACAGACAGGTTTTTGTGCCTAAGCCGGCGGATATTTCCGTGGAAGTGGATGAGGAGTCAAATCTCGTTGCAAGGGCAATTTTCGACGACCAGGGAATAGTTGAAAGCTGTGGGACGTATGTTGCGGAGGATTGCATAGATTCTTCGCTGCGAGAGTGGACCGCTTGCGAACAAAAAAATAAAATCACACCCGTCGGGCAGGATTTTTATCTGGATATTTTTGAAAATACCGGTACGGTTTTTGTTCTGTGCTATGTAAAATATATCAACGGGTTTACAGTATGGTCTAAAATCGTAGCAAAAAAGATCAGCGGAAAATTCAGGAATATGCGTTCAAAGTGCCGCGTAATGTACTCCGATAAGGACGATGTCGGTCCGTTTTCCGTTGACGACCCGGAAACGTGCGCAGTGGGCGGAACGTTTTTTATAAACAGCGATGCCCTGCCCCGTGTAGTTGAAAATTCAAGTGGGGTGAAGGGACTTTATACCGAGCACGGATTAAAAACGTTCAGAATGAACAACCCTATGTTTGCGCCAAATCCCGGCAGCATTTTAAAGCTGGATATATTCAGCGATGAACCCGTTAATGTAAAGCTGGTGTTTTTCGACGCCAATGCCGGGGAAGAATTTTCAAACGATTTTGAAATAGTCGGCGGGGTTTGGCAGAGTATTCTTGCCGAAAGCAAGCTGTTTAAAAATTCAAACGGTACGGCGCTGCCCGCTTTTGCTTCCAATTTTGTTTTGTCAATCAAATGCACCAAACCGTTTGCAGTAAATAATGTTATGTGGCTTTAAAGTATGTTAAATAAAGTAGGCAAATGCCTGTATGAAAGGCAAAAGCCGTCTTTGGTCAACTTAATATTAAATCTGATAATAATCTTGATTTGCCTAGTATTTATCGTTGAAATCATTTTCAACACATATTATACGAATATTTATGTAAAGGGCAGGTCGATGATGCCCACGCTCACCGGCGCACCGTCGGGGGCTGACGGGGCGGAATTGCTTCCCGGCGGCGACTACGTTTTTGTGGATACCCATGTTTCGCCGGACTATTTTGATATAGTCGTTGTGCAAACTACGGACGACGGCGGTTTTCCATATGATATAATCAAGAGGGTTATTGCTTTCGGGGGCGACACGGTGAAGCTCGACAGGGGAACCCTGCTGATTAAATATAAAGGCGACGAGGAATTCACAAAAATAGACGAGCCGTATATTGCAGAGGGGTTTAACGACGCAAGCGACTCAAAAAATACTTTTGGGGAGCACCTCGTTAAAGACGACTGTATGTTTTTACTCGGCGACAACAGAAACGAGAGCGCCGACAGCAGAGAAAAGGGAGATTTCCCTATAGCCGACCTCGTAGGGGTGGTGCCCAAATGGTCTATTGAAAATAAAAGTTGGCTGACTTCGCTTTATACGTTTTTTGAGTTTACGCTCGGCTTCAACAGATGGAACTGAAATAAAATCATAAATTACACGGAGATTGAAAATGCGTGCGGTCTTGACTGTGGTAGGTAAAGATAAAACCGGTATAATTGCAAAGATAAGCGGTTTTCTTGCCGAAAGAAAAGTAAATATTCTGGATATCAGCCAAACTATTCTGGAAGAATATTTTGCCATGATAATGCTTGTGGATATAACCAACGCAACCGTTTCGCTTGCGGCTCTTGCCGATGAGTGCGCCGAGATGGGCAAAACAATCGGAATGTCCATCCACGTTCAGCATGAAGAAATTTTCAATGCCATGCACAGTGTGTAAGGGGCGCTATGTTCAACGCTAACGAAGTTCTCGAAACGATAAATATGGTGGAACGCGAGCACCTTGATATCCGCACGGTGACAATGGGCATATCGCTTTTGCCGTGTATAAGCGGAAGCGCTGAAAAGACGGCGCAAAAAGTTTACGATACCGTTTGTAAAAAGGCTGAAAATATCGTAAATGTTACGCGTGACCTATCCAGAGAATACGGTATTCCCATTGTAAATAAGCGCGTGTCGGTGACTCCCGCAAGCATAATATGCGCGCCGTTTGCGGATAAATCGTATCTTATAGGCAAAGCGCTCGACGATGCGGCGCAGGCGGTGGGAATCGATTTTTTGGGCGGTTATTCCGCGCTCGTCCACAAGGGTATGGCGGATTATGAGCGGAAATTTATTCTATCCATACCCGAAGTGTTGGCGTCAACGCAAAGGTTGTGTTCATCCGTTAATGTTGGCTCCTCGAAGTCCGGCATAAATATGGACGCCGTAAAGCTTATGGGTGAAATCATTAAGCAAACCTCCGAAAAAACGGCGGACAATGGGGGCTTCGGTTGTGCAAAACTTGTTGTGTTTTGCAACGCGGTGGAAGATAATCCGTTTATGGCGGGCGCATTCCACGGCATTGGTGAAAGCGATACGGTCATAAACGTAGGCGTCTCCGGTCCCGGGGTTGTGCAACACGCAATAGAAAGTATTCCAAATGCCGATTTAACCGAACTTGCCGAAATGATAAAGCGCACGGCTTTTAAAATCACCCGCGCAGGTCAACTTATTGCAAGGGAGGCGGCAAAGCGCCTCGGGGCAGAGTTCGGCATAGTAGATTTATCTTTGGCGCCCACACCCGCAAGGGGAGATTCGGTTGCCGCAATTTTGGAGGAAATGGGGCTGGATAGCGTAGGTACACACGGCACTACGGCGTGCCTTGCAATATTGAACGACGCAGTTAAAAAGGGCGGAGTTATGGCAAGTTCGCGAGTGGGCGGGCTTTCGGGCGCGTTCATACCCGTTTCGGAAGATATCGGAATGATAGAGGCGGCTGAGCGTGGCGATCTCAATATCGATAAGCTGGAGGCAATGACTGCCGTATGCTCGGTAGGGCTTGATATGATAGCCGTTCCGGGCGACACGGATGCGTCCACGATAAGCGCCATAATCGCCGATGAAGCCGCAATAGGCATGGTGAATAATAAAACTACCGCGGTGCGGGTAATCCCCGCCTGCGGGAAGCAGGTCGGTGACGAGGTAAATTTCGGCGGGTTATTGGGGCGCGCCCCGGTTATGCCGCTGCACCGCGGAAGCGCAGAGAAGTTTATTTCAAGGGGCGGATTGATTCCCGCACCCATTCATTCAAATAAAAATTAGAGGTAAAAATGAAGAGACAAGACGTAAAAACAGAACGCAAATGGAAGATCGAGGACATTTACGCTTCCGACGAGCTTTGGGAAGAAGATTATAAAAAGGCTCTTAATGTTCCTCGCTTTTCAAAATATTCCGGCAAGCTCGGCGACAAGAAGCAGCTTTTGAAGTTTTTCCGAGAGGACGACGATTATTCCGTATTGATTGAGCATCTTGCAATCTATGCCCATCTTTGCCACGACGAGGATATTTCGGTTCCGTTGCATGCGGAGCAGTATTCCAAAATGTTTCCGCTGTTTTCACAATATTCAACCGAAAGAGCCTTTTTTGAGCCTGAAATGGCAAAGCTCAGCGATGAATATCTCAACTCGGTTGCAGCCGATCCGGATTTTTCAGACTATGACTATATAATACAGCGCGTCATCAAGGGGAAGAAACACACCGTATCCGAAGCCGAGGAAAAAATTATAGGAATGTCCTATGAGGTGTTCAACACATTCAGCGATACCTTTGCGATGATAGATAATCTTGATTTGCCTCTTCCGGAAATAGAGTTTAACGGCGAAAAAGTTAAGCTTACGCACGGCTTATACGGCATAATTTTGCATTCTCCCGACGCCGCAAAACGCAAAGAAGCGTATGATAAATACTATGCCGCGTACGGCAGTCTGCTAAATACGCTTGCTTCCACGTATATAGGCAACGTTAAAAGCGACGTGCTGTTGAGCAAAGTTTATAAATTTGATTCTTGCCTCGAACGTGCGCTCTTCGACGAAGACGTGGACAAGGTCGTATATGAAAATCTTTTAAAAGCAGTGGACGATAATCTTTCCTCCATGCATCGGTATATTGCCGACAGAAAGAAGATACTCGGCTGCGAAAAGCAGTACTTTTGCGATATTTATGCTCCGCTTGTAGACGGCGTGGATTTCAAACTTTCCTACGACGAAGCGTACGCTTACGTTATAAAGGGTCTTGCGGCGCTCGGAAAGGATTATCAGGCGCTTCTCAAAAAAGCTTACGACGAACGTTGGCTGGACGTGGAGGAGACCGAGGGCAAGCGTAACGGCGCATACAGTGCGTCGTGCTACGGAGTTCATCCTTACGTGTTGCTGAATTACCAGCCTTCCATTTCCGAGGTGTTTACGATAGCGCACGAAATGGGACATTCGATCCACACCTATTTTTCGCAAAAATATCAGCCGTTTGCAAAGAGCCAATACAAAATTTTTGTGGCGGAAGTTGCAAGCACCGTCAACGAGGTGCTGCTTTTGAAGTATATGCTTAAAGAAGCAAAGGATATAAATCTTAAAAAATATCTTTTGAATTATTATCTCGATACCATCCGCGCAACGCTTCACAGGCAAACTATGTTTGCAGAGTTTGAAGCTGCCACACACGCGGTGGTGGAAAAGGGGGAGCCTCTCACAAAGGATTCAATGTGCTCCATATACTCGGAAATAGGCAAAAAATACTACGGTGACCAAATTGAGCACGACAACAATATTTCTTTTGAATGGGCAAGAATTCCGCACTTGTATTCTTCGTTCTATGTGTACAAATATGCAACTGGCATAACTGCGGCAATCAATATCGCAAAACGCATTTTGGAGAACGGTGAAAGTGCGGTAAAGGACTACGTAAAATTTCTATCCGGCGGCTCGTCAACCGACCCTGTTTCGCTATTGAAATATGCCGGAGTGGATTTAACAAAGCCAGAACCTTTTGAAATTGCAATGCGTGAATTTGAAGATACATTGACTGAATTTGAGAAATTAATGGGAATATAGAGTACTATGCCAGACAAAACAAACACAATGCCCAATCATTTGGACGCAGAACAGGCACTTTTAGGGTGTATGCTTATCGACAATGAAATTCTTGCCGACGTGTTGGCGGGGCTTGATAAAGAGGATTTTTATTTCGAATCACACCAATATATAATTTCGGCTGTAAAGATGGTTTTCGAAAGCCGTAAGCCCCTCGATATCGTCACGCTTTCGGACAGGCTCGAGAGCGAGGGCGACCTTGAAAAGGCGGGCGGAATTTCGTATATTACCGAGCTTGCCCAAACCACGCCGTCGGCGGCAAATTATAAATTTTATCTTGAAATCGTAAAGCGCGACAGCGTTAACAGAAAGCTCATCCGTTCGGCAAGAGAAATAGCCGAGTTTTCCAAAACCAGCGACGACATTTTAAAAAGTATCAGGTTTGCCGAGGAAAAAATTTACAAGGTTTCGCAGGTACAGGACAGTTCCACCGTCAAAGACATAAGAGAGAGCGACGGTATAGACAAGGTTCTTGAAAAGTTCCAAAAGCTTTCCGAAGATAAGGATGCCTTCCGCGGGGTTCCCACCGGATTTACCCTGCTCGACAGGATTACGAACGGCTTGCAAAAGTCCGACCTGATAGTAATTGCAGCCCGTCCCGGCATGGGCAAAACTTCGCTTGCAATGAATATAGTTGAAAATGCTGCCGTAAACAACGGTTGCGTTTGCGCAGTGTTCAGCTTGGAAATGCCGGAGGTTCAGATAATCCAAAGGCTGCTTTGCAGCACGGCGGGAGTGAGTATGTCCGACGCGCTTGCCGGCAAGCTCGGACCCGACGACTGGAAAAGGCTTGCAAAGGGAAGCGAATTACTTAAAAACAGTAAAATCAATATAGACGACAGCTCAAGGGTTACGCCTTCCGAAATTCTTTCCAAGTGCAGAAGGATTAAGGCGAATAACGGCGGCAAGCTCGATCTCGTCATGATAGACTACATACAGCTTATGGAGAGCGGGAAAAAACACGGCGACGAAAACAGAACGCAGGAGGTTGCGTCCATCACCCGCGACCTTAAAATAATGGCTAAGGAACTTGACGTTCCCGTAGTTGCGCTTTCGCAGTTGCGCCGTATCCAATCTGCCGAGCCGCAGCTTTCCGATTTGCGTGAATCGGGCGCCATAGAGCAGGATGCCGATATAGTAATGTTTATAAACCGTCCGGACGTTAATGCAACGGACGAGGATATAGAAAAGAAGCACATTGTAAAAGGTATGGCTGAGCTGATTATAGCAAAACACAGAAACGGCGGGCTTGGCAGAATTAAATTGAGATTCAGGGGCGAGCTCACCAAGTTTGTAAATCCCGAATTGAACGAAGAGATGGAGGAGAGGGCTCAAAACGAAAGCCGTCATAAAAACAGACCGCAGGAAGGCGAAGAACTTGCGCCGCTCGGTGAAGACGACGCGCCTCCCGAGGACGAGGACCCTCCGTTCTGATATGACTGAAATTTTACCTATAAACGAAAATAGCTTAAAAAGGGCAAAATTGCTCATTTTAAAGGGTGAAACGGTTGCGTTCCCAACCGAAACGGTGTACGGCTTGGGCGCCGACGCTTGTAATACGGCGGCGGTTAACAAAATCTTTGAAATAAAGGGGCGCCCCAACGATAATCCGCTTATCGTGCACGTGCATAAGGATTTTGATATTTCATATCTCGTTACCGAGGTGCCGGAATATGCAAAAGTCCTTGCCGAAAAATTTTTGCCGGGTCCGTTGACTATGGTATATAAGAGCAAGGGCACTGTCAGCCCTGTCGTAAGTTGCGGGCTTGACACTCTTGCAATACGGATACCGTCGCATGAAGGCGCCCAAAGATTTTTGAAATATGTCGATTTGCCCGTTGCCGCACCTTCGGCAAACATTTCAAAACACGTTTCGCCGACGTCCGCTCAGCACGTTTTAGCCGATTTGCAGGGCAAAATCGACCTGATACTTGACGGCGGAGTGTGTTCGGGGGGCATAGAGAGTACGGTCTTGGACTGCACGGGAGAAATTCCCGTAGTGTTGAGAAGCGGGCTTATAAGCCGCGAAATGGTTGAAGAAACCGTTGGCGCATGCGGTGAATACGTGTACAGAGAGGGCGCCGTTGCTCGTTCCCCGGGTATGAGATATAAACACTATGCGCCGAGGTGCAGAACGGAGATGTTCGCGCCTGACGAATATGAAAAAGCGCTTGCCCTTTACGATTTTGAAGCGGCAAAGGGTGTAAAAGCTTGTATAATTTGCGACGGCGACGGCGAAAAGTTTGTCGGCGGCAGAAAATATATGTGCTTGGGCGCAACGCCCGAAGAAATGGCTTCCAATCTTTACTCCGAGCTTCGCGAGGGTGAAAATACTTGCGATTTGCTAATCGTAATTTCCCCTAAACAAAGCGGCGGCGTTATGGCGGGAGTTATGAACAGACTCACTAAAGCGTGTGGTAAACGTTATGAAAACTAAGAACAGGCATAAAAAAGTGCTCTTTGTATGCACCGGCAACACTTGCCGTAGCCCTATGGCTGAAATGCTTTTAAGAAGCAAGCTAAAAAAACAAAAAATAAAATGGTGGGATGTTTCTTCATGCGGCATTCACGCCGAAGTGGGCGGTACAATAAGCCCCAACAGCAAAATAGCCCTTGAAGAAGTGGGCATTAAAGCAGATAATTTTGTTCCGCGCCAGCTTACGCAAAAAATTATAGGCGCCAGCACCATTGTTATTTGCATGACGCAGAGCCAAAAACAGCTTTTGGAGGATTGCGGGCACGTGTTTTGTATACGCGACGTATGCGGATACGACGTTCCCGACCCGTACGGAAGAGATCTCGAAACGTACAGAATTACGCGTGACGCGCTCTCCAAGGCGTGCGATGCGCTTATAGCGGATTACATAACGCAGTATAAGGAGGGAGAAGAGATAAAATGAAGATAGCAATTGCCTGTGACCACGGCGGTTTTAACTTAAAGCGCGAAATAAAAAAATACCTCGAAGAAAACGACCACGAGGTGTGCGATTTCGGAACAGACAGCGTTGAAAGCTGCGATTACCCAGACTATGCGCTGCCGGCTGCGGAAGCCGTGGCAAGTGGGGAATGTGAAAGGGGCATACTCGTCTGTTCAACGGGTATAGGCGTTTCAATAGTGGCAAATAAGGTGCCCGGTGTGCGTTGCGCGCATTGTCACGATACCTACTGCGCCGAATTCACGCGCTTGCACAACGACGCAAACGTGCTTGCGCTCGGTGAAAAAGTGGTGGGCGTTGGGTACGCCCTAAAGATAGTTGAAATATTTTTAAAGACAGAATTCGTTGGCGGCAGGCACCGGCGCAGGGTTGACAAGATTACTGCCGTCGAAAAGAAATATTCCAAATAGATTCACTTCCGTCCGATTATCTTTCGGGCGGTATTTTATTTAAGAGGCTGAATTTTCCGTCACCGATTTTAAACGTTATGTCGCCGCAATCGAAGGCGTTAAGTGTTCCCGCACGGTTTGTAAAGAAAACTTGCGTAATAAAGTCGATAGCGGCAGGTTCGTCGGATATCATTATATCGCAGCTCTTTAAGGAATAATTTTCTTCGGCACAGACGCCGACTTCAACTCCTCCGACTGTGGCAAGCAGAGTGTTGTTGTCTTTAAGCGAAAAATCAATCCCGCAAACGGAAACATCGTCGGCATAAATAACCGTGATATCGCCGTACGGCTGAATCTGCGGATAGGTGTTGCAGACATAGACGGCAGTGCAATCTATATCCAAAGAGGGATAAACGTCAAGATTTTCGTCGCCGAGAATAATCAGCGCATCTATATCCGTAATATAGTTTCTGCCGAGCATTGTTTGCAGCCTCGACGGATTTACTTTGTCGGTAACTATCAAAACAGTTCCGGAGTTCGACTTAATAACCACCTCGCCGCCATTGCCGTACGCCGAAACTATAAGTCTATAACCCGAAAACGGAGTATTATAGCGGACCAATACGTAGCCCGTAAGCACGGCAACGCCGCAGGCAAGCAGAACGAGCCTTGTAAGCGATTTAAAGTTCAGCTTATCGCTTAAAGCAAGTATAAACACAAAATATACGGGCACAAAAATTCCTGCGCCGAACCCGCTTATAAGCGAATTTTCAAACCCTGCGCCTATAAACATTGACACCATAAACTGAAGCGGCAGGGCTGCGTAGGGAATTATTAAAGGGGCAAGCGCACCAAAAACGGTGCACGCGGCTACGGATAAAAATATTATTACGAATATAACCGAAATGATTGGCAAAACAACTATATTCAAAAGTAGCCCCGCGCCGCTTATGTATCCGAAATTTGCAAGCATTATGGGCAACGTGCCGAGTTGGGCGCCCAGCGAAGCGCCTATTGCCGAACATATGGGTGAAGGAAGTTTTATTTTTCCAAGCAGCTTTTCAATCAGTTTTGAAAAGCAATAAATCCCGCCTATAGCGCATACCGAAAGTTGGAACCCAACCGATGTCAGGCTGAGCGGGGTTATACTCAAAATAATTACGACCGCAACGCCGAGCGAATTCAAACCGTCATACTGTTTGTAAACCAAGTTTGCAATTTTGGCAATGGTGCACATTATGGCTGCACGCAGGGACGACAGAGTAAACCCGCACAGAGCCGAATATAGGAACACAGTTGCAAGGCTTATAATTGCAGCGGCATAGATGTTGATCCGCAATTTTTTGAGTATAAATGAAATTGTACCGAAAATTATGCCTATGTGCAACCCCGAAACTGCAAAGATATGCGCTACGCCTCCGTAGCGGAAGCTGTCGAGCGCAGTTTGGTCAACCTGTTCGGTATTACCCGTAAGCATGGCGTATGAAATGGCTGCCGTATTTTCATCCAGATTTGAAAACAGCGTGTTCCTGATTGCCGCGCGGGCGCTTCCGAAAAGCGAAAATCCGTAAGTTGAATGAAGTCCGGCGTATACCGCCGTGCGATATTTAACGTTCTGTTCGGCGTAGCTTGAAATGGAGCCGTATTGAAAGGGCGCAATTTTTTCAAGTTCAGCAGTAAAATCAACGGTATATCCCTCATAGCAGAGTTCACCGTATGTCGGTGAAAGATATACGTATGCATTGCCATTGATTTTTTTGCCGTTCAAAGTGATTTTTGAAATGATTATGTATTCGCCCGATGCGGTTTTGCCCTTTTCTTTTACGGTGCCGTGGATTGAGTATGCCTTTGTTTCGGAAGCTTCACAGTAATCAAACCGTGAAAGGGCGTAATAGGAATTGAAAGCGCCGCCGACCAATAAAAGGATTGGAAAAATCACAAACGCCAAAGGCTTAAAGATATTTCGTTTAGCCACCGCACAAATTAATATAGTTATTGCCGCAGGCAAGATTGCAAGCAATGACCAAGCTGAATTGAGATTGTAAAAATACAACAAAATACCCAGCCCGATTCCCAAACAAACGGAGAGGGCGGCAATAACATGTAGTCGCACATTTACAAACTTTTTCATATTTTCAGTTTAACACATAAATGCCGGTTTGTAAATTAAGTCTTAACACTCGGTCTTGATTTTGTTTGCATTGTTGTGCTATAATCTTAATACAATAAACGTGAGTGGGAGAATATTATGGACAAGAAAGCTTTTATTATTCTTATAGCAATGACAATCTGCGTTCTTATTTCAAGCTTATGCGCATTGGCGTGTTGTATAGTTGCAATTTGTATTTTTGCAGGAGTTATAAGCGCAGATTTTTCGGTTGCGGTTATTTTGTTGCTAACAATGGTAATTTGGGGCTTGCTTGCTTTTATTCTTGTATCACATATCAATTCGCAATCGAAAAAATAAGACAACGTAAGATAAATATCAATTTGGCGAGTTATGGGTTGGTTTAATTATTACGGGTTGATTGCGGTTGCAATCATCTTGATACCGAATATCATCAGCGCAGTTTTAGACAAAGGAGCGTTTGAAAATCGATTTAATAATAAGGTTATCCTTGTTGTGGAGCAAATCGGACGCTATGGCTGTATGTTATTTATGATTTTTAATATCCCGTACACCTATTTTGATTTTTGGTTCGCTTCCGCCCTCATTGTTTATCTATCTGTCAATGGAGCGTTGCTTGCGCTATATCTATTGGGGTGGATTATCTATCGAAAAGGGCGCGGTAAGGCAAAAATGCTTTGGCTCTCCATAACACCCACCGTTATTTTTGCATTTAGCGGTATTATGGTGCTGTCAATCACTCTTATGATTTGTTCGTTGATTTTCGGGATAGGACATATTACCATTAGTTATAAAAACATTGAAAAATAAATTTCAATGAGGCATTCAACTGCGTCAATAAGGCAAAAGAGACAACCTGAAAAGGTTGTCTCTTTTTGGTGCCGCTGGTCGGGGTCGAACCGACACGGTATCGCTACCACTGGATTTTGAGTCCAGCGCGTCTGCCAATTCCACCACAGCGGCATTCAGCTTTTTAATTATATAATATAAAACAACAAAAATCAAGCGTTTTTGATTTTATCGTTGATTTTAATTAAGTAAAGTGGTAAAATTGTACTTATGGAAAAGATGGTTTTGATAGACGGCAACAGCCTTTTAAACAGGGCTTACTATGCAACTCCGGTGTTTACCACCAAGAGCGGGATGCCCACAAATGCGGTTTTTGGATTTATTAAGCTGCTTTTTAAAATTCTCGGCGACGTTAATCCCGAATATATCGTCGTGGCGTTTGACATGAAAGCGCCAACTTTCAGACATAAGATGTACGACGGCTACAAGGCAACTCGCAAACCTATGCCGGAAGATCTTGTCGTTCAACTTGAACCGCTCAAAAATTTGCTTTCAGCAATGAAAATTGCCACTTGCGGGCTAGAGGGGATAGAGGCGGACGATATTTTGGGCACACTCTCAAAAAAGTTCAATGTGCGCAGCTATATCTACACGGGCGACAGGGACAGCTACCAGCTTGTGGATGAAAATACCGACGTATGCTATACAAAAAAAGGCGTGAGCGATATTTTGCACCTTTCTATGGAGAATTTTAAGGCCGAAATAGGGATTGAACCGAAGCAGGTAATCGATTTAAAATCTTTTATGGGGGATAAATCGGATAACATCCCGGGCATTCCCGGAATCGGTGAAAAAACTGCGATTGAGTTGCTCAAGACCTACGGTTCTCTTGACGGCGTTTATGCAAATCTTGAAAATTTAAAAGGCAGCGTTAAGCAGAAATTCGAGGCTAACCGCGAAATTGCATATCTTTCATATAAGCTCGCCACTATAGACAGGAACTGTGAAATAGATTTACGGCTTGAAGATTGTATAGCTCCCAAAAAATTCAACGGCGACGTTAAAAGTATGTTTGCGGAGTTTGAGTTTAAAAGTCTTTTGAGTTTGGATATTTTCGAAGAGCAATCCGGGGAGGAATCCGAGCAGAATACGGTTAATTATCCCGCAAAAACAGAGTGCGGTTCATATTTCGAAATTGCGCAAATTTTGGCTGAAAACAGAGAGATTTCGGTAATTTTAGAGCCGGGCGCAATGGAAATTTACGTCGGCGGCAGAGAAATTTCCATAAAGATGCAGGAAAATTTACAGGACGTAGCCGTAAGTTACAACGATTATAACGCAATACTCAAAGCGCTTTTTGAAGTGCCCGAAAACATAATTTTAACATACGATTTCAAAGCTGCAATGCATATTCTCGAAGAGTTTGAAATAGAGGCGAAGTGTGATTACAACGACGTTTCCGTGGCAAAATATTTGTGCGACAGCAGCGCGGCAAACTTTGACTTAAAGGGACTTTTAAATTATTATCTGTACGATTACAACTTCCGCGCATTTGCCCTGAACGAGCTGTTCAAGCGCTATGTTGAAGAGATGAGCAGCCAGAACGTTTTTTCGCTTTACAGAGAAGTTGAAAAGCCGCTTGTAAAAGTTCTATATAATATGGAAAAGACGGGCGTAAGAGTAAGCGTTGATGGGTTGAACGAGCTTTCCAAAAAGTTTTACGGTCAGGCAGAAGACCTTCGATTTAAAATCTATAAAGCTTGCGACTGCGAATTCAACATAAATTCACCTTCAAAGCTTGCCGAGGTTTTGTACGAAAAGCTCGGTTTGACCGAGGTCAAAAAGAAAAAAACAGGCAAATTTTCAACAAGTGCGGAGGTATTGGAAAAACTTGTGGACAAGGCGCCGGTAGTAGCCGACGTATTAAAATACAGGCTTTACCAAAAACTTCGCTCCACATACTGCGACGGATTGCTTCCCCTGATAGATAAAAGAGGCGTAGTTCATACAACTTATCACCAAACTCTTACCGCTACGGGCAGACTTTCAAGTTCAAATCCCAATCTCCAGAATATTCCCATACGTGAGGAAGAAGGCAGGGAGCTACGCAAAATTTTTGTGCCTCACGAAGGCTGTGTGTTCATCGATGCAGACTATTCGCAGATAGAGCTGCGGCTTTTGGCGCATTTTTCGGGTTGCAAAGAGCTTATCGAGGCTTATAATGCCGGTACGGACGTGCACGCCGTTACCGCGTCTCAGGTTTTCGGCGTTGATTTGAGCGAAGTCACGCCGACAATGCGCAGGGAGGCAAAAGCTGTAAATTTCGGGATAATCTACGGCATCAGCGAATTCGGGCTTGCAAAAAATCTGAATATTCCCGTAGGCAGAGCAAAGGAATATATCCAAAAATATTTTGAAACTTACAGCGCCGTAAAAGAATATATGAACAAAAACGTTGAGTTTGCCTATGAGCACGGTTATGTTTCAACACTTACGGGCAGGAGACGCGTCATTCCCGAGCTTAAATCATCAAATTATACTCTCAGACAATTTGGCGAACGCGCCGCAATGAATATGCCCTTGCAGGGATCAAGCGCCGACATAATTAAAATAGCAATGATAAATGTCTGCAAAACTTTGGAAAATCGCAATCTTAAGTCAAAGCTCATTCTGCAGGTGCACGACGAGCTGGTTCTGGAAGCTCCCGAAAACGAAGCGGTGGAGGCTTCCGAAATATTGAAATATGAGATGGAAAATGCCGTGAAGCTAAATGTTCCACTTACCGTAGAGCTTCACGCCGGTAAAAATTGGTATGACGCAAAATAATATAAAAATTGCAATAACCGGAGGAATCGGCAGCGGCAAGTCGACGGTTTGCCAAATAATAAAAAGTTTGAATTATCCCGTGTATTCCTGTGACGAAATTTACGGGGAATTGCTCACGTCGCCCGATTTCGTAAAGAAATTGGAGGAGGCGTTTGGTTCTGATATCGTTTTAAACGGAACAATAAACAGGGTCGTGCTTTCACAAAAAGTTTTTAACGACGGCAAACAATTAAAAAAATTGAACGACATTACGCATCCGGCAATAATGGAAGAGGCGTTTTTAAAAATGCGCGCCCACAAACTTTCATTTTTGGAAGTTCCTTTGCTGTTTGAGAACGGCTTTCAAAATTTATTTAACGGCGTAATAGTAATTCTCCGTGACCGTGATAAAAGAATAAGCTCGGTTATTCAAAGGGACCATACGCATATTGAACAAGTTGAATCGCGCGTTAAAAGTCAATTTGATTATGAAAATTTTGATTTTTCAGAGTACTATGTCATACATAATAACGGAAATTATGATGATTTGACTAAAAAAACGCTTGAAACGGTAGTAAAAATCAAAAATTTAAATACTTGAAAAACTTTTTAAATAGTGGTGTTTTAGCTTGACAACGGTTTGAAAATATTATAAAATCTTAAATGTTTTCAAGCACTCGTGGCGGAATTGGCAGACGCGCAAGACTAAGGATCTTGTGGTTCACCCCATGCAGGTTCAACTCCTGTCGAGTGCACCAAGTCAGTGTAATCCGTGCCGAATACTCATAGCGAGTGAATGGTTCGGATTTACTTTTTATCTATTGTCGCTTGCTACTTGTGTTTGCCCTGTTTTTATGGTATAATTGTAGCGATAAACAGGGATTTAGCGGAGAAATAGCAAAAATGAAAAATAACGATCTTAATGAAAACTTTAAGGGCTTTAAGAAATGGGCTAAGGTTTGTACAATTACGGCAATTATAACCGGGATTTTAGGTGTAATTACGTCTCTGCGGACCATTTTGAGTGAATTTACCGACTTTGAAGTCAAGGCTCCTTATCTTTACGGTAAAATATTTGTTTTTATTATGCTTGCAATTTTCTTGGTGCTTATTACGCTGATGATAATTTCTTATATCGAAGCTCGCAAGTACAAAAAGCTGATAGAAAACAGTAATGACGATGAAAATCAAGATATAAAAAAGCAAAACGATATCGACAATTAAAGCGATAAGTTTCAATTAGCGGAGGAATTATGCCGTCAAGCAAGGAATATTTGAATTTCATTTTGGAACAACTATCCGAATTAGAGGACATAACCTACAAGCCTATGATGGGTGAATTTTTGATTTACTATCGCGGCAAACTTGTCGGCGGTATCTACGACGACAGATTGCTCGTAAAACCCGTGAAATCCGCTCTATCCTATTTGCCGCAGGCGGAGTATTCCTTGCCGTACGAGGGTGTAAAGAAAATGCTCAATGTAGACAATGTGGATGATAAGGTTTATTTGACAGGATTATTTGAGGCAATGTATGACGACCTGCCAATGCCGAAAATGAAGAAGCGGTAAATTTCAATGTAACGGAGAGTTCGATGAACAAAATAAATCAATTATTGATTGTTTTGACAATTTGCATTGCGCTTGCGGGATTAGCTGTTTTACTATGCTTTTTCGACCCGACTTTTGTCCCCGACGTATATAGAGTTACGTCAATGGTAATTTTGGTGTCCTGGGCGTTTTTTATCATTCCTTCCATGCTTTTTGACGCGCAATTGGCAATAAAATATTTCGAAGGCAAATCCACCGAGCAGGCTTTTAGGGATGGAGCACGCATCGGCGTAATTGTGGGCTTCGGCGGAATCCTGGTATTGAGTCTGCTCGTCTCCCCCATAACGGGAATACTGTGGTATATACATACCATCAAAAAAATCGTCTTATCGAAAAAGAATAAAAATCAATATTCGGGCAACTCGGATGAAAACGATATTTTTAATACTTAAAAGAACTCAAACAAAACGTTAATTTAGCGGAGGGATTTTTTATGAAAGAAGTAAAGATTGAAAAGCGCTCGTATGCTGCGTAGTACGCACCTATATTAAATCGCCCTGCAGGGCTATTTAGTCCACACAAAAAGTTCAACCTTGTTTTCAGATCGTCACCAGTGAAATATATCCGGGCTACTCAGTCGAGCGGCTCGGATTCACTTTTTATTTATGTGCGCCGCCCGCTACTTGCGTTTTTTCTATTTTTATGGTATAATTATAGCGATAAACAAGAATTTTGCGAAGAAAAAGCCTCATGAAAAAAGCATTTTTATTCATTTTGGAAGCACTAAAAGTGTGCTTGAATGTCCTTATGGGAGCATTGTGCTTTATAAAGATTGACCACGATGTCGCCCATATTCCCAATGCCGAGGGCGGGATTGGGCAGTTCGACTACTATTACAGCATTTACGACAAGCTTAGCAGAGAGAATTTACAATTTCTCCTATACATTGCTCTTGCGGTAATGATGGCGTCTGTCGCACTCACGGCGGTCACCTGCATTTTCAAAGACAATCGAAAAATACAGATAGCGAGCCATACTATATTTGCTGTTTCGGCTATATTCTTTCTTGCTTTACCATGCAGATTCAATATGGGTATTGATTTATAAATTTCAATTTAGCGGAGAGTAGCGTATGGATAAATCACAACTATTTCAATTTATATCCGAACAAAAGACGGCGTTTATTGCATCTGTCAACGGGCAGGGCTATCCCGTTATAAGAGCAATGCTCGCCCCTCGTAAGATAGACGGCAACGAGATTTACTTCACAACAAACACCTCGTCCAACAAGATAAAGCAGTATTCGGCAAACGATAAAGCCTGCGTCTATTTTTATAAACGCGGGAAATTCAAGTATCAGGGCGTTTCGATAATAGGTGAAATGCAAATATGCACCGACCAGGCTACAAAAGATGAAATTTGGCGGTTTGGCGACAAGATGTTCTATAAACAGGGCGTGACCGATCCCGACTACTGCGTGTTGAAATTCAAGGGGATCAAAGCAGAATATTATTGCGATTTTAAGACCGAAACGATAGATCTGTAAATTTGGTTTTTACGTTAAAATGTATATCAACCGAGCTTGATCCGTGGAGGGGAGATTATATTCCAGCCGTGGTTTTGCACAAAATGCGCATAAAAGCGAACACTTTTATGCGCATTTTGTGCAAATATTTGTCGGATTTTATCATAAGTTAAACGAAATTCAATAAGGCGTTTCTTTTTTGATTACCGTTGACAACTGAACTTTTTTGGGTTACAATATTCTGTGCCGATATTTGTTATATTTAAATTAGTTTATATTCAATTAATATATATAGTTATTATTTGCATGTAGAGGTTTTGTTATGGACATTCGTGAAATTTTAGGCAAATGCGACCATACGCAGCTTGCGGTGACGGCTACGTGGGATGATATCCGCGCATTGATAGACGACGGCATCAAATATTCAACGGCGTCGGTTTGTATTCCGCCTTGCTACGTCGCCGAGGCAAAAAAATATGCCGGCGATAAAATTGCCGTATGCACGGTTATAGGCTTCCCCAACGGATACTGCTCCACAACCACAAAAATGTATGAAACTATGTCGGCGGTTACGGACGGCGCCGATGAAATAGATATGGTTATCAATATCGGTTATATGAAGCAGAGGAAGTACGAAGAAGTTCTCAAAGAGATAAAAGAGGTGAGAAAGCTGTGCGAAGGAAAAATTTTAAAAGTAATTGTTGAAACCTGCCTTCTTACAGACCTTGAAAAAATTATGGCAACTCACCTTGTTGCCGAAAGCGGCGCCGATTATATTAAAACTTCCACGGGCTTTTCCAAGGCGGGCGCAACCTTCCACGATGTAGAAATTTTTAAAAATGAAATCGACAAGTTCGGGTTGAACATAAAAATTAAGGCTGCGGGCGGCATTTCTTCCCTTGCCGACGCCGAAAAGTTCATTTCGCTCGGCGCGGACAGGCTCGGAACTTCCCGCATTGTAAAAATAGTTAAAGAGGAGAATTTATTATGAGCGTACACCCGAATATTCCCACTCCGCACATTGCCGCAAAATGCGGCGATTTTGCCGAAACCGTGCTTATGCCCGGCGATCCTTTGCGCGCGAAATTTATTGCCGAAAATTTTCTTGAAAATGCTGTGCTTGTGAATAACGTGCGGGGAGTGAACGGATATACGGGCTACTATAAAGGCAAACGCGTTTCCGTGATGGCGTCCGGTATGGGGCAGCCGTCTATAGGCATTTATTCCTATGAATTGTTCAACTTTTATGGCGTAAAAAATATTATCCGCGTAGGTTCATGCGGGTCGTTCGATAAAGATTTGCGCGTCCGCGATATCATTATTGCGCAGGGCGCGTGCACTAACGGCAATTATGCTCAGCAATATAATTTACCCGGGACTTTTTGTCCCATCGCGGATTTCGGGCTTCTCCGCCGCGCTGCCGATCTGTGCGAAAAAGCAGGGGTGAATTATAAAGTGGGCAATATTTTTTCGTCCGATATGTTTTATGACGACGCCCAGAGCGGTATGCAATGGGCAAAGATGGGTGTTCTCGGTGTGGAAATGGAGAGTGCGGCTCTTTATTGTAATGCGGCGCGTGCGGGTAAAAGCGCGCTGTGCATCTGTACCGTAAGCGACAGCTTTATTTATCCCGAGGAAAATACTACGGCAGAAGAGAGGGAAACCTCCTTTACTGCAATGATGAAAATCGCGCTTGAATTGGCGTGATTTTATTTATTTACGGTGAGTTTAATGGCAAAAAGATTTTTTTTGATTGTTCTTGACAGCTTCGGCGTTGGGGAGCTTCCCGATGCTTATTTGTGGCACGATGAGGGCAGCAACACATTTGGGGCAATACGCAATCACCCCAATTTCAACTGCCCCCAATTGAAAGAGATGGGGCTGTTCAATATAGACGGAGTTGGGGGAGGAGTGAGCGAGCCGAAGGCAAGCTTTGCAAGAATGTGCGAGAAGTCGATGGGTAAGGATACCACGATTGGGCACTGGGAAATAGCGGGAATCGTTTCTCCCGACCCGTTGCCCACGTATCCCAACGGATTTCCCGCCGAAATAATAAAAGAATTCGAACAGAAAACGGGAAGAAATGTGATCTGCAACAAGCCCTATTCCGGCACGGAAGTAATTAAGGACTACGGCAGAGAGCATATAAAAACGGGTGCTTTGATTGTGTATACTTCAGCCGACAGCGTTTTCCAGATTGCCGCCCACGAAGATGTGGTACCCGTAAAGCAGCTCTATGAATATTGCGAAATCGCGCGGAATATGCTTGTTCCGCCGCACGGCGTCGGCAGAGTCATTGCCCGTCCTTTTGCGGGTGAATATCCCTATGTCCGCACCGCAAACCGCCACGATTTTTCGCTCGAACCGCCGCGTGATACCATGATAAATCTTTTAAAAGATGCGGGATACGACACGATATCCGTAGGCAAAATTTACGATATTTTTGCCGGGAGCGGGATTTCCGAGAGCAACCGCACAGTATCGAATACCCACGGGATGCAAGTTACAAAGGAGATTCAAAAAAGAGATTTTCCCGGTTTGTGTTTTGTAAATCTTGTCGATTTCGATATGAAATACGGGCACAGAAACGACGTCGCTGGATATGCCGCCGCGGCTACAGAGTTTGATGAGTTTTTATCGGGGTTTGTAAAGGATATGCGAAAGGACGATGTCCTTTTGATTACCGCAGACCACGGCTGCGACCCGTCAACCCCGTCGACGGATCACTCACGCGAATACACGCCCATGCTCATCTACGGGCAGGGCATAAAGAGCGGCGTCAATCTCGGAACGAGAGCAAGCTTTTCGGATATCAGCGCAACCGTTTTGGAGTATTTCGGCGTGGATAAAAAAGATACTTCGGGCGAAAGTTTTTTAAAAGCGGTGCAAAAATGATTGATTACAAGACACTTATAACGCAGGCGCAGGCTGCGCGTGAAAGGTCATATTCACCCTATTCCCATTTTTGTGTTGGAGCCGCCCTGCTTACTAAAAGCGGCAAAGTTTATTTGGGGTGCAACATTGAAAATGCGGCGTATTCGGCAACGGTTTGCGCCGAGCGCACGGCATTTTTTAAAGCCGTGAGCGAGGGCGAACGTGAGTTTGAGGCAATTGCCATAGTAGGAGGCAGAGAGGGTGAAATCTGCGAATTTTGTTCTCCCTGCGGCGTTTGCAGACAGGTAATGGCGGAGTTCTGCAATAAGGATTTTAAAATCATTTTAGGCAATGAAAACAAATTTGAGGCGTACACGCTGGATAAGTTGTTGCCCTTAACTTTTACTTCGGAAAATCTTTAATAATTAAATTTTATGAAAAAAATCATCTTTAAAATTTTATCGCTCATTTGCGTGGCAATTCTTTTGTGTGCGTCGGCCACGGGGTGTGTTGAACAGAATAATCCCAAGCCGAACCTTCCAAAGCCGGATATCTCCAAGCTTGATACTCCCGAGGTGATATTGGGTCAATACGGCAAAGTGGTTTGGGGAGAAGTTGGTAGTGCGCTCTACTATATCTACGTTGTCGACGACGGAGAGGAAACGCCGATTTTCGAACAGTCTGTTCAACTCAGCTTGGGGCAGTCTTTCAAGGTTAAAGCCGTAAGCAACAGCGCAGAGTACGACGACAGCGATTTTTCCGAGCCGTTGACTTATACCGGCGGCGGGATTGCAGGGGATCATACGCATACCGATATCAATTCCGACGGGCTGTGCGACCGCGGTGAAGAGAGCATTATTTTAGGGCTATCAATATATGCCGTGAACGATCTGCACGGCAAGTTTATGGATACGGACACCCAGCCCGGAGTGGATGAGTTTACTACCTATCTTAAAGATTTATATGCCGACGCGGAGAGGGAGGAAATAATTCTATCCTCCGGCGACATGTGGCAGGGCACCGTAGAGTCGTCGTCAAACAAGGGGCAGCTTATGACCGAGTGGATGAATGACGTGGGCTTTGCGTCCATGACTCTCGGCAATCACGAATTCGATTGGGGACCCGCGGCTCTTACCGCTAACAGCGAATTAGCGGACTTTCCTCTTCTCGCCATAAATGTTACCTATCAAGGGGAAGCCGTAGACTATTGCAAGCCGTCCACGATTGTGGAAAAGGGCGGCGTTAAAATCGGCATAATCGGCGCTATCGGCGACTGTTTGAGTTCTATTTCAGGCGAGTTCAGCGACGGGCTTTCCTTTGCTACGGGCAGCCGTCTCACTTCGCTCGTAAAGAACGAGGCGGACAGATTGAGAAACGAAGAGGAGTGCGATTTTATTGTGTACTCCATCCATGACGGCGGCGACAGCTTTTCTTACTCGGGCATAAATTCAGTAAAAAACAGCGACATGTCGTATTACGATACCGAACTGTCGGACGGTTATGTCGACCTTGTGTTTGAGGCGCACACCCACCGACGCTATATTTTACAGGACGAATACGGCGTCTACCATATGCAGGCAAGCAGTGAAAACAGATATGTCAGTTGCGCAAATGTTTCCTTTAACACGGTAACAGGGGAATATTCTGTTGCACCCAAGCTTATCGGTAGCAATACGTATGCAAACGGAGGTATAGCCGACGACCCTATTGTTGACGAACTGTTTAAAAAGTATTTCCCCGACAGTAACCCGTACGACGTTATTGGCTACAATAAATCCCTTAGAAATTCGGAAGCGATTGTTAGCAAAGTTGCCGAATTGTACTATCAAAGAGGTTTGGAGGTTTGGGGGGAGGAATACGATAATATCGTCCTCGGCGGCGGATATCTCAATGCGCGCAATCCAGATAACGTTTATTCCGGTGACGTGACCTATGCGGATTTGTATTCGGTGCTTCCGTTTGACAATGCAATAGTTTTGGGTAGAATCAAAGGCAGTGATTTAGTTAAGTTTTTGAACAGACAATTCGCGGATAAAAACAGATATCACATTTATTCGACTTTGGATCAGGCAGATGTTAATCTTAATTCTTATTACTACATAATCGTAGATACATATACGTCTTCATATCGTTCGAATAACATAACGGAAGTTGCCCGTCTTGACGGCGAAATTTATGCAAGAGATCTGCTTGCCGACTTTATAAGAGGCGGAGGTTGGGCGTAAATACTATGAGAATGTACGACATTATAAAAAAGAAGCGGGACGGCGGTGAACTCACCACCGATGAAATAAATTATTTTATCGGCGGCGTTACCGACGGAAGTATTCCCGACTATCAGATTTCCGCGCTTTGCATGGCAATATATTTCCGCGGAATGACCCCGCGGGAAACATGCGATTTGACCTTTGCCGTGCGTGATTCGGGAGAAAGAGTTGATTTTTCGTCAATCAACGGTATCCGCGTGGACAAACATTCCACGGGAGGGGTAGGCGATAAAACAAGTTTGGTTGTAGCGCCGATTGTCGCTTCTTTCGGCATAAAAGTTGCAAAAATGAGTGGCAGGGGACTCGGACATACGGGCGGCACGGTCGACAAGCTTGAGGCAATAGAAGGTTTCCGCACTACCCTTTCCGACGCCGAATTTATTGCGCAGGTCAATAAAATAGGGCTTGCAATAGTGGGTCAATCAAAACAATTTGCCCCCGCAGATAAAAAGCTTTATGCTTTACGCGACGTAACGGCTACGGTTGACAGTATGCCCCTTATTGCCGCAAGCATAATGGGCAAAAAGCTTGCCGCGGACGACGACTGCATAGTTCTGGACGTAAAGACGGGCAGCGGCTCGTTTATGAAAACCGTTGAGGAAAGCAGGGAGCTTGCCCGCCTTATGGTTGACATAGGCAAGAATGCTGGCAAAAAGATGGTTGCGCTCATTACAAATATGGACAGACCTTTAGGCAATGCCATAGGCAACTCCCTCGAGGTAATAGAGGCGGTTGAAACATTGCACGGCTGCGGACCTGCCGATTTGACCGAAGTTTGCATTACTCTTGCAGGATATATGCTGTCGCTTTCTGGGAAAGGCACGCCGGAGGAGTGCGAAACGCTTGCAAAACAAGCCATATCGGACGGCAGCGCTTTAAATAAATTGATTGAAACTGTCAAAGCGCAGGGCGGCGGCTCAAAACTTATCCAAAACACCGATAATTTTGCAAAAGCCGAGTATTCACGCCCTGTTATAAGCGCCGTTGAGGGCTATATCGAAAGGGTGGATACCGAAGCATACGGGCTTGCAAGTCTTGCACTCGGCGCAGGTAGAAATAAGGTAGAAGATAAAATCGATTACAGCGCGGGCATTATCTTGAATAAAAAAACAGGCGATTACGTTCATAAGGGCGACAAACTTGCGGTCCTTTATTCAAACAATCCGTCAACCTTTGCGGCTGCCGAAGAAAAGCTGCTTGCCGCAACAAAAATTTCTGGAACTGAACCAAAAAATGAACCGCTGATTTATGACGTTATAAAATAAGTACATAAGATATGGCAAAATTATATTTTAAATTCGGAGCCATGGGGTGTTCCAAAACGGCTCAGGCTCTCATCACAAAATTCAATTACGAAGAACGCAACATGAAAGTTCTTTTGTTAAAGCCCGCAATCGACACGCGCGACGGGCACGACATTATAAAGTCGCGCATAGGGCTGCAAAAGGAAGCTATAGCCGTTGGCGACAAAGAGGACCTGTACAGGCTGTACATTGAATGTTATTCCGATTGCAACGTGATTATCGTTGATGAGTGCCAGTTCCTCACCCCCGAACAGGTAGACCAACTTTCGGATATAGTGATAGAGCGTGATGTTCCCGTACTCTGTTTCGGACTTGCCACCGATTTTACCACGCATTTGTTCCCCGGCAGCAAGCGGCTGTTTGAAATTGCGGAGTCTATAAGCGAAATCAAATCGATTTGTACGTGCGGGTCAAAAGCCACCGTAAATGCAAGGCTTGACGACAACGGCAAAATTGTTACCGAGGGTTCGCAGATTTGCATAGGGGGCAACAACAGGTATGTTGCAATGTGCAGAAAGTGCTGGCTCAAAAAAATAAAAGAGCAACGTGAAGAGGTGCAGTGATATGACGGGAGCCGTAAAAAAGTTAATTTCCGTTTGCGGCGCGGTTGTTTTGACGTTTGGCGTCACGTTTGCGGGCAGTTTTTCGCATACGACAGTATTTGCCGATGCAGACAACTATTATGCCTCAATAACGGCAACCGGCGGCAACGAGTTGTTGGGTCAGCTGCACGATTTGATAACAACCACGCATACATATTATACTTCCTATGACGACTGTAAAAATCCCGAGTATGTAAAGAGAACCGACCCGGGACCTAACGGTCAGCTTATGGAATTTTATGCGCAAGCAGAATTATCGGCTACTTGGGAATTTGGCGCTTCCGGAACGTGGAATAGAGAGCACGTTTGGTGCAAAAGTCTTTCAAACAATCTTTGGAATAAAACCAATAGCGGTTGCGGCAGCGATTTGTTGCATATCAGACCTACAGAGAGCAGTCTTAACAGTGGGCGCGATAACGATAGGTACGGTAATGTGAGCGGCGGCACCGAAATTTGGTATGTAAATAAAAGCGGGGTTAAGGTTGCGCTCGGCGGATATGAAAAAGGTACGGTATTTGAACCGATTGATACGGTAAAAGGCGATGTCGCCAGAATTGTAATGTATGTATATACACATTATAATACATACAAAAATATCTATGGAACCACTAACGGGAGCGGTAGCGCAAGCTTTTTCGGAACTTTGAATTTTACAAAGATCATAGCGGCTACAAGTGAAAGTGCAGCAATAGAAACTTTGCTTGAATGGCACAATTCAGATCCTGTTGACGGTTTGGAACTCGCAAGGAATGAAGCCGCTCAAGATATTCAGGGCAACCGCAATCCGTTTGTCGACCATCCCGAATATGCCGAAGCCATTTGGGGTGACAATTCTTCAGGGAGCGGAGGGGAGGATTCTCATATAGAAGCCTTCCGCGCCGCAGTAGAGGGGATTGTAACCGAAGGTTCTCTCGCCCAAAGGCTTGCCTCGCTGAAAAGAGCATTGAACGCCATGTTGCCCATAACCGGATCGGAGAAAGATTTGGTTTCACAAGAGATTACAGCTCTCTATGAAGCAATTCACGATTATAATATGTATGTAGCTTCATGCAATCGGGAATCGGAGTCGGCAAATAAAGCGGCATTGGAAAGCCTCGGCGGTCTTTTAAATTGAAATGAACAAGGTTAACCTGATACATATGAAAAAGTTGATATTAGCGCTCTCCGCATTCTGCGCCGCGCTGTTCACATTTACCGCATGCGCGGGACCTAATCTCGACCATCTGAACGATATGTTGGATTTGGATTATTCAAAAATCGTGCTTACGGTTAAAGATATATTTTTTGAAGATTTGCCGTTATCCGACTCCAATGAGGAAGTTTCCTTAACAAGTGTTTACGAAATAACGTATAGCGGCGATGTTGCCAATGTGCACTACTTGGTGGAGCGGTTCGCGCAAATAGACGGGATTTTGGCGGACGAAAGTCTTGCCACGCACGAAATGCTTGAAGGCGAAGCTATGATTAAAGACGGCTTGGTTATTACAAAGCCCGACGATGACGTTTGGGTTCCCATACAAATTGCCGGCGGACTTAATTTCAAAAGTCAGTACTTTGATAATATCGACCTTGGGGATATGTATTTTACAGCCGACGTAAAAAACCCGAGAGCATTTATGGGATCAGAGTTATACTGCACCGATATGAAGGTTTCTGCCGGCTTTATAGATTCATTTATTAATATGTCAATAACCTATAGAGCGCAAAGCGGCAACAATGTCGAAATCCTATACGAATTCACGCTTTAAAGGGTCTTTCCGGCGGATAAAAAAATATTATACTTTTCCTAAATAAATTTTGCTTTAAATTGTTGTTTTCGGGTGTCGCTTGTGATATAATGTTGAAAAGAAAGTTTTTGCGTTGCATTTTGTGACTTGGAGAATGTCGGATGTTTGAATTGAGAAAAATCGGAATCGTGAAGAGAGCATCGGCATTACTTCTTGACGCCATTTTACTCGCCGTTTTAACAACGGGATTTATGTTTGTAATATCCCTCATTTGCAATTACCGCGGCGAAGAGCAGCTTGCAACACAATATTTTGACGAGTGGGAAGATTTCCGCATAACTTACGTGGAGGATGTGGCAAATTATTACGGTTACGTCTATGAATCGGACGGCGCTACGTATACGATAACAAAAGACGGTCAACCTACCACGCTCAACAACTTAATAGAGGAGCTTGTTGCGTCCGAAGGGAAAGACGCCGCCATTGCGGTGGCATACGAAAAATATCAGAATCTGCCGTCCGTTGAAAAGGTCAACGCGCAGTATCAATACGTTTATACACTGCTGTTTATGATGGTGTCGGTAGGGCTGTTACTTGCCTATCTTATTTTGGAATTTCTTTTGCCTCTCATTTTTAAAAACGGACAAACCATAGGTAAAAAAATATTCGGAGTAGGTTTGGTCCGTTTGGACTGCGTCAAAATATCCAATCTTGCCTTATTTGCAAGGACGATAGTGGGTAAATTTGCAATAGAGACAATGTTCCCTACCTTGCTTGTATTTTTATTTTTCTTCGGCGGAATGGGGGTGCTTGCAATCATATTGTTTGCGGCAATTACGCTGTTAAATGTCGTTTTGTTCTTTGCTACGAGAAATAAAACGCCGATCCATGATATTTTATCCGGCACTGTAGCCATAGACATTAAACTTCAGATGATTTTTGAGTCAGCGGAGGAGCTGGCAGAAAAGAAAGCGCTTTTACAAAAAGAGATTGTAAAGAATACACAGGACCAATAATCTAACGTTTTGCGATAAAAATTAAGCAAATAACGGCTAAGTCCCCGCGGGGACTTGTTGCCTTTGCAACAAATCAAAACTTAGCCGGTTAGCATATAATTATAAATCACAGCAGAAAAGGACTATCTATGAAAGTTGTACTCCAGCATCTCACAAAAATTTTCCCCAGCCGCAATAAAAAAGAGCCGAACGCGGAAGTTGTTGCGGTAAATGATTTCAATCTTGAAATTCCCGACGGCAAGCTGATAGGACTTTTGGGCCCTTCCGGCTGCGGCAAGAGCACCACGCTGTTTATGATAAGCGGCTTGCAGGCTCCCACGAGCGGTAGAATTTTCTTCGGCGAGGACGACGTAACGTCCCTTGCCCCCGAGAACAGAGGTATCGGTTTGGTTTTCCAAAACTATGCCCTCTATCCACACATGACGGTACAACAGAATATTTTATTTCCTTTGCAAAATTTAAAGGGTGAAAACAGGCTTTCCAAAGAAGAGATGTTAACACGCGCAAACGAAGCGGCAAAGCTCGTCAAGATAGAAGAGTTTATGAACCGCAAGCCCTCCGAGCTTTCGGGCGGTCAGCAGCAGCGTGTTGCAATCGCCCGTGCGCTTGTAAAAATGCCGCGCGTTCTTCTTTTGGACGAGCCTCTTTCTAATTTGGACGCACGTTTGCGCTTGCAGACCCGTGAAGAGATACGTAGGATTCAAAGGGATACGCAAATTACAACCATTTTCGTTACGCATGACCAGGAAGAGGCAATGTCTATTTCCGATTATATCGTCGTAATGAAACTCGGCGTAATTATGCAGACCGGCAAGCCCCAGCGCGTATACGACGATCCCGCAAATCTTTTTGTAGCCAAGTTCCTCGGCACACCTCCCATAAACGTTTTCTCCGGCAAGGTGGAAAACGGAAAGTTATATATCGGCGACGAAGCCGTACTCGACGTTGCGGGAGTTGAAGACCAGGAGGTATACGTGGGAATACGCCCCGAAGGCTTTATTCTCGAAAAAGAGGGCAAATTTACCTGCTCCGTTTCCGGCATTGACGTTATGGGCAGAGACGTTTCGGTGGTATCCACCAATGCAAATTCGTTGAATCCGGTTGTCCGCTCCATAATTTCTGCCGACCAAATAGCCAACACTGCGGGTGAAACAGTGAAATTCAATTTAAAACCCGCAAAAGTATATATTTTCAACAAAGATACGGAGGACCGCGTTTATTTCGGCGACCAGATTGCTTTGCACGAAACGATTGTAGCCGAGATGGCGGCGGAGGGACAAGTTATTACCCCTCACGAAGGTCCTCTGCCCAGAGAAGCCGACGATAAGGTGGAAGAGGACAAACCCTACGAAACCAAGAAGAGCGTTTTTGCTAAGGTCAAGGGTCTTTTCAAAAAGAAGAGCGTTCCCGAAGCCGTAGAAACGCCCGAGACGTCATCTCTCGAAACAGACAATACGGATAGCGAGGTGAACGAATGACAGAAGAAACGAATGAAGTCGTCGTGCAGGACGATTCCGCAAAGAAAAAGGGTCGGCTGACGAATTTCTTCCGTGAGCATGCCGCCCTCATCGCATGGATCCCGACTGCCGCTTTGTGTCTTTTAGCCGTCGTGCTTTTCCTCGCTCCCATTGGGAACGTGGTCAAGGTCGGTGGCGACACGCTCACAGGATATGGAGCGATCGTTGGAGATTGGATGGAGGGTCTTAAGACGCCCGTCATAGTTATGATAGTAATTGCTTCCGTCTCTGTCATCGCGGGCGTTTTGGGAGTAGTGTTGAAGAAACACCGCAATTCCCTCGCCTTTGATATCGCTGCGATCGCAACCTCTTTCTCGGCGATTGCAACGGGAGCAGGGCAGATAATTTGGCTTGGCTCGATGAGCGCAACGCAGGGCGTTGCCTATCAGCCCGGCGCGTTCTCCATCCTTGCCGTTGTGTTCGGCGTCCTTTTCCTGCTCGTCGCGGTGGGGGAGACGGTCGTTCACACCGTATGGATTGCAGACAACAATCAAAGGGCACTCTGGAAAACGACGTGGGGAAAATGGAAAGGTTGGGTTTATCTTCTTCCCGCACTCGTTCTTCTTGGCATCTTTACCGTTTGGCCCATCATTAATACTTTCAGGATCTCGATGCTTGAGGATTACAGCGTCTTGGCTGCAAAAAATCCCAACGCTGATCCCTTTGCCGTGAATTTCAATAATTTCAAGAACGTTGTTCAATACAGCGGATTTTGGAATTGCCTTCTCAACACCGTCCTGTTGACGGTCATCACGGTGCCCATTTCTACCATGCTTGCGCTCATCATCGCCGTAGCGCTCAACTCCATTAAGCCGCTCAGGCGTGTCTTTCAGACTATCTTTTTCCTTCCTTATGTTACCAACACCATTGCCATCGGCATGGTCTTTATGGCAATGTTCCAGATGATCGGCTACAGTCCGACAACGGAACCGACCTCTGTCGGTGTCATCAATACCATCATCGAAGCGTTCGGCGGGACGAAGGTGAACTGGGTTAACGAATCCTCGTCGAAATTCGCCAATATGTTCGTGCTATGTATCTATATTATTTGGAATGCATTGCCGTTCAAAATTTTGGTTCTTCTCGGCGGGCTTCAGGGCGTCAATAAGCAATATTATGATGCGGCAAAGGTTGACGGCGCGTCACGCTGGCGCATATTCTGGCGCATAACCGTGCCGCTCCTTTCCCCGATGATCGCCTACGTCGTTATCACGGGATTCATCGGCGGATTCAAAGAATATAACAGCGTTGTCGGTATCTTCGGTACAGGCGACCTGATGGGACCTCCGGGATCTTTCGGAAAGCCGCTCAATACCATGGTCGGATACATTTACGACAGAATTGCCAACAACCAAGGGCGTGCAAGCGCCGCTGCGCTCATTCTTTTTGCAATCATATTCGTTGTCACTATGATCAACTTGTATGTAAGCAAAAAGAAAGTACATTACTAACGGAGGTAAGCTATGACGGAAGAATTGAATAAATCTGAAGTTGCCGCCGTTAAAGACGAAGCAAATGCTCCCCAAACTCCGAGCGGAGAAATCGACATTCACAATATTTCCAAAAAACAGAAGATATGGAAGATCCTGGTGCAGATTGCGCTCTACGCTTTCCTCACCATTATGGCGGTCATTGTCCTCTTTCCTTTCTATTGGATGCTCATCTCGTCATTAAAGACGGTGACGGAGTATGAAGCCACTGTTCCCACATTCTGGCCCACAGAATTGCAGTGGTCCAACTATTCCTATGCGTTCAGATCTTTCACATGCAATAACTGCGGGCACATCTTCTACAATCCAATCGCGCCAACCGTCTGTTCCGAATGCGGACTGACGGGCGCGGAGTTTAAAGCGGAGTTTGGAAGAGAGCTGTTCCAAAGCGTAGGTCTCAACCTCGGCAGACTGTTCCTCAACACAGTTCTCGTCGGTGTTGTCTCCACGATTCTCTCTCTCATAATCACCATTCTCTCAGCGTATGCCTTTGCAAGGCTCAATTTCAAGGGTAAGAACCTCGTGTTTGCACTGCTTCTTGCAACGATGATGATTCCCGGCGAACTGTTCACAGTCACGAATTATGTTACGGTCGCCAATTGGAACCTGCTCAATACATATACAGTCTTAATCATTACGTCTCTCGTCAGCGTGTTTTATATCTATCTCTTGCGGCAAAACTTTATGCAGATTCCCAACGAGCTGTATCTCGCCGCCAAGGTAGATGGGACAAGCGATCTTAAATATTTGTGGAAAGTGATGATCCCGCTTTCCGCGCCCACGCTCATCTCCATCACGCTTCTTAAGATGATGGGTGCGTGGAACGCCTATATGTGGCCCAAGCTCGTTGCAAACGACGTGGCGCACAGGCTCATTACGGTCGGTCTACGCGGCGAAGCATTCTACGACGATATTTTGCAGAAGACCAACATGCCCGCGCAGATGGCTGCTATCGTCATTGTCACCGTCCCGCTCCTCATTTTGTTCATATTCTTCCGCAAGTACATAATGCGCGGAGTATCGAGAAGCGGCATCAAAGGCTAATCAAAAAAATCAAATAGAAGGAGATAAACATGAAGAAAAAAATCGGCACAGTAATTATGGCGGGCGCTTTTGCCTGCATAATGGCATTGTCCTTGACCGCGTGCAACAATGGTGGCAACGGAGGCGCTGGCAACGGAGGAAGCGGCGGTGGTCTCGGCGGACTTCAGGGCGGCGGCAATTCGGGTGCGTCCGAATTTGTGATGCCCGAGGGCGGTTTCGATACGTCAAAGCCCGTCACTATCAGCTTCTCCCACACCATGGGTCAGACTCTGAGGGGAGTCCTCAGAACCTATGTAGATAAATTTCAAGCTATCTACCCCAACATTACCGTCGACAATGTGGACGCTGTCAGAGATTCGAGCAAATACGACGAACTCTACACTATGATCTCCAACCAGATCATTGCAGACACGCAGCCCAACATTGCTTATTGCTATTCCGACCACGTTGCGGGATACAATACTTCGGGCGCGGTGCTTACGCTTGACGACTTCCTACCCGGCGGCGCCTATGCCGATATGACAGTAACTCGTCAAGACGGAACTACCGAAAAGCTTGGGCTTACGCAGGAGCAGGTCGACAAGTTTATCCCCGGTTACTATAACGAGGGCAAAGAATTTGCCGACGGCAAAATGTATACCATGCCTTTCTCCAAGTCGACCGAAGTGCTCTTCTACAACAAGACTTTCTTCGATACCAATGGTCTCGAGGTTCCCAAAACATGGAAAGAGATGGAAGAAGTCTGCCGCAAGATCAAAACGGATATCGATCCGGATTGCATTCCGCTCGGCTACGACTCCGAGGCAAACTGGTTCATCACCATGTGTGAACAGTACGGGTCCGGCTACACTTCGGCGACGGGCAATCACTACCTTTTCGATAATGAAACCAACCGTGGATTCGTCAAAGAATTTGCGGATTGGTATCAAGCCGGTTACGTTACCACGCAGATGCTCAACAATAACACCTACACATCCGACCGTTTCACTGCGCAGACGTCCTATATGTGCATAGGCTCCACGGCAGGCGCTTCCTATCAGCAATCGGATCAGGTGCAGGGCGAGTATGAATTCACCGTAGGTATTGCTCCCATTCCTCAGTTGAAGCACTACAAAGCTGAGGATTCTGCGCAAGAAGATTACGATGCCAACTATAAACCCAAGGTCATCTCGCAGGGACCTTCTGTCTGCATCTTCAAGAATAGTGACCCTCAGGAAGTTCTTGCAAGCTGGCTTTTCGTCAAATATCTTATCACGAACGTCGGTTTCCAGGCAGACTTCTCCAGAGTTTCCGGTTACGTTCCCGTTCTCAATCTTGAAACAATGTTAGAGGACCCGGTATTTAAGGCAAATTACGAAGCGGCAGATGAGGTAGGCAATATCACGGCGCTTTCCGCAAAGGTCTGCATGGAGCAGGAGAATGCTTACTTCACGTCTCCCGCATTTGTCGGCTCCGCCGAGGCACGAAAAAATGTCGGTACACTGTTGCAGGCTGTGTTCTCCACACCCGATCAATTGGAGAAGATCTTTGCGCAGACGCTTGAAGAGTGCATGCAGAACTGACAAACGCTAAATCAGGGGTTCGGTTTTATGAAAAAATACGCAAAATTTTTAGTTTCACTCCTTTTGGCGGCGCTCTTTGTAATTCCCGTTTTGGCAGGGTGTGCCGGCGGCTCCAACGAGAGCGGCACCGAGCAAGGCGGCGAGCAGGGTGGGGCAAACCTTGTTGACTATGTCTCCCAGCTTCACCTTGATTTAAACAGCGAAACGGTAAAGCAGGAAGTCACCGTCCGTCAGTTCATCGACGGTGATACTACCCACTTTGATCCCGTAACAAATTCCACACTGACCAATTACAACGCCAACAAGGATACCTTTGAAAAGACGTTTGGCTATATCAAGGCAAGATATCTTGCCGTCAACACGCCCGAATCGACAGGTGACGTGGAGAAGTGGGGCAAAACTGCCTCCAACTTCACCCGTCAAAAGCTCACCGACGTTCATTCCATAATAGTTGAATCGGACGATTCAAATTGGAATGTAGACTCCACGGGTGAGAGATACACCCTTTGGATTTGGTACCAGGAGAAAGAGGGGGACGAGTATCGCAACCTCAACGTTGAACTTCTCCAAAACGGCTATGGCTTCGCTCAGAACACCGAAACCAACCGCTACGGTACGCAATACGCCCTGCCCGCGCTCATGCAGGCAAAGGAAAACAAGCTCATCGTCTATTCCAACGAAAAGGACCCCAACTTCTATGAGGGCGCTCCTATAGAGCTTTCTTTAAAGGAACTTCGTTGCTGTATCGACGATTATGCCCAAAAAACCGTCCGCGTTGAGGGCGTTATCACCACGCAGATGGGTAACAGCGTCTATCTCGAGGAATATGACCCCGAAACAGGTCTCTATTTCGGCATAGCCGTGTTCTACGGATATAATCCCGATACATTTTTAAGAAGGATTCTCACGATCGGCAACCGCGTAAGCCTCTGCGGCACAGCCACCAACTCCGAAGAGTTCGGCGCACAGATCAGCGGTCTCAGCTATGACCCGCGTGACCCCGACAACCCCAAAAATACCTACATTGTCAAAGATAAAGACGGCAACGAGATGAAAAATCAATCTCCCGCTTTCGCCAAGACAAATATCGTAGACTTCATGACAACGAAGATTACGGCTTCCGTCGAAATAACCACCGTAACCGAGGACGCCGACGGCAACCGCGTTGAAACATCTGAGATCAGGAAGTTCCCGCTCGATTACGGCAACGCCGTTATGAACACGACGATCCGTATGGAAAATCTCTACGTCAAAGAGGCATACACCACCCATAACGGCGGCGAAAATGACGGCGCAATCTCTCTCACGTGCTATCAGCTTGACGAAAACGGCGTTGAAGTCGACGTAAACGGTAAAAAGATCAAAGTAGCGGCGGATTCCAACGGCAGAGCGGTCACAACAGTTGTCCGTACAACGGTTTTAAAGGATGACGACGGCAATACTGTTTTGCAGAGTCGGTTTGTGGGTAAAACCATCAACGCGCAGGGTATTGTCGACCAATACGACGGCGTATGCCAGCTCAAGGTTCACCTTCTCAGCTACTTTGAGATTCTCGACTGAGAAACTTAACCCTGTGAGGGTCACGGTATTGCCGTGACGTATATGAGGGGCAATCCCAACTCACCCGACTCACTCGGGCAACTAAATTCGGCTTTATGTTTAAAACATAAAAAATATTTTTAAAGGAGAAAGTTATGAAAAGAAAATGGCTAATTGGTTTGTTATCCATCTTAATGGCGCTTGCCATGTGCTTCGGATTCGCCGCGTGCGGCGGCGATGAAGGCGGCGGCACCGAACAAGGCGGACAACAAGGCAGTGGAACTCAGACCGATCAAGAGATTGCAGACGCAGCGATCGCTTCCTTAAAGACCCTTGTCAAGGATGGCGAAACCCCTTCCGCGTATTCAGTTCTCGGGCAGACAAAGGTCAATGGCACAATGTACGATATCGTATGGACGGTAACCTCTACCGACGTGACAAATATCGGTGATTACGTTCAGATCGGTACGATGGATGCATCCACCAAGCAGATCACTATCGGCATCGTCAAGGGTGTAGCCCCCATCGCGTATAAGCTCAAGGCAACCGTCACGGTCAACTCCGCAAGTGCGTCGATGGAAGTAACCAAGACCATTCCCGCAAAACCCAAGGATGCAGCGGGCACGTTGGACGATCCTTATTCGCCCAGCAAGGTTATTGAAATTGCAAGCACTTTGGGCACTGCGGGTACCTATTATTATAGTGATGCCGATAAAGGTAATGAAGTTCCTACCGTAGTTTGGGTTGAAGGCTATATTGTTAATTGTGGTAACGGCACACAATTTGGTTCCGCTGCTGTTGGCTGGGTTTATATTGCAGATGAATACGACGCAAATAAAACATATAACAACACCAACTCGCTTTGCGTATACAGAATAGAATATGACGAAGAAAATCTTACTTCATTTGACGACCTCGCCCTCGGCAAAAAGATTAAGCTTCACGGTCATATTGAATGGTATCAAGGCAAAAACGACAGTGCACCTTATGCCGAACTTGCAAGCTTCAAAAAATCTGATAATACATATAGCGATATTTATTGCGATTATCTTGAAAAGGAAGAGAGAACGCCCGCTCAAAAAATCGAGTTAGCTCTTTCCAAAGTTAATGCAACAATGACGGTAACTGCTGCCAACGATGTTGAACTTCCCGTATCTACCGTTAAGGACGTTACATTTGAATGGAGTACTACGGACACAACTTATACCGTTTCTGACAACAAGTTGCATGTGTCCTCGCTTCCCACCGACGAGGATAAACAAATTACCATTACCGTAAAGGCTACGTGTGGTACTGAGAATGATACAAAAGATGTAACCGTTACAATTAAAAAGGCGGCGGAAGTTGTTGCAGGCTCTGAGGTGTATGACTTCAGTGGTTTAACAGGGCAGGGCACAGGTTTAACCGATACTAACGCTTTGGATACAATCAAAGGTGCTTGCAGCGGTAATTCAAAGCTCGATTCCGTAACAGTTAAAAACATATATAATGGTAATGCAACGGGTGGCGCATATCCAAACACTGCAGGTTTATTAAAGTTTGGTAAAAGCGGTGATGGTAATGACGGTACGCTTACTCTTACATTTAGCGAAAATGTTTCAAAAATAGTAATTAACTGCCACGATTGGAATAAAAAATCAAGCCAGCCCACCAACAGCAACACTATTTCCGTAAACGACGCCACAGCAAAAACATTGCCTTACAATGAAACAGGCGCAGGCGGCGACGTTGAATTTGTTTTGGCGGCTCCCTCCAAGACTGTTAAAATTGTTATTTCCCAAAGAGGCTTTGTATTCAATTTCACGATAACGTTTGCCGAAGGCGGCAGCACGACTCCCGGCGGCGATTCCGAAAATGAGGGATTCAATCCTATCACTTCCGCTCCTACGAAAGCGGGCGAATACCTCATCGGTATGGAAGTAAGCGGCACATGGTATTACCTCACGGGTGCCGCAGGTTCAAAGGAATATTATCTTGCGGTGTCCAACGATGTGACGAAAGCTGCAACGTTTACAGTTGAGCCGGAAGGTGATGGCTTCGTCATTAAGTATGGTGCAAAGTACCTTGAAATCATTGATAACGGTGGTTACGTTAACTCACTGTATCGCGATAGTAGGACGGCTGCTTGCGTATGGAAGTGGAACTCACAGTACAACACCCTTACGGTAGAAATTACCGGAACGACCAATAACAAGGACGGTACATATTTCCTTGGTTCTTATAGCACTTATACTTCCAATATGAGCGCAAGCAACGTAACCAACCTTACGCAAGAGAATGAATATCCTTCTCGTCTCGGCACCTACAAGGCGCCCGCTGGTGGCGGAACAACCGACCCGGCAGACACTGACGTTCTTTATTCGCTGAACAGTGATGAGCAGGTTAGTGGCAGCAGTAACGCCTATGCCGGTAACTGTGATGTTGAATGTAACGGCGTTACCTGGAACGTTGAAGGAAATTCTCAGCAACAACCTTGGCGTTTCGGCGGCAAATCAATCACGGGCACGGACCGCAAACTTACCGGTAAAACGGCTATAACCGGCACCGTAGCAAAGATAACTCTTCAGCTTACAGATAGCGGCAGCATTACCATTAACAGCGTAACCCTCAAGGTTTACAGCTCAGACCCTACGGCTGACGGCGCAGTTGCAATTGCTACAAAGAATATTGAGTACCAGAAAGACACAGAGATTACAATAACTCCCGATGCAGGTTCGGAGTGGACTGATTGCTATTATCAAATCATATTTAATGTTACCGTGGGTAGTAGCAATAAATACGTTTCAATCTTAAAGCTTGAGTTCTCAAAGGCTCCTGCGGCAGCAGCTGCAAGTGTTGAAACGCCCGTTGCAATTCTTCCCGGCGACGAACACTGAACAAATTAATTAAGGCTTTCAGCCTTGAACCAAAAAGCAGCCCTTCCGCAAGGAAGGGCTTTTGGTTAACAAAAACCCCGCCGAAGCGGCGGGGGTTAAAATTATCCAACTTTTTTTGCTATCATTTCAAATGCGGGGAAGTCGGTTAGGTCGTTTTCAAGCGGGGTCATTGAAATATGCCCCGTCATTGTTGCGTCGGTATCAAGTTCCAGATTTCTTGTGCCGTTGTAAAGGCATACCAAACAGGGCTTTATGCTGCCGTCGGGCAAAAATTCAAAATCGTCGCTGTAAATTGCGGGACCCATTCTCGTAATTAATATTTCATCGCCTTTTTCGGGGAAATTTACGTTTACAATATCCGCAAAATCAAGCATTTTACGGGCAAGTATTTTATTGTACGCTCTGTCTATATTTTTTATGGCGTTATCAAAGGAATTGAACGCAGTGGAAAAGGCTATCGCCTTAATTCCGTTCTGCGCTGCCTCAAAGCACGCCGCAACCGTGCCGGAGTAGTGTATGTCGCCGCCGAGATTCGGTCCGTTGTTTATGCCCGAAATAACAAGGTCAAAGCGCTTTTTCATTCCCAAAACCGCCACGCGCACGCAGTCGGCGGGGGTGGAGTCCACGCTGTAAGCCTCTATATCGCCAAAACTGTCTACTTTTTTAACTTCATAGGGGTCATGGATTTTAATTGAATGGCTCTTTGCGCTCTGCTGCACTTTGGGGGCAAAAATACAAACTTCGCCCTTTGTTTTAGCCCAATCCAATAAATATTTTAAGCCTTCGGCTTCTATGCCGTCGTCGTTTGTGAGTAAAATTTTCATAGCCAACCCTCGTGTGTGGATTTGTATTCGCCGAGTAATTTATCGGCGTCTTGTATAAGCGCCCGCATTTCTTCCTCGGAGTAAGCGGTGGCGCCCGCCGCCATATTGTGCCCGCCTCCGTGGTATTTTATTGCAAGGTCGTTTATGCCCAAAAAGCGGGAGCGGAGCCTTACGCGAATATTTTCTTTTTTGGAATTATAAATAAACGCAACCCAAATGAGACTGCCGCGTATTCCCGAAAGCTCGCTCACAACGCTGCTTGCCGCTTCAAAGGAGAGGTTAAAGCGCTCCTGCGTGGCTCTATCCAAATAGATATATGCAACGCCGTGCTCGGTAATGCGTATATTGTCGTAAACATAGGATTTGAATTTGAAAGAGTCGGGGTCCTCGGAGTAGAGGTTGGCATAGAGGTTTTCAAGGTCTACGCCGCAGTCGAGCATTGCGCCGGCAAGGCGCATTGTTTCGCCCGTAACGCCTTCAAATTGGAATCTGCCGCTGTCCGTTACCATACCGAGGTAGATATAGGTAGCCGCCTCGGGTGAAATTTTAAGGCGTTTTTTATGCGTTAAATAAAAATCCGCAATCATTTCGCAAGCCGACGAGCGGAAGTCCTCAACCCAATTGATATCGCCGTAGGGGTCAGCCTCTATATGGTGGTCGATTTTTATAATTTCCTTTGCTTTAACAAACTTGATGTTGGAAATTCTTTTTTTTGTGCCCGTATCTATCACAATTTGCAGCGCGCCGTCATAAATTCCGTCGGGAACGGTATCTTCGCCGCCGCAGAATGAGAGGTAGTCCGAAAAATCTTCGTTTACAAGATAAATATGCTTTTCGGGATAGGTATCGCGCAAAATTTTTGTAAGCCCCATAGTGGATCCTACTGCGTCGCCGTCGGGGCGGATATGGCGGGAAATTATAATAGAGTTATAGCTCTCTATCTTTTGCAGAATCAGGTTTTTAATATCTTCGTTCATACCGGCTCCGTTTTGCTGAGTTCGTTTAAGTCGTTTAAAAGTTTCATTGCCGTTTCTTTATCCGGAACGGTGCAGCCGCTGGCTTTTTTGTGTCCGCCGCCGCCGTATTTTACGGCAATGGGGTTAATATTGTAGCGGTTGGAGCGCAGTTCAACGTGCACGCCGTCATCGCTTTCGGTGAAATTTACCCATATAAACACGCCCTTGATATCGTGCATCAAGCTCACCAACCCAGAGGAAACAACCGGCGCGGCGTCGCTGTTTGCGGGAAGATCCTCGCGTGCGGTATATATGTACGCAACGTTATTTTCGGTAAATTTGATTTTATGCATATTGTCGGCATTTTTTATAATTTCCGAAAAGTCCTCGGCATACAAATTGTAGTAGAGGGTATTCAAATCTATCGGTTGCGACAAAAGGAACGCCGCCAGCTCAAATGTGCGCGCGGTAGTGGAGTCAAACACAAATCTGCCGCTGTCCGTAACCATACCCATATATATGTATGTAGCCGAAATGGGGGAAAGTTTAAGCTTACATTCCTTTGCAAACGCGGCAACCATTCCGCTTGCGCTTTCAAACGAGCTGTCCGAAATATCCACGTCGGCAATTTTTTCGCAAAAAATGTGGTGATCGAACCTTATGGTTTTTTCTGCCGTTTTATATCTCTCGTCGCAGATCAGGCGGGAAGAGCCACAGTCTAAAACGATTGCAAGTGCGCCGTTGTAGTATTCGTCGGGAATTTCGTCCATTTTTACGTCGATAAACGGCAGCCGCGTGGCTACGTCTCCGACCATATATATTTCCTTTTCCGCAAAATTATCTTTTAAAAGCTGTGCAAGCCCTATTTGGCTGCCAATTGCGTCGCCATCAGGGTGCGAGTGGCGGTGGATAATTATTCTGTCGTATTTTTTGATTAATTTAAGCGCTTCCTTAAACATCCCGTTTCTCCGTAGTTATGTTTTTTGTTAAGCATTATAGTATAACACACGTTTCACGGTTTGTCAATACCGCTATTTTTTCGGTTCGGCTTGACAAAGGGAGGGCGCGCCGCTATAATATATGTACGTTTTTAACGAGGTTGTTTTATGAGAAAGTACAGAATAAGAATAGGGCTTGACGTTGACGATACCCTCTATGAGTGCAATTCATATGCGGTGTCTATAATAAACGGGCGTCATCCCGACGAAGAGCCGATGAAAATAGAGGAGATAAAGAATTGGAGCGCGTGCGGCAGACATGCAGACGAACGCCTTGCGCTTTACTCCGATCCGAATTTTGTGCGTACTCAGCCGATAACTGCGGGGGCGCAGGAGTTTGTTAAAAAACTTTCTGAAATCGCCGACGTGTTTTTTATAACCGCCGTGCCTGCGCGCTGTATGAGCGCACGGGCGGAGAGGCTTGTTCAGGATTTCCCCGAAATACCGCCACAAAATATAATTATGGGTACGCGCAAGGACGTAATTTCCCTTGATATTATGCTCGACGACGGCGCACACAACATATCCAGCTCCCGCGCGGCTTATCCCGTACTTTTCAGAAAGCCTTGGAACACAAATCTTTCGGGGCTGCTTTCCGTCAACAGCTACGACGATTTTTTACATTTTTGCGAAATGGTGAGGAATTCTTTCTCGGAAAATTTCCCCAGCCTTGAAAACGGAGGGGTTTTGTGCCTTGTGGGACCTTCCGGTTCTTCAAAGACCGAGATTGCCAACGGATTGACTGCGCTTTCGGGCTTTGAAAAACCGCTCACTTCAACCACCCGTCCCCGCCGTAAAACCGAAAATGAAAATTCCTACCGCTTCATTTCCGAGGAGCAGTTCATAAAAGAAATGAACGAGGGGAGTTATATAGAAACTACCGTATACAGCGGATATCATTTCGGAACTTCCGAAAGGGATATAGAGCCAATAGTAAACCGCGGTCACGTGGCGGTTATACCCATAGATATATGCGGGGCTATAACGCTTAAAAATTTGTATCGCCGCCGCGCAATGCTCGTGTTTACGCGGCGCGACAGGGCGGAGGCAATTAAGAGCATAATAAGCCGCGATATCGACCTTGAAGATAAAACAAGGCGCATTATGTCGCTTGATTTTGAGTACCGCAACAGCGAGGTTTGCGACGTTGAAATAACTGTCGGCGACAACGTAAAAGAGGCTGTAGATAAAATTCTCGGGCTTATACCCCGTAAGTAATTTGTTGCTTTGCAAAAAAATATGACGGAAGCGCACTTTTTTAATCAATTGCTGTTTTTGTAATGTTTTTAATTGACATTGAAATATCGGGTGATATAATTTAGGTAAAAAAATAAAGGAGAAAACAAAATGTCAGACATCAAAAAGTATATAGCTGAGTTTATAGGCACCTGTGTGCTTGTAACGGTTGCCTGCGGCGTTGCGGTTGTAACGGGTTGCGGGGTGTCGAATCCTGCGGCTTATCTTATGACGGCGCTTGCTTTCGGCCTTGTAATCGTTGCTATGGCATACTCAATCGGCAATGTTTCGGGCTGCCATATCAATCCCGCCGTATCATTGGCTATGTTAATCAGCAAAAAAATGAACGTAAAAGATTTCGTTTGCTACGTTGCGGCGCAAATCCTCGGAGCAATTGTTGGGGCAGTCCTTGTAGGACTTCTTTGCGGCTCTTTTGTAAACGGTTCTATACACTTCGGGCAGTTCGGTCAGAATGCGGCGCAGGATACTCTCATTGCCGCTTACGGCAACGGCGGAGCTTTGGCTGTTTCTCTTGTGGTTGAGATAGTGCTTACTTTTGTTTTTGTTATTGCAATTTTGGGTGTTACTTCAAAGACAGATAACAAGGCTGTTACGGGGATCGTAATCGGGCTTTCGCTTACGCTTGTTCACCTTTTG
This sequence comes from uncultured Clostridia bacterium, assembly GCA_947629095.1. GTDB lineage: Bacteria > Bacillota > Clostridia > Christensenellales > Borkfalkiaceae > Coproplasma. The sequence continues at coordinate 41,897 of CANRCK010000014.1, read as the reverse complement.
GGAATAGGTCTTACGGGCACTTCCGTAAATCCCGCACGTTCCATTGGACCCGCGCTTATGGCGCTTGTAAAGGAAGGCAATACGGCGGCAATCGAACAGATATGGATTTTCATTTTGGGACCCATGGCGGGCGGCGCGCTTGCGGCTGTAGTCTATAATTTGCTTGACGGCAAAAAGAAGGACGACAATCAGCTTAACGAGCTTAATAAATAAGCAAAACCAATTTCAAAAAGAACTCCCGTAGCGGAGTTCTTTTTTTTTGCCTTTTGCAATAGATTAAAATATGAGTTTGTCCTTTCTGCCGCACGAAGTAAACGCGGCGCTCGGTCACTTAAATATTAATTTTTTAACCGAATTGAGGATAAGGCGGGGGCAGCCCGTAATAGTGGGCTATAAAGGCGACTACTATTTTTTAACCGATTTGGGAGTAAGCAAGGAGAGCAAAGACGCCATAGTATGCAATGAAATATCGCAAATAATCAACGACGCAACGGGCGGAAATTTTTTCAGATATTCCGAACAAATGCGATCGGGGTTTATAACCTGCGGTCACGGAGTAAGAATAGGTCTTGCGGGAGAATATATTACTCAGGGCGACGAAATCAAAACGATTACCTCGTTGACATCATTAAATATAAGACTGCCACACGATGTTAAAGGTTGCGCCGAAAATATCTGCAAGGCGTTGCTTGCAAAAGAGGTAAAGAGCGTCTTACTGTTTTCAAAGCCCGGACTTGGCAAAACAACAAAGCTAAGGGATATTGCAAGGCATCTTAGCGACAACCTGTGCCTTAATACTCTTATATTTGACGAGAGGAATGAAATTGCCGCCATGGATGAAAACGGAATTGGTTTTTACGTGGGGTGCAGGGCTGACGTGATAAGTTCCGGCAACAAGCTGAACGCCTTTGCCGGCGCAATAAGAGCTATGAAACCCGACGTAATAATCACCGATGAACTATACGGTGAAAGCGATATGCGGGCGGTCAAATACGCCGTAGACTGCGGGATAAGTGTTATTGCGTCATCGCACATAACCAATTATGAAATGTTAAAGCTTACGCCGTTTGAATATTTTGTTGAACTTAAAAGTATATTTGGACAACCCGTAATTTATGATAAAAATTTTGTTGCTTATAGCGGTGGCGGGACTGACAACGTCGATAGGAGTATTTTTGTCGGCTAAAAAAAAGAGGAGAATGCAAATCTTTGCCGAACTGTATGAATTTAACGAGCAGCTTCTTTTGAATATGAAATATTCGCGCCTGCCGATGGAAAAAGTTGCAAAAAATTTTAAATTTATGCCCGAGGTTCTAAACGGTAAAATTTTGCTTGAAGGGAAGGACGGCGAAATTATAAGCGACTATGTGTTTAATCTCGGCAGAAGCGACGCGCTGTCCCAAATAGATTATTTAAACGAAAGAAAAACCGTTTTGACAAAGTGCAGGGACGAAAGCTCAAACGACTATAAAAAATACAGCTCGCTCTATATCAAGATATTTTTTCTTTTGGGAGTGCTTATGGCAATCCTTTTGGCGTAAATGGATATAAGTATAATTTTTAAAATTGCCGCAGTAGGAATAATCGTAACGATAATCTGTCAGGTTTTAAAAAAATCCGACAGGGACGACATTGCAACTTTGGTGAGTCTTGTGGGGCTTATAATAGTGCTTACGGTGGTTATCTCGATGATTGCCGACCTGTTTTCGCAGATAAGGCAGCTATTCGATTTGTTCTGATGATAATTTTTCAGCTGTGCTGTATAGCGGTTATAACCGCAGTATGCGCGTTTATTTTAAAGAGCCATATGTCCGCTCTGGTGCCGCTCTGCCTGACGGCAGGGGGGATAATAATGTTTTTGTTTGCCTTTGATTATCTTTCGGAAAGCATTGAGTTTTTGCGCTCGTTTTCCGAGACAACCGGGGTGGACAATCAGGTAATCAGGCTTATATTTAAAATAGTGGGCATAGGATTCATAATAGAGCTTACGGCAAGCTCCGTAAAGGAACTTGGTTTTGAAGGGGTTGCGGACAAGTTGATTTTATGTGGAAAAATAATAATTTTTGTTGTTGCAATACCCGTATTGTCAAGCACATACAAAATAATTCTTTCTTTGATAAATCTTGCATAAAAAGGTTGTTGTTCTGTGCTGTGATGCTGGGGTTGATTGTGATATTGCCGCTTATTCACGGCGCAGCCTTTGCCGATGATAAAGGCAGGCAGGAGCTAAACCAAAGCATTGAGGAGCTTTTGGAGGATTTGGACCTTTCCGAGTTGCAGGAATACCTCGACGGAAACGATAACGGCTTTTTGACCGGTTTTGGCGGTACTGCAAAGGAAATAATAGCATATCTGATAAACGGCAATCTCGGGGCAGACTATGGAGGATATTTAAACGAGATTTTCAATATCGCTTTCAAGGATGTAATAAATCTTATCCCGGCATTTGCAACCGTAGCCGCCGTGGCGCTGTTGTGCGCGGTTGTGAGCGCGGCAGAGGGGAGCGTTATAGGCAAGTCAACCTTCAAAGTGGTGCACCTTGCCTGTTATTCATTGATAATTCTGGTCATTTCCTCTATGCTCACGGGTATAATTTCCTCCTGCATCGGCTGTATAAACAATGTCCGCAGACAGATAGAGATAATTACTCCCGTTTTGGCTACCCTGACAGTACTGACGGGCGGAACAAGCTCAGCCGCTATATACCAGCCTTCGGCAATATTTTTGACGGGCGGCGCCGTTGAAATAATAAGCGGGTTTATCTTTCCCGGCACCATAACGGTGATAGTGCTCGGCTTTATGTCCCGCCTCAACAGTCAGATAAGCTTTTCGGGCGTATCGTCGCTTCTTAAAAGTATTATGAAGTGGACGATAGGAATAACAGTAACGGTATTCAGCATTTTTATTACAGCCCAGAGCTCGGCGGCGTCCTTATTCGATGGAATAATTTTTAAAGCCACAAAATTTGTTGTGGGGAATTCCGTGCCGCTTGTAGGTAATTTTTTATCGAGCGGTTTTGATATGCTCACATCTGCTGGTTTGCTGATTAAAAGCTCCGTTGGACTGTGCGGAATCGTTTTATTGCTGGGCGAACTTATAGGTCCGGTCGTTCTAATGGCGTCTTTTTCAATAATATTAAAATTAGTCGGGGCTGTTGTGCAGCCCGTGGGCGAAAGCAATCTCTATGGAATGCTCTCGGACCTTTCAAAGGATATCCAGTATTTTATTGCGGGGCTTTTAACGGTTGCCTTTATGTATGCGCTCGTTGTTATGCTTATCGTAAATTCCGCAAACAGCTTTATTTGATATGCAGACCTATCTTTTAAGCGCCGCCGGCGTAATATTTTTATCGGTAATTGTTTCGCTTCTGATACCCGAAGGCAGGCTGAACAAAACCATAACTTTTGTTATGAGGTTGATTTGCATATTTGTTTTGGTACAGCCCGTTACCGGTATATTCAAAATACCTTCCGACGTTGCCAAGGGCGAATTTTTTGATTCTGTTTTCGTCTGCGAAGAATATTCCCGTCACCAAAGCACGCAGCTCGACGCTTTACTTTCGGAAAAATTTTGTACGGACTGTCTGTGTAACGTTGAAGTAACGTACACCGATTCGCAGTTCAAGGTGGAAAGCGTCGAAGTTTGCCTTTTTGACGGGGATAAAAATTTAATTGAAAGGATTCAAGCATATTTGGAGGAGTTGGGATATATAAATATATCAGTATATGCAGAAAGCTCTTGATTGGGTGAAACAAAACAAAAAAATAATAATTGCGGTAGCAGTGATTATATTAATTCTCTGTATACTGTATTTTATAAATAAGGGCGCGCAAAGCCCGACCGCGGCAACAGTATCAACGCAGGAGAAAAGCCCTACAGAACAAAAACTGATGGGCATTTTGAGCAATATGGACGGAGTGGGTACAACAGACGTAATGATAAACGAAAGCGACGGTAACGTTACGGGCGTGGTTATAGTATGCCGTGGAGCCGACAACATCATGACCCGTAGCAACATTCTTAACGCCGTTTCAACGGCGCTCAATATAGATAAAAAAATAATTGCAATCTATTCAATGGAGATTTAAGGAGTAATTTATGTCAAAAAGAAAAAAGATTATCATCATGTCGTCACTCGTATTTTTACTTGCGCTTACCGCTATTTTGAACGTTCTGCTTGCCAGCAACGTTGTAGCTTCCGGCGATACCGCCGTGACCACGGCAAATTACTTCACCACGTTCAGAACGGAGAGAACCTCAAAGAGAAGCGAAGAGCTCTTGCAGCTGGACAGCGTAATTGCACTCTATGACGAAGGAAGCGAAGAGTACAACCAGGCCGTTGATATGAAGCTTAAAATCGTGGAAATGATGGAAAACGAGCTTCTTTTGGAAACGCTAATCAAATCCCGCGGATTTTCCGATGCGGTAGTGTCGATAGGAATGGAATCAGACAACGTGAACGTTTTCATAAATTCCGACGAGCTCGACATGAATACCGCGCTCTCAATATACACGATTTTGAAGGATGAAGTAGGTATTGCCCCCGGAAGCATAATAATTTTGCCTATTTATTCACAAGTTTAAATAGTTAGTTGCAAAAATGATAATACTGTGCTATACTAAGGTTAAGGAGAATGATAAATGGCACATATAAGACACGATCCCACTACAACTCAAAAGGGTAAAATAACGTATAATTCAAGTATTGTAAGCGGTATTGTTGCGCTTGCGATAGGCGAAGTTGAAGGGGTTGCTCTTCTTACCAATAAAAACAAAGGAATAAAATTGATTTTCGATAAAGAGGGAATTGTAGCCGATATCTGTGTTAAAGCAGACAGCACCGAAAACGTTTCTTCGCTGGCTTTCAAAATTCAGCAGTCCATAAAGCACAACGTTGAATCAATGACCAACTACAAGGTTGCAAAGGTTGACGTGCACGTGACGGACGTAAATTTCCCCGAAACTCCTGCAATATAATAAGATTAAAATATTCCCTTAAAATTTTTAAGGGAATATTTGCGTTAGGTGATAAATGAGAACTGCGGCAAGAGAAGTTGCATTTAAAACAATTTTTGCCTCCCGTTTTACGGGTGAAGTTGATTGTGAACTTGAAAAAACGCTTGCAAGGGCTGAAAGTCTCAACAAAGACGACCTTGCCTACGTAAAAAACGTCCTCACTGCCCTGAGCGAACACGAAAAGGAGCTTTTGCAACTTATAGATTTTCACTCCCGCGATTTTGCCGAATCGCAGCTTTTTCCGGCAGATAAGAGCATTTTATTGCTTGCGCTGACCGAAATAAAATATATGGACGATATTCCGGACGTGGTTTCAATTAACGAGGCTGCCAATATTTCGTCCAAATATTCTTCACCCAAGAGCGCGTCTTTTGTAAGCGGAATTTTATCCGAAATTATCAAGGAGTAAAATGTACGAAATTATTGACGGCAAACAACTTGCCTCAACCTTAAGGCTAAAAATTGCTGCGGACGCAAATAGATTCAAAGAGGAGTACGGCAGACAAATAGGTCTTGCCGTGGTTTTGGTCGGTGAAGATCCGGCGTCTCAAATATACGTGCGCAACAAAATCCGCGCGTGCGAGGAAGTGGGAATAAATTCGTTCTCTTATTATTTACCCAAAGATTCAACGCAAAACGCATTGGAAGAGCTTATAAAGGAGCTTGCGGCAGACGACGCGGTGGACGGAATACTTGTCCAATTGCCCCTTCCCGGGCATTTAGATGCCGACGGGGCGTTAAAATTAATTCCCGTTGAAAAGGACGTGGACGGTTTTTCGGAGAACAATATAGGCAGACTTGCCATGAACAGGGATTGCCTTGTTGCATGCACGCCTAACGCCGTTATGAAGATGCTTGAGAGTAAAAACGTGCAGACGCGCGGCAAAAAGGCGGTAGTGGTAGGCAGGTCGAATATCGTAGGCAGACCTATGGCGTTGCTGTTGCTGAATGCCGATGCAACCGTAACTGTATGTCACAGCAAAACCGCGGACCTCAAAAAGGAGTGCCTTGAAGCCGACATATTGGTTGCCGCGATAGGAAAGGCAAAATTCATAACTGCCGATATGGTCAAGCAGGGGGCAACCGTAATCGACGTCGGAATGGATAGGGATGAAAACGGCAAGCTCTGCGGCGATGTTGACTTTGAGAATGTAAAGGAAAAATGTTCCTACATCACGCCTGTACCCGGCGGCGTAGGTCCCACGACTATTACGATGCTTATGTACAACACTTGTGTTGCAGCTTACAGGAGAAAGAATCTTTGAGCAACTTGGATTCAAAACTTACCGAATATGCGGAGAAATTCAATGCGGTTCTCCGCAATTTTTTAAACAGCTTGAAATGCGAGCCTAAAATACTTGCAGACAGCCTGAAATACAGTCTTGAAGCGGGCGGGAAACGGATACGCCCTTCGATGATGTTTGCCGCGGGCGAGCTTTTGTGCGTTGACCGCACGGAGCTTGAGCAATATGCCCTGGCTCTCGAACTGATACACACATACTCCCTAATCCACGACGATTTGCCTGAAATGGACAACGACGATTACCGCCGCGGCAAGCCTTCAAACCATAAAGTTTTCGGCGCGGGGAATGCCGTGCTTGCGGGCGACGGGCTTTTAAACACAGCATATTCCATTTTACTTTCAGAGTGCAGAAAGGGCAATAAGTATGTTGCCGCCTCGGAATTTATATGCGAGTCGGCTGGGATTTACGGTATGATTGCAGGTCAATCCGCGGACCTTTTTTTCGGCGCGGAAGGGCAGATAAACGAGGAAATTCTCGGCTATATCTATGAAAATAAAACGGCAAAAATGCTCACTGCACCGTTGGTTGTTCCCGCAATTCTTACGGACGGAAAATATTATTCCGAACTTAAGCTGTTTGGCATAAACTTCGGCTGTCTCTTCCAGTTGACTGATGACATTCTGGACGTTGAGGGCGATTTTGCTTCTTTGGGAAAATCTGTGGGAAAGGACAAAAAAGAGGACAAGTGTACTGCGGTAAAGCTGTTCGGGTTGGAGGGCGCAAAGCTCCGCGCCGATATCCTTGCGGACAAGTGCCTAAAAATTTTGAACGGCGTCGAAGGCGATACAAGCTTCTTTGAACAGCTGGTTTTATACACATTGTCAAGAAAGAGCTGAATGATATTGACAATTTGCATTGCATATGCTATAATAAAATAAGTTGAATATAGTGGTGCAGTATTCTAGTCAATTTCTGTTGATACGAAGACGGGGGTAAAATACCGTTAAAGGGCATAGCGATGAAGTTTCTGGTGTTTGCTTGCTTTGCCAAAAGTGGGTGAATGCTGGGAGTAAAGGTGTATGGGAGCTAGGTAACGGCATACCGCAGCCAACCCCATTCACCGTGGAGGCTGACAGATCTTATTTCTGCCGGTATAAACCTGCTATCAGGCGAAAGCTTGGTACAGAGTAGCCTGCCTTGAGTGGACTCAGCGGATAATAGAGCAGGAGAGCACCGTTTGGCCAGACGGTGCGTTTCTATTGCTATTTGAAATTGGGTTTGCAAAAGAGGATAAGCTCAACGGAAATTGCCAAGGAAAGCTTCTAGACTGATTTTATATTAGAGATTACGGTGTGGACTCAGTGGCGATTCGGTTATGCGGCAACGCATTCGGACTCGTAATAGGAAACTGCTTCTTCGGCGACGGGAAGTGAGTCTTGAGGGAAATCCTACCGAACCTAAGCCGCAAAGTTTATTTAATATAAACCACTATATTCATTTATTTTTACGCGTACATCGCGTTTGATAAAAGACAATTATGGAAGATCACCAACAAAATTTAAACGAAGGAAGTAATGAAGAACACCCATCTGCGCATAAAAAGCACAGACACAGGGATGACAATTTAAAGGCAAAAAAACGTCCGCCCCAATGGCTTATATGGGGGCTAAACATACTGCTTTTATCGTTCGGGTTAACCGTAATTTTCAGTTTTTTAACTGAATTGATAATAGACGAGGACAGTTCCGCAATTTTATGCGTTGCTGTACTTTTGGTGCTATTGGTTTTGAATATAAGCTGCGACGTGCTTGCAAACGCAATTATTTCATGCAAGCCCGAGGCTTTCCATGCTATGGCTTCAAACAAAATTCCCGGTGCCAAGCGCGCGGTCACGTTTTGCCGAAATTCAAGCAAGCTGGGCAGTATTTTTGCCGACGTAATAGGCGATATTTGTGGTATCGTGAGCGGTGCCGCAGGCGCGGCGCTCGCCTTGATTATCGCAGTTTCGGGCGACAGCTGGATAAAATTATTGGCTTCGATTATTGTAAGCGCCGTGATAGGCGCTCTAACGGTTGGTGGCAAGGCAATATTTAAGCATTTTGCATTAAAATATAACAAAAAAATTGTGTTTGCGTTTGCACGCTTTACAACCTTTTTCAAAAAAGAGAAGGTCCGCAAATGAGATTAGACGTCTATTTGGCATCAAAATTCGGATCACGAACCAAAGCTGCCCGCGCCATTGAGCGCGGGCTTGTGTTTGTGAACGGAAAAACTGTAAATCCTTCATTTGAAGTGGGTGCAGACAGCATAATAACGTTTTCGGACGCGCGTGAAAATTATGTGTCTTTGGGAGGATTTAAGCTTGCCAAAGCGTTGAATGACTTTTCTTTTGACGTAAGCGGAAAGGTCTTTGCGGATATCGGCGCAAGTACGGGCGGTTTTACCGATTGTCTTTTTCAACACGGCGCAAAAAAAGTATACTGCATTGATGTAGGTGAAAGCCAACTCGATGAAAGTTTGAAAAAAAGGAATGTTGCCGTTATTGATAATTTCAACGCTCGCAATCTCACTAAGGAACTCTTTTCAGAGCCGCTTGACGGGATAGTAATAGACGTAAGCTTTATTTCTCTTACGTATATCCTCGATAAAGCTGCGGCTGTGCTCGGTAGCGGAAAACATATAATTGCTTTGGTCAAGCCGCAGTTTGAGTGCGAAAGCCGAAGCGTAGGCAAGAACGGCATAGTTAGGGACGCAAAATTAAGGGAGAGGATAATCGATAAGATCTGCAATTTTGCACTGCAATGTAATCTCACTCCGCAAAAGCTTACAACGGCGCCGATAGTCAAAGGAAAAAATATGGAATTTTTGGTTCTGTTTGAAAAGGACGGGATTCAATTAAATATAAATAATATTAAAAAATCTGTAAAAATATAAATTTTACGGATTTTTTGTTTGCATATTTGTATAAATAGTATTATAATATTTAGGTATGAAAGCGGGAATATACTTTAATAAAAATTATCTTTCAGATAACCGCGAAAACGTTGAAAAAATTCTTTTGAAATTTGCAGATCGCGGCAGTGAATGCCGCGTTGTGGGTGAGTTTAAGGACCTTGACGGGTTGGATGTTCTGTTTGTCCTTGGTGGCGACGGCACGATACTTACAGTCGCTTCCGAGTGTGCAGCCCGTGGCGTTAAGATTATAGGCATAAACTACGGTCATATGGGCTTTCTTGCCGAGTTCGAACCCGAAAAGGTGGACGATGCTGCGGAGCTTGTACTCAGCGGAAAATACGATGTACAGAAGCGCAGTATGCTAAAAGTGCAGTGTAACGATAAAATTTATTACGCGCTCAATGATTTGGTTATCCAGCGCAGCACCGACGGGGAGAATTTTACAAATACGGTAAATTTGCACGCGGAAATAGACGGCACAACCGTGGATAATTTTTCATCGGACGGTATTATCGTAAGTACGCCAACGGGTTCAACGGCATATTCCCTTGCTGCGGGAGGTTCGGTTCTCTCGCCCGAGCTTGAAGCGTTTATTTTAACTCCCATATGCGCGCATTCATTGCATTCCCGCCCTGTGGTGTTCAGCAACACTTCACTTTTAAAACTTAATGCTGTCAACTCCAAAGTTCCGCTTGTCCTTGCGGTTGACGGTAAAATAGTCGGAGAGGCAGGCGCCGACGATAAGATTTTTGTTACAAAAGCAGAGAGACCGGCAGAATTTATAACCTCAGCCGATAAAAATTTTTTTAACAAGTTACTAATTAAACTTAATATCTGGAGTAAATAATGCAACGCACAATCAGACAGCAAAAAATACTTGAAATTATTGCAAGTAAAGAGATCGATACTCAGGAAGAACTATGTGAAGAGCTTAACAAAATAAACTTTAACGTGACGCAGGCAACAATTTCTCGCGACGTTAAGGATTTAAAGCTCTATAAAGTTGCGGGAACACAAAAAAAATACCGTTATGCAAGCTTAGATACATACGTTGACAGTGTCACGGACAGAATGACAAACCTTTTTAAGGGCTGCGTACTTACGCTTAACTATGCAAACAACCTGATCATAGTTAAGACTATGCGCGGCAACGGCGCAACGGTGGGCGTTTTTGTGGATTCCTTGCAAATTAGTGAAATTATAGGAAGTGTGGCGGGCGACGACACGTTGCTTATTGTAGTGGACACAAACGAGCACACGCCCAAAGTAATTGAATTGTTGAGAGAGTACCTCAGTTAATGTTACATAGACTTCACGTTAAAAACGTTGCCTTGATATCCGAAGCGGATATTGAGTTCGACGAAAAACTCAACGTACTGTCCGGGGAAACGGGTTCGGGTAAATCTGTAATTCTTGAATCGATAAATTTTGTCCTCGGCAGCAAGGCAGACAGAACGATGATACGTTACGGCGAGCAGGAGGCAATTGTGCGCGCCGAGTTTGTCGTTGACGAAAAATGTGAAGCCTTAAACCCACTGCGTGAATACGATATCGAAACGGACGGCGAAATTATAATTTCCCGCAGACTGAACGTGGACGGCAGAAGCTCCGTTAAAATAAACGGCAACACCGTAACGGCGGCAATGCTCAAATCAGTTACTCAAAGGCTTGTGGACGTGCACGGTCAAAGCGAACATTTTTTCCTTTTGAACGAAGACAACCAGCTAAAGGTTCTCGACGATATTTGCGGCAATAGGATACTCGATATCAAAACCGAAATCGCTAAAACTATTCTCGAAATTAAATTGAGAAAAAAAGAAATTGCCGAGCTTGGCGGAGATGAGAGCGAACGTGAAAGAAAGCTCGATTTGCTAAAATTCCAGATATCGGAAATTGAGGCGGCGGAGCTGAAAATCGGAGAATTTGAAGAGTTAAAGTCAAAACAGAATCTTATTGCCAACACAGAAAAGATATTCGAAGCTTTAAATGCCGTTCATTCGACATTAGGCGACGACGGCGGTTGCATTGACAGCGTTTCCACGGCACAGCATTATATAAACACTGTTTCGTCTTTCAGCGCCGATTATGAAGAAATTGCATCGAGGCTGGAAAATTTATATGCCGAGATGTCTGATATTTCCGAAACTGTGTCCGATTTAGCCGAAAATCTTTCCTTTGACGAGGAAGAGGCGCGCTACGTGGACGAGAGATTGAGCCTTATCAAGTCTCTAAGAAAGAAGTACGGGGCAGATGAAGAGCATATTCTTGCCTTTTTACGCGACGCAAGAGCGCAATATGAAGCCATTTCGGACGGTGCGGCTACCATTGAAAAATATCAAAAAGAAATTGCTCAGCTTGAGGATAAGCTTTATGGTTTGTGCACGCAGCTTTCCGAATTAAGAAAGCATGCCGCCGAAAAATTCAGCTCGGCTGTCACAGAAGAGCTGCGCACATTGAACATAAAAGACGCCGTATTTAAAGTTCAATTTAACGATTATGACAGGCAGACGGTAAATTTTTCGCCTATGGGGGCGGATAAAATTTCCTTTATGTTTTCCGCAAACAAGGGAGAACCGTTAAAACCTTTGAATAAGGTAATTTCCGGCGGCGAAATGAGTAGGTTTATGCTTGCCATAAAAGCTTGCCTTAAAACGGTCAACGGCATATCAACATATATTTTTGACGAAATTGACGCGGGCATAAGCGGTTATACGGCTAAGACTGTAGCCGAAAAGTTTGTAAAAATAGCGCAAAGCACCCAAATTATAGCAGTTTCTCATTTGCCGCAGATATGCGCTGCCAGCACGGCTCAGTTCCTTATATATAAAGAGGAAAATTTAGGTAAAACAATTACAAAGGTAAGACGGTTAGATGCTGAGCAAAAAATTTCCGAAATTGTGCGCCTTACCGGAAACGTTCAATCGCCTACGGCGGTTGAACACGCAAAGGAGCTTATAAATCAATTTAAGAACTTATAAAACCTAAATTTTGACTGTGGCGGGCGATTGCCCGCCGATTTTTTTGTATAAACGGACCTGAATCGGTGCAAAATACTTTTATGTCTTACCGAAAGAAATTTTTAAAAATTATTTGTTTATTAGTTGCAATCGCCACAATTACTCTCACAATACCGTCTACTGCAGCAAGCGCAAACGAAGATTTTTTATATCTCGGTGGCTTTCCTGCGGGATTTATGTTGAATACCACAACCGTTGAAGTTATAGGAATGTGCGATGTTGTAACCGATGGCGGGATATGCTCGCCTGCAAGAGAAGCCGGAATTAAAACCGGCGACATTATAGATAGAATCAACGGTGAGGAGGTTAACGCTTCCACTGATATAAATAATATTCTGTCAAAGGACTATAAAAAATATGAAGTAGACGTTTTAAGAGGAGGAAACAATCTTAAAATAGAAATCAACCCCGCACAAGACGCGTCCACAGGTAGTAAAAAACTCGGCGTGCTTGTGAAGGACAGTATAAGCGGCATAGGTACGGTTACTTATATAGACGGTACAAATAAAAAATTTGCGTCGCTCGGACACCCCGTTAGCGATGCGTCAAATAAAATTATAGAGATAAACGGCGGAACAGTTTTCGGCAGTTTGATTTACGATGTAAAAAAGGGAGTACGCGGGACTCCCGGTGAACTTCGCGGAGCGTTTGAAAACGGCGTTGTAATAGGTAACGCAAAGGTAAACTGCGCGTGCGGAGTGTTTGGCGATTTATCAAAGAATTTTAGTTACTCGAATCTTTTGAAAATAGCCAAGGCGGACGTCAACGATGTGCAGATAGGTTCTGCTTATATCTATACTACAATCTACGGAAAGGATACCGACAAATATAAAATTTCGATAATAAAGGTTGATAAATCGAACAGCGAAAACAGAAATTTTGTAATAAGAATCGACGATGAAAGGTTGATTTCCGCAACGGGGGGAATAGTGCAGGGCATGAGCGGCAGCCCAATAGTCCAGAACGGCAAACTGATAGGCGCAGTTACGCATGTGTTCATAAACGACCCTACAAGGGGATACGGCATTGCCATTGGCAATATGACAAGTTCATATTAATTATAAATTCCTCATATAATTGTATATGGGGAATTTACATAAAAAGGCTTTTATAAAGGATAAAAAGTTCTTACTTGCATTTGCAATTGCCATAATTTGTTCGTTTATATGTGGCATAGTACTATGTAAAGTTGCAATAATTAATGAATATTTGGTCAATTTTGCAAATGACTACGTATTTTTTGTGTTTAATTTTGAAAATTCAACACTCTTGGTTTCCAAAATTTTAACCGACCTTGTGTACTTCTACATAATATTTGCCATAAGTTATTTTACCAAATTAAAATATTTGACGCTGCTGCCTTTATTTTTGCGCGGGCTGTTTTTCGGAATATACACAGCCATTTTGATTGCGGTAAACTCATTCGGCGGGACTATAGTTGCAATTTTTGTATTTATACCTGCATCGATAATTTCATTTGCGCTTTGTTATGTGATTGCCGAGTACTGCAAAGAAATTTATAAAAAATACGCGCTCTTAATGCCGCTTGTTTTTGCGGTAATTAATTTGATTATCTATGCGGTATTGATAAATCTGCTGTTCAGATTGGTAATCGTTATAGTATAATTCTTCCGTTTGGCAACATACTAACGGTATGAATAAGATTTTCAAAAGCTTTATTGCCGCCTTTTTGGGGGTGGCTTGTGTTGGCTCTGTTGCCGTTACGTCGGCAAGCGCCGAAACTTCGCTTGTTACGGGTTGCAAGGCGGCGTATTTGATGGACTTTGACTCTGGGGAGTGCGTGTATGCTCTCAACGAGAACGAGCATATGCCCATTGCCAGCGTATGCAAAGTTATGACTCTGTCTCTTTGCTTTGAAGCTGTTGAGGACGGCAAGCTGGCTTTGGATGAAATGGTAAGAGTGAGCGATAACGCCGCGGGAATGGGCGGTTCGCAGGTCTTTTTGGACAGCGGTCTGGAGTATCCCGTTGAACAGCTGATTAAATCCATAATTGTTTGTTCGGCAAATGACAGTTGTGTAGCCCTTTCCGAAAGAATAGCCGGCAGCGAGGAAGAATTTGTTGCCCGTATGAATAAAAAGGCGGAGGAGCTTGGCTGTGCAGATACGGTATTTGCAAACTGTACGGGACTGCCGCGTGAAACGCAATATTCATCGGCAAGAGACGTTGCCGTAATGTTTAAGAACCTTGCAAAATTTTCCGATTATTTTAAATACAGCAAGATTTGGCTTGAAGATTTTGCCCATCCCGATTCAAGAACCACTTCTATGACCAATACCAATAAACTTATAAGGAGATATTCATACTGTGACGGGGGCAAAACAGGCTTCACAAATGAAGCGGGATTTTGCTTGGCAAGTACCGCAAAAAAGAATAATCTCAGGTTGGTTTCGGTTGTGCTCGGCGGCGCCACCAGCGAGGACAGGTTTGGTTCTGCCGTAAAAATGTTCGATTACGGATTTGCAAATTACAAAAATAAGATTGTTCTGGATAAGGACGTAACGCTGAACGATGAGTTTTCGGTTTTGGGTGGCAAAAAAGAAAGCTTTGCCGTACGACCCGAAAGAAACTGCTATATTTTCTCCGCGATAGAAAGCACGCCCAATGTAACCTACAACGTTAAACCGTTTGGCGTCAAAGCGCCGGTGGCGTGCGAACAGGTAGTGGGAGAGATTGAGATTTTTAAGGACGGCGTACTTGCGGACCGGGTAAACGTAGTTGCCGCCGAGGCGGTAGACCGGGCTGGGTTCGGCGATTACTTTGTTCGCAATGCAAAAAATTGGGCACTTTAATATAAATCACAGGCAATTCGGGCGCACAGATTATCTGTGCGCCGTATTTCGTATTTATATAATATTGTTTTGCAAAATATTTGACTAACAGGCGGTGTTTTGATAAAATAATTATATACTTCGGTAAAAGAAAATGAACGAACGCGAAACATTAAAAATTAACGCAAAAGGTCACCTTGAAATAGGCGGTGCGGATACTGTGGAGCTTGCCGCCCGCTTCGGGACGCCTTTATACGTTTTTGACGAGCAGCACATAAGAAATATGATGCGGGTCTATAAGCGCACAATCGACAGCGATTACGGCGGCAACGGAATGGTTTTGTACGCGTCAAAGGCGTTTTCGTGCGTGGCTATGTATAAAATCGCCCGGTCGGAAGGTTTGGGTGTTGACGTTGTCTCCGGCGGTGAACTCTATACCGCACTCAAAGCCGGATTTCCCGCAGAAAACATATTTATGCACGGAAACAATAAGCTTCCGGGAGAGCTTGAGTATGCCATTGACAACAAAATTGGCGTAATTGTTGTGGATTCCTTCCGTGAAGCCGATATAATCGAATCCCTTGCCTGTGAACGGGGATTAATACAGGATGTTTTGATTCGTATAAACCCCGGTGTTGAAGCTCACACACATGCATTTATACAGACCGCCCGCACCGACAGTAAGTTCGGCTTTTCGGTTGCAGACGGCACTGCGGAGAGTATTACTTCCCATGTTCTCAGAAAAAAGCACATTAAATTGAGAGGATACCATTGCCATATCGGTTCGCAGATATTTGAAAAGCAGTCTTTTGTGCTTGCAGCAAATAAAGTTATGGATTTTATGGCAGATATCAAACAAAAAACGGGGGTTGAGGCTGATATGCTCAATATCGGCGGCGGGTTCGGCGTTTGGTATAACGACGAGGATCCCAAGCTGAAAGTTTCCGATTATGCCGATTATCTTAAAACGCTCATAGCCGCAATAAAGGCAAAATCTTATGAGCACGGTTTAAAGTTGCCTTATCTGCTGTTGGAACCCGGGCGCTCGATAGTGGGAGAAGCAGGAATAACGTTATACACCGTAGGAGCTATCAAGGATATTCCGGGAATCAGGAAATACGTGGCAATAGACGGCGGAATGTTCGATAATCCACGCTATGCGCTCTACCAGTCAAAGTATACCGTTTTGCTTGCCAACAGGGCGTCGGAAAAATGTATCGAGCGCGTTTCCGTTTCGGGCAAGTGCTGCGAAAGCGGCGACCTTATAGCCGTGGACGTGCCTCTGCCGGAAGCCGAGAGCGGCGACATTATGGCGGTGCTGACGACCGGAGCTTACAATTATTCTATGGCGAGCAATTATAACCGAAATTTTGTTCCGCCTGCGGTGTTGGTTTTTGAAGGCAATGCCGATTTGATAATAAAGCCTCAGACTTATGAAGATCTGATAAGAAACGATATAATTCCCGAGAGGTTAAAATAGTTTGAACCAACTGATATATTATCTGGCGGCGATATTTGCTGTAGTATTTGTTTTTGCGCCGCACGAGTTTGCGCACGCTTACGTTGCCTATAAGTGCGGTGACCCAACGGCAAAAATGCGCGGCAGAATGACCCTCAATCCATTGAAACACCTCGACCCCGTGGGATTTGTCCTGTGTGTTGTGGCGGGGTTCGGTTGGGCTAAGCCCGTGCCGATTGACCCATACAACTTCAGAAATTACAGAAGAGGTATGTTTTTAACCGCAATTGCCGGAGTTGTCACCAATTATATTATCGCTTTTATCGGCTATTTGCTGCTTGTTCCCGTTCAATATTATTGGTCCGGCGGAATATATGAATTGCGGTTATTCTTCTTTTATTTTTTCAATAATCTTTTTGTATTTAACCTCAGCGTTTTCATATTCAATCTTTTGCCGTTGTTTCCGCTTGACGGTTTCAGGGTGGTAGAGGCTTTGACGAGGCAAATAAACCCCGTCCAAAGATTTTTAAGGAATTACGGTCAGTATATTTTAATCATACTTGTTGTTGAAAGCTTTTTAGTTGGGATTTTGTTGGAATATACAACCTTGCCGTATTGGATAAGATACTTTGATGTTTTGGGATACGTTCAATGGTTTGCGTTGAACATTTTGGGATATCCCATAAGGCTTATAGTGAACTTGATATTCGGGTTGGGCGTGCCGCCGTTGGTTGCGTTCTTATTATAATTTATATGGCAAATTACAATTACGACAATTTTGAATCTAATGTCGATTACAATACGGTTCTCGATGATTTTGAAGGACCCCTCGATTTGCTTCTGCACCTTATTAATATTGCGCAGATAAAAATCGAGGATGTTTTTGTGTCCAAAGTTACCGACCAATTTCTCGATTACATAGAATTTATGAAAACCCAGCCCAGCCGAGACGTGGATAAGGAAAGTGAATATCTTGCGCTTGCCGCGCAGATCGTCTATATTAAGTCCAAAAGTATGGTGCCCGTCGTTGAGGTGATGGGCGAGGATATGGGCGGAGCCGAAGAGGAACAGCGAGCACTTATAGAACAGCTTAAACAGCGTGAGTTTGAACTTATAAAAGCCGAAACCCCGAAGTTAAAGGAACTTGAAACCATAGGTTATTATTTTAAAGACCCCGACAAAGCTCTCGATTCCGTGCGCATAGTTTATAAAGATTTTACCGTTGACGGTTTGTTGCGTGCCTTTGCAAATATGATGCTAAAGAACGAGAGCTTACAGAGGGAGAAGGACAACATAAAGGAAATTCCCAAAGACACTTACACCGTTGAGCAAAAGGTGCAGTTTATCAGGGATAAGCTGATAGAATTGCAGGAAGTTGAGTTTGAAAAACTGTTTACTTCTTTTTCGCGCAGCGAAGTGATAACAACGTTTCAGGCGCTTTTGGAGATGCTTAAACACCAATTTATAATGGTTGAGCAAGTGGACAGCTTTGGCGCGATAAATATAAAACTTAATCCGGAGTGGGATTTAAAGGAAATATCAGATGAGCAATTTGACGAATACGATTGAGGCCATTGTTTTTGCTTCGGGCGAAGCTGTGCCGGTAAAATTTATAGTGGAAAAACTTGGGTGTTCGCTTAAAGAAGTAAATGCCGCCGTGAGCCAATTGAAAGAACGCTACGGCGAGGATTGCGGCATAAATTTGCTCACGTTCAACGGTAAACTGCAATTTGCAACCAATCCAAAATTCAAGCAGCAGATTTCGGAAGTCCTTATACCCATAAAGGAAAAGGAATTCACAAAAACCATTCTTGAATGCGCGGCGATAATTGCCTACAAGCAGCCCATAACAAAGCCGGAGCTTGAAGAAATACGCCAAGTCAGCTGCGATTATGCAATACATACGCTTCTCGAACTCGATATGATTGTTCCCTGCGGCAGAAAGGACGCCGTAGGTAAACCCATATTGTACGCAACAACGGACACTTTTTTAAAGAGATTTAAGCTGAATTCCATTGACGAACTTCCCGATTATGACGATTTAATGTCCCAGATAGCCGAACTCAACAGCTCGATTCTTACCGACGACGAGGACGACGCCAATTATTTGTACAAAAAGGATGAGTACAACGAGGAAGAGGACGACGAGGTCAAAAAGCGCAAGCGGCAGGTCAGCTCTCCCGATGAGCTTGTGCGGAGCGGCAAAGTGGAGGACGGTGAGCTTGAACCTCCGGACTTTATTCCGGACGACGAGGATATTATAAAAATTGACTGACAAAATTTAAACGGACGGGTAAGCCGTCCGTTTTTTGTATATAAAATTTTGTGTTACAAATAATAATTATATGAACGAAGCGATGGTATATATGTCCGCAATAGGTTTTGCCCTTTCGCTGTTTCCTTTCCATTTATATAATTATATATACGTAAATACCGAAAACAAATATATGGCTGTAAATGTTTGCGCATATCGCTTTTTAAGGTTTTTTAATGCGAACACCGTTAAAGACAAGCCCGGTGAGATGCAAATTAACGGAAAAAGAAAAAAATTTGATTTAAAAGACATACATTTCAGCGCTTACAAAATTTTTAACAGTCTGTGCATATATAAAATTGTGCAGCTCGGCGATTACGGGCTAAGCGAGCAAAAAAACTCATATCTGGTTCTTGCACAACACGCATTTACGACGGCTATATATAAATTTATACAGATTAACGGAAATTACTCCAAACTGAGAAATTATACGATTTTGAACAGGGAGCATGGATTCATCAGATATTACTGCAAAGCGGTTACGATTATCAACGCATTTGTAGTTGGTAAAATAATTTTAATATTAATAATGGAGAAAATAAATGCACACAAAAATTAAAAAAAGCAACAAAAATGACTTTGATTCACCTTCAATTTCAATCGATAAGGTTGCAGACGCCGATACGGTTGTAGGCAAATCGATTATAACCGTAAGCGGCGCACAGATAATTCCGCTTACTTCTGTCACGGTAATAAATTTGAACGGGGGCGGAGAATACGGCGACGTAAAGACCTATAAAGAAGCAGAAGGCTTTAAGCTTGCGGGTGCAAACGGCACGGTTGTAACCGTAAAGCCTCAGGGTTTTATTGTTGACGACGGAACAGGTTGCAAACTTTTGAAAATGGAAGAAGGAGCGCTTGACGCACTCGTGGAAAAAACGGGTGAACTCGTCCACAAGCTTACGGATAATGGCTAAAAAGAGCTTATTTATTATATGCGCGGCTACAGTTGTGCTTACGCTCGCACTTGGCATACGCACCGCAAATGCCGAAAGCTCTTCAAAAGCCGAAATTGCAATGGAGCTTTCAACCGGCGCGGTGCTTGAAGAAAGTAATGCCGACCAAAAATTACCCATGGCAAGCACGACTAAAATTATGACCGCAATAATTATAATCGAAGAAAATGACTTAGACGAAGTTATTGTGGTTCCCGATGCGGCTGTAGGGGTGGAAGGTTCAAGTATTTATCTTAAAAAGGAAGAGCAAATAGACGTCAGGGATTTGCTTTACGGATTAATGTTGCGGTCGGGCAACGACAGTGCGGCGGCGCTTGCAATTCATAACGGCGGCAGCGTTGAAAATTTTGTTGAAAAAATGAACGAAAAAGCAAAGGAAATAGGTACCGTAAACACACATTTTACCAATCCAAGCGGGCTGCCCGACAGCGAGCACTACACAACGGCGCGGGATCTCTGTGCCATTGCGCGCTATGCTATGCAAAATTCTACATTCAGGGAAGTAGTGTCTACAAAGAGCTATAAGGGTAAATTCAAAAGCTTTTCAAACAAAAACAAGATGCTCTATAATTACGACGGGGCGAACGGAATTAAAACCGGTTATACGGTGAAAGCGGGAAGATGTCTTGTTTCGTCTGCAGAGAAAAGCGGTATGGACGTTATATGCGTAGTGCTGAATTCTCCGGATATGTATTTGCGGAGCGAGCAAATTTTGGATAATTGTTTTGAGCGCTATAAGCTGGTACACGTTGATGAAAACTTTGCATTTATGTCAGACAAAGTACTGTGTAAACTTTCAAAACCGCTTAATTTTGTGGTAGAAAAGACTAAAAACTTGAATATTAAAGTAGTACCGTATGAAAATTTAAAAAACATAAAGGTGGGCGATCTTGTTGCCAAACTTGAAATTTCAACTCAAAATAACTTGATTTTATCGGAAAATTTATATAGTATAATTAGCAGATAAAATTTGTTTGGACTATGTAAATTATGAGAATCAATAAGTTCCTTGCCGCGGCGGGAGTTGCCTCGAGGCGTGAATGCGATAGTTTGATTGCGGACGGCAAGGTAAGGATAAACGGTAAAGTTGCAAAACTCGGTGTTGAAGTTTCGGAAGGCGACGAAATTTCCGTCGACGGAAAAATTGTAACTCTTAAAAGGAACGAATATTATATTCTCAATAAACCCAAGGGCTATATCTGTTCCGTGTCCGACGATAGGGGTAGAAAAACCGTTATGGATCTGATGCCCGCCAATGTGGGGCGAATCTATCCCGTAGGGCGACTTGACTATGACAGCGAAGGGCTGTTGATTATGACCACAGACGGAGAGCTTGCGCAAAAGCTGACGCATCCTTCGCACGAGGTTCCCAAAACTTATCTTGTAAAAGTTGAAGGCACTTTGACAGAGGCTGTGTTGAATCCCATCAGAAGCGGCGTCGAGATAGACGGATATGTAACGAAAAAGTGTAAGGCACATATTGTTGAAACCAACAAATCATATACAAAAATCCATATAACAATTACCGAAGGTAAAAACCGCGAAGTGAGAAAAATGTTTGCGGCTATCGGTAAAGAAGTTGTATTTTTGAAGAGGATAAAGCTTGGGGAGCTTACGTTAAGGGGGCTTGCTAGAGGCGCTTTCAGAAAGCTTGACAAAGAGGAAATCGATTATTTATACTCATTATAGCAAAAGCCGTTCGCATTGAACGGCTTTTAACTTACTCAATGAATTGAGGATATTCAAACTCTTTTGGCGTTTGTTTAAAAATAAAACTGCGCATTTTGTCCGCAAAAATATCTTTTTTGAGGCATTTTTGCGCATTTTCGGTCAGTAAACCTATATCTCTCTGTTTGAGAAGAAGAGGATAGGAAGATTTTGAAAGCTCGGGCAGCAACGTAGGGGCAAGTTTGTTTTTGATTGCCAAAGGCTTGACGTAGAGTGGTCCGGCTAAGTATTTTTCACAGTCGTCGCCGTACAATTCAAGCAAATTTGCAACGAGAATGCGCTGTATTCTGCTTTCTGTATATCTCTTGCCGGTTGCCGCCTCAATCAGTTCCCCAAACTTCGCCCCGCAGTGGCTTAAAATATTGTTTTCAAGCCCTTCGCTGCAACCGTATATCCTGCGCATATTTTCCTGGGTTGAATACAGAAGCTTGAACCGCAAAAGATCTTCAAACAGCGCTTTTTCCTCCGAAAATGTTTTCAAATCTTTAAAAACGCACTCGGGAACGTTGTCTTTTACCAAGCAGTTTGAAATGTCGCTTCTTATCGCTTTGGCGGAAGAAAAATTTGTGCACAACCCGGTTTCGCCGAAATTTTGTCCTATGCGCTGTATAGGGAGCAAGGAAATATTTGCGCCCGAGCGCAATATTGCTTTTGCGTATTCCACACCCAAAATATTGTTCGGGTGTGATAGGAACGCGCCGTCCCCGCCGCACGATTCAAATGCCGACGCGTAGCTCTTTACGTAACTTTCGCCCTCGGAGAGTTTTTTATTGAGAATTTGCCTGAACTGTCCGTTTTCGGCATTCAAAAGCTTAGCCGCGCCCAAAAAATCGGCGTTTTTGTTTTCACAACCGAAGGCGATGCATTCAACTGCGGGGATAGAACCGAGGATTTTTACGGCGCCTTTTGCAAATATTTCCGCCGGGGCAACGGCAAAAGCAACGGGCAGCTCAATTACTGTGTCTGCACCGCAAAGTACCGCATGACGAGCGCGCACGGATTTTTCGAGTATTGCGATATCGCCGCGCTGAGTAAAGCTGCCGCTCATTATACATACTAAAAAATCGCAGCACGAAACACGCTTTACCGTTTCAATAATATGCTTGTGTCCGTTGTGGAAGGGATTGAATTCACAAATTATCGCACAAATTTTCATTTTAAACTTTACAACTAAAAAAAACTGGTATATAATGTTAGCGTATGATCAGTCGATAAACATATTATATAACCGTTTATCGAAAAAATAAAGCATTTTAAGGAGAAATGATATGTCGTTACTTGATGAAATCAAGGCAAAGGCAGTTGCCAACAAAAAGACTATAGTTCTTTGCGAAGGCGAGGACAAGCGCGTGGTTGAAGCTGCGGCTCAGATTACCAAAGAAGGCATTGCCAACATAGTTCTTATAGGCACTGAAGAGGAGTGCAAAAAAGTAGCTCCCCACGTGGATCTTAGCGGAATTACTCTTATAGACCCTTTAACATCCGAAAAAACGGAAAAATATGCGGAAATACTCTACGAAGCACGAAAGGCAAAGGGTATGACCGAGGAGCAGGCTCACGAACAGGCAAAGGACAGGACAATGTTCGGCGCGCTTATGCTTAAAGCGGGAGACGTAGACGGATACGTTTCGGGCGCTTGCCATTCAACGGCAAACACTCTGCGCCCCGGTTTGCAGGTTGTAAAAACCGCACCCGGAATCAAGACCGTTTCAAGTTGCTTTATTATGATTGCGCCCGATAAAAACAATCCCTATAATCCCGACGGCGTTGCGGTTTTTGCCGATTGCGCTATAAACATAGAGCCTACGGCTGAGCAACTTGCCGATATAGCAATAGTTTCCGCAAAAACGGCAAAAGACATTGCAGGAATCGAGCCTAAGGTGGCAATGCTTTCATTCTCCACAAAGGGTAGCGGCAACGACGATAAGTTCACCCAGACCGTACCCAAAGTTCAGCAGGCGACGGCGCTTGCCAAGGCTGCCGCACCCGACCTTGCCCTTGACGGCGAGTTCCAATTCGACGCTGCTGTCGCTCCCGAGGTGGGTCAGCTTAAAGCGCCCGGCTCCAAGGTTGCTGGTCACGCAAATGTTTTTGTATTCCCCAATATCAACGCGGGCAATATCGGCTATAAAATTGCGCAGCGCTTCGGCGGTTACATGGCAATCGGTCCCGTATGCCAGGGATTTGCAAAGCCTTTAAACGACCTTTCAAGGGGTTGCAGCGTGGAAGATATAGTTGCAACGGTTGCAGTAACAGCTTTGCAGGCTGAATAATTCCAAAAACGATAAAAGAGGGAAATAAAATGAAAATTCTTGTAGTTAACGCAGGTAGTTCGTCGCTCAAATACCAGCTTATAGATATGGAGACTGAAAAGGTTATTGCAAAGGGCGGGTGCGAGAGAATCGGTATAGACGGTTCCCTGCTCAAAGCCAAGGGCAACGGAAAGGAGAAGGTATTCAACCAATCCATGCCCAACCATAAGGTTGCAATCGAGCTTGTGCTCAGCGCTCTCCAGGACGGGGAAGTCGGCGTTATAAAATCCATGAAGGAGATAGACGCGGTTGGGCACAGAATGGTTGCCAGCGGCGAATATTTCAAAAAGACTACGATTGTTACCGAAGAAGTTATAAAAACTCTCGAAGAAAAAACCTTTGAGCTTGCGCCTTTGCATAATCCCCCCGCGGTTACGGGGCTACGCGCTTGCATAGAGGTTATGCCCGGCACGCCTATGGCGCTTGTGTTTGACACGTCGTTCCATGCAACTATGCCCGAAAAGGCTTATCTCTACGGTATAGACTATGAAGATTACAAAAAATACGGCGTGAGAAAATACGGTTTCCACGGCACCAGCCATAAGTTTGTGTCGTCCGAGGCGGCAAAATTTCTCGGTAAAAAGTCCGAAGAGCTTAAAATCGTAACCTGCCATCTCGGCAACGGTTCATCCATTTCGGCAGTAGACGGCGGCAAGTGCGTAGATACTTCCATGGGCTTTACGCCTCTTGCCGGCATACTTATGGGAACCCGCTCCGGCGATATTGACGCCTCTGCGGTTGAGTTCCTTGCAAGAAAGAAAGGAATGACTCACGCCGAGGTTATAAATTACCTCAATAAAAAGTGCGGCGTTGCCGGCATTTCCGGCGTTTCCAGCGATTTCAGAGATTTAATTGCGGGCGCCGAAGGCGGCAATGCGCGTTGCCAACTTGCTTTGGATATGTTTGCATACCAAACCAAAAAATACGTAGGCTCGTACGCCGCCGCTATGGGCGGGTTGAACTGCATAGTATTTACGGCAGGCATCGGCGAAAATACGCCCACCGTACGCGAGGCGGTTTGTGACGGACTTCAATTCCTCGGGGTTGAACTTGACAAAAAAGCAAACAATGGCAAGAACGATGGCTCGATACGCGAAATTTCAGCTCCCGGTTCAAAAGTTAAGGTGCTTGTAATCCCCACAAACGAAGAGCTTGTAATTGCAAGAGAAACGGCTGAACTTTTATAAAAAATATATTATAGAGCCGCAAAACAAGTTGACAAAGGGAGTCCCTTATAATATAATTTGATAGTCAGCTTTGGTATGGAAATTGAAGTAAGAAAGCTATGCGCACTTAAAAAGTACGAAGGCGACTTTTCGTTTGACTATGAGCCGCCCGCGGATCTGTGCTTGATACCTCTATGCAATATTGAGGGTAAGGTGAAAGTTACCGGCACATATGAGATCTATGAGGACGATAGCGTAGGTGTTACGCTGACTGTTACGTATAAAATCGTCGGTCAATGTTCCTATTGCCTGAATCCTGCGGAAAAAGCGATAACTTACACTACGGAAATTTTGTATGTAACCGAAAAAGACGATGAAAATTATTATTACGACGGAATATATATCAATTTAAAAACCGCCGTAGACGATGCAATACTTATAAGTCAGCCAAATGTATTATTGTGCAAAGACGGCTGCACGGGTATTGACGTAAGTAATAAGTAAAAAGAGGTGTTTAATTATGGCAGTACCCAAGAGAAAACAATCTAAGAGCAGAACCAACAAGAGATTTGCAAATTATACGGCAACGGCTCCCACGCTTGTGGAGTGCCCTCATTGTCATCAGATGATGCAGGCTCACAGGGTTTGCGGTAATTGCGGTTACTACGACAAGACCGAAGTAGTTCCGCAGGAAGCAAAGAAAGACTAAAAAGCAACGGACTGCCGTATGGCGGTCCGTATTTTCGTGAATAATCAAAAGGAAGTTGTTATGAAACATACAGATATTATAGAACTTTTTGAAAAGTCCGAAAATTTTGTAAATTCCGAGCAGACGGTTTGCGGCTGGGTAAGGACATGGAGAGATTCCAAGAGCATAGCCTTTATTGAGTTGAACGACGGCACTTGCTTAAAAAATCTTCAGCTTATATTCGATAAGGAAAAGCTTGCAGCCGCTTCATTTAAGGATGCTCTGGTAGTCGGCGCCGCAGTTCAGGTAACGGGAAGTTTTATACCGTCGGAGAGGAACGGATTTGAAATGCTTGTGAGCCATGTGACCGTTCTCGGCGGCTGCCCGCAGGACTATCCTCTTCAAAAAAAGCATCATACGCTTGAATTTTTGCGCACGATTCCCCATTTAAGACCGCGCACAAAATATTTTGAGGCGTTGTTTGCCGTGAGGAACAAGCTTTCGTTCGGCATTCACAAATACTTTCAGGAGCACGGATATAAGTATGTGCACACTCCCATAATTACGGGCAGCGACTGCGAAGGCGCAGGAGAAATGTTCCGGGTTACCACAATGCCGTGGAAAAACGAGTGTAAGACTGAAGAGGAGTATTTTGCCGAGGATTTCTTTGGCAGAAGAGCCAATTTAACGGTTTCGGGTCAGCTTGAGGGCGAGATGGCTGCAACCGGATTGGGTAAAATTTATACTTTCGGTCCCACGTTCCGCGCGGAGCACAGCAATACTACGAGGCATGCGGCAGAGTTTTGGCAGATTGAGCCGGAGGTATGCTTTGCCGATATTCACGATATAATAGAAATCGCCGAAGATTTTATAAAATCTATAATTAAATACGTAATCGACACCTGCCCCGACGAGCTTCAATATTTCAACGAACGCGCGGAAAAAGGTCTTATCGACAAGCTCAATTCCGTAGTTTCAAGCGATTTTGCCAAAATAACTTATACGGAAGCTGTTGATGTGCTGAAAAAATCGGGCAAAGATTTCAAATATCCAGTGGAGTGGGGCTGCGACCTTCAAACCGAACACGAGAGATATCTCACCGAAGAATACTATAAAAAGCCCGTGTTCGTTGTGGACTATCCCGCCGATATAAAAGCTTTCTATATGAAGCTGAACCCCGACGGCAAAACCGTGGCGGCAACAGATTTATTGGTGCCCGGTATCGGTGAAATTATAGGTTGCAGCGAGCGCGAAGCTGATATGGAAAAACTTGAAAAGGCAATGAAAATACGCAATATGCCGGTTGAAGCATACAGGGAATATCTCGACCTCAGAAAATACGGGTCGGTGCCGCATAGCGGCTTCGGGCTTGGACTTGAACGCATTTTGATGTATATCACCGGCGTTCAGAACATAAGGGACACGCTGTTGTTCCCCAGAACGGTGGGCAGTTTATAACATATGAATAAGAAAATTTGCGTAATATTTACGGGCGGCACGATAGGTTCGTTCGCAAACGGGGATACGGTTGAACTGAGCAGCGAAAATAAAAGTGCGCTCATTGAGTTGTACAAGCAACAATATTGCCCCGACGTTCGGTTTGACGAGCTGCGCCCTCTTGATATATTAAGCGAAAATATACAGTTTACCGACCTTGACGCAATGGCGGCTTGTCTCCGTGCGGTCAATAAAGGCAAATACGACGGAATAATTATTACGCACGGCACCGACACGCTGAGTTTTACCGCAACTCTGTTCAGCCAAATTTTTTGCGATATTTCAATTCCGGTTGTATTTGTTTCCGCGCTCTATCCCCTGAACGACGAAAGAAGTATGGGGGTTGAAAATTTTGCGGGAGCCGTAAAATTTATAGAGGAAGAGCGGCTTAACGGCGTTTTTGTATCGTTTAAAAACGATTTTGAAAATCTGCGCATTCATCTTGCAAGCAGAATAACCGTAGCCGAACAGATAAGCGGACATTTTTCAAGCGTAATGGGCGCGCCTCTCTGCGAATTGGTCGACAATAAATTTATTTACCCCGAAAGTCCTTACATTCCTTCCAAAGAGGCAATTGCCGCACAAAGGAATCCTTACGGCAAGTATGACCTTTGCAAGGATATAGTTACAATCAGGGCGCGTTCCTTCCTTGATTTCAGCTATTATAATTTCGGACAAAAAAAGCCGCGCGCGGTAATTATAGAACTTTATCACAGCGGCACCGTGTGCACGGCAGGCGAGGAAACCAATGTTTTAAAATTTATAGATTACTGCCGTCGGCTTGGCATCTCCGTAATTCTTTCGCCCGTAGACAGCTCGGCAAGAGTATATTCAAGCGCGCTGGAGCTTAAGGACAAGTGTATTCTTGCATACGATACGAGTTTTGAAATGACGGTAGTAAAGGTTATGCTTGCGCTTGGGAAAGATAAGGATATCGCAACGGAGCTTTCAACCAACAATTTCTTTGAAAAAATTCACGGTTGACCGGAATTTCTATTTAATACTCCCGATTCCCGTTAAAAAACAGGAACCGGGAGTAATGTTAACTTGAAAAGCCAAATAACTTAAAGAAGGTGTTTACATGAAAAAAATCGTTTCAATCGACGGAATGTGCTGTGAGCGATGCGCCAAAAGGGTTGAAGACAGGCTGACTACGGCAAAAAACGCGGTATCGGTTGACGTGAAGCTTAAGAAAAAAATTGCCGTAATCCGCAGCCGCGAAGAGGTTTCCGACGAGGAAATCAAAACCCTCATAACCGATGCGGGATACACTGTTACAGCCATAGAAAATAAGTGACAATCAAAATCATTTTATGACAATATACGTCTTTATAACGCTTTGACATATTAGCATATGGGGCTTATAATTTTAGCGGAGGTGGACTTATGCAGGACACGATGCTTTTAGACAGACGTACAAAAGATTTGGTAAGAGAGTACGTTCCGAACGGTGACGTGCTGGACGGTATTGTATGTTTTTTCTCCATATTTGCCGATCCTACGCGGGTGAGAATGCTTTCGGCGCTTGCAATTTCGGAAATGTGTGTTACCGACCTTTCCAGAGTGCTTGATATCAATCAGACCACCGTTTCGCATCAGCTGAGGTTGCTGAAAAATCTCGGTATTGTAAAGTGTGAGCGCCACGGCAAAATTATTTTTTATTCACTTGTAAACGACACGGTAAACGACGTAATGCTTAAAGGCGTTGAGTTTTTGGGTTACTGAAGTTTTGATAAAAGAATTTGAATATTTATAAAATCAGGGTTTTTAACGAAATCCCGATTTTTGCCGCATTGAATAATGTCAAAAATTGATTTTTATCCCCGCGTTAAAAAAGCGTGGCTTTTTAGTTAGTCATGTGGCAAGCTGTTTTATTTGGCGCGAATTATTGCAAATTTTTTACTGCAGTGGTATAATATAAAATAGGTAGATATGGACGTAATAAAAGAAAAACTTAAATTGCTGCCCGACAACCCGGGAGTGTATATTATGCTCGATAAGCACTCAAACGTTATCTACGTAGGTAAGGCAAGAGTGCTTAAAAATCGCGTCCGCCAATATTTCCATAATTCGCCAAAACCCGAAAAGGTTACTAAAATGGTTGAAAATATAGCTGATTTTAACTATATTATAACCTCTTCGGAGATAGACGCGCTTGCGCTTGAAAACAACCTTATAAAAAAGTACAAGCCCAAATACAATATTCTGTTAAAAGACGACAAAACATATCCTTATATCAAAGTCGATATGCGGGAGCAGTTTCCAAACTTTTATATAACCCGCAAAATAAAAAAAGACGGCTGCAAATATTTCGGACCATTTATGGGGGGAATAAATTGCCGTGACATTTTGGATACGCTTCAGCTCACGTTTTGCGTGCGGCTATGCCACACGTCAATCACGTCAAAGCCCAAAAGAGAATGCCTTAATTATCATATAAACAGATGCATGGCGCCGTGCGCAGCAAAAGTTACGACGGAAGAGTATTCTGCACGGGTTAAGAAAGCCCTTGATTTTCTTGATGGGAACTTGAAGGACGCCGAAGAACTTTTAAAAACCAAAATGCTAACGGCGGCAGAAAATGAAAATTTTGAGCTTGCCTTGGATTATAAAAATAAGCTCGAAATGCTTTCAAAGCTCGAGGCGAAGAGGTTGCCATCGTTGAGCAAGGCAATCGACGCGGATATCATAGCTTACGCCACAAATGACTTGTATTCTGCGGTGAATGTGCTTATAACGCGCAAAGGAATTATGCAAGGGGGGAATAGTTTTGCCCTTGACGAAGCGCATATGTCCGACGGTGAGGCGCTCACAAGCTTTATTTCACAATACTATAACAATCACGAGCCGCCCGCGGAGATAATTGTTGAAGAGTTTTGCGAAAAAGAGCTTTTGCAGACTTATTTTAAAGAAAAATTCGATAAAACGGTTGAAATAACTTTGGCGAAGCAAGGCGACAAGTTCAGGCTTTTAAAAATGGCAAAAGAAAATGCAGCGGAGTATCTCGAAAAGTCCGTGGACAAAATTCGCCATAAAGATGATATGACCGTTAACGCTTGCAAGCGTTTGCAGCAGCTTTTGGGGCTGAAAAGTTATCCCAAAAGAATGGAATGCTACGATATTTCCAACATAAGCGGTGTAGACAAGGTCGGCTCGATGGTTGTTTTTATAGATGGAGAAGCGGACAGGAACAGTTATAGGCGGTTTAAAATAAAAACAGTGGAGGGTGCCAACGATTTTGCGTCCTTGCAGGAAGTTTTAACAAGGCGGCTTTTAAAGCTCGCTTCTCCCGACGCCGAAAAATTCCCCAAGCCGAATCTCATAATAATCGACGGCGGCAAGGGGCAGCTTTCGGCGGTAAATGAAATATTCCTGCAGAAAAATATAAGCGGAATAGATCTTGTGTCGCTTGCAAAGCGCGAAGAAGAGGTTTTTACGCTTAATTCGGATGAAAGTATAAAGATTTCACACCGCGATTACGCTTTAAAAATGTTGCAGAGAATCCGCGACGAAGCGCACAGGTTTGCAATAACATATTTCAGAAATATTCATTCCAAACGAAATTTAAGTTCGGTACTTACCGAAATAGATGGAATAGGAAAAGTAAAAAGAATGGCATTGCTCGAAAAATTCGGCAATCTCGACAAAATTATTGCGGCAAGCGAAGAAGAACTTGCCTCGTGCGATGGAATAAGCCTCGCACTGGCAAAAAAAATAAAAAACTATCTTGAAAATAATCTATGAAAATTAATTACGGTCTTATAGTATCGGATTTTGACGGAACCTTAATAGACGATCACCAGAGGATACTTCCCGAAGTAAAAAGCGCCATAAATGAATACGTTGCAGCCGGGGGAATTTTTGCCGTTTGCACGGGAAGAATGCTACGCTCGATTCTTCCGCAGGTGCGTGAGCTTGGTTTAAAAGGGCTTGTGATAGCCTATCAGGGAACTTTGATTGCGGATATCGAAACGGGTAAAATAATAAAAAACGGCGGAATGGAATATTTTGAAGTTGCGGAAGTGTGCAAAAACCTTGAAGAACTCGGATATGACATAAATATATATTCCGACGAAAACATATACACAACCTATCCAGCCAACAACCCTTATCTTTCACGCTATGAAGAGATTATAGGAGTTAAGGCAATACATGTAAACGGAAAAATTTCCGATTATGTTGCTGAACATAAAATGCGGTGTCAAAAAGTGCTGAGTATCGTCAGCGAAAGCGAACGGGAAAAGTTGTACAGTGAGCTTTGTAAAAGAATCGGCGACAGATTTGACGTAACCTGCAGCGCTACGGTGCTTGTGGAAATATCGCCCTTAGGAGACAATAAGGGAGAAGCGATCAAGTTTTTGGCTGAACATTACAATATGCCCATAGAAAAGACAGTTGCCGCGGGGGATAACTTAAATGACCTTTCAATGATTGAAGCTGCCGGAATAGGATGCGCCGTTGGCAATGCAACGCAAAGGTTAAAGGACGCTGCAGATTTTGTTTCTATAACCAACAATGAAGGCGCAGTGGCACAAATTATAAAAAAATTTGGATTTGCATAGTACTATGTGTGAAATATTAGCCCCTGCCGGCGGCAAAGAAAGCGCTATGGCAGCCATAAATTCAGGCGCGGACGCAATATATTTGGGATTGACGCAGTTTTCGGCAAGAAGTTCTGCCGAAAACTTTGATACCGAAAATTTTTTGCAGCTCTCTCGATATGCCCGTGCGTTCGGCGTTAAAATTTACGTAGCAATGAATACCCTCGTAAAAGACGAGGAATTGGTGCAATTTTTAAGCACGCTTGTTGAAGTTTGGAATGCCGGCGCAGACGCAATAATTCTTTCGGATATCTTTTTGGGTAAATACATTAAAGCTTGCTATCCTGAAATTACGTTGCATTTATCCACGCAGGCGGGCGTTTGCAACGTGTACGGAGCTAAACTTGCCAAGAAATATGGGTTTGACAGAGTAATTTTATCGAGAGAAACGCCCATTGAAGAGATAAAGCTCATCACTAAAGTAATTGAAACGGAAGTTTTTGTGCAGGGCGCGCTGTGCACTTGTTTTTCGGGTCAGTGCTATATGTCCTCGTTTGCCGGCGGAAACAGCGGAAACAGGGGCAAATGCAAGCAGCCGTGCAGAAAATTATATTCTTTAGACAGAAAGGGTTTTGAAGCTCAGGCTTACAGATTATCGCTTTCTGATTTGTGCGTTGGGAACGGTGTTTTTGAATTGATTGAAGCAGGCGTTTCTTCCTTTAAAATCGAAGGACGGATGCGCAGACCGGAATACGTTGCCGCGGCGGTTAACTATTATAAAAATTTGCTCAACGGCAGCGTTACTTCTTCTGATTTAAGCAATCTAAAGCGAACTTATAACCGTGGAAATTATACTAAAGGTCTTATATTTGGGCAGGATAAATCTTTTATATCTTCGGCGGTACAGGGACATATCGGTGAATTTATCGGCTTTTTAAAGGTTCGAAAAGGCAAATATTACTGTTGTTCGGATAAAAAATTCGTTAAAGGCGACGGTTTTAAGATATTGCGCGGCGGAAAGGAAGTGGGCGGTGCGGAATTTGTTGAAAATACTTCCGACGGATTTATAATCGGCTCTAAGGCAAGGCTCTGCAACGGCGATAAGGTATTTATAACCACGGATTCCACGGTTAATGCTTCACTACTTTCAAACAGCCGTAAAATAAACGTGAAATTGTCGGCACGCTTTTTAAAAGGCGAACGTGCGGCAATAGAAATCGGCGGTCTTGAAATTTTCGGCAATGAGATTCTTGAAGAGGCAACCTCGCGCCCGCTTACCGCCGACGATATCAAAGAATGTTTTAATAAAGTAGATAAATATCCTTTCCATATTGAGTATACGTCGATCTTGACCGACGGGGTTTTTATTCCTTCCTCCGCGATCAACGCTCTGCGGCGCACAGTCTATGAGAGATATTTTGATTATATTTCCGAAAATAAGAATAAGAAAATTGCTTTAAAACATTCAATTCCTAACGTCAAAATATGTGAAAACAACAAAATTGCGGTAATTTCCACGCAAAATATCAAAACCGACGCCGATATTACGATTTTTAAACCGAAAAATTATGCTTTATCCGACTTTGTCGCAAAAGATTTGTTTTTGTATTTGCCGCCCTTTATGACGACTGCCGAATTGGAGCGGTGTAAACGCCAAATCTGCAATTTCGGCGGAATATATTGTGACGGCAGTTGGGCAATAGAGCTTGCAAATGAATTGCAGATGCCGCTGTTTGCCGGCGCCGGGTTCAATATTTCAAATTGTATCGATGTGACGGTCTGCCCCGCGGATTATACTGTTTTGTCAAAAGAATTAACATTTACCGAGCAACGTAAGCTATCCGGTCCGAATGTTTTTGCTCTTTCTTTGGGGGATATCAAAGTTATGGATTTGATATATTGCCCGTTTGAAAAGCGGTGTGCTGAGTGCGACAAAAGGAACCGCTACACTCTGACCGACGAAAATGGCAGAAAGTTTCCCATAAGGCGCTATCAAACCTCCGCATGCAGATTTGAAGTTTATAATTGTGCAAGTTTGGTAGGAGTGTCGCCCGTAGGTGTGTTGATTGACTGTTCACTTGGCGGCTCAACGGAAAATTTGATAAAAATTTGCCGCACGGAGCAAAAACAAAGGGACTATTTTAAAAATTATACCCGAGGACACGGTAATTCCCCCGTATTGTGATATGGATATCAAGAGTTTGGAAAAGCTTGAACTTAATAAAATATTAACCTCGGTAGCAGAATATGCAAGCCTCGGCGGCGGTAAACGTTTGATTTTGGAATGTTTACCGTCTTCGGATATTGCCGAAGTTCGCCGCCGCCTTACTCTGACCCGTGAGTGCGATGCACTGTTATATACCTATGGAATAGGGAAAATAGAGCAATTCGGCGAGATGGGCGATATTTTAATACGCGCACAAAAGAGGTCGGTGTTGTCCTGCGGTGAATTGTTAAACGTGGCGGGGCTTTTAAGGTCGGTGCGCGTTGCGTTTACTTCGGTTAACAAAATTTCAGACGACAATATCAAACTTGTAAGATCCATAACGGCGAATTTATATTTCGACCGCGGGCTTGAAGAAGATATTTCCGAAAAAATAGTAAATTCCGAGACGGTCAGCGACAGGGCCAGCGACAAATTATACTCCATAAGGAGCAAAATCAAAAGTTTAAACGAGAGAATACGTGAAAAGCTTTCCGAATATGTATCGGGTAAAAATGCCGACTTTTTGCAGGATTCAATTGTGACGATACGTAACGACAGATATGTTATCCCCGTAAAAGCCGAACATAAGAGTCACGTTAAAGGATTTATTCACGACCGGTCCAAAACGGGTGCAACGTTCTTTATTGAGCCGGAATACGTTCTTGAGCTTAATAACGAGCTTATCGCGCTTACGATAGATGAAAGAGAGGAGGTTGAAGCGATTTTAAAGTCGCTTTCCGTGCGCGTCGGAGCGCTTTCAAACGAGTTGCAACGCGATATTGAAATTCTTTCCGAGCTTGACTCCTGTTTGTCAATGGCGGAATTCGGGTATGCGCATAAATGTACGGAACCAAATGTCAACAACCGTGGCTATATAAATATTATAAAGGGTCGTCATCCGCTGATTGAAAAGGACAGGGTGGTGCCCGTGTCCTTGGAACTTGGCGCGGGATATAATTTCCTGCTTTTGAGCGGGGCAAATACCGGCGGCAAGACGGTCACTCTGAAAATGTGCGGATTGTTCTGCCTTATGGCGGCGTGCGGATTATTTATTCCTGCCGTAGAGGGCAGTTCGGTGGCGGTGTTCGACGACGTATTTTGCGATATCGGCGACAGCCAAAGCATTGAAGAGAGCCTTTCTACTTTTTCGTCGCATGTGGAAAATATAATTAAAATTTGTAATAAAGTACAAAGCAATAGCCTCGTTTTAATAGACGAGCTTGGTGGTGGAACCAATCCCGATGAAGGACAGGCGCTTGCAAAGGCTGTCGTAAAAAAATTGCTTGATACGGGGTGTAAAGGAATAGTCACAACCCATTTTACGCCGCTTAAAGAGTTTGCATATTCGGTCAACGGCATTGAAAATGCAAGTATGGAGTTTGACGCAACGACCTTAAAGCCTCTCTACAGCATAAAAATAGGCTTGCCCGGTGCAAGCAATGCGCTTGCAATTGCAAGACGGCTCGGAATGGATGAAAAAATTTTGTCTGACGCTACAAATTATCTCTCGGAGGGAGCACGAAATTTTGAAAACGTTGTAAGAAGAGCCGAGGAGAGCAGAATCGAAGCCGAGTACAAATTAGCCGAAGCCGAGAGCCTTAAAAGGCAATGGCAGGAAAAGGTTAACGAAGTAAACGGACTTATCGATAGCCTGAATAGAGAGCGTGAAAAAATAACGAGAACTGCGAGAAGCGAAAGTCGCAGAATAATAAACGAAAGAACGGAAAAAGCCGAGCAGCTCCTTGCCGAAATAGAGGAAATATTTCATAAACGTGATATTTCGGAAAGCGATTTGATACGTGCCCGCACGCTGAAAAACAAACTTTCAGACGCGGCGTATATCGATGACGGCGGGAGCAAAAAAATTAACGAATACAAACCCGCCACGCCCGAAAATATAAAATCCGGCGTACGCGTTTTTATCAAACCTATGGAAACCATAGGCGAAGTAGTAAGCTTCAACAAGTCAAAAGGTGAAGCCGAAGTACAGTGCGGAAGCATAAAAATGCATTTAAAATTAAAAGATTTACAGGTAACGGGGGAAGAGCCAAAGCAAACGCCCAAAATAAAGGTTGTAAAAAATATCCCCGCCGACCGCCCGGTTCTCGAAATAAATGTTTTGGGCTTGACTGTGGGAGAGGCGCTGTATGAAGTGGATAATTTTATTGACAGGGCCGTTACGGACAACCTTGCGGAAATTAAGATTATCCACGGCGTAGGAACCGGCAAATTGAGGGCGGCAATATGGGAGCACCTCAAAAGACATAAAAACGTAGATGAATTGCGCCTCGGCAAATACGGCGAAGGCGAAACCGGGGTAACTTTTGTAAAACTAAAGTAGTCTATAATTGCCTGCGGGATTAATATTATATAAATAGTATTAATTTTTAGGGGCAAACTATTGAAAAGCAGAATTTTATCAATATCTATAAATCTTATGTTGGCTGCAATAGTGCTGGTTGTGGGACTTGTAGGTTTTTTGGGCGGCAGCGCGCCTGCGGCTGCCTATGAAAGCAATATTCTCTATTACGGCGGCAATGAGAATTCTTCGTGCGTGAGTTTGACGTTCAACGTTTATGAGGGAACGGAAATTGTTGCGCAATTATTGGATATTTTGGACGAATACGAAGCAAAAGCCACTTTTTTTATAGGCGGAGCGTGGGCGGACGACAATGTTGACTGCGTAAGGGAAATATATTCACGCGGGCACGAACTCGGCAGCCACGGCTACTTTCATAAGGACCACTCAAAGCTTTCCGAAGAGGCAAACTTAGAGGAAATAAGACCGAGCATAAAGCTTTTGGAAATGATTTGCGGACAAAAAGTTACGCTTTTTGCCCCGCCTTCGGGCGCATTTTCGGGAAGCACTATAAATGCTTGCGAAAAAATGAATCTCAAAGTTATAATGTGGAGCCGTGATACAATAGACTGGCGTGATAAAGACGTTAATCTTTTGGTTGGAAGAGCCACCCAAAACTTAAAACCGGGTGAAATAATACTTATGCACCCCAAAGCACAAACGGTTCAGGCGCTTCCACAAATTTTGAAATACTTAGGAGAACACGGATTAAAAGCCGTAACTGTTTCTCAAAATATAGGAGAATGATGGTACATTTTAAACAGTTTAACAACGGATTAAGATTGATTGTAGACAAAATGGACTCGCTGATGTCCGTTTCCATGGGCATTATAGTCCATACGGGAGCATCGCAGGAAAGTGACAGAGAGGACGGTATATCACATTTCATTGAGCATATGATGTTCAAAGGAACCAAAAAGCGCACTGCTTTTCAAATTTCCGATGAAATGGACAGAATAGGCGCCCAAATGAATGCCTTTACTGCAAAGGACATAACGTGTTACTACGCAAAATCCACAACGGGACATGCCGAAGAAGCGTTTGAAATCCTCGCCGATTTGTTTTTGGAGAGCACTTTCCCCGATGACGAAATGGAGAG
Organism: uncultured Clostridia bacterium; assembly: GCA_947629095.1. Lineage (GTDB taxonomy): Bacteria > Bacillota > Clostridia > Christensenellales > Borkfalkiaceae > Coproplasma. Next base: position 4,549 of record CANRCK010000014.1, on the reverse strand, counting down.
AGAGAAGGGCGTTGTGATTGAAGAGATAAATATGACGGAGGATACTCCCGACGACCTCTGCCTCGATATGCTTTCAACCGCATACTTTGGCAACGAGGGGTATGGCAGAACTATTTTGGGTCCCCGAGAAAATGTTTCGGGATTTACCGCAATCGATATAAAGAATTATATGGCGCAGCACTACACGCCGAACAATATTGTAGTTTCCATGTCCGGTAATATTGATATTGACCTCGCAGAAAGCCTTGTTGCGAAGTACTTCGCCTGTCATAATACGCAAAATTATGACAGAAAACCCGTAAATGTTGAGCTTAAATGCCAATCGCTTTTAAGATCCAAAGATATTGAACAAGTGCATATAGGCATTGCCTTTCCGTCAGTAAAAAGATACGACAGACTTTTTGACGCCACGCAGATAATGAACGTAGTTCTTGGCGGCGGGATGTCCTCGCGCCTCTTCCAGACCGTGCGTGAAAAGCTGGGATTGGCTTACACGGTATATTCATACGTTACAGCATACGAGGAGACAGGGGCGCTTGCCGTTTATGCCGGCGTAAATTCAGGCAAATATCAAAGCTCTGTTGACGCCATTTTCAACTGTATAAACGATATAAAGAAAAAAGATATAACAAAGGATGAATTTGTGCGCGGCAAGGAACAACTTATTTCTTCGTCGATTTTCTCTCAGGAGAGTACAAGCTCCCGAATGCTGCTATTCGGAAAGGAGATGCTATATAATAATAAGGTTTATAGCTTTGAGGACCGCGTAAGCCGCCTTTCAGCCGTGACGTTTGACGACGTTATGGAGGCTATTGACTGTAATTTTAACTTCGCCAAAAAAGCCTCTGCGGTTGTTGGCGCTGCGGACAAGCCCTTAAAATGATGACGGAAAAAGCGGTCGGCTTTGAGCCGTTTTGCGATATTAATTCAAAAATTTTGATTTTGGGCAGCTTTCCGTCTGTAAAGAGCAGAAAAGTAGAGTTTTATTACGGCAATCCGCAAAACAGATTCTGGAGCACGGTTTCGGAATTTTTCGGTGAGGAAACGCCGGTTACGGTTGATGATAAAAAGAATTTCCTTTTAAAACACGATATCGCACTTTGGGATATGGTCACCGAGTGTGAAATCAAGGGGTCAATGGATTCCGAAATTAAAAATTATAAGGTTGCCGAAATTAAAAATTTATTGCAAAAAATTAAAATAAAGTATATAATTCTTAACGGTGGCAAGGCATATGAAATATTTACCGAAAATTATGCCGATATAGGAGTAGATTACGTAAAGCTTCCTTCAACAAGCCCTGCCAATACGCGTTTTTCAAAGGGAGAATGGTTTGACGCCCTATCAAGAGTTTTTAAACGAGCTTAAAGCCGTTTCGGAGCCGGAATATCGCGATTTTCATAAAAAATTGCTTAAAAACGATAAAATAAACATTCTCGGCGTTCGGGTTCCTATACTCAGAAAGTTTGCCAAAAAGTACGTTGCGGAGGTAGACAATCTGCTATCCTATCCGGACGAGTTCTACGAAGTAACGTTTGTAAAGCTTTCCGCCGTGGCATTGCTTGAGTACGACGCCTTTATTGCGCGGCTTGACGGCTGCGTAAAACTGATTGATAATTGGGCAACGTGCGACTGCTTTGCGCCCGACTGCATAAAGTATAATCGCGATAAATTTTTGCCGTATGTAAGAAAATATGCTGCGGCTTCGGGAGAGTTCGAACAACGGTTTGCGCTTACAACGCTGCTTCATTATTACGTAGACGAACAGTATCTCGAAACGATTTTTGCGCTTGCGGAGCGATGCGACGCGTCAAAATATTATGTACATATGGCGGTGTCATGGCTGTTAGCCGAAACCCTTATTAAATATTATGACAGAGCGTTGGAATTCCTTTTGCGGAATACGCTCGACATAAAAACGCACAATAAAGCAATTCAAAAGGCGTGCGAAAGTTTCAGGCTTTCGACCGACCGAAAAAATTATTTGAAAGGTATTAAAAGATAACGATGGAAATCAAACAACAACTCACACAGGAATTTAATTTAAGACCCGACCATGCGGAAAATATTCTAAAGCTGCTCGACGAGGGGAACACCATTCCTTTCATCGCCCGCTACAGAAAGGAAATGACCGGCGCAATAGACGACCAGGTGCTTCGTGCGTTTAACGATAGATACGAATATCTCAAAAATCTCAATAAACGCAAAGAGGAAGTATCCAACGCCATCACCGACCAGGGCAAAATGACCGATGAAATTCAGGCGGCAATTGATGGCGCACAGACGATGACAGAGGTTGAAGATATTTATCGCCCCTATAAGCAGAAGAAAAAAACGAGGGCTTCTGTTGCAATCGAAAAGGGCTTGCAGCCGCTTGCCGAGTTTATTTTGGAGCAGCGGGAAGATCCTGTAAAAGAGGCGGAAAAGTACATAGACGAGGAAAAGGGAGTTTTAACTGCCGGGGACGCGATAAACGGCGCAAGAGATATAATTGCGGAAATTATTTCCGACAATGCCGAACTTCGTAAAAAGTTGCGTGCCCTCTTTGAAAATCACGGCGAAATGCAGGTTAAAATGGTCAAGGATGACGGCAAAGGCACTTATTCTATGTATGCCGATTACGCCGAACTTCTCCCCGAAATTAAAAACCACCGCATACTTGCAATCAACCGCGGTGAAAATGAGGAATGTTTAAAAGCTAAAATTTATTTCAATCCCGATATAGCAAAGCGCGTCTGCACGGCAAAATACGTAAACCCGAAGGGCGATCCCGGGTGTGTTAAAATTATAGAGGAAGCCGCAGATGACGGTTACGACAGACTTATAGAGCCTTCAATTGAACGCGAAGTGCGCGCAATACTTACCGACAGGGCAAGCGAACAGGCAATTAAAATGTTCGAGGTAAATCTTCGCCCGCTTCTGTTGCAGCCTCCCGTAAAGGGCAAAGTTACGCTGGGGCTGGACCCCGGTTACAGAACGGGTTGTAAGGTTGCGGTAGTCGACGAAACGGGCAAGGTACTTGATACTTCGGTAATTTATCCCGTTCCGCCCAAAAACGATATCGAGGGCGCAAAGAAGATAATCAAAAATCTTATTGCAAAGCATAATGTTGATATAATCTCCATAGGCAACGGCACGGCAAGCAAGGAGACGGAGATTTTTGTTGCCGATCTCTTAAAGGAGCTTGGCGACGAAAAGGTAAGTTATGCCGTTGTAAGCGAGGCGGGCGCCAGCGTATATTCCGCAAGTAAACTTGCCGTTGAAGAATTCCCGGATTTTGACGTAACACAGCGTTCGGCGGTATCTATTGCAAGAAGATTGCAGGACCCCTTAGCCGAGCTTATTAAAATCGACCCCAAGTCCATAGGAGTGGGTCAATACCAGCACGATATGGACTCCAAGCGTCTGGACAGCGTTTTGGGCGGAGTGTTGGAGGATTGCGTTAACAGCGTGGGCGTGGACTTGAACACCGCAAGCGTTTCGCTTTTGAAATACGTTGCCGGATTAAATGCCGGTATTGCAAAAAACATTGTTACCTATCGTGAAGCAAACGGCAAATTTACGGCTCGTTCCGAACTTTTAAAGGTTTCCAAGCTCGGTCCTAAGGCATATGAGCAGTGCGCGGGCTTCCTCCGCATTCCCGACGGAAAAAACATTATGGACAACACTGCCGTTCACCCCGAGTCATACAAAAAAGCCGAAAAGCTTTTACAGCTGTTCGGGTATAGCGCCGAGGACGTAAAGGCACGTAAAATATCGGATTTGCCCCAAAAAGTAAAAGAATTCGGGGAACGCAAAGCGGCTGAGTATTGCGAACTCGACGTAGCCACGATGAACGACGTAATAAACGAACTTATTAAACCCGGCAGAGATATCCGCGACAGTTTGCCCCAAAGAAAGCTTAGAAAGGACATTTTGAGCATAGAAGATTTGGCTGTGGGCATGGAAGTGGACGGCACAGTAAGAAACGTTATAGATTTCGGCGCGTTTGTGGATATCGGTGTTCACGAGGACGGGCTTGTCCATATTTCGGAAATAACCGACAGATATATCCGTCACCCGTCGGAAGTATTAAAGGTGGGTCAGCAGGTGAAGGCGGTTATTATCAGCTTGGACAAGGCAAAGCACAGAATAGGTTTATCGTTAAAGCAGGTCAAAAAACAAGCCAATTGACTTGACAGAAAACAGTCTTTATTGTAAAATTTTACCGTAGATATTTGGAGGATAATAAAATGTTTGAAGAAATAGCCAAAATACTTGCCGAGCAGTTGGGTATACCCCAGTCAAAAGTTACTCCGGAAAGCGACATAGTTAAGGATCTCGGCGCAGATTCCCTTGACGTTGTTGAACTTTTAATGACCCTTGAGGACAACACGGGCAAAACGATTCCCGAGGACAAGGTGACTGACTTGAAAACAGTAGGCGACGTTGTAAAGCTTCTTGAATCATTATAATCATTTGCATTTCCAAAAAAGCAAAACCACTAGTGAACTAGTGGTTTGCACAGACCCTAGAAGGGATTAACACTTGCTAACCCCTGCCGGGGCAC
>CANRCK010000013.1 GCA_947629095.1 uncultured Clostridia bacterium | reverse complement strand
CTACGTATTCCGGTAAGCCTGTTTCGGTTATTATAACTGTTAGTTCTTTTACAATCAACGAGGATGTTACCATTCCCCAAAATATAACCCTTAACATTCCCTATTATCATAACGAAAACTATGCAGCGGGCGGCAGCGAATATCTTGTCGGCGAAGGCATCGGCTCCACAAAAGAAGACCTCACTTCCCGCGCAGAGTACGGCGAATATTACTTGCTTGCCGAAAAGAGCATAGTAGACGACGATATCCCGGAAATTAAAAATAATTATAACAAAGTTTATAAACAATTTGAAATAACGCTCACGGGTAATCTCACCGTGGAAAAGGGCGGCAAACTGCAGATAGGCGGCGTAACCTCCTATCCCGATCAATACTATCAGGGTCACACCTCCGGCTACTACGGTAAGCTCCAAAACAACGGCGCAATCACCGTAAAGGCGGGCGGAGCTGTGGATACCTACGGCTATATCAAAGGCAGCGGCGCGGTCACGGCTGAAAACGGCGGCAGCGTATATCAACCTTTTATAGTCACCGACTACACGGGCGGTTCCAACACTCTCAATCTGTATATGGGCGGGCAATCTCCTTTCTTGAGATATGCAATGCTCAACATTCAATGCCCCCTAAAAATAAACTATGGCGGACTCCTTTGGGCGCACTGCAACCTGTACACGGGCGCGGGCTATAACAGAACGGACGAAGTAGTTATAGGCTACGGCGCAAGAACTGAGCAAACCAAGGGTCTTATAACTCTTGAACAAAACAGCAGCGTTGATTGTTCTTATAAATACGAGGCGTCAAAAGCCATTGTTGACAGCAGCGTTCCCGGCAACAATTTAAAGGGCGACATAGGCAAAACCACCGTCACCATAAACGGCGCCGCCAGAACGGAAGCTTTAAGCCTTTTGGGGCTGGTCTCCACCCAAAACGTGCTCTTCCCCGTGCCTTTCAATTTTGATTTTAAAATCGCAAGCGGCAACTTCAGCGTTTACAACAGCTACGTAATTTTGCCCGGCGCAAGCGTAACGGTTGAAAACGGCGCAACTTTAACCGTAACCAAAGGCGCAACGTTCTACGTTATGGACTACCTCGTTCAAAACGCAATAATGAGCGGCGGCAAAAAATATCCCACAACCGAACAGCTCAGCGGCAAATACGATACTGCCGGAATACTTACCGTAAACGGCAGATTGGAAGTTTTGGACGACGCAAAAGTCGGCGGCGTAATCCGCACCAAACAAGCGGGCGCAACTCTTGTAATAGGCAATGCTGACGTAAGCGGCGCATTCAATGTGGGCGGCACGGGTGCGTACACTTCAAACACCTCGTCATATACCTTCCCCCTGCGCGTGTTCGACGTTGATTCCGTTGGAATGGCAGATTATGCCGACGGATCCAACTTAAAACCCGCAAACGTTCCCGCAAACAGCCAATATTCCGGTCAGGACGGCACCCAAAACCTCTCCGAAACTACCGAATATTATGCCTATAAGCTGCATGAAGAGGGCGACGCGGAATCCGCATTTACCGCTCCCGGCGGCACTTATGTAAATAAACGCGGCGAGTATTCAATCACATATTCGGCAACCTGCGGCTTTGTGCAGACGGAGGGTTTCAGCAAACAGGCAACCGATTTCACAAACAATGGCTATTCCAACGAAATCAGCTCGTTTGACAAAGCCGAAGCGGCAATAAACGCCTACTATCAACTCAGCCCCAAGGCAAGACAAACCGTTAAAACTGCGGGCTTTGATATCGCCATCTACGACCAAACCAAGGTCACTCAGCTGTTTAAAACTTATTCCGCATATTCGGCTGCATTTGCAGAGGGCGGCGCCCAGCTTGACGTTGCGTTGGCGGTTACCGCTGCATGGAACAAGTATCAGTCGCTTTCACAAAATGTTAAGAGTCTGATAGCCGAAGATGCAAGCAGTAAACTTGACAAACTCAAAGAATTACCCAAAAACACCGTGTTGTTCACCGTTTCTTATAGCAGCGCGGATAGCAATAAATATCCCACAGCAATTGCAAATAAGGACGCTTCAGCCGCAGAAAAGACGGTATCTTTGGAAAATTATACCAAAACGGAAGCGGACGGCAAAACCAAAACCGTTTACTTCACGGCAGACTTGGCTCCCGAAGCGGTGGATATTACCGGCAGGACATCGAATGATGGAAACAAACTACTTACATTGGGCACGACAGATCGCGCAGGCACCTTGTTCTATGAAGTTTGGAAGAGCTTTTTGCAACTTCGGGATACTAATGGTTATGGGCTTTTGGGTGTCGCTGAAAATGTCAATGTGAAGTTTACCCTGTATTCTGATATCAAATTGTGGAAAACGATGAACTTTACTCCTGACGATGTGGCAAAATATGGAAATTTCAACCACGGGTATAATTTTAAATCACTTGATACTTCAACCTTAAGCTCTCTTGATCAAACACTCTATATTTTAAAAAAACAAAATATTGAACTTGATTTAAATGGGAATACAATATGTTTCTTGGTGAATAGTGCTACTCAATCTGCCACTGACAGTGATGGTCATATTATTATTGATAAGAATGGCGGTGGCGACAATGAAAGTGAGGACGGTTCACTGATAATTTATAACGGCACGCTTGATTCCGAAAATGTTGCAGTGTCCAATTCAAGTCATGACTCCAAAACTGCTGAGTATGGATTCTTTATAAATTCTACTGGCTATCTACAAGCGCACGACCTTACTATAAATGTTAATGGAGTAAAGGATGGTAGAGCAGTATCGTCATCAGGTATAAAAAGCAGTGCACTAGGTCGAAGTTGGTATGGCAGAGCAATATTGGATAAGATTACTATATCCGGCGGTGGTACCGGTACGGGAATTGACATTTCAGGCGGCACAGCAGAGATTAGCAATGTAAAAATCGATGCCAAGACAGGTATTAAAATTACAGGTACGGGAAAAATGCGTGAAGAAACAATGGATAAAACTGTCAGCATTAAAAACGCAGAAATCCGTGGTAGCTGGCAAGCAATAGCTATTACCTCATCAACTAATTGTAATACTCATATTGCAGCAATTGAAGATTGCAAGATATCCAACACTCAAGCAAGTGCATTTACAAGTGGATATGCGGCACTTAAAATTGATGTTTATGAGGACAAAAAGGTTCAAATAGATAGCATTATGAATTGCGCATTTGGTAGTCCGGTAACGGCAATACAGTCAACAGGTACAAACAGCAACAGCGTGGTAATAGGCACAATGGAAGATTGTACAATTACCGGCGATAAGTTAATGTATACCCGGGACACAGTGGACGTTTACGGAATGAAGCTTGAGTATACCACGGTGAACAACCTTAAAAATTGTGCAATAGTAGCCTCTGCCGCAGACGATAAGCTGGCAACCGCCGTTTATGTGGGCGCGGGCAGCTCGCTGAATATGATTGTGGATAGCAACACCAACAACTGGTTTGGCGCATTCGGCAAAATGGTTGAAGGCGATGCGGCGCAGTCCTCAAAATTGTTTGATATTAAAGGCGGAACCGTTACTTTGAACACAAGCGTTACGTTTGACCCCGCCAAAAACCTGAGCGGCGCAGGCGCAACCGAATTCCATGGCGGATACGATTGTCAAAAGCTATTGGCGGAATAATCCACAAAATTCAACAAAAATTCTTTCGCCGCGGGGCGTTACCCGCCCCGCGGCGCACAAAACCCCAACAGAACGAATTGTTTGAACTGTAAGTTTAAATAATTCTGTTCATAAATTTCTCTTGGTAGTTCATACTTTTCCCGCGGCAAAAAGTTTATCGGCAAAACGGTTTGCCAAATGCGGGACTTAGTATGAACTACTTTTTTTGCTCCCGCGCGGCACGTATAAGCGGCATTCTGCGGCGTTGCCCTGCGGCAACTTTCAGTCATTTACTTCTATGTAAACTCCTTCAAGTTTTCCTCGTGCGCCTTGCATAACTTGCTTCTACGCACCGCACAACTTCGTAAATACAGACAGAGGCGCACCGCTTCACCCCTCCTTGGCTCCCCTTAGTAAGGGGAGCTGTCACCAAAGGTGACTGAGGGGATTGTCAAACAAGCGTTACGCTTGCCCCCCTCAGTCTGCTGCGCAGCCAGCTCCCCCCCCACAAGTGGGGGCAGCCAAGAGGGGGAGCACGCCCCGCTCGTCCCACAAGTGGGGGCAGCCAAGAGGAGAGAGCGCGCCCGCGCCCCTGTCATTCTGAGGCGGCAGCCGAAGAATCTGTTGCAGAGCGCGGGCAGCCAAGGGGAGAGCGTATTTTTAAATTTATTTTTTAATAAAATTCTGTTGACAACCCGATAGCTGCAGCATATAATATAATCGTTGCGCACGCAACCGTTGCGTGCGCAACTGTTGCATAAGCAACGAATATATTCACGGAGAGAGCAAATGGCAACTTTTTTAAAAAAGATTCAAGCGGTAGGGCGTTCCGCCACGGTGTATTCGGAGAACCGCCTTAAGGAGATATGCGACTTAAAGGGTTATCAAGCCAAGTACATATTGAATCTTTGCGAAAATCCGGGCGTCTCACAGGATACTCTTGCAAAAATAATGTTTTTGAATAAATCCAACGTTGCCCGGCAGCTTGCGGAGCTGGAAGAAATGGGATATATAGAAAGAAAGCAGGGCGAGGACAAGCGCGTCAGCCTGGTGTATCCCACAAAAAAGGCGGAGGAAATTCTGCCCGTACTCCGCGGCGTAAACGAGAATTGGCGGGAGATTATAACCGAGGGCTTTTCCGCGGAGGAAAAGGAGCTTTTATTCGGTTTTGCGGGGCGGCTGTATAACAATGCAGTGAAGTATATGGAGGCGCAGAGTGACTAAAACCCTACGGTACTTAAAGCCGTACACCGGCACCGTGGTGCTGGGGCTTATACTTAAATTTCTCGGCTCCGTCTCAGAGCTGTTTTTGCCCCTGTTGCTGGAATGGATAATTGACGACGTTGCGGCAAACGACTCTCTCACGGGCAACGAAAAAATGAAGTGGACCTTTGTTTTGGGCGGATTTATGCTCCTGTGCGCCGTTGTGGCTCTGTTTGGCAATATATTGGCAAACAGGCTCACGGTAAAATCATCGGGCAGAATGACCCACGACCTACGCTACGACCTGTTCAAAAAGACTTGCTATCTCAATTCGCGGCAGGTTGACGGTTTTGGCGTGCCTTCGCTCATATCCCGTCTCACTTCGGACAGTTACTACGTCAACCAGATGGTTGCGCGCACCCTGCGGCTCGGCGTCCGCGCGCCCATACTCATTCTCGGCGGGCTTATTCTGGCGTTTGCGCAGGACGTGGTTCTTGCGCTCGTGCTTCTTGCCTGCGTTCCGCTCGTAGGCATAACGGTATTTCTCATAAACCGCAAAAGTATTCCCATGTTCACCGGCGTGCAAAAAAAGCAGGACGATATGGTCCGCCGCACGCAGGAAAACGTCACGGGCGTGCGCGTTATAAAGGCGCTCAACAAAAACGAATATGAGATGCAAAAGTTCGAGGACGTCACGCAGGATCTGGCGTCAACCGAGTTCCGCGCAAACAGAACGATGTCCCTTTCAAACCCCCTTGCAACCCTCATTCTCAATTTTGGGCTTGTGGCGTTGATAGTTGTGGGCGCGGTGCGGCACTCCGACTCCGGGCTTGTTCTCGCGTTTTTGCAGTTCTTCACCATAATTTTAAACGCTATGATATCCCTTGCAAAAATATTCGTGGTCATCTCCCGCGGGTCTGCAAGCGCCGCGAGGATAGAGAGCGTTCTTGCGATGGATACCGAGGAAAAGATAGGCGATTTCCCCGGCGGCGACGAAAGCCGTAAAATAGAATTCAGGGACGTAAACTTTTCCTATAACGGCGTTGAAAATAATCTCGAAAACATAAGCTTTGCCATATCGGCGGGGCAGACTCTCGGCATAATAGGTCCTACGGGCAGCGGCAAATCAACCGTAATAAACCTTCTCATGCGCTTTTACGACGTGGGTTCGGGGCAGATTTTCATAGACGGAAAGGACGTGCGCAACTATCCCAACACCGAGCTCCGCAAAAAGTTCGGCGTGGTTTTCCAAAACGACTTTTTAATGGCGGCGTCCGTAAGGGAAAACGTTGACTACGGCAGAAATCTCACCGACGGACAGATAAACAAAGCCATAGACTGCGCGCAGGCGCGCGAATTTGTGGACGGGCTGGACGGAGGCTTGAATTTCGACCTTGCGCAAAAAGCCAACAACCTCTCCGGCGGGCAAAAGCAGCGCCTTTTGGTGGCGCGCGCCCTTGCATCTCATCCCGAAATACTCATTCTCGACGACAGCTCGTCCGCCCTCGACTACGCCACGGACGCGGCGCTGAGAAAGGCTTTGGCGCGCGAATATGCCTCGTCCACCAAGATTATTGTGGCGCAGCGCATAAGCTCCATAAAGCACGCGGATTTGATTCTTGTACTCGACGACGGCAAAATAATAGGCGCCGGCAAGCATGAGGATCTGGTTGAGACCTGCGGAGAGTATAATCTTATATATTCCACGCAAATGGGCGCGGAGAGGGAGGCAAGCTGATATGCCGAGAATGAACATACACGACAACCGCAGCTTTGAACGCAGAAAGGTGGATAAGCGGTTTGTTTTAAAAAATCTTTTCAGATATCTCACGCCGTGGGTGCCGATGCTCGCCCTGGTTTTCTTTGCAAATATTCTGGGCACCGTGTCAAATCTTGTGGGACCGTGGCTCTGCGGTCTTGCAATCGATAAAATAGGGACTTCCGATTTTTCGGCAATAGCCTTTTATGCGGCGCTTCTTGTTGCGCTCTACGCAGTTTCAGCCGTTTTGGAATATCTTTCGGCAATAGGAATGTCCTATATTTCCCGCGGGATAGTAAAAAAGATGCGCAACGACACTTTCAAACACCTTTCAACCCTCCCCGTAAGCTATTTCGACACCCGTCAGGCGGGCGATATAATCTCCATTCTGAGCTACGATATCGACACGGTCGGCGAATCGCTTGCGCACGACGTGATAATAGTATTGAAGAGCGTAGTTATGATAATCGGTTCCCTCGTGATGATGCTCATAATAGCCCCCGTGCTCGTTCTGGTGTTCGTGGTCACGGTGCCCCTTTCGGTCATAATGACCCGCATTATAGTGGGCAGGGTGCAGCCCCTGTTCAGAAAGCGTTCGAGAAAGCTCGGGGAGCTGAACGGCTACGTTGAGGAAATCACCGCAGGGCAAAAGACCACGCGCGCATACAACTGCGAGGAGAAGATAATCGCCGACTTCGAAGTGAAGAACGAGGAAGCCATAAACGCCTACTCCCGCGCGGAATACTTCGGCACCATTTCCGGTCCATGCGTAAATATGGTCAACAATCTTTCGCTCACGCTGGTAAGCGTGTTCGGCGCTCTCCTGTATATGTTTTCCGTGGGCAGCTTGTCCACGGGCGCCATATCCTCGTTCATACTGTATTCCCGCAAATTTTCGGGTCCGATAAACGAAATTGCCAACATAATGGGCGAATTCCAGTCCGCCATAGCGGCGGCTGAGCGCGTGTTCAGGGTCCAGCTCGAGGAGCCGGAGCCCCCCGACAGGGAGAACGCGAAAGAGCTTACAAACGTGCGCGGAGACGTGGATATAGACCATCTCACCTTCGGATATGTTGAGGGCAAAACGGTAATAAAGGATTTTTCCCTCTCGGTAAAGCAGGGGCAGGTGGTTGCAATAGTCGGGCACACGGGCGCGGGCAAAACCACTATTATAAACCTTTTGATGCGATTTTACGATGCGCAGGGCGGCAGTATAAAAATCGACGGCAAAAACGTGGAGGACCTCACGCGGGCGAGCGTCCGCGGCGCGTTTACAATGGTCTTGCAGGATACGTGGCTGTTTGCCGGCACCGTGTTCGAAAATATCGCCTACGGCAACGCGGGCGTCACCCGTGAGGACGTAATAAGGGTGTGCAAGGCGGCTAAAATACACTCGTTCATAACCAAGCTGCCGCAGGGCTACGACACCGTGCTCACGGACAACGCCGTAAACGTCTCCAAGGGGCAAAAGCAGCTTTTAACCATAGCCCGCGCAATGCTTCTCGATTCCCCCATGCTCATTCTGGACGAGGCTACCTCCAACGTCGACACGCGCACAGAGCAGATAATACAGGAGGCTATGGGCAACCTTATGAAGGGCAGAACGTGCTTTGTAATAGCGCACAGGCTCTCCACAATACGCCACGCCGACAAAATTTTGGTTATGAAAAACGGCGACGTGGTGGAGCAGGGCACGCACAACAGCCTTATGGCGGAAAACGGATACTATTCCGAGCTGTACTACTCCCAGTTCGAAAGCGCTTAAAGGGCGTTTTAAAATCAGTCAAAAGTCAATAATTTTTATAATCAAATGCGCTGTCGGCTATTGCCATAGCGCGTTTTAAATGCTATAATAAAAAAAATATATCCTATATTTTCAAAGACAGGTAAAATATGGCAAAGAACAGACCGGCAGAAAACATAGAGATAGAGGGCGAGCTTTTAAACGAAGTCTCCTACGCAACCTACTATCTCGGCATACAGCTTTTTACGGCTTTTAAAATTTTCAACCGCGGCGATGAAAGTTTAAGTTCGGTCACGGTTAACGTTTCCGGCTCCACCCCGCTAATTCTGGCGCAGGATATCGATATCGAAGAAATCCCGCACGAGAGCAGCGTGGAAGTTTCGCCCCGCAATTTGCTAAATCCCAAGTATCTTGCGGATTTGGAATCCCCTGCGGAGTGCGCGGTGACCGTAACGGTAAAAAGGGGCAAAAACGTTATATGCACAATGGAAGCGGGCGTTTCCGCGCTTCCCATAAACTGGTGGTCGGGGCTTTCGGGCAATCCCGAAATGTTGGCGGCGTTCGTGCGCCCCAAGCTTGCCGACTGCCAGAAAATTTTAGCCGAAGCGGGTCTGCAACTCAAAACGTGGGGATATTCCTCCGAGTTCACGGGCTATGCCGGCAACGATAAAAACGGCGTCCGCAGCGCGATTGCCTCTATATTTTCTGCGGTGCGCCGCCTCAATATTACGCGCTCGGCGGGCGGCGACATAACCTCGGCAAATTCTGCGGGCGATATCTCCGCCATTATGGAAAACAAGAGCGCGGCGCCCATAGAGATGGCGCTGTTTACGGCAAGCTGCCTTGAAGCGGTGCGCCTTCACCCCGTAATACTCCTCGGCAAAAATTCCGTTGGCGTTGGGGCATGGCTCTATGAAAGCTGTTTTTCCGCGCCCGTGCAGGACGATATGCAGCTCGTTGAAAAATATCTTTCCGCGGGCGTAAACAACCTTGCCATAGCCGACGCCGAGGACCTTTTCGCCCACAAAAACGCCAGCTATTCCACAAGCGAAGCGCACCTTCTCTCAGCTTTGCAGAGGGGCAATTTCGAAGCGCTGATAGATATAAGAAGATGCCGCATAGGCAGAATAATGCCCCTGCCCATAAAGGTTAAACGGGGCGCGGGATACGAGCTTTTGGACGACAGCAGGTTCTCCTTTGACCAAAAGCCACAGGAAGTAATAGATTTATCCCGCTATAATTATGATAAATCCGCCACCAAGGACGACAATTGGCAGAGGCGGCTGTTGGATTTGTCGATGAAGAACAATCTTCTCAACTTCCGCTTCAAAAAGGACTGCCTGCATATACTGTCCGCAGGCGGCAAGGAGTTTTGCGAAAAGTTGGAGGATAAAACCTTTTCCGTACTTCCTAACGCCGCCAACGTCCCCGAAATTCCGCCCTTCGGCGCGGCAAAAGCCATAGGCACCCTCTCGGAGCTTGTCTCCCTTGAAATGGGCGGCGGGAAACTCAGGGCTATTGCCGCGCAGGAGGAGCTTGCCGAAAACTGCACAACGCTCATAAGAAAAGCGCGCAGCGCCGAAGAAGAGGCGGGCGCCAAAACGCTGTTTTTGGCAGTGGGATTTTTAAAGTGGAAAAATCCCGGCGAAAGGGAGGAAAAATACGCCCCCCTCGCGCTCATTCCCGTCAATCTCACAAGGCAAAAAAACCGCGCGTTCACGTTGGATGCGGGCGACGGCTTTGAAATAAACACCACCCTCCTCGAGTTTTTAAAGCGGGAGTTCGGCATAGACGTCCGCGGAGTTGAGGGCAAGGGGCTTTCCCCCGAGGAAATAGCCGCCGTATTCCGCGCAAAAACGGCTAATATGGACGGCTGGATAGTCTACGACGACGTGTACCTCGCCCAATTCACTTTTGCGCGCTATGCAATGTGGGCGGACGTAAAGGAAAATGTTGATATATATCGCAAAAACGCCCTTATAGACAGCCTCTTGTCAAACGCCAACAAGCTGCCTTCAAACAAGCTTTCGGGCGCGGACGAGGACGACAGCGACCCCGCCGGGGTGCTTGTGCCTCTCCCCTGCGACAGCTCGCAGTTTGCCGCCGTTGCGGAGTCTGCAAAGGGCACAACGTTCGTTCTGCACGGTCCTCCCGGAACGGGCAAGAGCCAAACCATAACCAATATCATAGCAAACGCAGTCGACGCGGGCAAGCGCGTTCTGTTCGTCGCCGAAAAGCAGGCGGCGCTTCAGGTTGTGCAAAAGAGATTGGAGGAGATAGGCATAAGCGATTTCTGCCTCGAACTTCACTCCGGCAAAACTTTGAATAAAGCCGAAATAGTCCGCGGGATAGAAAACACGCTCTCCCTTACCGGCTCCGCCGACGGCGAAAAATTCACAGCCGCCGCCGCAAAAATACGCGACTTGCGCGAAAAGCTTCGCGCGCCCGTCGCGGCTCTCCACAAAAAGAGGCGGCTGGGCGTTTCGGTGTACGAGGGCATAGTTTACTACCTCCAAAACAAATCCGCGCCCGACCTTTTGAACATAGAGAGCACCTTCTACGACTCTCTCACAAGGAAAAAGCTGGAGGAATACGAGGTTATGCTCTCCACGGCGCAGGCGGCGGCAAGCGAGTGCGGCGGCGTATACCGCTCCCCGTTCTCCGAAGTGAGGCTCACGTACTGCGATAAAAAGGTCAAGCAGTCGGTTCTGTGCGCGGCGGAAGTGGTGCTGGCGGAGTTGAAGCACCTCAAAAATTATTTGGGGCTAATTCTTGAAACGTTCAACCAAAAAGTTTCCAGATTCACCCTCAAAAAGCTGAAAAACTCAATACGTATCGCCAATATTTTAAAGGACGACTCCTTAAAAGAGTTTTTTGAGTGCGACGAGGGGGAGTTCTACCGCTTCTACAACGCAAATTTAAGGTACGACAGCGAGGTCAAGCACTGGCTGACATACTTCAAAACCCTTCCGGACATTGAAAAGCTTGCCCCCGACATAGAGCGGGAGCTGGATATATGGGGGGATAACTACCGTTCCTCCCGCGTGCTGTTGCAGGTAATAAAGCGCATAAACCGCTGCGGCAGGGGAAACGTAAAGGAGAGCGAAGAGCAGGAGTGGATAAAGCGCGCAAACGAAATAGAAAAGGCGCGCGTTATGATGCTTGCAAACACAAAGCTTTCCGAAAAGTTTGTGGGCTTCGGCGGCATAAACTTCAAAAAGAGGGAGGAGCTTCTTTCGCCCCTCTACGCTCTGCACGCGCTGTGCGCCGAAACCTTTATGGACTACAACGCCGACGCTTTCAACAGCGTTTGCTCGGGCGCCACGGGCGGAATTTTAAAGCCGCTGTTGCAGGGATATATTTCGGCGGCAACGGCGTTTATAGAAAGCGCAAACAACTATATAGCGGCTATAGGCGCCGATCCATCGGCGTTCGACGACGCGGATATATTCGAAATTTATTCCCAGAAGTGCTCCGCGCTCGTGGACAACGTGGATATGCTGCCCGCGTGGTGCGAATATAAAGCCACGGCAAAAAAGCTGAACGAAAGCGGTTTGACGTTTATGACCGACGCCATGGAGAGCGGAAAGATAAGCGGCAGACAGGTGCTCTCGTCTTTCAGAAAGAACGTATACCGCAATTTTATCCAAACCAACATTCCCGCGGACGAGGACCTTGCCGCGTTCTCGGCAAGCGTTCTCGACGGCAATGCGGCGGCATTTGCGCAAACTTTGGAGGAGTTTGCTTCGCTCACGCGTGAAAAAATACGCGCCGACCTCGTCTCCCGCCTGCCCGCGGGCGACACCGAAGGTCCGCTCGCGCTGGAACTTATGACCTTCCAGCGCCAGATAAAGGGCAACCTGCGCACGCTCAACCTGCGTTCGCTCTTTTCCGAAATCCCCGAGCTTATGAAGGTTGTTGCGCCCTGCATGCTCATGAGCCCCATCACCGTATCGCAGTTCCTTCCGCCCGACCCCGAACTGTTCGACATAGTCATCTTCGACGAGGCGTCCCAGATACCCACCTGCGAAGCCGTTCCGTCGCTTGCAAGGGCAAAGAGCGCAATAATAGTGGGCGACCCCAAGCAGATGCCGCCCACAATGTTCTTTGCCACAACGGCGGGGGAGGACGAAACCTCCGAAACGGAGGATCTGGAAAGCGTTCTGGAGGACTGCCTTGCCCTCGGCATACCCGAAAAGCACCTCATTTGGCACTACCGCTCCAAGCACGAAAGCCTCATCGCTTTTTCAAATATCAACTATTATTCCTCCCGTCTGTGCACCTTCCCCTCGCCCGACGCTCTCGAAAGCCGCGTAAAGCTGCGCTACGTGGTCAACGGCGTATATGACAGGGGCAATACCAAGTGCAACCGCATAGAGGCTGAAGCCCTCGTAAAAGAGGTAATCGAGCGGTTGAAGGACGAAAAGCTCCGCCGTTCCAGCATAGGCATAGTCACATTCTCCACAGTGCAGCAGATTTTGGTTGAAAAGCTTCTCGCCAAAGCCATTGCGGCAAACAAGCTCGAGGAGGCGGCGTACGAGCGGGAAGAGCCGCTGTTCATAAAAAATCTCGAAAACGTTCAGGGCGACGAAAGGGACGTTATATTATTCTCCGTTTGCTACGGACCGGACAGGGACGGAAAGATTTCTCTCAACTTCGGACCACTGAACCAATTCGGCGGCTGGCGCAGGCTCAACGTAGCCGTCTCCCGCGCAAGGGAGGAGATGATAGTGTTCTCCTCCATGCGATATTCTATGATAGACCTTTCGCGCACCACGTCCCGCGGTGTTGCGGGGCTTAAAGCCTTTTTGGAATTTGCCGAAAAGGGCAGGACGAATATTTCGGTTAAGAGCGACGACGTTATAGTTAACAGGCAGGGCATAGGCAAATATATTGCCGAAGAGCTCTCCGCCTACGGCTACGACTGCCGCTGCGACGTCGGCGTTTCCGACTTCAAAATAGACGTCGCCGTTCTGGACCCCAAGAACAAGCACAACTTCATTCTTGCAATTCTTACGGACGGTGCAAAGCAGTTCTCCGTAAAGGACCGTTCGGTTATGCAGGTGCAGACCTTAAAGCGCAACAACTGGAACGTTATAAGGCTGTACACAATCAATTTCTTCAACAATCCCAAGCGTGAAATAAAAAAGATAAAGGACTTTTTGGATAAGCTCACTTCGGACGGAAAGCCCACGTCCAACGCCTTTAAAAAGCAATACAGGTATGCAAAATTCGAGGAATGTACCCTCGATCCCGCGCGGATAACGGGCGGGGAGGCGGACGCGGAAGTAACCAGGGCTTTAAAAGCCGTAGTGGCAGCCGAGGAACCCATCTCCACTCAGTTTTTGATAAAGCGCACGCTTTCTCTCTTCAAAATAACCAAATACGGCGCCAAAATAGAGAGCAGGCTCCGTCAGCTTATCGACGGCTGCGGGTTCGAATCGCGGGAGATTGCGGGCAACGTATACTATATGAAGTCCGATAAATTTTCGTCGTTCGACAGATACCGCGTGGAGGAGGGCGCGCTCGTGCGTTCGCAGGAGGGCGACTATACGCCGTACGACGTTATCTCCCTCGTCCGCGGGATACTTTTAAACAAGGTCAGCGTATATTCCGACGAGCTTGTGCCCGCCGTTTTAAAGGAACTCAAGGTTCCCCGCGCCACCGAGCGGATGCAGAATATGGTGCAGACCTGCATAGACGAGGGCGTCCGCCGCGGGCTGTTTATAAGGAGCATTTCCGATAAAATTTCCCTTGCATAACAGGCTTTGGCACGCCGCCGCGGGCGAGCATTCGCCCGCGGCGGCTTCTTTTTGCCGCAAATTCAACTGTTTTCGCCCGGATTTGCGCGGTTTTCGGCTAAAAATGTGCCCGCAGCTGCAAAATTACCGAAAATTTGTTTGACAATTATACGCCGTTTTGTTAAAATATCGTTTGCTCAATATTATGGCGTAATATGCCATAGCGTAATTTCAGTTCACTCATCCTCCGTATTAAAGGGTATGCGGCAGGGGTGATATATTCCACAGGGCTTAAAAGCCCGAGTAAAACAAGGAGGAAATCAAATGCCTACAATCAACCAGCTTATAAGAAACGGCAGAGAAAAACAGGTTTACAAGAGCAAGTCGCCCATCCTCGACAGATGCCCCCAAAAACGCGGTGTTTGCCTTCAGGTGACCACGACCACTCCCAAAAAGCCCAACTCGGCTATCCGTAAGATTGCAAGGGTACGTTTGACCAACAAGCAGGAAGGTACCGTATACATTCCCGGCGAAGGTCACAACTTGCAGGAGCACTCGTCCGTTTTGATTCGCGGCGGAAGAGTTAAGGATTTGCCCGGTGTTCGTTATCACATCATCCGCGGCGCCCTCGATACCGCCGGCGTTTCAAAAAGAATGCAGGCGAGGTCGAGATACGGTGCAAAGCGCCCCAAGAAATAAGTGGCGGCGTGCATAAGCGTCGCGGTGCTCGCTTTCCTTGCTCTGCTCGCTTCTACCCACCGCATAATTGCTTGGTTTTTAACTTCGTAATTACCTGATCATAACACTTGCATAACAAGATTTTCCTACTTTTCGGAATATATGCCCTTTAACCGATAAAAGTAGGCAGTATTCACCAAATGGTGGAGAAGGTTTGCCCCGTAAATTTTACGGGCGCGCAATAGCTTATTTAAGGTTAGCACCCTTAACGCTGCCTTTGGGCGGCGTCTCGTGACAAACGGCGCCACTGCACGGTTTGCACGAAAAAATAAAAAATGCTTATGCCGAAAAAGGCAAGGGGGAATTTACTTCACCCGTTAAGCCTTTTACGACCGCAGCAATCTCGTGACAAACCGCGCCACCGCACGGTTTGCACGAAAAAGTTTTAAGGAGGATATTTATTATGCCCAGAAGAGGCGGAGTCCCCAAGAGGGACGTATTACCCGATCCCGTGTATAATTCCAAGGTTGTAACAAAGCTTATCAACCAAATTATGTACGACGGCAAGCGCGGAACGGCACAGACTATCGTTTACAGCGCTTTTGACATAATGAGCGCAAAGCTCGGTAAAGACGCTATGGAAATCTTCGAACAGGCAATGGCAAACATAATGCCCGTGCTCGAAGTAAAGGCAAGGCGCGTAGGCGGCGCAAACTATCAGGTTCCCATGGAAATCAGACCTGAACGCCGTCAGACCCTTGCAATCCGCTGGCTGGTTACCGCAACCAGAAAGCGCAGCGAAAGAGAGACGTCGCAAAAGCTTGCGGCGGAACTTATGGACGCATACAACAACACAGGCGGCGCAGTAAAGAAGAAGGAAGACACCCACAGAATGGCAGAGGCAAACAAGGCGTTTGCGCACTTCCGTTTCTAATTGAGGTAATTTATGGCTAGAGAATACGACTTACTGCACACAAGAAATATAGGTATAATGGCGCACATAGACGCAGGTAAAACAACCACAACCGAGCGTATATTGTACTATACCGGCATTACCCACAAGATAGGCGAAGTTCACGACGGCGAAGCTACCATGGACTGGATGGTTCAGGAGCAGGAGAGGGGCATTACAATCACCTCCGCCGCAACAACCTGCCACTGGACGAGAAGCGGACAGACCAAAAAGGACGAGTGCAGAATCAACATCATCGACACCCCGGGACACGTTGACTTCACGGTTGAAGTTGAGCGTTCCCTGCGCGTGCTCGACGGCGCAATCGCAACGTTCTGCGCAAAAGGCGGCGTTGAGCCACAGTCCGAAACGGTTTGGCGCCAGGCGGACAAGTATAAGGTTCCCCGCATTGCCTATGTAAACAAAATGGATATCAACGGCGCAGACTTCGAACGCGCCGTGCGCATGATGAAGGAGAGATTGGGCGCAAATCCCGTGCCCATCGAGCTTCCCATCGGCAAAGAGGCTACTTTCCGCGGAATAGTTGACTGCATCGAGATGGATGCCGAAATTTACGATTCCGACGACGGCAAGCAGTATCACAGGGACGAGATCCCCGCAGATATGCGTCAGGCTGCCGAAGAGGCGCACGCCAAAATTATGGAAGCTGCCGCCGACGGCGACGACGAACTTATGGAAAAGTTCCTCGAAACGATGGAACTCACCCCCGCGGAAATCAGAAAGGGTCTTAGGGCGGCTACAATCGCCATGAAGTGCACCCCCGTGCTCTGCGGCTCTTCCTATAAAAACAAGGGCGTCCAGATGCTTTTGGACGCGGTTATAGACTATCTTCCCTCCCCCGTGGACGTAGACCACGTAACGGGCGTAAACCCCGAAACGGGCGCTCAGGAGATTCGTGAAACCTCTGACGAAGCTCCTTTTGCGGGACTTGCGTTCAAAATCGCAACCGACCCGTTTGTAGGCCGTCTCGCATATTTCAGAGCATACTCCGGCGTGCTCAATTCCGGTTCGTATGTATATAACTCCACAAAGGGCAAGAAAGAGAGAGTAGGGCGCCTCGTGCAGATGCACGCCAACACCCGTAAGGAAATCGAAAAGGTATATTCGGGCGATATCTGCGCCATAGTCGGCTTAAAGGATACCACCACGGGCGACACGCTGTGCGACGAATCGCATCCCATCGTTCTCGAGCAGATGACTTTCTCCGACCCCGTTATTCAGCTTTCGATAGAGCCTAAAACGAGGGCAGGTCAGGAAAAAATGACCATGGCGCTCGTAAAGCTTGCCGAAGAGGACCCCACATTCAAAACCTATACCGACCAGGAAACGGGTCAGACAATTATTGCGGGCATGGGCGAGCTTCACCTCGATATAATCGTGGACAGGCTTTTGAGAGAGTTCAAAGTTGAAGCAAACGTCGGCGCGCCGCAGGTTGCCTACCGCGAAACTATCCGTCAGGCAGTTGACTGCGAGGGCTTATATAAGCGCCAGTCCGGCGGTAAAGGTCAGTACGGTCACTGCAAACTCCATATGATTCCCGCCGAACCCGGTCAGGGCTACTCGTTTGAGGACCTCACCGTTGGCGGTTCAATCCCCAAGGAATATATCCCCGCAATCGACAAAGGTATCCGCGCGGCAGCCAAAAACGGCTTCCTTGCCGGGTACGAAGTGGTTGATTTCAAAATTCAGGTCTACGACGGAAGCTTCCACGAGGTCGACTCCTCCGAAATGGCGTTCCAGATTGCAGGCTCCATGGCGTTCAAGGACGGTATGGCAAAGGCAAAAGCTGTTCTGCTCGAGCCTATTATGAAGGTTGAAATCATCACTCCCGACGATTATTTCGGCGATATAATGGGCAACGTAACCTCCCGCCGCGGAACCATAGTTTCCACGGACGACAGGGCGGGCGCAAAGGTAGTCGACGCCGAAATACCTCTTTCCGAAATGTTCGGCTATGCAACCGATTTGCGTTCCAGAACGCAGGGCAGAGGTCAGTTCACAATGCAGTTCGACCATTATGCCGAAGTTCCCAAGTCCATTGCGGAGAAGGTTATAGGCGAGCGCGCCAAGGCAAAGAAAGATTAGCTCCCGGCGGCGTGTATAAGCGTCGTTCTGCTGTGTCAAGCTCCGCGCCGCCTCAGTCGTGTACGTCTATGTATACTCCTTTCGTCGGTGCTCGCTTTCCTTGCATAACTCGCTTCTACCCACCGCACAACAATGTAATTGCACCCAACCCCAATCTTGGCTCCCCTTTGGAAGGACGAACGAGGCATTTCATAGCACAGCGCAGTGCGCTGTGCGTGCCGAAGTGAGAAGAGTGCGCTCATACGTCCCGCGCGCACGGTGCCCGAACACGGCGTTTTCCTCACGCCGTGTGAGAAAGCTGTCACCGCAGGTGACTGAGGGGATTGTCAAAACATATCTTCACAACAGATTCTTCGGCTGATGCCTCAGAATGACAGGAGGGGTGCCCTTGGCTCCCCTTGGTAAGAACGAGCGAGGCGTTTCATAGCACAGCACAGTGCGCTGTGCGTGCCGAAGCGAGAAGAGTGCGCGCAATCCATTCAAGCCGCTTGCGCTACAATAAAAAGTTCACAAAAAACCTAAGTAAAACGGTTGTGTTTTTCAAAAATATACGATATAATAATTAAAGCCAAAACAGGCATCGCGATAGCTGCGACGCCGCAAGGCGTAAGTTATCATTTTTTATAAAAAATTTTTAAGGAGACAAAGAGAAATGGCAAAGGCTAAGTACGACAACAGCAAGCCCCACGTTAACATAGGCACAATCGGCCACGTTGACCACGGCAAGACCACTCTGACCGCAGCTATCACAATGGTTATGGCATGCAAGGGTCAGGCAGCAAAAATGAGATACGACGAGATCGATAAGGCTCCCGAGGAGAAGGCTCGTGGTATAACAATTAACACCGCACACGTAGAATATCAAACGGACAAGCGCCACTATGCGCACGTTGACTGCCCGGGACACGCAGACTACGTTAAGAACATGATCACCGGCGCCGCTCAGATGGACGGTGCAATCCTCGTAGTTGCGGCAACCGACGGTCCCATGCCCCAGACCAAGGAGCACATCCTCCTTGCCCGTCAGGTAGGCGTTCCCTACATTGTTGTATTCCTCAACAAGACCGATCAAATGGACGACCCCGAACTTCTGGAACTCGTAGAAATGGAAATAAGAGACACTCTTTCCAGCTACGACTTCCCCGGCGACGAAATCCCCATCATCAAGGGTTCCGCATTAAAGGCATTGGAAGTTGCTTCAAGCGACCTTCCCAACGACCAGATTCTCGCCGCACCCGAGTGCCAGTGCATACTTGAGCTGATGGATACCATCGACAAGTATATTCCCACTCCTCAAAGAGATACCGAAAAGCCCTTCCTTCTTCCCGTCGAGGACGTATTCACGATTTCCGGTCGTGGTACCGTTGCTACGGGTAGAGTAGAGAGAGGTAAGGCTCACGTAGGCGATCCTGCGGAAATCGTAGGACTTATCGACAAGCCCGTTAGCACCGTTATCACCGGTCTCGAAATGTTCCACAAGAGCGTTGACGAAGCTATCGCAGGCTTCAACATCGGCGCCCTTCTCCGCGGCATCGACAGAAAGGGTATTGAAAAGGGTCAGGTTTTGGCTAAGCCCGGCTCCGTTAAAACGGCTACCAAGTTCACCGCTCAGGTATACGTTCTTAAAGCAGAGGAAGGCGGACGTCACACTCCTTTCTTCAACCACTATCGTCCTCAGTTCTTCATCAGAACTACCGACGTTACCGGTTCCATCGACCTGCCCGCAGGCGTAGAAATGGTTATGCCCGGCGACAACGTTGAAATCACCGTTGAGCTTATCAAGCCCGTAGCAGTTGAAGAAAAGCTCCGTTTCGCTATCCGTGAGGGCGGCAGAACGGTTGGCTCCGGCACAATTGTTAAGGTTCTTTAATTAAAAAACCAATAAAAAGCGAGGCGTCAGCCTCGCTTTTTTAATGCGCCCGCCGCTGTGGAGAAAGCTTCACCGCTTTTTCCAACCCTTGGCTCCCCGTGAGGGGGAGCCGGCTGCCAAGCAGACTGTGGGGATTGCTTAATAGAACGCGCCCGCGGATTTTTCCGCGGGCGCTCACATTTTAATTGTTTTTACGCTTGTTTATAAGTTTGAGCATTTCATGCACAACATTAATTTCCTGTAAGTCCATCTTGTTAAGCTCGGCTATAATTTGCGAGTACTCCACGGGGAAGTTGAACCTGTCCTCAAAAAATTCTCCCAAAGTCATGTTAAAATATTCGCAAAAATTAAACAGTCCTTCAAGCGACGGTAACGCATTGCCGTTCTCTATTTGGTTGATATATTCCGTACTTTGCCCCAGCTCCAAACTCAGCCTGCGCGCAGAAATTTTGTGTGCGTTCCGTATTCTTGCAATTCTCATTTGAACAAATTTTCTATCCATATTTCTATTTTATATTATGTACAAAAAATTTTTACATAAAATGATTATTTGCAGCTTGACATACATAATTTAACTATGCACAATAAAACTATATGTTTTTATATTAAGTAAAGTTTTAATAGTACAGCACAGTGCATTGTGCGTGCCGAAGCGAGGTTGGTGCGCGCAATAGTGCAAGGCGCGCACGGTGCCCGAACACGAGTTTCCCTCACGCCGTGTGAGAAAGCCGGCTGCCAAGCAACTGAGGGGATGCTTAATAAAAAAACACGCCCGCGGAAATCCGCGGCGCTCACATTTTAATTGTTTTTACGCTTGTTTATAAGTTTGAGCATTTCATGCACAACATTAATTTCCTGTAAGTCCATCTTGTTAAGCTCGGCTATAATTTGCGAGTACTCCACGGGGAAGTTGAACCTGTCCTCAAAAAATTCTCCCAAAGTCATGTTAAAATATTCGCAAAAATTAAACAGTCCTTCAAGCGACGGTAACGCATTGCCGTTCTCTATTTGGTTGATATATTCCGTACTTTGCCCCAGCTCCAAACTCAGCCTGCGCGCAGAAATTTTGTGTGCGTTCCGTATTCTTGCAATTCTCATTTGAACAAATTTTCTATCCATATTTCTATTTTATATTATGTACAAAAAATTTTTACATAAAATGATTATTTGCAGCTTGACATACATAATTTAACTATGCACAATAAAACTATATGTTTTTATATTAAGTAAAGTTTTAATAGTACAGCACAGTGCATTGTGCGTGCCGAAGCGAGGTTGGTGCGCGCAATAGTGCAAGGCGCGCACGGTGCCCGAACACGAGTTTCCCTCACGCCGTGTGAGAAAGCCGGCTGCCAAGCAACTGAGGGGATGCTTAATAAAAAAACCCGCCCGCGGAAATCCGCGGGCGCACTTTCTATTTAATTCAAACCATAAATTCCCGCCGAAACGGCGGAAAAGATTGAAAGTTAAACGGTCAGTAGCGGCGGGGGTCGTCCGTAACTCCCAACAAATAATCTATGCTCGTATTATAAAATTCGGAAAGTTTTATCAAAACTTCCGTCGGTATATCGTTTTCTCCCGTTTCGTATTTCGAATAACCTGTTTGTGACATTCCGAGCATCCGCGCTACAGCTGTTTGATTAAGATCGCGGTCTTCCCTGAGGTCGCGGATACGCCGGTAAACTCTTCCCATTCTCTCGCTCATAAAAATTTATCACAGAAATCATACCATAATGTTATTTAAACACTTGACATCTAACCTGTTTCAGGTTAAAATATATAATATCGTAAGCACGATACGAAAAAAATATAAGGAAATGATAAAAAATGAGTAATTATGCTGAAAAACATCTTATGAGGAATGAGACTGTCGTGCAGAAGGCAAAAAAGTCTACTGTCGGCGTTATTTTTCATATAACAAATATTTTTATTATTCCTCTTATAGTGAGGATAATAAAGTATTGCAACATGGAGCTTGCAATTACAAGCAGAAGGCTGGTAGGTAAAGTCGGCGTTTTAAAAACAGCGTCGGTTGATATGCCTTTGAACAAAGTGCAGAACGCCGATGTAAAACAGGGCTTTATAGGTAAAATCCTCAATTACGGCAGCATTGGATTTGCTTCGGCGGGCACAACTCTTTGGTTCCCCTATATAAAAAATCCCAACGGATTTAAAACCGCTATATTCGCACAGCAGGACGCTTACGAAGAAGAGAGAATTAAACAACAGGCTATGGAAACCGCTTCGGCAATGGCGAGCGCCCTTAAAAAATAAATCGTCGCATATACAGTTTCGTGCCTGTATATTCGGGGCGGTTGTCAGGTGACTGTTTTTAGTACATAGACTCCTTTGGATAAAAGGACGGAGCAATTTAGCCCCGTCCTTTTATTTTACATTGTTATCTTATTTATTATAATATTCGCACCATTCTTTAAGGGTACAGTTTTTGCAGTCGGGCTTTTGGGAGTGGCACACCCTTCGCCCGTGGTAAATAAGGTAGTGGTGCGCCTTGGACCAAAGCTCTTTTGGTATTGCCGCGTTCAAGTCCTTTTCAACCTTTTCGGGAGTGTTCCCGTGCGCCAGCCCCAGCCTGTTGGAAACGCGGAAAACGTGGGTGTCCACGGCTATGGCGTCGCCGCCGAATGCCACGGAGTACACAACGTTTGCTGTTTTTTGACCCACGCCCGCCAGCGTTTTAAGCTCGGCGTGTTCCTTGGGCACTTCGCCGCCGTATCTCTCCATAATATCGCGCGAGGCGGAGAGAATATGCGCCGCCTTGTTGCGGTAAAACCCGCAGGAAAATATATATTTTTCCAGCTCCTCCTGCGTTAATTCAAGCATAGTGCGGGGTGTATTGTGTTTTTTAAAGAGTTCCGCCGTCACCTTGTTCACCCTTTCGTCGGTGCACTGCGCCGAAAGAATAACCGCAACGAGAAGCTCGTACGGCGTTCTGTATTTCAGCGCCGGTGCGGCTTCGGGGTAGAGCTTGGCAAGCTCCCCCAAAATCAAATTTACCTTCTGCTGTTCCATAGGCAAATTTTAGCACAACGCGCGCGCAAAATCAATAAATTTTAACTCTCATATAGCCGTAAAACGCCGAATATCTTCCGTTTGCAATAATCGCTTTTGCCCGCGCAATCATATTTTGCGGTATTCGCACCGAAAGTCCGCAGCCGATATTTGCTTCGCGCGGGGTGTTTATTATGCCGGAGGGCACCCCGAGTGCTCTCAGCCGCGCATTGCAGTCCATCGCCTGCGCACGCGAACGGAAAACGGCAATCAGCTCAGTCATAAATAAGTCCTTCCATAGTATAAAATATATTATTATAATATGAAAGAGGAAAAATTTATGATATATCTCGACAACGCCGCAACCGGCGGATTCAAGCCCGATTGCGTAATTACGGCAGCTGCGGCAGCCCTTGCCACGGCTGCAAACCCCGGGCGCAGCGGACACAAGCTTTCGCTTGCCTGTATGGAACGCGTGTATTCAACCCGCAATCTATTGAGCGATTTTTTCGGCGGCTACGGCTATGAACGGGTCGTTTTTACAAAAAACTGCACCGAAGCTCTCAACATAGCCATTCTGTCCTTGCCTGCGGACAGCAAAATAATAACCACCGTCGCCGAACACAACTCCGTTTTGCGCCCTCTGGAGCATCTTAAAAAGCTCGGGGCGGAGGTGGAGTATATTCCGCTGAACGACGATGGAGATATCGATTTAAACGCGTTAAAAAGGGCTGTGGGCAGCGCGCCTCCCCGCGCCGCGGTAATCACCCTTGCCTCAAACGTAACGGGCACAGCGCCCGATATTGCGCTCGTCAAAAAAATTCTGCCCGCAGACTGCCTTTTGATTTGCGACGGCGCGCAGGCGTGCGGGCACGTGCCTGTGGATATGCGCGCGCTCGGTATAGACGCCCTCGCCGTGGCGGGGCACAAGGGTATGCTCGGCATACAGGGCAGCGGCGCGCTTCTCTTTTCCGAACGCTTCAACCCGCAGCCCATAACCTACGGCGGCACAGGCAGCGAAAGCTACAATTTGGATATGCCCGATTTTTATCCCGACAAGTTGGAAAGCGGCACGCTGAATTTCCCCGCCATAGTCTCCCTTGCCGAGGGCGCAATATATTTAAAGCAACACCTCGGCGAACACCGCGCCGCGGTTGAAAATTTTACCGCGCGAACAATAGAAAATCTCAAAAAAACAGAGAACGTGTGCGTTTTTTCCAAACCCAACCCCTACGGAATAGTTTCTTTCCGTTTAAATAATATGCAGTCTGAAATGGTTGCCTACGCCCTTTCGGAGGAGTTTGGAATATGCGTCCGTGGCGGACTTCACTGCGCGCCGCTCATTCACCGCGCGCTCGGCTCGGACGGGCTTGTGCGCGCTTCCTTTTCGGCTTTCACGCCGCCTTCGGCTGTTGAAAGCTTTACGGCGGCAGTCGGCGCACTCTCTCTGCGCAAAGCATAAAACTCAACACGTATTGAGTTTTATATAGCTTTAAGGCGAGCTATAACCTCCTTCAGCTTCCGTTT
The DNA here is from genome assembly GCA_947629095.1 of uncultured Clostridia bacterium. Lineage (GTDB taxonomy): Bacteria > Bacillota > Clostridia > Christensenellales > Borkfalkiaceae > Coproplasma. The sequence goes on along the minus strand of CANRCK010000013.1, from coordinate 2,592 downwards.
TTTGTATCCGTCGAGGACGGGGGAGAGGGCTGCGTAAAAATTATCCAGATCGGCGTTGGAAAGCCTTCCCTCGCGCTTTCCGCGCTCGGCTTCGGAAATTATCGTCTGCATTATCTGCGCCGTGCTCTTTCCGTTCATCGCCGCCGATATTATTTTTGCCATCTCCACCGTGTTGTTTAAAGCGGCGTCGCCCGCCGTCCCCGCGGAGCTGCCCCCGTTTTCGGGCGCTTTCTTTGCGTTAGAATAACTTTTAAAATCGTCCATAAAATTCCTCGCATATAATGGTATTGCAATGCTGCGGTTTTTGCGCCCCCGTTTTCGGCGCGCAGCCCGTTACGGGCAAGACTTTACGTTTGTAATATCAAAATATGCGGGAGAATTTTTTTATGCAACTTTTGTTTTTGCTTGCGCTGTTCCTTACGCTCGGCAACAAGTCGGGCGGCGGAATTTCGGGCGACGAAATGGAGGAGATAATCAAATACGCCACCGGCAACGACGGAAAAATGACCGAAATCATAAACGAAGCCCACCGTTTGACCGAAGTTATTCAGGCTGTTGCGCCCATTGCGCAGGCGTTTTCGGGCGCGCAAACTGAAAAAACTCAACACGAAACGCCAAAACCAGCGGAATCCTCCGCCGCAGAGGAGGTTTTTTCAAGCTCCGCGGCAAACCAAACGCCCGTATTTTTGCAGCCCATAGCCAACATTGCGGACGACGGCATATACAACGCGCTTGCTCGCGCGCTGCAGCGGTAAAGGCGTTTCCCGCAACTTGCACTTGACAAATCGCCGATATGTGCTACAATATCGGTATGAAAATAGGAATTTCCACGGCGTCTTTCTTCCCGCGGGAGGAGTGTGAAAGCGCGATTGAAAAAATCAGGGAGTTCGGCGCGGACTGTGCCGAAGTGTTTCTCGGCACGTTTTACGAGTACCGCCCCGAGTTTGCAAAAGCTCACGGGGAGCAGTTCGGCGGAATAGAAATTTCCGCCGTCCACGCACTCTCCAACAACTTCGAACCTCAGCTGTTTTCAAGCTCGCGCAGGGTGCGCGGCGACGGCTTTTATTGGCTGGACCAGCTGATGCGCTCGGCTCAGCTTCTCGACGCCAAAAAATATACTTTTCACGGATATATATCGCATTTTTCGGGCGGGGATATCAACGGTACGGCGGAATATCTTCGCGCCGTGTGCGAATTTTGCGCCCGCTACGGCGTTGACGTCTGTCTTGAAAACGTAAGCTGGTGCGCCTACAACCGCCCGGGGCTTTTCCGCGCTTTCAAGGAGCGTTGCCCGCAGCTTGCCGCCGCGCTCGATTTAAAGCAGGCAAGGCGTTCGGGCTACCCCTTAGGAATGTATATCGAGGATATGAAGGGGGCAATCTCGCACGTTCACCTCTCCGACGTGGATAGTAACGGCAAAATGTGCCTGCCGGGCAGGGGCGTATATAATTTTGAAGATATTTTTAAGCGTCTGCGCGGCGCAGGCTTTAACGGACCCGCCGTAATCGAGGTCTACGGCGGCGACTACGGCGACTTTTCGGAGCTTAAAACCTCGCTGGAGTATTTAAAGGAAATAGACTATAAAATCACATAAAACGCATTTTATCAAATTAACGGCGCCGCGGGGCAGACTTTTCGTCCGCCCCGCGGCGCTTATGCGTTAAAATAAATCTTCCATTTTCAAATTCAGAACTTTGGCAATATAAAACAGCTCCTTGTCCGTTGCGTATCTCAGCTGTCCTTCAAGCTTTGAGTAACTTGTGGGGTTTACGTCCAATCCCTCGGTTTGCAGGCGTGCAACAAAATCTTTTTGGCTTATGCCGCGCTCCCTGCGCAGCCGCTCAACGTTTTTGCCTATTAAATTGCGGTCTCCATATAGTTTAGTCCGCCGTTTCATACCTTTCCTAAAATTCTTTTTTGGAATTATAGCATTAAATATTATTGACTTAATTCCAAAACGGAATTATAATTAAATTAATAAAATTTTTTTGGGGGTACAGTATGGAAAAACACGAAAAATCAGCCAATGCAAAAAAGCATTTGGCGGAGGAAAAGCCTTTTACGGGCAGGGAGTTGCTTTGCGAAATATATCCTGTTTTAGATGATTATTTCGAGTGCAAACAGATTGCGCTGAAAGACGGCGCGATTGAAATGGAATTTTATAACGGTCAGCGGTTTTTAATTAAGGCGGAAGAGCAATAAAAAGCGCGCCGCGGGGCAGACTTTCCGTCCGCCCCGCGGCGCGCGCACCTTAAAAACTGCAAACGGTTTGTGGAATAACACAATTTTGCGCGTATGCGTATACTATATATTGTGGTGCAATAAAAAAAGTGATAAAAGTCAAAAATTTCCTTAAAATTTGTCAAAAAAACTTCAAAAATAAGTTGACACGTTGAATTTAGTTTGATATCATATAAAAGCTGTCAATTTAGACAGCGTTGTTTTTCTTTTGAAAAACGCAAGCGATTGCTGTTGCAATCGTTAAAACGAAGTCTGTAGCCAAGAGCGCAGACGGAGTGCAACGAAGCCTGACAACTGCATAGAAGAGAAAGAAAGTAAGTACAAAAAAGGCAATAAGATTAATTAAGGTTA
>CANRCK010000012.1 GCA_947629095.1 uncultured Clostridia bacterium | reverse complement strand
ATTCGCTAAATTATAAAAGTAAATCCGAACCATTCACTCGTTACGAGTATTTGGTTCGGATTATACTGACTTGGTGCTGCTGACAGGAGTCGAACCTGCACCCTTGCGGACCGGATCCTAAGTCCGGCGCGTCTGCCAATTTCGCCACAGCAGCATAAATACCAAATACGTGTTGAGTTTTTTCACGTTAAACAAGTGCACGTGTCGTCACTTGCTTATATATTGTATTAAAAATATATCCAAAAGTCAACCTCAAAAATAAAACGGGGGTTTAGGGATATTTTTTCATGATTTGTTGTAACATATTTTCATTTTTATAAAACATTTAACTCCGCAAAAATTATAACCTTAACAATTCTGCACAAGTATATTATCAGTGGGATAATTATCCCGCTTGCAAGGAACTTTTTTATTTGGTATAATAACTACGGGAGTGCACATGAATTATACTGTTTGCGAAAGAAAGCTTCTGTTTATAGAGGACGATGAAAAATTAAAAAGTGAAATGATTGCCTACTTTTCCCCTACCAATGCCGTTTTTACGGCGGCGGACGTGGAAGAAGCCGTGGATATTTTGACGAAAACAGGCAACATAGACGCCGTTGTTTTGGATCTGATACTAAAAAACAGCACAGGGATGGAACTTTTTAAAGAATTCCCCGAATTGCCTCCCGTAATTATTGTGTCCTCTTTGGACGGAGAGGACACAATTTTAGCGGGACTTACTTCGGGTGCGGCAGATTATGTGGTAAAGCCCTGTTCCATGCGCCTTTTGGAAACGCATATAGCTATGCGGCTTTTGCCTAAAGCGGACGCAGTTGAAACTTTCGGGGCTTTTTCCGTGGACGCAAATACGCGTACAGTAAAATATAAAAATATGCTCGTTTCACTTACGCCGTCCGAGTTCAATATTTTATTCTTTCTTGTCAAAAACCGCGGCAGGTACTTTACCGCGGACGAAATCTATGAAAAAATTTGGTCTGCGCCGAGTCTGCACACCACAACAATACGCACGCATCTATCGTCGCTGCGCAGAAAATTGAAAGCCGCCATGCCCGCAAGCGATATCATCCGCACAGAATTCAATAAGGGATACTGTTTTACAGGGGAAGTACAATGAAGAAAAACATCATAAATGTTCTTATTTTGATAGATGTATTCCTTTTCTGCGTGGCGATATCTCTTGTTTTGATTTTTGCAAGGGGCAACGCCGTAGAAAATACGCCCGTCCGCAAAAAAGATATTTCAGGCTCTACCGTGAACGCCGTCTCCATTCTGGACGTGAAGGGCGTTATGGAAATGACGGCATTTAACTATCTTCCGAATGAATTTTCGGGTCTCAGCGAAGTAGTATCCGACTCAAATGACGGCTCGAAGCCCACAAAACGGGGAACATACAGGTTTTATATAGACACGCTCACAAGCGAAGAATGGGCGGAAAGCCAAAGCTTGAACCATCTTTTAAAACCGGACGGAAACTGGCATCTGACAATGTATCTTCCGCCCATATACGCCGCGTGCAGCGTGTTTGTGCAGTACGAAAATATAGAATGCGTAAGCACGATTGACAGATATAATATAGATTACTATCTCAACTATTTGTCGCCCTCCGAATTTGACGACGAAGTCACTCACCAAACGGCAACCGAGCCTATGTTTATAGATATTCCCATTTCTTCCGAAGGCAAGTATTCTAAGGAATGTAAAGTAACTATACATTATGAAGCGGACAACGATAACTTTGTGGGATTTTCAGGTCCCGTTTTAATCGGCGAGGACTCTGCGGTCCATCATACCGTCAACCAAAACCGCTTGATTCTTCTGACCGGCGCGATAATCGGAGCGGCTACGCTGTTAATGTTTCTTTTGATTTGTGTTTTGAAACGCTCTTTTCCCTTTATTCCGCAACTCCTGTTTGCCGCCGGAATTTTCTCCGCGCTGTTTTCAACGTACATGTTATTCGGGTTTACTACAGTGCCGTATTTACTGCTCGGGATTCGCCGATTTTCCGTAGGATTTCTTCTATTCGCCTCTGCGCTGTATCTTCCGAAAAAAATCGGAAAAATTCCCATTTTATATCCCACAAGCGCAATGGGTGTAGCCGCAACCGTATTGGCATTTTTGTCGCCGTTTTGCACGGGCGTATCCGCATATACTGCAATTTGCTATACCTATATCGTTTTGGCGGTTATCTGCATAATTGTTATCTTTGGATTTACCATACGCGATATATACAAAAACAAGCCTTTGGGACTTCGCCTGAACACGATAATCATGTGCGTTTCAACCGTTATGGCTTTGTTTGCACTTCAACCCATTCCGTTTATTACGTTTTCTCCTGCGTTTTGGCTGTACCTTGGGGAGCTGGGCATAACGCTTGTGCTGGGACTGCGCGAATTTGTCTCTGCTGAAATACACAACCGCTATCTTACAACCAATCTGGAACAGGAAGTCGAACGGCAGACCCAAAGCCTGCAGAATGTTCTTGCCGAACGGGATAAGATTTTACTGTATGTAAGCCATGACATGAAAAAAGCCGTCGTCGGAATGAACGATTCTTTGACCGATTTACGTCAAAAATTGTCTGCCCCCGAATTGGTTTCAAAAGTAGATTATTTATTACAAAAAAATTCCGAACTGAAAAAAGACTTTGCCGATTTGGGAAAGTATGGCAGGCAAAACTATGTTGCAGAGCAGTCCGAAGTGATAAATTTAAGCGAAATTGTTCAAAGGGTAACCGACGATTTGCGCCCCGACTGCGAGGCAAACGGAATTATTCTTACGGTTACTTTGCCAGAAAAATTGAATGTATATGCAAAAAAAGTTGCCTTGGAAAGTGTGATACTCAATTTGGTTCTGAATGCAATCGAACATTCGTATTGTTCGCATTTATCCGTTGCAGCCGTCAAACGCAAAGGAATATGCCGCCTCGACATAACAGACGACGGACGGGGCATTACAACCGATAAAAACGTATTCGCCCCGTTTGTTTCGGGCAATCCCTCCGAAAATAATTCGGGTCTCGGTCTGTTTTTGGCAAAAAACGCGGTTGAGTCTATGCATGGGGAACTGACGTATGAGCGCAAAGATAATTTTACAATCTTTTCCGCAACCCTCCCGCTGGCATAACGTTACTTATATTTAAAATAATCCAATAATACGCAACATGTGAGCAGCCGTGCAGGTCCAAGTCCTGTTGCCGGCGTCATTACCTTAAAAACGGGGGGAATTCAAAAAAAGTTCCTCCGTTTTGTTTTAAAATAAAATTTAGGTGAAAACCCTTTTAAATGCGCTTGGTTTATGCTAATATAAATATAAGCATAAAATTCAAAGGTGCATATATGAGCTATATTACACTTGAAAATGTGAGCAAGCAATACAAAGTTGGCGATATTGCGGTCGACGCCTTAAAAAACGCCTCGTTTGAACTTGAAAACGGCGACTTTGCCGTTGTTTTGGGCAGCTCCGGCGCGGGCAAAACCACCCTTTTGAACCTTTTGGGCGGAATGGACGCCGCCACGTCCGGTAAAATAGTTCTTGACGGCAAGGAGATAACCGCCCTTGATAAGCGCGGACTGACCGATTACAGAAGGAACGACGTGGGCTTTGTGTTCCAGTTCTACAACTTAATGCCCAATCTCACCGCGCTCGAAAACGTGGAAATAGCCGTTGAAATCTGCAAAAATCACCTCGACCCCGCCGAAGTTTTAAAAGCCGTGGGGCTTGGGGAGCGCCTCAACAACTTCCCCGCGCAGCTTTCTGGCGGGGAACAGCAGCGCGTTTCAATCGCCCGCGCCATAGCAAAGAACCCCAAGCTATTGCTCTGCGACGAGCCTACGGGCGCCCTCGACTACGAGACGGGCAAAAAAATATTGAAGCTTTTATACGACTCCGCAAAATCCCGCAATAAGCTCGTTATAACCGTCACCCACAACCAGGCTTTAAAGGATATGGCGGACAAGGTTATCCACATAAAGAGCGGCAGAATCGAAGGCATTGAAAAGAACGAACACCCCCTGCCAATCGACGAGATAGAGTGGTGAAAAAATGAAAACATATTTAAAGACTTTGGTCCGGACGTTCAAAAAACACATAACGCGCCTCGTTTCCATAATCTTTATAGTGCTCGTTTCGCTCGGCTTCATTTCGGGGCTTGGCACGGCTTCCAATAAAATAAGTTATTCCCTTTCCGACTACTATAAATCCGCGAACGTGTGCGATTTTATAGTTAAAAGCACGTCGGAGCGCGGCTTTTCCGGGGAGGATATTTCCGCGCTTGAGAATATATGCGCGGGTGCGCAATTGCAGACGTTGTCAACCGTTGACGCAAAAATCGAAGTTGCGGGGGAGGAACGCCTTATGCGCCTCTGTTTTTTGGACTTCGACAAATGGAACGTAAACACCGTGGGATTTTTATCGGGCGAAATGCCGACCGATCAAGGCTTTGCCCTGTCCGAAAACGGCGGCAGGCGTTTGAAAGAGGCGCCCGAAGGTGAAAAAGTAACCCTCGACTTTGCAAAAATAATGCAGAGCGCCGCCGCCCTCAACGGCAGGGAGCTTGACGACGCAACAAAGCGCATATTGTCTATGTTTGCCGTGGTTGAAGTTGAAATATGCGGCGTAGTAAATTCCCCGCTCATATTCGGCGAGGACGGCGAACCCGCCGCCGTAAAGGAGAATGACAACAAGGCATCGCCCGACACAACCAACGCCCTTGGCGAGCTTGTTTCGCTGGACGGCGTATTGTATATTTCCGACAAAGTTATCCCAAGCGTTATAGGCATAAGTGTTCTGGGCGTAACGGACGTGTGGATAAAAGGCGAAAACAGGGAGCTTTTCAACGACTTTTCCAATGACTATAAATCTTACATAAACGAGCAAAAACTCAACATACTCTCGCATTTTACCGTGGACGGGGAGGAGACTGCGCGCGTTTTAACGCTGTACGACAACTATTCATTCCATGCCCTGCACGAGTACGGATACAAGGTTACATTGATAGGCGTAATTCTTATGATTGCCTTTTTGTTCGTCACCGCGCTCGTAGTGCTCTCGTCAATGACGCGTATGCTGGACGAGGAGCGTTCGCAGATAGCCTGTTTAACAACCTTGGGATATTCGTCATTTAAAATAATCTTCAAGTATATGCTGTTTGCGTTGATTGCCACGGGCATAGGCAGCGCGGGCGCCTATTTTGTGGGGCTGGGGCTTGCATATCTTCTGTATAACGTATTCGGCTATTCCTTCGATATGCCCCCGATGTCGCCAAGTATAGCCGTGGAATTTTATTTTATAGTGCTCTCAGTAATAATTATAACAACTCTTGCGGCAACGTTTTTTGCCGGGCTTAAGCTCACGGGCGAAAAACCCGCAAACCTTCTTCGCCCCAAGCCTCCCAAGGCGGGCAGAAAAACCGTTCTCGAAAAAATTCCATTCATCTGGAACAAGCTCTCTTTCAAATATAAGTCCACAACGCGCAACGTCCTGCGCTATAAAAGCAGGTTCATTATGACCGTCTTTGCGGTTGCCGTCTCCACGGCGCTCATTATGGCGGGGCTTACGCTTTTGGATGTTTGCCTGTTCCGCGGCGTAAATTCACCGTCCATAGTTGCGGTTTCCGTTGTAATAGTCGTGTTTGCGGGTCTTTTCACTGCGGTGGTAATCTACACGCTCACAAACATAAACATCAGCGAACGCAACCGCGAACTTGCCACGCTCAAGGTCTTGGGGTATTTCGACGGCGAGGTGGCGGGGTATATCTACCGTGAAATTTATATCGACGCCGTCATAGGCATAATTTTGGGATATCCCCTTTCGGCGTTGATAATGCATTTTCTGTTTTCCATTATGGGCGCGGGCACTTACGCCACGTTTATGTGGGGAGTTACGCCGTTTGTTGTGCTTGTGTTCACCGCAATCGTCACCCTGTTGCTGCGCAAAAAGATAGTAAGGATTGATATGAACGAGAGTCTCAAGGCTATTGAATAAATCACAAAAATCGACAGTTTAATAAAAAATGACGATTTTTGTTGACAATGCTCGGTCAAATCATATAATTTGTATGTATCAAATAAGGGAATATATGGTTATGAGCGAAATTCAAAAATCAAGTCTCAACGATGATCTTTTAACACAGGCGATATACCGCATAGTATTTTGCTGCATATCCGGATTGGGCGTAATACTAACGTTCGGTTTCTTTGAAACGCAGGGTGCGCCTTCTTTCCGGATTTCCAATACGTTCTGGCAATTTTATACGAACTTATCCAATTATTATTGTTTCGCCATAGGAGTGGCGGTATGCGCTTCTACGATAAAAAAACTGCGCCGCGGCGAGCGGAAAGGGAATAATACCTGCGTACCCACCCTTAAATTCTGTGGAGTGGTTATGATTATGGTAACTTTTTTCGTATACATAATTCTTCTCGGTGATGTAACTTCTCCAAATTTTTGGAACAGTTTAGGCAATCTGTGCTACCACGTGGCGGTGCCTATCCTTTTTATAGTTGATTTTGTGGTTTTTGACGAGCACAAAAAAATCAAAATTCTCGACCCGTTAAAAACGCTCGTTATGCCCCTTATATATGTGGTTTACATATTGATTTACGGTGCAATCTGCCGTGCGGTCGGGGCGGATTTTGAATATCCTTATTTCTTTTTGAACGTCGATAAGCTGGGATATGGCGGCGTAATAGGCTGGGTTGCCATACTTTTGGTGATTTTTACGGCCGTAGGATATCTGTTGTTTGTATATGATAAGCTCGTAAAAAAAGACGGTAAGTGGAAACTTGATTTTTCCGGCACGCCGCTTTTTTAAGGTAATACGGAAAGTATAGTTGGGCGGAAATGGCAAAAAATACCGTTCCCGCCCTTTTCTGTAAAAAATTTACGCTAAAAAAAGGGCGCGCGGTATTGAAATCGCGGCGGATATATGATATAATCACATGGATAAAGGGAGATTTAAATATGAAACAACAGAGTGTAGTAACAGAATTAAGAAAAAAGATATTCACCGAAGTTGCGCGCGTTGCATATGAATCGGAACACGTTGCAACCGATCTGGAGGAGATACCCTATCTCATCACCCCGGATGAAATCCCCCGCTACCGTGAAAGTATTTACCGTGAACGGCAGATAGCGGCGGAGCGCGTCCGTCTTGCAATGGGCCTTTCGCTTCGCCCCGCAAATAAGCCCGTGAACATAACCTCGGGCATATCGCGCAGCACCATTGCCGACAAATATTATGAGCCGCCGCTGATGCAGGTAATACCTTCTGCGTGCGATAAATGCCCCGACAACGAGTATTTCGTAACCGACCAGTGCCGCGGCTGCGTTGCGCGTTCCTGCGTTAAAAACTGCCCCAAGGGCGCCGTATCCATTGTGAACGGCAAGTCCTATATAGACCAATCCACGTGCATAAAGTGCGGCAAGTGCAAGGCAAGCTGCCCCTACGACGCAATCGCCCACCGCACCCGCCCCTGCGCAAGCGCGTGCGGCATAAACGCAATTTCCACCGACGAGTACGGCAGGGCGCACATAAACAACGATAAATGCGTGGCGTGCGGGCAGTGTATGTCCGCCTGCCCGTTCGGCGCCATTGCCGATAAATCGCAGATATTCCAGCTTATTCAGGCAATAAAGCAGGGAGACGAGGTGGTTGCCGCCGTCGCTCCCGCAATAATAGGTCAGTTCGGACCCAAAGTTACGCCGGGAAAGATGAAATCCGCGTTTTTGGCTTTGGGCTTCAAGGACGTTTACGAAGTTGCCGTCGGCGCGGACGTCGGCTGCATATCCGAAGCTCATCACTATGTCAACGAGGTAAAAACGGGCAAGCTTCCCTTCCTTTTCACAAGCTGCTGCCCCGCATGGGCTGTCCTTGTAAAAACGCAGTTCCCCGACCTTGCAAACGAAGTCTCGGAGGAACTCACCCCCATGGTCGCAACGGCGCGCTCCATAAAGGTGAACCGCCCCAACGCGCGCGTTGTGTTTATAGGACCGTGCGCCGCCAAAAAGCTGGAGGCTTCCCGCAGGGAGGTAAAGAGCCACGTCGACTTCGTGCTCACGTTTGAAGAGCTTGCGGGTATGTTCGCCGCAAAGAATCTGAATTTGGAGGAGCTTGAAGATTTGCCCATAAACTTCGAGGCAACGGGCGCGGGCAGGGGCTATGCTTGCTCGGGCGGCGTTTCGCAGGCTATAGAAAAGTGCATAAACGAGTACTATCCCGGCACCGAAGTAAAAATTGCGCACGCCGAGGGACTTGCCGACTGCCGCAAAGCCCTTATGCTTGCCAAGGCGGGCAAGTACAACGGGTATATGATAGAGGGTATGGGTTGCCCCGGCGGCTGCGTTGCGGGCGTTGGCACAATAATTCCCCCCGAGCGCGCAAAGGTAGCCGTGGACCAGATGGTAAAGAGCAGCGACAAGGCTATTCCATCCAGGGATTTGGAGGATCTGGCAGCCGTGCTCACAAAAATGGATTGACGCAAAACAAAACGAACGGCGGCATTTCTGCCGCCGTTCTTATGATTTTTCAATTTACTCAAACAGAAACCCGAAGTTTTCTTCGCCCGCTATTTTATATATTTCGTTCTCACCTTCAACGGCAAATGTGTCCGCGGAGTAAATCAACAGGTTTATGGCAGCGCTCTCCAAACGGTATGCGGGCGCGCCCGAAATTCCGCCGCCGGCAAAAAATTCAAATTTGCCCAAGCCCGTATATTCGCCGATTTTTTCTCCGTCCGACCCATAGATTGTGTAACTTTCGAAAACGGGATTGCCCTCCGTAGTAAACGCGTGCAGCGTTTGGTCTGCATTTTCAAAAGCGCAGCCGCCCTTAAAACGGTAATATTTGCCGTCTGCCTGCACAAAGCCGTTTGTTATTTTAACGGAATATACACCGTGTGCGGTGTAAAAATCGTACTGCACATATCCGCCGCCGGTATATTCCTCCTTGCCGCTCACAGGGGTCAGCTCCGAGGAAAGAAGGGCATATGCGTTTTCAATATCCCTTTCGTCGGAGGAATAATCTATATCCTTTAATGCCGCGGGCGCAACGCCTATAAAAGTATGCTCCCGGCGCACCTTCAAAATATCGTCTTTGCCCAGCTCTGCCGCCCAGGGATAGAGGTCGCTAAAAGTAGCGGTGGGTATCGGTCTGTCAAAGCCAAGCCATACCGCGTGCAAACGGTCGTACAGCGTTTCGCCGTCGCCGCCGATGGTAAAGGTTATCGTAAGCGCCCCGCCGTCCTTGACGTCAAACTGTAACACCCACGCGCCGTAGCCTATGTCGCGCTGAGGTCTGCCTATTTTTAATATGACGTCGTTCAGGCTCATTCCGGGCTGTATTTGTTTGCATTGCGCCAAAGTGGGCAGGTTGTTCTTTTTCCACTCGAACCAGGTGTCGGGCTGTTCCTTATCCACATACGGAGCCGTAGCGGTTTGGGAGCTTTGCGTATTTTGGGAGCCTTGCCCGCCTTGGGAGCGGTTGTCCGAAGTAGTGCAGGCTGCAAGCGATACGGCGCACGCGGCGGCACATAAGAGTGGCAAAATAAATTTTTTAAACTTCATATTTCCTTTACCTCAAATTCGGACTATATTTATTGTAACACTTTCGTGGGCTTATATCAAGGGGTTTAAAGGGAATATTTTACAAAACGGGGGCAATAATCTGAATTATGTATGATATTGCAATAATCGGCGGCGGACCCGCGGGCGTCTCCGCGGCGATAAACGCCAAAATTTTAAACCAATCCTATATCTGGCTTGCAAGCCGTCCCACCTCCAAAAAGGTTGAGCGCGCCGAGCTTATAAAAAACTACCCGGGGCTGCCCAACGTCACGGGCGAGCAGCTTGCCTGGGCGTTTTTGCACCATGCCGAAAGTATGGGTATAGAGATGACGAACGCCGTCGTAACGGGCGTATACGAAACGGGCGGCAAATTTACGCTTTTGGCGGGCGACAGGGATTTTGACGCAAAAACAGTAATTTTGTGCCTCGGGGTGGAAGCTTCAAAGCCATTGGAGGGCGAGGAGGAGTTTCTGGGCAGGGGCATAAGCTACTGTGCCACCTGCGATGGTATGCTGTATAGGGGCAAAAACATAGCCGTGGTCTGCACCGACAAGCGCTTTGAGCACGAAATAGAATATCTTTGTTCAATTGCGGGAACGTGTTGCGTTTTTCCCCTCTACAGGGGCTGTGAAATAAAGCCGCAGAACGCAAAAATCATCTTAAAAGCGCCCGTTAAATTCGAGGGCGATACGCGCGTTAAGCGGGTCGTTTTAAAGGACGGTGCGCTGGACGTGGACGGTGTGTTTATACTAAAACCCGCAATATCTCCCGCAACTCTCGTGCACGGTCTGCGCGTTGAGGAGGGGCACATAGCTGCGGACAGGAAGTGCGCCACCAATATCCCCGGGATATTTGCCGCGGGGGATTGCACCGGCAGACCCTATCAATACGTAAAGGCTGCGGGCGAGGGCAACGTTGCCGTACACTCGGCTGTGGAATATATTGCAAATTTAAAATAAAACGCTTAATTTTGGGCGGCGGAGGGCGCAGAAGCGCCCTCCGCCGCATATTTTAAAAACCGCTTGCAAATAGCGCGGCGGCGTGGTAAAATGATTTTATGAAGTTTATAGAATACACCGTTCACACCACAACCGAGGGCAGCGAACTCGTTGCCGATATAATGTGGCGATACACCAACTACGGCGTGGCTATCTCCGACATAAAGGACGTAATAGCCCTGCAACAGAACAAGGTTATGTATTGGGACTACATAGACGAGGACGTTTTAAAGGAGCGCGGAGACGTGCTCGTAAAGGCTTTTGTGCCTTTGGACGAGGCGGATAAAATTTTGCCTAAGATACGCGCCGACCTTGAAGAGCTGCAAAAAAACAGCCAAGGTTTTTTGTGTGTGGGCACCTTTGAAACTTCCCGCAGGGAGGTTGAGGGCGACGACTGGATAGAAATTTGGAAAAAGCATTTCCGTCCCATACATTTGGGCAATATAGTAGTCTGCCCCGAATGGATAGATTACAAAAAGAGCGCGGGTGAAGAGGTGGTAAAGCTCGACTCCAACATGGCGTTCGGCACGGGCGAACACGAAACTACCGCAATGTGCGTAAAGCTGTTGCAGGAATATCTCACGCCCGAAAGCGTCTGCATAGACGTTGGCTGTGGCAGCGGGATCCTCGGCATCTCCGCCGTAAAGCTCGGCGCAAAGCTTGCATATCTCACCGATATAGACTACGTCGCGGTGGAAAGCGCAAAGCACAACGCCCAAAACAACGGCGTTGCGGACAGGGTGATAGTGGCGCACTCCGATTTGTTGGAGGACGCGAGCATAAAGGGCGACATAATGCTTGCAAATATCACCGCGGAAATTCTTGTGGGGCTGGCGCCGTCAATTCCCAAAAACCTCAACAGGGGCGGCACGCTCATTTTGAGCGGAATAATAGAGAGCCGCCTCAAAATGGTTCTAAATGCGTTCGCCGCGCAGAATTTAAGGCTTGATAAAGAAATACGGGAGGGCGAATGGATAGCCCTTGCATTTAAATTATGAGCGTACCCAAAAGATTTTTTGTGGAAAACTTAACATATCCCGCCATTTCAGAGGTATATCTCGGGGGCGAGGAGTTCACGCACGCAAAAACGGTCCTCCGCGTTGAAGAGGGCAGCGAGATAGTGCTTTTGGATAACAGCGGCAGGGAGTATTCAGCCATAGTCCAAAAAATAGAAAAGCACCGTTTGTTGGCGCATATTACGGGGGCAACGGTGGGCGACAAGGAGCCGCGGGCGCCCATATATCTTCTGTGCGGGGCGCTCAAAGGGGACAAAACCGAGCTCGTTGTACAAAAGGCGGTGGAGCTTGGCGTAAGCAAAATCGGCGTGTTCTCTTCGGAGTTCTGTTCGGCTTACATAAACCAAAACAAGCTCGAACGCCTCAACAAGGTCTCGCGCGAGGCGGCAAAGCAGTGCCTTCGTTCGCGCGCGCCGTCGGTTGAGTATTTCGGCACGCTCGAGGCCGCACTTAAATCGGCTTCCGAATATAAAAACAAGCTCTTTCTCTGCGAATTTTTAGAAGGCTCGGAGGGCAGCTTTTCCGATATTTCGGGCGACTGCGTTTTGGTCGTCGGCAGCGAGGGCGGATTTTCGGAAAGTGAATACATGTGTGCAAAATCGCTTGGTTTTTCGGGGATTTCCTTGGGTAAAAGAATACTCCGCGCCGAAACGGCTGCAATTTCCGCCGTGGCTCTTGCCGCGTACTTTTTGGGGGAACTCAAATGAAAGCCGTAATCTTTACCTTGGGCTGCAAGGTCAACGAGGTGGAGTCCGCCTCGATTGCGGCTGCGCTGGAAAACCGCGGTTGGGAGGTTTCAACCGCGCTCGGCTATGCCGACGTATATGTTCTCAACACCTGCGCCGTCACGCGGGAGGCGGAAAAAAAGAGCCGCCAGCTCATAGCCCGCGTAAAAAAGTATAACGCCGACGCAAAAATTTTCGTGTGCGGCTGCGCAAGCCAAAAAAACGAAGGACAATTCAGGGGAAAGGGAGTATATTTTGTATGCGGCGCGCGCGATAAAACCGCCGTGGCAGACGCCGTTTTAAGTGAATATGGCGGCGGTTGCGGGGAGTTGCCCTATCCCAAACAGAGCAAAACCCGCGCGTTTATAAAAATACAGGACGGTTGCAACAATTTTTGTTCATACTGCATAATTCCATACCTCCGCGGGCGTGAAAAATCGCGTTCGATCGGGGATATATGCGGGGAAATCGCAAAATGCGACAGTCCCGAAGTTGTTTTGAACGGCATAAATATTTCCTCTTATAACGACGGCGGGCAGGGGCTTCCTGCGCTCATTGAGGCGCTTAAACCCGTAAAAAAGCGCATACGGCTTGGCTCTTTGGAGTGCTCGGCAATATCCGCAGAGCTGCTTGAAGCTCTCAAAAACCTCTGCGATTTCGCCCCGCAGTTCCACTTGTCGCTGCAGAGCGGCTCCACAGCCGTTTTAAAGACCATGAACAGGCGCTACACGCGGGAAGAATATCTCAAAAAGTGCGCGCTCATCTACGAATATTTCCCCGGCGCGGCTATAACCACGGATATAATTTCGGGCTTTCCCACCGAAACGGAGAATGACTTTGAAATGAGCCTCTCCATAATAGCCGAGGCGGGCTTTGCGCGCGTTCACGCGTTTTCTTTCTCCCCGCGCGAGGGCACTGTTGCATACAAAATGCCCGATTTGCCCGCAGCCGTAAAAAATGACCGTCTGAACCGCCTTTTGGCGGCTGCAAAGAAAACAGAATCGCAATATATATCGCGTTTTTTAAACAAAACTCTCTCGTTCATCGCCGAGGAGTACAAAAACGGCTACTCCTCCGGCTACACGGGCAACTACATAAAAGTCTACGTGCCCGCGCGGCTTGAGGCGGGCAAAAAATACAATGTCACCGTAATGGAAGAGCGCGCCGACGGCGCGCTTGCGGAAATTTTCGATGAAGGTTAAGGCAGCGTTCAAAAAATTTATATACGAAACGTTCACTCCGCGCACGCGTGAAGACTACGCGGAGCTGTTCACGCGCGGACGGGGCGGCGAAGAAAAAACGCCCTATCCGTGGTTCTATTCGCGCGTCCTTCTGTTTTCTCTTTTGGCGTTCTCGCTGCTGTCCATATTCTACAGCGTCTCTTTTATAAATATCTTCACCCTTGCGTTTGCGGGCGGCATTTTCGGCGACCTTGCGTTTATAATTCTTCTGTACGAGCTTTATCCCAAGCGCGATTTATCCCTCTTTGCGCTCGTTTCCGCGCTGATAGTGGGCGGTCTTTTGTCAACGGGCTATTCAACTCTTCTGTACGGCGTAAGGGTAACCGCGCCCTTTGCCTCACAGCTGTGGACGGCGTTCGTGGAGGAGACGGGCAAGGCTCTCACCACAATAATTCTTTTGCTTGTAATAAAAAAACGCAACCCTATGTGCTGTCTTTTGATAGGCGCGGCAGTTGGCGGCGGATACTCGGCATTTGAAAATATGTGGTATATGTACACCGAAGGTCTTGCCTACGGCGGCGCGGCAAGCCTTTCCGTCGCTTTACAAACGGGTCTGTGGCGTTCGCTCGGCACGCCCTTTTCGCACGCGGCGTGGGCGGGTGCGTTCGGCTGGTCGCTCTCGGGCAGGCAGCCATACAAAAAGTGGCAACCGTATGCAGTTTTTGCCTTCAATTTCGTGATGCACTTCTTTGTAAACTTCCCGCTCACCCAAATGTTTTCGGGCTGGCGTGGCTATCCCATAAGCGCCGTCACGGGCATACTTTCGATAATTTTTATAATATATCTCATTTGTTCCTCCCGCAGGGCGGTCGCCTCCGACTGCTTTGCCGACGAAGGGCTTATAGTAAACCCCGCATATCTCATTCCTCCCCCCGTTTCCGCGGAATATACCCCGGGCGCGGCAGTCATCACCGAGGAGAGGGACGCGGGCTTGTCCCAAAAATACCGCTTTATGGCAAACGTCCTTGCGGCTGCGGCTATCTTCTGCTTTTCCTTTGCGCTTTTGGGACCCACCTGCATCTTCGGGGGTTATGCGCGCTTCAAAAGCTACGCCTTTGCCACTTTCGGCGAGGCAAGGCAGCTTGCGCAGAACGGAATGACGTTCGACTATAACGAGGACCGCCCAATGGCGGAATACGATGATTTATCCCAAAACTACGCCTATACTTTTTACGACGGCAGAATAACAAGGGTAACCCAGCGCGAGCAATTCGGCGAATATCTGTACACTTATGAATATATCAATGTGAAGTATACTAATATTTACACGGACTCCGAGGGCAGATATTTCGTTATTTCTGATGGCAAGCAGGTGTTTGCCGACCCCGTGGACGGGCAGCCCCCCGAAGAGGTGTTCGTATGGGAGCTGGGATACGTTGGGGTGGAAATAGACGGCGTCGCGTACTACCGCCAGAATATCTACGTTGACAAACCCCTGACCGCTTCGGACGACTCCGGTCAACCTGTCGACTTTTACACGGTGTATCACTATTTTGCCGTCAATCCCAACGTATCGTATATTTCAGCCGAGCCGGGCGGCGGTTTTTCGGTGCGCGTGCGGGAGGATGTCCCCATACGTCTCGGCGGCAGCATAGCCTTTACGGTTATTTTCGGCGCGGCGGCAACAGCCTGCGGCGTCGGTTATATAGTCTATAAGAAAAAAGCGAGGAGAACGTAAAAATGCTTAACTGTAATTGCATTTTCTGCAAGATAATCGGGGGTGAAATCCCCTCGGCAAAGGTTTACGAGGACGACCTGATGCTCGTTTTCAAGGATATAGAACCCAAGGCTAAGGTCCATCTTTTAGCCGTTCCCAAAACGCACTTTGCACTCCTTTCCCAAGCCGACGCCGAGGGCAAGGAGATGCTTTGGCATATTCTTGAAAAAATCCCCGGCGTTGCAAGCCAAAACGGCTGCGGCAACGGTTACAGACTGGTCATAAACCAGGGCGAGGACGCGGGGCAAACCGTTCATCACCTTCACGTCCATATACTCGGCGGCGAAACGCTCGGCTGGTGAGGGGAAAATTATGATATATACAATACAGAACGAGTTTTTGTCCGTCTCCGTGAACACGGCGGGCGGCAGTATGACGTCGATAAAATATCTTCCCACGGGGGAGGAGCGCCTTTGGCAGGGCGACAGGTTCTGGCAGAGCCGCGACGTGGTTATTTTCCCCCTGATAGGGCATGCGGGACCCTACGAAGCGCAGGGCAAAACTTACAGCCCGGCTTCCCACGGGGTGGCGCGTTATGCGGAGTTCGGGCTGACGGGCAAGGGCGCCGACAGCCTGACCCTTTTCCTTTCCTCGGACGACCGGACAAAGAAGACATATCCCTATGATTTTAACTTTTCAATAACTTACAGGCTCATCGAAAAGAGCATACAGGTTACATATTCCGTGCGGGCAGTCTCAGGTAAAATCCCCTTTTACGTCGGCGGTCACCCGGGCATGAGGGCGCCCGGCGGCGAGGCGCTCATAGAGTTTGAAAATATCGAAAACCCCGTTATGTATCCAATAAACAGCGCATATGCGGCGCGGATAACGGGGCTGCGCAGGTTTGTTGCCAACAAATCCTTTTTCGGCGAGTGCCAAACCCTGCAGCTCGGTTCCCTTTCGGGCGGGGCAATCTATGCCTCCACGCGCGACGGGTACAGATATACGTACAGGTCGGACTGCCCCGTGTTTGCCTTTTGGTCCAATCCCGAAGGGGGAGAATATGTTTGCGTGGAGCCGTGGTGGGGGATAAACGATTTCAGCGGCGCCCCGCGGGAAATAACCTTAAAGCCCTTTATGAACTTCACCGACGAGCGCGGCTCGGTTTTTTCCTACAATCTCACAATCGAAAAAATATAACGTCACAATTAAAAAACACTGCGGCGGCGCTTGTTGCGCCGCCGCAGTGTTTTCATTCAATCAATTCTCCGTTTCATATTGCGCGCTTATTTTTTTTGCCGCTTGGGCAACCCTGTCTTTCAGCGCCTCGGGCGACAGCACTTTCACGGCTCCGCCGTAGCTTAAAATCATACTCACCAAACGGGAATCGTCCGGCAGCGTGGCTTCGGCAACAAAGTTTTCCCCGCGCGGCTCTATGTTGTCCATACCAAGCCACTCTTCAACGTCCGGCAGGTCGGCTTTGCTTATCTCAAGAGTTACGGGCATCAGCTTCCCTGCGGGATAGTAAAAGTCCAGCGGTATTTCGCTCCGCTTAACGTCCCTTTTTTCAAATGTCCTGCCCGTAAAGCTCGCCTTTTTTATTCTCCCTATTTTAAAGGTCCTGAACTCCTGCTTTGTATGACAAAAGGCGTACACGTACCACACGTTTTGCTTGAATATAAGCACGTGCGGGTCAATCACCCTCTTGCTGTGTTCCCCCTCGCGGGAGATATAGTCAATCATCAGGCTGCGGGAGTCGTTCATTGCTTCTTCCACAACCTGCATTTTGTCCGAAAATTTGGTAACGTCCCCCCAGGTTCCGCCGTCCACTATAATTTTCCCCGTCACCGAAAGGTCGGCGCGCTCTGTCTTTTGTCGGCTTGCCAGCTTTTCGCGGGCGGAAATCAGGCTCTCGCTGTGCACCTGACCCATCATTGCGTCCATTGCGCTTATTGCCGCGGCGTACTCTTCGCGCGTGAAATATCCCGTGGGCAGGCGGAATGTATCGGCAATAGTAAGCCCGCCGTATCTCCCGCGCGCCACGTCCACGGGCACCCCGCAAACGTTCAGTTCCTCAATGTATCTGTATACGCTCCTCACGGAAATATCATACCTTTCGGCAATTTCCTTTGCCGTCACCTTCTTTTTCGACAAAAGCAGCATCATAATTTTAATCATTATCTGGTATTTCATTGCCCGCGCCTCCGTAAAATATTTCGTAAATTCACAAAAAAATTTTATCATAGCTGACAGTATTTGTCAACATTAAGGCTTAAAATTATTTATGAAAACGCATTTAAGGAGTAAAAAATGGATTTTACGTCATACATCGAAAGGCAGAAAAAAATAATACGCCGCCGCGGGGCAACCGTGTTGTCCGAGGACGGCGACGTCACCGTAATTCCCAGCCGCGAAAAGCTCTTGTCGGAGCTGGATAAAATGGATGGGTTGAACGTGGAGGGGCGCATAAAGTACGGTCTGCGCAGGCAATAAAATCAAAATTGCTTTACTACTATTTTTTCGATGAGCGCAACCACGCCGTACATGCAGCCCGCAAGCACGCATAAAATAAACGTTGCGGTCATAACGAGGTCCAGCTTAAAAATCTGTCCGCCGTAGACTATAAGATATCCCAGCCCCGCGCGCGACACGATATATTCGCCCATAATCGAGCCTATCCACGCCAGACCCACGGCAACCTTCAAGGTGTTCATAAACGACGGCATCGAGGCGGGGATAACGAGTTTTTTAAGCATCATGCGCCTGTTTGCGCCCATCGCCTTCATCAGTGTGAGTTTAGTGGGGTCCACAGCCAAAAACCCCGCCAGCATATTCATTATGCACAGGATTATGGCAACTATCACCGTCATAAATATAATAGCCGTGCAGTCGGTGCCTATCCATATGATTATCAGCGGTCCGAGGGCTATTTTGGGCAGGGAATTCAAAACCACTATATATGGCTCTATAACCGCGCGCACCGTTTCGCTCGACCACAGTATCACGGCAATGGAGTATCCCGCAACCACGGCTATAAAAAACCCCGCAAGGGTTTCGCCGAGGGTTATGCCAACGTGCGTGAACAGCTCTCCGCTTTCATACAGCGAGCCTATTGTCCTTATAACGCGGGAGGGGGAGCTTGTTATAAAGGGGTCCATAACGTTGTAAAATGTCAACAGTTCCCACAGCCCCAGAATCACCGCCAGAATCACCCAGCGCGCGGTGAATATAATAATTTTTTTCCGCTTCAGTTTTTTTAAATATGCAATATGTTCGTCTGAAAAGTTCATTGTATTTTTCATCTTCGGAAGTTCCTTTTTGATAGTGCGCGCCCGCTTCAAAGAGCGGGCGCGCCGCGTATTTTGGGCTTAAATACCCAATTCCTTTCTCAAAACTTCAAACGTTTCGGCAAAACGGCTGTCGTTCCTCCGCGATTTTGGCGACGAGCCGAAGTTCAGTGTGTGCTCTGCAACCACGTGCGAGGGGCGCGGGGAGAGCACCACAACCTTGTCGGAAAGGGCTATCGCCTCGGATATGTCGTGCGTGACCAGAAGCGCCGTCTTTTTTTCCGATTTGATTATAGACTGCACGTCGTCGCACACTTCCAGCCTCGTCTGGTAGTCGAGCGCGGAAAAGGGTTCGTCCAAAAGAAGTATTTCCGGTCCGGCGGCAAGCGTTCTTATCAGCGCCGCCCGTTGCCTCATTCCGCCGGAGAGCTGGGAGGGGCTTTTTTTCAAAAAATCTCCCAGCCCGTACTTTTTTGCAAGCTCCACAGCCCTTGCTCTCATTTCTGCGGTGTTCCGTTTTTTTATTTCAAGGGGCAGAAATATGTTCTGCTCCACCGTCCGCCATTCGAACAGGGCGTCGCGCTGCAACATATATCCGAATTCTCCGTCGCCCTTTATTATCTCCCCGGAGGAGGGCTTCAAAAGCCCCGCCGCCAGCGAAAGGATGGTGGATTTGCCGCAGCCCGAGGGACCTATTACCGAAACGAACCGCCCACGCTCTATCCTGAAGCTAAGTCCCGCAACGGCTGCCGTTTCGCCCGATTTAGTGTGATAGGAATAGGATACGTTTTTAAATTCAAGCATAAACTTCGTTATAAACTTTTTGCGCCGTTTCGGTAGTCACAACCGCGTTGAAATCCACGCGTCTATCCAGCTCGCCCGCAAGCTCTATAACGTCCTGCAAGCGGTTGAACGCTTCCTGCTTCATCGCCATATTCGTAACCCACGCGTCTATTTTTTTGTAGCTCTCAAGCGAAGTTTTTATGCTCTCCACGCTCGTGTCCGCAAAGTATCCGGTCAAAAGATTTGCAACCGTGCCCACGTCCGTTTCGTTGATATATTTTATGGCTTTTGTAACGGAGCGCAGCAAACCTTCTATCTTGTCGCCGTGTTTATCCATATAGCTTTGCTTTGCAATAAAGCAGGTGTAGGGTATTTCTCCCGATTCCTCGCCCACGGAAGCCACAATATATCCTTGCTTCTGCGCCTGTATTTCGCTTGCCGTAGGCTCGAACACCGTGCAGTAGTCCGCCTTGCCGCCGAGGAATGCGGAGGTCATCATGTTGAACGCCACGTCGGAGTTCAGCTTTGCGTTCACTCCGTGATTCTTCATCACGTATTCAAAGGTCATAAAGGGCACCCCGCCAGGTCTGCCGGCAAGTATCTCCTTGCCTTCAAGGTTTTTCCAGTCGAAGTCCGGCTCGGGGTTTCTGCCCACCAAAAACGACCCGTCGCGCTTTGTCAGCTGCCCGAATACCATGGGCTGGTCCGTGCTGCCGCCTATCTCAACGTATATAGCCGCCTCGGGCCCGCAAAAGCCTATGTCCGCCCCGTCCGAAAGCACCGCAGCCATTGTTGCGTCTGCGCCGCCGCCCGTCGTAAGCTCTATTTCAAAGCCCTCGTCCTCAAAGTATCCCAGCGCGTCCGCAAGATACATCGGCGCGTAGAATACCGAGCGGGTCACTTCGTTTATTCTCACAACTTTTCCGTTGTCTTTTGAACAGCTTGCCGCCGCAAAGGGCACAGCGAGTGCGCATACGGCAGCTAAAAATAAGTAAATCAGTTTTCTTTTCACTGTAAGCTCCTTAAAAATTTAATAATACATATTATGCGGGCGCCGTTTGCGTTTGACAATTGCCGTCATTTTAATATATAATTACTCTGTATGATGCCCGAGTGTATATAATATAGTATTTAAAAGCGCGCCCGCGGGAGGGCGCCTTAAGAGAGGTTCCGCATGGAAAAAAAATACAACCCAAAGAGCTTTGAAGACAGATTATACAGGGAATGGGAGGAGTCAGGCTGTTTTAAAGCCGTCCGCGACGACAACAAGGTTCCCTTCACCATAGTGATGCCGCCCCCCAACATCACGGGTCAGCTTCACATGGGACACGCCATGGACGAAACGTTGCAGGACACCATAATCCGTTTCAAGCGTATGCAGGGCTACTGCGCCCTTTGGCTGCCGGGCACCGACCACGCCTCCATTGCCACCGAAGTAAAGATAGTGGAGGAGATGAAAAGGGAGGGGCTCACAAAGGAGCAGCTCGGCAGAGACGGCTTTTTAAAGCGCGCGTGGGCGTGGAAGGAGAAGTATGCGGGCAGAATTTGCGACCAGCTCAAAAAGCTCGGTTCCTCCTGCGACTGGTCCCGCCTCACTTTCACCATGGACGAAAAGTGTTCCCGCGCGGTGCGCGAGGTGTTTGTAAACCTCTACAACAAAAATCTGATATATCGCGGCAGCAGAATTATAAATTGGTGCCCGCAGTGCAAAACCACCCTCTCGGACGTTGAAGTTGAGTACGCCGAGGAAGCGGGCAATTTATGGCACATAAAATACTTTGTCGAGGGCGCCCAACGGGCGCTTGTAGTTGCAACCACCCGCCCCGAAACAATGTTCGGCGACACAGCCGTAGCCGTAAATCCCAACGATAAACGGTATAAAGATTTAATAGGCAAAAACGTCATTCTGCCCGTAGTCAACAAGTCCATTCCCATCGTAGGCGACGAGCACGCCGATATGGAGTTCGGCACGGGCGTAGTTAAAATAACCCCCGCCCACGACCCCAACGACTTTGAAGTGGGTCAAAGGCACAACCTGCCCGCAGTCCGCGTGATGAACGACGACGGCACCATGAACGCCTGCGCGGGCAAGTACGAGGGACTTGACAGATACGAGTGCAGGAAGCGGCTTTTAAAGGAGCTTGAAGAGGATGGCTATCTCGTAAAAACGGAGCCGCACACCCACAACGTGGGGCATTGCTACCGTTGCAGAGCCACGGTGGAGCCGATAGTTTCAAAGCAGTGGTTTGTAAAAATGGAGGATCTGGCGCGCCCCGCAATAGACGCGGTGATGAACAAAAAAGTCACGTTTATCCCCGAACGCTTCGCCAAAACCTACTACAATTGGATGGAGAACGTTAAGGACTGGTGCATTTCCCGCCAGCTCTGGTGGGGGCACCGTATTCCGGTATGGTACTGCGCCGACTGCGGCGCGGAGATCTGCAAAAAGTCAGACCCCGACGTCTGCCCCGTTTGCGGCGGCAGGCATTTAAAGCAGGATGAGGACGTTCTCGACACGTGGTTCTCCTCCGCGCTTTGGCCCTTCTCAACTTTGGGCTATCCCGACGACACGTCCGACCTCGAATATTTCTATCCCACCGACGTTTTAGTCACGGGCTACGACATAATCTTCTTCTGGGTATCCAGAATGATATTTTCGGGGCTTGAGCATATGCGCAAGGTTCCCTTCCGCGACGTATTGATGCACGGTCTCGTGCGCGACGAAAAGGGCAGAAAAATGTCCAAGAGCCTCGGCAACGGCGTGGATCCTCTGGAAGTTATAGATAAATACGGCGCGGACAGTTTAAGGTTTTCCCTTTTGCAGGGCGTTGCGCCCGGCAACGACACGCGCTACTCCGACGCAAAGGTTGAAGCGTGCGCCAACTTTATGAATAAAATATGGAACGCCAGCCGCTTTGTAATCACCAACGCCGAGGGCAGAACGGTAAAGCCCCTCGGGGAGATAAAGCTCTGCGCCGCCGACAAGTGGATAATTTCCAAGCTTCAGGCTGTCATACGCGACGTCACCCTCGCCCTCAACAAGTACGAGCTGGGCGTTGCCTGCCAGATGCTCTACGACTTCACATGGTCCGATTTCTGCGACTGGTATATAGAGCTTTCAAAGCCCGCCCTCTACGGCGCGGACGAGGGCAAAAAGGACGCGGCAATTTCCGTGCTTACATTCGTTCTTGAAAATATCCTCAAACTTCTGCACCCCTTCATACCCTTCATAACGGACGAAATATACCGTTCGGTTCCGGGAACGGATGGCACCGTAATGTTGAAGGACTATCCCCGCTACAACTCAAAGCTTGCCTACAAAAAGGACGCGGCTGCGTTCGAGGGCATAAAGGATATAATAACCGCCGTGCGCGCGGCAAAGACCGAACTCGGCTGCGCGCCCTCCAAAAAGGTCAGCCTGTATATGGTAACCGAAAGCAAAAGGCTTATTTCGGCTAACCAGGACAGCATTTTAAAGCTTGCCGGCGCAAAGGATATAACCTTTATAAGCGAGGCTTCGGAAGCGGGCGAGAAAGCTGTTGCAAAGGTGTTGCCCGTAGGCACTGTGTATATCCCCATGGGCGAACTTGTGGACCTCGGCAAGGAGCGCGAAAGGCTTGAAGGGGAGCTTGAAACGGTGATGAGCGAAATCCGCCGTGCCGACGGCAAGCTCAACAACACGGGCTTTATGATGAAGGCGCCCAAAAAACTCGTGGACGAGGAGAGGGCAAAGCTCGACAAATATATCGCCATGCGCGAAAAGATATTGGAACAACTCAAAAATTTATAAATCTGAAATCCTTTGGGGGTCTGAATGGCAAAGCGCGGCAGGTCTGCAAAAAAGCACCGTTTTTTGTTCACGTTTATTTTAATACTCCTTATAATAGTTATGATAGCGGCGGTTTTTCTCTATATTTTCCGCCCCGATATCTATCATATCTATCTCGGCATAGGCGAACACACCTATGACGAAGAGGGCAATTGCACCATCTGCGGCAAGGCAAGGCCGGGCGGCGTAGTGGCCGAAGGCTCCGATATCTCAATACATGTAATCGATTTGGGCAAGAACGCGGGGGACAGCATCTACATAAAGGCGGGCGAAAACGACATTCTCATCGACGCCGGTTCATCTGGCGGCAGCGCGCCCCTGATATGCGAATATCTTAATAATTACGTAACCGACAACAAGCTGGAGTATGTGATAGCCACGCACGCCGACACCGACCACATAGCCGCCTTTGCGGGCAACTCTTCGGGCAACACGCGCACGGGCGTGCTGTATAAATTCAAGGTGGATACCTTAATAAAATTCGACAACGTAAAGTCGGACAAGAACGGCAAAGAGGACAATCTAAATACTATTTACGGCAAGTTCTGCGCGGCTGTAAAACATGCCGAAGAGAACGGCGCAACGGTATATACCGCGGGGCAGTGCTACAACGAGGAGGGCGGCGCCAAGCGGCAGTATTGGCTGGACGAGGAGCACACGCTCTCCATGAATATCCTCTATAATTATTACTATTACAACGTCAGCGCCGACGAAAACAACCACTCCGTTGTAACTTTATTCACAAAGGAAACCACTTCCAAAACCTATAACTTCCTTCTTACGGGCGACCTTGAAAAGGACGGCGAAAGCAGGATGGTGGACTACTATGCAAAAAGCTCCAACAGCAAGTCGGAGTACGACGTGCTTCCCGACGTTGATTTCTACAAGGCGGGACACCACGGCTCGGGCACCTCGTCCACCGAAAAGCTTTTAAGCGTAATAAAGCCCGAATATGTTGCCATAAGCTGTTGCGCGGGCACCAACGAATACACAACCGATGTAAACAACACATTCCCCTACACGATAGTATTCAAAAATCTCTTAAAGTACACCCAAAATATCTACTGCACAAGCGTTGCCGATACTCTTCCGCCCATAAGCAACGGAAAATTTCCACAGTTTGGCGGCGGATATACGGGCAAGCCGTGGAACGGCAATATAGTCTGCTCGTTCGTTCCCGCATCTTCGGATAATTCCGCGGGCATAAAGATTTCCTGTTCGGGCACGCAGGAGACCCTGCTCAAATCGGAGTGGTATGCCGAATTCAGAGAGCCGTACGTATAAGCTGTAAGTTTATCGTTTTAAATAAAAATCCGGGCGTTTTACGCCGATTGTAAACAATATGACAAAGTTTTATTATCATTCCCGCAAGACTTTAAAAGCTCTTGCAAAAGAAAGACCCAAGTGCGTGCATAAAAAGCCCGTGGATTTCCCCACGGGGGCGCGCGCCGTGTTGACCGACCTCAGCATTGTTCTGCAAATGTCCGTGCTGGCGGCGGTTTACGCGGCTCTGGCGTATTTCGTGCCGATATTTTTCTATATCTCCATAGGGCTTACGGTTTTGACGGGCATATATGTTTTAATAGAGGAGCGCGACTCCCAGACCAAGGCGAGCTGGATAATTCTGTTTCTTCTGTCCTTCGGCTGCGGATACATAGTTTATATCCTTTCAAGCAAGCGGGTCTGCTACGGCTACTACAAAAAGAAATACGCCGAAATTTTCAACCGTTCCCTCGTCTACCGCGGCGGCTTCTTTCTGGACGAAGCTTCGCCCGCCGTCCGCCGCGACTGCGGCTATATCTACAACGCCGGCGGCTATGTTCCCTACACGGGCACGGATATACAGTACTTTTCCAACGCAAGAAAGCTGTTCGACAACCTCTGCGCCCGGCTTGAAGAGGCAAAGGAATTTGTATTTTTGGAGTACTTTATAGTTGCCGAGGGCGTCCTTTTGGAAAGGCTTATCGACGTTCTCGGGCGCAAGGTCGCCGAGGGCGTAACCGTAAAATTTTTATACGACGATGTCGGTTCGCAGGGCGTGCTTACAACCGAAACAAAAAACCGCATAAAAAAGGCGGGCATAGAGTTCAAGGTGTTCGAGCCTCTCTTTTCTCCTTTCTATTTCGGATTAAACTTCCGCGACCACCGCAAAATAATAGTCATAGACGGCAAAACGGGCTACGTGGGCGGCTGCAACATAGCCGACGAATGTACCAACAGGCGCAAAATGGAGGGGCTGTGGAAGGACGCGGGGCTTCGCCTCGACGGCTCTGCCGTGGACGGTCTGACAATAACCTTTTTGCGGCAGTGGGAGTTTGCAACCCGCCGCAGCGCCGACTTTGGCAAATATCTGTATAGGGCTGAAAAAACCGCAAACACTTCAAACGTAGTGCCCTTTGCGGGCGGACCGGAGATAGAGGAACCCCTCTGCCGCGGCGTTTACTATAATCTTGCCGACGCCTCGCACGAAAAATTGTATATAATGACGCCCTATCTCATTCCCGACACGGATATGCTTGCCCTGCTCACGGCAAAAGCCAAATCGGGCTGCGACGTGAGAATAGTTCTCCCCGCCGTGCCCGACTACGGATATATCTACAAAGTCACAAAATTCTACGCCGAGCGGCTTATGTCGGCGGGCGCAAAGGTGTACTATATGCACGGTGTTTTTGTGCACAGCAAGATTATGCTCACCGAAAACGCCGTAACGGTCGGCTCGGTCAATATGGATATGCGTGCCTTCTATCAGGAGTTCGATAACGGCGTATATACCGACGATAAAACGGTTATGTCGGACATTGAAGCCGATTTTTGCAAGGTGTTTAACGCCAACGACGTTCAAACCCCCGCAAGGCACAACGTATTTTCCAATTTTATAACAACGGTGCTCAGAATAGTCAGCCCGCTTATGTAGCAACAAAAATCCGCAAAACAAAAAGCGCGCAAATATGCGCGCTTTTTTCATACCGTATTGAGTTTTTTATGGTTTTTGCACTACGTCAAATACGCCAAGCTCCAGCTGTAGCTTTTTAAAAACACAGCCTTTGCGGGCAGTACTTTGGTTTCAAGATATTCCCAATAATCGCAATATATGTTCTGTTTATTCAGCGTAAGCTTTGCCCTTTCAAATGTCACGCATTCAAAATCGATGTCCTTTAACGTCTTTCTCAGCCTCCATACCGCGTCGCGGTAGAGGGGCTTGCTCTTGTCCGTATCCATATCAGGCCACAGCTGCGAAATAGCGTCGCTCATCGAAAGTTCCCTGCCGTTGTATACTAAAAGCAGCGCAAACAGCTCCTTTGACTTTTTAGAGGAAAACCGCACTATATTGTCGTTTAAAAAGCAATCGAAGGCCCCGAACGTCTTTGCCGTCAGCTTTGGCGAGTCCCTCTCTATGGAGGCAAGCAGCCGCGTGAGCGCGTCCGTATCGCAGGGCTTATACAAAAATCCCGCGGTATGGCTTAAAACGGGTTCCGTTAAGTCCTTTTCGGAGATATCCAGCCCCGTAATGAACACTATTTTTATGCCCGGGCTGAGCTTAATCAGTTTTTCGGCAAGCTCCAAGCCGCTTATGTGGGGCATATTTATGTCCAAAAATGCGGCGGCAATATTATTTTTTGAAACATATTCGCAAATTTCCCTCTCGTTGTCCTTAAAAAATTTATATTCCACGTCCGTGCGCCCTATTATATCCGTCAAAAAGGTATGCAGGGCGCTCATTTCATCGTCAACTATAATTATTTTCATTCTTACTCCTTCCGTTGCCGGGTATGAACACGGTAACAACCGTGCCCTTGCCCGGGGCGCTGATAATTTGCGGCTCCACGCCCATCAGAACTTTAAAGCGCTCTCGGGAATTGTTTATCCCGCAGGACGTTTGCGGCACTGCGTTCACATCGAATCCCGCGCCGTTGTCGCTCACCTCAAGCGTCACACCGCCTTCTGCGGCGGCAGTGGAAATTTTGATATATCCATCGGGATTTTCGTTCACCTTGCTGTAACGCATTGCGTTTTCGATGTACGGTTGCAGGGAGAGCACGGGTATATAAAAGTCCGTATAGTCTATATCGAATATAACGTTGAATTTTTTTTCGTAGCGCATATTTTCAAGGTCAACGTAAACCTGTATGTTGTCAAGCTCCCTTTCAAAGGGTATCAGGTCTGTGTTCGCCGCCTCCACATTTGCGCGCAGGTGCCTCGAAAAGAGGCTCGTTGCCCTGTCGCCCTCTTCAAGGCTCTTGTGATAAAGCGACTGTATCGCCGCAAGCGAATTAAAAATAAAGTGGGGCTTTATCTGCCCGCGCAGCGCCTCTGTTCTCACCCGTTCGTATTTCAGCTTATACTCGCTCGCTTTCAGTGCGGCGCGGTCCGTCCTCATGGCGTACGCCACGTAAACCAGCGCAAACAAAAGCACCGCGCCGAGCGAATAGAAGGAAGTAAACCCCGCGGACGGAAATTTTATAATCCCGCTTCCGCACAGCACGTTCACCGTTGCGGAGCCGAACATAAGGTACAAAAGCGCCTCGGTGGAGTAAAAGGACAGGTCCGCGTTCTGCCCGCCGTAAACAAAGCGGTATACATATGCAAGCGCCGCCGCAGTAAATGCCGTAAACGCTCCCAAAGCCACCGCTTGCAGCCCAAGGAGATACAGCCCCGCATACGCCGCTGCGCACGCAACGCCCGCGGCTATGGCAAATACTCGCAGTTTTTGGGGGATATGCATTTGAAAAGTATAGTTCCAAAAATATATGACCGAAAGAATTACGCAAATAAAAAACGCAAAATTAAAGCACTCTGCGGCATACACGCTCACAACCGCGCCCTTTGCGCCCAAAAAATGTATAAAATCGGGGGAAGAAAAGCAGTATCCCAGCAGAGACGCGGCAATAAACACCGTGTGCGCTGTGGAATCGGAAATTTTGAACACGGAAATTATTTCCACCGTTACTATTGCCGTAAAAAAGCACATAACGATGATGCACAGCACGTCCATCGAATCCAAAAAGGACGTGGAGGGGTCTGCGCCGACCGCGCCCGATATTATTGCCGCAACCGGTCCCGTGCACAGCAGCGCCAAATCTGCCGCGGCAGCGCCGAGCCTGTTTTTTACCGACTGTTTCATATAAAAAATATATCATTTCCGCGGCTGCGCTGTCAATATCCGCCCAAATAAAAAAATATTAAATTTTTTATTTTTATTTAAACTGTTTTAAAATAAGTTGACAGTACTTTTTTGATTTGATATAATTTTTGAGCATTGAGTAGTACAAACCCTTTTGTATTCCCTGTAGGACAATGCGGGTGTAGTTCAGTGGTAGAACACTAGCCTTCCAAGCTGGTTGTGTGGGTCCGATTCCCATCACCCGCTCCAAAGCTTTTTAGGCTAAGCACCTCGATGCACATATGCGCCTGTAGCTCAGCAGGATAGAGCAACGGCCTTCTAAGCCGTGTGTCGGGGGTTCGAGTCTCTCCAGGCGCACCAGAGTATGGCGGGCGTAGCTCAATCGGTAGAGCGCCAGATTGTGGCTCTGGAGGCAGCAAGTTCGAAACTTGTCGCCCGCCCCACTTCGTTTCCGCGTGGAGCGGAAAGCGTTGGGGTATCGCCAAGCGGTAAGGCACGGGATTTTGATTCCCGCATTCGTTGGTTCAAATCCAGCTACCCCAGCCAATTTGGCCCATTAGCTCAGTCGGCAGAGCACTTGACTTTTAATCAAGGTGTCCCGGGTTCGAATCTCGGATGGACCACCAACTAAAATGCGGCATACAGCCGCCAACATATGCACCTTTAGCTCAGTTGGTAGAGCAAATGACTCTTAATCATTGGGCCCAGGGTTCGAGTCCCTGAAGGTGCACCAAAAGAGTATAATCCGAATTGTTTACTTGTTACGAGTGAATGGTTCGGATTTACTTTTTACTTCAAAG
>CANRCK010000011.1 GCA_947629095.1 uncultured Clostridia bacterium | reverse complement strand
AATTGAGCTAATGGCGCATAAATATTGAGTTTGGTTCCGTAGCCCTCTCAAAAGGCGTAAGGGCAAACGCCTTTTTCGGTCGTCGTTCGCGCGGGACATATGCGCTCACTCATCTCGCGCGGCAAAACAGCGCACAGTGCTGTTTTGAGAAGCCCGCGCTCGTCGCACTATCAATTGAGCTAATGGCGCATAAAATTTTTGCCGTCCAATACCCGAACAGCGAACATATTATATAAGATATATTTTTTTTTGTCAATCAAATACAAGTTTATAGCAAAAATTTTTTATAAGGCGGCGTATTGAGGTTCATTATTCAAATGCGCTCTTTGCCAAAGATAGCGCCTTTTGGGGTATGGGAGCGAACCGCTTGTTTTTGTGATATACCAAAAAGTATCTGCGCGCAAATGAGCAGCCCTCTATTTTTATTTCGCGCAGCTTTTTTGCCGCAATATATTCCCCGACCAACGCCTCGGGCAGTACGGCTATGCCCGCGCCCGCCTCGGCGCACGCAATCAGCGCGCTGTTGCTTGCCGACTCCGCCAAAACGTTCACTTTCAGTCCGTTTGCCGCAGCCATTCCGTCAAAAACTTCGCGGGAGGCGCTGCCGCGCTCCCTTAAAATTACGGGATAATTTTCAAGCTCTGCGGGCGAAATTTTTTTTGGTGCGGCAAAGTCCGCCGCGCACACCGCCAAAAGCCTGTCCCCGCCCACAGCTTCGCATTTAAGGCATGGCGACTTAACCGCACCCTCCAAAATGGCGAAATCAAGACTTCCGTCAAGCAACATATCCTCTATTTTTGCCTTGTTGTCAACCACTGCAAACGGAGTAGCCCTAGGACAGTTTTGCCGCACCGTGTTGAGTATTTCAGGCAAGAACTTCTTTCCTATCGTGAGTGAAACGCCTATTTTTACGCGGTTTTCAAGCGTAGTTCGGGTTGCCAGCAGCTCAAAATCGTCAAAGGACGCCGCCGTCTCCCTTGCCTTTGCAAGCAGTTGCTTCCCGCAGTCCGTCAGCGCCAATTTTTTCCCGAGCCTGTCGAACAAAATCACGCCGTAGTACTTTTCAAGTTCGGCAATTGTCTGGCTTACGGCAGGCTGCGCCACGTGCAGCCTTTCTGCCGCCCGCGTGACGCCGCCGCAGTCGCACACCGCAATAAAGGTTTTTAAATGCCTTATTGTCATAATAATGTCCTTATGGTTTTTATAATATTATAATATTTTACTTATTTAAAGTCAAATACTATAATAAAAATTGCCGTGGAGGGGGCAATGAAGTACGTTAAATTATTTTTTATAATGCTCAAAATAGGGCTTTTCACATTCGGCGGCGGATATGCCATGATAGCGTTGCTTGAAAACGAATTTGTTTCCGGGCGGAAGTGGATGAACGCAGAAGAATTTGCCGACATGGTTGCCGTTGCAGAGTCCACTCCCGGACCCATAGCCATAAATGCGGCAACATATATCGGCTATAAAACGGGCGGTGTGGCGGGTTCTGCAATTGCCACGCTTGCGGTGTGTATTCCGTCGTTTGCCATAATTTACGCAATATCGCTGTTTTTTAATGCGTTTTTGGAGATAGCGTGGGTTGCGGCGGCGTTCAGGGGCATACAGGTATGCATTGTGTTCCTCATTTTTACGGCGGGCGTAAAGATGCTTGCAAAAATCAAAAGAACTCCGTTTAATCTTGTGATTTTTGTCGCTACAACGCTATGTATGTTGCTTTTTTCGATATTCGGAATCGATTTTTCCTCTATTTTTTACGTTCTGATAAGCGGCACGGCGGGGCTTGCCGTCTACGCGGTAAAATATTTGAGGGAGAGGAAGAAAAAGGGGAAAAACGATGATATATCTTGAATTATTTCTCACTTTTTTAAAAATAGGCGCCGTGTCCTTCGGTGGGGGCTACGGTATGATTTCACTTATCCGTGAGGAAACCCTTGCGCATGGCTGGCTCACGGAGGGGGAACTTATGAATTTTATTGCCGTTTCGGAGTCCACGCCGGGTCCGTTAGCCGTGAATATGGCAACGTTCGTCGGCTCCGCGCAGGGCGGTATTTGGGGCGCGCTCGCAGCCACGGCGGGGGTGGTGCTGCCCGCGTTTATAATAATTCTTTTAATTGCCGCAGTACTGAAAAATATATTAAAATATGAAGGGGTCCGCGCGGTGCTCGGCGGAATACGTCCCGCGGTAACGGGGCTTATAATTTCCACTGCCGCAATAACGTTTTTAAGCGTTCTGTTTTCGGTAAAAACTGTTCACAGCTCCCCCGAAGCCGACCTGAAGGGGCTTATAATTTTAGGCGTTCTTGCGGCAATATCGGCAGTGTATAAACTGACGCGCAAAAAAAGTCTTTCGCCGATACTTCTTATATTGATGGCAGGCGCGGCGGGGGTGGCGCTTTACTACGTTCCCGTGGCGATATAGCCCGCGTATATAGTAAAAAAGCGCAATATACAATGCGGCGGCTGCGCAAAGCGCAGCCGCCGCTTACAAATCGTTTATTCGTACATTTTTTCCGGGTCGAACCCAAACGTTTGCACAAGCTCCACGTAGGGCGATTCCGAAATATTTTTAGGCACTACCAAAAGCCTGCCATTGGAGTCGAGGTCCAAATTGTATTTTCCGCCGTTCTCGTCGTCGAAGTGCTTAAAACCGTACCAAATCAGATGCGCGCAGGAGGTTGCGGCGGTGCTGTCCTTTTTTGTGAACACTCCTGTAAAAACGCTGTAGGGCATATCCTTTAAATCGTGCTCTATAAACGAAGTCACGCGGTCTAAATTTTTGCGGTATTCCCCGTCGTCCTGCCCGCTTTCGGAAAAATATTCGGGCTTTATGCGCAGCACCATAAAGTTTATGCGGTTAGTAAACATCTCGTTTACAGTTGCATAATAATTTGCAACGCCAACCTGGTTAGACTGAAAAATTCTGCCCGCCGCGCCGTTGGTAACTATTGCCGAGTGACCTATTCTGAACCCCGAAAAGTGGGTGGAGGAGGTTATTATAATATCGCCGCGCTGCAGATAAATGGTTTCCGCGGGGTCGCCCGAGAGCATATCGGTGCACACGAGCGGCGCAAATTGCTCCGGTTTTACCCCGCGTTCCTTAAAATAGGACTGTTGTATTGCAAGCACGCGCGCCCAGCCGCCCGAAGCTTTTTTTGCGCGGTCTATGCCTATGCGCGTAAGCCCCGTCTGCTCGAACAGCACTTCATAGTCCCCGTCGGTGAGAGTCTCCTTTTCGTATACGGCTTTAAGCTCCGCTTCGGACAGCATTTCGTAGGAAGGGCGCCATACATACGCCTTTGCGTCCGAAATCCAAAAGGCAATAAAAAATCCGAGCACGGTGATCCCGAGCGCCGCAATAAACGCGCCCGCAACAATCAGCGCTATTATTCTTTTAGGCAGCCGCCGTTTTTCCTCTTTACTCAAAATCAAATACCCGTTCTGCGTTCTATGCGGTCAACCGCTCCAGCGCAAGCTTATAAATTTTATAGCACTTTTCTATTTTTTCAAAGGTTATATATTCGTTTGCCTGATGGATAGTGCTCTCTTCGCCCTCTTCCTCGGGGCCGAACGCCGCTCCGTTTTGAAGCGCCCGCGCGTACGTTCCGCCGCCTATGGCTACGGGCTTGCGGTTCTTGCCCGTCACTTCGTTATAAACTTCGCACAGCGTTGTTACGAGTTTACCGTTCTTATCGTTGTACAGGGGCGCCTGTTCGTGGATTATTTCATAGCGTATATGCGCGTTTTCAAGGGGCGCAAGCGCGTCGCCGCGGGTGAGCGTGGCGGGATAGCGCACATCCGCCGTAACTTCCATAACATCGCCGTTGCGCTCTATTATGTTGGGCGAAAAAGTGAGTTTGCCCGTTTCGTCCTCCAAATCCTCCATATGCAGCCCGTTGCGGAACAATATACCCGCAATTTCGTCCAGCCCCAAAAATTCAAGGGCGGGCTTTATGGCGTTTTTGCCCTTTTCGGGGGTGGACCCGTGCGCCGATTTTCCGCGGAACGTATTGGGTTTTCCGCCCACGGTTACGGTGCATCTGTCGCAGACCATATTGGGGCGTTCGCCGCCGCGTATGTCAAAGTCCCCGCACACGGGAAAATAAAGTTTCAGTTGCAGTATGCCCTTTTCCGCATAAATCACGGGGAAGTCCGCGTCGGGCGAAATCCCCTCGTCGGGCATATGCGCGTGCGCCTTGTAGTAATCAATGCATTTCCAGCCGCTCTCTTCGTTGCAGCCAACTATAAGCTTGATTTTTCTGCGCGGCTTAAATCCGCCGTCTTTAAGCGCTTTAAGGGCAAAAAGCGCTATTATTGCGGGGCCCTTGTCGTCCATCGTGCCCCTGCCCCATATCCGGCGGGCGTTATAGTCTATTTCCCCGCCGAACGGCTCGTGCGTCCAGCCGGAACCCGCGGGCACCACGTCAAGGTGGGCAAGCACGGCAAATTCTTCCCCTTCGCCGAACGCCGCCTCGCCGGCATATCCGTCTATGTTGCGGGTTTCAAACCCAAAGCCTGCGGCAAGGTTCAAAAAA
Organism: uncultured Clostridia bacterium; assembly: GCA_947629095.1. GTDB lineage: Bacteria > Bacillota > Clostridia > Christensenellales > Borkfalkiaceae > Coproplasma. Next base: position 26,916 of record CANRCK010000011.1, on the reverse strand, counting down.
TATTCAAGCGCCCTTTTTGCGCCCTCCCCGAACGGCGCGCCCTCCGCGGGGGCGCCTTCCTCCGAGTTTATTTTAACTATTTCCGAAATACATTTCAGAATTTCTTCAAAATTTTCCATCAAAATTAACAGCCTTGCAAAAAGTGGTTAAAAACATTATACACTTTTTTTATTTTATGGTAAAATAAATTGAACGCAAAATTTAAAGTAAAATAAAAATTCGATTCTGGAAGCTAAATGGAACCGCAGGTAAACATCTATTCCGAAAAATCTATAAGATATATCAAGCTTATACTCATCGCCATTCTCATCATAACGGAGATAGTGGTTTGCGCGCAGACGGCTACGCGCAATTCGGGCAAAATGCTTGTGCTAAAACTTATAGTCGTTTCGGGCTGCTGTATCCTTCTGGCGGTTGCGGAAACCATAGACAGCTTCGTAATAAAAAAATTTGCGCTTAAAATGGTGTTCTACGGCATAGACGCGGCGCTTCTTCTTATAATATGCGTAGTTACGGGCAATTCCCTTCTTGCCGCGCTCTACTGCGTGGTTTTAACGCAGATATATATGAATCTGGAGCGCTTCCGCGATAAACTCATACTGTTTACGGTCAGTTGCGGGCTGTACACCATATCCTTCGTTTTGGGTTGGGTGTTCACAAACGCCGGCGCAAGCACAATAAATTCCACCGTCGAAATAGTCAGCGGCGCGCTGTTCGGGCTTTTGGCGCTGGCGCTCGACTTTATAATCGTGCAGTTTCTTTTGACCTTTTACAAAAAGAACAAGGAGCTTTCGGCGGCGTTAAAGGAGGCGGACGAGTCCCGCGCGGCGTTAAAGGAGGCTTCCAAACAGCTTTCAGAAACGGCGGTGTTCGAGGAGCGCAACCGCATAGCAAAGGATATCCACGACAATGCCGGTCACTCGATGACCACAGTAATAATGCAGACGGAAGCGGCAAAGCTGTTGATCGACAAGGACCCCGAGGAGGCTAAGAACAGAATAATTTCCGCAAACCTTCAGGCGCGCAACGCGCTCGAGCAGATGCGTGAAAGCGTTCACCTTCTTGCCGGCAGGCAAAAGACCCTGACCCTGAGGGAGGAGCTGGAGGGGATAATCGCCCAAACCATCGATGGCACGGACATAAAAGCGAGATACGATATTGCCGACGCGGCTTTGGGCGAGCGTGAGTGCCGTTTTTTGTGCAACAGCTTAAAGGAGTGCCTCAACAACGGCATCCGCCACGGCAAAGCCACCGCATTTTATATCGAACTTAAAAACAGCCCCGGCGGGATAGAGCTGTACATCTCGGACAACGGCTCGGGTGTGGACGGGTCGGTTAGCGCCGGGTTCGGACTTTCGGGCATTCTTGACGGCGCAAAGGCTTTGAACGGCGCCTGCAACTTCACCAGCGTGAGGGGAGAGGGCTTTGAAGTTACTATAAATCTGCCGGCGCCGGCACAAAAATCCGCGCCCGTGCAAAACGAGGTGAAAAATGATTAAAGTATTGCTTGTTGACGACCAGATGCTTTTAGCCGAGGGCATACGCTCCGTGCTGCAAACTTCGGAAGATATCCGCGTTATAGGCATTGCGCAGGACGGCGCGGAGGCTTTGGAGCGGTGCAAAAAAGAGGCGCCGGACGTGGTTTTGATGGACATAAGAATGCCCAATATGAACGGCGTTGTGGCAACAAAGAGAATAAAGGAGCTTAACGACGGCATTAAGATAATTATTCTCACCACCTTCGACGACAGCGACTATATTTTGAGCGCAATAAACAACGGCGCAAGCGGATATCTTTTAAAGGATATCGGCTCCACCGCACTCATCGACGCCGTCAAAAACGCTTACGCGGGCGACACGATTCTCCCCGCAAAAATAGCCCGCAAAATCACCGACGCCGCGGCTATGGTTGCCGACGATAAGCAGCTCAAACTCAAAAAGGCGTTCAACCTCTCGGACAGGGAGGTGGAAATAGCCATGATGATTGCCGACGGCTTTACCAACCGGCAGATAGCTTCCGCCCTTAAACTCACCGACGGCACCGCCCGCAACTATATCAGCGCCATCTATCTCAAGCTCGGCGTGGATAGCAGAGCCGCAGCCGCCGAAAAGATAAAGAGCAAGGTGTAATCTGATATTATCAAAAAAAATCATTTTGGTAATAATATTAATACCAAACAAGTAGTATAATGTCCTCACTACAAAAGTGAGGACTTTATTTATGGCAAAAAGAATTTTAACGATGCAGGATTTATCGTGCGTGGGGCAGTGTTCGCTCACGGTTGCGCTGCCGCTGCTTTCGGCGTACGGCGTGGAGGCGGCTGTGCTGCCCACTGCGGTGCTTTCAAACCACACAATGTTCAAGAGTTGGAGTTACCTCGATTTAACGCCGGAAATCAAACACATATATCAATTCTGGCAGGAAAACGGGTTTAAGTTCGAGGGATTTTTGCTTGGATATCTCGGCAAAAAGGAGCTTATGGATTTAGCCGAAAGCTGCTTTGACGAATTTTCCGCCGAGGGCGCAAAAATCATAATAGACCCCGCGTTCGGGGACAACGGAAAGCTTTACGGCGGGTTCGACGGGGAGTATGTTGCGGCAATGCGCAATTTAATACGCCGCGCGGACGTAATTTTGCCCAATATGACGGAAGTATGCTTTATGACGGGGCTTGAGTACAGGGAAAAGTACGACAGGGCGTATGTTGAAAGGGCAATAAGCGAAATGAAAAAGTACGCGCACGGAACCATTATAATCACGGGCGTGGAGCTTGAAGGGAAAATAGGCGAGGCAATCTATAAGGACGGAAAAACCGAATACGTATTTGGGGAATTGCTGCCCAAGAGGCTGCACGGAACGGGGGATATTTTTGCCGCGGTGTTCACTGCGGAGTATCTCAACGGCGCAAGCCTTGCAGAAAGCTGCGCCGAAGCCGGGCGGTTTGTTGCAGAGTGCATAAGGCACACCTCCGACGGGCATTTTTACGGAGCAAACTTCGAGGACGTGTTGAATAAAGCGCAGGGGAGCCGCAAAAATTGACCGAGGTGCGCAGCCGAACAAACGCCGCCGTGGAATAATTTGACAAATTGCCGTAATATGTTATAATTAATATTACCATGGCTGTACTTGAAACTTTAAACGCACCTTCGGATATAAAAAATCTCAAAAAACCGCAGCTTGACGAGCTTGCCGCGGAGCTTCGCCAAAAAATTCTTGAAACCGTTTCGCAAAACGGCGGGCATTTGTCGTCAAATCTCGGAATTGTGGAGGCAACTATTGCTCTTCACAAGGTTTTTGATTGCCCTTCGGACAGGATTATTTTTGACGTCAGCCATCAAAGCTATGCCCACAAACTTTTAACCGGCAGATATAAAAGCTTTTCCACCCTCCGCAAATCGGGCGGTGTTTCGGGATTTTCCAATCCCGCCGAAAGCGTTTTCGACCCCTGTTACGAGGGGCACTGCGGCACGAGTATTTCCCAAGCCCTTGCGTTTGCCTCGGCGGACGCTCTGGCGGGCAGGCAGAACTATACCGTTGCGGTAGTCGGCGACGGCGCCTTTACCAACGGAATGATATACGAGGCGCTCAACAACTGCGCCGATAAAAATCTCCGCCTCATAATCCTTTTGAACGACAACGAGATGTCCATTTCAAGGAATATAGGCGGCTTTAACAAATCTCTCCGCCGTATGCGTTCAAGCGCGGGATATTTCCGCGTGAAGCACGCCACGCAAACCGTGTTGCGCAAAATTCCCCTTTTGGGCAGAGCCGCAATCTGGCTGGGCAGAAAGATTAAGAATTTTATAAAGGACGTTTTATTAAAAAAGAATATATTCGAAAATTTGGGTCTTGACTACATAGGTCCGGTGGACGGCAACGATATAAAGCGCACCTGTTCGGTGCTTTCCGAAGCAAAAAGGCGGGGGACGTGTTGCGTAGTTCACGTTTACACAAAAAAAGGAATGGGCTACAGGCCCGCCGAGGAGGAGCCTGCAAAATATCACTCCGTTCCGCCCTTCGATCCGGATAAGGGGCTTGCGGACGGCGCAGGCGCAACATTCTCCTCGGAATTCGGAAAATATATAAACGAGCTGGCGGAAAAGAACGAGGATATATGCGCCATAACGGCTGCAATGAGCGCGGGCACGGGGCTTTCGGAGTTCGAAAAGAACTACCCCGACAGATTTTTTGACGTGGGCATTGCCGAAGAGCACGCCGTAACCTTCGGCGCGGGGCTTTCGGCGGCGGGAAAGCTGCCCGTTTGCGCAATATATTCCACCTTTTCGCAGCGGGTGTTCGACCAACTCTTTCAGGACGTATCCCTTGCCGGGCTGCACTTCGTGCTTGCGCTGGACAGGTGCGGTTTTGTTGAGGGCGACGGTATAACGCACCAGGGTATTTATGATTATGCGCTATTTTCCATACTTCCCGGCGCAACCGTATATTCCCCCGCAACCTTTGCGGAACTCAACACGTCCCTCAAAAAAGCCGTCTGCGGCACGGGATTGCAGATAGTCCGCTACCCCAAGGGCGGAGAAATCGCAGGAGAGTGGGAGTATTCCTGCGGGGGCGACTTCGCCTATACCCGCGGCGTTCAAAATTGCCAAAAGGTAATAGTAACCTACGGCAGGATTGCCGCCAACGCCCTGCCCCTCGTCTGCGGAACGGTGGGCATAGTCCGCCTCGTAAAGGCGTTTCCCTTCAACTCTGAGGAGCTTTCACGGCTCACGGAGTCTGCAAAGCTCGTTTGCCTTTTGGAGGAGGGGGTGTACGAGGGCGGAATGGCGCAAAAACTTTCGGCGCACTTTGCGGAACGCGGAATATGTGTAAAGATACGCGCCGTTCGCGGATTTGTAAAACACGGCGAGCTTGAAGAACTGTACGCCGAACACGGTTTAACGGCAAGCAGCATTGCCGAAGATTTAACGTAATATATATTTTAAAAAATCAAAAGGCGCGCCTTTCGGCGCGCCTTCAAGCGTAACGCTTGACCATAGTATCTTAATTTCTTTTACTCTTGGTTTGGGTTACCGCAAATCAACAAGCGTAACGCTTGACCATAGTATCTTAATTTCTTTACTCTTGACTTTGGTTACCGCAAATCAACAAGCGTAACGCTTGACCATAGTATCTTATTTGCTTTTTCCGCTTGCCCGAACAAGTGCGTTAAAGGTCGAATGCTACGGCTGTTACGTCGTCGTTCAGCGGCGTGGGCGAAAACCTGCGCAGGTTTTCCTCTAAATTTTTTATAAAGTCGTCCGCCGTTTTTGAATAACTCAGCGTTTTAATGGCTCCGTCCACCCCGAACATTTCCCCGTGGCTTCCGCGGCACTCCGTAACTCCGTCCGTCAAAAGAACCAATATATCCCCCTTTTTATAGGGGATTGAGTCGTCAAAGTAGTTGGGGCGTTCAAACCAGCTTGAAACGGGCGGGGAGTTCAGCATTATCCGCGTAACGCCGCCCTCGGTTTTAAGCAGAATGGGCACGTTGTGCCCCGCCATAGAGTACGTCACGCTGTCCTCGTCTATGCGCACCGCCGCAACCGTAACGTAATTTCTCTCGTCGAGATTGAGTTCGCGGAACTTGTCGTTTAAATTGGTTATAGCCTGCGCGGGGGAGAGGGTGGATTTGTCGTAAGCCGCCTTTACGAACGCCGAAAGCATTCCCGCGGCAACGCCTTTGCCCGAAACGTCGGCTATCATTCCGCAGGCTTTGCCGCCCACGGTGTAAACGTCCGGCAAATCGCCGCCTATCTCGCGGCAGGGGATATACACGTAGGAATATCTCTTTCCTCCCGCCCATTTGCCCGCGGGCAAAAGCCGTTGCTGTATCGACTTCGCCGTCTGCAGCTCCCGTGCGATTTCCAGCTCCATGGCGTCGTCCACCGTCCCCATGCAAAGCCCCCCGCCGATTGGGGTTACGGTAAGGGTGTAGGTCACCTCGTGAGTGTTTCCCGCACGGTTGACGCGCTGATATATTCTCCTCGTTATTTCGCGGTTTGCCAAAAAGGCGTCCTCGAACGCCGCCGCAAGCGCGCAGCCGCGGCACCCCGCGGACTCCCTGCAACTTTTGTTGCACTCCGCGCACCCCGTAAGCCTTCCTATGCAGGCGCGGGAGGACTCCGAAAGAAACAGCGTTTTAAAAGCCCTGTTGGCAAAGCTCACTCTTAAGTTTTGGTCTACGGCTACAACGGCTATCTTTACGCCGTCGATCATCCGTCTGAGATATTTTTCCGTCATAAATCAAAGGAACATTTTTAATTTTTCGCTGACTATATGCGCGTGTATGGGGACGTTTTCATAGAGTTCCCCCTCCGCTTGAATGGTAAAGTTGGGGCTGTCAACGGTGAATGTCGCCTCTTTTACGCGGGCGACAGTGGCTTCCTTAACACTGTTCACCTTGCCGCGCATAAGCTTCAAAAGCGCCGCAAACAGCTTTATGCGGGATATGTAGTCCACCATTATAAGGTCCAGATATCCGTCGTCTATTTTTGCTTCGGGGAATAATTTTATTCCGCCGCCGATAGACTGTCCGTTGCCGAGCGCGGCTATAAGCCCGAAGTGTTTTTCGGTTTTCCCGTTGTATTCCACCGAAAAGCCTATGCTTTTGAACTTAAACAGGGTTGCAAGCAAAGAGCGGAAATATTTTGATTTTCCGTGGTGTTTTCCTGAGTACGTCCTTTTTAAAACCTCCACGTCCAACCCCATTCCAACGGCATTGAGGGAGCGCAGCCCCGAAGAGAGCTGGATAAAGTCAACATATGCGGGCGCGCGGAAGGCTATTTTTTCCGCGGCGGCTTTAACGTCGTTCGGTATTCCCGCCGCCGAAGCAAAGTCGTTGCCCGTGCCAAATGGGATAAGCCCCAGCGGGTTGTCCTCAAAATTTACGTAACCGTTCAAAATTTCGTGCAATGTGCCGTCGCCGCCCATTGCGACTATTGTGTTCCCGGTTGTGCGCGTAATTTCCTTTACGTACTCCGTGGCGTGCCCGGCGTGCGTGGTTTTGAGCACTTTATATTCAATTCCCGCCTTTTCAAATACTGCCTCCGCCTCTTCAAGCTTCTTTGCATGCTTGCCTTTCAAATGAAGTTCGTTTACGATAACGTAGAGCATATGCCTTTTGCCTATGTATTATTTAGCTTTTTTGCTATTATATAACAATTATATATCATCTTCAAATAAATTGCAAATAAAATAAATTCCTGATATAATAGTTTTGAAACCGTAGCTTGAAGGCGCACCGTGTATAAAACTATTTCGCACAACTTAACAGAGCTTGCCCAAGCCTGCCCATATCCGCTGTATATTGTCGGCGGCAGGGTCAGGGATTTTATTGCGGGCTTTTCGCCTGAGGCAACGGACACAGACATCTGCGCCCCCGCGTCTGCGGAGGATTTTATTTCGCGTGCACATTCCTGCGGGTTTAAGGTGACCGCCGCCTATAAAAACACGGGTACCGTAAAGCTCGAAAAGGACGGCGAAAGCTATGAGTTCACCTGCTTCCGCTCCGACGAATACGTCCGCGGGGAGCACGTTCCCTCGGGCATACGCTGCACCGACGACATAAATCTCGACGCCCGCCGCCGCGACTTCAAGTGCAACGCCGTGTACTACGACATAAAGGCGCGGAAAATCTGCGACCCTTTGGGCGGGGTGGAGGACATAAAAAACGGGCGGATATCCACCGTTGCCGCACCCTCCAAGGTCTTCGGGGAGGACGGCTTGCGGCTGATGCGGCTTGCGAGGATCTCCGCGCAGACCGGCTTTAAGCCCACGGCAGAGTGCCTTGCCGCGGCGGGGGAGCATTGCAGGCTCGTTTCGGACGTTTCAGCCGAACGCATAGCCGCCGAGCTTAATCTTATTTTGCACGCCGACGAAAAATACGGCATACCTTACGCCCACTACGCAGGGCTTAAAATACTCCAAGAAACGGGCGTTTTAAGGGAGATACTCCCCGAGCTTGCCCTCGGTGAAAATATGCCCCAGCGCGCCGATTTCCACAAATACGACGTTTTGGAACATTCCCTGCGCGCGGCAATGTACGCGGACGGTTCAGTCCGCCTTGCAGCTCTCCTGCACGACGTGGGTAAGCCGTATTGCTTTTTAAAGAACGGAAATTTCCACGGGCACGACGAGGAGGGCGCGCGCATCGCCGCGGAAATTCTGGAAAGGCTTAAAGCCCCCAAAAAGACGGCTGCGGAAATTGTGAGGCTGGTTGCAACGCATATGTATGATTTGCGCGGGGACGCAAAGACGGGCAAGGTCCGCAAATTCATAATAAAGAATTACGATATTTTCAACAAGATTCTTTTAATAAAGCAGGCTGATTTTTCGGCTTGCACGGACGACCTTGCCAAAGCCCCCGCAGTTATTAAGTTCAAAAACATATATGCGGGTATGGTTGAAGAGGGCGTTCCGTTCACCTTAAAGGAATTAAAAGTAAAGGGCGACGCCCTTATAGCTTTGGGTTTTGCGCCCGAAAGCGTTGGCGCAACGCTTGAAAAACTTTTATACGGCTGCGCTTCCGGCGCGGTAAAAAACGACAGCGCGGCGCTATTGGACTATGCGGCAAAGGTTTTTTTGCCGCGCGGCTGAAAAAATTGCCCGTAAGCAAAACATTTTCTTTCAATCGTTTGCATGCGCGCGCATAATATGATATAATTGGCAATAGCCGATAAACATGTACAAATCAAAACTGTAAATTTCTTTTGCGGAACCCGCTCGGCGGGAACGCTAAAATTTTTTTTGGAGGTCCTTATGAAAGGAAATCAGGTACAAAAAAAGGGCGGCACTTTAAAGGCGGTAATCTGCTTTATAGTGGGGCTTATTCTGGGCATAGCCATTGTTGTTGGCACGGTTGCGGGCGGTGTGCTCTACGTGCTTAACTCCGATCTCGACAACGTTCTTTCCATGTTCGGCGTGGATAACAGCGTAGATTCCGAAACCGGGCGCAACAAAATTATAAACACCGACCCCGAACAGGGCGGCGCGGATAAGCTTATGGACCTTATAAGCAAGGTTACAGCCATGGCGTCCAATACCGGAGCGCTCACCCTCGGTCAGATAGACGAACTCATTCCGGCTACCCGCGGGCTTGTGGACAGCGTTGCCGAGGCTATACAGGACTACGTTGCGGTGGACTTTGAAGAGCTTAGCGCAGTTGTATTTTCCGAGTTCGGCACCTATCTTCAAAACAAGGTAATGGAAATACAGCCCGCGGCCTTTCTCAATTCAATAGAGGTAGAAGGTGCTGTTGGCACCCTTTTGGAAAAGGTGCTCTTCGGTGTAGAAGCGTACTGCGTTACCGATAATTCAGGCACGGTCCATCCCCTTATGCTGGATACCTTCACCTCCAGCACGGAGGAAGAATACATAAGGGAAGAGGACAGCGCTCCGCTTCTGCCTTCCCAAAAAGACTATTTAATACCCCAATCCGGCGGGAAGGCGTATAACCTGTACTTCTATGAATACAACGGCGGCTACTATATAGCCGAAATCAACCACGATGATTCTTCCAAATTCATATTTGCTCCCGACGACGGGCACCTCTATGGGATATACAGCGAAGAAACCGCGCAAAGCAGCGGCAACTACTATGTCGGCGCGGACGGCAAAAAGGTTACAATCGACCCCATAACCATAGGTTCCCTTGCCGATGGCAGCGGGCTTGCCGGACTCGAACAGATGCGCATTTTGGATCTGTTGTCCTCCGAGGGAGCGCCTGACGAGCTTCTCGAATCCGTTTTGGGCGATATAATGATAGGCGATCTTATGGACGGCACGGTGGACTTCGGGGAAAAGGTCAACGGGTTAGAGCTTGGCGCGTTCCTTGAAGTTGACCCGTTTGAGAATTCAATGCTCCTGTACTTTGCCTACGGACTTACGGGGCTTTCCGAAAGTGCCGATTCCCAGGGCAGATACACCGCAACCTACAAGCTCGGCGAAGAGGATATCCCCGTTTATGTAACCATAGAGAACGGCAAAATAGATAAAATAACAAACGCCGAAACGGGAGAAGAGCTTCCCGGCACCACCGTAGGCTCCATTAACTCAACCATTGACAATATTGAAATAAGCATCTTTGTGGAAGTTACCACAGATAACGGAATTCTTCCTTATCTTGCCTACGGAATTACGGGAATTAAGGAAGAGGACGGTGTCTGGACCGCCACGCTTAACGGCGAGGAGTGCACGCTCAACGTTGACCCGGACGGCAAAATACTTTCCGTTACAAACAACGTTACGGGCAAACCCGTACCCGCCGCAGGCATAAACGATTTGAGCGGAAGGGTGAACGGCGTTATGGATAACCTCACCATCGGCGACATAATCGACGTGGAGGGCAACAAAATCCTTGAGCAGTTGGCGGAGTCTAAAATCAGCGAACTCTCCACGGCTGTGAACACGCTTGAAATTTCGGGGCTTATAGAAATTCCCACAGACAATAAAATTCTCGCTTATCTTGCCTACGGCATAACCGAAATTAACGGCACAAAGGCAAAGCTCGACGACGAAGAGGTTGATCTCACAATAGAGGGCAAGAATATAACGGGAGTTACCCAAAACGGCGAACCCGTCCCCGGCACCAAAATAAATGAAGTCGGCGCCAAGGTCAACGAGCTTACATCTACGCTTAAAATAAAGGATATAGTAGATATTTCCGATGGCGGCAAGCTGATGGAGAAGATAGGGGATTGCACTATTTCGGGAGTGGGCGACGTAGTAAACGACCTCACCCTTTCCGACGTAATGGATATTTCCTCCGATAATAAAATTCTTGCATATCTCGCCTACGGCATAACCGAAATTAACGGCACAAAGGCAAAACTCAACAGCGAAGAGGTTGATCTTACAATAGAGGGCGGGAATATAACGGGAGTTACCCAAAACGGCGAACCCGTTCCCGGCACTAAAATAAATGCAGTCGGCACCAAGGTCAACGAGCTTACATCTACGCTTAAAATAAAGGATATAATAGATATACCCGCCGACGATAAACTTCTGTCCAAAATCGGCGAATATGAAATAAACAACGTGAGCAACGTTGTTGACGTTTTGGAAATCACCGACGTTATGTCGGTTGACGCAAACAGCGTTATAATGGCATACCTTGCCTACGGCATAAATCAAGTAGACGTGGAGAAGAAAACCGCAAACCTCGACGGCGAAGAAGTAAAGCTCACAATAGAGAACGGCAACATTACGGCTGTTACAAAACAGGACGGTAACCCCGTTCCCGGCACCAAAGTCGGCAAAATGAGCGAAAGAATAACGGGGCTTATGAACACCCTCACCATAGGCGAGCTTATAACAGTAGACGACAGCAATACAATTTTAAACGCCATTAAGGACGCCACCATAAATACCATAGGCGACACTATAAGTTCGCTCACCTTGAACGAGCTGTACGCCGACGAAATTTACAAAGTTTCGAGCTACGAGGATAAGGACGGAAACGGTCAGTACGATCCCAACATAGACGGCGAAATGACATATACTGTCGCTACGTTGCGCAAGGCGGTCAGCGGCGAGCCTACACGCGACGACGAAATTAAATTCGACGCAAAATATCTCTACTACACCAAGGACGAGAAAGGTTCCTACCACCTCGTAGAAGGTAAAGAACTCGGCAAACTTGACTCTCTCGACGGCGGCGAGTACTATACCTATGGCGAAGTGCAGGGAATGTGGACTCTTCTGCTTACGGACGAAAGCGGCGCCGAAAGCGCGCTGGTGCTCAACGGCATAGGCGGTGTAATCACGGGTGTGGCTGACCGTCTCAACAACTCAACGCTGCGGGAACTCGACGCAGCCGGCATACTTGACTTTGAGTCTGCGGCTCTTGATTATCAGGTTGATTTTCAGGGAACTAAGCTCGGCGACCTCAAGCTCACCGAAGCGCTTTCCAAGCTCGTAGACCTTGTAAGCGGTATATCCGGCTCTCACTGAATTTAACTTTTAAAATAAGTTGACAATCGAATAAAAATAATGTAGTATTTATAAGCACAAATATTTTGTGCATAACCTTGCATACCGCAGGTGGTATGCCGATTAAGTCCGGGAGGTGAAAATTATGAAAACTTACGAGATGCTCTACGTTTTGGATTCTTCCGCAACCGACGAGGTTAAGGAAAGTATTCAAAAGAAGTTTGAGGACGTTATCACGTCCGCAGGCGGCAACGTCGTATCCGTTGATAAGCAAGGCGTAAAAAAGCTTGCCTATCCCATCAACGATAAATCCGACGGCTATTACGTAGTGTTTACCTTTGAAGTGGACGGCGCGCAGGTCAAGGAGCTTGACCGTGTGGCAGGTCTCACTTTGGAAGTACTCAGAAGAATGATAACGGTAAAAGCGTAAAACACAAAGGGTATAAAAATGAACAAAGTATTTTTAACAGGGAATTTAACCCGCGACCCCGAGCTTACCGAAACAGCCGGCGGGATAAAAATTTGCCGTTTCTCGGTTGCGGTTAACCGCAGCTATTCAAGTTCCGACGGCGAAAGGAAGACCGACTTTTTCAACGTGGTTGCATGGCGCGGACTGGGCGAAACGGTTGCACGTTTTGCAAAAAAAGGCAACAAGGTTGCGGTTTACGGCTCCATAGAGCTGCGCAACTACGAGGATAGCCAGGGCGTCCGCCGTACGGGAATAGATATCGTTGCAAACGACGTGGAGTTTTTAACCCCGCGCGGGCAGAATGTGGAGGACGGTTATGATAGCGCACCCGCACAGAGCGGCGGCGCAGGCAAAAAGCCCTCCTTGCAGGCGTTTGACGACGACGGCGATATTCCCTTCTGATTTTAAAAGGAGTTAATTATGGAAGAAAATAAAACTGTAACGCAGGAAACTGCGCCCGCACAGACCGCGGCAGCCGCGGCAGCCGGCAAAAAGACCTATAAAAGAGTTCCCCGCAGAAAGGTATGCGTTTTCTGCCAGGAAAAGGTGGAGGTTATAGACTATAAGGACGTAAACCGTTTGAGAAAGTTTGTAACCGAAAGCGGAAAAATGCTTCCTCGCAGAATGAGCGGCACCTGTGCAAAGCACCAGCGCGAACTCTCCAAGGTAATCAAGCGCGCACGCATTGCTGCGCTTCTTCCCTTCAAGGCAGACTGATAATTTAATAATAATTCCCCGCGGAGCCAAATCGGCTCCGCGGGGAATTTTTTGTGCCGGAATATCGGTATATTTAATTTTCTCTGCCTAAAATAAAATCAACGCGAACGCCGAAATATTTTGAAAGCTCAATTAAGCTGTGAACGGTAGGCAGCGTTTTGCCGTGTAGCCAATTATATGTCAGGGACGCGGAAATGTTTAAGTCCTTTTGCAGCCTATATTCGGATTTATGCGCTTCCCTCAGGCATAGCTGCAGTCTTTCCCCAAATGGCTTCACGGGGAGATATTTGCCGTTTTCAGGCTGAAATTCCACAAGCCCCAACAGATAATCCGCCGAACAGTTGAAATATTCCGCCATGGCAACGAGGTGTTCCGTGGAAGGAAAATAATTTCCGCGCAACAACTCGGAAACGGTTGTGCGGTTTGTGCCTATTTCTTTTGCGAGCGCGGGAGCATTAAGATTTTTTTCGTTCATCAGCTCTTTCAGCCTTTCAGCAAAACTTTTCAAATAATCCATAAATAGTCTCTTCCCACAAACAATTATCCTCTTTTTGTTTATCAAAACTGTTGCAAGATAAACAGATTGAGGGTATAATATATGTGAGATTTTTTATTCGTAAACAAATAAGCGGGCGCGCCAAAAAGCGCGCCCGCGTGTCTTTTATAATTTATGTTACATTAATGTTTATAAGCGCACAAATCAAGCAACAACGCTTTTAAGATACCCGATAAATTTTGTTTCCTGCGCGGTGGCGCTCAGAGTCCTTTTCTCCCGAAATCTGTTTGAATACCGAAAGCAGCATTGCGGCGGAAACTATAAATGTTAAAACGTCGCTTATCGGCGCGGACCAGTAGAACGCTTCTTTTGAAATAAGGGGCAGAAGATATGCAAGGGGCACAACGAATATAACGTCCCGCATAAGGGCAATCATCATAGCCTTCACCGGCATACCTATCGACTGGAAGAATATGGAAGTTACCTTAACGAGGCAGGTCAAAAATATAAATCCTATATAAATTCTGAACGCGCTTATTCCCAAAGCAAACTCCGCGGGACTGCAGCCCGACTCCGTGTACCCAAACACCCCAAGTAACAGCTGCGGGCAGGCTTCAAACAGAATTGTTGCAATCGCGCCCACTATTGCCGTTGCGCCCAAAATGATTATAAAAGCCGATTTAACTCTTTCGTACTTCTTTGCGCCGTAGTTATATCCCAAAACGGGCTGCCCGCCGGAGGCAATCCCCACGGCAACGCTCACAACTATGCCGAACACTTTAAACGCAACGGTAAAGATGCCTATGGCGTTTGTCGCTTCGGGGAAATATTGCACCAAAAGATTGTTGTTTACAACCGAAATTATTACTATTGAAAACTGCGTTAAAAAGCTGGATATTCCAAGTTTAAGGCTTGCAAGCAGCAGCTTGAAATCGGGTATAAAGCTGATGAGTCTGAGCTTGAAGCTTCTCGATTTAAAAAAGTACGCGCCGTGCAAAACGAAGGATACTGCCTGCCCTATAAAGGTAGCCAGCGCCGCGCCGTTCATACCCATATGCGCCGCATATATGAGCGCAGGGTCGGTAATTATATTTACAACCGCGCCCGCAGCCATGGCAATCATTGCAAATTTAGGGCTTCCGTCCGCGCGGATTATGGGGTTCATAACGCACGCAAGAATAAAGAACGTGAAACCCGCAAAAATAAACACGCTGTATTCTTTTGCATACGGCAGAATGGCAGCTCCGCCCGCCGAAGCCCCAAAAAATTTAAGTATAGGCTCCATAAAAATAAAGCTTACCGCCGTGAGCAGCGCTCCCGCAACCAAGCCCGCCATCAAGCCCGTGCCAACGGCTCTATGGGTTCCCTGCGAGTCGTTTTTCCCCTGGTTGATGCTTATCATCGCCGCAGTGCCGTCGCCTATGAACAAGCCGAGCGCAAGCGCAATAACCGTAAGGGGATATACAACGCCCGTAGCTGTGTTCCCGAGCGGCAGATAGCCGCTTTGACCTATAAATATCTGGTCAACTATATTGTACAGCGCCTGAATGATGAGTGAAATAACGCAGGGTATGGCAAACCTCCTCAAAAGTTTCCCCACGCGTTCCGTGCCTAAAAAGTTGTTGTCCATAATTCGTGTAGTTGTTTCCATAATACTCCTTTTTAAACAAAAAATAAAAACAGCAAGCAGCCGCTTGCTGTTTCAAACGTTTACGCAAATCGCCAAACGTGAATAAGTATACCACAAATTTTTTTGCCGCGCATACGTTTTTTGAGGATTTTTAAAAAAATTTTTATTCTGCGCGGACGCCCGTCAAGTTGCCTCAACAAAGAATTACGCCCGCGTCGATTCGTTCTATGTCATTCTGTGTTGCTCCCTCTTCTGTCATTCTGAGGAGGGCATAGCTCGACGAAGAATCTGTTATTTTGTTTGATTGGAGTTTCGGCGAATCAAGTAACAACGCTTTTAAGACACCCGCCCGCGGCGACACGCCGCTCAAGCGTTACGCTTGCCGAAGAGGGTGGTGCCAACGCGTATCATATTGCTGCCGCACTCCACGCAAAGCTTCCAGTCTCCGCTCATACCCATGGAAAGGTACTTAAAATTCCCGTCCTGTGCGTTCAGCTTATCGTATACTGCCCTCACTTTTGTTGCAAGGCTCCGCAGCAACTCTTCGTCGTCGGTAAATGGCAGCATTGCCATAATCCCCAAAACGTTCAAAGCCTGCATCTTTTTCACCGCGGCGTACGCGCTTTCGGCTTCCTCAAAGGAAAATCCGCCCTTTGTTTCCTCGTTTCCCGCGTTTATCTGCAATAAAACGTTTGAAACCACTCCCGCGGATTTGCTTCTTTTGGCAAGCTCTTCGGCAAGCGGCAGCCTGTCGACCGACTGATATAAATCGCACTTTCCTATAAGATATTTTATTTTATTTGTCTGCAAATGCCCTATAAAATGCCTTTCGGGATTCCCCGTAATTTCCGCGTACTTATCGCGGAACTCCTGCACGTGGTTATCCCCGATTTTTGTGATTCCCGCGGCTATAGCCTCGTTAATTGCGGATACGTGTTGAGTTTTTACCGCCGCAACCACAGATACGGACTCTCCAAAGGGATTTTTTAAAGGCACCTCGCCCAAGAGTTTTTTAACATTTTCGGATATCATTATATATTCCCCGCGATAATCTTTGCCATTTCACGGCAGCCTGTTTTTTTGGTTCCTTCAACGTAAATATCCGCCGTGCGGTAGCCGTCGTCCAGCGCGCGCTGCACGGCGTTTTCAATTGCCGCATATTCCTCCGTAAGGGAAAAGCTGTCCCTCAGCATCATAGCCGCCGCCAGAATCGTGGCTATGGGGTTGCAGATATCCTTCCCCGCAATGTCGGGCGCGGAGCCGTGAATTGGCTCGTACAGCCCCCGCTTAGTGTCGCCGAGCGAGGAGGAGGCAAGCATTCCTATCGACCCCGTAACCTGCGCCGCCTCGTCGGAGAGTATGTCGCCGAAGATGTTGGAGGTTACAACCACGTCGAACTGCGCGGGATTTTTAACTATTTGCATAGCCATATTGTCCACCAGCACGTCCTCGACCGTAATGTCGGGGAAATGTTTTTTTGCATATTCGTGCACGGTTTTCCGCCACAGCCTCGAGCTTTCAAGAACGTTGGCTTTATCCACCGAAACAACTCTTTTCGAACGCTTTGCCGCAAGCTCGCAGGCAATGCGCATTATTCTCTCTATTTCGGGCACTGTATATCTTTCTTCGTCCGAGGCGAATTCCGCGCCGTTTTCAACTCCGCGTTCGCGCTTGCCGAAGTATATCCCGCCCGTAAGCTCCCGCACAATAATAATTTCCACGCCGTTTTTTACGAGCGCGGGCTTTAAGGGGGAGGCGTCTGCAAGGTTTTTCCAAAGCTTCGCGGGGCGTATATTGGAGTACAGCCCCATGGCTTTGCGTATGCCCAGCAGCCCTTTTTCGGGGCGGCTGTCTCCGGGGAGGTCGTCCCACTTATAGCCGCCCACCGCGCCCAAAAGCACGCTGTCGCTTGCAAGGCACCCGTCAATGGTGCTTTGGGGCAGGGGTTCGCCGAATTTATCTATGGCGCAGCCGCCTATGTAATAATGCTTAAAATTAAACACGTGCCCGTATTTTGCCCCTATCTTGTCCAGCACTTCAATGGCTGCGGCGCAAATTTCGGGACCTATTCCGTCGCCGTCCAGAACGGCAATATTATATTTCATTTTTTCACCTTTGCAAGATGTGCAATAAGCCCGCCGTCCTCTATAATTTGTTGGATAAACGGGGGGAAGGGTTCCGCCGTAAAGCTCTTTCCGGTCGTTTCGTCCGTCACCGTGCCGCTGCCGAGGTCGCAGCTCACCACGTCGCCCTTTTCTATGGCGCCAACCGCCTCGGGACACTCTAAAATGGGCAGACCTATGTTTATTGAATTGCGGTAGAATATGCGCGCAAACGATTTTGCAATCACCAGCGAAACTCCGCTTGCCTTAATGGCTATGGGGGCGTGCTCGCGCGAGGACCCGCAGCCGAAGTTGTCGCCCGCAACAATTATATCGCCCGCTTCAACCTCGTTTACAAAGCTTTCGTCAATGTCCTCCATACAGTGCTCTGCAAGCTCTTTTTCCGAGGACGTGTTGAGATATCGCGCGGGAATTATAACGTCCGTGTCAACGTCGTTGCCGTATTTGAATACTTTTCCTTTAACTTTCATTCCATAACCTCCGCGGGGCTTGTGAGCCTGCCAGTCACCGCGCTTGCCGCCGCAACGTAGGGGGAGGCAAGGTATATCTCCGAAGTTACGTGCCCCATTCTGCCCACAAAATTGCGGTTTGTGGTTGAAACGCAGCGTTCGCCCGCTGCGAGTATTCCCATATATCCCCCCAAACAGGGTCCGCAGGTGGGAGTGGACACTACCGCCCCTGCCCCTATAAACTGCTCTATAAGCCCCTCTTTAAGCGCCTGCAAATAAATTTCGTTCGTGGCGGGAATGATTATTGCCCGCACTCCGTTTGCAATCTTTCTGCCTTTTAAAATTTCCGCAGCCATTCTCAAATCGGAAATATGCCCGTTCGTGCACGAACCTATGACCACCTGGTCTATTTTTATGTTTCCCCACTCCGTTTTGGCGTTTTCGGGGAGGTGGGGGAAGGACACCGTGGGTTTAAGCGCGCTTAAATCTATTTCGTAAACCTTGTCGTAAACCGCGTCCGGGTCGGCGGCGTATTCTTTTATTTCCCCCGTGTATCTGCCCTGCAAATACTCTCTCGTGACGCCGTCCACGGGGAATATTCCGTTCTTTGCGCCCGCCTCAATCGCCATATTGCAGATTGTAAACCTGTCGTCTATATTTAAATATTTTATACCGTCGCCGGCAAACTCCATGCTCCTGTATAGCGCGCCGTCCACGCCTATAAGCCCTATTATATGTAAAATTATATCCTTGCCGCAGATATATTTTGCGGGCTTTCCCTTCAAAACGAATTTCATCGCGGCGGGCACTTTGAACCACGCCTCGCCGCTCATCATTCCCGCGCACATATCTGTGGAGCCTACGCCCGTGGAAAAGGCGCCCAAAGCCCCGTAAGTGCAGGTGTGGCTGTCCGCGCCGATTACCAGGTCGCCCGCGCCCACAAGCCCTTTTTCGGGCAAGAGCGCGTGCTCTATTCCCATCTTCCCCACGTCGAAAAAGTTCAAAATTTCTTTATCGGCGGCAAAGCTTCGGCATATCTTGCACTGTTCCGCGCTCTTTATGTCCTTGTTCGGCGCAAAGTGGTCCATCACAAGCACAACTTTATTTTTATCAAAAACTTTCTTTGCGCCCGCTTTTTCAAATTCCTTTATGGCAACGGGTCCCGTGATATCGTTTGCAAGCACAAGGTCGAGCTTTGCGTTTATAAGCTGCCCCGCCTTAACTTCTTTTAAACCTGCGTGCGCCGCAAGAATCTTCTGCGACATTGTCATTCCCATATAATCACCTCAGAATTTTTTGAACACCGCGCCCTCGGAGGCGGAGGTCACGCTCTCCCTGTATCTTGCAAGATATCCGTCCGCAGGCTTAACTTTGGGCGTAAAATTCGCAAGACGTGTTGAGATTTCCTCTTCGGGGACCTTTAAATCGAGCTTGCAGGCGGGGATATCTATCTCTATAATGTCGCCGTCTTGTACAATGCCTATAATTCCGCCTGCCGCGGCTTCGGGGCACACATGCCCTATGGCTGCGCCGCGCGTCGCACCCGAAAATCTTCCGTCGGTTATAAGGGCTACGTCTGCGCCCAGCCCCGCGCCCACAATGGCGGAGGTGGGGGTAAGCATTTCGCGCATGCCGGGGCCGCCTTTGGGCCCCTCGTAGCGTATTACAACCACGTCGCCCTTATTTATTTTGCCCGAAGATATCGCCTGCATTGCATCTTCCTCGCTGTCAAAGCACCTTGCCGGACCGCTGTGTTTAAGCATTCCCGCGTCCACCGCCGATTTTTTTACGACCGCGCCCATGGGGGCTAAATTGCCCTTTAAAACAGTGAGTCCGCCCTGCGCGGAATAGGGGTTTGAAACGGGGCGTATTATTTCTTCGTCAAGATTTTTTGCGTGCTTTATTACCTCTTTCAGCGGCTTGCCGCCGACCGTAATAACGTCGCCGTTCAAAAGCCCTGCGTCGTACAGCTCCTTCATCACCGCCGAAATTCCGCCGGCTTCGTGCAGTTCTTCTATATAGTGCTCGCCCGCGGGGGCAAGACGGCAAATATTCGGGGTCTTTTCCGAAATTTCGTTCATTATATCTAAGCTTACGCCTTCCACGCCCGCTTCGGAAGCCACCGCAAGAAGATGCAGAACGGTGTTGGTGGAGGCGCCTATTGCCATATCCACCGTTTCGGCGTTTTCAAACGCCTCTTTGGTGAGAATATCGCGTGGACGTATTGAGTTTTTTAATAAATTCATAACGGCTGCGCCCGCCTCTTTTGCAAGCGCAAGCCTTTGGGAATAGACCATGGGCAGCGTGCCGTTGCCGGGCAGAGCCATGCCCAAAGCCTCGCACAGGCAGTTCAGGCTGTTCGCCGTGAACATGCCCGAGCACGAACCGCAGGTGGGGCAGGCGTTGCACTCGTAGTTTTTAAGTTCTTCCGCGCCTATAATTCCCGCGTTATATGCGCCGACTTCCTCGAACATAGTTGAAAGGGAGGTCTTTTTTTTGCGCACCCTGCCCGCAAGCATGGGTCCGCCCGAAACGAATACGGATGGCACGTTCACCCTTGCCGCCGCCATCAACATTCCGGGGATTATTTTGTCGCAGTTGCCTATAAACACCGCCGCCTGAAAGGCATGGGCGCGTATGAGTATCTCCGCGCTGTCGGCAATTATTTCACGGGAGGGGAGGGAGTACCTCATTCCCGCGTGTCCCATTGCAATTCCGTCGCAGACGCCAATCGAGGGAACTATAACGGGCTTTCCGCCCGCGGCGATAACGCCATCCGCAGCAGCCCTTGCAATCATATCAAGGTGCATATGTCCGGGGATTATTTCGCTCTGCGCGCAGATAATGCCAACTATTGGCTTTTTAAGCTCCCCGTCCGTCCAGCCGAGCGCCCTCAAAAGGGAGCGCTGGGAGCTCATATCCGCGCCGTTGGTAAATTGATTTTCCATAGATAAAAAGACCTCAAGTTCAATATATATTGTGTTTTTAAAGGCGGCGCGTCAGCCGCGGTGCTTGTCGAGAATTTTATATTCCCCGTCGTCCCTGTCCTTCAGGGTGTGCTTTCCGCGGGCAAGCGCGGTGACGCCCGTCCGCTGCATTTCGAGTATTCCGTAGGGCTTTATCACCTTTAAAAATGCGTCCAGCTTGTCGGGGTCGCCCGTGATTTCCAAAATCATCGTATCTGGTGAAAGGTCAACCGTTTTAGCCTTATATATTTCGTTTATTTGTATAATCTGGCTTCTCATTTCGGGCGCGGCGTGCACTTTTACCAGCAAAAGCTCCCTGTAAACGCAGTCCAACTCGTTTGCGCAGCCCACCTTTATAACGTCCTCCATTTTCTCCATCTGCTTTATAAGCTGATATAAAATGTACTCGTCGCCGTTTAAAATTATGGTCATACGGGAAACTTCGGGGTCCTCGGTGGTGCAGGCGCTTATGCTCTCTATGTTATATCCGCGCCGCGTAAAAAGCCCCGTCACCCTCGTGAGAACGCCGCTCTTGTTATAAGCCAGCGCGCCTATTGTATATTTCTTTTCTTCGCTCATTCAATTTTCCTCCAAAGCTTCTATCTGCGTGTCGTAGGTCTGCCCCGGCTTGATCATGGGTAAAACGTTTTCGTCGGGGGATATTATGCAGTCAACCAGCACGGGCAGGCTCTCTTTTTCCGCCCTTTCAAACGCCGCCGCAAGCGTTGTTTCTATGTCTTTGTCCTCGCCCAAAAGCATTCCTATTGCACCCATGCTTTCGGCAAATTTAACGTAGTCTGTTTTTCTGTTCAGGTTGGTCTGCGAAAAGCGGTGGGAGTAGAACACCTTTTGCCACTGCCTCACCATTCCCAAAACGCCGTTGTGCATCAGAAGTATCACCATCGGCACCCTGCGGGAAACTGCGGTCATCATTTCGTTCATATTCATTCCGAAGCACCCGTCTCCCGTAACCAGCACGGGCGTCTTCCCCGTGCCGAACGCCGCGCCTATAGCCGCGCCCATGCCGTAGCCCATGGTTCCAAGCCCGCCGGAAGAGCAGAACAGCCTCGGACTGTTCACCGCGTAGTGCTGCGCCGCCCACATCTGGTGCTGCCCCACGTCGGTCACAAGAGGGCTGCCCTCGGGCGCCAGCGCCGCCGCCGTCTTTAAAATTTTGTAAGCCCTTATGGAGGTATCCTTCTTTGCGGCGTTTTCCTTTTTGAA
The DNA here is from genome assembly GCA_947629095.1 of uncultured Clostridia bacterium. Taxonomy (GTDB): domain Bacteria; phylum Bacillota; class Clostridia; order Christensenellales; family Borkfalkiaceae; genus Coproplasma. Next base: position 4,913 of record CANRCK010000011.1, on the reverse strand, counting down.
CGCCTCAATCTTCACCAGCCAGTCCTTTCTCTGCCTGTCGTCGAGGAGGGGCAGAAGGGACTTTAATGTTTCGCCCACGTCCGCCATAATATGCAAAGTGCTCTTCACGTTTTTATCTATTTCGGCGTCGTCTATGTCCACGTGAATAACAACCTTTTTTTCGGCGAACTTATCGCGGTTCAGGGCAACCCTGTCGGAAAACCTCGTGCCCAGCGCAATTATCGTATCCGCCTCGGTCAGCGTTTTTGCCGTTGCAATTGTGCCGTGCATACCTATCATTCCCAAACAGAGCGGGTCGTCCTCGGGTATGCAGCCCTTGCCCATCAGGGTGTAGGCAACGGGGCAGTCCAGCTTTTTTGAAAGCTTGTTAATAAGCGGCGCCGCGTCAGCCGCAATAACGCCTCCGCCAGCAATTATCACAGGCTTTTTGCTTGCGTTTATTGCCTCGGCAATCTTTTCAAGCCGTTCTGACGGCACGGGCTTGGGTGTTATTTTTTGGGGTACAACGGGCGTGTATTCGCATTTTGCAATCTGCACGTCCTTTAAAATATCCACAAGTACGGGACCTTTTCTGCCGCTGCCCGCAATTTTAAAGGCGCGGCGGATTGTGTCCGCCAAATCCTTTACGTCCTTGACTATAAAGTTATGCTTTGTTATGGGTATGGTTATGCCCGTTATATCTATTTCCTGAAAGGAATCGCGCCCCAAAAAATTTATCCCCACGTTTCCCGTAACGGCAACCATGGGCACGCTGTCCATAAACGCGGTTGCAATGCCCGTAACGAGGTTTGTCGCCCCGGGACCGGAAGTGGCAAAGCACACCCCCGTCTTGCCCGTAACTCTTGCATATCCGTCCGCGGCGTGCGCCGCGCCCTGTTCGTGCGCGGTTAACACGTGGTCTATTTTCCCGCTCCTGTAAAGAGCGTCGTATATGTCGAGGACCGTGCCGCCGGGATATCCGAAAACGGTATCCACACCCTGTTCCTCAAGGCATTTAATCAAAATTTCGGCGCCCGTAAGTTTCATAGCTCCCTCTCACAATTTAAAAAAATTTATTATGCACTCAATTGTATAATAAATTCATAAATAAGTCAACTTATTTGTCATTAATTTAATAAACGGTGCATAAATTTGCAATTATTCAACGATAATGCATTTGACAAAATCCGCCGCCCGTGGTAGAATTGCGCAGAGGTGAAAAATTGAAGAAACTCGACATATACAAACTCGTTACCGCCATTTTGCAGCTCGTGGGCGGGCTTATTTTGACAGGCATTTCCGTTTACTACTATTTTTCCGGGCAAACCGTCAACTTTTATGCGTTTCTCATAATAGGCATAATTTTTGTGGTGTGGGCGGCGTATTCGCTCATAAAACCGCTGTTCAAAAAAAAGGATGACGACGGCGACAGCCAAGCTCCGCCTAAGGGCTTCCTGTAATCCGGCTGTCCCCCGACGGGTCTGAATTTGCGGCGGGCGGTCTTTTTGCGGACTTGCCCCGGCATACTTACGCGGCGAAGCGCATTTTGCGCTTCGCCGCTTTGTTTTGCATATATTACATTGAATGACAGTTGTCACGCTGTTTTATGACAATAATTTTGCCCATAATAGATAAACAAGTACTTATTCGCCATAAAATTTTTACGATATTGTACAATTTTTAATAAAATGTCTACAAACAGAACTAAAAAATGTCATATTTGTTTATTACATAGTTGACTTTTTGTCATAAAAGTAATATACTCGATATGATTTGGAAATATTTATAATTATGTATAGGCGGCTCAAACGCCGTCATTATAAAAAGGTAACGACAAAATGAGTAAAAAAACAGGCGCAGATAACGGTGGATTGAACGTTGTTCGCGGCGCGGGCTTCAAAAAGCACCGCCGCCGGCAATCCGACATGTCCGAAAACACCCGCGCAGGTCTGCGTACAGATAAACATTCTCCACAGGCAGAGCTTGTAAAGCGCAAGCGCCCCCTCGCGCTCAAGCACAAGCGCCGCATAAGAAAGGCAGTGGTAGCGCTGTCTGCGGTATTCATCGCGGCTCTTTCTCTTTTCGGCTACGGATTTTTCGTGGGAAATGAGGAGGTTCCCGGCGCAGTAGGAATTTATGAAAGCTTATATCTTCAAACCGCTTCATCCGTAACTCCCGGTTCCTTAATGGGGAGGACCCACGGCAACGCCGACGGTGCGAACAAAGAGGACGAGGGCTGGAAAACCCTCGGCTATCTCAACTATACGCTCCGCAACCAGCCATACTATTATTCCTACATGACCAGCGACATAGCTATAAGCATAGGCGGCATGATGCAGCACGTGGAAACCGAAAAGCAGTACTACGACCATGTGCTCGTCTCCTCGGAGATAACCACTACCCCCAAGCCCTTTATGGGCGTCAAGATAGAGAGCGCAACGCAGTTTGCCGTTATCGAAAATCCCAAGGTGGTAATGTGGCGTTCGTCTGTATCCTCCAACCCCTCCACGTTCCACGGCAAGGAAACGGAGTGGTCAAACGCCCGCCCGCAGGGCGCAACGTGGGAGGAATACCGCAAAATGCGCGGCAATCTCCAAAATGAGTTTTCGGTGTACGTGTTGAACCGCGACACTCTTTTAAGTTGGTCCGGTATCACGCGCAACGACGACGGCAGCTATTCCCAGAGCTTTGTTTTGAACCATGAAGCGGAGCCGGAGGAGAGGTCGGCAATCTACTATTATCAGCAGCAAATGAAAGCTTCGGGCGGACTTCCGAGTCTGCCTACTTTCCATTCCGTGGAGGTTAAATATACCTTCGACGACAAGTGGCAGGTTCTCCGTTCGGATATCAAAGAGCTGTACACCGCGAACTACGGTCCCATAAAGGCGGACGGCACGAGTACGAGCGTAACGGAATACTGCTATGATGAAGAAAAGGCAAAGAACACCTTTTACAGCGACTATTATCAAAGCTATGAAAGCGATTTCGGCACGCCGGTGGAGGGGGAGCTTACGGTCACGGAGTGTCTCTCGTCCGCTTTTGGCAGCGTTCTTACGGGCGAGGCCAAGCTCGCCGTCGATCTCGATATAGACGGCAGACCTCTTTCGGGCATAGTTCACCTCAACCTCGGCGAGCAGGACGTCCGCGCCGAAATCGGCAATATAAAGGTATATCTGAGGTCCGGCAGCTCAGGACAGGAGCTATATATTTCATTCGGGGACAATACCAAAATCAAGCTTCCCCTCTCAGCGGTAACGGGCGGCAGCGAAGCCGCCGTCGCCGAGACCGAAGACGGGAGCAACGCTGCGGGCGGTTTGGATACCGACGCGCTTATGGAGCAGCTGATGGGCGGAGATTTTACCGTGTCGGAGGATAAGTCCTCGGCTGTGCTCAGCTCTGTCATAGAACTGTTCGGCATAAAGATCCCGCTCACGTTCAACTTTGCAATAGACGGTGGCGCCATATCCCTCGACTATCTCCAAGCTTCGGTTTCTTTACTCGGCTCCGAAATATCTGCAAATGTGCGCTTCACCCAAGAGAGCGTGCCTCAGCTCACGCCCTCCGAGGTCGGGGAATATGTTCCGCTCGACATAAGCTCCATTAAAGGGCTTTTCTCGGCGGAGGCGCTCAATGTGTACATAAGTTACGACGGCAACGGCGTAAACGTCTCCGGCGAGGCAACGGTTAATTTGGGAGAATTTGCGCTTAAGGCTGACCTCAAGCTGATACTCGGCGGCAACGTTCAGGCTGAAAAGGACGTGACCGTCATATATAAGGATGGCGAAATTTATCTTTCGCTCGGATCCTCGGGCGAAGAGCCTGCCAAATTCAAGGCGGGTGTGGACGGTCTTAGCGAACTCGTCGGGGAACTTACGGGCGCCGACGGCGCAGAGACGTCGGCTGAGGTTTTGGAGCAGCTCCTTTCGGCTGTGGAAAAGATAGGTCTCGGCAATATTCTTGGCGCCGTTTTGTGCGACCGTGACTTTGCAAACAATATATCCGTCACCTCCGAAAACGGCTTCACACTTAAAGTAAACGGCACAGAGCTGGTAAAATATTTCGGCGGCAGCTTCGAGCCGGGCGATATCACTCTCTCTTTGAACGGGGGAGCCGTAACGCTGTCCCTGCTCGGCATTTCGGGCGAGGTGACCCCCGGCAAAGCGTTCGCGTTCGATGAAAGCGAGTATCTCTCCGCAAACGACATTTTGCCCATAATCGGAAAGGTAAAGAACATAATATCACAGAAAGGTCTCTCCTTTAACGGCGCACTTTCGCTCACCGTAAATGGTACGCGCGTCGTTCTCGATATAAAGTGCCTCTCGCTGAGCTGGGACGGCGGTATATCATTCGGACTCAACGCCGAACTCAGGTGCGGCGGCTTCTCGCAAAGAATTGCCGCAAGCTATGACGGCGAACAGGCGAAGGTAAGCTACGGCAACATAGGCATAACGTTGGATAGAGCGCAGTTCGGGGAGCTTGCAGAGGCGGCAATCGAATTGATAAAAGCCGCCACAGGCAAACAGATCACCCTGCCCGAGAACGGCGCCGGCGATATTTTGGCTCTTCTCCAAACGGGCGGGCAGCTTGATATCTTGGGCATAATAAATTCTCTTGATATAAGCGGCATAGACGGCGGAATGGCCATTAGGTTCGGCGATTTGGAAGTGACCCTTCTCGACGAGGCGGAAACCGAGCCGGGGCTTCTCAGCGTCGGGTTGTCGTGGCAGAGCGACGATATTTCGGTCGCCCTCGAGGACGCGCATATCACCGAATACTGTGCGCCCCAAGCGCCCGATTATGAAATTGAGTATTTCAACGGCGGGGACTTAGTACCTTTAATGAAAAAGGTAACGGAGATTCTCCAAACCTGCGGGCTTAACGTACGCGGCAGCATTTCGTTAACGGTTGGCAATGAAAATCTTAAAGTAGCCATA
>CANRCK010000010.1 GCA_947629095.1 uncultured Clostridia bacterium | reverse complement strand
AGTTAGTCTTAACAGCGCCGTTCTTGAGTTCGTCGATCTTGCCCTGAAGCTCGGTCTTTGCATCGTCTACAGCTTTCTTTATAGCCGCATCGTAATCCTTTTGAATATCAGATTTAAGTTGAGCAATCTTATCTTGAACCTCTGCATCAGTTGCATAAGTATCACCGAGTGCATCAAGCGCATCACTAAGATCCTGAACCTGTGAATCAAGAGTGTTCAACTGATCGGACAAGTCAGATACGGAAGGAGCTAAACCGGATTCTTTTGCTGCATTGTATTTTACTTCATAGGCATCGAGCCTATCATAAGCCGGTTTATAGAGTGTGCGGTGAGTTGCATCAAGCGAGTTGCAAATAGATCTAGCAACCGCAATATAGTAAGGGGTAAGTGCAGTGAACTCTTCATTTGCTTCAAGAGTAGCAACCAAATTTGTGAAGTACTCGGCTGCAGTCTGCATATCGCTTACATTCTGGAAATTTTTCCAATCATTGATCTTTGATTGCTGTGACGAGTGAAGACTATCGTAAATTTCAACAATTTCCTGTATTCTTTTCAAGTCACCTGCTTTAAGTGTACCATCTTTATCAGCTTGGATATATTTTTGAATTTCGTCATTAAGCGCACTAAGTTCAGTAGTCCAAGCACCCTTAGCAAACTCAAGCAACGCGTCACACTGTTTAATAACTTCGATATCGGTTTCGCAACCAGTATACTTAAGTTTTAAAGCACTTAATTGCGTTTCAATAGTTTCTGTCTCAGTGCCGACTTTATACTCATCATTATCGCCGGGATAACTTACTGCATAGCCGCCGAGATATGCAACGTTAAGACCGTAGCCCTTGTATTCCTTAGTATCCAATATCGACTGGATTTTTTCCAAGAGCTTAGCGTCGTCGATATATTTCGTTCCTTCTTTTAAGTCAGCCTTGTAATCTTTGTCGAATACTTGCAAAACTTTTTCTACAAACGCGTTAAATACCTGTTTAAGATCAGCAACACCGGTTTCGGCAAAGGTAAGCATATCATAGTTTCTGATTTTAGATTTAACTCCGCCGTTCTCTATGTACTGGTCATAAGCCTTGCGTGCAGCGTCAACAAGCTTTATATCACTAACGATGAAGTCATGATCTTGATATACATCCTCGTAATCATTCCCAACCTTTCCTTCAGGATAGATATCATAGATAGCGTCTTCGACTGTGTACTGCTTTGCAAATTCAACAACTTTCAAATACTTAGTCCAAATCTGTGCCTCAGTGGATTCAGCTTCGGCTTTGGAGAAATACTCATCATTTGCTAAATATTCATCCGTGCCGTTTGCCTTAAGGAATTCAGTATGTGCCTTTTCAAGCTTCACATACTCCTCAACCCAATCAGGAACCTCGGAAGGCACCTTTATTTCATCATCGGAGATACTTTCTACCGCAGATGAAAATGCTTGAATTAAACTGTTTAAGTTGTTACGCGCTGTTTTAGCCTGATCATAAATGGTGTATGCATCCTTTGCAGTCTGGTCAACACCCTCTACGCCAGTTTCAATGCATGATTGAATATCGTCAAAGTATATGGTCACACTCTTTGCAAGTGCATCCCATTTATCCTCAGCCTCCTTAACCAAGCCCATATTGGTGACTGTGATACGGTCAAGCGAGCCATCTTCCTTAGTAACCTTGGCAACTGCGCCCTCCCATTCCTCTACGGCTGCGTCAGCAGCGTCGTAGTTACCTTTCATAGTAGTAAGGAGATTAGCGTTTTCAACGTACAGTTTCAGATTGTCGTCAAGTTTGTCATATTCATCGAAAATTTCTTTAAAGCTTTGACGCTGCGAGTATGTATACTTACCATCATTATACAGATTTCTGATTTTTTCTACGGTACCGTTAACCAATTGATAATTTGCAATTATCGTTGATTTCATAGTGGTAATAACCGTCGAGTAAGATACCTGAGCACCGCTGCCGTAAGGATATTCGGTTTTATCTAAGCCGAGTCTGGTTCTTTGACCATCCTCAAGAGCCTTCATCCTGGATTCAATATCGATAACTCTACCCTGTACTTCCGCAATGGTTGTATCATGACCCTCAGGATCAGCAAAAGCAGCAATAAGCTCTCTAATCTCATCCTCGATATCGGAAACTTCCTTGAGCTTTGCGTCGGCGTAGGCAAGAGCCTCTTTATACGTTTTGTAGCCTTCGATAAAGTAATCGGAAGAGTCAGGCTGCGTCTTATAGAGATCTTCCTCATGCTTTTGAACGTCTGCGGGAAGCGCCTTAATAGCTGTTTCGGCAGCCTTAACCTTGGTTACGTAGCCAGTTTCCGTATCGTCATATTTCTGATCGCCAAAGGCTTTTATGGCTTCCTTGATTTGGTCAATCGCTTTCTGCACCTCATCAATAGCCTTATTCAAAGATACAAGATTCTTCTGGGTAGGAAGTTCGTCACCCTCTTTACCATAATTGGTGATTACCTGAGAATAGTCGTTGTATATTGTATCCTTATCGGTTGCATTAGGGTTACCTTTCTTATCTTTCGACTCATCCAATAAGTTGGTGTAAGCTGTAGTAGCAACCGAGGCAGCCTCTTTAAGGGTGTAATATATTTCCGCCTGCGGAGTAAGAATAACCTGATCAAGAACCCCTTGAATTTGCTTTTGTACCTTTTGATACTTTTCAGTTAAAGTTTTCTGTGTCTCAAGGGCATCCTGATAATCATTCCACTTTTCAATTGCTTTCGTATCACCCTCAAAAAGATCGCCAAGTTTGAGGTCATCAATCTTTGTCTGCACAGCGTCGATGGTTTTAAAGCTTTCCAAAACCACTTCGCCGCCGTCTTTGCCCGTACGCAATGCTAATTCAGCACCATCATGGGTTGTATGATAGTACTCGATTTTCAAAATTTCGGCGTTTACCTGTAAGAGCAGTTGATGACGTGCTTCAAGAGCAGCCTTGGCTTGCGCATCGCTGTCGACGATAGCCATGAACATTTTCAGTTCAGTATTCTTATCCATGGTCCTGTCTTTGGGTGGATTATCTGCTGTCACATAATCACCACTTTGCCACTTTGCAATTATATCCAAATCGCCATAGTTGGCGGGATGGAGCTCCGTGGGATTTACTATTTCACTTAAGAAAGTGTTATATTCCAACGAATAATTATAGACCTTAGCGTATACTTTGTCCATCTCCTCGTATCTTGCATATTCATAAGGATTGGACTCCTGAATATCAGCGATATCTTGCGACGACAAAAGACTACCTGCGACCAAGGATTTTGCAGCCGCATAGTTCAACCAAAGGCTTTTGGCTGTATACCCCCCCTCTTCTCCGGGCTGATAATCCTCATATAACGCCTTTTTGTAGTTTACCTCGTCTTCTACTAACGTGTCAAGATGTGCATAGTCTGCCATATACGACACGAAACGCTTTGCGTTTGCACTCAAGCTAACATCTGCCTTGGCAATACCGGGCACAGTGAATGCAGCGGCAACAAGCGCCATAAGCACTACGAGCAGCGTGACGAGCAAACCTGTCTTTTTGGTTCTAGTCATACTTTTATCTCCTTAATAAAAATTTCTGGTTTTACCTATTGAATAAGCGCCGTAATTTTTTGAGGTCGACAAAAAAGAAGCCTTGACGCTTTACTCTGCTTTATTTTAACCTCTATCAAATGGAATGTCAAGCTTTTTATGAAATTATTTTATGGAAATTTAAGGGAATTTGACAACGCGGGCGGTTTATACAGTTCGATTGTGGAAAAAATGTGGATAAATGGCGCTTTTTTGGCGCAGAACAAGGGAATCGGACGAGATTTATGACAAAAGTTATGCACAACGGGCAGAGCGGAAAAGGGGCGCCGCGCGGGGGTGTGAAAGTAGGAATTTCAGACCGTGAGAGAGGAAAAAACGGAGCCGATGGAAGCGTTGATTACAAGCTCGGCGGAGTTATCGGCAGTTGTGGGGGATTTGTTGATTACAACGAGGTGATTGCCGCGGAAGAAATCTATGAAACCGGCTGCGGGGTACACGACGAGGGAGGTGCCGCCGATTATTAAAGCATCAGCCTCCGCTATGGCTTTGATGGCGGAGTTTATGATATCGGGGTTTAAGCTTTCCTCATAGAGAACGACGTCGGGTTTGATTACGCCGCCGCAGCTGCACTTGGGAATGCCGCGGGAGGATTTTATGTATTCGACGGGATAGAATTTGCCGCAGCGGGCGCAATAGTTGCGGAGAACGCTGCCGTGGAGTTCCAAAACGTTTTTGCTGCCGGCGGCTTGGTGAAGCCCGTCGATATTCTGGGTGATCACGGCTTTTAATTTGCCGGCTGCCTCAAGCTTGGCAAGATAGACATGCGCGGGGTTGGGCTTTGCCGAGGGGTAGAGCATTTTGTTGCGGTAGAAATCGAAAAATTCCGACGTGCGGTAAGTAAAAAAGGTGTGGGAAACTATCTGCTCGGGGGGGTAGGCGTATTTTTGGGAGTATAAGCCGTCCTGCGAGCGGAAGTCGGGAATGCCGCTTTCGGTGCTGACCCCTGCGCCGCCGAAAAAGACTATGTTTTGGCTTTGGTCGATTATTTGTTGAAGTTTTTTTACGCTGTCCATGGATATAAATAATATTGTTAAAAGTAAAAAAGACCGCAAAAAGCGGTCCTTTTATCATTATTCAACGCCCTCGTTGAGCTTTGAAAGAAGAGCTTCGAGATCGTTGCCGTGAACGAAAACCGCTTCCTCAATGGTTTCACCGTGAGCCATTGCGCAGCCGAGGCAGTGCATGCCGACAGCTTGAAGAATTTCGGCGCTGTTGGGGTTTATTTTGAGACAGTCGGTAATTAACGTGTCCTTGGTTATTTTTGCCATAATATTTTTCTCCGTTTAAATTTGATAGCATTATTATATCCGCATTTGACGGGATATGCAATTAATTTGCGCAAAAAGGTTAAATATTTTACTTTTCTTCGTGCACGACGATTTGGGGGAAGGGGATATTGATGCCGTTTTTATCGAACATATTCTTTACGGCGCCGTTGAGCGCGCGCTGGACCACGTAGTAGTCGCCCTCGTAGGCGGAAACTTCGAACTGAAGGGTGACGCCGCTTGCGCCGAGCGCGGCAACGCCGTCGTACTGAACGGGAGTGAGCGCGCCGGGAACCTGAAGGGAAGAAACGTTGTCGTTGATTATTTTTTCGACCTTGGGAAGTTCCGCGCCGTACTCCACGTCGATGAGGCACTTGACTATGGAAGGCTCCACGGTGTGGTTTAAAACGCCCTGAATTGCGTTGTTGTTGAGGATTTTTATGTTGCCCGCCGCGCGGAGCTTGGTGGTTCTTATGCCGATTGAAATTACTTCGCCGCGGAAGTCGCCCACGGTTATCCAATCGCCAACGTTGAACTCGTTTTCAAACACAATGAAAAGCCCGGCAACCACGTCGGCAATGAGGGACTGCATTCCGAGACCTACGACCAATGTGACAACTCCCGCGCCGGTGATGAGAGCGGTTGCGTCCACGCCCCAGATATAGAGAACGCCTATAACCAAAATCACTGCCGTGACCCAGCGGATTAAATTGCAAAGAAGCATTGCAACCGTTTTGCTGCGCTGGGTTTTGTTCATAAGCTTGCGGATTACGGCAAGAATTATGGTTACAACCACCAAAAGGAAGGTGAGGAACTGGATGCAGTTTACTATTTTGGGAACCCAGCGGCAGAGCGCGTTCAAAAGGGCAAAGTCCGTTGAGGGGTTTGTGCACCATTCGCTGTGCGCGCCGAAAATATACTCATAAAAGACGTAGGAGAGCACCGTGCCCACCACCAGAATGCAAAGTATGGCAAGCTTTACGGGACCCAGCGCCCTGAGCTTTTTTTTGTTTTCCTCATGTTGCTCGATGATTTCATCTTTCAACTTATTAGCCATAATAAAATCTCCTGATTTTTTTAAATATTATTTTTAAATATTATAAGATATGGAATAAGCACCGTCAAACCACGTGTTTAAAAATTTTTCCGTGTTATTTTTTAACACTCAAAATTTCATCTGCACGGGACTGCCGGGGTAAGACGATTTGTGTTTAAGGGGCACAACGCGCACGGGGGAGGATATGCCGGCAAGGGGCTTGCCCCTGGAAACGCGGTTTTCTATGGGGATATCCTCGGTGTCGAGTTCGGCTACGGTTTTATCCGCGGAAACTACGGCAAGCTTATATGGCACGGTTACGTAGTCGGCAAAGAGAATATCCCCCCTGCCCTTTATGTCGGCTATCATAACGCCCTTGGAAGCCCTGCCGTGCTCGTCGAAAAGGGAGGAGATTACGCGCTTGAATGTGCCGAAGGAAGTAACAATTATAACCTCGCCCTCGCTCTTGTGCTGCGTGGCAAAAATAACTTCGTCGTTGCCGTCCACCGTTATGCCCCTCACGCCGCCGGCAATTCTGCCCTGCACGGGAACGTCGTCCTTTGAAGCGTTGAGGCACATTGCCTTTTTTGTGACGAAGAGCATTGTGGCGTATTCGTCGGGGTCCCACTGCTCCACGCTTAAAACTTCGTCGCCCGGTTTAAGCTTGATGGCGGGGAATATCCTTTTGTTGAGTTCGTACTCCTCCCACGCGGTGCGCTTTACGGCGCCCTGCTTTGTGAAGAACAGAAGCTCGCCCTGAGGCGTGCCGCCCGAGGCAAAGATATTCACGGGATATTCGCCCTTTTCCACGCCGTCGGCAAGCGACTGCAATTTTATGCCCGCCGAACGGGCTTCGCCCGGCTCCACTTCCTCCAAAGGGATTTTTATGCAATTGCCTAAGTTTGTGAAAACGCAGATTGTGGCGTCCGAACCGCAGGTGACCGTCTGCCTGTGCAGAAGCGATAAGCTTGCGTTTGCGGCGGTGCGCTTTTTGGTGGTTTCGGCAAAGTCCTCGCTCTCGGTGAATTTTATTGCGTCGGAGGCGGTGAGGGCAACCGTCCACGACATTACAGCGCGCTTTACGTCGGCGCGCTTTACGTTGATTTTTTCAACGCTGTCCACTATCTTGGTTTTGCGCTCGGTTTTGAATTTATCGCGGATTTCGCGCATTTCGCGCTTGACTATGTCGTACTGCAAATCGCGGCTGGCGATAATCTTTTTCAATTCCTCTATGCGCTTTTTGAGCTGCCTAAGCTCCTCTTCAAGCTTTGCCACTTCCAGCTTGGCAAGGCGGGCAAGGCGCAGATCGAGAATTGCCTGAGCCTGCTTTTCGGAGAGGGCAAAGCGCTCCATAAGTCTCGTGCGGGCGTGGGCGGTGTTTTCGGAGGTCTTTATTATTTTTACGACCTCGTCCACGTTATGAACGCCGATTATCAGCCCTTCGAGAATATGGCAGCGCGCTTCGGCTTCTTTAAGCTCGAACTTGCAGCGGCGGAGAATGACCTGTTGCTGGTAGCGGGTGTAGAACTTTAATATGTCGAGCAGCCCGAGCTGGCGGGGCTTGCCGCCCGCTATGGCAACCATATTTATGCCGAAAGTGCACTCGAGGTCGGTATATTTGAACAAGAGCTGCAAAATCGCATCGACGTCCGCGTCCTTTTTAACCGTTATTACGGCGCGCATGCCCGAACGGTCGGACTCGTCCACTATGTCCGATATGCCGTCCAAAAGCGCCTTTTTATCCTCGCGGAGGAGCATTATTTTGCGGAGAAGCTCCGCCTTGTTGGTCTGGTAGGGAAGCTCGGTTATAACTATGTTCTTTTTGCCGTAGTCGCCCGGTTCCACGGAATATTTTGCGCGGAGGGTTATTTTTCCCTTGCCCGTTTCATAAGCCTGTTTAAGCTCGTTGGCTATTATATAGCCGCCCGTGGAGAAGTCGGGTCCGGGAATGATTTTCATCATTTCGGAGAGGGATATCTTGGGGTTGTCGATATAGGCGCAGCAGCCGTCGATAACCTCGGCAAGATTGTGCGTAGGGATATTGGTTGCAAGCCCCACGGCTATGCCGTTGGCGCCGTTGACCAAAAGATTGGGGAAGCGCCCGGGGAGGATATCCGGTTCGAGCAAGGAGTCGTCGAAGTTGAAAGAAAAAGGAACGGTCTCCTTGTCCAAATCGCGCAAAAGCTCCAAAGCAAGCGGCTCCAACCTTGCCTCGGTGTATCTCATTGCGGCGGCGGGGTCGCCGTCCACCGAACCGAAGTTGCCGTGCCCGTTTACAAGCGTGCAGCGCATGTTGAAGGGCTGTGCCATTCTCACCATTGCGTCGTACACCGAGCTGTCGCCGTGGGGATGATATTTGCCCATGCAGTCGCCCACTATTCTTGCGGACTTTTTATGGGGCTTATCGGGCGTCAGCCCCATTTCAATCATAGTATATAAAATTCTGCGCTGGACGGGCTTTAAGCCGTCCTCCACTCGGGGCAAAGCCCTGTCAAGTATTACAAATTCGGCATAAGGCAGCATACAGTCGGGCATGACCCGCTCTATGGGCTGCACGTACACGTTGCCCTGCGGTATTTCCGTCTGGAAGCCGTTGTTATTCTTTTTAGCCATCAGTCTGCCTCCCCGCCGTCTTCGGGCTTAAAGTTTACCTTGTCTATAAATCCGTCCACCTTGTTGAAGTTGGCGTTTTCGGCAAGGAATTCCTTTCTGCCCTCCACCTTGTCGCCCATGAGCATTTCGATAACGCTCGCCGCCTCGGCGGCGTCCTCAACCGTCACCTGTATGAGGTTGCGCGTGGCGGGATTCATGGTTGTATCCCAAAGCTGCTCGGCGGACATTTCACCAAGCCCTTTGTAGCGTTGCAGGGAATACCCCTTGCCTACTTTTTTTATTTTTTCGTCCAGCTCGGCGTCGTCGTAGGCGTATTCCACAACGTCCTTTTTGTAGACCTTGTAGAGGGGCGGCATACCTATATAGACATATCCGGAATTTATTAAATCGCGCATATATTTGAAGAAAAAGGTCAAAAGTATGCAGCGTATATGCATTCCGTCCTGGTCGGCGTCCGAAAGGATTATTACCTTTTTGTATTTGGTTTTTTCCACGTCGAAGGAACGGTTGAAGCCCGCGCCTATCGCCGAAATCATAGTTTTTATTTCTTCGTTCTGAAGAGCCTGCAAAGCCGTCTTTTTCTGGACGTTCAGGGGCTTGCCGCGGAGGGGCAAAATGCTTTGGAACTGGCGTATGCGCGCCTGCTTTGCCGTGCCGCCCGCAGAATCGCCCTCAACTATGAACAGCTCGTTCATATCGGGGTTTTTGCCCGAGCATGCGGCAAGTTTGCCAACAAGATTCAAGCCGTCGTTTTCGCTTGCAGCTTTTGCAACGTCCCTTTCGGCGCGGTGCTTTATTCTGTCGTCGGCGGCAAATTTGGCTTTTTTGGCTATCTCCTCGAACACGGTCTTTTTGCCGCGCTCGTTTTGCAGCTTTGCAAGCCCCTCCATAACCGTCTGCTCCACCGGCTGGCGGGCTTCGGAGTTGCCCAATTTGGTTTTTGTTTGACCTTCGAACTCCACGTTAGCCATTTTAACGTTTAAAACGGCGGTGAGTCCCTCCTTTACGTCGTCGGGAATAAACGCGGCGTCCTTGGCTTTTAAAAAGCCGTTGTTGCGGGCATAGTCGTTTACGGCTTTCAGAAGCCCCGAATGGAAGCCGTTTTCGTGATAGCCCCCCTCCACCGTGGATATGTTGTTTACAAAGGAGAACATACTCTCCGTGTCGTCCTTGGTGTGGCAGAGCGCAAATTCTATTTTGATTTTACCGGCGGGCGCGCCCTTCACCTGTATGTCCTTTATATCGCAATAATATAAAGGTTCTTCATACAGGGGCGTTTTTCCGTCGTTAAGATATTTTACAAAGTCCACAAGCCCGCCGTCGTACTTGAAAGATACGGGTTCGCGCGGGGGTTGCTTTATTTTTATTTCCTTTACGCCGCCGTCCTCGTCCACGCCGTACTCGGAGAGGTAAACGGGGCGCTCGTCGCAGAAATTGATTTTTACGCCCTTGTTTAAAAACGCAAGCTCTTTTAAGCGCTTTGCAACGGTGTCATAATTCCATTCCAAAGTTTCAAAAACCTCGCCGTCGGGCATAAAATGCACATACGTACCGCGTTTTTTGGTCTTTTCGCCCGTGTCGGCAAGGGGCGCTGTGGGGATGCCGCACATCCACTTTTTTTTGACTTTGTCGTAGGTGGAAGTGAACGACATTTTAAACACGGTGCCGCGGTATACTTCCACGTTGAGCCACTTTGAAAGCGCGTTTGTAACCGAGGCTCCCACGCCGTGCAAGCCGCCCGAAAAGGCGTAGTTTTCATTGTCGAACTTGCCGCCCGCGTGCAGCTTTGTGAAGATTATTTCCACGCCGCTCATCTTTGCCTTTGTGTTTACGTCCGTGGGCATTCCCCTGCCGTTGTCCTCAACCGAAGCCGAACCGTCACGGTGCAGGGTTACCGTTATTTCGTCGGCGTAGCCGTTTGCCGCCTCGTCTATGGAGTTGTCCACTATCTCCCAGAGAATGTGGTGAAGCCCGTTTATGCCCGTGGAACCGATATACATGCCCGGGCGCACGCGCACCGCTTCAAGTCCCTCCAGAATTTTGAGGTCATCCGCATTGTAGTGTTGCTTTTTTTCCATTTTCCGCCTTTCTCCCGCACGAATGCGAGGCACATATTGATATTGATAACCATATGATTATACCATATTTTGTATAAATTGTAAAGGGGCGCAAAAGAAAAAATATACAAAAATACGCAGGCGATTGACAATCCCCTCAGTCACCTCCGGTCTCAATGGCGGGCGAGGGCAAACAAATTGCGGCGGGCGCATTTTTGCGCCCGCCGCCTTACATTGTTTATGCGTTATTTTTTGTTGGTTTTTGCTACTTCCTTTTCATACTGCTCGTCGATATCTCCCTTGTTTTTGGGCTTTATAACAAGCAACAGAATTATACCGATAAGCGCTGCGCCTGCAATCGAAAGCAGAATTATGGACGTCATATTGTCCTGCAACCACGTGTCCTCTCCCTTTATGGGGCGGGGCGTTGCCGAAGCGGCTATGCCCATATACTCCGTTACGGGCGCCTGCGTGGGGAACTGGGTGCTGGTGACCTCGCAAACTATGAGATAGAATGCGTTTGCCTCCTGCGGAATGAACGAACGGCTGGAAGGATTCCATGCGTACGCATAGTATTCATCGTACTCGTCGCTGTTTTTATCCAGCTTGGACTGCGCCGTGATATTGGTGAAGTATTTTCTGCCTTCGCCCTCAAACAGGCTCTTCTTTTGGTCCATAAACGACTGATAGTTGAGCACTTCGCCGTTCTCTTCGAAATACAGGTTGTTGTTGAAGCGGTAGAGCGAATACGTTGACGAAGTGGATATCCCCTCTATTTCGAACGCCTTAGCCGTGTAGGAGGTGCCGACGTACGCAGTGTTCTGTTCGCCGGGGTCCTCCACCGTAATTTCGGAGATGCCCGCGTGGAATGTGAACCAAGGCAGGTAGTCGGCAAGCCCTTCGCCGTCCTTATCGTCGTACATAGTCCATATTTCTGACGCGGTGAATTCGGTCTTTTCGCCGTCCTTGTTTGTGTACCACATATTGTTGGAGGCAGCGTCGTTTGCGTAAACCGTAAAGATATAGTCGCCTGCTGTATCCAAATCTATGGAGAGCTGGGAGGACGATTTGCCCGTTGCCGAGGACGTGCTGTCTCCCTTATTTACCATATAATATATGCCGAACGTCATATCGGTGTAGTCGGTGGAATTATCGGAAACGAGGGTCTCCAGAGAGGGAAGATAGAAGTCGTCGCTGCCAGCGCGAAGCTCGTTTGCAGCCTCGTCCACCTTTGCCTGATAGTCGCTTACAAGCTGCTCCCATTCCGCAGAACCGGCGCCGCCCAAAGTTTCGTATTTGAAGTACGCGCCGTCGCCGTCGGTAGCCACTGCCACGTAGTCGTGTCCGCCCACATGCAGTTTATATTGCTCTTTAACGAACCAATCCAAAAATACGTAGGTTGACTGCCCGCCCGTTGACGAAGTGTCGGTGAGTTTTAAATAGATTTTGATTGCCGCAACGGGGGTCATACCGTTTTCGCCGAAAGCCGAGCCAAGCTCTTCGCCCGAGGGAACATAGTGGGAAGCGTGGGAATAGATATACACGTCCTCGTCGCTCGTCACAGTTCTGAAAAGCCTTTCCGCTTCGTAATTGTCGGCGTTGACGCCGTCGTTCACCTGGGCATAGGTGGGCATAAAGTAGCCCGTAACCGTTGAGGGGGACTGGGTCAAAACGTCCACAGCCGTGTAGCTGAACGAAAGCTCGCTGCCCTCTTTTATATAGCTTACGCCTGCGTCGAGGCAGAGCACGGGGGGACATGTGTCGTTGACCTGCCCGCCCTCGTAGTGAATGGTGCCGTCGGAATTTTCAACCTGAGTGATATCGCGGGAGGTGCCCGTTACTTCGCCCTTGGCGTTTCTGTTGAGAAGGAAAGACTGACCGTTGAGGCTGTATAAAGTCATGCGCGCCTTTGCGGCAACGCCCTCAGCCCCGCCCTCTTCCGTGCCGAAGTCGGCTTTGAAAGTTATGGGGGTCACGGGCTTTGTGGAGGAAGATACGTACTTTGCGTACATCTTGCCGATATTGTTGAAAAAGCCCTTCTGTTCAACGCCGTCGCTGCCGTCGGAATTGTGTATAGAAACGGAAAACCGACCGTTTTCGGTTACGCCGTCCTCGCTTAGCTCTATAACTATATTATCCATGCCGAGCGAAACGCATTCGGAAACATCTATATCAGCCGCGTCCGCTTCGGCAAGCTCGGAGTCGTCCGTGATAACGGCTTTTACTTTGCCGTCCGCGTCGGGAATAAAAATCACATAGTTCGTGGTTTTTTCATCCTTGGTCATATTGTACTGCTGGCTCTCGAATGCGACGACAAACTTTTTGAAGTTGAGTTCTTCAAAGCCTATC
The DNA here is from genome assembly GCA_947629095.1 of uncultured Clostridia bacterium. Classification (GTDB taxonomy): domain Bacteria; phylum Bacillota; class Clostridia; order Christensenellales; family Borkfalkiaceae; genus Coproplasma. The sequence continues at coordinate 40,177 of CANRCK010000010.1, read as the reverse complement.
TCCATGGAGAGATAGCCCGTGCCGAGCCGTGCGACGGGTGCGGAAGGCTCCGCGGGAGTTTCCTCCGTTCCCTCGTCCGCATCCTTATAGTCGTCCTCGTCGAGTTCGTTAAAGTACCACTTGTACGCAAGGTTGCGCCGGTAGGTAATGTTGTCGTCGTTGTTCTCAAACACGAACATAGTATAGTAATAATAATCTTTGCTGTCGGCTATTGCTATACCGTCGTCGCCATAAGTTACGGCGTGCGCCCAAACCTGCGCGTTGCCGGACGTGTTGAAAATGCTTGTCCCGCTTATGGTAACGTACCTGTCGGCGGAGGCGTTCAAGCCTATGAATGCGCCAAACACCGCAATCATCACAAACGCCAGAGCTGCTATTAAGCAAAGTTTAACTTTTAAAGACTTCATAACTTTCTCACTTTTTCAAAGGTGGATTATTTGAAATATTGACTTTTATTTTTAAATACTTAACTATATTACTATAATATAAAAGCCGTTGTCAATAAATTTTCGGGCGGGGAAACAAATTTTTTTGGCTTACAGCTTTTCAAAACCGAACAGATTCCAGGGATATTCTTCCTTTGGCGGCTCTATTACAAACCTGAGCGCCTCCCCCGTTACGGGGTGGGAAAACCTTAAAGAGTACGCCCAAAGCGCAAGCTTGCCCTTTACCGCCTTTTCGCCGCCGTAGCGCATATCGCCGTAGACGGGGCAGTTTATAGCCGCCGTCTGAACGCGTATCTGGTGGGTCCTGCCCGTGTGAAGGGTTATTTCGGCAAGGCAAAGCCCCTCCTTTTTATCGCGTATTTCATAGGCGAGCGATGCAAATTTGGCACCCTCTTCGCTTTCGGTGCAGACGTAAACAGTATTATTTATTGAGTTTTTCCTCAAATAATTTACAAGCGTTGCCTTGTCCCTGTTGGGGATTCCGCTGAGCACGGCAAAGTACTTCTTTTCAAAGCCGCCGTTTTTCATCTGCTCGGAGAGCCTTGCCGCCGCCTTGGATGTCTTGGCAAAAACCATAACGCCGCCCGTGGGTCTGTCAAGCCTGTGGACCAGCCCCAGATAAACGTTGCCGGGCTTTGCGTAAGTTTCCTTTATATAGCTTTTTACCATATCGAAGAGATTTTCGTCCCCGCTCTCGTCGGGGCAACAGGCAATCATACGGGGCTTTAACACTACTATTACGTGGTTGTCCTCATAGAGTACCGTGATATCATTCATATTCTTCACCTATAAAAAGTCCGCTTGCACCGCAGGGCAGGGGAATTCCCTCCTCGGTGGCTATTCCAACCTCGTAGGCTGTGGCGCGCCCCCGCTTGTTTTTGAGGGCAAGGGTAAGTATGTTTTTCAGAACCGCGGGCTGCAGACCCGTGGTGTAGCTGTTTATCAAAAAGAATACGGGGTTTTCGGAGAGAAGCCCGGCGCAGCTCTGCACAAAGCCGAAGAGGTTTTGCTCTATCTTCCACATTTCGCCGCCCGGTCCCCTGCCGTAGCTCGGGGGGTCCATTATTATGCAGTCGTAGCGGTTGCCGCGGCGCAACTCACGGGCTACAAACTTCATACAGTCGTCCACTATGTAGCGTATTCCGCCGTCCGCGCCCGAAAGACGGGCGTTTTCGCCCGCGCGCTCCACCATACCCTTTGCCGCATCTACATGGGTGACCTTTGCACCCGCCTTTGCGCACGCAACCGACGCCGCGCCCGTGTAGGCAAAGAGATTTAAAACTTTAATTTCTCGGTTTGGATACCTTGTCCTTGCCAAAGCTATAAGCCGCCTGCATTCATCCCAGTTTACAGCCTGTTCGGGGAACAGCCCTGTGTGCTTGAAGCCCATGGGTTTTACTATAAATGTCATATCCCCGTACGATAAGGTCCATTCGGCGGGGAAGGGCTTTTTTATTTCCCACGAGCCGCCGCCCTTGTCGCTGCGGCGATATACTGCGTTGAAATCCGCGGAATACAGATCCCTGCCCTTCCAGATAACCTGCGGGTCGGGGCGCAACAGAACAACGCCGTTCCAGTCCTCGAGCTTCATTCCCGCGGACGTAGCCAAAATTTTATAGTCCTGCCAACCGTCTGCAATCTTCATAATGGGAATTATAGCAAAATTTGCGGCGGTTGTAAAGCAAAATGAAAGCGTAACGCCCGTGCAGCGGCACGCTGTGACAATAATTATTTGTTGCCGCGCCGCTTCAGCGGCGGTTATGTAATTGAGATAACGCGCCCGAGCGTTATGCTTATCTTCTCAGTCTGCTTCGTAGCCAGCCCCCCCTTGTGCCAAGGGGGGGGGTAGTCAAGGGCACCCTCCTTTCTGTCATTCTGAGGCTTTAGCCGAAGAATCTGTTGTGAAGAGACTTTTTGACAATCCCCTCAGTCACCTGCGGTGACAACTCCCCTTACTAAGAGGGAGGCGCGTACATAGACGTACACAACCAAGGAGCGCGCAAACGCGACACAGTATTGCGAAGTTTATAACCGCTTGAAGCGGTAGTAAGGGGCGCCCGAAGGCGCCCCTTACATTCTTCACTGGCTGTACATTGACAGCACGTTATATAAGGTTGTGTAGTAGCTGCCGAGATATCGCTTTGCGACATCGTCGTTGGCGTATAGGTTCATTCTTTCAACGGGATTTTCTATTGCAAGATAGTACGCGCGCACGATATTGTAGCGGTCGGTATATGAGAGGGAATAATCGACGATATATCCCACTTTCTCCTGGTCGCTGTCGATATCGGGCAATGGCTCGTTGAGCGACATACTGTAGAGAAGCTGTTCCTTTAAAATTTCCACCTGATAGTCAAGCTCCGCCTGCAAGTCGGCTTGCTTATGAGCGTAGATATCTGAGTATGAAAACCCGTTGCCCATTATGAGCAGCCTGAACATCTCCAAATCCTTTTGCATACCGCGGACCAGCTCGTTTTTCTTTTTTTGCGCCGTGCGCAGAAGCTGCATCTGTATGGCTGTGAGCTGTTCCAACTCATCGTCGGTCAATTCGATGATATCAAACGTCATTCCGGCACCTCCGCGGTGAGATACGCCGAGCGCACGCGCCCGGAGGACCCGGTGAAAGTCACCGAAAATTCGGAGCCGCGCATATTCAGGCGAATTTTTTTATCGGGCGAGGCATACTTGCGGGTGTATCTGCCGTTGGAAACTGTAACGGTAACGCCGGAATCACAGTCCACTTCGAGGAAGGTTGCAAGCTTGCGCATATCACTGCCGAAGTTTATTTTTTCGGAAACCACCTCGTAGTTCCAACCGCTGTATTCCATTCTCAGGCGGTATACGGTGGATGACGTATAGGCTAAAACGGACAAACTGTCGGCATGTACGGCATTTGCGGGGATATCTACGATGTGATAGGCGTCGTGAAAGATATCGTAGACGTAGATCACAGACCTGTTGAGGGAACGCGACTTTGCGCACGCAAAGAAGAACCTGCCGTGCCAACCGGAACATAATGTGGGGTTTGTGGCATCGTCGGTTATAAGCCCCTCCACCGCGGTTACTTTTCCGTCGCGGTAGCGCATAAGTCCGGAATGGGTCAAAAACAGGAGACCATCCTCCGTTTTTACCGCGCAATATTGCCAGGATATCGGACATTTTATAATCTCCTTTATTTTGAACGTTTCGGGATTTCCTCCCACGTCCAGCCGCGCCACGCCAAACTCCATCAGCACTATGAGCTCGCCTGCAATATCGAAAACACCCATTACGTACCCCCATTCGGGGTCAAAAACCAAACTGCCCGCGCCCGCGGCGCCGCCCTCCGCCCAATCATTCCAGCCGTTGACGCCCGACCATTTGAGCGTATAGCGGTTGTGGTTGTCGCCCGCGAACACTCTGCCGTTTTTCATTGTGCCGCAATAGAGATACACGGGTAAATCGCCCTGCACGGGGTTCTGGCTTTTGCAGGTAACGTATTTTATACCCGCATACGCAACTACCTTCGGTTCGTCGCCCTCCCGCGTTTCAATCACAAATCCGCCCCCGACGGTTTGATCAAACACCTTTTTCAGGGCTGCGCCGCCAATACGGGTGCCGTAGTATACTCTGCCGCCGCTATCCACCCCCAACAGGCAGTTACACGGGTTTGAGTTGACCAAAGACAATAAATAGGGGTGCACGGTGGCTTTTTGGTCCTGCGCCACAAAACCCGGGGAAAGCTGTCCGTCCTTTATGAACGCGCCGAAGGGCTTTACGCCGGGACCTTCCAGAATGTTTACGCGCACCTGTTTTACTTTTTTGTATCTTCCCACTAAATCCACCTCCGCGGGGGAATCTCCGCACTGCGCCCCAGCTCGGACTGCGCGCGGTCTATAGCCTCGCGGTATCTCGTTTCCCACACCTCCGAAAGGGCGGCTTCGCCGCATATAAGACAGTATTCCGACGCCGCACCGAGCGCGGTTATTTCGCCGTCGCCCACATCGCCGAACGCACTGTCTCCGTCAATTGTCTTGGACGAGGGAACGTAGCGATAGGTTATCTCCACGGTATCGAAGCCGGCTGAAACGCCGTTTTCCGTCACATCGTATGGTATCTTTTTTCCGCCGTGCGTCACGCTTATGATTTTTATGGGCGTGTGCGAAAAGGAGCCGAACGGGAAAAGTCCGTCTGCGGAGGACAGCTCTTCGGTAAATTTAAGGGCAAAATAATACCTTGCAAGCTCGTCCTCCACCGCGTTTATGCAATATAAAAGCGTTGTAACCACTTCGCCGTCCTCTCCCGAAGGCTCGCCGCCGCCGTCCACGTCAACGGCAAGATCTTCCCTGCCTATGCGCCTCAATGCGCCGGCTAAAATTTTGCGAATGGTCATACAAAAACCTCACACGTTCTTTAATATTCCCTGCGCGCAGGGCTTTTTGCAGATAAGCTCGGCATACTTCACAAGCGTTGCGCCGTATGCCGCCTTGCCGGGCACCTGCTTTAAAATTTTGCCGTCCTCGTCCTCAAGCCACTCCCAGTCGCAAAGCTGGCTGAGCGCAAAGTCCGCGGTGTTTACAAAGTATATAACGCCGTCGGGGCAGAATCTGTCGGCATACACGGGCACGCCGTTCACCGTGACCACGCCGAAGCCCGCAGCTGCGTCTATGGAGTTTACTATTCTCCTGTTGTCGGCTGCAAGCTTTGCTATTTTTTTGCGCGTGGCAAAGGAGCAAAGTATCATATTTATTTTACTGTTGAAGTGCTCTTCCATATAGTCGAGCATATCGGTGAGGTCGTCCTCGACGAGCTCAGACGAAAGGGTCTTTGCGTGCGGCGCAAAATAGGGTTCCTCCGCCCTGTCGTAGCCGTAGAGCTTGCCGTCGCCGAAAATTGCGGCAAGACCCGTGAGTTCGTTGCCGTAAGCGCCTACGAGAGTTATAAGCGCGCCCGCAGCGGTGCCCGTGACCTCCTTGTTGAAGGTGACGGTCTTTGATTCCCCATCGATTGCGGCAATCGTAAGTCCCTCGGTTTTTGTGCCGCCGTCAGCCACGGCTTCAACCTTCATGCCCACGGAGAGCTTTGAAACGTCGTCAACAGTGTATTTGAAGTTGCTTGAAGCGGAATCGTCGGCGGAGCTTATTTTTGCCAGAGTGCCGTTGCCGTCGCCGTAGAGCATGCGCTGGAAGTTATACTTTGCGCCCGAAACAAGCCCTTCCATTTCGGCGTTTACGAGATTTACAAAGGCGCCTGAGCTATCGCGCGAGGCGCGGAGAGCCTTGTCGCTCACCTCGATTGTGCCGTAGATATTCTTTAAGGGCACGGAAATTTCAAGATATCTGTTGGAATAGGGAGAGGGCAGGTTGCTCTCCTCGGCAAGCGCCATAACGCCCTCCGTGTTGCCGCGCACAACGGCTACCTTTACGTCCTTGCCGTAAACGCTGTCCGCGTTCTTTTCGATTGCGGAAAAGAAGGGGGATACGTTGTCGTTGAGCTGTGCGGAAACAGCCTGAAGATAGTAGTCTTTTAAAGCCTTGTCGGCATTTTCAATGGTTATCAATTTAAATTCTCCTTTTTAATTTTTTAAAAAATTTTTTGCAAGCTCTCCCGCTTCCTTAACGGATTTGGGGCAGCTTTGCGGAGCGGCGCAAGATACGCCGCCCATAACTACGGGCGCTCTCTTTCCGCTGAATACCTCCCTGAGATATTCGCCCACGACCTTGTCCTTTACGGCAGGGTTGCCGAGGGCTGCGGATATGAGCCCGTCCTCCGTACAGCACCCGGGAGAGGGCGCCTCTGCCGCCTTGTTCTCCAACTCCTTTAACCTCTGGCTGCGCCGGGTGAACTCCGCCTCCAGAGCGAGGTACGCCGACATGAGGGCTTGCACGCTTTTGAACTTTCCGGTATCGGGCGCGGTCTCTGTTTCGTTTTTATCCGTCTCCGCCTCCGCGGTTGCCGCCGCCACCTTAAGCTTTTCGTTCAGGTTCTCCTCCACCATCGTGTTTTGTGCCGTTTCGTCTATATATGTTGAGTTTTCAGTCATTATTTTCTCCTTTATTCTGTTCGGCTACGGTCTCCGCAAGGGTTTCATAGCCCAAAACGCTTAAAATCTTTTTCTTTACCGCCGCGCTCATTTTGCCGTCGCCGTCGGAAAACAGTCCCCTGTCCATCAGCTCGAATATCACCGTGCGCCGCTGCGCGGGGGTCATATTCAAATCGCTGTCTGCGTCGAGAACAACGTCATCGCCCGCAATGTCGCTGCCTTTAAAGCATATAAGCTCCGTTTTTCCGCCCTCGGAATATCTTAAAAGGCGGACGTCCGTTGCAAATTGCTTGAAGAGCCTGAGCATTTGCCTGCCCACATTTTTTGCGGCGCGTTTAAGACTGCAGTACGCCGTGTTGAGGCGGGCGTCGTCCTGCTCTATAATAAGCTGCAAGCCCGTTGCCGAGGTTATCCCCGCAAAGCTGTCGGCATTTTCCGAAAGGTCGCCCGTGCCCGAAACCTTTGCAAATTCGGCAAGAAGGCTATCCTCTTCCTTCCAGAACTCCTCGGGTACGGCGCCCAGCGTGAGCATTTCGGGCGGATTTCCGCCCTGCCTGTATATTATCACCTTGCCGGGGGCAAGCCCGCCGTCAACAAGCTCGTCCACGTCCACGGAGCCGTCCTCCACAGCCACGGCGCCCATGGATATGCGGTTTAAATATTCGTGCTTGCGGTTTTTTACGGCGTTGAACGCGCGCTGGATGGGAATGAGCCTCTCCACGACGCTCGTGCCGAAGAAATTGCCCGGCGACGGTAGCGCGGTCTGCTTTACAAACGGATAAGTCCTTGAACCGTCCGCGCCGTTTATGTAGGGCAGGTCGCCGTCGAAGAGCAGCTTTTTGCCCGCAACTACGGTGAGCCTGCCTGCGGGATTTGCCGAAGTGGGGCGCATATATCTCTCCAAAACCAGCTCATAATTGCTGCCCGTGCCGAAGTTTGAGCGTTCAGCCGACCTTTTTTTGTCGGTTGCGGGCATGCGGAATTCGGATATGTCCCTGCCGGGCAGCTCCACGCCGTACGCTTCGGCTATCCTTTCCACGGTGAGAACGGTGGCGTGTATCATCATAGGCTGGTTTTCAACGCTCTCCTCCCCCAGCGACGCGGGATATACCTCGAAGGGAGAGAGCGCGCACACGGCTATATCCCCCTCCTTTACCGCGCTTCCGCTCTCCGTTTTGCCTACCGTTGCGCCTCCCTCGGGGTTCCACACCACCTTGTAGAACGCCGTACCGCAGATTTCCGACCACGACGTTGCCTCAGACATAATGGCGTCCAGATCGCACTCCTCCTGAACCGCGGCAAGTATGGACGAGGAAAGGCGGGCTGCCGCCCTGTCGCCATCGCTGCCCGTTGCCGCGCGCACGGCAAGGGCGGGGCGTATGCGGGAGAGCTTGGAGAGCCTTGTGTCGATTATGGGCGCTATATGGTTGAAAATCCGCCTCTGCTCCCAGTCGTAAGTTTTTTCGATCACCGCAATTTCCCCCGAGGCAAGCGTGCAGTATTGGTTGCCCTTTACAAAGTTCATGTTAAGTTCCCACTGCCTTTCAAGGGGTTTCCTCTCCTCCTGCAACCGCAAAAACTGCTCCTCCACCTCGGCGCAAAGCGCCTCGGCGTTTGTGTTTTGTTCTTCCGTCATTCAATCCTCCTTTAACATATCGAGTAATTTTTGTTTTTCGGCTTCGAGTTCCTCGTCCGTGAGGTCCCCGCTGCCGTCCATAAGCAGCTTTACCGCCTTGATGTCAGGCGGAATTTCCCGCTTGGTTACCTTTTTTTTAATAAGCTTAAGCTCGCCGTTTTCAACGGTAAACTCCTCCACCGTTTCGCTTGCGGAAAGCCCCGTGGCGCATTTTATGAGCGCCTTTTTTACCATATCATCCGGCTGCATACAACACCTCCTCCGCGCAAAAACCTAACACGTGTGCGCATTTTAACCCTTTTACTCCTCCGTTTTACGGCGGCGGAGCATTTTTATTCTCCTCTCCTTATCCAGCTCCACCGCCGAAGCGCCGCCAGCCCGCTTTTGCGGCTGCGGGCGGGTCATAACGTAGTAGCGCAGCTCGTCCATGCAGTGGTCGTCGCGCTTTACGGGCGTGTCGCCGCCCGCCCAGAAATATCCTTTAAACTCCTCTATCATATTGACGCAGGTGTTGAAAATATATATGTCCGGCTCGCCGTTGCCCCTCTTTAAAAAGCGTTTTACGCGTGATATACCCGCAAAAACGTCCTTGTTGACGTTTGGATTAACCAAAATCCCCCGCTCGGCAAAAAGCTCCGTTACGGACTTTGACGAGGCAAGCGTGCGCTGGTTTGCGGCGCTGTCTATAAGCGCCCTTACCCTGCCGCATGAATCTGTTTTCCAGCCGAGTTTTTGGGATATGCTCTTTATTGCCGCGGCGTGATAATCTATATCCTTGCCTGCGGCAAAGTGCTCGGCAACAACATATATGTTCCCGTCCCAATCCACGCAGTACCAGTGCGCCGAAAGCGGGTTGTTAAGCCCCGGGTCTATGGAGATGGCGTCCTGCCACTCCCGCGGGACGTTAAAGGGCGGAATTACGTGTACGCTTTCGTCAAATTCGGGATACACAAGCCCCTGTCCTTCGGAAAATCTGCCGTAGCGGCGGGAATCCAGAGCGCTTTTATCGAGGGCGGATTCGAGAAGCCTGATTTCCTGCTTGGATAAAAAGGGGTTGTCCTCCCACGTCATAAACTCGTGCCATATTTCGGGATTTTTGCGGGAGTTCATATATATTTCGCCGTATATAAACGTCTTTCCTTTAAGCGGGGTCATAGTGCCGAAGATATCGCCACGCCTGTCCATAACGCGCATAAGGCACTCCTCGTAAATATCGCGCGGAGGCTCCTCGTCAAACCACACGAAATCGAGGCTGGAGCCTTGGAATTTTTCCCTGCCCTGGTCGCAGCTTTTGAAGCCGAGAGTTGAAATGCCGCCGTATATGTTCTTTATTTTGATTTGGTCTATCACCCCGCCGGACGGGCTGTCCCGCCGCCCCGAAAGCATAACTATATCGGCTATCCAGCTCTTGGGGAGGTAGTATAAAATTTTTGCCTGCGCCACGTCCCGCTGGACCTGCTGGGAGAGCGAAACGCACCAGCCGAAGGCGTCCCGCCTGTTCTTTCTGTAAGGGTGTATCCCCCTGAGAATCCACAGGCACTCCACGGCGCCGCACTCGGTTTTCCCCGAGCGGTTGCCGCCGAACACCCAGCGGTTGCGCTTTTTGCATTTGTGGAAAGCTATCTGCTTTTTGTGCTTCTTTTTGCCGGTGTTGTAAAAGTTGAGCCTGTTGGCTTCCTTCCGTCTTTTAAGCTCGTTTTCTATATCTTCGATGCGTTTTAGTATTTCTTCCCGCTGCATAGACATATTAAGACAAAACCTCTCAAATATTTGCGTTTACTGCATTATATAATTTTGGGGTATGAAAATATTGAAGGCGCTCTGCGTGCTCTTTTCACTGACCATATTTTTCCCCGTTCCCGCGCGGACAGCCGCAGCCGAAACAACGGTTAAGTACGCCATGGCGCTGACGGACGACGTGTACATATACGACGAAATGAAGCAAAACTGCGAGCTGTTTGCCCTGCCCGAGACCTACTGCGTGGAAATAGTAAAGGAATACGACGGCTGGTACCGCGTTGCTTACGCCGAGGACGACGGATTCTACCGCAAGGTGACGGGATACTGCAAAAAGGACAACCTTCAGGTTTTGGAGGAGCCGCCGCCAAACCCCTATTTGAACTACCCCGTGGAAATTAAGCTCACCTCGGGCGAAAATCCCGTTTTCGGGCTGCCGGGGCTGGAAATTACCGTGACCGCCGCGTTCTACGGCAACTACCGCCGCGCCAACACCTCCTACGTATATCTGAGATACGACGGCGGGTTCGGATATGTGGAGGGGGAGATAAACGACTATGTAAAGAACGAAATCCCCTCCGTTCCCACCTTTTCGGAGGGGAATGCGCAGAACACGGGGGAAACTTCGGCAGTCCTGCCGGCGCTGATAATAGGCGGGTTAGCCGTAGTCGCCGTGGCGGTGCTTATTGTCACCGGCAAAAAAAACTACAAAAAACAATAATATTCCCCCACCAGCCTCAGCCCCTCGGCGCAACGCTCCACCCCGCGCGCATGCCTTGAAAATTTGATTACCGCGCGCCTTATTTCCCTCTGCTTTTCGGCGCCGAGGCGGCGTATGCCGCACCGCAAAAGCGCATAGCTTTTTAAAATTCCCTGCTCGGCGGGCGAAAGGTTTGTAATTACCCCGTTGAGCCTCTGCCAGAGCGCAGCAAGCTCGTCCTTAGCCGAAATCAACCCCAAAATTTTAATTGCGTACTCCTCCCCCGCGTACTCTTCCGCCGAGCGGCAGGCTGCAGCCAATATCAAATTGTCCAAAACGCTGTTCAACTCCTCTGCTTTAAAGTAAAAACGCAGCACCCTTTTGCTTTTTATCATAGTCCGATCCAAACAAAACAAACATTTGTTTATATTTACAACTGAATTATAAACGCTAAATATGACAACAAACGCACGTTTGAAAAATTTTTAAGGGAATTTTTAAAATTTTTTTGTGCCCAAACGGTTGCAATTTGATTTTTTTGCCAAAACAAACTGTTTACAAATAAATTAAAGGTGTGATATAATTTCCGTGATGAAAAAAATTTTGTTTACAACGATTTCAATGTGCCTGGCGGCGGCAGCCGCCTCGCCCCTTCCCGCGGCTGCAAAGGCTGAGCCGGCGTATCCCGACATTTACGATTCGCCGCTCACTTTTACCGCGCTTAGCGACTACGCCGTGGGAGAAAGCAAAACGGCGTTTGCCGACGGCGGGAAAGTGCTCCTTTTGGACGGGGAAAACCTTTTGACCTACTCGTTTGACGGCGAAGCGGAATTTGTGGACTGCATTGCCGCAGATGACGGGGAGTACAAATTTTACTATACGCTGAGCGGCTCCGCCGACGTGTATATTTTGCCCGATTCGCCCGGCGAGGCAGCGCGCAAGGCGGTGGGAATAACTTTGCAAAGCAGCATAGAGGGGCAATATCCCTTCAACGGGCTTACATACAGCCTTATAGACGGAACGCTTAGCATATGGGACGGAACCTCAGGCTCGCCCGCAAGCTTCGAGGGATATTCCCGCCTTAAAAAATACGGCGACAGCCTGTACGCGGTGTGCGGGAACGATGTGATGATACTTGAGGGAAAAACCTGCCGGAAAGTTGAGTTTGCCTTTTCGAACTACGATATGCTGACGAGGATTCCCGTTGGGGACATTCCCGAAAAGCTGGGCGCGTACGAAACCTTTGGGCAAAACGCAAAAATCGTAAACATTGCGGAGGGCGCAACGGCGACCAAAATAGATTTGAACCTGCTTGAAGCGGGCGGAACCTTCCCCGTGGGCGACCCGCGCGCGGATACGCAGACGCTTGGCGAAGGGCAGGCGCTTCTGCTTGCCGAAGCGGGCGCGCTGAGGCTTATTGCCCGCGGAAAGGATTGCTATATTTTAAACTCCGCCGACGCAACCGATTTCACCGTAGTTACCTTGACGGAAACTGCAAGCGGAACCACCGCTACGGTGAACGCAGACGAGTATGCGCACGCGCTGCCCTATCTGAGCAACGCAACGAGGGCGTTTGTGATTAAGCCTTCGGAAGCCGTGGAAGTGCTCGGCAGCGTTACGGCTGCGGACATACCCGTTCTGGCGCACGATTTTTATTTGGTCAAAAATAAAGACGGGGATTACGGATACGTTTCCGCGGAATTTTTAAACGTAAACTTCCCCCCCGTAGACGAGGGCGGAGCTTCGACGATACCCGACCCCGCGCCTTCGAACGACGACGACGTGCGCACGGTGGTGCTGGTGCTGGTGGTGATTTTGCTTGTGCTGATTGCCGCGGGATACATGACGTGGGTGGTTACCGCAAAGCACAGAAAGGTTAAAAAGAACGCCGACGGAGAAGTCGACGTTACCAAGGAACAGAGCGATGACGGTGAAGGTCCGCAGGCGTGACGCGCGGCGGATTTCCCGAACAATTATCAAATTCAATTAAAACAATATAGGGGCGGGCGCAAATGCGCCCGCCCCGCGGTTTATTTATGGTAACATAATCAGTCCAGCCTGTCGCTGCCGAAATAGCTGTATACGTCGTTATCGGCGGCGTATATGCAGTGGTCCAGAAACCGCACGCCGCACATTTCGCAGATTGCCGACATCTCCTTTGTAAAAATGTCGTCATTCCCCGACGGACGGCTGTCGCCGGTGACGTGGTTGTGGGCGGCAATTATGCCGTAAGGTCTTACGGGCGCAATTGCAGCCAGCAGGTCTGCGCGGTCCACGGAGACCCCGTGCTTGTTTTGGGTGGTGTGGGAATATACGTATTTTACCCTGCCGCTCTTTTCAAGCATATACAGCTCCAGCACCTCGTAAGTTTTTACGCGCAGCCGCCGCGCCGCAAACTCTTTGAATTCCCCGTAGTTGGTGAGGAATACGTCCACCGGCTCCACGGAATAGGCGGGCTTTGCGCACGCGCCTACGCATTTTATATACGCCGCCACGTCCTCGCCCACTCCCGCTATCTTTATCATTTCCTCTATATCCGCTTCAAAAACTCCCCTCAAAGTGCCGAACGTGTCCAAAAGCGCGTGGGCGACGGGGTTTGTGTTCCGCCGCGGATATGCATTGAACAGCAGAATTTCCAACAGTTCGTGGTCGAGAGAGACTTCGCCGTTTTTAAATTTTTGCAACATACGTTGCCTGTGTCCTTCGTGTACCATTTTTATCCCCCCGAATAATTATGCAATACAACGATTATTTATTATTATATCATTTGCGCCGCCGCTGTCAAGCGGGAAAACAGGATTAAAAAATATGCAAAACCCGCAGAGCGGCTATTCCTCCGCGGGACGGGGGGCGGCAAAACGGGGTTTTTCGGGCACGGCATCGTACCTGTCCTGCATTTCGCCGACGAGCTGCGCCAATATATCCTCCACCGTGATGAGCCCCACCACGCGGGAACCGTCGGCAACGATTGCAAGGTGCCGCCGCGCGCCCTGCATAATTTTTAAAAGTTCGCTTAAATTGTCTTGGGGCTTGCAGTAGAACACCGGCTTTAAAAGGGGAAGTACGTCAGACCTGCCGCTTATGAGCATTTCGTAAAAGTCCACCCTGTAAAGTATACCTACAACCTGCGTGCGCCCGCCGTCAGTCACGGGTATGCGGGAGTAATTCGATTCCCCGAATATCCTCTTTATTTCGTTTATGCTCTCCGATTGCTCGATATATGTTACGTTTTCGGCGGGAACCATCACCGAAGCCACCGTAGTTTCCCCGTAGCGGAGGGCGTTAACTATAATCTTTTCCTCTTCACTCGGCAGCACGCCCTCCTTTGCCGCGTCGGAGACGATTATTCCGAACTCCTCCTCCGTCATTTTGGAGCTTTTTTTATTGAAGCGGAAAACTTTTGCAAGCAGCCTCTTCCACAGCGCAAACAGCTTGCACAGCGGGGAAAATGCGCAAGTGCACAGCTTTATTGCGGGCGCGGAGAACGTTGCGAACTCTTCTGGGAATTCCCTTGCAAAGGTCTTTGGCGAAACCTCGCCGAAAACGAGCACGAGGGCGGTCATAACCACCGTGGACAGAGTTACGCCGTAGTCGGCAAAAAGGGCGGAAAAGAGTACGGTTGCAAGGGAAGTTGCCAAAACGTTTACAATATTGTTGCCTATCAGGAGGGCGGTTAAAACGTCGCCGTAGTTTGCGTTGAGTTCCAGAACGAGGCGGGCGCGGCGGCGGTTTTTGGCAAGCCGCCGCATCTTCACGGGAGAAAAGCCCGTAAACGCCGTTTCGGCAGCCGAAAAAAAGCCCGAAAGAAGCAAAAGCGCCGCAAGCGAAAGGGAAATGGCAATAATTTGGTAAGCGTTCAACGGAGCACCCCGCAAAAAAATTTCAATAATATGATATTCCGCCGCAGCCCGCCAAAAAACTTTATTTTGAGAATACCGTTGACTAAACGGCGGTATTCTGTTAAAATGTGAGTATGTTGAACGAGTTGATGGAACTTAAGGGCACAAAAAATATAAGGGATTTGGGCGGGATACCCGCCGCGGGCGGGAAAACGCTGAAGCGCGGGAAGATTATCCGCAGCGGAAGGCTGAGCAACCTCCCCCCCGAAACCGTGGAAGCGCTGTGCGGGCTTGGCATAGACAATATTGTGGACCTGCGCTCCGACAGGGAGATTGCGGAGCACCCGCCAACCATACTGCGCGGGGCGGGCTATCACTACCTCAACCTTATCCCCACCGCGTATCCCGAGCTTACTAATGCGCGGCATATGTCCACCGAGATGTATGCCCAGAGCAAGCACGCAAAAAAGAAGTTCGGCTCCTACGAGGGATATATGCACGCGATGTATAAACATATAGTCACAGACGAAGAATCGCGCAAAAAACTCAAAAAGGTATTCGACTTACTCGTAAGCGAGGAGAACTGTATACTCTACCACTGCAACTCGGGCACGGACAGAACGGGGATAATAACCATGCTGCTTTTATCCGTTTTGGGCGTTCCCGAAGAGGAAATAGTAAGGGACTATATGCTCAGCCGCAGATATCAGCGGCGGCGGAGATATTGGCAAAAATTTGCGCTTATAATAGCGCCGGTAGATTTGAGATTCAAACACCTTTTATACGCCCAGATGCTGCCAAAGCCGCAATATATATCACACCTGATGGAAGAGATAAAAGAGGAATACGGCTCCGTTGAGAGCTATGTCAAAGGGCTGGGCGTAACGGACGGCGAAATTGAAATTTTAAAGGATAAATATCTGGAATAAGAGGCTTATAAATGCAATCTTTAAGGGAACTTTACAAAATCGGGCGCGGACCTTCCAGCTCCCACACCATAGGTCCCGAACGGGCGATAAAATTGATAAAGGAGAGATATCCCAACGCCGAAAAGCTGCGCGTTACGCTGTTCGGGTCGCTTGCGATGACGGGCAAGGGGCACGGTACGGACGAGGTGATTGTAAAGACAGCCGCGCCGCTGGAATGTGAAGTGGTTTTTGACGCGGTCACCCCCTGTAACGTGCACCCGAACACCCTTGACATAGAAGTTTGGGAGGGCGGAAAGGTAATAAAAAAACAGCGCGTGTACAGCGTCGGCGGCGGAACGATAGTTTTGCAGGGCGAAGAAAACCAAGACTGTAAACCCGCCGATATATATCCCCTTACTACATTTACCGATATTGCCGCGTACTGCAAGTCGAAAAATATAAGGCTCTATGACTACGTTCGGGAATGTGAGGGAAAGGATATATTTTTATATCTTGCAAAAATCTGGGACAGAATGAAAATAACCATTCACGAGGGGCTGACCTGCTCCGGGATTTTGCCCGGCGGGCTGGAGACCGAGCGCAGGGCGCAATATCTTTACCACCAGCGGCACATAGACGAATCCGCCCAGACGAGGGAAAACAGGCTTGTATGCTCCTACGCCTTTGCCACGAGCGAACAGAACGCCTCGGGCGGGATAATAGTTACCGCGCCGACCTGCGGGGCGTGCGGGGTAGTGCCCGCCGTTTTGAAGTATATGCAGGAGACGAGAGGGTTCTCCGACGGGGATATAGTAAAAGCGCTTGCAACGGGCGGACTTATAGGGAATATAATAAAACAAAACGCCTCCATAAGCGGGGCGGAATGCGGGTGCCAGGCGGAGATAGGAACAGCCTGCTGTATGGCTGCCGCGGCGCTTGCCGAGTTGTTTGAAATGGGGCTTGACCAGATTGAGTACGCCGCAGAAGTTGCCATGGAACACCATCTCGGGCTGACCTGCGACCCCATAGGCGGGCTTGTACAGATACCCTGCATAGAGAGAAACGCAGTTGCCGCGATGAGAGCGATAAACGCGCTGTCGCTGGCGGATTTTTTGGCTGATTCAAGAAAGATTTCTTTTGATACCGTAGTTGAAACGATGTACGCCACCGGCAAGGACCTTTTGGGGGACTACCGGGAAACGGCTTCGGGCGGGTTGGCTACACATTATAAAAAACGCCAATCATAGCGTAAGCGGCGCGCCGGACGGCGCGCCGCTTTTTTTGCCTGCCTTAATGCTTGGCGGCTTTTTTGTTCCTGCCGTAATGCTTGGGCGCAAGGCGCCGCCACCCTCCTGTCATTCTGAGGCGCAGCCGAAGAATCTGTTGCGAAAAAACGTTTTGACAATCCCCTAGTCTGCTCCGCAGCCGGCTCCCCTTGCTAAGGGGAGCCAAGTGGCGGCTTTTTTATTCCACCGTTACGCTCTTTGCAAGGTTGCGCGGCTTATCGGGGTCTTTCCCCAAAATCACCGCAACGCGGTATGCAAGCAATTGCAGCGCGGCTGCCGCCGAAAGCGGCGCAATATATTTTTGGCACTCGGGGAGTTTGATTACCTCCGCCCGCCTTGAAAACTGCGCCTGAACCTGCGGCAGGGTGGTTATTACCGCCACCATTCCCCCGCGCGAAAGGGTCTGCTCAACGGCGTCCATGCTCTTTGCGGCAAGCGCTTCATCGGTTATTATGAACACCGACAGCGTTGAGCCGTCTATAAGGGCAAGCGTCCCGTGCTTCAACTCTCCCGAAGGATATCCGCCGCCCGGGATATAGCTAACCTCCTTTAATTTTAAGCTGCCCTCGAGCGCAACCGCGTAGTCTATGCCCCTGCCCATAAAATATACCCCGCGTGAACGCGCGCACATCTCCGCAAGTGCATATATATCCATATTTTCCAGCGTCTCCGAAATAAGTTCGGGCGCGAACCCCGCGTCAACGGGGATATGTGCGCCGTCAACTAACGAAGCCGCCATGGACAGCAGCGCGGCAATCTGCGCGGAATAGCTCTTGGTGGCGGCTACGCAGATTTCCGGACCCGCGCAAACGGGCACTACCACGTGGGCTATTCGGGAAATTGCCGAGTGCGGACAGTTGGTTACGGCAATCACCGTTGCGCCTGCGTCCCTGTACAGCCGTGCGGCTTCCACCGTGTCCGCCGTTTCGCCGCTCTGGGTTACGGCTATGAGAACGGTTTTGCCGCAGGGGTAAACAGGGGAATATCTAAGCTCCCCCGCGTACTCCGCTTCGGCTGAAATTTGCGGAATTTCGGCAAAATATCGCTTGCCGAGCATCGCCGCGTGATACGCCGTGCCGCAGCCCGTGAATATTATTTTTTTTGCCCCGTCAAGCGCGGCGCGGACCTTGCCGCTCACCTCCCCGAAGGCGGTGAGTGTGTTTTTTACCGCCGCGGGCGCCTCCCACAGCTCCTTTATCATATAGTGGGGATATCCGCACAGAACGAGAGACTGCTCCCGCGCTTCATTGGCGGTAAGCCCGCGACGGACGGGGTTGAGATTTTCATCGTAAACTTCAAACCCGTCCTTTGTTATTTTTGCAAAGTCGCCGTCCTCCAAAACGCACACGCTTCTGCACTTCCCCGCAAGGGCGGGTTCGTCGCTGGCAATGTAATTACAACCGTCGCCCGGTCCCAATATAACGGGAGAACGGAATTTTGCGGCTACTATCTCCTCCTTTCCGTCCCGTATTGCCAATAGCGCATACGAACCTTTGAGCATACGTGCACATTTTACCACCGCGGCAAGCAGGTCGCCCTCGTAGAAGTTGTTTATTAGGCGGGGGATAACCTCGCTGTCCGTTTCCGAAAGGAATTTTTCGCCCTTGGCAATGAGCGCGGCTTTCAGCTCGGCATAATTTTCTATTTCGCCGTTGTGGACTACGGTTACGCTGCCCGCCCTGTGTGGATGGGCGTTTACGTCGTTCGGCTTGCCGTGCGTAGCCCAGCGCGTGTGACCTATGCCCACGGTTCCGCCGAGCTTTTGCGCGGGCACGCCGAGTTTTTCCACCCTGCCCGCGCTCTTTATAAGCTCCGTCTTTCCCCCGGAGAGCACGGCTATTCCCGCCGAGTCGTAGCCGCGGTACTCAAGCTTTAAAAGTCCTTCGTAAACCGTTTTGCCGGCGTTTCCGCTGCCGGCATAGCCCATAATTCCGCACAAAAGCACTCACCTCGCTTAAAATTCAGAACAATTTGAAATTATTTTTTCGTTGAGAATCTTTAAAGCCGAGGCGCAGTCCTCGGCGTTTTCGCCTTCCGCCATAATCCTCACCAGCCGTTCGGTGCCCGAGGGGCGAACGACTATGCGCAGACCGTACTTGCCTTCAAGCTCCTTTGCAAGCTCCGCCGCACCGCGCATTGCGCGCGCTTTATCCGAACACGGCACGTTGCAGTTTATCTGCGCAAGGGGCTTATATCCCTTTAAAAGTGCATACAGGTTGCAATTTTGGGAAATTACCGCCTCCATAAGCATAATTGCCGTTACAAGCCCGTCGCCCGTGGATTCGTATTTTGAAAACACAACATGCCCGCTCCTTTCGCCGCCGAGCACGGCGCCCGTGCGGCGCATTGCCGCGCAGACGTTGCCGTCGCCCACGTCGCAGACCTCGCACTCTATCCCAAGCGAACGCAAGCTTTTTATAAGCCCGCCGTTGCTCATGGTTGTGCAGACTATCCTGTTGCCGATAAGCTCCCCGCGGTTTTTTAAAAAAACGGCACATATATACAGTATTTCGTCCCCCGTTATTACCTCCCCGCGGGAATCTACGGCGATGCAGCGGTCGGCGTCTCCGTCGAATGCAAAGCCCAGATCGAGGGAATTTTCAAGCACGAGCTTTTGGAGAGCCTCCACGTGCGTGGAGCCTACGCCGCCGTTGATGTTGGTGCCGTCCGGTTCGCCGCCTATGAGACAGGTCTTTGCGCCGAGAGCGTCGAAAACAGAGCGCGCTATGCTGAACGCACTGCCGTTTGCTCCGTCCACGCCTATTTTGAAGCCCTTGTACGAGCAGGTGGAAAGGGAAATCAGGTGACCCGTATATCGGTTTCTGCCCGAAGTGTAGTCCACCGTCCGCCCCACGTTTTTGCCGCTTGCAAGGGGGATATCCCCGCCGAAGGGCTGCAAATCGCCGTCGAGATATCTTTCGATTAGATTTATAACCCCGCCCGAAAGCTTTTCGCCCTGTGAATTGAATAGCTTTATGCCGTTATCGCGGTAGCCGTTGTGGCTGGCGGAGATCATAACGCCGAAGTCAAAGCCGTCGCAGCGGGCTATATAGGATACGGAGGGCGTAGTTGTAACGTGCAGAATATACGCGTCGCCGCCCGAACAGGTTATCCCCGCCGCCAGAGCATATTCCAGCGTGTAGGAGGAGAGGCGCGTATCCTTGCCTATCACCGCGCGGCATTTTTTGCCCATATTCAGCCCGAAATACCAGCCCAGAACCCTGCCGCATTTAAACGCCTGAACGGCGGTTATAGTTACGCCCGCTTCGCCGCGGAAGCCGTCGGTTCCAAAATATTTTGACGTATAAAACCTCCAAAAACTCAACACGTACGCATATTTTCCCCCGTTTCGGTCGCGTGAGCCAAAACGCATACGATTATAAAAACCCGATTGCGGCACATATGCGCCATCGCCGCATTGCAAGCCCGCGCATATAATACGTATGCATTTGAACGCACCCGACAAATTGCGGGTTTTTAAACGGCGATATTAAAGCATATGCCGCGGCGCGCATAAAAGGTGCCAAAGCGCGGTTTTTTGTTACAAACAATATTATTTGCTAACGCCGCTGCTTGCTTGACAACAGAATTAAAGGGTGGTAAAATCAACCTGTATTTTATGAAAGGCAAAAAGAAAAAAATATCCATCTGGCAGACTCTTGCTTTGGGATATCTCACGGTTATATTGGTGGGAAGCGCGCTGTTGATACTCCCCTTTGCAACGGCTGAGGGCGAAAGTACCGATTATATAGGCGCGCTGTTTACCGCAACGAGCGCAACCTGCGTTACGGGACTCACCCCGTACGTTGCGGGAACGCACTGGACGCTCTACGGGCAAATAGTTATTCTGGCGCTCATACAGTTGGGCGGCTTGGGGTTTATGACGTTTGTTTCAAGCATAATAATGCTTTTGGGGCGCGGCATGGGCATAGGCAGCCGCAGAACGCTTATGACGAGCGTCGGGGGCGAAAAATTTTCGGATATACGAAGCCTTGTTAAGAGAATTATAATAGGTTCCTTTATTTTTGAAGTGCTCGGCGCGGCAGTGCTTTGCACGCGGTTCGTGCCGGACTACGGCTGGGGACAAGGCATATACTATGGCATATTCCACTCCGTTTCGGCGTTCTGCAACGCGGGGTTCGATTTGCTCGGCTCCGTCTCGCTTGTGAAATATTCAACCGACCCCGTTGTAAGCCTTACTATCTGCGCGCTCATAATAATAGGCGGCTTGGGCTTCTGCGTTTGGGGCGACGTGATTTTATGCCGCTTCCGCTTTAAAAAATTTCAACTGAACACCAAAGTCATTCTTATCACCAGCGGGCTTTTGCTGTTTGTTCCCACGTTTATGTTTTTGGGCTTCGAGTGGAACAACCCCACGTATGAGGGATATAACTTCTGGCAAAAGCTGCTTTTGTCCTTTTTCAGCGCAACCACGCCGAGGACGGCGGGCTTTTACACAACCGACCCCGCCTCCCTTTCGGACAGCGGATATCTGCTTACCGTTATACTTATGTTCATAGGCGGCAGCTCAGGCTCCACCGCCGGCGGCTTGAAGGTGGGAACGTTTGCCGTTATTATAATGGGTATGGTAAACGTTTTCAGGGGCAGGAGAGATATAAACATCGGCAAAAAACGGGTTGAGTATTCGGTGCTTTCGCAGGCGCTTGCAATACTTGCCGCCTGCCTTATGTTTGTGCTGATTGCAACGCTTGCTATTTGCGCCATAGAGCACACGGAAGTTGCAAACTTTAAAACAGTTTTATACGAGTGCGTTTCGGCTATGGGAACCGTGGGGCTTTCTATGGGTATTACCCCCAGCCTCACAATTGCCTCGGATATAATTTTAATAGTTTTGATGTACGCGGGAAGAGTGGGGATTTTAACTTTGGCGCTTGCCCTTGCAAAAAAGCGCAAAGACCCCGACACGCGCTATCCCGTGGACACGCTTTTAATTGGATAAACAATAAAAAACCGAACGGGTTTTTAACTATCAGGAGATAAAAATGAAATCAGTACTGCTTATCGGCATGGGTAAATTCGGGCAGCTCCTCGGCGAAAATCTGCTGGATATGGGCGACGAAGTTATGATTGTGGACCGCGACGAAGACGTGATAAATATGCTTGCGCCCAAATACACGGAATCGCTTATTGGAAACTGCATGAACATAGATACGCTGCAGGCTTTGGACGTGCCGTCCTTTGACGTTTGCGTTGTGGCAATAGGCGAGGACTTCCAATCCTCCCTTGAAATCACCTCCAACCTCAAAGACCTTGGCGCAAAGTACGTTGTTTCGCGCGCGGACACGGACATTCAAAGGAAATTCCTCCTGCGCGTGGGCGCGGACGAGGTGGTTTACCCCAACCGCGATATAGCCGAAAAGCTTGCGGTTAAGCTGAACGCGGAAAAGGTTTACGACTATTTCGAACTCGACGCAGAGTACTCCATATTCGAAATAGCCGTGCCCACAAAGTGGTTCCAAAAGACCATTCTTGCGGTAAATCCCCGCGCGCACGGGCTGAACGTCCTCACAATAAAGAGAGGCTCCACCGTAATCCCCTCCCCCGGCGCGGACTATCTGTTCGAGGACGGCGACCATATGGTGGTATTCGGAAATACCGAGGAAATTTTGAAATTTGCAAACAAAACAAAATAAACCAAACCGCGGCAAAAGCCGCGGCTTTTTATAAAAAAGGATATTATTGAAACGTTGCGCTTGCAAAACGGGGAGCGACGTTATATAATAGATTCGGAGACAACAAATGAAGATTATGAAAAACAGGGCGTTCGGATTTGCGGTTGTTGCGGCGGTTTACGCCGTTGCCGCGGCGGGCGGGATTTTGAGTTATATTTATATTCCGCTCGATACGTGGCTCGGGCTTTTGGTTGCGGACGCGATTGCAACGGTTATCACCTTTATTTTCAGCGTTATTTTTAAAAACTCCTCGGTTTACGACCCATATTGGAGCGTGCAGCCGATGGTAATATGCGCGGCGTTTGCCGTTGTTTCCGCGCGGGAAAACGCAGCCTTGGGCGCAACGCAAATTCTGCTTTTGGTTGTTATAGAGGTGTGGGGATTGAGGCTTACAGCCAACTGGGCGTACACCTTTAAGGGGCTTGCCTGCCAGGATTGGCGGTATACTATGATCAAGGAGACGACGGGCAAATTTTACCCCATAATAAACTTTGTGGGGATACATATGGTGCCCACGCTCATAGTTTACGGCTGCACGCTGCCTGCGGTTTACGTAATTATGTCGCCTCCCTTCTTGAACCCGTGGAGCGCCGTGTTCTGCGCGCTTTCGCTGGCGGCTGTGGCGTGGCAGGGAACTGCCGATTGCCTTATGCATAAATTCAAAAAGGACGGCAATGGCGGATTTATCCGCACGGGGATATGGAAGTATTCCCGCCATCCCAATTATCTGGGCGAAATTGTTATGTGGTGGGGAGTTGCGCTTGCCAGCGTGTGCGCCCTTCCGGATAAGTGGTATTTGATTGCCGGCGCCCTTGCAAACACGCTACTGTTCCTGTTTGTAAGTATTCCGCTTGCCGACAGGCACCAATCCCGCAAGGAGGGCTTTGAAGAGTACAAAGCCCAAACGCGCATGCTCCTGCCCGTAAAAAGATTCAAATAAAGCTATATATATTTGAAAAATCCCCTTCCGCGGCACGCCGCGGAGGGGGATTTGTTTATTTGTTTTTAACTTTCATAAGCCGCACTATGGCAGCGCGCTCGTTTTCGTCGAGCTTGTCGCGGATATACTTTATGGTCTCCTCCAGCTGGGGAATCATTATATACTCGAGGGCGTTTACGCGCCGCTTGTTGCGCTCTATTTCATCGGCTAACAGGCGCACAGTCTTTTCCGTTTGGGCAAGCTTGACAAGCTTTGGCAGCAGGGCGGAAATTTTGCCCACAGAGTAGTCTGCCTCGCTCGTTATTTCGGAAAAGGCATAGGGAAGTCCGTCCACGCGCTTTTCCTCGGTAAGGCTCACCTCGGGCACGTCCACGCCCATAACGCTCTTTACGCCGCACTCCGCCTTTACCGCAACCGTGGGCATTGAAAAAGCCGTCTCCGCGCTGTACGCGGGGGTCACCGAGCGCGCCACGGAAAATTGTCGCAGCGTTTGGGAAAGCTCCGCCTCCACCTCGTCGCGCAGAGCCTTGTTTTCACGGATAATAACCGTGAAACGGCGGATCATTTCGTCCGACTTGTCCTTTAAGAGCTTGTGCCCGCGCACCGCGGTTGTAAGCCGCGCTTTCAGTTTTTTAAGCTCCATCCTTGTGGGATTTACGTTGAGCCTTGCCATACTTTACCTTTTGCGGTTTTGCCGCTTATTCCTCTTTGCCGAGGTATTTATCTATATATTCCTGACGGATACGTTTAAGTTCGCCGACGGGCAGAATTTTTAAAAGTTTCCAGCCCAAGTCGAGCGTTTCCTCTATTGGTCTGTCCCTGTCGAAACCCTGGTTGACGTACTCCTTTTCGAACTCTTCGGCAAACTTTGCATAGAGTTTATCCACGTCCGAGAGCGCCGCTTCCCCCAAAATTGCCGAAAGCTCCTTGCACTCCTTGCCGCGCGCATACGCCGCAAACAGCTGGTTCATTGTGTCGGCGTGGTCCTCCCGCGTTTTTCCCCTGCCTATGCCCTTGTCCTTTAACCTCGAAAGGGAGGGAAGAACGTCTATGGGGGGATTCAAGCCCTTTTTGTAGAGATCGCGCGAAAGCATTATCTGACCTTCGGTTATATATCCCGTAAGGTCGGGAATGGGGTGCGTTTTGTCGTCCTCGGGCATCGTAAGAATGGGAATCTGGGTTATAGAGCCTTCGCAGCCGCGGATTCTGCCCGCGCGCTCGTAGAGAGACGCAAGGTCGGTGTAGAGATATCCGGGATAGCCGCGCCTGCCGGGAATTTCACGGCGGGCAGCCGAGACCTCGCGCAGGGCTTCGGCATAGTTTGTGATGTCCGTCATTATAACGAGCACGTGCATGCCGCAGGTGAATGCGAGATATTCGGCGCAGGTGAGCGCTATGCGGGGGGTTGCAATACGCTCCACCGCGGGGTCGTTTGCAAGGTTTGTAAATAACACCGTCCTCTCTATTGCGCCCGTGCGGCGGAAGTCCTCAACAAAGTACTGCGCCTCCTCGAAGGTTATGCCTATTGCGGCAAACACTACGGCGAATTTGGAATCCGACCCGCGCACCTTTGCCTGCCGTGCAATCTGCGCCGCAAGCTCGGCGTGGGGAAGTCCGCTCATTGAAAACACGGGGAGCTTTTGCCCTCTTACAAGCGTGTTCAAGCCGTCGATTGCCGAAATGCCCGTCTGTATGAACTCGTTGGGGTAGTCGCGCGCGGCGGGATTGATTGGTTCGCCGTTGATATCCAGCTTTTTATCGGGGATTATTGCGGCGCCGCCGTCGCGGGGGTTGCCCATTCCGTCGAACACCCTGCCGAGCATATCGCGGGAGACGGAAAGCTCCTGGCTGTGACCCAAAAACCTTGCCTTTGCCGTTGCAATCTGCAACCCCTGCGAGCGTTCGAAGAGCTGCACAACGGCTTTATCCCTGTTCACTTCCAGCACTTTGCCGCGGCGCGTTTCGCCGTTGGAGCACACTATATCCACAAGTTCGTTGTATTTTACGCCCTCTACGCCCTCAACTAGCATCAGAGGTCCAACTACTTCCTTTATTGTTTTATATTCCTTATGCATCCTCTTCTCCTCCCTGCGCAAGAGCCTTTATTTCCGCGCTCATCTCGGCAAAGATGCCGTCGAACTCGGCGAGGTTGTCTTCGGGTATATATTTTGCGCGCCC
Source organism: uncultured Clostridia bacterium (assembly GCA_947629095.1). GTDB lineage: Bacteria > Bacillota > Clostridia > Christensenellales > Borkfalkiaceae > Coproplasma. The sequence goes on along the minus strand of CANRCK010000010.1, from coordinate 14,792 downwards.
GATCTTTTCCTTGAAGGGGCAGGCAAGCACGTCGTTTAAGGATACGTAGCTCTTTATTGCCTCCTCGGAGAGGGTGTGGAAATCATATATCAGCTTTAACATCAAAAGCTGCTTGTGCATGGACGTGTAGGTGTCCACTTCGTGGAAGGCGTTCTGGTGCAGATAGTCCTCACGGATCATCTTTGCCGTCTCCATTATAAGCCTGTCGCGCGAAGAGAGGGCGTCCATGCCGACGAGGCGGACAATTTCGTCCAGAGCCGCCTCCTCCTGTAATTTGGTCATTACAAACTGTCTGTATTCCAAAAATCTTTTGCCGACGTTCTCGTTATACCAATCCTTCATCTTGTCGGCGTACAGTGAATAGCTTACCAGCCAGTCGATTGCAGGGAAGTGCCGCTTGTACGCAAGGGACGCGCTCAGCCCCCAGAACACCTTGACTATTCTGAGAGTGCCCTGCGAAACCGGCTCGGAGAGGTCGCCCCCGGGAGGGGATACGGCGCCGATTGCCGAAATGGAACCAATCCTTTGGTCCCGGCCCAAAAGCTTTACTATGCCCGCGCGCTCATAGAACTCCGCAAGGCGGCTGGCAAGATAGGCGGGATAGCCCTCGTCGCCGGGCATCTCCTCCAAACGTCCGCTCATCTCGCGCAGGGCTTCCGCCCAGCGGGAAGTGGAGTCCGCCATTATTGCCACGTTGTAGCCCATATCGCGGAAGTATTCGGCAATGGTGATGCCGGTGTATATCGAAGCTTCGCGCGCGGCGACGGGCATATCCGAAGTGTTGGCTATGAGCACCGTTCTCTTCATTAAGGGTTCGCCCGTTTTGGGGTCCTTAAGCTCGGGGAATTCGTTTAATACGTCCGTCATTTCGTTGCCGCGTTCGCCGCAGCCCACGTAGACTATTATGTCGGCGTCCGCCCACTTTGCAAGCTGGTGCTGGACAACCGTTTTTCCGCTGCCGAAAGGTCCGGGAACAGCCGCAACGCCGCCCTTGGCTATGGGGAAGAGCGTGTCGATTACGCGCTGCCCCGTTACGAGGGGTTCGGAGGGGGTGAGCTTTTCCTTATACGGTCTGCCCCTGCGGACGGGCCACTTTGTGAGCATGGAAATTTTTTTCTCGCCCGACTCTCCCGTGATTACGGCAACCGTCTCCTCTATGTTGAAGTCGCCCTCCTTTATCTCCGTGACCGTTCCTTCAACGCCCACGGGCACTAAAATGCGGTGCTCCACTATCTCCGTTTCCTGCACGACGCCGAGAATATCGCCCGCCTGTACCTTTTGACCTTCCCTCGCCTTTGGGGTGAAGCGCCAGAGCTTTTCCCTGTCGAGGCGGTTTACGGATACCCCGCGCGAAATGCGGCTGCCGTAGTTGAAAAACAGGGTTGTGAGAGGGCGCTGAATTCCGTCGAAAATGCCCGTTATAAGCCCCGGTCCAAGCTCCGCCGAAAGCGGCTCGCCGGTGGACGTTACGTCCTCCCCAACGCCCAAGCCGGACGTTTCCTCATAAACCTGAATGGACGCCCTGTCGCCGCGGAGTTCTATTATTTCGCCTATAAGACCCATCTCCGACACGCGCACCACGTCGTACATTTTGCAGTCAGCCATGTTTTCCGCCACTATAAGCGGTCCGGAAATTTTAACCGTTTTGCCTGTCATATCTATTACCTTATTTCTTATTTTTCGTTATTGAAAAGCACGTCCACGCCGAGCGCGCGCTCCATTGCGCTCTTTAAAAACGCTTCGCCGTAGCCCGCGCCGCCCTTATCGGAGGGAATAACCAGCACTACGGGATAGGGTTCCTCGTCGAAGCGCTTCAAAAATTCGCCCAAAGGCTCGGCAAGCTCCCCGGTGAGGAATATTATTTTGTATTCGGAAGCAATTTTGCGCAAAATTTCGCGCGCTTTTTTTTCGTCGCCGGCGGGAAACGTGTCCACGCCCGCCGCCTTAAAAACCATTATGCTGTCGCCGTCGCCGACGATTGCCATTTTGCCCGTCATACCTACTCCTTTGGGATTATATAGCCCGTAAACGGCTTTTAATGTCCTGCGGTTTAAGCCCCGCGCCGAGGCAAACCAAAATTATGCGCACGTTCTGTATTTCCGCGCGGCGGCGGAAAACGTAGTACAAAAAGGGCTGCTTGCCTTCAAGCTCGTATTTTTTAGCCGCAAAATATTCCGCCTCGAAGGATTCGAGCGCGCGCTCGCTCTCCGTAAGGGGAAGCCCCCTGTTCCTCGCCGCAAGGCATAGCTTTATAAAACCCTCGTACGGCGATTTTGCAAATCGCTTTAAAATTTGCTCCTCGTCGCCGAAAAGCGCACACAGGTCGCCGTTTTTAAGCTTTCCGCCGCCCACGTAGAGCTTTTGGGCAAGCTCGCCGTCGCCTGCGCGGAACGCAGTTAAAATATTTAGTCTGTCCGCCCTGCCCGCAACGAGTTTTTTGAGTACGGGGTTGAATTTACAGCGCGCGGCAAGGTGACAATAGAGCGCGCCGTCAAAAATTGCGCCTATTTCCGCGCCCGTAAGCTCCTCGCCTTCCATTGCGCTTTCAACAGCCCCGCAAAGCTCCCTGCAGAGCGCGGAATAATCCCCGCTCTTTATTGCCGATTTCAACGTTTCAACGGGCACAAGCCCCTCGGGCGCAAGCATTTTTTCGGCGTCCGTGTTGAGTTTTTCGGCTTTTACAAGCGCCTTTGCGTTGTGGAAATCCCGCGGGGAAAGAAGATAGATAAGCTCTGTTTGGGAGGGCGCGTATTCGCGGATAAACCCGTCGAGAGAACGCTCCTCGGCTTGGCATAGGGCTTCCCCCTCGCGCGATTCGGCGCCGCTGCCAAACCCGCCCTCCGAAAGGGCGCGCAAAACCTCCTCCGCCGTCATTTCGGTGAAACGCAGAAGTTTTTCGCCCAAAAGGGCGCGCTCTTTTACGGCTATAACGCCGTTTGTATATATGGGGTCCAACATAAAATCAATCTTTTTTTGTTCCTGCGGCAAAGAGGCGCGCCGCCATAGCCGCCTGGTTTTCCTCCATATCCGCGCCGAGAAGGGCGGTATAGGAAAGGTCCTTGTCGCTGAGCTTGCCGCGGAGAATACACCCGCCGGAAATAGGCGCGCGCTCCCCCGAAACGGTGAGCTTTTTTTGGGTTATAACTTTGAGGCGCGATACCTGCGGAACATAGCCGAAGTTTTGGGCGAACACTATTTCGTCGCCCTCCTCCGCATTCTCCTCCAAAAGGCGCTGCAAAAGGGCTACCGACTCCTTTTCGCCGAGCGTTTGCAATTTTTTGAGGGCGCGGGCGTAGATTTCCTCTATCACCCGCCTCTTTTCGGCAAGCAATATCTTAGCCGAATCCAGCCTTGCCGCCGCGGCTTTGCCGTCGGAAATGCGCTTTGCGCGCTCGCCGACCTCCGCTTCCGTTTCGGAACGCTCCAAAAAGGCGTGCCGTTCGGCTGCGGCGATTATCTCCCCCGCCCGCGAGGACGCAGACTTTAAAATATCCGCAGCCTCGGATTCCGCGTCGGATATTATGCGGTTTACGATGTCTTCCTTGCTCATTTTCCTTCCTTAAATTGCCGCAACGAGCATTATGGATATGATTAAGCCGAGAATTGCATAGAACTCTATCATGGCGGGATAGATTATCAGCTTGCCGCCGAGGGAATCCTGCTTGCCCACGGCATAGATGCAGTTAACGGCGGATTGACCCTGGAATATGCCGGTGATAAGACCGGAGAGCATCATGGGGAGCACTGCGCCGGCAAAAGCCCAGCCCTGCGCCACGCCCATATCGGGGACCAAAGAGCCGGCAGCTATGATGCCGATGATGAAGCCGTAGATACCCTGCGTTGCGGGAAGGAGAACCAAGACCATGAGCTTGCCGAACTTTTTGGGGTTTTCGCTTAAAACTCCCGCCGCTGCGCGGCCCGTTTTGAAAAGTCCGAGGCAGCTGCCCACCCCGCAGAGAAGAACGCAGAGCGCTACCGCCAGCATTGCAATGACGTAACCTGTTGTGTACATAATATTTTAACCTCCGAATTTTTGCCTTATTGATTCCGCAAAGCGGATTTAACCTTGATTATTAAATATATATTGCGGTTTTTAACCCTCTATATATATGTGACGGTGCTGAGAACCGAGAGGGGTAAACAGCTCGCCCTCGCCCGTGTAAAACCTGCCGTAGAACTCCACATATTGCAGCCTTGCGTCGTGAATATATGCGCCCAAAAGACCTATTGCAAGGTTGAACGCGTGACCTACGAGCATAAGCACCACGCCGAGTATTATGAGCGCAAAGTTGCCGCCCGTTATGAACTGTATGGAATACTTTGAAACTATCTGCGCGATTATTGCGCCCGAAAGCATCAGCCCGTATAACCTTGCATAGCTTAAAATATCCGAAACGTAGTTTATAACGCCGTACACGGCGCCGAAGCCCTTTGTGAATTTGCCTACGAGCTTTTCCTTTCTGCCCGCCGTGAGCGCGGCGCACAAAAGGCTTGCGCCCGCCATTATCCCGCCTACCGCAGGGAACGCGGAGGGCAGGTTGAACTCTTCAACAAGCCCCGATACGGCAATTATTACCCCGGCGGAAAATATAGCCCATATAAGACCGTCGAAAATGCCGTCGAGGACGTTGCCGTTGCGCCATTCGCCGTAGGCGCGGCAGAGATATCCAACCATAAGCTGGCTTATGCCGAGCATCATTGCAATTACGAGCACGGCGGGTATCTGCATGCCGATAAACGTGTAATTATCGAACGTGTTATTGGACATATCGAATGCCGAAGGCATTACGGTGTGCGGCAGAATTTGCATACCGAAGAGGGAATTGAACAAAAAGCCCCAGATTATCGTGAAAATTCCGCCCACGGCGAACACGCCCGAAAGACTCTTTAAGCCGCTGCCCTTTCTGCTCTTATACCACAGCGCCCCACCGCCTATCAGCATCAAAAGCCCGTAGCCGACGTCGCCCATTATAAAGCCCAAAAACAGGCTGTAGAAAAACGCCATAACGGTGTTCGGGTCGAATTCGCGGGCGTTGGGCGGGGAATACATATTTGTTATCGCTTCGAAATTGGAAACTACGGGGTTGTTTTTTAGGAGAGTGGGAATCTCCTCGTTTTCGTCCGGCTTGGAAAATTCAAACCAGATTGCGCACCCGGAACTTTCAAGCGCTTCCCTGACCGCGCTTTCGCTCTCCGCAGGGACGAACGCTTCCAAAAAGAAAGTGCGCTCCATACCGAGCATTTTTTCGGCGGCGCGGGCTTTTTCAAGCGAAAACCCAACATAGTCGCAGTAAATCTTCAAATCGCGCACGGAATCCGAAAGGGCGCTGATGTCGCGCTCAGCCAACGCCTGCTCCTCCCGGGCAGCCGCAAGCTGCGCGTTCAAAAGCGAAAAACGGTCCTCGCCCGAGCTTTCGAAATTGTGGGGGCAGGCGGTAAATCCCGCCTCCGAAAGAAGGCTTTCAACGTCGGAAAATACAGACTTGTGTGCAGTTATTGCCGCAACTACGCCCTCTTCAACCGCTTCATAGGAATAGGCAACGAGGGGATTTTCGCCCAAAATCTTTTCGAGATTGTCCCACGCGGGCGCAGAAAACAAGCCGAGCCGCGTCTTTGTGTGGAGAGTGTCGGCATAGGCATTGAAGGGCAGACGGAGATTTTTGTAGGGCTTTATTGAAGCTATGAGGCGGGAAATGCGCAACTGCTCGGCTGCGGCGTCGTTCTTTTTGTCGGTGAGGGAATTTATGCGGCAAACGAGCTTATCCATCTCCTCCTTTTTGCTGCCCGCGGAGGAAAATTCTTCATACGAAACGGCAAAACCGTCCTTTACGGGCGCGGCGCCGTTTGTATCCTTTGCGGCGTTTTCTGCGGCGGAAACCAAAATTTCGAGCGCGGCTTCAAGCGAGGTAAGATAGCTTGAAAGCTCTTCCCCGCTGCCGCCTGCGGAGCACTCCTCCGTTTGGGCGCGCTCCTTTATTTCAACGGCGTTGGTCTTTTGCAAAACGTTCAAAAGTTTATCCCTGTCGTACAAAAGCGCCGCCATATTCAGTTTTTTGATTTCGGCTATCACTTAACCAGCCTCCCGACTATACCCGAAACGTATTCGCCGGAATATTTTATGAGTGAGTCGGCGTAATTTTTAGCCTCGGCACAGCTGTCCGCTATCGATTTTTCATAGTCGCTTTGGGCGGTTTTTTCGGCTTCGGCAAGCGCTTCCCTGCGATATTCCGCGCACGAAAGCTCCGATGACTTCACAATTTCCGCCGCTTTCTTTTCGGCTCCGGCAATAATTTCCGCCGCCTCAGCCTGTGCCTTTGCCTTGATTTCCGCAGCCCTTGCCTCGGCCTGCGTTATTATACCGATAACGTCCTCTTCCATCTTTTTTAAGCCCTTGGTTTATTTATTTTAAGTAATTATTATTTAATATTATCAGCCATTATTCATTTTATTTCAAAACGCTCATTTTGTCAAGTAAACGTGACGTTTAATCCGAGCATCTTAACCGCAAAACAACTTGACCTGCGTTAGCTCCAATCAATAAACGTAACGTTTAATCATAGTATCTTAATTGCGAAACAACCTGACCTGCGTTAGCTCCAATCAATAAACGTAACGTTTAATCATAGTATCTTAATTGCGAAACAACCTGACCCGCGTTAGCTCCAATCAATAAACATGACGTTTAATCCAAGCATCTTAATTGCAAACCGCATATATGAGTATCTTCTGCCGAAATTTTTTAAAAAAGTCTGTACAAATTGAATTTTTTTGTTTATAATAGTAGGCAAATAAGGATTTAAGGAGAAGTGAATGAAACCGAAGGTATATTTTTCGGGAACGATAACCCCCGAAAAAGTTTTGGAGATTTATAAGCTGCTCGGAAAGGAGTTGAAAGGCAAGGTTGCAATAAAGCTGCACTCGGGCGAAGTGGGCAACCAGAACTTTTTGAAGCCGGACTTCTGGAAGCCGATCATAGATTTTGTGGGCGGAACGGTTACGGAGTGCAACACCGCTTACGAGGGCGAACGCAACACAACCGCAAAGCACCTTAAAACGCTTGCAAGACACGGTTGGAGCAAGTATTTCAGCGTAGACCTTTTGGACGCCGAAGGTCCCGACCTTGTGCTGGATATTCCCAACGGAAAAGTTATAAAAAAGAACTACGTGGGCAAGAATCTTGCAAATTACGACTCGCTCTTGGTGCTTTCGCACTTTAAAGGGCACCCTATGGGCGGCTACGGCGGGGCTTTGAAGCAGCTTTCGATAGGCATTGCCTCGTCCTATGGAAAGGCATATATCCATGGCGCGGGCGTGCCGAAGGATTTTTGGACGAGCGACCACGATTCGTTCCTCGAGGCGATGGCGGACGCCGCCTCCTCAGTTGTGAATTTCTTTAACGGGAATGCCGTTTACGTGAACGTTATGAAAAATATGTCCGTAGACTGCGATTGCTGCGCCGTTGCCGAGGACCCCTGTATGAAAGATATAGGCATACTCGTTTCAACCGACCCCGTTGCAATTGACAGGGCGTGCCTCGATTTGGTTTACGCCGCAAAGGACGACCCGGGGCAGGCGCACCTTATAGAGCGAATAGAGAGCAGGAACGGGGCGCACACCATAGACGCCGCCGAGGCTCTTGGCGTAGGCTCGCAGGAATACGAGCTTGTGAAAGTTGAATAACCGGCTATTGAAAAGTTTAAAGCCGCGGCGCATTTGATTGTATGCGCCGCGGCTGATATTTTATGCTGTTGTTTTATTTTTCAATCCTCTTTGGGAAGAGATTTTAAATATTTATCCATGGCTTCCACAACGCGCTTGGAAGTTTCCGCAGCCTCCACCACGGTCTTTGCGCCGCGGACCACGTCGCCCGAGGCAAACAGCCCGGGACGGGAAGTTTCGCCGTTTTCGCTTATCTTTGCAAGCCCGCGCTCGTTCACTTCAAGCCCGTAGGTGTCCGAGAGAATGAGCTTTGAAGGGCGCTGGGAAATGCAGATCATAACCGTGTCGCACTTCATAAGTTCGGTTTTGTCGGTGAATATAAGCTTTCCGTCTTCGTCGGTATATGTTTCGGCAAACACCACGCCCTCGTCGGTGATTTCCACGGGAGCCTTGTTATAGACGAACTGCGCGCCCTCTATTTCGGCATATTCCGCCTCTTCCTTGCTTGCGGAGTATTGGTTTGAGCGAACGGTGATTTTTACGTCCTTTACGCCCTTGCGGAGAGCCGTGCGCGCAACGTCCATTGCCACGTTACCCGCGCCGATTACCACCATACTGTCGCCGAGCTGATAGCTTTCGGGGGATTCGAGGTAGTGTATGCCGTAGTGAACGTGCCCGAGCGTTTCACCCTTTATATTGAGGGCTATGGGCCACGTTACGCCCGTGCCTATGGCAATGGCTTTGAAGCCGTCGCGGAAGAGTTCCTCCACGCCGAACGCCTTGCCTATGGTTATATTAGGCTTTATTTTTATGCCGAGCTTGCGCATTATAACCTCGTACTTGTCCACAATGGACTTGGGCAGGCGGAACTCGGGGATTCCGAAGCGCAGCACGCCGCCTATTTTGGACTTTGACTCGAACACCGTTACGTCATAACCCAAAAGCGCCATTTTTATAGAAATGGTTATGCCCGCGGGACCCGCGCCGACTACGGCTACCTTTATGCCGTTTGAGGGGGCTTTTTCAAGCTCCAACGTGTCGAGATAGCGCGAAGAAACAAAATTTTCAATGGTGGAAATTTCCACAGGTTCGCCTTTTATGCCGCGGACGCAGTGACCCTGGCATTGGTTGCCGTGGTTGCATACTATTGAGCATACAACGGAAAGAGGGTTGTTTTCAAATACCATTTTTCCGGCTTCCTTAATTTCCCCGTTAAGGAACATCTGAATCATCTGCGGAATGGGCGTGTTTATGGGGCAACCCGTTCTGCATAAAGGTTTTTTACAATTTAAACATCTTTTGGCTTCGGCTATTACGTTATGTGCCATCTGAATTCTCTCCTTAAACAATTGAACAGCAACAAAGGTTGCAGTTTATATTGCCAAATAAAATATAATTACGGCGCAAGCAGGGTTTCCCTGCGCCAGCGCACACAATTTGCGCATACCTGCGCCTGAGCTGAGGTGAATTTGCACCATTATATTATCCGTGCGCCCTTATATATGGTGCAAAAAGGAGCGGAGCTCCTAAAAGTCACGAAAAATTGCAGGGCGCGCAACCGCCCGAAATTTTTGTGAACCGAGTTATAGGGCGGCTTTGATATTCTCTATCATCTTAGCATACTCTTCATCCGTCAAATAAACCTTGCCCGGGTTCATCTGGAATACACCGCCCCACTCTTCCCCGCCCTTGTACTTGGGGCAGAGGTGCATATGCAGGTGGCAGCCCGTGTCGCCATAGGCGCCGTAGTTGAGTTTATCGGGCTTGAAAACCTTGTGTATTGCCTTTGCCGCGCGGTTGACGTCGGCAAAAAAGGCGTTGCGCTCCTCGTCGGAGATATTCACGATTTCGGAAACGTGGTCCTTATAAGCCACGATACAGCGCCCGCGGTGGGACTGTTCCTTGAATAAAATAAGAGTGCTTACGGATAAATCGCAGATATATATGCCGAATTTATCCAAAAGCTCGCCGCGCATACAGTAGCCGCAGTTGCAATCTTTCATATTTTTCCCCCTTGATAATTTTTACCATATATAATTATATCATCCCCGATTTCAATTTGCAATACCCTTTTTAAAATTATGGCGCCCAAAACATAAACGTAAAGGCGCGGGCTTGAATTTCAAGCCCGCGCCTTGGCAAATTTATTAATTAACTAAATTATAAGTATAAACTATCAATTCCCCGAATGATAAAATAAAGTCAGCTTTTATTTCATATTTACTGTTAGCATAAACAATCGTTGTAAAGCTTTCATTTAGATTTACTGTACGAGCCGGAACATTCCATGTTTTGGAATATTGTTTATTTACACTTCCACCCGAACCCGACACGTGGACGTTAAATGTAACATCGGAAACGCTTATTAAGTTCGCAAGCGATTGAATACCGTATAATTCCAATTTCAAATCTGCCGTAACAGTGTGCTTGGTTTGAACAAATTGATAGCTATTAGTGCCCTTTGCCGAATAAGTTGCTTTTGACCACAAGGCGTGCAGGTCTACTGCGTTGGAATATTTATCCGAGCCATCGATATCGTCCTTTACGTTAGTTACCTTTATCCACGTTTCGCCGTCGTTATAGAACCAGCCGAGGAACTCATAGCCCGAATATGCGGGCGTTTCCACATTAAAGCCGCCGCTGAGAGTATAGGTGTGCGAAACTGTGTAAACCGAGCTGTAACCCTCCTTTTCCGTTTGCACATAGTCCGCAACGTTCAGCGAACTGTAATAATTTACCGCAATTTCAGGCTCTATCCACTTTACGTATACCGTCGTTGCGCCGTCAATTTTTATTATATCCGAAGTATCCGCGTCGCCCTTGCCCAAAGTGAAGCCGCCGAAGGTGTAGCCCTCCGCAGTGTCGGCAATTTCGCCAACAAGCTCTTTCAGGTTGACTTCCGTGCCCGTCTCTAATTCAAAGGATTTTTGCCACTTGCCGTCTGCGCTTTCAAAACCCGCTATTTCTTGTTCGCTTTCCACCGTCACCGTGGCGTGGGGTATCTCCTCCCATATGACAGTCAATACCCCGTCGGCTCCTATCACAAGCGAAGATATGCTGTCCTTATAATATCTTTCGCCGTTGTACTCCACATAAGCTATGCGGTACCACTTATCTTCGGCGTTTTCCGTACGTATTTCGTACGACATATCGAAGCAGACATTATCGCCATATGTATGCTGATATTCATAGATATAGTCCACGTCCCCCCAATCGAAGCCGGGTATGCTGTGTTCGCTGTGAATGGATACGTTGTACTTTTCGGGCACATACGAGGCAACCTTTTTAAACGTGCTGCCGCTCCTTACGGGGTCGCCCCAAACAAGGCTGTAATGCGCTTTTAAGTATTCCGAAATATCGGGCGCAGAGATATTTTTGCTGCATATTTCGCTGTTATTGTCGGTGAACCATACAGTTTCATCTTTGAGCAACCTCTCTTCGCCACTGTCGTTTAAATAATACCTTAAATTGCCCAGACGCGCGTGCGAGGTGATATTTTCGTAATTGTTTTCGTCGCCGTTGAACGCAACTTCGAGATAGCTTGCGGTGTCGGTGGAGAACTCGGGATTGACGGGGTCGGCAGCTTCGGCGGCGTCAATTGCCGTTGCCAATTTATCCCATTCGATATTTTTCTTGATATCTTCAAAGGTATATGCGCCCGAAACGCCCAGCCACTCTTCCGCCTTGACAGACGGTGCGGAGATTTCCAAAGCGTTCTTTGCCGCCTCGCTGTCCCCGTCGTATACGTTGCAGGGGTTGCGCCAAACGAGGCTGCCACCAACAGTAAGCACCGAGAACAATTTAGCATTGAGATCGAGCGACTTAATTGTATATTTATCAAACAATAGCGCGCCCGCCTCGTCAGTGACCTCTTCCTTTGCGCCGTGTAAGGTTACCGAAGCCCCGTCGGAAAGGAGAGCACTCATGCCCGCGAGCCTGTTTATGCCCGCACTGTGCAAGGTAACCTGCCAAGACAGATCACCGTTTTCGTTTTCGCTTAAAATGAGCGACTTGAAGTAGTCCTCAAGCTGTTCGCCATAGTCCTGCTTGTAGCCTAAAGTACTTTCGGTATTCTCATTTCCTGTGCTATCTTTGGTCATAAGGTTGGCAATTGTGTCGCCGAAATTGAGGACAAACACAAGCTGGTTCATTATGTCGGACATAAACGTATCAAGAGGCATTACGCGGTAAATTGTTATTGGAGTTATATCTCTTTCACTATTAAAAGCACCGCCGAATTCGGTTGTTTGAACTCTTTTCAAGTAAACCATACCGTTCTTTATGGTCAAATCCACTGTCGAATCACCGTTTACAAGAGCAGTACCCAGCTTACCCAAACCTACGTACAATCCATTATAGTGCAATTTGAGGTTCACTTCGATTTCGCTGTTTTCGTCAAGTGATACCGAGAGCCCATCGATTACAACCTTATGCGCTTCTATACTTCCTATCCCAATGGTTAATTCACCGCTTATATAGAAGTTTTTATTGAGGTCGTATGTGGAAACGCCGTTCTCGTCCGTGCCCGTAGCATGTGTTGCGGAATTTACCACCGCCTGAAGAAGATTGTCAACCCCCACAAATGACGTGTAGCCTTTGAGCGCGGTGGGTCTTTCTACGTCCGTGTAGCCCACGCCGACGGTCAGCTCGCGAAGCGTGTCGGTTGCGTTGAGTTTTGAGTTATGCACGGTTACGTTTGTAATTCTCGTACCCTCGCGCTCCTCGCTCTTCTCCGCGCCGTCCGCATCCTTGTATGAGTGCGTATAGGTGTAATTTTCCTTGGTTACGGTTGCGTCCGCGCCGTTTTCAACCTGCACTTCAAAGGCGGTCTTTGTAGTCTTGCCGTTTTCGTCCTTGGTCGGCGTTACAACAAACTTTGCAAGCGCGCCCTTGCGTTCGCGGTCGAACTTGTCGTATTCTGACGGCTCCTCCGCTTCGTCGATATGCGGCTCCGCTGCCCCGGGCGCAGTTTCTGCGCTTTCGCCGCTCAAAGAGCTTATGAATTTGTTCACGATATCGGAAACCTTGCCGCCGAGTATCTGCTCGAGAAGGCTTGAGCCGAGCGACGAGAACTGATCCTTGGTGTAGGTGAGGTATTTATCAACAAGAAGTGTATCGAGAAGGTCGGCAACCTTTTGGATCAATTCGTTGAGAGCCTCCACTTCTGTGCTTATGGAGTGCAGATCCGCCATTGCCACACCCGCCGAAGCTATCGTCATTATCTCGCTTACGGGCGCGTATATCCTCACGGGCTTTGTGTGATTTGCCCCGTCCTTGTCGTTCAGCTCTTCGGGTATGCGGGAGATCGACATATATACGTCCAACTCGCCGTCTTGCGTAAACTCACCCGCGGTTAAACCTGCCCCGCCTATTTCGGGATTGCCGTCCAAAATGTAGATATCGAAGAGTACGCTATCCACGTCGATTATCGTGGATCTGAGGTTTACTTCCACGTGGGCGTACATATCGGGGGATATCCAGAAGTTGGGTTCGCCGCCGTCCGCGCCCGTTTCGATATGTACGGGGTACTCGCTGCCCTGTATATACTCGAATTTTGCGTCGACATTATATTTAATGTAGTCCGCTCCTGCGTACGCTTCGTCGGTCGTTGTCACCTTGCCTTCAAGGGTGATGCTGAATTTATCCTTTGCGAGCATTTCCACAGCCGCGGCTACGTAATCCATAAGCTCGCACAAATCCTCCGCGCCGAGAAGATTCTCAGGCTCTATCCCGAAGTCTATAGCCGAATCGGCGATTATGGTGAGGTCGTTCAGCTCTATTCCAACGCTCTCCGTCTGTATTCCGAGGTTTAGCCCATGCCCGCCGTTCCACAGCGAAAGAGTCATGCTGCCGTATTCAAGCGTGAATTTGTCGCTTGCGGGGCTGTATTCAAAAGAGTTGATTATCGAGAATATGTCGGGCGTTGCGGATCGGATCTCGTCTATCTTTCCCGTCATATCCTTGATACCGTCCGAAACGCTTTGAAGAGTTTTGACTATATCGAGCACGGAATTGATAACGGGGGTAAGCCCGTCGTATACGCCTTGCAGATCCCCCGCGGGAGCCATCGGCTTGGATGCGACGATGGTATTGATGACCTCCGCTATTCTGTTGTAGAGAGCTACCAACGCGTTTTTAAAGGTTGAAACGTCCTGCTTGACGTTTATCTTTGCGCCAACGCCGCTTTCAAGCTTGCCGTACACAAATATAAGCTCGCCGCTTACCGACGAATATTCGGCATATATATCGTGGTCGGAGCCGTTCACGGTGACGCGCATGTCGAGCTTGAGCGAAATGCCGTCCACCCAGCCGAGAGAAAGCCCGTATACCGTTACATCTATTTCGGTGGAACCCGTAAGGATATGCAATGTCCCGCCTACAGTCAAGCCGTGATTATTGATTATCGCGGTCACGCGCTTCATTAAAGGCATTAAGTCAGACGCACTGAAATACTTGAACTCGGTATCCTTGGGAAGCACCGACCCGCCTTCCGCATACAGTCCGATATGCAGCTTATCGCAAGCTATCGTCAAATCCCCGGTAGCATAGCTCAGTTTTACTCCGAGCACGCCGTCCGGCGTTTCGTTGCAGAACTCCAGCCCGAGTCCGCCGTATTTGACGTTGAGGTTGCCTGCGTTGTTTGTTATTGTCAGGGCTTTGAGAATCCCGACTATTATGTCAGACGTGCTCTTGCCGCCCGCATTTTGCTCTTCGCCGTCCGCACTCTCTTGGGTCTTGAACATATCCATAATGCCCTGCAGTGTAGGTTCTTTGAGTTCGGGCAGATTAGACTCAGCCGCTATTGCGTTATAGAGCGCAGCTGCCGCTGTTGTAAAGTCTGCAAACTCAGACTGCGCAAGACGGACGCCTATATTATCATATACCAATGAGAGAGCTTCACCGTTATATTCCGCTAATACCGTATGGGGAGTTTTATCCAGAGTGAGCGTTGCCGAAAGACCGAACGCAAAGCTTTCATTCTTCCAGCTTATCGCCAAATCGGATATGGCGATGCCTATATCGCCGGAAGCAGTTGTAATGGCAATATTCCCGCGCACGTTAAGTCCGCTGGTCTGGAGAATCTCCGTTACCTTCTTCATTAAAGGTATTATTTCCCCGCCGTTGAAGTATTC
>CANRCK010000009.1 GCA_947629095.1 uncultured Clostridia bacterium | reverse complement strand
AACGGGTAGGCAGTTAAAACCTACCTACCCGCAAATTCCCCAAGAGTATTTAACATTAGTGGGGGATATTTACTTATCCGTTGTTCTCCCTTGGCTCCCCTTGAGTCAAGGGGAGCTGTCTGCGTAGCAGACTGAGGGGATTGTTAATTCCGCCGGTTTTTGAAAGCGCCATGCGGGTCTGTCTTTAAAAGCTCACCGTTTGGGGCTTGCCCTTAACAAGATTCACCGTCTTTTCAAGCCCGCAATATTTTATCCGCACCGAAATATCCTTCTGCAAAGCCTCCAGTTTTGCGCTTACCCGTCCGTTTTTCCACTTCATCGCGTTCACGCGCACGCCGAGCCTTGTAACCAGCCCGCGCGCTTCGCCTTTTTGCCATATGCCCGCGGGCAACAAAACTATTCCCTTGTCGTCGGAATATATAAGCGCCTCGTTCACAACCCCGTGAATACTTGCCGCGTTGTCCTGGCAGAACGAGCGGGGCGCCTTGCCCATATCGTGCCCGGTCATAAGCGAGGCATATTCAAAGTCCGCGCCCGTGAGGTCGTAAAGACATTTTTCAAACAGTAATTTATTTCCGATGCGCGCCGAAGCCATTGCAAGCTGCATTCTTCCGAACCCCGTTGTGCGCTGTTCGCTCTGGTAAGTGCGCCTGTCCTTCACGGCCTGTTTAACCGCGTCGGCAATTTTATTGTCCCTTGCCGCCTCGTAAGCGGGCCATGCGGCGTAGAGGTGGGAGGAGTGGCGGTGGTTGTTGCGGTTTTTTGTGTATTCCAGCGACCATTCTTTAAGCGCCCCGTCGCTTTCGGTCATATATCCGGGCAGTCTCGATTCAAAGAGTTCCACCGTGCCCATATCGTAGTCTGTTATTATTCCCCTTGCAACAAGCTTTTTCAACATTCTCACCGAATCCCTTGCCGCCGCAATATCTATTGCCGCGTTTGCGCAAACGGGCGCGCTCTTTACCTCGTCGGGGGCGTTTTCGGGGGAATATGCAGGCGCCAAAATATATTTTCCGTCCGCGCCTATCTTTGTGCCGTCGCCCGCATGCACCTTTCCGTTTCCGTCGGTATAAAATCTTTCGTCTGCAAATCCCAGCCAAAAGTTCATAAGTTTTGTTATCATCGGCTTCAATATTTCTCTTTCGAGGTCCAGAGTGCGCTCGCGCTCAACCTCGTCTACCCGCTCGCCCGAAAGATCCAAAAGGGGTTTCAAGCGTTTTATGTCTAAATCCTTTCTCAGCTTTATTTTGCGGTTTCCGTAGCACTCCCACATTTCAAACACGGGCAAAAGCTGCCACGCCGCGCCCGCATTCCAGTACACCATTGGGTATCCCGCAGGAGTGGAGAAGAACAGCCCGCAGCCGGCTCCGTCCGTGCGCGCGGGCGCCTTTATAGCGTTGTCTATGCCGTGGATATTCTTTGCGTTTTCCAGCCAGTCGGGGGCAAAGTCAAGCAAAAAGTTTATGTAGCTCTCGGTACATTCGGGCAGATTTCCCGTATTCAGCCCGCATATCTGCGCGTTAGTATTGGCGTTTAAGGTGTGGTCGCCGCTCCACGCGGGCAAAAGATTTCCTATCCATATCCCGCCGAGCCGCGCGGTTGAGTACCCGTGCGAGCAAACGCTCACAAAGCGGGAGTGCACGTAGAGCAAATCCAGCCAATCTGCGTTAACCTTTCCGTCGTCCGCCCGTTTTTGCGCAAGGCGTATTTTATCTACGTCCGCCACGCCGCTGCCGCCCGAAAGGTTCACACCCGCCGAGCGCATAAGCGCGGAGTGCAGTTTTACGTGTTTTGACAGAAGTTTTGCATACAGGTTGCCGTTTTTATATCCCCGCGCAATCGCGCCGAGGTATTTAAATGTCTCTTTGCAGCGTTTTTCAACGTCCTTTATGCTCGCCATTCCCCGCCTTGCATAGTCCGTTTTAACAAGCAGTATCAGGTTTGTTGCCGAGCGTATCTTAATTGAATCCCCGTCCGCGGTTATTTCGCCGTCCGTCAGCGCTTTTACGGCAGTCCAAAATCCGCTGTGCGAAAGTCCCGTAACTGGATTTTCGGGGATATCCCCTATGTGCGATATCGGCGGCTTTCCGTAAAATGATAGTTCTCCGTTTTGCGCATATCTTTTTTCCGTCTGCGGAAATTTTATGCTGTCAAGCTTTCTCTTGTCGGTCTCCCCGTCGGAGAACATATCCCCCAAATCTTCAAAGTAAAGATTAAAATCCCGTTTTTCTGCGCACTCCGTCATAATAACGGCAATTTCGTCTGCCCTTGAAACAAACTCCATGCGCTTGAATTCCGCCCCGTCCACAGTGCAGCGGCAGTATATTTCGGCTGTGTAAAAATCCGTTCCGCGCACATAATTTTCCACCTTTCCGCCGCTCTGTATTTTCAGAAGCGCGGCAGGGAAGTAGGGGCGTGCCGGGCAGGCTACGTAGTCCTGTATCTTATATTTTTCAAACCAATGATTTTTTAAATAATCCACCCATATATCCGTGTTAACGCGGTTTATGGCGGCTTTTTTCATCTCAAAGTCAATGGGGAACAGCTCCGCCGTCTCCATCGGGTTAACGGTGTCCATAACGCACTTTGTATTATTAAAAATCACCGTGTCGTCGCACGGCTCCAACCCGCCTATAATTCCCATCTCCCCGTTTGCCGTGAACATGGCTTCCCGCCAGGCGTTTTGCGATTCCTTAATGTTGCACACCGAGCTGAGCTCAATGCCCGTGTATCCGTTTATTTTCATGGTTTCACCTCTAAAAAGAAATACGTGTTCAATGATATCACCCAATCGTTCAAAAGTAAACCAAAAAGCCCGCCGTTTTATGCGGCGGACTTAAATTTTTTCACACCCCGCTGTCGCCGTAATTCTTAAGCACGCGCGCCGAAGGGTCGTTCACATCGCAGTTCTCCCAATTTTTGTTTGGCATCCAGAACTCCGCAATCATATGCCCCTGCCCGGGGTAATACTTTTCGAATATTTCGCGGTATAAAAGCGATTCCTTGGTAAAGGGCTTTGCATGGGTATATTTTTTTGAAAGCTCCTCAAATTGTTCGTCCGTGTAGAGTTTTTCGGCGTAATCTTTAAGGTGGTTCACAAGCGAATGTCCCACGGCGTCCGAAAACGCCGCCTTCTGGCGGTACAGAATGTCGTGGGGGAGGTAGTCGCCTTCAAAAGCCTTTCTCAAAAGATATTTTCCCATATTGTACGTGTTCAGCTTCTTTTCGGGGTCCACCGACATAACGTATTTCACAAATTCCAGATCCCCGAACGGCACGCGCGCCTCCATCGAGTTTGCGGCAATGCACCTGTCCGCGCGCAAAACGTCGTACATATACAGCTCACGTATCCGTTTTTGGCTCTCTTTCTGGAATTCTTCGGCGTTGGGTGCAAAGTCGGTATATTTATATCCGAACAACTCGTCCGAAATTTCCCCCGTAAGCAGCACGCGTATGTCTGTATTTTGGTGTATGGCCTTGCACACAAGGTACATACCAACCGAAGCCCGCACCGTAGTCACGTCAAATGACTCCAAAATCCTTATAACCTCGTCCAGGCTCTCAAGAACCAAATCCCTGTCTATGTAAACTTCGGTGTGTTCGCTTCCGATAAAATCCGCAACACGTCTTGCATATTTCAGGTCTATGGCGTCCTCGCTCATTCCCACGGCAAAGGTCTTTATTCTCTTGCCCTGTTTTTTAAAGTGCCTTGCCGCAATCGAGCACACCAGCGAGCTGTCCAGCCCGCCCGAAAGCAAAAACCCTATGGGCGAGTCCGATTCCAGCCTCTTCAAAACCCCTTCCGTCAAAAGTGTGTTTATTTTTTTATATATCTCTTCGCGGCTGTCCGCATTATACCCGTCCACGGCGGCTATATCGTTGTAACAAACGAATTCCCCGTCCTTATAGTAGTGCCCGGGCGGGAAGGGCATAACCTTTTTTGTCAGCCCCGTCAACACCTTCGCTTCGGAGGCAAACATAATATTCCCGCTCTTCGAATAGCCGTAGAACAGCGGTCTGATTCCTATGGGGTCTCGCGCCGCAACAAATTTTTGCGATTTTCTGTCGTATATGATTATGGCAAACTCCGCGTCGAGCATTTTGAACATCTCCGCGCCATACTCCTCGTAGAGCGGCAGCAGCACTTCGCAGTCGGAGTTCGAGCGGAATTCATATCCCTGTTCAATCAATTTTCTGCGTATCGCCCTAAACCCGAATATTTCCCCGTTGCACACCACCTGGTTTCCCTTCAGGGAAAAGGGCTGCATGCCAAGGGAGGACAGCCCCATAATCGCCAGACGGTTGAACCCTATATATCCCCCCGCAAGCGTCTGAATACACCTCGCGTCCGGTCCCCGCATATAAGTTTTTGCAAATGCCTCGTCAAGCTGTTGCAGGGTTATGTCCCTGCCCTCGTAACCTATAATAGAACACATACGCCCCTCCCAATTAAGTATATTACTATTAAATTTAAAATTTCCCCTCTGTTTTGTCAAGCTATTTTATTATATTTATTCATATTTTATTTATAAATATTATATAAATGTAATTTTATAAGTAATTTATTAAATTATCGCCTCTTGCGGCTGAACGGTTGACAAAACTTAACCGCGGTTATATAATTTTACCAAAATAAAACGCGCGTGCACGTGCGCGTATGTGGGAGGCAAAATATGCAGGAGATAAAAATAGAAGTGGAGGGAATGCACTGCGGAATGTGTGAAAGTCACGTAAACGACGTTGTCCGCGCGGTTGCGGGCGTAAAAAAAGTTAAGTCGTCGCACGCAAAGGGTGTTAGCGTGATAATTGCGGAGGACGGCACAAGAGCCGAGGACATTGCCGCTGCGATATCTGCGCAGGGCTACGGCGTTGGGAAAACGGAGACCGCGCCCTATAAAAAACGCGGATTGTTTGGCAAATAAGTATAAACGCAAATTCTGTTGCGGCGCTCTGCGCCGCTTTTTTGTTGCCCTCATCTGCCCTTGGCAACAAGGGGGCTGGCTGCAACACACCCTAAACTTGGCAACAAGGGGGCTGGCTGCAACACACCCTAAACTTGGCAACAAGGGCAGCTGACAGCTTCGCTCCCCCCCTTGGCTCCCCCACAGTGTGGGGGAGCTGTCATTTTAATGACTGAGGGGGTGGCGTAACCATAAAAACAATCCCCTCAGCCCGACGAAGAATTTGTTCAGAGCGCGGGCGGGGAACCTGTTTCGAAAAGCTAATCCTAAAAGTTTTAACAAATTTTGAAAAATAATTACAATACCACTTGACATATTTCGAAAATATGATATAATAATTTTCGAAAACAATCGAAAATAATTTCAGGAACAAAAATAAAAAAACAAAAATAAAGGCATTTTGGAGGCAAAAATGAAGAAAAAACTGTTGTGGGCAGTATTTTGCGTACTGTTCTCAATGCTTTTTGTTTTCGGCGCGTGCGCACCTACGGAAGGTGAGCAACCCGGCGGCGAAGGCGGAGAGCAACCCGGCGAAGAGTATACGCTTGAGATCCCCGAAGGTCAAAGGCAGCTAACAATCTATTGGAACCGCAGCTCGGGGGATTACAGCGACTGCGACGTATGGCTTTGGTACGACAATGCCGACGGCGTTGCGCTGTTGTTCCATGAGTGCGAATACGGCGGCAAAGTAATACTCAACGTTCCCGAAACAACGGTAAAAGTAGGCTTTATAATAAGGACCAACTGCGTCAATCCCGGCATTGCGGCGTGGGACGGCGTTGTAAAGGACGGAACCGACGCCGACAGATGGGTCACGCTGCGCGGTCAAAGCACGGTCATCTACACAAAATCGGGCGACGGCGGCTCCTATGAAAGCGACGACGGCGGCAAAACCCTGCAGCTCGTGCGCTACGTAGCCCTTGCCGACATAACCGACCTGCGCCACATCAAAGTGACGATGAGCGACCCCAAAATACTCGTAAACCAGCTTCAGAACGTTCGCGTTCTCGACGAGGCGGGCAAGGAAGTTGAGTATGCGGGCATCACCAACCAAAACGTTATAGTCACCAAGCAGGATTTGGATATCTCCAAGCCCTACACGCTCAACATAGAGGGCTACGACCCCGCGGGCATTGTTCCTTCAACTTATTTTTCGAGCGATGATTTCGTGAACAGGTTCACCTACGACGGCGAACTTGGCGTAGATATCGGCGCAGACGACGTAACGTTCCGTCTCTGGGCGCCCACGGCAAGCAATGTAACGCTCAATATCTACGGCGACGGCGAATGGGGCGAAAGCAAAACGCACATTGCGCTTGAAAAGGGCGATAAGGGCGTTTGGAGCTACACCGGCGAGCGCTACAACGAAAAGAACAAGGAAAATTACGTAGGTAAGTATTATACATACACCGTAACCACGTCCATGGGCGCGCAGGAAGCGGTAGACCCCTACGCCCGTTCCGCCGGCATGAACGGCAAGCGCGGCATGATAATCGACCTCGACACTACCGACCCCGATGGCTGGACAAACGAGAATTTCACTAAATATGCGGGCGGCTACGAGGTGAACAACTACACCGACGCCAACATTTGGGAAATCCACGTGCGCGACTTCTCCAACAAGATAAGCGGACTTTCGGACGCCGAGCGCGGCAAGTATCTTGCTTTCACCAAAACGGGACTTACAAACGCGGCGGGCAAGCCCGTGGGCATAGACTATCTCAAAGAGCTTGGCATAACCCACGTTCATCTTCTGCCCTCGTACGACTATGCTTCCGTTGACGAATCCGACCCCGACGCGGCGTTCAACTGGGGCTATGATCCCCAAAACTACAACGTGCCCGAGGGCAGCTATTCTTCAAACCCCTCCGACGGCGCGGTGAGAGTAAACGAATACAAGCAGATGGTTCAGGCTCTGCACAACGCGGGCATAGGCGTGATTATGGACGTTGTTTACAACCACACCTATTCCGCCGATTCCAACTTCACTAAAATAGTTCCCAATTATTATTACAGATACAACAACGGCGTTCTTTCCAACGGCTCCGGCTGCGGCAACGAAACGGCTTCCGAGCGCCCCATGGTCAAAAAGTTCATAGTGGACTCTGTCAACTATTGGCTCGACGAGTACAACCTCGACGGCTTCCGCTTCGACCTCATGGGTCTGCACGATATCGAAACGATGAAGGAAGTTGAGCGCACCGTTCACGAAAAGAATCCCCACGCTCTCATCTACGGCGAGGGCTGGACGGGCGGCACTTCCACTCTTCCGGGCGAAGAGCAGGCCAAACTCGACAACATAGGCAAGCTCAACGGCAGCAATAAAAACGGCGTGGCAATGTTCAACGACGTTATCCGCGACGGCATAAAGGGCTCGGTGTTCGATATCAACGACACGGGCTATGCGACGGGCGCAAAAGCCGACTACCTCGGCAGAGTGCTCTTCGGCGTACAGGGCGGCTTTGCAAACTCGGCGTTCAGCGGCCACAGCGCAAGCTGGAGCTCTGCAAGCCCCACAAACGTTATAAATTATTGCTCCGCGCACGACAACAACACCCTTTGGGACAGGATCTGCCACGTTGACGGCACCGACGCCTCCACTCTCGAAACGAGGCTTGCAAAGAACAGGCTGTCTGCGGCTATAATTCAAACCTCATTGGGCGTGCCCTTCATGCAGGCGGGCGAGGAAATGCTCCGCGCCAAGATAAACGAGGACGGCAGCTACAACGAAAACAGCTACAACGCTTCCGACGAAGTCAACAATCTGAAGTGGGATCTTCTCACCGAAAATTCAAACGAATATCAGATGATGCGGTACTACAAGGGGCTCATAGCATTCCGCAAATCGTGCCCTACGCTCCGCCTTGCCGAAATCACGGCGGCAACCTGCAAGATAGTGCAAAAGGACGGCGCGTTCGTGGCGTTCACGATCGAAAGCGGCAGCGAAAAGGTGCTTATTGTCTACAACGCGGGCACAACGGCGCACAGCCTCACGCTCTCGGGCAATTGGGATCTGTACATTAACGGCACGGAGGCACGCGCAACGCCCATAGTGCCAAATTGCACGGGCGTTCAGTCGGTAACACCCATAAGCTGCTA
Source organism: uncultured Clostridia bacterium (assembly GCA_947629095.1). Classification (GTDB taxonomy): domain Bacteria; phylum Bacillota; class Clostridia; order Christensenellales; family Borkfalkiaceae; genus Coproplasma. The sequence goes on along the minus strand of CANRCK010000009.1, from coordinate 47,027 downwards.
CGTATATAAGCAAGCTTAAAAATCAAAACCCCGCGGCTCAGTCCCCCCGGGCCGCGGGGCGAAAAGCGCCGCTTTTGCGGCGTATCGCAGCTTAAAAACTCAATACATATATCATTTTTTGCGCGGCGATCTCCGCGCAGGCGGAAATTTATCCGCAATTTAACAAGGCAATGAGATACGGGCGCCCGGAACACGCCCTATCTGCAAAATTTATAAATTTTTTGGAGGAAAAAATGAAGGCAAAAAAATTATTGGCGCTCTTACTTACGGGCGCCATGGCGGCAGCGCTCGGCACATTTGCCGTAGCTTGCAATAATGGCGAAAACTCCGATGCCGGCGGCACCGGCGGCGGTGGCGGTACAGGCGGCGGTGGCGGCACCACCGCAGACTACACATTGGACGAAACCGAATACTACCTCGTCGGAACCGGCGCGGGCGATTTAAAGCAAAACGCATGGTCAAATACAAATCACATTCTCAAACTCGTACGGGACGAAGAAGCGGACCACAACGTGTTTACTATCACAATAAGCATGTATGCGGACGACGCGTTCCAGATTATCCACGACGACAGCTGGGACGGTCAGATGGGCATCTCCTTTATGCAGGGTGCCGTTGAAGATGGCGACAAAACGGTAGTAAAGGACGCCGACGAAAATGTAATTTTCTATGGCGGCGGCGATTATAAATCGGATATCACCCTTTCCAAGGGCTATGACGCGCAGTACACATTCTCTCTTCACACTTTCCCCGACGGCGATCAGGACGCATACATAACATATGTAAAAGGCGACGACTTAAAGCCCCTTTCCGATATGTATGTAGTGGGCGATTTCAACGACTTCGGGTTCAAGCAGGCGGCATTTGAAGATGCGCACATGACCAAGAACGGCGACATATGGCGCTATTCGCTTGAAGTTACCGAAAAGCACCTCAAATATAACGAAAACGGCGAACCCGGTAACGAATACACCATGATAGGCGTTATGAACAACGTTGCTAACGATAACAACGTAAAAATGGTTTATACCGACGCTTCCGGTAGCTATAAAAAGGCTCTCCACGGCAACGACGAATATAACCTTGTTCCCGCCGGCATATACACCATAACTTATAACGGCACGGATAATTCCGTAACCATAAAAGCGGGTGCAAACGACATCTACTTTATCGGCTCCATGAACGGTTGGAACACCGACATGGGCGACGAATGGAAACTCACCGAGGACCTTGCAACGGGCATTTGGTCGGGCTATCTCACCATAACCGAAGATGACTATGTTGACGGCGGCGACCACGCAGAGGTTAAAATTTATAACAAGCTCGGCAAAGACGATTCCGAAAAGTGGCTTTCCCCCGACGGCAACAATATTTCCCTCACCGCGGGCGAATATGCGTTTACATATAATCCCGAAACAAAGGAAGTAAAGTATGAACAGTGCGCATACTTCATAGTCGGCTCTTTCACCAACGCTCAGGGCGAAGCAGACAACGACAATTATAACTTTAAACTCAATGCGGACTCTTCCATAAAACTCAATGCAACCCAAACCGCAAACGTTTACTCGGTAGACTATAACTATCCCAACGTATCGGCACAATATGATTGGGTAGCTCCCGGCGTATTTGCGCTCAAGGTCGTTTACGGCACCACCATTGCGGGCGTTAAGCCCGACACCGCTTGGTACGGCGGCGGCGAAAAGGGTGAGGACAACGTTCTTATTCCCGCAGCAGGCGAATACACCGTAACTTTCAATGCGGAAACGCACGAAATAACCGTGGCTCCCGTAGTTCACGAAGTAACCGTAACTTTCAACCTCAACTACACGGACGCGGCTGCACCCGAAGTTGAAACCATAACGCAGGGCACAACCGTAACCGAACCCACCGCGCCCACCCGCACGGACTACACCTTCTACGGCTGGTATACCGAAGAAGAGTGCCAAAACAAGTTTGACTTTACTAAACCCGTAAACGCAAACACCGAGCTCTATGCCCGCTGGGTAAAGACGTCCGAAATCCCCACCGGCAAAAAGGTAACCTTTAACTATAACGACGGCACAACGCAGAATAAAGAGGTTGAGAGCAACGAAAAGGGTCTTGTCGCTCCCGAAGCTGCGGAACGCGCAGGATATTACTTCCTCGGCTGGTACACGGCCCAAAACAACGGCGAGCTTGTAAACTTTGAGGAGCTTGTAACCGAAAATAAAACCGTTTACGCACATTGGAACAAAATCAAAACCGGTAAATACCATATAGTCGGCAAAATCAAAGACGATAGAATCGGAGACTGGAATGTTGATGATGTGGATAAACTTGTGCTTACCCATTCCGATAAATATCCCACCGCAAATGTATTTACCATATCAATAAGACTGTTTGCGGGCGATCAATTTAAGATTTGCTGCGACAATACTTGGGGTCCGTTCGCCGCCGGCACCTTAAGGGGCGACAGTTCCCAGCTTTCAGGTAGCGACAATATTGAGGTTAAAGTAAGCGGCGACTATGTTCTGTATGCCAATGCCGATACAAACGAGCTTACATGGACGGTTGAACCCCTTGCAAACCCCAACGATATGTACTTTGTATATGACGGCAAAGAAACAAAGCTCGGCGCGGGTGATGAAGCTTGGACGGGAACAATTACCGTTGACGGCACAAAGCCCTTAAAGCTCATTGATAAGTACGACGGCAACAAGGAATATCCCGTAGGCGACGGCAACCTTGAGGCAGGCGAATACTTTGTTAAGTTCAACGTAGAGGCTAAAACCGTTCAATACGAAAAGTGTGAATACTATGTATATGGCACGTTTGTTGATGGCGACAATCATATCCAGAACTTTGTAATAGTTAAAGACCTCACTCCCGTCATGACGGAGTCCGACGGCAAATACGTTGCAACCGTCAACGTAACCGACGTTTCAAAAGTTGTCGACGGCACCAGCAACTACGGGTGGCTTGCTACCGAGGGTGACAACGCCATATTTGCAATAAAGGTAGTTTACGGTACTGTTCTCGGCGGACGTAAAGCTGACTACGGTGTGGACGGTTCTAACTACTTCTTCCATGAGGCAGGCGAATACACCGTAACGTTTGACACGTCAACAAATACAATAACCGTAACACAAAAGACCGCGTAACTTTATAAATTTTTCTCTCCTTATAAAATAAAGTTAAACGCAAAAAAATGGAGCGGCGCGGGAATTTATTTCCCGCGCCGCGAAATTAACTCACGAAAATTCGCAGGCACGGCTTGCCGAGAATTTTGTGAAATAAAAATAATTTACGTTGCAAGCAAAACCACGCTTTTGCGCAGCAAGCCCCAATTTGCGCACACCTGCGCCTGAGCGAGGTGAATGCCTGCGATTATATAATTGTGGGCGCTTAATAAATCGCAGGCAGAGGGCGAGAAGCCCTAAAACTCACGAAAATTCGCAGGCACGGCTTGCCGAGAATTTTGTGAAATCAATTTCTTTTATGCTTAATTTTGTTTTTGATTTATACGGCACGCTCGTGGATATTTCCACGGACGAGTATTCACGGGAATTTTGGCAACGCTTTACGGCATACGCCGCCGAAACTTTCGGCGCGGGCGAGGGTTTGGAGCGTGAATACTCAAAAATACTCGGCGCATACACGGGATATTCCGAACCGGATATATGCGCGGTAATAAGGCTTGCAATACAAAAAAGCGGCGGCGTAGTCACGGTGGGTCAATCGCGCAGAGCCGCGGAAATGTTCCGCACACTGTCAACCCGCCGCCTCAGCCTTTGCGTGGGCGCTGCAGAACTGTTAAAAGCTCTCCTCTCTCGCGGCGCAAAACCGTATATATTATCCAACGCACAGGCGGCGTTCACCATGCCGGAACTAAAAAAACTGAACCTTATTCAATATTTTTACGGTATTGAGCTTTCCTCTCGGTTCGGTCAAAAAAAACCCTCTCCCGCGTTTTTCAAACACATCATATCAAAATATTCCCTCAACGTATCGCAGACTATTTATATCGGCAACGATATTTTGTGCGATATACTCCCCGCAAGGGCGCTGGGGCTTAAAACGGCGTATATCCTTTCGCCTGCGTCCCCGCCCTCAGATAGTTTAAAACTTGCAACCTCGGCAGCCGACTTTTCAACCGACAGCTTCGGCAGCCTCAGCGAATATCTTATATCACAGCTACCATGACAAAGCAAAGATTTTCACCCGGTGTGGTCTGCACTCAAACTCAAACAACGTTTTGCGTTTTTGCGCCGTACGCACACTCTGTAAGTTTACAACTTTATATTTCCGATACAGCCGCGCACTGGTCCATAAAAAAGGCGCTCTCCTACACGGGCGGCGGACTTTTTGCCTGCGTCCTCCGCGGGAATCTCTGCGGGCTTTACTACACGTATCTTGTCGACGGCAAAGAGACTATCGACCCGTACGCTCTCTCCGGCGGCGCAAACTCAAAGCGCGGCTATATCTACGCGCCCGGCTCTGCCGACCCCGAGGGCTGGCAAAACGACAGCTTTACGCCCTCCGCCCCCGTGGTGTGGGAGGTGCACGTGCGCGATTTTTCCTCGGACGGGTGGCTCAATCTGCCCGACGCGGGCAAGTTCACCGCGTTCAGGCAGGGCGTTTCAACTCCTGACGGCAAACCCGCGCTCATCGATTATTTAAAATATCTCGGCGTAACCTATGTTCAGCTTATGCCCGTTGCCGATTTCGGCAGCGTTGACGAGCTTTGCGGGGGTTACAATTGGGGCTACGACCCCGTGTGCTATTTTATGCCCGAGGGCAGCTATTCCTCAAACCCGCACGACGGTGCGGCAAGGGTACGGGAGCTTAAAACGCTCGTCAAAAATCTTCATTCGGCGGGCATTGGCGTAATTTTCGACGTCGTTTTCAACCACACCTACACCAAGGAGGGCAACCCCCTCGATATCTGCGCGCCCGATTACTACTACCGTATGCACGGCTTAACGCCCTACAACGGCTCGGGCTGCGGCAACGAAACCCGCAGCGAAAGCGAAATGTTCCGCAAGCTTATTATAGATTGCGTAACGCACCTCGTTAAGGAATATCACGCGGACGGCTTCCGCTTTGACCTCATGGGTCTGCACGACGTTGCCACAATGAACGCCGTGCGCGAGGCGCTGGATAATATTTATCCCGACGGCAGCGGCAAGAGGATACTCACTTACGGCGAACCGTGGTACGTGGACCCTCCCGCAACGGTGGAGGGAGCTGATAAGGCGCACTTCGGCAAGCTCAGCGAGCGCATAGGTATGTTCAACGATTCCACACGCAACGGCATACGCGGAATGCATTTAGTAAACGCAACGCGCGGCTACGTGCAGGGCAATCACGCCTGCCTTGAAGAGGCGATGAGCGGAATTTCGGGCGGCTATCCCGAAAACGCCGAATATATGCGCGTAAAATCGCCCGTCCAGCAAATTCTCTACACCGCCTGCCACGACGATTACACTCTCTTCGACCAGCTGTGTCTCACCACGGACGAGGGCGAGGACAGGCGTGCAATGCACAGAATGGCTGACTTTATGGTCTTTTCGGGGCTGGGCATACCCTTTATTCTTGCCGGTCAGGAATTTTACCGCACAAAGTACGGCGACGGCAACTCCTATAAATCGGGCGACGCCGTAAACAAGCTTGATTGGCGCAGAATGTCGGAGGAGTGGGAGACGGTCAACTACTATAAAGGGCTTATACAGCTCCGCAAAAGCAACCCCGTATTCAACAATCTTTCCGATTCCCGCAAACATTTCAAGCGGCTTCCGGCGCCTAATGGCGTTGCTGCGTATATGGTCGGCAACGTCCTCTACGGCGTAAACGCAACGGAAAAGGACGCGGAAATCCCCGTCGGCAACGCCGAAATTTTGCAAACCTGCGACATAGACAGGGCGGGCGCGGAACCATTCGCCGCCCTGCGCGGTTCTGTAACAATAAAAGCCCGCAACGTATTTGCGGGGCTTGTAAAAAAGCTTTAAACGGCAGTTTTGCCGAATATTTTTAAAAGCGGTTTGGGCAGTCAGCCAAACCGCTTTTGCGCGCTTTCAAATACTTTTAATATTTTTATAGCTTTTATTTTTTCGGTATGCTATAATAAAAACGAGGAGAAAGGTTATGTTTAAAATCAGTGATATAAAAACCGAATATCTCGGTGAAGCTATGGGGATAGAATTTGAATCCCCCCGCATATTTTGGCGCTGCGAATGCGATTTTAACGACGCCCGCCAAACGGGCTACGAGATTAAGTTAAATATAGACGGAAGCGAGGTTTACACATACTCAAAGGCTTCGGACGACGGCTTTTGCCAAATCGATATCCCGCTGCAACCGTTTACCCGTTACGGGATAACCTTGCGCGTAAAAAATAACTTTAACGAAACTGCAACGGCAACGTCCTTTTTTGAAACGGGCGCCATGGGGCGTTTGTGCGGCAAATGGATAACTTACGACATAAAGCCCGCCGGTGTAAGCGTATTCGGGAAAAAATTTACCCTTAAAAAAGAAATAAAGAGGGCGCGGCTGTACGTCACCGCCCGCGGCGTATACGAAGCTCGGCTGAACGGAAAAAGGATAGGAGAAGATTTTCTCGAACCGGGCTGGACGGATTATAATTTCCGTATCTGTTACAGAACATACGATATTTCCGCCATGCTCAAAAAGGACAACGCAATCGAAGTTGCGGTAGCTCCCGGCTGGTACTGCGGAGAATACGGAATTTTTCACCAAAACAACCATTACGGCACAAAAACCGCCCTCTTTGCCATGCTGTTAATTTCATATGCGGACGGTACGGAGGAAAGAATCTCCACCGATAAAAGCTGGTACGTAACCTGCGGCGAAGTTATCTCTGCGGGAATTTACGAGGGCGAAACCATTGATAAAACCGTGCAGCCGGCTATCTGCACGGGCGCGGTTGAGGAGGAAAGTGAAATTGAAAAAATCGTTGCGAGAAACTGCGAACCGGTGCGCTGTTATGAGCGTCTTAAACCCGTGCGCGTCATCGGGCGCAACGGGTCGGTAATCCTTGACTTCGGGAAAAATATTGCCGGAATAGTTCAGGCAGAGCTTTGCGGTAAGCGCGGCGGAAGGGTAGTGCTGAGGCACGGGGAGGTGCTCGACGTGGACGGCAGCCTCTATACCCAAAACCTGAGGGGAATAGCCGCAGCCGACACGTTTGTAATGAGCGGCGGCAAGGACGTCTTTGTTCCATCGCTTACCTATCACGGGTTCAGATATGTTGAGGTCATCGGGCTTGAAAGCTGCACCTCCTACAATTTTACCGCGCTTGCGCTGTCAACCGCATTTGAAAGGACGGGGGAGTTCACCTGCTCCCACGGCGGCATAAACAAGCTTGCTGCAAACATAGAGTGCAGCCAAAGGGGCAATTTTTTGGATATCCCCACCGACTGTCCCCAGCGCAACGAGCGTTTGGGCTGGACGGGCGATATTCAGGTTTTCGGCTCCACGGCTGCCTTTAACGGCAACGTAATGCCCTTTTTAAGAAAATGGCTCCTTGACGTCGCCTTCGAAACGTCCGCCGAGCGCGGCGTACCCGTGATTATTCCCGATATTTTGTCTATTCATCCCGAGCGGCTGAAACCCGGAATGATTTTAAGCGGCGCAGCCGTATGGAGCGACGTTGCAACCGTAATACCCGATATGCTTTACGGGGTTTACGGCGACTTGCGCGTATTGGGCGAACAGTATCCCCTTATGAAGACTTGGGTGGATTACGTTATCGGCAGAACGGACGAAAAGAAGCTGTGGCGGCGCGATTTGCAGTTCGGCGACTGGCTTGCGCTGGAAAAACCCAAGACGGGCGACGAAAGAAAGGGCGCAACCGACGTCTATCTCGTGGCTAACGCCTATTTTGCAAACTCTCTTAAAATTATTGCCGAAGCGGCAAAAACGCTTGGGCGCGGTGAGGAAGCGGACTATTATACGGATATTTATAACACCGTTGTCCGCTCGTATAAGGAGGAGTATGTGGAGGGCGACAAGCTGTCAACCCAAACTGCGTGCGTGCTCACGCTGCGGTTTGACCTTGCGGGCGATAAAAAGGATTGGGTCCTTCAAAAGCTCTTAAAAAACCTGCACGACCACAACGATCACCTCACAACGGGCTTTGCCGGCACCCCGCATCTTTTAAAGGTGCTTTCGGAAAACGGTCAACACGAACTTGCATGCAAAATTCTTTTTAACGAAGATTATCCCTCGTGGCTCTATCAGGTCAATATGGGCGCAACGAGCGTCTGGGAGCGCTGGAACGCAATGCTTCCCGACGGTTCTATCCCCGATACGGGAATGACTTCCTTCAACCATTACGCGTACGGCGCGGTGGGCGATTTCCTGTATAAAAAGCTTGGCGGCATAAACGCGGGTTCGGCGGGCTATAAAAAAATAATCATATCGCCCGAACCTTGCAAAGGGCTTTCCTATTGCAAAACGTCCTATTTGGGCGCATACGGCAAAATAGCCTGCGATTGGAAGATGGAGGGGGATGAATTCACTCTCGGCGTTGAAATTCCGTTCAACACCACTGCAAAAATAATTTTGCCCTCGGGCAAAACGTATGAAGTCGGCAGCGGCAAGTATACCTTCCGCAACAACGTTTAAAAGGCGCGCTTTTGCCCGCCGCAAAAAAATTGAATATGCGCAACAAAAAAGCCGGGAGCTTCAAACTCCCGGCTCATATTTTCCACGTAAAAAGGGGCGTTTAATTTCAGGTCAATTGCTTTATGGAACCGCGTTCAATCAGCTGGCAGGGCAGATATACGTTCTGCGAAATTCTTCCGTCAAGCATCTCGCGTATCTGGCGGAACGCGCTTTCGCCCAGCTGCGCGTAGTCCTGTTTCATCGTAGTAAGGTTGTACGGCGTAAATTTCAAAATACTCAAATCGTCAAAGCCGCAAACGGATATATCGTCGGGCACTTTTTTGCCCGCGGCGCTCAAACCGTCTATAAGCCCTATCGCCATCATATCGGAGCAGCTTATAACCGCGGAAACGTTTGTCTCGCAAAAGAACTTTGCGGCTTGTTCGCCCGCCTCTCTCGTAAAGTCGCCGTAATACACATATTCGTTTTTAAAGTCCAGCCCCGCCTGCGCAAGTCCCAAAATATACCCCGCAAGCCTTTCGGCGGAAACGAGCGAAAATTTTTCGCCCATCAAAAAACCTATTTTAGTGTGCCCTTTCTTCTGCAAATGGCGCATTGCCATCATTATCGCGGCGGCATTCTCGCTGGATACCGAGGAAATGAGCTGGCAGTTCGAAACGCGGTTGTCAAGCAAAACGAGGGGCACGGAAGTGTTTCTCAGCTGCCTGTAAATATGGCTTTTAAAGTTCATTCCCATTATAAACGCCGCGCAGAAATTGTTCTGGCGGAGATAGTCGTCCAGCACAAAGCCGTCGGGCTTTGAGGATACCGTGTCAATAATCACCTCATACCCGTTGCTTACGGCAACGTCGGTAAAGGCGGAGACGATAGGGGTAAAAACGTGGTTGCGGATATCGCTGTGGACCCTCTCGTACATAACGCAGATGCGGTGGGATTCTTTAATTTTCGACTTCATGGGATATCCTATGCTTTCGGCATATTTCCTCACGGTCATCTTCGTTTCTTCGGCAATATCGGTGGCGTCGTTTAAAGCTTTGGATACGGTGCTTATCGAAATATTCAAAGCTTCGGCGATTTCTTTTATCGTCATAAAATTCTCCGATCGTTCTTCTTATACAAATTATATATATATGTTTTGCTTCTGTCAAGTTCTTTTGCCTTTTCGGCTACTGAAAACAAATTACAAAAATTGAAAAAAATTATTATTTTATTTATTTTTTCTATTGACATTTGCGAAAAATATGGTATAATATTTTCGAAAACAAAATAATAAATTTTCGAACATAGAATAAGAACGCGTCTCATGGAAAAACACAGGAACTACGGCATACTGATGCCGATATCCGCCCTTCCTTCAAAAGAGGGCATAGGGACTCTCGGGGCGGAGGCGTACCGCTTTGTGGAATTTTTGGCGTCCTCGGGCGGAACCATATGGCAGGTGTTGCCGCTCAATCCCACCAACTACGGCGACAGTCCCTACTCGTCGTGCGCGGCAAGCGCGCTGAATTATTATTTTATAGACCTGCACGAGCTTGTGCGGGAGGGACTTTTAACGGAGAGTGAAGTAAGCGGGTCCGATCTCGGCGCAAATCCGCGCAGGGTAGACTACGGCGCCCAGTTCACTTCCAAGATATCCCTGCTGCGCACGGCGTTTTCGCGGTTCAACCGCTCGGACGAAGGGTTTAAGCAATTTTTAAAAAAGGGCGACTATTCCGAGTTTGCGGTGTTTATGTCGCTCAAATGCACATTCAACCACAAGCCCTTTACCGATTGGGATGCCGGTTACAGAATTTATGACCAAAACAAAGTAAACGAGTTTGTTCGCGTAAATGCTTTTGAAATTGAGTTTTGGCAATTTACGCAATATATTTTTCTCCATCAATGGAACGCCTTAAAAGCCTACGCGCATAGCCTCGGGGTAAAGATTATGGGGGATATTCCCTTATATGTCGCCTACGACAGCCTTGAAGTGTGGAAGTACGGCGACGAGCTGTTCAAGCTCGATAAAAACCGCGGGCTGAAGTGCGTAGCGGGCGTTCCACCGGATGCCTTCACCGACGACGGTCAGCTTTGGGGCAACCCTGTTTACGATTGGGAGAAGATGAAAAAAAGCGGCTACGGGTGGTGGAACAGGCGCATAGCAAACTGTATGGAGCTGTTTGATATTTTGCGGATAGACCACTTCCGCGGGTTTGACAGATATTATGAAATCCCCGTAGGCGAAAAAACCGCAAGGAACGGGCACTGGAGCGACGGTCCCAAGGAAGAGCTGTTCAAGGATAAGCTTCACCTCAGGATCGTGGCTGAGGATTTGGGAGTAATCGACGACGGCGTAAGGCGGCTTATGAAGAACGTAGGCTACCCGGGAATGAAGATTTTGGAATTTGCCTTCGACGGCACGGCGGACAACGAGCACAAACCCTCCAACTACACCCAAAACTTTGTGTGCTACACAGGCACGCACGACAACATGCCTTTGAGGCAATACATAGAGGATTTAAGCGCGGATTCGCTTAAAATTTATAAAGACGATTTAAAAAAAGAGTGCAAGCTGCTCGGGTTCGAGGCGAAACTTTCGTCGCCCGCGGCTATGTGTTCGAGCATAGTGGAGCTTGCATTCAGGTCCGTGGCGGCAACGGTTATAATCCCCATGTGGGATGTGCTTGCATTCGGCGGCGAGGCAAGGATAAACCTTCCTTCCACCGTATCCGACAAGAACTGGTCGTTCCGCTTTGAAAAAGGGGACTTTACCACCCTCACGCAGGAATATTTAAAGGCGCTTGCCCAAAGCACGGGCAGAGCTGCCGACTGCGCAAGGTAAAGCTGAATTTTGCACACACAGCCTTTATTTTTGTTCCAAAAATAAAGGGGGCAAGCCTGACGGCTTGCCCATAAAAAACTTTAACAGTAAAAAATTTTGTCACTTAAAGTGTGATTTAATAAAAATTTGGAGGAAAAAATGAAAAAACGTATTATCTCTTTACTTGCATGCGGCGCAATTGCCGCGGGCACCGTTATGGGGCTTTCGGCCTGCGGCGGCGGCGAAGACAAAATGATTGTGTGGGGACCTGCCACGCAACAAGCCGTTTTACAGCAGATGGTTGACGAGTTCCTTGCACAGAATCCCGATATAACAATTCCCATCGAGCTTGGCATAGTCGGCGAAGGCGACGCATATTCAAAGCTTTCGCAGGACGTAGAGGCGGGCGCCGACGTGTACGCCTATGCAAACGACCAGCTCGTACAGCTCCGCTCCATAGGCGCGCTTGCACGCGTTCCCGACGCAGCGGTAACCTCGATGAAGCAGACCGACGACGCCGGCGCGGTTGAATCGGGCAAAATAGGGGAGTATTACTACGGCTATCCCTATGCTGCGGACAACGGCTTCTTTATGTACTACAACACCGACATAGTTCCCGCAGACACCAAAATAGAGGATATGACCCTCAACGAGATTCTCGACGCGTGCGCAGAAAAGAGTCTGTACTTCATTTACCAGATGAAAACCGGCTGGTATGCAGGCTCGTTCATCTACGGCGCGGGCGGCTCCTACGAAGTTACATGGGACGGCGCGGAACCTGCTGAAAACGGCATTGTCTGCGATTTCGACACCAAAAAGGCAGTGGCGGCAGACGGAACGGTAAGCGAATATTCCGCGGGCGTTATAGGCGCGCAGATGCACTATGATCTGGGCAAGCACGACGCCCTTGTTGACGGCGACGACACCGTTATAACAAATTATCTTCAAAACAAAAAAATGGGCGTTGCCATAACCGGAACGTGGAACGGCAAGCTCATCTCCGAAAATCTCGGCGATAAATACGCGGCAACCATACTGCCCGACTACGAGAGCAGCCTCGATCATAAAACATATCACTGGTATACCTTTGCGGGCTACAAGCTCTACGGCGTAAACTCCTATTCCAAGCACCCCGAGGAAGCTCATAAGCTGGCGCAGTTCCTTTCCAGCCAGGCTATGCAGGAAAAGAGATTCGACGCGGTTGAAATAGGTCCTTCCAACAAGACCGTCGCCGCAATGGATAAGGTTAAAAACAACGTTGCCATAAACGCAATATCAAAGCAGTTTGAGCACAATTACGTAATACAGAAGTCCATGCCCTCCACATATTGGTCCGCAATGGAAGCTTACGGCACCAACGTTATAGAGTGGACCAAAGCCACCACGGCTCCCTCCACGCAGGATATAACCGCCCGTATAGCCACCCTCGTGCAGGAACTCAAGGGACAAACTACTCCCCAATCGTAACAAAAACGCAATAACCGTACAATTGGGGCAAAGCACGCTTTGCCCCAAATTCGGTAATTACAGGTGATTTATGACTGAAAGAATTCCCGAGCTGGAATATTTGAAAATGACCGCACTCCAAAAATTCGGTTATAATTTCGTGTGGTTTTTCACTGATATCCCAAATAAATTCAAGCGCTTTTTTACCGCCGTAATTCCGGCATTGTTTTTAAGGCTTTGGTACACGCTCAAGGGATGGTTCTCGGTTATATCCAACGCCGCAAAATACGGCGACTGGAAGACGAGAATGTCCTTTGTTGTAATGGGCTTTTCGCACCTTGCCCGCAAACAGATAATGCGCGGGCTTATCTATCTTGTGTTTGAGGTGCTTTTCGTGCTGTATATGGTATTTTTCGGCGCCGGGCAGCTTGCAATGTTCGGCACGCTCGGCACGCACGAAAGGGGAAGCTACATCGACCCCGTAACGGGCATCGAAAAATACACCGCGGGCGACAACAGCCTCTTGATTCTGATATACAGCATCTTAACGCTCTTTATAATAGTTGCTTTTGTATATCTTTGGTACTACAACTTAAAAACGGGCTACGCCGCGCAGGAGATAGAGGAAGCGCGCAAAAAACTGCCCACCGCAAGGGACGACATAGCTTCCCTTGCCGACGAACAGTATCACAAAACGTTGCTGTCCGTTCCTCTTCTGGGGCTTACAATATTCACAATATTCCCCATTATATTTATGATATTTGTGGCGTTTACCAACTACGACGTAAACCACAATCCGCCCACAACGCTGTTCACCTGGATTGGCTGGGATAACTTTGCAAAGCTTTTCGGCGGCGGCGCAGTCGGCGCGGCTAACAACTTCGGCAAGGTTTTCCTTGATATCCTTATCTGGACGGTAATCTGGGCGTTCTTTGCCACGTTCTCCAACTATATTCTTGGAATGATAGTTGCGCTTATCATAAACAAAAAGGGCATACGGCTCAAAAAGCTGTGGAGGACGATACTCATTCTTACAATAGCCGTTCCGCAGTTCATAAGCCTTTTGCTTATGTCCCAGATGCTCAGCGACACGGGCTTTGTAAACACCATGCTGCAGGAGTGGGGGATAACTTCGGGACCGATTCCATTTTTATCGGACGGCACCGTTGCAAAGGTCACAATAATCGTGGTAAATATGTGGGTCGGCATACCCTATACAATGCTTATGTGCACGGGTATTCTTATGAATATCCCCGAGGACCTGTACGAGTCGGCTAAAATCGACGGCGCCGGTCCCGTAAAGGCGTATATGAAAATAACTCTGCCCTACGTTCTGCACGTAACCACGCCCTATCTTATAACCCAGTTCATAGGCAATCTCAACAACTTCAACGTCATCTTCCTGTTGACGGGCGGCGCGCCCCTTCTTTCGGAAGGCGCGGCAGGCGGCGCGGGACAGACCGATTTGCTCATAACCTGGCTCTACAAAATGATAATGAACGAAAAGCTGTACGGCGTTGCTTCGGTTATAAGCATAATGATGTTTATAATAACGGCGGCAATATCCCTTGTGGTATACAACCGTTCAAAGGCTGTTAAAAACGAGGAGGACTTCATGTAATGGCAAAGAAATTACGCAGCAAAAAGGGAGCCGAAAGGCTTTCAAACGCAATAATCTACGTTATTTTGGTTATCATAAGCTTTATCTGGCTCGTTCCGTTCGCATATATGCTTATGCAGTCCTTCCGCGGCGAAATAGGTCTTGCCACAAGCAGCTTCTTCCCCCGCAAATGGACTTTTGACAACTACATAAAGCTGTTCACCGAAACTAAGCCCTTTAACTTTTTAAAGTGGTACGGCACAACGCTCATAATTGCCGTTGTTGTCACGGTTATCCAAACCGTAATAGTGCTCGTAACCAGCTACGCGCTCTCCCGCCTGCGCTTTAAAATGCGCAAGCCTCTCATGAACCTTATGCTCGTTTTGGGAATGTTCCCCGGCTTTATGTCCATGACGGCGCTTTACTTTTTGTTGAAGCTTATGAACCTCACGCAGGACTTCGGCATAGTCGGGCTTATATTCGTCTACGTCGGCAGCTCGTGCATGGGATACTATGTCTGCAAGGGCTTTTTCGATACCATTCCCCGTTCGCTGGACGAGGCGGCAAGGATAGACGGCGCAAGCCGCCGCATGGTTTTCTTCAAAATCATACTGCCCCTTGCAAAACCCATCATAATCTACACCGTTTTAACGTCATTTCTGGCGCCGTGGGGGGAATATATGTTCGCTTCCCTCATAACTCTCGGCAACCAGAACAACTGGAACGTTGCGGTTGGCTTAAAGGAAATGTTGCAGCGCGAAACCGCGGCTGAATATTTCACGCGCTTCTGCGCGGCGGCGGTAATCGTCTCCATAGTTCCCACAGGGCTTTTCTTCATGCTGCAAAGATATTATGTTGAAGGAGTTACGGGCGGTTCCGTCAAAGGTTAAAATGAAAAGAAAATTACTTTGCCTTCTGTGCGTAATATGCGCGGCGCTTCTGTCGTTGCTCCCGCTAACGGCGTGCGTCTCCAAGTCCAATCTCAATCTGCTCGAGGAAAACATAATAGACGACAACTACGATAACTACTATGAAATTTTCGTCTATTCCTTCTGCGATTCCGACGGCGACGGCTACGGCGACCTCAACGGGGTAACTTCAAAGCTCGATTATATCCGCGATATGGGCTACACGGGCATTTGGCTTATGCCCATCTGCGATTCCCCCAGCTACCATGGCTATGACGTGAGGGATTACTATAAGGTAAACACAAAATACGGCACGGTTGAGGACTTCCAAAACCTTGCGGCAGCCGCCCACGAAAAGGGTATAAAGATTATAACCGACCTCGTGGTAAACCACACTGCTTCGTCAAATCCGTGGTTTGTAAACGCGGTAAACAGCCGCAACGGCGTTCAGGGCGCCGATTCAAAGTATGCCGACTGGTACAACTTTTCCACGACTTCGCAGTCCGACTACCACAAAAACGGCAACGTTTACTACGAGGGCAGGTTTGACGGCGGTATGCCCGACTTAAACCTCGACAACGAAAACGTCCGTGCCGAAATAGACAATATAATCAAGTTCTGGACGGAAAAGGGAGCCGACGGCTTCCGCCTCGACGGCTGTTTCTACTACTACACCGGCAATACCGCAAAGAGCATAGAATTTTGCAAATGGATAAAGGAGACGGCTGTAAAGTACAATCCCCAAGCCTATATCGTAGGTGAAATGTGGGACGGAATGTCCACGGCAAATTTAAAAGAGTTCTATAAGAGCGGCGCGGACAGCTTCTTCTATTTCCCCGCGCACGGCGCCGACGGAAACGTCCGCAAATCGGTTGACTCGGGGCTTGCAAGCACCTATTGGAACTCTATGAACACGATGCTCTCCGTTGCCAACGGCTATATCCCCGCGCCCTTCCTCGATAATCACGACGTAGGCAGAATAGCCGGCGTTATGAGCCGAAATGAGGATAAAATAAAGTTTGCCTACGGGCTTTTGTCAATGTATAACGGCAACACGTTCACCTACTACGGCGATGAAATAGGTATGCTTGGCAGCGCAAGCGATCCCGATAAGCGCGTGGGTATGCTTTGGGACAACGCAAAAACCAACTTAACAAAAACTCCCCCCGGTGCAAAAACTCCCGAATACGTTTTCGACGGCGTAAAGGAGCAGCTCGAGGACGGAAATTCCATTTTGAACTATTATAAGCTCTGCAACAACGCGCGCAACGCCTTCCCCGCAATAATGCGCGGAACGCCGGAAAAGCTTCCAAGCGAGAGTGAAAGCGTGCTTATCGTAAAAAAGACTTATAACAGCGAGTCTGTGACCATAGTAATCAATCTTGCGGCGCGCGAATTGTCGGCGGAAGCCGAGGGAACGCTGGCGCAGTCGATATGCGTTTCAGGCTCTGTAAAAAAAGAAGGGAATACGCTTCAAATGCCGGGGCGTTCCATAGCTATATTAACGTAAAAGGGAGAAAAAAATAAATGGCAGGTTTAACTTTCAAACACATATATAAGGTTTACCCCAACGGAACTAAGGCGGTAAACGATTTCAACATGAATGTTGAAGATAAGGAATTTATAGTTTTTGTAGGACCTTCGGGCTGCGGCAAATCCACTACGCTCAGAATGGTTGCCGGGCTTGAAGATATCAGCGCGGGCGAACTCACCATAGGCGACCTCGTTGTAAACGACGTGGAGCCTAAGGACAGGGATATAGCAATGGTATTCCAGAATTATGCGCTCTATCCCCATATGACCGTGTACGACAATATAGCGTTCGGTCTGCGTTTGAGAAAGGTCCCCCGCGACGAATTGCATAAAAACGGCAAAATGACCAGGGAGGAGATCCACGCCAAGGTCACCGAGGCGGCGGAAATTTTGGGCATAACCGAATATCTCGGCAAAAAGCCCAAGGAGATGAGCGGCGGCCAGCGGCAAAGAGTTTCCTTGGGGCGCGCAATAGTGCGCGAACCTAAGGTTATGCTTTTGGACGAACCTCTTTCCAACCTCGACGCAAAACTCCGCACGCAGATGCGGTCGGAAATTTCAAAGCTTCACAAAAAACTCAATACAACCTTCATTTACGTCACCCACGACCAGGTTGAAGCCATGACAATGGGCACGAGAATAGTGGTAATGAAGGACGGCTATATCCAGCAGATAGACACTCCCAAAAACCTCTATAATTATCCGGGCAACAAGTTTGTTGCGGGCTTTATAGGCACCCCGCAAATGAACTTTTTCACGGGCACGCTCAAAAAGCTGGGCGAAAACGTGGAGATCTGCCTTGCCGGTTCCTCGTCGGTAATCACCGTGCCGTACAGCAAGCTCTATAAGGTCGTGCCCACCTATCTTGACGGCAAAACTACCGTTTGCATAGGTCTGCGCGCGGAAGATATTTCCATCGACCCCGAAAAGATTTCAAATGCCGAAGCTCTTATAAAGGTAAAAGTTTCCCACAAGGAGGAGCTTGGCAATCAAACGCTCATCTACGGCGACATAAATATGGAAGGCGACGGCTACGGCGAAAGCGGCACACGCGTCATAATACAGGCGGACGAGGCTGAAGCGGAGAGCGGCGATATTATAGTTGCCGCGCTCAACGTGGATAAACTTCATCTGTTCGACGTTGAAACGGAGCGTTCCATACTTCCCCGCCTGCCCGAGTACAACTATCTCGACTGCAAAGTTGCCGGGGGCAAACTGCTTTTGCAGGGCGTTTCAATTTCCCTGCCTCCCGCAATATCCTGCGCCGACGGCGAGTACAGGCTGCTCGTTCCCACCGACGCCGTAAAAATCGGCGGCGACATAGAGGCGGAGGCGATATCTTCCGAAAAAATAAACGGCAAAAATCTCGTTTCGCTCAATGTTGAGGGTCGCCGTATGTTTGCCGTGTCAAAAGAGGAAGTTCCGTGCGGAAAACTCAATATATCCTTCGATTTAAAGAAGATTTCATTGTCCAACGACAGTGGAATCGTGGTTGCGGCTATGCCTGAAAAGGTGTGCATGGAAGGCTATATGTACAAGGAGAAGGTAAAGGAGACGGCAGAGCGCAACGGCAAGCAAAAAACCGTAACACGTATTGCGTTTTTCCTCAATATCGGCGGCGCAGTATTCCCCGCGCCCGACAAAATTTCGGCTAAGCTCATCTCCGCAATGGGCGTAAAAAAGGCGTTCGGCGGCAAACTCCGCTATGAGTGCAGCCCCTACGACCTTACCTTTGCCGAAAGCGGCATTCCCGCGGAAGTGCTCTACGTTGCCGACTACGGCGCCGAAAAATTTGCCGTATGCAACATCTGCGGCAACACCGCGTACGTCCGCTGCGACGGCGACGTTTCGGGGAATGTATATCTTATGCCCAATATTGACGCCCTGTCGGTTATACAGTCTGAAATGGATATACGCATTATATAAAAAACATATCGCATATTTTAATAAAGGACCCGTCTGCACGGGTCCTTTTTTCACCTCGCTCTCTTGCCTGCCCCGCCCCACCCCTTGGCTACCCTTAGCAAGGACGAGCGAGGCGTTTCATAGCACAGCACAGTGCGCTGTTCGTGCCGAAGCGAGAAGAGTGCGCGCATACGTCCTGCGCGCACGGTGCCCGAACACGGCGTTGTCCTTACGCCGTGTGAAAGGTGACTGAGGGGATTGTCACACGCCCCATATAAGCATTTGACATATTTCAATTGTTGCTTTATAATAACTTCGGCAAGCGGTAGGGGCAAAGCATGTCCCTTAAACTCTGCCGCGGCGGGCTTTCCCGCAAAAGTAATAAATAATAGGGGAGTTATGATATGGAAGAATTGAAATTGACAAAGGAATGGGACAAAGTATTCCCCAAGAGCGAAAATATATTGCACGAAAAGGCTACTTTTCATAACTGTTACGGCATTACTCTCGCCTGCGACGTTTATAAACCCAAAAGCGCAAAGGGAAAGCTTGCCGCAATCGCGGTCTGCGGACCCTTCGGCGCGGTCAAAGAACAGTCATCGGGGCTATACGCGCAGGAAATGGCTGAGCGCGGTTTTTTGGCAATAGCGTTCGACCCGTCCTTCACGGGCGAAAGCGGCGGCACGCCACGCTACGTTGCCTCCCCCGATATCAACACCGAGGATTTCTGCGCCGCGGTGGACTATCTCTCCTGCCGTGAGGACGTCGACGCAACAAAAATCGGCATAATAGGCATCTGTGGCTGGGGCGGAATGGCAATAAACGCCGCGGCGATGGATACGCGGATAAGAGCTACCGTTGCCTCTACAATGTACGATATGACGCGCGTCAATGCAAAGGGCTATTTCGACGCAGCCGACAGCGAAGAGGCGCGCTATAAAACCAAAAAGGCTTTAAACGAGCAGCGCACAGCCGATTATAAAAGCGGAAACTACGAACTCGGCGGCGGTGTGGTTGACCCTCTTCCCGACGACGCGCCGTTCTTCGTAAAGGACTACTACGATTACTATAAGACGAAGCGCGGCTATCACGTCCGTTCGCTTAACTCCAACGGCGGCTGGAACAAAACCTCTTCGCTCTCCTTCATCAATATGCCCATTTTGACATATAGCAGCGAGATACGTAGCGCAGTATTGTTGATTCACGGCGACAAGGCGCACTCGTGCTATTTTTCAAAGGATGCCTATGCCGCAATGACAAAGGACGGCAAATATGCCGCAAACAAGGAGCTTTATCTCATTCCCGGGGCAGTCCACACCGACCTCTATGACAGAAAGGACGTCATTCCGTTCGATAAAATTCAAAAATTTTTCAATTCCCGATTTACGGAGTGATGAATTATGAAATTCAAACGCTTTATAGCGTTGCTCATTGCAATATGTGCGCTCGTTTTTGTCTTTCCCGCCTGCAACAGGGATGGGAACGAAAGCTCTTCCGCGCCGTCCGCGCAAACGCCTGACGCGCCCGGAAAAACACCCGACGGAGAGGTTGAAATTATGGATACTATATACTTGACAATAAACGGCTATAAAATCGAAGTTGCGCTTGAAAAAAACGCTGCGGCAACCGCGTTGGCGGAGCTTTTGAAGCAGGGTGATATAACCTACTCCGCAAGCGACTACGGCGGCTTTGAAAAGGTTGGCGCGCTGGGGCATACTCTTCCCCACAGCGACAGCCCCATAACTACTGAGGCGGGCGACGTAATTCTGTATATGGGCAACAATATAGTGTTGTTTTACGGCAGTAACTCGTGGCAATATACTCGGCTCGGCAAAATGCAGGGCTATTCCGCGGAGGAAATAAAAAATATTCTCACCTCAGCCAATCCCGCCGAGGTAAAAATCAGCCTCGCGTAACATTCCGCGCACCAAGCTAAAAAGGACCCGCAAAACAGCGGGTCCATTTATGTATTTTTTTGTTTCACTGCGGGATATATGCCCTCCAACCGCGTTGTTTACCCTCAGTCCTTATAGCTTACGCCCTCATGGTGCAACCGCCGTATCCGCTTTTTTATGGGGAACGCCCAACAGATTGAAATGAGCCACAGCAGTATATAGCAAACGCCGCTTATCCACGTCGTTGAAGAAATGCAGCCAAGCAATGTAGCGTATTCCGCGCCCGCGGTTTGGGCAGGCAGGCTCTTGCCCGCAAGGGGCATCACGGTAAAGATAAGGCAGGGGAGAAGCCGAATAATTTAACGTACCACATAGTGAAACATTATTCTCTCCTTTTCGCGTTAAAACAAGAATTTTTATATAAAATATCTTATCATAGACCGCCCGAATATGTCAATGTTATGATAAATTTTTGCTTTCCCCTCTAAATTCTTGCAAAAAACGGCGGCATTTACTATAATTATGCTATGGGCAAAAAACAAAACATACGTAATTTCTGCATAATAGCGCACATCGACCACGGCAAGTCCACGCTTGCCGACAGACTTATGGAATGTACGGGTCAGGTCTCCGAAAGGGATATGGAGGCACAGCTTCTCGACTCTATGGATATCGAGCGGGAGCGCGGCATAACCATAAAGCTCGCCCCCGTCAGAATGTTCTACAAAGCCGACGACGGGGAGGAGTACGAGCTGAACCTGATAGACACTCCGGGGCACGTGGACTTCACCTACGAAGTCTCCCGTTCCCTTGCCGCGTGCGAGGGCGCAATACTCATAGTGGACGCCACTCAGGGCGTTGAAGCGCAAACGCTTGCCAACGTCTATCTCGCCATAGAGAATAACCTTGAAATTTTGCCCGTCATAAACAAAATCGATTTGGCTTCCGCCCGCCCCGACGAGGCAAAAAAGGAGATAGAGGAGGTAATAGGTCTCGACGCCTCCTACGCGCCTCTCGTTTCCGCAAAGGAGGGCATAAATATCCACGAGGTTTTGGAGGACGTCGTAAAATATTTCCCCGCGCCCGGCGGCGACGAAAACGCACCGTTAAAGGCGCTGATATTCGACAGCTACTACGATAATTACAAGGGCGTAATACTCTTCGTCAGAATTATGGACGGCGGAGTAAAGCCGGGCGACAGAATAAAGACCTTCCGTTCCGATAAAATTTACGAAGTTGTTGAAACGGGCGCCTTCAACCCGGGGCTTTTGCCCAAGAGCGGGCTATCCTCGGGCGAAGTGGGCTATATAGCCGCTTCTATAAAGTCCATACAGGACGTTGCCGTGGGCGACACGGTAACAAACGCCGACAATCCCGCCGCCGAGCCTCTGCCCGGCTACAAAAAGGTGCAATCCGTGGTATTTTGCGGGATATATCCCCTCGACGGCAGCAAATTCAACGATTTAAAGGACGCCATTTTAAAACTGCAGCTCAACGACGCTTCCCTCATCTTCGAACCGGATACGTCCGTCGCCCTCGGCTTCGGCTTCAGGTGCGGCTTTTTGGGGCTTCTCCATATGGAGATCATACAGGAGAGAATAGAACGCGAGTTCGGGCTGGATATAATAACCACCGCACCGTCAGTAAGCTATAAGGTAATAAAAACGGACGGCGAAGAGATATATGTGGACAACCCCTCTCACCTGCCGCCCACATCCGAAATAGAGAGAATGGAGGAGCCGATAGTAAAGGCGGACATATATTCCCCGCCCGATTATCTGGGTCAGATTATGGATTTATGCCGCGAAAAGCGCGGAACTTTCCTCCAGATGACCTACCTCGACAAGAGCCGCGTGCAGCTTGAATACAACTTGCCGCTCAACGAAATCATATTCGACTTTTTCGACGCAATCAAATCGCGCACGCGCGGCTACGCAAGTTTCGACTATGAGATTATAGGCTACCGCCCGAGCAAGCTCGTAAAATTGGATATCCTTTTGAACGGCGAGGTGTGCGACGCACTCTCTATGATAGTCCACGAGGACAGCGCCTATCCCCGCGGCAGAACGCTGTGCGAAAATTTAAAGGACGCCATTCCCCGCCAGCTCTTCGAAGTCCCCGTGCAGGCGGCTATAGGCGGCAAAATAATCGCGCGCGAAACTGTAAAGGCAATGCGCAAGGACGTCCTTGCCAAGTGCTACGGCGGCGATATCACCCGCAAAAAGAAACTTCTCGAAAAGCAGAAGGAGGGCAAAAAGCGTATGCGCCAGATAGGCAGCGTGGAAGTGCCCAGCGAAGTATTTATGCAGATTCTTAAAACCAATAAGGACTGAGAATGAGCTTTTTTGAAAGAGTTTATAACGTAGTGGTTCAAATACCCCGCGGCAAGGTGCTCTCCTATGGGGACGTCGCCCGTCTTGCCGGCAGCCCGCGTTCTGCGCGGCAGGTCGGCTGGGCGCTGCACGTAAATCCCCGCCCGGGTGAAATTCCCTGCCACAGGGTCGTTTTCAAAGACGGCACGGTGAGTTCGGGCTTTGCGTTCGGCGGACCGCAAGTCCAGCGCGCAATGTTGGAGGCGGAGGGGGTTGAATTTTCCGCCGACGGCGCAATCGATATGTCCGTTTTCCGTTGGGAGGCAAATTAAATGGCAGGCATATATGTACATATTCCCTTCTGCAAGTCCAAGTGCCGCTACTGCGACTTTGCGTCCTTTCCCGATAAAATCACCTTTGCCGAAAGCTATATGGCGTGCGTCTACCGCGAAATGTCGCTCAGAAAGGACGATTTAAAGGACTATTCCTTTGACACGCTGTATATAGGCGGGGGCACTCCGTCCGTAGTGGACGAAAGCTATATAGCTATGCTCGTAGCCGCCGCAAGGAAAAATTTCAATCTTAAAAAGGACGCGGAAATCACCATAGAAATAAACCCCGGCACCATAAGCGCGGGGAAGATAGATTTATATGAAAAGTGCGGCATAAACCGCTATTCCGTGGGCTTGCAGTCTGCAATAGACGGGCAGCTCAGGGAGCTGGGCAGAATCCACACGCTCAACGATTTTGTAACCTGCGCCAAGCTTCTCAAAGACAAAAACTTCAACGCCGACGTGATGATAGGTTTAAAGGACCAAACCGTTGACGACGTCATAAAAACAATAGAAGTCGCCTCCGCGTTCGGCGCAAGCCATATCTCAATGTACGCACTCACCCCCGAGGACGGCACGCCCATCTACACCGACTATCTCAACGGCGAACTGCCCGATTCCGACGAGGTTGCCGAAATGTACGAAGCGGGAGTAAAAAAGCTCAAAGAACTCGGCTTCAACCGCTACGAAGTCTCCAATTTTGCCAAAAAGGGCAGGGAGAGCAGGCACAATTTAAATTATTGGCGGCGCGGGGAATATATTGGCTTCGGCGTTTCCGCCTCGTCCTGCATAAACAATATCCGCTTTACAAACACCTTTGACTTGGACGAATATTTCAAGTGCATCCTCTCGGGGCATCTCGCCGTAATCGACAGGGAAGATGTGGACGCGGAAGGGCAAAAGGAGGAGTTCATAATGCTCGCCCTGCGCACGTCCGAGGGTATTCCGCTTTTAAAATACAAGTCTCTCTTCGGCACGGATTTTGCGGAGGAATTTGCCCCCGCCATTGCCAAAATGCGGGAATATGTTGAGTTTTTGGGGGACAGCTTCAGAATAAAGGATGAATATCTCTTCGTCCAGAATTCCATAATAATAGAATTTTTATCAATTTAACCGCGTATTTTTTTGGTCGCAATAACCTTTCCCATACCGCCGTCCAAAAGATAGGCGGTTATATTTTTATCGCGGTCGCAAACGCCTACGTAGTAGTAGCAGCCTTCGTCGTATATGAGTCGCACGTAAATTTCTCCCTCGAAGTCCCGCTTTTTTGTAAGACTTTCAAAGCGTTCCCTGTCGTATTCCGCCGCATATTGCACCGCCTGTTCACACGTCATCGTATTCCCGTCCAAAACGCTTAAAACGCAATACGTATGCGATTCTCCGCCGAAATCAAGCGTCAAATCCAGCTTATCCGCGCTGAAAGCGGGGGCGGAATAGCTTGCGGTAAACCGCCCGTCCACAGCCTCGTAGTTCATCTCCCCGGAGTATCCGTCAAGGCTTATTTCCACGCTCTCGGGCGTTTTTGTAAGCTTTACAAAAATTTCCACTAAATCGCACATATCCCCGCATATTCCGTCGGCGTTATACGGTTGTTCGCGGCTCACGCAGTGCACCGAAATGTCCGCCGAATCGTCCTTGTATACGTAAATTTCACTCCGCCTTTCCGAAATATACTCGCCGTAGCTCGGCTTGGCGGCGCATCCCGCCAGCGCAGCCGTTCCCAAAGCCGCAATAAGGGCGGCAACAAAAAATTTTTTCATACGATAATATATTTCAGCCGCAGGGAATAATATGAATAAATTCATATTAAACAGTTGCATTTTTTCCCCGCCTATGGTAAAATACAAAAAATTTATACTTAATATACGGTAAAACGATTTGAATAACGTAATTTTAAAAACCGCGCTAAAAACGCTTTTGGCGCTTATAATGGCAGCAGTTCTTGCTTTTGCGGTAGCCAGCCTCGCTTTCCCCGCGCATATGGCAACTCTCTTTGAAAATATGCGCGCATATAATTTTGCCGTCGGCTATGCGGGGCTTGCCTACGGCTATTCCGGCACTACCGAAAACCTTGCGCGTTGCCTTGACGACAGTATTCTGGCAGGCGACAGAGTAAACACCGTAAACTACGGCAAGGAGCTTGTTTTGCGTGAAGGCTTTTTGGAATATTCCCAAAGCCGCACCGCCGCCGAGCGTGAAAATCTCCCCGCGGAACTCCGCGAAAAATACGATTACTACAACGTAGTGTACGGCAATATCGCCCGCGCCCAATACGAAAACGGCGACAAGGACGGCGCGCTTCAAACCGCAACGGATTCCATGGCAAACCTTTTTGGCTTCCCCGTAAACAACCCCCTTGCCGCGCTGGCAGCCGCAGCAAGCGGCGATAAGTCCTTTGCCGGGCAGCTGTATAGCGCCGTAAAAGCCATAACGCCTACCGCAGAGCAGCAGGCGTACTACGATGAGGTCGTTGCGATTTTAACTTGAAAATAAGCCAAGGAGACAGATATAAATGAGCAACAAGATTGTAAAGGAAGCGCTGACTTTCGACGACGTGCTTCTCATTCCCGCCGCTTCGGAAGTTCTGCCCGCCACGGTCGATTTAAAAACGACTCTCTGCGACGGCATAAATCTGAACATTCCTCTTTTGTCGGCTGCAATGGATACCGTCACCGAGAGCAAGCTTGCAATAGCAATGGCGCGCGAGGGCGGCATAGGCATACTCCACAAGAATATGTCCATAGAGGAGCAGGCAACGCAGGTGGACAGGGTTAAAAGAAGCGAGCACGGCGTAATAACCGACCCCTTCTATCTCACCCCCGAGCAGCCCGTTTCCGCAGCCTGCAACCTTATGGCAAAGTACAAAATCAGCGGCGTTCCCATCACGCGCGACGGCAAGCTCGTCGGCATTCTCACAAACCGCGATTTGCGCTTTGAAACGGACTTCGAACAGCCCATTTCCAACATAATGACAAAGGATCGCCTCGTCACCGCGCCCGAGGGCACCTCTTTGGAAGAGGCAAAAAAGATTTTGGGCAAGCACAGAATAGAAAAGCTGCCGATAGTCGACAAGCACGGCTATCTGAAAGGTCTTATAACCATAAAGGACATAGAAAAATCAATTCAGTATCCCAACAGCGCCAGGGATAAGAACGGCAGGCTTCTGGCGGGCGCGGCAATAGGCGGCTCTCCCGACGTTCTGGAAAGGGTTGCCGAGCTTGTTAAATCAAAGGTCGATATAGTAGTTCTCGATTCCGCCCACGGACATTCCAAGGGCATAATCAACGCCGTAGCAAAGGTCAAAAAGGCTTATCCCAACCTGCCCCTCGTTGCGGGCAACGTTGTGACGGCGGCAGCCACCCGCGATTTGATAGAGGCGGGCGCCGACGTCGTAAAAGTAGGCATAGGACCGGGTTCCATATGCACCACGCGTATAGTTGCGGGCATAGGTATGCCCCAGCTTTCGGCGGTTATGGACAGCGCCGAGGAAGCAGATAAGTTTGGCAAGAGAATAATCGCCGACGGCGGCATAAAGTACTCCGGCGACATAGTAAAGGCAATAGCCGCAGGCGGCAGCGCGGTTATGATAGGTTCGCTTTTCGCAGGCACGGCTGAAAGCCCGGGCGAACTTGAAATTTATCAGGGCAGAAGCTTTAAAAGCTACCGCGGAATGGGTTCCCTTCCCGCAATGGCACAGGGCGGCAAGGAGAGATATTTTCAGGCGGACGCCAAAAAGTTCGTGCCGGAGGGCGTTGAGGGCAGGGTTCCCTACCGCGGCGCCATTGCCGATATAATCTTCCAGCTCATGGGCGGGCTTCGCGCCGGTATGGGCTACACGGGCAACGCCACCATAGAGGAACTCCGCAAAAACGGAAAATTCGTAAAGATGACCGCGGCGTCCCTCGCCGAGAGCCACCCCCACGACATCAGCATCACAAAGGAAGCTCCCAACTATTCGCCCAAGAATTAAATTCACAGTGCGGCGGGGCGCAAAGCGTCTCCGCCGCCCGTCTTTTAAAACCTATTTACTTAAAGGAATTTAAAATGCAGCACCAAAAGATATTGATTCTCGATTTCGGCGGACAGTACAACCAGCTCATTGCAAGAAGAGTGCGCGAGCTGGGCGTATTCTGCGACCTTCTGCCCTCCGAAATGAGCCTTGAAAAAATAAAGGAATACAGCCCCATCGGCATAATCTTCACGGGCGGTCCCAACAGCGTGTACGAAGAGAACAGCCCCAAGGTCGACCCGCAAATATTCTCCCTCGGCATTCCCGTGCTGGGCATCTGCTACGGCTGCCAGCTCACGGCTTTTACTTTGGGTGGCGTTGTGGAGCGCGCCCAAGCCTCTGAATACGGCAAGGCGGAGGTAACCTATCTCAAATCCCCCCTCACCGAAGGCTTGCCGCAGCGCGCCGTAAGCTGGATGAGCCATACCGACAGGATTACCGAGCTTCCCGAGGGCTTTGAAAGGATTGCATACAGCGCCAACTGCCCGTATGCCGCGTTCGGCAGCGAACAAAAAAAGATATACGGCGTGCAGTTCCATCCCGAGGTCAACCACACTCAGTACGGAACGCAGATTTTAAAAAATTTCCTCTACGGCGTCTGCGGCGCCGCGGGCGACTGGACAATGTCCAACTTTGTCTCCGATAAAATTACGGAATTGCGGCGTAAAATAGGCAACAAAAAGGTGCTTTGCGCTATGTCGGGCGGGGTGGATTCGGCAGTTGCGGCAACCCTCGTCCATAAGGCTGTGGGCGAAAGGCTCACCTGCGTATTCGTGGACCACGGTCTGCTCCGTAAAAACGAAGCGGAGGAGGTTATGTCCGTGTTCAAAGACGGGCTGGGAATGAACCTGATAAAAGCCGACGCCGGCGCCGTGTTCCTCGAAAAGCTCAAGGGAGTCACCGACCCCGAAAAGAAGCGCAAAATAATAGGAGAGGAATTTATCCGCGCCTTTGAAGCGGAGTCCAAAAAAATAGGCAAGGTGGATTTCCTCGTGCAGGGCACCATTTATCCCGACGTAATCGAAAGCGGCAAGGGCAAGAGCGCCGTAATAAAAAGCCATCACAACGTTGGCGGGCTTCCCTCGGTAGTCGATTTCAGGGAGATTATAGAGCCTCTGCGCGATCTGTTCAAGGACGAAGTGCGCAAAGTCGGCTTTGAGCTTGGCTTGCCCAAATCGGTTGTAATGCGCCAGCCTTTCCCGGGGCCGGGGCTTGCCATAAGAATAATGGGCGAAGTCACCGAAGAAAAATTAAAAATCGTGCGCGACAGCGACTTTATATTGAGGGAAGAAATCGCCAAAGCCGGGCTGGACGGCGAAATCTGGCAGTACTTCACCGTGTTGACAAACAGCAAAACGGTTGGGGTGCAGGGCGATTTCAGAACTTATGAAAACGTACTTGCAATCCGCGCAATAAACTCGGTAGACGCCATGACGGCGGACTGGGCGCGCATTCCCTACGACATTTTGGAAGCTATTTCAAACCGCATCGTAAACGAGGTAAACCACGTCAACCGCATAGTGTACGATATCACCTCAAAGCCGCCCGCCACAATAGAATGGGAGTAGCGCTTTATCTTTTACCGTTATTGGATAATTTGTTTATAAATACACAAACTCCCGCCCGAAGCAGCAAGGCTTCGGGCGGGAGTTTCAATAGGAAAAATTTCAAAAAACTTTCAGGAGGTCTTTAGGTTTGCATACAGCATACGGCTTACGTGTGTAAACTGTGTGAAAATAAGGAAAATGTTTAAAAAAATTTAATGCGGCGGGGGTATTGCAATTTTTTTGCGGGCGTGCTATACTTAATTAATTAAAGGTTAAAAAATGCCAAGCTTAGAGGATATCAAAAACTTAATCGACCCGCACAAGGAACCCGATAAACAGTTCTTTTTGGACCTTTTGGACGAAAATAAGCAAAACGCCGCAGAACACAAGCATTTGCAGGCGGTTATGCTTATGCTCAAAGCCCTCTATCTTGTCAAGCTCAAAAATAAAATTACGGCTGCGCGCGAGGAAAAGATTTCCATAACCAAATCTCCGGATTATAATGCCGAAAAGTACAAAAGAATTCTGGAGCTAAACGCAGAAATTTCCAAATACAAGCAAAAATGCAACGCATATAAACCCTTTTTCAGCGAACCGTATTTTGCCAGAATGGACGTCACCGACCCCCGTGAGGGCTACAATTGCTACTATATCGGCAAGCACGGTGATTCGGGGCTGGAAATAGTTGACTGGCGCGCCCCACTCGCCCGCAAATATTATCAAAAGAGCAACACTTCGTTCTCCATAAACGATTACGACTACAAGCTTGTGTTGCGCCGTGCTCTCCGCACCTCAAACGGCAAGCTTATAGACTTCAAAAACGAATTTCTGTCGCTTTCGGACTACCTCTCCAGGGAGGAGATTGCCGGCAGGGATGAAGAGCTTATATTCGACCCCTATTTAAAGGAAATTTTAAAGAGCCGCAAGGAAAAGCACGAAATAACCGACATAATCGAAACCATTCAGGAGCGGCAGTATGAAATTATAACCCTGCCCGAGCCATCGGAGTTCATCGTTCAGGGCGTTGCGGGCAGCGGCAAAACCATGATTATGCTGCACCGTCTCTCATATATAATGTACAACAACGACTCCATAAGGCGCAGCGACGTTTTGGTCGTCACCCCGTCCGACTCGTTCAACGCCTTCATAGAGGAGCTTGCCGCCGTTTTAGAGCTTGAACGGGTAAAAACCAGCACGCTCGACAGCTATTTTACCACCCTTTTGCGCAGCGTTGGCGTGGACATCTCTTCAAAGGTCACTTCCGCGCTGCCGGGCGACTACGCGGAGTATATATATTCCGAAAAGTTTGAAAGCGACGTTATAAAGCGTTTGGGCAAGATATACGACGGCGTTTTCGGTATGTTTGCCTCTTCGGACGTGCAGTCTACCGTCGACGAAGTTCTCTCTGCGGTCAGTATGCAGTCCGCCGAGTACGAAAAAATAAAAAACGCGGGACTCAGGGTCCGCCGCTGCATTCTCGGAGAAATAAAGGAAAAGCCGGACGGCGGTCTGTACTACACCAAGCAATTCCGCTACATGTTCAACTGCGTTCTGGACGTAATAGAATTTTTAACGCTCGTCCGCTCGGACGAAAGAATGCGCGGATACGCCTTTTTCTATCAACAGCTTCTCTCGTTCTATAAATCCATAAGGTTTTTGCGCCGCTATTCCAACAAAATATGCCTTGCCGCAATGGAGGATATCTCCTCCCTTAAAGCCACGGTCGAAAAGGAAATAGC
This sequence comes from uncultured Clostridia bacterium, assembly GCA_947629095.1. Lineage (GTDB taxonomy): Bacteria > Bacillota > Clostridia > Christensenellales > Borkfalkiaceae > Coproplasma. The sequence goes on along the minus strand of CANRCK010000009.1, from coordinate 16,376 downwards.
CGACCTTAAACGCTATAAAATGAAGGTGGGGTCGGAGGAGGTTTTCACCTATTCCGTGGGTATTGAAAAACGCCAAAAGCTCCTCGAAGAGGCGGACGAGGCGTATTCCCGAGTGGAAAAGATAAGGGACGCCTTTTCGGTGGTGTACGATTTTGCCGACGTTCTCCGCGGCGAAAATTACTTTGTGCAGATAGGCAAGTGCGAAAACACGCGGGACGTGTTGCGTTTTTTCAACCGCGAAATACTAAAAAAGACAAAAACCAAATTATCCGCCGACCCGGGCGTGCTGTATAAGTGCGATCCGTTCGCCCTCTGTCTAATTTTGGTCAAGCTGGGCTACAATCTCTCCCCCAAGTACGCGTTTTTGTTTGTGGACGAGGGGCAGGATATCTCCCCCGCGGAGTACGGCGTGCTCAGGGCGGTAAACGACAGGGCAATATTCAATATATTCGGCGATTTAAAGCAAAACATAACGGAGTATCGCGGCGTTTCAAGCTGGTCCCGGCTTAACCTTCCCGTATATAATTTAAGCCTGAACTATCGCAACACAAACCAGATAGTGGAGTACGTAGCCGAGCTTTTGGGCATAGATATGACATCCATAGGGCTTAACGGCGCAGGGATAGAGAGGATTGACAAGCGTTCCGTAACGGCGTGGCTCAGCGGCAAAAACGGTTTAAAGGCGCTCATCTGTTCGGAGAAAAACTTTGAAAAGTTTTCAAGGAAGAGCTATAATCTCCCTGCGGTCACGGGCAAAATTTCCAAAACAAAAATCAATCTTATGACGGTCTACCAAAGCAAGGGGCTTGAATTTACGGCAGTAGCCGTAGCCGACGGCGATTTGAGCCTGAATGAGAAATACGTCGCCTACACCAGGGCGCTTAAAGAGCTTGCAATAATAAAGTAAAAAAATCAAAGCCCGCGGACGGCTGTCCGCGGGCTTTAACATTTCAAAAACGCAATATGTATTGACTTTTTTATTATACAATGACTGAGAGCGCTTTTCAGCCGAGCATATCTTCCATGCCGTAAAGCCCCGCGCTCTTCCCGCAAATCCATTTTGCGGCTTTAACCGCACCCGAAGCAAACACCTTTTTAGAGCGCGCCGAATGGGAGAGGGTTATAATTTCGTCATCTCCGGCAAACATAACTTCGTGTTCTCCCACAATCGTGCCGCCGCGCACGGCATGTATGCCAATTTCGGTCCCGCGCTTGCCAACTATGCCTTCGCGCCCGTTCACGTACTTTTTTTCGTCCCCGAACGCCGAATTTGCGCTTTCTGCCAGCGCCAACGCCGTTCCGGAGGGCGCGTCCGCTTTAAGCCGGTGGTGCTTTTCGGTAATTTCTATGTCAAAGCTCTCTCCCAAGGCAAGGGCGGCTTCCTTTACAAGCTTTTTAAGGAGGTTGATTCCGATTGAAAAGTTTGCCGTTTTAAAAACAGCCGTTTCCTCAGCCGCGGCTTTAATATATTCCAAATCTCTGGCAGTGTATCCCGTAGCCGCCAGAACCACGGGTACGTGTTTTGTTTTTGCCCATTCAAGCTCTCCGCGTAGGGCGGCGGGTGAGGAAAAATCTATCACCGCGTCAACCTCTTCGCGCACATCTTTAAACGAAGTATAAACGGGCGTTCCGCAGTCCGTTGCGGCAATATCCACGCCGCAAACAACCTCCGCCTCGGGGTCCGCGGCAATTACGTCGCGCACGTTCGCACCCATTTTCCCGCCTATACCGCAAATCAAAATCCTTATCATTCTATCAACCCCGCGCGTATCATTTCCTTTTTGAGTTTTATTTTATTCTCTTCCGCAAGCTCCGTAAGCGGCGAGCGGGGCAGCCCCGCCCTGTATCCGAGCATTTCGTAAGCCGCCTTTATGGGAATGGGGTTCACTTCCAAAAAGCACGCGTCCTCCAGCGGAAGCAAAAAATCTTGCACCTCGTTTGCTTCGTCCAGCCTGTTTTCCTTTACGAGGGTATACATTCTTTTAACAAGCGCGGGCGCAATGTTCGAGGTCACCGAAACAAGCCCCGCCCCGCCGATTGCAAGCATCGGCAGATTCAAAAAGTCCTCTCCGGAATACAGGTCCAGCTTTCCGCGTATTCGCCGCATGGTTTCAACCACCTGCGCCATATTTCCGCTTGCCTCTTTAATTCCCGCCATATTGGGGATATCCGCAAGCCGTTCGGCTGTTTCCGGCATTATATTCACAGCCGTCCGCGAGGGCACGTTATAAGCTATAACTGGTATATTGACTGCGTCGCATATGGTCTTGTAATATTGGTAAAGCCCCTCCTGAGTGCACTTATTGTAGTACGGCGTAACCACCAGCACTCCGTCCGCGCCCAGGGATTCGGCTCTCACGCTTGCCGCCACGGCTTTTTTTGTGTCGTTGCTGCCCGTGCCCACTATAATCTTTATGCGCCCTTTAAAATTTTCCACGGCGTATTTGATAACACGCACCTTTTCGTCCTCGGTCATCGTAGCGGGTTCCCCCGTGGTTCCCAAAATCACAACGGCGTCCGTTCCGCCGTTTATCTGGTACTCTATCATTCTGCCGAGTTCGGGAAGATTCAGCTCGTCGTTCCCGTCAAAGGGCGTAATCATAGCAGTTAAAATTCCGCTGCAAAATCCTGTCATAAACACCTCTTTTGCGCATACCGTATGCGCTTTTTTATAGTATTACATTATATGCGCCGCTCTTCAAACGGGCTTTTATCCAAAATATCCCTTTGCCGCCAGCAGCTCGGCAAGCAGCACGGCTCCGCCTGCGGCTCCGCGCAGGGTATTGTGCGAAAAACCTATAAATTTATAGTCGTAAAGGTTATCTTCCCGCAGCCTTCCCGCGCACACAGCCATTCCGTTTTCCGTGTTTCTGTCCAGCTTGGGCTGGGGGCGGTCGTCCTCGTCAAAGTAGTGAATAAATCGTTTGGGGGCGGAGGGCAACCCGAGCGCCTGCGGTTCCCCGTAAAATTCCTTCCACGCTTGTAGAATTTCTTCTTTTGCGGGTTTATTTTCGAATTTCACAAACACCGCAGCCACGTGGCCGTCGGATACGGGCACCCTCAGGCACTGCGCGGTTATAACGGGCGCCTCGGCGCAAACTATTTCTCCGTTTTCCACCTTGCCCCAAATTTTGAGCGGTTCCTTTTCGCTCTTTTCCTCTTCGCCGCCTATAAAAGGGATTACGTTGTCCACAATCTCCGGCATCGTCTTAAAAGTTTTCCCCGCGCCCGAAACCGCCTGGTAAGTGCACACGGTCACGCTCTTTATCCCGAATTTTTTCAAAGGATGCAGCAGGGGCACGTAGGATTGAAGGGAGCAGTTGGATTTAACCGCAATGAACCCGCGCGAGGTCCCCAGCCTTTTGCGCTGCGCGGCTATAACCTCCAGATGCTCCGCGTTTATTTCGGGGATTATCATCGGCACGTCGCAGGTAAAGCGGTGCGCCGAATTGTTTGAAACTATGGGGCATTCCGCCTTTGCGTACGCCTCTTCCAGGGCGCGGATTTCCTCTTTGGGCATATTCACCGCGCAAAAGCAAAAGTCTGCAAGTTTTGCTATTGTATTTAAATCCGCCGTTGCGTCCATCACAGTCATATCGGCAAACTTTTCGGGCATAGGTTCCGCAAGCTGCCAAAGCTTAACGGCGTCCTTATATTTTTTCCCCGCCGAATTTTTTGAAGCCGCAAGGCACACCACATTGAACCACGGGTGATTTTCCAAGAGCAACAAAAATCTTTGCCCGACCATTCCCGTGGCGCCGATCACGCCCACGTTGAATTTTTTCATAAAAACTCCTTCCGCCCTGAAAGCGCAAAATAAAGGTATAAACAAAGGAGGCAAGCTCTGCGCCGCCCCCCAAAAAAACCGACCAAGGCAAATAGCGCAACACAAAAAGTGACAGTCGCAAGGGTATTGACCCGTGCGCCCGACGCGGCGGAGAGCAGCCGAATCTCGGCGGAGGCGCCCTTTTGCCGCGGATTCAAAGCGGAATTTCCTCTCAAAAACTCCTGTCCGCGGGTACTTATGCCCGTCCGCTCCTCTGATTTGCCCCCTAATAATACCATAACGCACGTTCAAAGTAAAGTTTTTTGTATTCTATCCCCGTAAATTTATTGAAATATTTTTTGGGGTATGCTATTATTGTATAAAGCCCGCAGGGCTGTTTGCAGGCAAAAAAAAGCAAAGGGTAAAATATGGCAGAACTCAACGGAATGCAAGGCAACGAGATTGCCGACGATTTTAAAAGAAAAGGCGTGGCGCAGGGGCGCTGGCGGGACGCATGGGAGGTTTTCAAAGGCTCTTTCTGGAAGCTTGTCGTGCTCAATTTAATAGTTCTATTAACTTTTGTCCCGGGGATAGTAATAGTATACTTCCGCTCCGCCTACGTGCAGGGGCTCGGCGGCATATATCCCTTCAACGCCACCGTGGGCAACTACCCGCCCGCAGTTTTAACGGGGCTTGCCGAAAGGGTCAATCTCTCCGCCGACATTTTATTTTATGCTCTTCTCATCGGCGCGGGCTTCATAGCCTCCATAGGCATTTCGGGCGCAACTTATTGCATACGCAAATTGCTCCAGACCCACGGCGAATTTCACTTCAAAAGCTTTTTCCACGGCATACGCGTTGGCTATTTCAGCACCGTGCTGCCGGTAACCATATTTATGCTTTTTATGTACGGCACGTTTATAGTGGGCGACTGGATGAAAGTTTCCCGCGCAACGGGCGTAAACGTGGGCGGCTCTATAACCGCATACGTCTTTATAATAATTGCCGACGTCCTCATGGGCATATATCTTGCGTGGGTATTTGCAATAGGCAGCGGATATCGCGTAAAGCTCTTCCATATGCTCCGCAACGCCGCAATTCTCGTAATAGGCACCCCCATACAAACAGTGTTTATGGCAGCCTTTTCGCTCATACCCGTATGGTTTATGATGGCGGGCGGCTTCTGGCGCATTATAGGCTCCGTATTCATGGTTTTCCTCGGCTTCTCGTTCATACTCATAAGCTGGCTCGCTTTCACGCAGTGGGCGTTTGATATGTATATAACCCCCGCCGTAAAAACCGAAAAGGAGGCGGCTAACGCCCAAAAAACACCCGAAGAGCTTGCCGAAGAAAGGGCAGCCGCCGAAAGGCAGCGCGCCCTCGAGCTTCTTGCCGCGGGCAAGAGCGACCTTATATCTCGCCCCATAAAGCCCATCGACAGGTCCGAAAGGTTTGAAACCTTGGGCAAAACGTTCACCCGTGCAAATATTTCGGGCGTAGCCGAAAACCGCAAAAAACTCTCCGGGGATATCTCGGCATACGAAAAGGAACACCAAAACGACCCCGTATATGTTGAATATAACAAGATGTTTGCCGAGCGCGAAAAGGCGCTCCGTGAAGATCCCAAGGATAAAAAGAAGAAAAAAATCAGCGCGGACAATCTCTTAAAATGAAAAGCGTCAGCTACTCCGCAATAGGCGGCGTATTTGAATACTTAAACTCGGACTGCGACTATTCAACATGGTCGCAGTATTTAATTAAAACCCTTGCAGGCGAGGGCGCCCCGCGCGACGGCGTTGATATCGGCTGCGGCAACGGCTATTTCACGCGCGCTTTGTTCAGGGCGGGTTACAGCGTACAGGGAATGGACATCTCACCCGAAGCTCTCTCCACGGCAACCGAAATTGCCCGCAAAGAGGGAGTGGGGGCGGAATTTTTAATCGGCGATATAACCAAACTACGATTATGCGGCAAAGCCGGCTTCATCACCGCCGTAAACGACTGCATAAACTACGTCCCGCCGGAAAAACTTTCAAAAACCTTCAAGGGCGTGTTTTCCAACCTCAGAAAGGGCGGCTTATTTATATTCGACGTCAGCTCCCGCAATAAGCTTGAAAACACCGTTGGCAACAACACTTTCGTAAAGGACTACGAAAACGCCACCGTGATATGGCTCAACACCTTAAAGGGCGACAGGGTGGAAATGGATATAACCCTGTTTTTAAAGGGCGAGTCGGGGTTATATTCCCGCCGCGACGAAAGCCAAACGCAATATATATACGACGAATTGCAAATTTCGGCGGCTTTGGAGGAAGCCGGATTTTCCGTCCGCACCGAGGGTCACCTCGGCGGCTCAAAGGAAGAAAGAATTAATTTTATATGCAAAAAACCATAAATAAACTCTATAAAAGTCTTGTCTACGACAATCAGGTATCTCTCTCCGTTCTGGAAATAACCCGGCTTGTCAACGACGCTGTAAAAATCCATAATTTAAGCGACGCCTCCGCCGAAATTCTGGGCGGGTTTTTAACCGCGGCGGCGTATATGGCGGGCTGCTTAAAGAGCGAACGCGGCGCCGTTTCTCTCACCGTGAAATCGGGCGACGGCAGCGCCACCGTAAGCGTTTCGGGCGACTGCAAAGGTCATATCCGCGGCTATATCGAGGGCGGCGAAGGGGGCATAAAGGGAGGCACTCTCACCGTAATCAAGGACGACGGCTTCTATCGTCCCTTCGTTGGCACGTGCGAGCTTAAATCCCCGTCCGTATCCGAAAATCTGATGCAGTATTTCCATATAAGCGAACAAATCCCCACCGCCGTTGCAATCGGCGTAAAGGTTGAGGGCGGCGTCTGCAAAGTCGCCGGCGGCGTGATAATGCAGCTTCTGCCGGGCACGTCGGAGGAGAATATGGACAGGGCGGAGGAGAGAATGCAGGCTTTCGTCAATGCTGCCGACGTTGTGGAAAGGTTTGGCGCGGACGGAATAATGAGCGAATATTTTTCCGGTGAAACGGAAAATGCGGGGGTATATCTCACTTTTCCCGAGTATAAATGCAATTGTTCGCGTGCCAAAATCACCGACGTAATAACTTCTCTCGGGAAAAAAGAGCTGGAAAATATAATTGCGGAAGAGGGGCAGGTAAAGGTTCACTGCCACTATTGCAACACCGACTACATATTCACCCAAAAGGATATAGACAAGCTGTTCAAGGCTTAAAAAAATATGTCAAAGACTGTAGAAATCGATTTCAGCGACGACAGGCTCCTTGCCATCGCCGCGGACATGATCGACGGGCACAACTATATAGGCGCTTTAAAGATGCTCAACAAAAACGCCGGCATCACGGGCAACGACGAGGACAGTTATATGCTCTACGCCGAGGCTTTTGACGATATGGGCTTATACGAGCGCAGTATTCACCACTGGTTCAAGTTTTTGGACGTGGCGGAGTTCAACGACCTTGCCGACTGTTACGAAGGTCTTGCAATAGGCTATATGAATTTGGGCAACGAGCAGTTTTCGGCGTATTACTACAACAAATTGCTGGTTGAAACGGACGAGGTGGACGCCGAAACGCGCGAACAGATCGTGCGCGATTTTCTCTCCGACGAAGATAATCCCCTCAAATTTTCCTATCCCCCCGAACTTGCCGACGTCTCCGACGTAATGCGCGAGGGCGTGGAGTTTATGAAGGACGGGGAGTTCGAAAAGGCAGTGGAAAAATTTTCTTCCGTTGCCGAGGGCAATCCGCGCTGGGCTTCCGCGCGCAACTATATTGCCATGTGCCACGTAGTAAACGACAGGTGCGACCTTGCCGAAGAGGAGTGCTTAAAGGTCCTTGAAAAACAGCCTCAAAACGTTCAGGCTCTCTCAACCCTTGCCGCTGTAAAAAACGAAACGGGCAACCGCGGGGAGGCTGTCGCTCTCACCGAAGCCCTTTTAAAGCTTGACATGACCGACCCGGACGATATATATAAGGCGGCTACCGTGTGCTGCGAAAATAAGATGCATAGGGAGGCGTACAACCTTTTCTGCAAGATGGGCGAGGAAGTTCAATACGACAAAAACGTGCTGTATTTCAAGGCGATATCCGCGTTCAATTCAAAGATGTACGACAAGTGCTTTTCCGCTTTCGACACCCTTCTCACGGTCTATCCCGACTCCCCCACGGCGCAGTTCTACTGCAATGTAGCCCGCACCATGCACGACGGCGGCGCCTTTGAAGAGCTTGGCTATTTCTACACCCTTCCCACCGAGGTAAAAAAGGCTTCGGTAAAGGTGCTTGCCGCGTTTTTGAGGCTAAGCAACAAGCAGGCTGTCCGCCTTGCCGACGAGCTGAATATCGACAGCCACATAAAGTGGTGCTTCGAGGAGGACGCCCCCGGCGGCTCCGAAGAGCTTCGCGGTCTTGCCGCGCAGGTTGCCGTAAAAGCCCGTTCGGACGACTATATCCGCGACCTTTTGCTTCATCCCACCCTTTCCGACAGCTTAAAGGTGGATATTATCGAGCTTCTGTGCGCCCGCGCCGAAGATAACGTTTTCGGCGTGGTGGTCTGCAATATATACAAGCGCATTACTATGCAAAAATTGAATACGGGCGCCAAAAAACGCAAAAATTTCCGCACGGCTTATGCGCGGCTCGTATCCCATTTTTCCATTCTGGACGACAGCTACGGCGCAAAATTCATAACCGCCGCCGAAGAATTATATAACCGGCTTGAAAAAGAGGGCAGGCTGGACGCAGCGTCCGACACGGACGCCCTCACGGCGGCAATTTTCAGCAATTCAAATATCACCGATACGGGCATAACAAAGGACAATTTGTGCGCCTTTTTCGGAATTTCGGAGGAGAGACTCAAAGCTCTCGGAGGTAAATAATGAAGCTTTACGATTTCGACGGTATGTTCGATGAAAAACTCAGCGACTATATCGCAAAAAACTCAGGCAAATACAGTGAAGAGGAGTGGGAGGACATAATTCCAAAGCTCTATCAAAAATTCGGCGACACGGTAATAAAATCCATAGGCAAAACCCCGCGTGAGTTCTACGCGGAGATGTCCGACGCCGACCTTATCCGCAGTTTAAAGGCACATATACGCGAAAATGTGCCCGTTCCGGAGTTTTTATGCACGGAGATTGAGGGCAGAAATTTAACCGAAGCTCTCCTTCCGATGCTCGACGGCGATGGCTCTGAGCGCGAGTATGCAATGACCATAATCGGTTCCGACGACCGCGCAATAAAAAAATATTTGCAAATCCTCGTTGAAACGGACGACGACGATTTAAAGGACCGCTGCGCCGATTTAATAAAGGAAAAAGCCGACCTCGTTTTAAACGAAGCCCTCGAAAATTACCGCAACGGCACGGAAAAGGAGCTTATGTGCGAAATTCTCTCCCGTTCGGTCGTCCGCGACGAGCGCATTTTCGATATTTTGTTGAAGGAATTCCGCGGCGACGTGGAAAATATCCCCATGCACGCAAGCTATCTTGCCGCGTACGGCGACGAGCGCGCCCTCCCGTATCTTCTCGACAAAATCGACGAAGAGGGGATATCCTTTATAGAATATCAGGAACTTAAATTCGCAATAGAAGCGCTGGGCGGCGAGTATGAAAAGGAGAGGGATTTCTCTTCCGACCCATACTATCAGATGATAAAGGGCAAGTCGCCCGAGGTGACCGACCTGTTCGCCTCCTTCATCGACCCCAAAAAAGTATAAAATGCGGCATTGCCGCGCAATATCTCCGCTCTCCCGCGTATAAAAAGCCGCGCGCGGGCAATAAACAGAGCGGAGGTATTTTTTTATGCAGGATATAACTTCAAAGGAACTCGAACTCATCTCCGACGCCTTGACCGCCGAGGGGCTTATCTGCAAAAAGGCGCGCGCCTATTCCAAGTCCTTGACGGACATCGATCTGGCGCAATGCATGTCGCTTATTGCAGACGAACACGAACAGCGCTACAACGCTCTTCTCAACGTTATAGGAGGTTGAAAATGAAGCTTACAAAAAGCGACGTAACGCTCAATGAAAAGGACGCTCTGCAGGATATGCTCGAAAGTGAAAAACAGCTTATGACTCTATACACAACCGCGCTGTTTGAGGGCAGCACCAAGTCCATACGCAAAAACTTTTCGTCAAATCTTCTTGGCGTAGCCGAAAACCAGTACACGCTTTTCACGCAGATGTCCACGCGCGGTTACTATCAGCCGCAGCCCGCCAATAAAAATCTCATCGACACGGCAAACCAAACATACAAAAAGCAAAAAAGCCAGTTAAAGGCAAAGTAACCAAAAAAATTTAACCGGCGCGGGGCTTTTTCCAAAAAGCCCCGCGCCGATTTTCTTCGGCTAACGCCTCAGAATGACATGGGAGGGGGTGGCTGCACCCTCCTATCACCAAAGGTGAGGCGTCGCAAGCTCGCGTAGAATGACAGGGGGGGGGAGTGAACGCGCCTTTTTTCTTGGCTCCCCTCGCAGCAAGGGCGCCGTCTGTCCCGCGCCCTTCTTTGTCCACCTTGAGTCAAAGGGCGCCGGCTGCAACACACCCACCACTTGGCTCCCCCACTCGTGGGGGAGCTGTCTGCGCAGCAGACTGAGGGGGTGCGCCTCAACACATAGCAGAACAGTGGTAGAATGGTCTGCCTTATTGACATAATCCGCGCCATATGCTACAATATTCCAAAACCATAGGGAGGTCCAAGTGACTAAGCTCATAAAGCCCGACTTCACGCGCAATATCGTAAATATCTCCGCAACCCTTGCCGAATATCTCGGTTGCCCCAACAACAAACCCGTTTTGGAAGGGCTTAGCGTCGAGCTGAAAAAGGACTATAAAAACGTAGTCTTTCTTATTCTCGACGGGCTTGGCACCCATCCGTTGGAAACAAATCTCCCCGCGGAAAGTTTTTTAAGGAAAAACGTACGGCAAACTTTAACCTCTGTGTTTCCGTCCACCACAACCAACGCAACCACGTCCCTTCTCACAAACGAGTATCCCATGGAGCACGGTTGGTTCGGTTGGAGTCTCTATTTTAAGGAGCTTGGCAGGGCGGTTGATATCTTCCGCGATACCGACTCTTTTACGGGCGAACGGGTGGAGGACGGCTATGCCTACAAGGCTCTCCCCGTTGTACCCTTCTACAAGTGCGCAACCGACCGAATAACGGTAAACTGCGTAATCCCTTCATTCTGGCGCAGCGACGATAAACACAAATATATATGGGATTCTTTCGAGGGATTGCTCAAAAATATCAAAACGGCATGTTCGGGGGAGGGCAGACAGTTCGTATACGCGTACTACACCGAGCCGGATTCCACAATGCACCGCCACGGCGTTTCTTCGGCAGAGGCGCGCTCTGTAATAACCGCTCTTAACGCCGGCGTTGAAAGTTTGTTTGCCGGGCTTGAAAACACCCTTTTCATCGTCACCGCCGACCACGGTCAGATAGATATCGGCGGGTGTATTGAATTATATAAGGACGCCGAGCTTCTTTCCCTTCTGGAGTGGCCGCCCTATCTCGAGGCGCGCGCGCCTGCCTTCAAGGTCAAACCGGGCTGCGGCAATCGTTTTTCAAAGCTTTTCACCCAAAAATACGGCGACGATTTTGCGCTTTTCACTTCGCGGGAGTTGATTGAAAGCAACTATTTCGGCGTTGGCGTTCCCAATGTCCACGCAGATCTTTTGGGCGACTATATCGCCGTTGGAACCACCGATAAAATAATGCAGCTCACTCCGCTCGGTCACAGCTTCAATGGTCACCACACGTCCTTAACCGCGGAAATGGAAGTTCCCCTTATATATATCGGCAAGTAATATTGCCGTTTAACGGCGGGTGGGAACAGGGCGTTTGCGGGACTGAAAATAAAAATATTAATTTTTTAAAACTCCGAATAATGCTTTGACAAACCCGCAAAATTGTGATATATTGATTGAGCATTGAGCGGACGTACCCAAGTGGCTCAAGGGGCTCCCCTGCTAAGGGAGTAGTACGAGTGAATCGTAGCGAGGGTTCAAATCCCTCCATCCGCGCCAAGGGGGACGTAAGTTGAACACAATCAATTTACGTCCTTATTTTTTAGAAAATACCCTATGACTGCGACAGCCATAGGGTAACTTTTATTTTTTGGAATAAAACTTTTTTATTGCCTCTAAAAATCTTAAACCATACTCATTATATGTAGTTTCGCTAAACCCGTAGAGTGAAATAAATTCTTCTCTCGTTTCGGGGCGATAGGTTGCAAGGCTTACCAATTTTTGATTATTAATTACCTTATAAGGCGCGATTTCTTTTTCTTTGGCGATATCAAAACGCAGAGCACGCAGAGCCGTTAAAAGCTCCATATCGGTAATAATATTGCCCTCATCATCTGCGACAACATTAAAATTATCTTTACCGATAAGCGTTGTTTTATGCACTTCGGCTTTTTTGCGCTCCGAAGCGGCAGGCTTTTCATCGGTCGATTTTATCTGCGGCATTTGCGTAGGAATTTCTTTTTGATAAAGTGGTTTATCGGCTGATAAATCATCTTCAAATCCCGTGGTAAGCCAACGCTTGTAATAATCTCGGCTCATACGCCTATCGCAACCCGTTCCGTCGGCTTTATAATTTGTACAGCCCAAAATATAATTGTCTCCTGTTTTTGCCTTTTTGACGACAAGATAACCGTCTTGACAACTGTCGCATTTTTGGATAGAAAAATCACCGCCCCCTATTTCGTTGGTCATAAAACTGCAAATCTCTGGCTCGTTTGTACACAACCATAAACGGAAGCCATAATCTTTTTTATATCTTAATTGTAAAGGATAGCCACAGATAGGACATTTTTTTATGGTGCCGATATTTGTTTCATTTTCTTTATTGAGTTCTCCATGCACGGTAATATTGGGATAATCTTTTACCAATTCCAAAATAAATTCCGACGGGTGGTTTTCGGGTGTTACAATAAACACTCTGTTTTTAGTTCGTGTCATAGCCACATAAAACAGCCGTCTTTCTTCCGCATACTCTATTGAAGTATCGTCTTTAATAACATACTTCATCACGGGGTCATCATCGACTTTTGCGGGGAAGCCGTAAAGCTCATTTCTCGCATTTACAATGATTACATTATCATAACCCAAACCCTTTGAGCTATGAGCCGTCAAAAATTCCAATTTTGCTTTCGGATATTTCTTGCTGAAAATTTTACCGTTGTTTTCGTCATAAACGAAATCATTTGAAAAGCATAAGTTGCGGGCATCAAAGTTAAATCGCCCAATCAACAAAATTGATGAGTTTAAACTTTTACCCTCTCGCTTATTCTGTTCTAAAATTTTTCCGATAAGTTCTTCAACCTGCTTGCCAAGTTGAAAATATTTACCACCTTTGCCCTTAAATTCTTTTTTGTCATAATCTTCACTGTAAGTTTGGATAATGACGGGCTTTTGAATATGTTTGGGGGAAATAAGAGATTTTTTAATTTGCGTTTCGTTCTTCTGAACAAAATTTCCTGCAATATCTATAACTTCCTGTGCGTTACGGTAAGTCTTTGTAATTTTCAGTTCTTGCCCATAACCCATAATAGAGCAGAAATGCGTAAACAAGGAAATATCCGAGCCGCTAAACGCATATATAGACTGCCAATCATCTCCCACAGCTATAATTTTAGCATTACAAATTTTTGATAATTCTTTTGTTAAATCAAAACGCTGTCTTGAAATGTCTTGATATTCGTCAACTATTATGTACTTATAATCAAGTTTCTCGTTGGCGTTTTGTTTTTCACGCAAAATTCTTGCGGAATCGTTAATCATATCTTGGAAATCGATAGCATTTTCTTCCGATAATCTTTTTTGGTACTCTAAATAACACGCCTTGCAAACATCAAAAAATAATTTTGTGCGGACATTTGCGTTGGTTCTTTCAAAACGATAGAAATCATCAAGCGTATATCCGTTTGTTTTGAAATTATTTATAAAGGTGCAGATGAGTTTTACCAGCTTTAATATGTATTTATTCTCTTCGGTGTTGACGAGCTTTGTAAATACTTCTTCCGACGGACGGCTATTCAATACAAAACCATTTTCTTCAAGCTGTTCTTTTAAATGCTCTAAAAAATCACGTCCGTCATTGTATTGAGAGTATGTATAAATCAAGGTACTGCCGTGCTTTTTATGCAAGGCAATTTTATCTTGAATTTCCTGCTTATATCTATTGAGTTCTTCGGCGGTATAAAAACTATGCCTACCATTTTCGGTTATACCGAAATGCTCAATATAGGCAACTTTGTTCCCCTGTCTGATACAAAAATCGGGGGTATAGGGCTTTTTGGCTTTTAAAATGTGATAAGGATATATTTCCTCATAGTTGTAATCGATTTGATTTAAGTAAAGGAAGTTTGCAATCTTAACTTCTTGGGCGGAACGTAAAATTTCATTTGTAATGGTGGTAACTTTGTGAGTGCGCCTGTCAATGATTTGCGCGTTGTACTCATTTACATTACTTTTTAAGGTGCTGAAATCGGCTTTGGCGATATAGTTAAAAAACAGGTTAATATCATCGCCCTCGTATGGAGCGTCGAAATAAGAGCCGAAGAACATAATAAGTTTATCAACTAATTCGGGTTGAGTAAGGATATTGCCTTTTAAATAGTTATTTACACTATTAAAAAGAAAACCATCACCGACAATTTTCTTTTTATTATCTTCCTGTTGGCGCAAAATTGCGTATCCCGTACTATGAAAGGTCGTAATCGGGCAAGGAATTAAAAGCCCTGTATTTATTCTTTCTTTTAACTCACCAACCGCTTTATTGGTGAAAGATATAACAAGAATTTGTTTAGGGTCAATGTGTTTCTTTTCAACCAAATATCTTACTTTTGCCGCAACGGTTGTTGTTTTACCTGCGCCTGCGCCGGCGATTATCAAAGTGTAATCTTCGTCAGATAAAATTACCCTGCGCTGTTCTTCATCAAGGTTTATATTGGGGTCAACTTCGTATAAGATTTTATCTAAATAGGATTTTTCACTATCAAGGTGGGATAGAATATAGGAGTTGTTATGGGCGTTAAATATTTCCGACCCTTTAGCCAAATCAATAATATCAGAATAACAGCCGATAAACTTTTTTAATTCATTTTCTTGAAGTTTATTTTGTTTACAATAAACCGAAAGAAGATTTCCCCGTTGCATACTCTCAAAAAAAGTATAAGTAAAATTGTACTGCTCAATTAAATGCCTATAATCACTACGGGCAATAAATTTGTCCGCAGACATTAAGGTCTCAAACTTTTCATTAAAGTTTAAAGCACTTTTATACTCTTCGGGAAAATTTTTATTTTTGCTCTGTCTTTTGAAAATATCAAATATACCCATAATTGTCTCGTTATTCGGAAATGTATATTAAGCCACCCAAATTGTAGTCGTTGTTTTTAATAATATCGCAAAGAGAAACCAAATATTTAAAAAGGTTACTTAATTTTATTGCGTTTTGACTTGTACACTCAATACTGCAATACATAGAGTCAAACAAATTATAATATATATCCCAAGTTGACCTATCTATTGTTTTATCTAATTCCATTTTATCAAAATCAACAAGTAAATCCGCTATAATAAGCATAAAATCAGTAATTATTTTTTCGGCTTGATTATCAATAGCTCTTAATTTATTAAGAATATCGCTATTCTCATCATTAACAATATCAGATAAACGGCTAAATGCTCGATTCAACTTGGAAAATGCTTTATTATCGGCAGAATTGATTTCAATAATGAGCTGTGAAATAGCTTGCACAAAAGATAAACCTTTAACTTTCTGAAAATAACCGATTACATCAAAACTTTCACCGCAGGAAAAACAATGCCCATATTGTTTGAGTTTATTTATACTTAACGAGTGAGTCCCATTACAAAATGGACAACTCCCAAAAAAATTGTTGCCCCGCTTTACTAATTGAATATCTTTTGACACTACTTGAACAATATCAATTTTATTTTTTAAATATTTAACTTTTTCTGCATTGTATTTCTTTTTGTTGTTCATAAATTATCCGTATTATATCATAATTACCATTATTTAGCAATAGAAAACTATATTAACTCGTGCTCTAAATTTACAAAATGGCATTTAGGCGTGAGCTTGTCTTGACAAGCGCGCGGCTAACGCCGCGCGGACAAGCTCACGCCCAAAAGAAAACAAATCGGTCAAAAATATAATTTGTACGCTGTGCGGGAAGGGCGTTCGCCGCTAACCCGCTTGGCGAATCGCCCTTCCTCATGCGCGGCGGCTCGTTCAAATAATAATTTTAATCCCGCTTATAATCTTTTCTTCCGTTGGCGGTGCGGCTTTCGCTTATGCCTTACGCCATATCCCCGCACATTTATGTGGAAAAGTAAAAAATTTTTCATAAAATGTATAAACATATGTTTGACAATATCCATTTTGCGTTATATAATACTTGCACGCACCAAAAAAGTGCGGGTACAATTTAATATAAGAACTGCGTCAATAGGAAAATCTATTGTGCAGCTAAAACAGCATAACAGTGTAAAGTATTAGTGCGAAGTAGCGCAAAGCGAAAAGCCGGCTCACCCCCAACATAAAGAAAAGGTGCAAAGTTGCGTTTTAATA
>CANRCK010000008.1 GCA_947629095.1 uncultured Clostridia bacterium | reverse complement strand
TCTTTCGCGTTCTCACGCCACGCGCCGTAGTGATATTCGTCAAATACGACCATATCCCACGCCACGGTGTGCGCCCACTCGTTTTTGAGCTTTATTCCACCCGCTTTGTTCTTGCCCAAAAAGTCCTGAAACGAAGCAAAGCACACAAAGGGCTTGTTATGGTCAATTTCTTCATAGGTAAGCCCGCCCCTTGCGATGAACTGCCAGCCCTCGAAATCGACGTGAGTTAAAAGGTCTTCTTCCCACGCGCTTTGAACTGCGGGCTTGAATGTGAGCACCAAAACTTTGGTAAAGCCCAACTCTTTGGCGAGCTGATAGGTTGCAAAAGTCTTGCCGAAGCGCATTTTGCAATTCCATAAAAAGTGAGGCGACTTGCCGTTTTCCTCCGCCATATACGCGGTGAAATATTCGGCTGTTTTTTGCACGGCTTCGCGCTGTTCGGGTCGCATACAAAAGGTTTGATTGCGGTTTTCAATGTTGACTTTGCCCGATTTAACGGCATATATTGCCGCTTCAACGTCTTTAACCGAGCACTTGAACCATTCGCCGTTTGGGTTTGAAAACCCTTTGTTTTTCAACACCTTATGTACGTCGTGGTCGGTGAAAGTCGTGCCGTCGTTCTTCATTGCGGGCGCGATATATTCTATTTTATACGACCTTTCGGGGGTGAGGGTGGGGTACTGCTCGGCAACGCGCTCTTCAACGCTTTTCGTGGTGTAGCCCACTTTCAGCATATTGGGGAATCGACTGTCGCTGTAAGCGTATATTTTAGGTTGCGCCTCGCCCCTTTTCGGGAAAAATGAATTCGGCATATCAATACCTTATGTAATCAGTAAAAGTTTTTATTTTGTCGCAGGTAGCAAAAACGTTAATCCAGTGTGTTAGCCATAAATTCATATAAGAGTTTTTAGGATAAAATATATCTACAACATTTTGCGCCGTTTGTTTTTTTAATTCGCCTATTGCTAATTGCAGATAAAACACAAATTACCTCCTTAATATTGTAAATCATTTTTTATTTTACAATTTGAATTTTTAATTTTATAATCCCAAATCAGCCGCTTTAATTTCTATTTTTTCATAAATTTCTTTTTTCAATCTTTGTGGGAAAATTATTTTAGTGCAATAATCATCTCCAAGGTGGGGATCTGAAAGGTTATGCAAATCGATATTAAGCATATTTTGCGAACTCCAATATCTTGAAAGGTCATCTGGGTCATGATAATATCTTTCATTTTCACTATCCGCATAAAACTTTGAACCAAAGTAATACAATGCCGCTTCTTGCTTTTTAATTCGCTCAAACCCGCAATCATTATTTCTAAAATCCACCATAAAACCCTTACTTAAATAGGCTTGAATTTCAGATTCTACGTCATCTATTGCCAAATTTCTGCCCGTTCTAATGAACTCACTAACAATTTCATTTTTCTGCAAAATTTCATTCGCATATTCCCAAGCAGATACATAGCTTCTATTATCTGTTGCCACAAAATAAACCAAATAATTAGTGAACCAATTAGGAAGATGATAATCTCTTTCAAGAATAATAATTGCCCCGTCTTTATCATAATCCGAGCTATCCGGATTGCTCGCAAAATACAAAGCAGTTTTATAATTACTTGTAAAATCAAGGCACCTCGTTTTTCTACCGTAGTGTTGTGCGACAGCTAATGACATTTTACTTTTATCGTTTTCATCTATGCACAATGACTCTGATAACTCTTTATCTTCTTGCGCATTTTTATCTCTTAATAGAGTGGGCAACAACTTCCAATCCTTATTTGCGTGCCCCCTAAAATAGTATCCTCTTTTTTCTTTATCAGAAAAAATCAAAATCGGTTTGGAAGTTATTTCTTTGATTTTTTCAATCAATTCTTCATAAGAACTTATAAAAATATTTGTCATTTACTACAAATCTACTCCATAGGTCTAACCATAGACTCTATAAACTGTATTTCCTCGTCGGATAAGTTATATTTAGCATATAAAAACTCGTCTGTCAAGGGTTTAGAAAAGTCTTGCATTGGAACAAAAGAATAGACATTTTTAGCAGCATTTTGGGTGTTCTTTTTCTGTAAAATCAAAAAGCGGAAAAATTTAGTTTTTATGTAGCTTATTATATTTTCTGCAATGTTCTTTTCAGTTGTTTCGCCAACCATTAAATAGGTTTCCGAACATATTGTATTAGGTTCACCTATGAACGGTTTCCCTAAAACTAAATAAGGGAAATCACCGCGCTCACCATATGCTTTTGCAATAAAAACCTTATACAAAGGTATTGCGTTTTTGCCGTTGTAAATATTGATTTTATCCAAATAACCATTTTTAGGATAAGCATAAACATATACCATGTCTTGATTGCCAATTTCGGACAACTTAATTGACGAATCTAATCCAAAAGGTTTTCTTGCGCTTACTATTTGGTCAAACGGTTTTTCGCCTAATGCTCTGATTTTTTGTATTATACTTACTGCCCTATTAAACCTGATAAATGTATCGGCATTTTCTTCAAGTAAATACCGCTCTTGTATAGTTTCACTATTTGTAATAGTTGATATAACTTTACATTTTCCCTCATTATCTCTATCCCATAAAAAATAACATACTCCGCCAGACAAATCGACGCCTGGAAAACAGAGTTTAGAATCAAAATAGTCGTGTAATACACGGATATGATTATTATTCAACATCATTTCTCTAAAATCGTCCAACCCCTTACCGCCGGCATACCAACGCGAGGGAATAATCATAACCAAATAACGCGGATTTAATTTCATGGCTTGCGTAACAAAATTTTGATATATAGGCATTGCGCTTGAACCCGTGCCGCCGCCGTCGGAAAGTTGATAGGGCGGGTTGCCGATAATTACGTCAAATCGCATATTGAAAATTTCCTCCGCGTTAAGCGTGTGTATAAATTGGTAGGCATGGCTTTCAAGGTCTTTTCTTGCTTTTTCGCCGTATTCGGCTTCCGCCGCGCCGCAAAAGGTGCATTTGCCGTTTTTGAATGTGTGCTTTGTTTCGTTGAAAATTATGTTGCCGCTCTCGTCATAAAACTCCGTACACATCGAATATTTCCCGTTTGCATGTTTGGAACAATACACGCTCCGCCGCGACAGCATACCCGTCATTGCCGTTATCGAAATCCCGAAAAGCTGTTTGGTGCAGATATGATTTATTCTCTCTTGTTCGTCGGGGATTTTATCTTTAAGTCCCGCGATAAGCCGCTTTGCTATCTCCCTCAAAAAAACGCCCGACTTACAGCACGGGTCCAAAAACGTGGTATTTTCGTCTTGCCATAACTCCTTTGGCAGCGTGTCGAGCATTGCGTTTGCAAGCTCGGGCGGGGTAAAAACTTCGTCGTTCGAAAGATTCGCGAGGCAGCTCAAAACGTCGGGATTGTAGTTTTTAAGCATAGTTTTTTATCTCCAGGTAGTTTACTGCGGGGTATTGCCGCACGGGTACGGGCAGTTTTTCTTCGGGCTGTAAGTCGAAAAGGGTGGGCTTAGCTTGTTTTTCGCTGCTTTTCAAAAGGTTGCTCATTGTGAAATCACGGCGTATTACTTTACTGCCCGAAAAACCCCATTCGCTGAAAATTATCGGCTTGCCATCCGCTTGCAACAGTGTGAGCGCGTCGCCGCAGACAATATTCTTTTTGAGAAGGTACAGGACGTTTTCAAGGTATATATGCGAGGTTTTCGCCTTGTAACGCGCTTTATACCTTTGCTTGAAGTAGTCAAAGAGGCGGGATACGCACTCTGCTACGTTGTCGGGTAACAGCTCAACGCCGTAAAGGCTTGAAACGGCGACCATCGCGTGGATTTCCCAATCCCACTGACTGCGTTTGTACGCCTTGTCAACGACGTCGAGCTTGCGTTCGAGGATTTTTATAAGAAAATTGCCATTGCCGCACGCCGGTTCCAAAAAACGGCTGTCAATCCGCTCGGTTTCGCATTTTACAAGGTCGAGCATTGCGTTTACCTCGCGCTCGGCTGTAAAAACCTCGCCGTGTTCCCTGACTCGGTCTTTTGATTTTGTCTGTTTTTCGTTAGTCGTCATTTTTTACACTTTTGAACTATTGTACAAGTATTATAATACAATCGTCTTAATAAATCAACCCGATAGTTTAAATAATACTCTAAAATTTAACATAAACTATATACAATAGTTTAAAATTTTAGGGTGAAATATGACAGCGGAAGAAGTCGGGAAAAGGATAAAATATCTGCGCGAGAAAAAAGGTTTAAAAAAAAATACATTGGCGAACCTTGCAGGGGTTTCGCCAACGTATATAGATAAACTTGAAAACGGCGAGCGTTGCCCGACCGTTGAATATTTGGGATATATATGTTTTGGTTTAGGAATTACTCTTGCGGAATTTTTCCGCGACACGGACGAGCAAAAGGAATTGAATTCTGCAATCCAAACTCTCACCGCCCGCCTCACCCCCAAGCAACAATCCCTCCTTTTGGAGTTTATAAAAACTTTGTAAATGTATGCAATAAATCGTGCGCGAAGTTTATTTCTTCGCGCACGATTTATTTATGAATATTAAAATATTTTATACTGTCGTGATATTTGCGGCTACTACTAATTTTTACAGCTACTCGCGTTATGTTTTATAACTTATAATTTCTATATTTTAACGTCAAATTGCTTGATTTTTCAATTGTCCTATGATACAATATGATTACTAAGGAGTTTTTCTATGGGTAAGTATTCATTTGACTATTCGATTGATACAAGCGGAATGGCTAAAATTTCTCTTTCAAATGCCGGTATTATATTTAGTCGTGAAGCAATTGAAAAATTGGGATTTCCCAGAAAAGTTAATATTGGTCTGGATAGACAAAAAGGGGTTTTAGGCGTTTGCGCGGCAGATGAGAATACTACCATAAAGGCGTTTGACTTTGTAACAAATGAGAAAAAAAGGAATTGGATTCGCATTCAGTCTAAGCAAATTCTAAATGAAATCCAAAAAATAGCAAAAGTAACGCTCGGTAAAGAGTCCATACCCTATTTGGCAACAACGGATGAGGAAGATGGAAAAATTTTTCTTATTGTTGAACTTAAGAAGAAATAAAATTAAATGGACATAGGAGGTGGTTATACTTGATTGCAAAAAATAAAGGCTTTAGAAACGGCAATTTCTAAAAGCCTTAGGCGGATACATAATCGTACCCTAGAAGCAGTATAATTTTAGCACATAAATAAATTTTAGTCAATTATTTGCAAAAAATTTTTTGATTTCCTTGTATGATTTTGTATCCGCCATAATAAATAGGCGGGTTTTGTTTTGTAATTATTTATTTCACAAAACGAAATCAATATTAAAAAATTATATTCAAGGAGATTTTAAGATGGAAAAATTTAATAACCCAAGATTTGTTTATGATGTGTTTGGAATTGACACGGCTGATTTCTATAATATAGATTTAGCTAATGATAATCGCAAATTTATTGATCCCTACTATTTGGCAACACTTAGTCACCCTGTAGCGGTCAAAGCTAATAATTGTATTGTAAATTTTTTTGAGACGGTAAGGGAATCGCTTGCTTCTGGAGATTATGATAATGCGAGGGAAACATTTTGCAATAATTTAACGGAGCCTAAAGAGACGTGTCTGGGAATATCTTATTCGGGAGTATATGGTAAAGGTCTGAAAGAGTTAGCTGAATATGCACTAAAGACGATTTATGACGACGAAACTTTATCTAAAACTATTAGGCATATTGAAGATATAAAACTCTTTGTGCCTAATATCGGTGATGATAGGGTAAGTGATATTTGCACAAATGTTATAAGGGAAATTCTTATTGATTATACTTATGAGCAATGTCAGTTGTATGGTCAGCCGACTAGAAAGTTGAATAATAAATCTTATAAGTACTGGGATGATTCTCAACGCTTATGGGCTGCGGGTAATAAAGAACAATATGTTTGGTCGGATGATGGATTACCTAAGTTATTGGTTCCAAAATGTTTCTTAACAAATAGCAGATATAATACTACAAGTTTCTTCAATTTATCGGTTTTGCCTAATTTGATTGATGAGGAATTAGCAAGAGACGAGTCGTCTTTAATCCAAACTCGGAAAGATGGTTCACGATATATTACTAAAAAATCTATGCGCAAAGAATTACAAAGAAATATTGGTACTTTGGATAAAATCAATGCATTAAATTTTGTTAAACAGTCAAATTATGACTTGGATGATTTTAGGAAGGCTCTTGGAGATAATGTACGTCAGAGATATAAAAAATAGCGTTTTTAGAGTAAAAGAAGTCTGTTTTGAAGTTGGCGGTTAAAATTTAATATTTTTTGCCGTGGGGCATTGGTGGGGCACTGAAAAGTACCGAGTACTAAAATGAGCAGTTTTAGTGTCAAAACTTGTAAAAATGCGTTAAATTTCAAGCATTTTGAAATCCGACAACTCGCTTCAAGTCCAACAAGCGGAGCCATTCGGGTGATAATGAAGCAGAGGATCCACCTGTTCCCATTCCGAACACAGAAGTTAAGCTCTGCGTTGCCGAAAGTACTTGCCTTTTAAGGCTGGGAGGATAGGAAATTGCCCGATTTCAAAAATAGACAGTCCGTTTTTTACGGGCTGTTTATTTTTTTGTTGTATGAGCTTAACTTCTGGGGCAAGCCGCGAAAGCTTGATTTGCGCAAAGGCAAGTTAAGCATTATCGCAATAAAGAAACTCGGCAGCGGCGACACGCCGCACGAAACGGCTTTACACCTTTTGTTAAGCTTTGCGTTGCCGAAAGTACTTGCCTTTTAAGGCTGGGAGGACGAGCGAGGCATATCATAGCACAGCACTGTGCGCTGTGCGTGCCGAAGCGAGATGAGTGAGCGCAAACGTCTCGCGCGAACGGTGACCGAACACGGCGTTGTTCCTTGCGCCGTGTGAGAAAAATCGTTGCCCGATTTCAAAAATAGACAGTCCGTTTTTTACGGGCTGTTTTATTTTTTGCTGTTCGAGCTTAACTTTTGGGGCAAGCCGCGAAAGCTTAAGCGGTTTTGGCGCGTATATGTTCGATATTTAATGTCACGGGCGGGGATTTTCAAGGGGCATAACACAAAAAATCCGGCGTTTGTAAATGCCGGACTATAATGTTTTGGGCTTAAACCCGCTTATTTTTGTTTTTAACTGTTGCGCCCGTTATTGTACATTCGGCGGAAGAGTTTGGCGTTTGGCCTTTTTTCTTTGCCGAACGGTACAAAAAGAACAGGCACACAAGCACCGCGGCAATCACGGCGGCGTTTACAGCCGCAACTGCAATCGCCGCGCCTTTCAACGCCGAAAATGTCGCCGCAATCAAGTTTAACATAATATTTCCCTTTTATTATAGCAAAAGATTATGCAACAGTAACGGTGAAGGTAAGCGTATCGGTGTAAGCCTCTTCGCCCGTGGAATACTTGCCGGCATCTGTTGCATCCGTCAGCTTTGCTTTTAATTCTTGTGAACCGCTAGCGGTTCCTGCCTCTACTTCGAGAACTGTATTGTTTGAACTGTTGTCAAGCGATGTGCCATCTTTTGTGACCTGATAGTCGAATCCGTTAGTTTTACCCGAATCTTGCACTTTCCACTCGTTTTCGCTTTCTACAGTAACAGTCAATTTCTGTCCCTGCTCGATTTTTACGCCGCTTGCCGAAACACTTGCGGTTGTTTCCGAGCCATCTGCATGGAGCTCTATGGAGTCTGGGATTGTAACTTCCCAAGTACTATCCACTTGGTAAGTAACAGTCGTTGTGCTTGATGCGCTACCCGGTTCAAGTGTTGTCTCTGCCGAAGCGACGGTAGCGCCGATCGAGCCCGCGACAGCCAGCGAGAGCATTGCCGCGGCACTCAAAAGTACCAATTTTTTCTTTTTCATTTTAATGTCTCCTTAAAAAATTTTTTATGATACGGGTTTTGCCCGTTGTCACCTAAATTGCAGTCAGCGCAACCGCCGCAGATACGTTGTTTGTTGTGGAAAGGTTGCTCATGCGGTAGGGCTGAATGATAAGTTGCGCTGTGTATTTCCCCGCAGGCAGCCCGCGGGATAACGTAACCTGATATATGTGCTTTCCGGGCGGAACATAGCCCGTTTCAAACAGCACTTCATAGCCGCCCTCGCCGTCGGGCAGGCGGAGGGTAAAGGTCATATAGTACAGCCCGTTGTTTTCAATGGGGTTATATAAATCTATTGCAACAGTGTCTACGTCGGCGGGAACGGTCAGTGCGGAAAATCCTGCCACGGTCACCCCATGGGCCGCGCCATGCTCCTCGTTCGGCCGTTCGTCGGTTGCGCCGGGGTCGAACACAACGCCGCTGACCGTCTGCGGCGGCTCCCTCATAACAAGCACAAAGTACAGCATAATTATGTCAAACAGCAAAAGCACGGCAAGTATAACGGTTGCGGCTATAAATAAAACACGTTTTTTGTTCATCAGCTCTCCTCGCTCCCGTACTCCAAAATGTTTGCGGAAAAGGTCAACGTATCCGTATATGTGCCGGGGTAGATAGCTTCCTCAATTGTCAGTGTTATGGTAATTGTGCCGGAAATTTCTGCTGTTATACCGTCGTCTTTACTATCGTCGCCGGACGTTTGATACCACCAAATTAATTCATTTTCACCCCAATTACCGGGATCAGTTGCTTCGCCGTAACTATCCGGAATAACTTCTATGGTATAAGGAATGGCAGTCCCGTCCGCGTCAGCCTCGCTCAGCTCACCGGAGCATTGCAAATAGAGATTCAGCGTATATCCCATAACGATATCGGCGCTATATTCAATATCGAAAGTTATTGTGTATCCGTCCCACTTGTCTTCAAGTTCTTCGGGTTCGGGGATCTTAAAAGAATATGTGTTGTCATAGCCGGTAAGGGCGGCGTCGCAGTCCTTGCACCCGCCATCGCCGTCGGGGCGGTGGGTTGCCTCTAACATCAAGCCGCACTCATAGCACACGGCATAGTGTCCGCTATCGGTAGATTCCCATTTGCTGCTGCCGGCGTCGGAGATAAAGTCATGAGTGTGCTCCTCATCCAAAGGGGTGTCAAAAATATCTCCGTCGGTATCTAATTGTTTGTTATTCACTGAATCATACACGGCAACAATTTTGCCCTCCGCAAACTCCACCGTGCCTTCGGCGTCGTCCGTTTTCCATTTTGCTTCCGCCAACAGCTCTATTCCGCGATAAAACACAGCCCAATCATACTCGTGATCGCCTGATGTATCACCACCAAGCAATCCTGTGTTGATCGCCCTTATTGTGATTTCTTCGTCTATGGAGCTACTGTCGGCATACGCCTTTGTGGGGCGGGCGGCGGAGGCACACAAAAACAGCAGCGCGCAAACGAACGCCGTAAATATCGCCATAACCGAATTTTTGTCCATGCGATTTTTCATATGTCCTCCCGCAAAAGTACAGGATTACTATACCAAAGTATTTTGCCAATGTCAAGTAATTTTTTACAATAGTAAAATAATATTTGATTAAGAGGGAATAATAGTGGGAAATACCATGTTGAACGAAAACATCCGCAAGTTGAGAAAGGTGCGGCATTTAAGCCAGGTTGAACTTGCAAAAGGGCTGCATGTAAGCAAGCAGTGCGTTTCAAATTGGGAAAACGACAATATACTTCCGTCCGTGGAGATGCTTGTTAAAATCGCAAAGTTTTTCGGCGTTTCCACCGACGCGCTTTTGGGGCTTGAAAACATAAAAACAATCTCCGTGGAGGGGCTTAGCGACATACAGATAGACCATATCAAACTTTTAATAGGGGATTTGAAGGGAGCGGACTGAGCGGCGCTTTGCCCTGCCTGAAATCCGGCAATACAAAAAAAGCGTTACCTTTGCGGTAACGCTCGTTTTTTACGTTTATTGTATTTCTTATTTTACATAGTGCGCAGGAATGCGTTGATAAATGCACCCGAAAAATATGAGCTGTTCTCTCTTTCGTCGTTGTCCTTCATTTCATAAAACAATTGGTAAATCATAAAAAAATCTCCTTTAAAGATATTTATAGTCGTTTTTCATTTCGGCGGCGGCTGTTCCGCACCCCGATTACACTTGCAGTATAATACGCGGATTTTTGTTAGTCAATTACATTTATGAAAATTTTTAAAATTTGATTTTTGTTATTTATTATCAAAATTTTCATTTAAATATTTCTATTTTGTGAAACACAAAGTTTCACTTTGAAAAAATGTTTGTTTAACCGCTAAAAATGTAAATTAATAACAAAATAGCCGCCCGAAGCATATTTTTGCTTCGGGCGGCTTATAAAAGCGCGGGTCTGCCGCTTTAAAAAACTATTCTCTGCGTGGATTGCCGCTCTATCAAATCCGTGCTCACGGTAATTCTTCTGGAGGGGATTCCGGGGTTTTCTATCCTGTGCACAAGGGTGCGCATAGTCTCCCTGCCCAAAAATTCCTTATCCACCGCAAAGGATGTAATTTCCGGGCTGTATGCCGTAGCTTCGGAAACGTTGTCAAAGCCGACCACAAGGGCGTCCTGCGGAACGCGTATTTTAAGGCTCTTCAAGGCGTTGCAAACGTTCCTCGCCACAAAATCGTTGCAGCAAATAAAGCACTCGGGCTTATATTTAAGTTTTAAAATCTCCGTTTTTATTGCCTCGGCGTTGCCGTAGTCAAAGCTCTCGTCGCTGCAGAGTATATCGTCCTTTCTCGAGTGCGCCCCCTTGGAGCCGAGCACGCCCCTGAACATTCCCATGTGACGTTCGTAAAAGCTCAGGCAGTGCCTGTGGTCGCCCACAAAGGTGAAGTTGGCAAGTTTATATCTTGCGCAAAGCGTTTTTACAAGATCGCACACCGCCTTTTCGTCGTTGTTGGATATAATGTCAAAGCGCTTTTCAAAAGCCGCGTCATACGCCGTAAAATCCACAAAGCATATCGGCTTCCCCAAATTTATCAGCTTGCCGATAAGCCCTTTGTCAAAACATTCTATTGCCACTATCCCGTCGGGGTGCAGTTCCTTAACGTAGTCCGTAAAAACGGAAAAAGGAGTGCGGTTTACGTTGAACGTATGCTGAAAAAACTCGTAGTTCCGCTCGTAGCAATAATTTTCAATGCCCTGAACTATCGGCACAAAGTAGTTCATATTGTTCAGCGGCTTGCCCGAAACAAGCAAAATCCTAAAGCGTTTTTCGCCTATGTCTATATGGCTTGCGTTCAGCGATTTATAGTTCATTTCCTGCGCCTTTTTAAGCACCGCTTCCCGCGTTTTTTCGGGCACGTACTGCCCGTTAAGCGCCTTTGCAACGGTATTGCGCGAAAGGTTGAGCTGTTCGGCAATGTCCTTTATGGTAACCGCTTTTTTCATTAATTTCCCCGCTTATAAAAAATTTTTCCAACGGCGTGTTCCGGGAGCAGAACACGGTTGCCCCGCGGGGCAACAAATCCTATCGGTCTTTTGCGCCTTGGCGCGCAAATAAATTATAATACGTATCGTTTAATAAATCAACTTTTTCAAATGCACAAAATTATAAAATATTATAATTTGCAAATGCACAAACTTATTTTACCTGCTTGACAGTCCGCTCCAATACAAAATATTATTGCGGCGAAGAGGGCTATGCGCTCAACATGGCGCATACCGCAAAAAAATAATTAATCTAAGTGGGGTAAAAATGAACAGGAAATTCAAGTTTTTGAGTATTCTTTCGGCAGCCGTAATGTTTGCGTCAACCGGGCTTGCCGCGTGCGGCACGGGCGGAGTGGCTGACCACGACCACAAGTGGGACGAGGGCGAAGTTACAACCGAGCCTACCTGCCATTCCGAGGGCGAAATTACCTATAAGTGCACGGTGGAGGGCTGCACGCAGACCAAAACCAGGCACATTGGCACCACCGAGCACAGCTGGGACAACGGCGAAGAGACAAAGCATCCCGACTGCAAAACCGAGGGCGAAAAAACCTATAAATGCACCAACGAAGGCTGCACGGCAACCAAAACCGAGACCGTGGGCAAAACGCCGCACAGCTGGGACGACGGCGTTCTCAGCAAAGTTCCCGACTTCTATAACGCGGGTGAAAGAAAGCTTACCTGCCAAAACGGCTGCGGCGCAACCAAAACCGAGCCTGTTGCGGCTCATGCCGACTTTGCCGAGCAGTACTATACCACGCTGACCGAGCAGAACGGCTGGGGTTACGGCTACGCGCAAGCTTTCGACGCGGGCGATGGCACAATTGAATTTATCCCCATTCTCCAATCGGACGCCCAGAGCGGCACGTGGAAAGAGGGGGACGTTGAAATAGGCAAGGGCTACGTAGCCACGGGCGACAAAAAAGCGGTCGTATCCTATTCTTTCAACGGCGTAATTCCCGAACAGATCCAAACCAACGTTAATATTTCCTTTAAGGGAGAGGAAGACGGCACCGTTCTCAACGCCCATCTCATAGTTCTGGACGCCGAGGGCAACCCCGCAAAGGATTCCCAAGATAACGCTTATCTGACCGAGCTTAATTCCAAAGGCGCAAAGGATTGGGAGTACTCTTCGCAAAAGGCTATAGATCTCAAACAGGGCTACGTATTCTATCTTATATTTGAAAAAGCTGCGGCATGCACCGGCAAGGCGGGCGGCGAGCTTACCTTCACGCTCACTTCGCCCTGCATCCACCTGTGGGACAGCGGCACGGTAAAAACGCCCGCAACCTGCCAAAAAGAGGGCGTTATGAAATATTCCTGCCTCAATTGCAGTGCAACGTACGAGGGCGATATCCAAAAAACTCCCCACAATTGGGATGACGGTGTTGTGAAAAATGAACCCACCGAAACGGAAGAGGGCTTAAAGAAATTCACCTGCCAAAACGATGGCTGCAACGAAACAAAGACGGAAAAAATCCCCAAGCTTGCACCTTCAACGTTCAACGGCGCGGACTTTGCAAGGGATTTCAGCACCACGGCTCAACCCAACTGGGAGTACGGCTACACCAAAAATTATGATTTCGCCGCAAACACCTTCACGTTTGAAAAGGCTAAGCCCGTAGGCACGGACGCATGGAAGGACGGCGGCAACATAGAGATAAAGGGCGGCTGGTTAATGAACGAAACGGACGGCTCTATGGCTGTAATAAGATATATAATGCCCGAAACGCGTGAAATAACCGTTGCAATGTCGTTCAACGGCTCCAACGACGTAACGCGCATGTCCGCAAGGCTGCACGTAACCGATGCTTCCGGCAACCTCGACGGCAGCATCAAAGATAACCCCGAATTTATATATAAAGCAGACAGCAAGGGCTGGAGCCTTACCAAGACGATTACCGTTCAAAAGGGCGGAGTTATATCCGTGATATTCACAAGAGAGGGCAGCAACGGCTGGTGGCACGGCGACTTTAACATGACTCTCACCGCCACGGGCACCGCTCCCGCGGAAGAGGAGATTGCCAACTTCTACGAGGACTTCGGCAACGAGGACGTTTGGGTTTACGGCTATTCCACGGACTATCAGTGGGATACGAACAACTTCACGTTCAATCAACTTACCGCAAACGATGAGGACAACTACACGTCGATAGACGGCAACAACAGGCTGGAAATCAAAAAAGACTTTGTACTTAGCGAATACGGCGGCAGGGATCTTGCAGTAGGCTACAAGGTTCCCGCAGGTCAAAGCAAGTTAAAGGTCAACGTAGACTTTGCAGGCTCAAACGCCGAAACGCAAATTGCGCCCCGCATACTTGTCGTAAGAAATAATGCAACGCAGAGCGCGGAGTTCTTCGGCGATTGCGAAAGCAAGCAGGACTGGAACATAACGCACGAAGTTAATGTTTCCGAGGGCGATATAATCTACGTAATACTCTTCCCCAAGGGCGATTCCGGCTATAAGCAGGGCAAACTGCAAATCACCATCAACGGCGAAAAAGCGCAACAGCCTACAACGGGAAACGTAATAACCGACTTTGCTGCAGAATTTGAAGGAACGCTTGCGGGCACCTCGAATTGGGAAGTCGGCGTAGTGGACTATCATTTCCCTGCGGAGGGTTCCGGCGAACACGAAACGTTCACGTTCACGAAGATAACGAACAAGAATGACGGCGGCGACGCGTTCACGGACAACACGGGCGACAAATGGAAGGAAATCAAGGGCGACTGGGCAGCAATCAACGGAATGGTTGGATTCAAGTATACATTTACGAATGCTGTAAACGCGCACGTAAATTTCCACATAAAGGGCACAGGCAGCAATCAATACAACATACGGTGGGCGATAACGGACAGCGAAGGCAACGTTAAAAACGAGGGCAACCAACCCGCGTGGGTAAACGGCGGCAACGAAGTAACGCTCGACACGGACGTAACGGTGGCAGCTGGAGATATATTCTATATCTTCATCGAGAGGAACGCCGACATAGATGGCGACCAGTGCACCTACAGCCTCGTAATAACGGGTGAAGCGCAGCAATCCGGACCCGAAAACGTGATAACGAACTTTAACGAAGATTTTGCGGGAACGCTTGCAGGAACTTCGAATTGGGAAGTAGGCGTAGTCGATTACAAGTTCCCCGAAGAGACGTTCACGTTCACAAAGATAACGAACAAGAACGACGGCGGCGACGCGTTCACTGACAACACGGGCGAAAACTGGAAAGAAATCAAGGGCGACTGGGCAGCGATAAACGGCATGGCTGCATTCAGATACAAGTTTGGCAGTGCCGTAAACGCGCACGTTAATTTCCAAATAAAGGGCACGGGCAACAATCAGTACAACATAAGGTGGGCCATAACCGACAGCGAGGGCAACGTTAAAAACGATGGCAACAAGCCCGCGTGGGTAGGCGGCGGCAACGAAGTAACGCTCGACACGGACGTAACGGTGGCAGCTGGAGATATATTCTATATCTTCATCGAGAGGAACGCCGACATAGATGGCGACCAGTGCAATTACAGCCTTGTTATAACGCCCAGAGCATAAATATCGGAACATAACCAATCACACTTTAAACCTCTTCGAAAAAGGGCGGCAATGCCGTCCTTTTTCATTTGCACAATTAATTTGAATTATGTAATATGCATTTGCACAAAATATTTGGCGGCAATTGACATTGCAAAACAATATTTATAAGATGTTGGTATCTACAATATTTTGATAAATATTGACATAAATATCACCTCGGGGGGATAATATGAACACAAAAACAAAAAGCTTGCTCATTGCAATTCTCACCGCCGTAATGCTCGTCGCGTTCGGGTTCGGGCTTGCCGCGTTCGGCTTTAAGTCCGCAACAACCGCCAGCGCAATGGAGATGGCAGATAATTACGACGGCGCATACCGCAACCGTCTTGCATTTTCTGCAAAGCGCGGCTGGAACAACGACCCCAACGGTCTTTTGTACGTTGACGGCACATGGCATATGTACTACCAGTACAACTACAACAGGTTCGGTAATTCCACGGAAATCGGCTGGGGCAATATGAGCTGGGGGCACGCAACCAGCGAAGATTTGGTTCACTGGGAGGAGCAGCCCGTGGCTATTCCCGCAAGCTTGCAGCCCATGACCGTCAAAAAGGATTGGATGGAAATCAACGCAATGACCGCCGTAAGCTACAAGTTCTCCGCCGCGGGTGAATATAAAGTAAACGTTCACGTAAACGGCACCGACGGTGCAAGCAAATTCAGCCTCCGCTGGGCGGTTAAGGATGAGGACGGCAAAATCAATGCCAACGACGGAAAGGCATTCTGGGGCGGCGACGGCAAGGAAATTTCCCTTGATGAGGTTATCAGCGTGAATAAAAACGACACATTCTACGCCCTCATTCAAAAGGAAGCGGACCCCAACCAATGCTTGTTCTCCGTTGAAATTACCGATAATACCGCGTCCGAAGCAGAGCCCGTAACTTTTGCAAACGACTTTGAAGCTACCCTCAAAGACGAGTCTGCATGGTCCGTGGGCATAGCCGACTACGTATGGGCGCAAGAAGATTTCAGCGTAACACCCCTTCCCATGAAGACCGCCGACTCAATCAAGAACTTCGAAGCGGCGTTCTCCGGCAGCGCGGTGTATGACAAAGACAACACCAGCGGTCTGTTTGACGTAGACGCCGACGGCAAGCTCCTTGAAGGTCAGGGCATTGTTGCCGTATTCACCGAGCCTACGGAAGGGCAGAAGCAGATGCTTGCATACAGCAAGGACGGCGGACAGAGCTTTGCCATAAAGAGCGTAATAATTTCCCAAAGCGAGGACGGCGGCAAGAACGACGGCGAATTCCGCGATCCCAAGGTCTTTTGGAATGACAAGCTCGGCAAATGGCTGATGGCAGTGGGCGGCGGCTCTATAAGAATGTACAGCTCCCAAAACCTTCTCGAATGGGAATATCTCGGCGAGACGGGCTATTGGGGAGAGTGCCCCGACATCTCCCGCTATGAAGTTGACGGCGCGGAGAAGTACGTTTTGATGATGTCCCCCGAGGATAAGGTAAACAGTCACAAATACAACGGCACAAACCGTGCCGAAACATACTATCCCGCAGAATACTACGTAGTGGGCGATTTAAACGAAAACGGACTCTTCGTTGGGGAAGGCGAGGTGACGAGGCTCAACGAAGGCATAGACTGCTACGCGGTGCAGACGTGGAACAACGCCCCCGACGGCAAGGTTTACGGCGTAAGCTGGTCGGCAAGCTGGAAGACCTGCGGCTTGTATGAAAATATAAGAAAGACGTATAACGGCGGAATGACGATAGTGACCGAATTCGCGCTTCAAAAAGAGGGCGACGGCTACGTTTTAACCCGCAACCCCATAGATGAATACAAAAAACTTCGCGGCGAAAAGCTTGCAACGTATTCGGGCAACCTCGCCGCAGGCAAAAGCGCGCTTGGGGATGCGGAAGCCGACGTTGCGGACCTTGAAATAGAACTTGACTTCACGGGCAGCACGGCAAGCCATGCCGAGCTGTGGCTGCGCTCGTCCGCGGCTGAAAAAATAAAGCTCGTTTACGACGTAGAGGAGGAGCTTCTCACCCTCGACAGGTCGCAGAGTTCCCTCCTTGCAAAGGATACCGCGCTCTACACCGTGCCCTATTCCAAGCGCGTTCAATTGGTTGACGGCAAGCTTTCGCTCAGGATTTTGCTTGACAGGGCGTTCATAAGCGTGTTTGCAAACGGCGGCAGGGCAAGCTGGTTCTCGGCAGTGTTCCCCTCGGCAGTTTCAAACGGAATGAAGCTTACTGCGGACGGCGAAATGGGCGTAAAAGCCGACGTGTATGCGCTTGACGGCGTATTCGAAGGCGCCGACGGCGATTTGGTTTTAACCACAAATAAGATAGACGGAGTTGTAGGCAAAACCTATTCCGTCATAGCCTCCTCGTTCGCTGCGGACTTCGACCCGGCGGAAGTCACCTTCACCGCTGCAGATAACAACTTAAAAATAATTCAGGACGGCGCAATCGCCTATATAACCCTCCTCAACACGGGTTTCGCAAAGGTGCAGGCAACATATAAAGGGCAGTCGCAGAATATAGAGATATATATCTACAACAACGGCTGGGTGAGCGACGTGGAATACCCCTATAACAACTATAGCGATAGGGACTCATATTTATCATATATGTGTGAAGAGGGTATGTACCTCAAAAACAACGGCGACGCCTTCCGTTTCAGCGATAAGAGCGGCAAAAACTACGTTTATTCCGCGGAGTTCACGCCCACCGATGCAAACTCGCAGGCTGCGGCGCTCATATTCAACGTAAGCGACAATCTCACGTCCTACTATGTAGCCACGGCAGACCTCTTTAACGAAACGGTTAAGCTTTGGAGAGCGCCCGGCGACGTTTTAAAGGAGACCCAATACTCCTTTGAAGCGGGCAAGACCGTTAAAATAACTGTCACCATGAACGAGGGCGTTGCAAAGATATTCATAAACGACGACAAGGTTGCCGCGCTCACATATAAAATCGAAAATTATTCCGGCGGCAAGCTCGGGCTGAACATATTCAACGGCAAATTCCACATAAACAACGTAAAGTTCATCGATACCGACGCCGATAACGGCATCTTCGTGGGCGGTTACAGCGTTGAAAAGGTAATAAACCTCACCGACGGCAACTATATGTTAAAGGAGGGCGAATACGCCGTTAACGGCGGCACGGTCACCCTTTCGGACGCATATTTAAAGACGCTCGAAGCAAATTGCAACTATGTATTCAGGGTGGTTACGGGCTTCACCGAATTCGACTTTACCGTAGCAAACGATTTCACGGCGGTAACGGCAACCCCTTCGGCTGAAAAGTTCTACCGCGGCGAAGAGATGGCAATTGAGCTGGGCGGTGCAACGGTAAGCAAGCTTTTGGTCGACGGCAAGGAATGCGCGTTCAGCCTTCAGGGCGGCAAGGTAATAATCGCCCCCGAAGTTTCCGGCACACTCTCCACGGGCAAGCACGTTGTAAAGCTCTACACCGACAAGGGCAGACCGGAAGTTTCCATAACCGTATCCGAACCCGTTGAAACGGTGACCGAGCCAATAGTACAGGCAACGCATGTGTTCCTTTGGATAGACCTTGCAATATTCGGCACGGCTATAGTGGGATATATAGTTTACTCCGTAATTTCCAAACGCCGCAAAAAATAATTTTGCAAACGCAAAAAATCACGGCTGGATTTTTAGTGCAAATGCAAAAATTTAAAACCGCTTATTGACAATAATATATAGTCGGTTTATTCTTGAACAAAAGTAACTTATTTTGAATTGAATTAACATCTCTATAAAGGGGGTAACATTATGGCAAACGTCGAAGCCGCGGCAGCGGCGCAGAGCGCCGTCGACGAAGATTTGGTCGAGCAAGCGTATGAAGCGCTGGACGGCGGCACACCTGCGGCACCCGGGAAGCACGAGCAGACGAAGTGGCAGAAGTGGAAGGACAATTTCAAGCGCAAGGGCTGGATTCTCATATTCATTCTTCCCGCGCTCATCTACGTAATAATCTTCTGCTACGTTCCCATGTACGGCATTCTGGTTGCGTTCCAGGACTATATGCCCGGCGACCAGATAATAGGCAGCAACACCGTTTGGGTCGGCTGGAACAACTTTAACACGTTCTTCTCCAATCCGAACTTCTGGGACTATTTTGTAAACACGTTCCTTTTGTGTATTTTGGGATTTATAGTGGGCTTCCCGCTTCCCATAATAGTAGCGCTTCTTCTCAACTCGGTGCGCCCCAAAAAGGTTAAAAAGGGACTGCAAATACTGTATTATGCGCCCCACTTCATATCCCTCGTCGTTCTCGTGGGTATGATGAAGTTCCTGTTCGGCTCCGAAGGTCTTTTGGATAATTTAAGCAAGACTTTGGGCGGCGGGGGCATAGACCTCTTCTTAAAGGCGGAGGCGTTCAGACCCCTGTTCATCTTCTCGGGCAACTGGCAGGATTTCGGCTGGTCGGCAATAATATATCTTGCCGCGCTCTCCGGCGTAGACCCCGCCCTGCACGAGGCTGCAAAGGTTGACGGCGCTTCGCGGTTCAGAAGGATATTCAGCGTGGACCTTCCCGCAATACTTCCCACGATAGTAATGCTTATGATACTTTCCGTGGGCAACCTTATGAGCTGCGGATATGAAAAGGTACTCCTTATGCAGACCAACGGCAACCTCGAAACGAGTGAAATCCTATCCACCTACGTGTACAACTTCGGTCTCATAGGCGGGCAGTACGGCGTAGGTACGGCGGCGGGTCTCTTCAACTCGGTTATAAACGTAGTGTTGCTCATAATAGCAAACTTCACTTCCAAAAAACTTTCGGGAAACAGTATGTGGTAAGCGGGGTAACGGTATATGGACGCTCAGGAATTAAAAGCAGCAAAAAAGAAAAACAAAATAAGGGAGAGCAAAACGGACTATGTATACTACGCAATCTGCGGGTTTATACTGTTCCTTCTTGCCGTGATAGTAATTTATCCTCTCTATTATATCGTAATAGCTTCCATCTCGGACGCGGACGCCGTAATGACGGGCGAGGTTTGGCTGTATCCCGTAAAGGTAACATTTTCGGGCTACGTAAACCTGTTTAAGAGCGACGACGTATGGCGGGGTTACTTCAACACTCTTGCATACACCGCGCTCGGCACCGTGTTCAACGTGGCGCTCACAATCCCCGCCGGCTGGGCGCTTTCAAGGGACTATCTGCCGTGCAGAAAGCTCATAATGGCGCTTCTCATCATAACGATGTTCTTCGGCGGCGGTCTGGTTCCCTACGTTATAGTGTGCCGTGCCCTCGGGCTTTACCAAAACCCGCTCATTCTCAT
The DNA here is from genome assembly GCA_947629095.1 of uncultured Clostridia bacterium. Lineage (GTDB taxonomy): Bacteria > Bacillota > Clostridia > Christensenellales > Borkfalkiaceae > Coproplasma. The sequence continues at coordinate 37,730 of CANRCK010000008.1, read as the reverse complement.
AATCGGCGGCGGCGTAAGCGTATATAACGTATTTATGTGCAAATCGTTCTTCCAGTCCAACGTCCCGCAGGAGGTTCTTGAAGCGGCGGCAATAGACGGCGCAGGCGAAATAAGAACCTTCTTCGACCTTATCCTTCCCATAGCAAAGTCCATAATAAGCGTAATGGTTCTGTTCTATGCGGTAGGTCACTGGAACAACTACATCGACGCGTACATTTTCAGCATCGACAAAAATTTCTATCCCCTGCAAACGGTCATAAACGAGCTTTTGCAAGCCACCGGCGGCGGCGAGGGCGAAGTAGTTCTCGAACAAATGCGGCTGGCAACACAAATAAAATTTACCTCTATAATAATAGCCACGGTGCCCATTTTGGTAATCTATCCCATGATAGAAAAGCATTTCGGGCAGGGCGTATTAGTAGGTTCGTTCAAGTAATATCGGGAGGCAAGTATGAAAAAAGCGATTATCGGAATAACGGTCGCAGTCCTATGGTTCGTGTGCGTCATAGCCTTTGCCGTGGCGTCAGCCGACTCGGGCACTTCCGAACACCAGTTCACGGTGCTCACCGTAAAGGAGGACGCCGTAAAGGACTACAATACAATGCCCGTTTTCAAAGAGCTTGCCGAGGACACGGGTATAGAGGTACACTGGACTTACAACACATCCGCACAGTACAGCAACAATATCGACCCCGTAGCCATAAAGGGCATAGACGCAATATATCACTCGGGATTTTCAAATCTCAAGCTCTATGACTACGGCAGGAGAGGCAGGATAGTGGCAATCGACGAATATGTCGATAAATGCATGCCCAACTTCAAAAAGATTCTGGACTCCCGCCCGGACATAAGAGAGGCTTTAAAGTCCCCCGACGGTCACATATATTCCCTCCCCAGAGTGGAGGAAATGGGTCTTAAAGCCTATCCCAATATTCTGTATCTCAACAAGGCGTGGGTTGAAAAGCTCATCGACGCAAACGACTTGCCCAAGGGCGTAAATCTCACAAAGGACCAGCTCAAGGACGGTTTGGATATCTCGAGAGACGACTTCAAGGCAATTTTGGAAAAGTTCAACGAAAAGGATTTTGCGGGCGGCGGCAAAACCGTTCCCCTTGCGTTCGTAAGCGGCAATTGGCAGGGCAACGAAAGCGACCTTATAGCTTCCTTCGGCGTTCCCGAAAACAGGGAGCACAAGACCATAGTGGACGGCAAGGTCACCTTTACCTTTGAAAACGAAGCGTGGTTCGAAGCCGTAAAGGAGCTTGCCGATTGGTACAGCCGCGGACTTATCCGCTCGTCGGCGTTCACCCAAACGGACAACGACTTCCTTGCCCGCGGTCAGGACGGCAGATACGGCGCCTTCTACTGGTGGGAAAAGGACACGGTAGTAGCCAAGGACAAGAGGGACGACTATATCATAGTTCTTCCCTTAAAGAACAGCGACGGCAGCCGCTACGTGGGCGTTAGCAACGAGCTTGAAGTTGAAAAGGGCGAGTGCGTAATACTCGATTCCTGCGGAGACAAAGAGGGCTTGCTCTCCTATTTCGATAAGTTCTTCGAACCGGAGTATTCCGCGCAGCTCAACTACGGCTCCGTAAAATCGGGAGCATTCCTCTCGGAAAAGGTTGGCGGCAAGCTCATTCCCAACGACGACCACGGCATACAGTCCGCCGACGACTTCCGTATGAAGAACGCGCCCTACGGCGTTGTATATCTCACAAAGGAAGTTTGGGACAATTCGGTTGAAATGGAGTCCCGTGCAAAGCTCAGGCTCGAAAATCTCGAAAATTACGTAAAGCCCTACACGTACACGGGTGTAACTTCTATTCCCAATCTCAACTACACGCAGGAGGAACTTGTAATGCTCAACACATACGAGTCCTCACTTTCCAACAACGTGGCCAGCTGGTTCACCGGCGCAATAACGGGCGGCAGCGTTCCAACAAAGGATTCGTGGCAGAATCTTTTGAACACAAACAGGACGTCTATCGACACCGTGCTCAGAATCAACCAAACGGCTTACGACAGATATCTTGCGGCAATAGCCTAAAATTAGCGAGGGGGTGGCAACTATGAAAGGATTCCGGCTTTTCGGCGACTATGCGCTGGAATTTCTCGTGGTTACCCTGCTTGTAGCCGTTTCCGCCCTCTCGGTTATATTCTTCGTTCCGGTGATAGTGGGCGTAACGGGATATTTTTCAAACGGAATCGACGCCCGCAGGTTCAAGGATATCTTCACAACCATAGGTAAAAACTGGACGATACTCATATTTTATACGCTGTTCCAGCTTATAATAATAGTTTTCCCCATACTCAACATCTATTTCTTCAACACGCACCCCGACAACGTAAATTATTTTGTGCTGGCTGTCAGCGTAGTGGCTCTCCTTGTGGGAATAATATATCTTGCAACCGCGCCCACGGTCATAGTAAATATGAACGTAAAGTTCCGCCAGCTTATATATAACGGCATAATGATGATTTTCGGTTCTCTGTGGCGGAGTTTGCTGGCGGTGCTTCTGATTGCCGGGGTAGTACTTTTAATACTCTACTATCCCTACGTGGTTATATTAACGCTGTACGCGGTGCCTTTGTTGATATCCCGCTTAATGAACGAAAACTTCTATTATTTAAAGGCAAAGGCGCTTAACACAAGCGTATTCGAACTCAAACGCAAAGAGAACAAGGACGATTATCTTGACGAAAAGGGCGCAGTAAAGCGCGAAGAAAGGGAGAAAGAAAATGAACAAGACTAAATTTATTGCAATATCCGTGCTTGCCGCCATGACGTTTGCCGGCTGTTCGGCTGCTCCCGCGGAGGTCAACAAAGCCCCCACGGTTGTGGGAGTAAAGGATATCCAATGTATGGTAAACAGCCGGATCGATTTCCTCGACGGCGTGGCTGCGCTCGACTATGAGGACGGCGACTTGACCCCTTCGCTCGATATAAACGTATCCCCCGCAGTGGAGGTTAATAACGGCTATGCAACTTTTTCCGAAGAGGGAGAATACAGCGTAACCTATTCCGTAACGGACAGCAAGGGTAGAACGGCTTCCAAGCGCGCCTACGTCAACGTTGTCGACCGCGAAACATATAAAACTTTCGCCCTTCCCGAGGGCTTCACGGCAGAAGCCTACGGCAATGCAAAAATAACGGACGCGGGACTGAAGAACGGCGAGTTCAAACTCTCCGCAACGGGCGGCGTAATCGCCGAGGATGTGGTGCTCAGCCGCACTTATACCGTAAGCGACACATACTACGCCGAGGGCGGTCCCTGCACTTTCCACTATAATATCAATACGGATAAGGCTGGCAAAATAAAAATCAAAGCCGACGGCGCCGACTGCGCGGAGTTGTACCTGCAAGCGGGCGCAAACAACGTAGAGTTTATGCACGCTCCCGTTTCCGGCGGGGAAGCTTTGGCAGAGGTCGCCATAGACGTTTGCCTCGGCAACCTCGGCGATATGAACCTCACCATAGGCAATGTGGAAATAGAATATCCCCAGCAAGCCGGCAAAGAGGTTGAGCGCGCCGAAAACTTCAAGTTCGGCGGCAAGGTGGAGTCGAGAATAGACACAAAGGCAGGTTACAGCGAAGCCGAGCAAAATGCCGACCCCACCGTAAACAACGGGCTTGTGGGCAACACGTGGACGGCAGACGGCGGCAACGAAGCTCACCTTGAAATTACAAACCCCAGCACTAAACCCGAAACGGTTTGGGCAGGCGGAATGTTCATAAACACGGGCATTGCGCTCAAAGCCGGCGTACAATATAAAGTTTCTTTAAACGCCACATGCATACACCCCGAAGGTTGGGTTGAAGGAACGGAAGATCAGTTTGAAATCCACTTCCAGAATATGCAGTGGGGCTCCGACGACGAGGTTATGATAGATAAAGTATACCCGGCTGGCATAAACGAAAACGGCGACTGTGAAGTAGTGCTCAACGTAACCCAAAAGTTTGCAGGCTCCCTGTGGTTATACGTTATGTCGGGAATGCAGGCTAACGAAATCATAATTAAAGACCTCAGCGTTGTTGAAGTTCTCACTTCCACAGGCAAGGATAGCTACGCCATAGAGGATTTCACTTGCAACGGCGGCACGCGCACCACAAACAACGGAAACATAGTGTTCAACGTTTCCGAATTTAAAGAAAACGGCGGCGACACGGCGATTGAAAGCCCCTCGTTCCTCGTTTCGGGCAGCGGAGGCAACTATGTATTAACCTTCAAGGCAAAGGCAACCGCTCCCATAGAGGCGGTGGTTGCAATCCCCGTTGCGGGCGGCTGGGACCCCACAATCCTCTGGCAAAAAGTAAGACTTTCCCAAGAGGAAACAATATTCACTTTTATGTGCAACAAAAACGACGCCGACAGGCTCCACAAAATAGCATGGCAGTTCGGTTCGGCGTTCAACACGCAATATTCAAATGTCACTATAGAGATAAGCGACATAAGGATATGCCTTAAAAACGGACAACTGGACACCTAAATGACGGACAAAATCAAATCGGCAAACAAATATATAGAAAAATCCAGACGTACTGTCAACGACGAATACAGGCTAAGATATCATATGATGCCGCCGATAGGCTGGCTCAACGACCCCAACGGACTTATATATTTCAACGGCAAATATCACTTGTATTATCAGTTTAATCCCTATGCCAGCAAACCGGGCAAGATGTTTTGGGGGCACTTCGTTTCGGACGACCTCATTGAATACTTCGACGACGGCGTTGCGCTGAAACCCGACATGGAGGACGCAAGCGCCTACTCGGGCGGCGCAATAGAGATAGGCGGTAAAATACACGCCTTTTACACACTGCACAGGGAAAACGCAAACGGCAAGACGGAGGAGGTTTACAAGGCGACCTCGTCGCTCGGCTATTGCTTTGACCAGGGCGTTAAAGTTTTCGAAAACGAAACTCTCCCCAAAAACGTCAGCCGCACGGACTTCCGCGACCCCTGCCCCGTAAGAATAGACGGTACATACTATGTGTTTTTGGGCGGCAAGGACGTGGCTCTGGACAAGGGACTCATAATAGTTCTCAGCGGCGACTCTCCCGAAAAACTGTCCTACGCGTTCACTATAGGTCCCTTCTACGAGCTGGGCGATATGGGCGAGTGCCCCTGCTACTTCAGGGTGGACGGCAAGGACGTGATAATAGTTTCGGGCTGCAATGTGCCCGCCCGGGGCAACGACTTCAAAAATATCAATTCCAGCGTATTCATCGTGGGCGACCTCGATTTCAAGGCGGGTAACTTCAAGGTCGACTTCATCCGTGAAATCGACAAGGGCGACTCCTTCTACGCCCCGCAGTTCATAAGGGGAATAGATACCCCCGTGATGATAGGCTGGCTGGAGATGTGGGAAAGGAAGTATCCCACGCAGGAAAAGAACCACGGCTGGGTTGGCGCGTTCACCATTCCGAGGGAGATATCCATAAGGGAGGGCGAAGTTTTCCAAACCCCGGTCAATAGCCTTGAAGCGTATCTTAGCGACGTCCCCCAAGGCGTGGTCCCCAAGTGCGCGGACATAAGACTCATTTTCGGCGGCGCGGGCGAACTTAAAATAAAGGGAGCCGACGGTGAAGTTATAATAGGCAACGACGGCGGGATATATCTGGACACAAACCGCACAAACAATATGTTCGGATGCGTGCGCAGAACAAACCGCAGTTATCCTTCCTGCGAAGTCCGTATATTGCTTGACGTTTCAAGTATAGAGGTGTTCGTGGACGGCGGCAGGGAAGTAATAAGCAGCAGAATTTACATTGACGGAGATTACAATATCCAAGTCAATGGCAACGTATCTCAAATCCGCATAAAGGAAATAGGTAAAAATCAATGAAAAAGATGTGGGCAATCCCCGTATTGGCGGCGGCAATTTGTTTGGGTGCAACTGCATGCGCCTCGGGAGGGGAGGTTAACCAAAACGGTGCAAACGTTTTCCCCGTTTCCACCTCCGAAGAGGGGCTGGATATAACCATGGGCGACGTAATGCCGTTCTACGACAACGGAGTGATGAATATCTATCATCTCCGCAACAGCACCGGCACTAACAGTATGTTCTATCACCCCATAGCGCGCGTTACTACCACGGACTTCATCCACTACACCGACGAGGGCATTGCGCTGAACTTCGAGGAGGAGGTCTCCTCCGTTGACACGGCGCTCGGCACGGGTTCCTTCATAAAGGACGAAAACGGTCTGTATCACGCCTTCTACACCGGTCACAACGACAGGGCGGGCGAAGAGGGGCTGCCCCACACCGAGGTTATCCGCCACGCCACAAGCGCGGACCAAAAGACGTGGGAAAAGGACGAGGATTTCAAAATATACGGGGCGAAGGACGACTACACCAAAAACGACTTCCGCGACCCTTATGTGTACCGCGACAGCGTTGATAACTGCTACTATATGCTCATAACCACGCGCGACAGGAATTCATCCGGCGAAATAGCGGTAATCCAGCGCTACACGGCAACGTCGCTCAGCGCAACCTCTGCGCAGTGGACCTATGTGGACAATTTCTTTGAAAACGACGAAGGCACCTACAACATGGAGTGTCCCTCGTATATAGAGCTGAACGGATATTATTATCTTGCTTACAGCGAACAGGGCGACAACCGCGTCACCCATTACCGCTACAAGACCTCCCATGATGATCCCGAATGGCATAAGTTCGAGCGCGACAGCATCGACGCCAGCGGCTTCTATGCGGGCAGGCTGGAAAAGGCGGGCGAAAAACTCTACGCCTTTGCGTGGTGCGCGCGTCTTTCGGGCGGCTCGTCCGGCGGGTTTGACTGGGGCGGCAACCTCGTAACGCACGAGTTAAAGCAGAACGCTGAAACGGGCGAACTTTCCGCGGTTATCCCTCAGAACTACAAAGACTATTTCAGCCACGAAGTAACTTATAATTCCGTCGGTGGCGAAAAGGTTTCAAAATATCAATTCACGGGCGACAAGTTCAGCGCATACGGCGTGCAAAAGCTCTCCAAAAACGTAACGCGTATGAGCTTCACCGTAAAACCGGGCGCGCTCGGCGGCGATTTCGGGCTTTCCTTCGGGCTTGACGGCGACTACAACAACCGTCTCGGCAGCGCGGTAATGGCATTCGAGCTTGGCGCAGGCAGCGTAACGTGCTACAACGGCGTTTCCAACGTGCTCCGCTACGGTTCACCCCTTGCAACGGTTGCCTATAACTTCGAGCAGGGCAAGAGCTATGGCGTAGACGTTATAATCGACGGCGAAGTTATAACCCTCTATCTCAACGGAGAGGTTGCCCTCACGGCAAGAATAACCGACATGAAAGGCTCAAACTTTGCGTTCTATTCAAACGGCGCGGAGGCGGAGATACAGGATATAAAGATTTATGAGTAAATTATATTCCGTCGGGGAACTGTTAATCGATTTCCAATCGGTGGGCGCGGCGCCCTTAAAGGACACGCGGCAGTTCGTAAAAAAGGCGGGCGGCGCACCCGCAAACGTATGCGTACAGGCAGTAAAGCTCGGTCAAAAAGCCGTATATCTCACCAAGGTCGGCAACGACGGCTTCGGCGACTTCTTAATAGAAACTCTCCAAAACGAGGGCGTGGACACAACTTATATTTCAAGAAGTTCGGAATACGATACGTCCCTTGCATTTGTAAGCTTTAAGGAGGACGGCGAAAGGGAGTTCAGCTTTTTCAGAAAAGCTGCGGCGGATCTGTACTTCACCACGGGCGACTTCAAGGACGTTGAGTTTAAGGAGGGCGATGTGCTCGAATTCGGCAGCGTAGCCCTCAAAACATTCGTTGCAAGAACAACCCACAAATATTTAATTGACAAGGCAAGGGAAGCGGGCGCTCTGGTGTGCTTTGACCCCAATCTCCGCTTCAACCTATGGGAAGACCCGGAAGAGCTTAAAAAAGTTGTAAAGGAATTTGCGGCGTATGCCGACGTAATAAAAGTCGGCGTGGAGGAGCTGGAATTCATAACCGGGCTAAAAGGCAAACAAATGGCGGAGTCGATGTTCGGCGGCAATTTAAAGTTATTGCTCGTAACGGACGGCGGCAAGGGCGCGGAGCTGTATCTTTCGGACGGAAGATATGTGGACTGCGCCGGATACAAGGTAAAAACGGTGGACACCACCGGCGCGGGCGACTCCTTCTTCGGCGCGTTCATAGCCCAGCTTATGGAGCGCGGCGCAACTAACGAAAATCTGCTTTCAGCCGATTTTCCCTACAAACATATGCTCTCGTTTGCATGCAAATGCGGGGCGTATACCACAATGAACTACGGCGCAATCTCCGCAATGGGGAATAAAGAAAATGTAGATAAGGCGGTAAAATAAAAATGGCATCTGTTAAACTTATAAACGTAAACAAAGTGTACGACGGCGGCGTTCATGCCGTGCATGATTTCTCCATCGACATAAAGGACAAGGAATTCATAGTATTCGTAGGACCTTCCGGCTGCGGGAAATCCACAACCCTAAGAATGATAGCGGGGCTTGAGGAAATTTCCTACGGCGAGTTTTATATAGACGACGTTTTGATGAATAGCGCCGCCCCCAAGGACAGGGATATAGCCATGGTTTTCCAGTCGTATGCCCTCTATCCCCAAATGACGGTGTATAACAATATGGCGTACGCCTTAAAGCTCCGCAAGGTTCCCAAGGAAGAAATTGACAGGCGCGTCCGCGACGCAGCGGCAATTTTAAAGCTCACGCCCTATCTCGACAGAAAGCCCCGCGCTCTTTCGGGCGGTCAAAGGCAGAGGGTTGCGCTCGGCAGGTCCATAGTCCGCCGTCCCAAGGTGTTCCTTATGGACGAACCTCTTTCCAACCTCGACGCAAAGCTGCGCGTTGCAATGAGAAGCGAAATCGTAAGAATCCACGAGGAAGTGGGCGCAACCACCATATACGTAACCCACGACCAGATAGAGGCTATGACAATGGCTTCGCGCATAGTAGTTATGAAGGACGGCTTCATCCAGCAGATAGGCACGCCCAACGAGGTATACCAGCACCCCGCAAACCTGTTCGTTGCAGGCTTTATAGGTACCCCGGCAATGAACTTCCTCTACGGCAAGCTGGAGGACGGCAAATTTGCCATAAACGGCTGCGACCAAAAAATCAATATGACCGCCGAACAGATGCAGCTTCTTAAAAATTACGTCGGTCACGGGCTTGTGTACGGCATCCGCCCCGAAAATCTCATTTTCGAGCAGGACGAACGCTTTGAACGCTACAAGAACGCGTCGTTTGAAATAAAGGTTGGCATTGTAGAGCTTTTGGGCGACATACTCAACGTTCACGGCACCGTAGGCAACACGGACGTTATAATCAAAATGCCCAACAAATACGCCGTAAAGGAGGGGGACGTAATAAAGGTTGCGGTGGAAAGCACTTACGAGCGTTTCTTCAACGAAACCACCACAAAGGCTATCACTCCCGACTACTGCGAGTATGAGGAAATAGAAGTTACGCAGTCCCTTGACGAGGACAACGTAACCATAATTGAGCAAAAGAAGCAGGGCGTGTTCTCCAAGGCTTTGGGCGCAATCAAAAACAAGACCAAGGGCAAGAAGGACGAAGCCGAAAAAAGTGAAAAGAGTCCCGAAAAAAGGTCCGTTGAAGAGAAAAACAGCAATAAATAAACAGACATAAACCGACCCCCGTAGCCTGCGCTACGGGGGTCGGTTTATAAAAACAATTCAGCTGCAAATTTGTTTGCGGTTATTTAAGCATATCCGCAAAACGGTCTACGGTTCGGGTCAGCCCTTCAACCGTTTCGGGCTTTATGACCGCCGCGGGAATAACAACGGCAATAACAACGGCAATTATAAAAATAATAGTAATTAACATAAACTTACTCCCGTTCCGCTCAATTTTATAGGCCGCGCGTGCCTTGCCGTTTTTATAGTCAAGTCCGTCTTGGCACATTTCTCTTTCAAGCCCATGTCTTTTGCACTCCGCGGCGTACTTTTTCATAGCTTTTAGATAGGCGGTGTAAGCTGCGTACTGTTCCTCGTAATGCGATATGTACGCTTCGTCCGCTTCAACAAGTTTTTTACCGGCTATGGTGAGTTCTCCGTCCTTCAATTTCCTCTGCCCCACAAGTGAAATATTTGCTTGACCTGCCATATATAAGGCTATTAGGCTAACAACCAGATTGGCTGCGACGGGGATAAAATTGAATATAAATAAATATGTGTAATTTCCATAGGATGTGTAACTATAGTGTGCAATTCCGTTTATGGCATTGGGTGCAACATTTGCTACAACCAGCCGCACAACCGAAAGCAACAGCAAAATGGCGGAGATTATTGTGTACACCAAAAGCCTCTTCTGTCTTTTTTTTGCTTTGTTAAAGTTGTAATAAAGTTTTTTCTTTTTCAGTTTTTTTACCGAAACAGGAATAGCTATTATTATCGCATAAAGCCATAAAGCAAAATAAGGTGGTAGTATCAATGCTAACTGCTCCGATTGATTTATCGGGATTGGAAAATATGAGGTTATTATCATAGGAATCCCTACAATAAGCCCAATAACCGATATTATATCGGCAAACCTCATTGCCTTTTTATGGTTGTAAAGAATGTCGCCCTTTGCCATAGCCGCTTTCGGAGCGTCCACGGTATTTGGATGCACGGGGTTGGGTTCGGCGTAATTAAGGGATTTGTATTGCTCAACAAGCTCGGGATGTTTTTGTTTAAGAATATAGTCTGCAATATTGCACGCCGCAGACAATACGGCGAACGTTATGGAAAAAACAAGCAAAAGTATGGGGCAGACGCCCGTATTTACCTGCACAAACAGGCTTTCAAATTGGGGGATTTTTGCAAGAATAACCGAGCTTATCACAATAAAGGCGATATATATTCCGTATCCTAAACCCAAGGCGATTAGCTTAAAATTTCTGACATATGCGCTGCAGCGCATTTTTTCGCCCGCATTGAGCCGTGAAAAGGTGAAAAGAGCGGCAAATAACGTTACGGGCACCCCGCACAGCCCGAATATCATGGCGGCTATTGTGCAACCACGCACGTCGAGAATGGTTGCGTACCCGCCGAAAATCTGGTATATGCTCCCGCAACTCTCCTCGCCTACAACGGTAACGGCCACGCCCGTCGGCAAGGCAAAGAATATAAGGGAAAGTACAGTAAACAGCCCGAACAGCGCCGCCGGCAACACGCTTAATGCCCTGTGCTGACGGCCTGCGGTGTAGAGGACCATTTGTTTGTATTCGGTAGGCGCGGCGGCCGTTTTGCCCGAAAACGAATATCCGCATACGGGGCAGAATTTGGCACTATCCTCGCACAGCGCTCCGCATTCGGGGCAATGTTTACTGCCTTTGTATTCGGCGCCGCACTCCGGGCAAAACTTCCCGTTGAACGTTGTGCCGCAATTAGGACATCTCTGCATTTGATTTTCCTCCGTAAACTACCAAATTGGTAGTTTTTTGATAATTATATTACCAAAATGGTAATATGTCAAGTGATATGAAAATATTTTTAGGAGAAAGATTAAAGGAGCAGCGGGAGGAGCTTGAACTCACCCAGCGGGAGCTTGCCGAACGGCTCGGCATAAACCCCGTAACTTATCTGCACTACGAAAAGGGGCAAAGGGAGCCGCCGCTGGCGCTTCTTGCGGACATGGCTTGCTTTTTCGGAGTTACGGTAGACTATCTTTTGGGGCTTACGGATATTTAAAAAAATTAAACTGCTTGCGGCTAAAAATTTTTTGGTTTTTGAAATTCAGAATTTTGGGGTCCGGCGTGAAAAGCGCCGGATTTTCGTATAAAAAAAGACCCCGCCGTGAGCGCTCACCCTTACCTTCTTCTGTGTAAACAGGGGGTGCGAGTGTTCGGCGGGTGGGAGAGGTCGCAGAGCGCGAGGTCAAAATTTCGGGTGCGGCTATATGTCGCGCTTGCCGTTTAAAAGCTTTGTATATTCGCTCGGGTCCACGGGCAAGTCCGTTTTTTTGCCCGTCCAAGCCGAAAGGTACGCGGCGTTGATTATCTGCAAGGTCTTTTCGCCGTCCTGCCCGGGCGCAATCAATTTTTCCCCTTTCAAAACAGCCCCCGCAAAGTTGTTCAGCATCTTCCCGTAGGCGTCCGACGGCTCCCCGAATCTGAAAACTTCCGCCGAGCTTTCAAGCTCCTGCGTTGAAGTCACCGCGGCATTTTTTGCATATTCCCGCAGGTCCGCGCCGAACCGCGTAAGGGTTAAGGTCTGCCCGTCCAAAATAATCTGTCCGCGCGTTCCCGCAATTTCCAGCCTCTCTTCGGGATATCCCTCGCCCGTGGAAATTATAAAAGTCCCCGTCGCCTTGTCGGGATAGTTCATTATAACTGTCGCCTCGTCGTCCACGGCAAAATTATTATATTTCCCAAACGGGATATCGGCGTACACCGATTCGGGCATTCCGAACAGATATTGCCACATATCCAGCAGATGATACCCTTGGTTTATCAGCGCGCCGCCGCCTTCGCCCTGCCAGCTGCTCCGCCAGGAGGCGGAGGCGTGGTAGAACTCCGTCCTGAAAAATTTTCCGTTCACCATCAAAATCCGCCTCAACTTTCCTATGGCGCCGGCGTTTAGAAGCTCTTTTAATTTAATATATTTTTCATACGTCCTCTGGTGGCACATCATGGCGTAAACCCCGCGGGATTGCTCCGCAACGGCGTTTATCTCTCCCGCGCCGCTTGCCGTAACCCCTGCGGGCTTGTCGCACATAACGTGCTTTCCCGCCTTTAAGGCGCGTATAGCCATTGCAGGGTGCAGCTTGTGCGGGGTGACTATTATAACGGCGTCGAACAGCTCCTCATTTTTGTAAAGCTCGTCCTCGCTTTTAAAAATCCTTACGTCCCCGCCGAGGTTTTCCCGCGCCCAGGCGGCGTTTCCGTCGCTGCGGCAGCACACCGCCGCAAGCTTAAGCCCCTCTATTTTATTTGAGTTGAGCATTGCGGCGTACTTTTTCCCCATCGCTCCTATTCCTATAACGGCGCAATTTACCATAAAAATTCCCCCTTGAGATATGCTTTATCCGATCGCGGGCGGCAGGAGTCCCTGCCGCCCGCAAAAATTTTACTTGTCCTTGAACAGATTTTTAATCATCGTGTTTACGTAGAGCACGGGCACGATTGCAATTTTATCGGCGTATTTTACCACCGACTTCATATTTTTGGCGGGCACCAGCACCTTTTTAAAGCCCATTTTAACGCACTCCGCAACCCGTTTTTCGCAGTAGCTCACGGCGCGTACCTCGCCCGTAAGCCCCACTTCCCCGAAAACGGCGGTATATTTATCTATCGGCTCGGAAAAATAAGCCGAAGCAAGCGCCGCGCACACCGCAAGGTCGCACGCCGTTTCGTTCAGCTTTATCCCGCCCATGGCGTTCACGTACACGTCGTATCCGCCGAGGGACAGCCCGCACCTCTTTTCCAGAACGGCAATCAAAAGCACCAGCTTGTTGTAGTCTATCCCGAGCGGCATTCTCCTCGGCAGCCCAAACGCCGTTTTGGAAACAAGGCACTGTATTTCCACGTTCATGCACCTTGCCCCCGTTTCGGCGGGCGTAACCGCGCTTCCCGCTTCTTCGCCGCGGCTCTCCGAAAGGAATATGCCCGAGTAGTCCGTAACGGCTACAATCCCGCTCTCGGTCATCTCAAAAACTCCCACTTCGGCAACGTTCCCGAACCTGTTTTTCACGGCGCGCAAAATTCTGAAATTTTCCTGTTTTTCGCCTTCGAAGTACAGCACTGTGTCCATTACGTGCTCCAACACCTTCGGACCCGCAAGGGCGCCCTCTTTTGTAACGTGCCCGACTATAAAAAAGGTTATATTCCGGCTCTTTGCAATCCGCATAAGCTTTGCGGCACATTCCCGCACCTGCCCCACGGACCCTGCGGAGGAGGAAAGGTCGTCCGTATACACCGCCTGTATTGAGTCTATAACGCAGAACTCCACGCCGTCAAGCTCGCTCCCGAGGTCGTCTATGCACGTCTCGTTCAAAAGCAGCATGTTTTCGCAGCTCAGGTTCAGCCTCTTCGCGCGCATTTTCACCTGCGCGCAGCTCTCCTCGGCGGAGACATACAAAACCTTGTGTCCCTCCGAAAGATACGCGGCAATCTGCGTCAAAAGGGTGGACTTGCCTATGCCGGGATCGCCGCCCAAAAGCACAAGCGAACCTGCCACGATCCCGCCGCCCAAAACGTTGTCGAACTCTGAAATGCCCGAGGACGTGCGGTTGAATTTTTCGTACGTTATTTCCGAAAGGGGCTTTGCCCTCGGCGCGGTGGGTTTTTTGGCCGTTTTAAGGGGCGCGGGCGCAGCCTCGGCAATTTCTTCAACCATAGTGTTGAATGTCCCGCACGCGGGGCATTTCCCCAGCCAGCGCGGGCTTACAGCGCCGCACTCCGAGCATACAAACCGCGAAATCTGTTTAGCCATTTTCGGCCCCCTTTAAAAGAACTACGGCGTAGGCTGCAATTCCCAGCCCTTCGCCCACAAACCCCAGCTTTTCCGCCGTCCCCGCGGCAACCGCCGCCGAACTTTGCGGAATATCCAATACATGTGAAATATTTTTAACCATTTCGTCTATATGGGGAGCAAGCCTCGGCGTTTCCGCCTGCACGGAAATTGATATGTTCAGCGGCGCATATCCCGCCCTTTTTACTTCGTTCAGTGCAATCTTGCACATATGCGCGCTGTCGGCGCCCTTCAGGGCGGGGTCCGAGTCGGGGAAGTAGTGCCCTATGTCCTTCAAGCCCGCCGCCGATAATAGCGCGTCCGTCACGGCGTGGAAAACCACGTCCCCGTCGCTGTGCGCACAAAGCGCCTTTCCGCAGGTTATTTTAACGCCGCCGAGCGTAATGTAATCTCCCTTGCAAAACGCGTGCACGTCCACGCCGAATCCGGCGCGCACACCCCCTGCCGAAGGCATTTGAGGTATCCCCTCGGCAAAATCCCGCGCATATGTCAGTTTTTTGTTGCTCTCTTCGCCCTCCACAACGCGCGGTAAACCGCAAAACTCACAATATACCCGCGAATCGTCGGTATATTCCGCGTTTCCCGCCATTTCGTAGGCGTTGCGGATATCTTCGGTATAAAAGCCCTGCGGCGTCTGAACGCGGTATAGGGAGTGCCTGTCGTGGCAGCCCGTAATCAACCCGTAGTTGGAGGTTGCAATAGTGTCCGTGCAGGGCAGCGCGCATACGCCGCTCCCAAACCGCACAACGCTGTCTATGCATTTTAATATCAGTTCTCGGGAGAGGTAGGGGCGCGCTCCGTCGTGAATTAAAACTATGTCGCCCGTCACCGCCGCAAGCGCCTTTTTTACGCTTTGCGTGCGCGTCTCCCCGCCCAAAACCACTTTGTAGCCGAATGGCGCGGCGAGGGTGGAAATTTCTTCAAAATCATATTCGGACGAGGCAACTATAACCTCGTCCACCTCGGGTATATCGAATTTTTTAAAGGTATGCCAAAGCGCCGGCGCGCCGCACAGGGGAGCAAGCAGTTTGTTTTTTGAAAACCCCGCGCGTTCGCCCCTGCCCGCCGCGGCAATTATAACGCTCACTTTAAGGTTCTTCGCCTGTGTCATATTTGTACACTCTCTCCTTGGATTTTTCCGCTTCACGTTCGGCTTTTTCAAGCTCTTCCTGCATTTTTTGCCGCTGCCTTAGCAGCTTTTCGTTTACACGACTGTACTTAATGCTCGTGCCTATAACGTCGGTTATATCCATCAGCGTTACAAACGCCATCGGGTCGTGGCGGGACACAACTTCCCTTAGCTTTGCCACCTGAAAGCGGTTGATAACGCAATATATAATCTGTTTTTCGCTCTTTGAATAGTATCCGCGCCCCTCCCAAACGGTAAGTCCCCTGCCGAATACGTTTGAAAGCGCCTTGCACACGTCGTTATATTTGGATGTTATTATAAGCGCGCCCTTTGCCTGGTCCAGACCGTCAGAAATAAAGTCCACGGCTTTGCTTGCCACAAAGTACGCCACAATGGAGTAGAGGGCGGGGGTGAAGTCCGAAGTTCCGCTGTTGGGTATAGCCCCCGCAAACGCCAGAATTCCTACCAATATATAAAGCAATATATTGAACGCCAGCACAAAATTCCCCACCGAAAGGTTCATTCTCTTTGCAAACATCACGGCAAGGCTCTCCATGCCGTCCATCGTGCCGCCGTAGCGTATAGCCATTCCGCTGCCTATTCCCGAAAGCAACCCGCCGAATATAGCGCAGATTATCTTTTCGCCCCCGCCTATGGGCGACCCCGAACTGAAAAAGTTGGGCAAAAACTTGGGGATTACCTGTTCGAAAACGAGCGAGGAGAGGGAGTAGACCATAATCGCAAATAGAGAATACAAAGTAAACTCTATGCCCTGCCTTTTCATCGCAAACAAAAACACGGGCGCGTTTAGCACAATCAAGGGCAGCCACAGCTGTATGAACTGCCGCACGCCCGCGGGCAAGAGCTGGATAATGAGCATTGACACGCCCGAAAGCCCGCTGTCGTAAAAGTTGGAAGGCAGCAGAAGCAGCGTAACGCCCGTGGCGTTTATAACGCCCGCCACGAACAGCATAATGAAATTTTTTACCTTAAAATGAACGTGAGCCATCATTCGCCCTCAATAATTTCGTAAAGCGAGGCGGCTTCATCCTTTTTAACCGTCTCCTTTATGTCCTTGATTACAAACTTCACCGAGCCTCCGGCAAAGCAAATCTCCACGCGGTCGCCGGGTTTTACGCGGTGCCCGGGCTTAACCTCCCTGCCGTTCACCGAAACTTTCCCCTTTTCGCAGGCTTCCTCGGCTAACGTCCGCCTCTTCAATATGCGCGATACCTTCAAAAATTTGTCGATTCTCATAAATTTCCAAAAAACGCTTGACTTTACTTCTTTCAAAGTGTACAATAGTACAATGTATTAAAATGCGATTTTTATCACCTTTTTACTTTTTTTCAAAGTTTAAAGTGAAAAAATCGCGTCGAAATTGTGCGTATGTATTGAGTTTTTCGTGCTAAGTATACACCAAAAAATTCAACTTGTAAAGTGCGGAACGCAAAAAAAGCCGCTTCCGCCCAAAAATTTTTTTTAAGCCCCCAACGGTAAATATACATTTGCAGTATTGTGCGCGGTGAAAAGATATATCCGCGCGATAGCCTGAGATGTGAAAATATATGGCGGATAACCGCCCCAAAGGAGTTCTTTTTAATGAATTTACCAATTCACAAGTATGGCAAAACCGAAAGGCGTAAGTTCGGCAAAATCAACGAGGTAATAGATATTCCCGACCTCGTTGAAATACAGAAGTCCAGCTATGACGCGTTCATCAAGGAGGGCATCTCCGAGGTGTTCGAGGACTTTATGCCCATCACCGACTACTCCGACCACTACGAGCTGTATTTCCTCGACCACTGGTTCGACGAAAAGCCCAAGTATGACGAAAAGGAGTGCCGCAACCGCGACGCCACCTACGCCCTGCCCATGCACGTAAAGGTGCGCCTCGTAAACAAGGTGCGCGGCGACGTTATAGACCAGGACGTGTTTATGGGCGAATTCCCCCTTATGACCGACTCCGGCTCGTTCATAATAAACGGCGCCGAGCGCGTTATAGTTTCCCAGCTCGTCCGTTCGCCCGGCGTATACAACGCCTCCTCGCGCGATAAATCGGGCAGGGAGATGTTTGCAACAACCGTCATTCCCAACCGCGGCGCGTGGCTCGAGCTGGAGCAGGACGCGCAGGGCGTTCTGTGGGTCCATGTGGACAGAAAGCGTAAAATCTGCGTCACCGTGCTTCTCCGCGCCCTCGGCTTCGGTTCGGACAGGGCGCTTATGGACCTGTTTGCGAACGACAAGATGATAGAAAACACCATCGCCAAGGACACTACCAAGTCCGAGAGCGACGGTCTCGTTGAGTTATACCGCCGTCTGCGCCCGGGCGAAGTTCCCACCGAGGCTTCCGTCAGGCAGCATCTCAACAACCTGTTCTTCGACCCCCGCCGCTACGACGTTGTAAAAGTGGGCAGATATAAGTTCAACAAAAAGCTCAATCTTGCATACAGGCTCCCCGGCTGCAAGCTTGCCGAGGACGTGGTAAACCCCTACACGGGCGAAATTATGGCGCACGCGGGCGACGTTATCTCCGAGTCCCGCGCAATCGAACTGCAGGATTCGGGCGTAAACGAAGTGTTCGTGCTTGTCTCCGACCCCGAGCAGGGCGAAATCAAGCACAAGATAATAGCAAACAACACGGTAAACTGGCGCGCGCTTTCCGATAAGCCCCACAAGATGTTCGGGCTTCTGCCCACGGTGTACTATCCCAACTTCGTATTTATGAAGCAGATAGCCGCCGAGTGCGAAAACGCAAAGGTGGAGGAAGTAGCCGAAAAGTTTATCAACGAAATAAACGCAATATACTATGTTGCCGAAACTCCCGAGTCCGAGGACGAAAAGCCCGAGGATAAAAAGAACAGGGAGAGGAGAAGGGAGCAGAGAATCAAGTTCGTATCCGCCTGCAAAAAGTTCAACGAACTTCTCCTTTCGGATAAAACCGAGCTTGAAAACGACGAAAAGAAGGAAATAAAGGCGGTTGTGGAAAAGCTGTGCCACAAGCACATAACGGTGGACGATATAGTTGCCTCCATTTCCACAAATATCGATTTGCAGTACGGCATCGGCACCATAGACAACATAGACCACCTCGGCAACCGCCGCGTACGTTCGGTGGGCGAGCTTCTGCAAAACCAGCTCAGGATAGGTATTGCAAGGCTCGAAAAGCTTATAAAAGAGCGTATGGCAACGCAGGACGCAATGGAAGTCACCCCCTCGGGACTTGTAAACGTCCGTCCCGTTTCCGCGGTTATACGCGAATTCTTCGGTTCCTCGCAGCTCTCCCAATTCATGGACCAGACCAACCCCGCTGCCGAGCTTACCCACAAGCGTAAGCTCTCCGCGCTCGGTCCCGGCGGCTTAAACCGCGACAGAGCCACGTTCGAGGTGCGCGACGTTCACCACTCCCACTACGGCAGGCTCTGCCCCATAGAGACCCCCGAAGGTCAGAACATCGGTCTTATATCCTCGCTTGCCACATTCTCAAAGGTAAACGAGTACGGATTTATAATGTCCCCCTACCGCAAGGTTGAAAGGGACGAAAACGGCATACCCACGGTAACCGACCACGTGGACTATTTAACGGCGGACGAAGAGGACAGATATATCGTTGCGCAGGCCAACGAGCCGTTGGACGAAAACAATCACTTTGTCAACTCCCACATAGGCTGCCGCCACCGCGATTTAATAACGCAGTATCCTCCCGAAAAGATGGACTATATGGACGTCAGCCCCAAGCAGCTCGTCTCGGTTGCCACGGCGCTCATTCCCTTCCTTGAAAACGACGATACCAACCGCGCCCTGATGGGCTCCAACATGCAGCGTCAGGCGGTGCCCCTTATGAAGACCGAATCGGCGATAGTCGCAACGGGCATAGAGGCGGCAATCGCGCGTGACAGCGGCGTTTTGGTGCGCGCAAAGAACGCGGGCGTAGCCGTGGGCGTTGCCTCCGACTGCATAAAGATTCAGGAAGATAATGGACTTATAACCGAATACAAGCTTAAAAAATTCGAGCGCTCCAACCAGTGCACCTGCTTAAACCAGCGCCCCATCATCAACACGGGCGACAGGGTTGAGGCAGGCGAAATAATCGCCGACGGTCCCGCAACCAACAACGGCGAGCTTGCTCTCGGTAAAAATATTTTAATCGGCTATATGGAGTGGGAGGGCTACAACTACGAGGACGCCATTCTCATCTCCGAAAAGCTCGTACAGGACGACGTATTCACCTCCATTCATATAGAAGAACACGAAACCGAAGCGCGCGACACAAAGCTCGGCGCCGAGGAAATAACAAGGGATATTCCCAACGTCTCCGAGGACGCGCTTAAAGACCTCGACGAGAACGGCATTATAAGAATAGGCGCCGAAGTTCAGACGGGCGACATTCTCGTGGGCAAGGTTACCCCCAAGGGCGAAACCGAGCTTACCCCCGAGGAGAGGCTTCTCCGCGCCATATTCGGCGAAAAGGCAAGGGAAGTGCGCGATACTTCCTTAAAAGTTCCCCACGGCGAAGGCGGCATAGTTGTTGACGTAAAGATATTCACCCGTGAAAACAAGGACGAGCTTTCCCCCGGCGTATCCAAGTTGGTGCGCGTATATATAGCGCAAAAGCGTAAAGTACAGGTCGGCGACAAAATGGCCGGCCGCCACGGCAACAAGGGCGTTATATCCCGCGTTCTGCCGCAGGCGGATATGCCCTTCCTTGCAGACGGAACTCCCCTGCAGATAGTTTTAAACCCTCTCGGCGTGCCTTCCCGTATGAACATAGGTCAGGTGCTCGAGGTGCATCTGGGTCTTGTCTGCAAACAGCTCGGCTGGAAGATTGCAACGCCCGTATTCGACGGCGCAACCGAGCAGGACATCAAAAAGCTGTTCCAGGAAAACAACATATTGAACCCCGAAGGCAAGGTAGACGGCAAAATACAGGTCTACGACGGCAGAACGGGCGAACCTTTTGAAAACCGCGTAACCGTCGGCGTGCAGTATATGATAAAGCTCATCCACCTCGTCGACGATAAAATCCACGCGCGTTCGATAGGACCTTACAGCATAGTCACGCAGCAGCCTCTCGGCGGCAAGGCGCAGTTCGGCGGACAGCGTTTCGGCGAAATGGAAGTGTGGGCTTTGGAAGCCTACGGCGCGGCGCACGTGTTGCAGGAAATCCTAACGGTTAAGTCGGACGACGTTGTGGGCCGTGTAAAAACTTACGAAAGCATAGTAAAGGGCAACAACATTTCCGAGCCGGGCGTTCCAGAAGCGTTCAAGGTGCTCTTAAAGGAATTGCAGTCGCTTGCCCTCGACGTAAAAGTACTCACCGAAAGCGGCGAAGAGTTAGTCATTCGCGAGCTTGACGACGAAGACGACGCTATCCCCACCGCAAAGGCGCGCGAAATACAGGAAATCGAGGACGAAAAGCCCGAGGAAGAAGTGGAAATCGCAGCGGAACACGGCGTGGAGGACGTCGACCTCGAACCCGGGTCCATATTCGACAACGACGAGGACGACTTCACCAGCAAGGAACTCTTCGGCGACAACGACGAGGACGATGATATGGACGCCTTCGGCGACGACGATGACCTCGGCGACAAGTTCACCCTGTTCGACGAGGACGATGACGACGACGACAAAGAGGATAAGGACTAAGGGAGGTAATATATGTTTGAATTAAACGATTTCAACTCAATTAAAATCAGCGTAGCTTCTCCCGAAAAAATCAGGGAACTTTCCAAGGGCGAGGTAACCAAGCCCGAAACCATAAATTACAGAACCCAGAAGCCCGAAAAGGACGGACTTTTCTGCGAACGCATTTTTGGACCTATGAAGGACTGGGAGTGCCACTGCGGAAAATATAAAAGAATAAGATACAAGGGCATCGTGTGCGAAAAGTGCGGCGTTGAAATAACCCGCGCCAAGGTAAGAAGGGAGAGAATGGGTCATATAGAGCTTGCCGCTCCCGTTTCGCACATCTGGTATTTCAGGGGCGTGCCCTCAAGGATAGGTCTTATCCTCGATATGAGCCCCAAGGCGCTCGAGCAGGTAATATACTTCGCCGCGTACGTGGTTATAGACCCCGGCACGGTGCCCACGCTCGAGTATAAACAGGTTATAAACGACAAGGAACTCCGCGACATAGAGGAGCAGTACGGCGACAGTGAAACCACGGGACTCAAAGTGGGAATGGGCGCCGAAGCCATTCGCGAACTTCTCGTTGCGGTAGACCTCGACAAGGAGTGCGAAGAGGCGCGCAAGATAATCGAAACCAGCTCCGCCAGCCAAAAGAGGCTGAAAGCGGTCAAGAGGATAGAGATTCTCGAAGCGTTCAGAAAGAGCGGCAACCGCCCCGAGTGGATGATTTTAACCGTTCTGCCCGTGCTTCCCCCCGACCTGCGTCCCATGCTCCAGCTGGACGGCGGCAGGTTTGCCTCCTCCGATTTGAACGACTTATACAGGCGCGTAATAAACCGCAACAACCGTTTGAAGAGAATGATTGAGCTGGGCGCGCCCGATATGATAATCAAAAACGAAAAACGTATGCTGCAGGAAGCCGTTGACGCCCTTATAGACAACGGCAGGCGCGGCAAGGCGCTCTCCGGTCCCTCCAACCGCGAATTAAAATCCCTTTCGGGTATGCTCCGCGGCAAGCAGGGGCGCTTCCGCCAGAACCTTCTCGGCAAGCGCGTAGACTATTCCGGACGTTCGGTTATAGTAGTCGGTCCCGAATTAAAGCTCTATCAGTGCGGTCTGCCCAAGGAGATGGCAATCGAGCTTTTCAAGCCCTTTGTAATGAAAAAGCTTGTTGAAAGCGGTCAGTGCCACAACATAAAGAGCGCAAAACGCACGGTAGAAAAGGCAAAGCCCTTTGTTTGGGACGTCCTCGAGGAGGTAATAAAAGACCACCCCGTGCTCTTGAACCGTGCGCCCACGCTGCACAGGCTCTCCATTCAGGCGTTCGAGCCCGTGCTCATCGAGGGCAGAGCAATAAAAATACACCCCCTCGTATGTACGGCGTTCAACGCCGACTTCGACGGCGACCAGATGGCTGTTCACGTTCCCCTCTCGGTGGAAGCTCAGGCAGAGGCAAGATTTCTGATGCTCTCCTGCAACAACATTTTAAAGCTCTCCGACGGTAAGCCCGTAATGCAGCCCTCGCAGGATATGGTTATGGGCGCGTACTACCTCACCATAATCCGCCGCGTGGACGGCAAATATTACAGGTGGAGCGGCGACAGATACTACGAGTGCAACGAGGGCGACGAAGGCGCCGAAAAGTATGTTGCAAACGCATATATTTCCGAAGACGAAGCGCTGATGGCTTACCAATTGAAGCTCATTCATATGCAGGATGAAATTAAGGTAAGGCGCACATTGACCATTTCCGACGAAAATTCCCCCTACAACGGCGAAACCGTGCAGGGCATAGTGATGACCACCGTCGGCAGAATAATATTCAACTCCAATATGCCGCAGGACCTCGGCTTTGTTAAGCGCGAAAGCAAAGAGGACTATCTCAAATACGAAATTTCCTACGAGTTCTTGGGCGACGCCGTGGCAGTAGGCAAAAAGCAGCTCGGCAAAATAGTGGAGCGTTGCTTCAAAACGGGCGGCGCGCCGAGGGCAGCCGACGTTCTCGACAAAATAAAGACTCTCGGCTACAAATATTCCACAATAGGCGCAATCACAACGTCGGTGTTCGATATGCACATTCCCGCCGCAAAGCAGGAGATTGTCCGCGATACCGAGCAGAAAGTAATTGCAATCGAAAAGAAATACCAGCGCGGACTTTTAAGGGAAGAGGAGCGCTACAACGCCGTTATAGACGCGTGGGACGAGGCGACCGACAAGGTCACCGAGGAGCTTAAAAAATCCCTCGATAAGTTCAACCCCATATGGATGATGGCAAACTCCGGCGCCCGCGGCTCCATCGACCAGATGAAACAGCTCTCGGGTATGCGCGGACTGATGGTTAACCCCCAGGGTAAAAAGATAGAAGTTCCCGTAAAATCGTGTTTCAGGCAGGGTCTTTCCGTTCTGGAATACTTCATTTCTTCGCACGGCGGCAGAAAAGGTCTTGCCGACACCGCGTTAAAAACTGCGGACTCCGGCTACCTTACAAGGCGTCTCGTCGACGTTTCTCAGGACGTTATAGTTAGGGAAGAGGACTGCATGGCGGGCAGCAAAAAGCCCCGCGGTATGATAGTCAAGGCAATAATAGGACCCAACGGCGAGGTTATAGAAGGTCTTGAGGACAGGGTACAGGGCAGGTTCGTAGCCGAGGACGTTTACGATAAAAACGGCAATCTCATAGTGGGCGTAAACGGCTTTGTTACCGACTCGATAGCCAAGCAGATAATCAACGCCGGCATAGAGCAAGTTTCAATCCGCTCCATATTCACATGCAATTCGAGATACGGCGTATGCGCCAAGTGCTACGGCAAGAATATGGCAACCAACACGCCCGTAATGCCGGGCGAAGCGGTAGGCGTAATCGCCGCCCAGTCCATAGGCGAACCCGGCACCCAGCTTACCATGCGTACCTTCCACACGGGCGGTATAGCGGCAACGGGCGATATAACCCAAGGTCTCCCCAGAGTTGAGGAACTTTTCGAGGCGCGCAAGCCCAAGGGCTGCGCAACCCTTTGCGAGGTCTCCGGCGTGGCGTCTGTCGACGATGAAGACGGCGAAAAGATAATAGTTATACGCGACCCCGTAACGGGCGAGCAGAAAAAGGAATACAAGCTTCCCTTCAACGCCGAGCTTCACGTGAAGGACGGCGATACGGTAACCCCCGGCACGGTGCTCAACGCAGGCTCCGTATATCCGCAGGATATTTTGAGGGTTTCGGGCGTAAAGGGCGTGCAGGACTATATCCTTGAACAGGTTCAGTCCGTTTACCGCGGTCAGGGCGTTGATATAAACGATAAACACGTTGAAATAATCGTCCGCCAGATGCTAAGGAAGGTCAGAATAGAGAGCGCAGGCTCCACCGACCTTCTCCCCGGCGAAACGGTGGATATGTTCACCGTGGAGGAGCAGAACCGCAAGGCTATAGAAAACGGCGGCACGCCCGCCCTGCAAAAGCGCGTCCTTTTGGGCATCACCAAGGCTGCGCTCTCCACCGACAGCTTCCTTTCGGCGGCGTCCTTCCAGGAGACTGCAAGGGTACTCACCGACGCGGCTATAAAGAACAAGGTAGACCCGCTTATCGGGCTTAAAGAAAACGTTATAATCGGTAAGCTCATTCCCGCGGGCACGGGCGTAAAGGAATATAAAAATATGTCCCCCGTAATCGCCCCCGGATTCAACAGCGCGGTTGATATCAACATCAAGTAATATGTTGAATTTTGAAGATTTAAGGCTTTTGGACCTTATCGGCAAGTTCGAAAAGACCGTATCAGAAATTGTTACAACGCGGAATTTATCCCTTTTAAAGCCCGCGGGCAAGCAGCTTCAAAGCGTATACGATTTTTTCATCACAGCCGAGGGCGGCTATGAAAAGCAGCAGGAACTCTTGAAGAATATGTTCTCCTCTTTCAACTACGCCGCCGTAATAGTCAACAACGCCGTAAAGAACGGCAGCCTTTCCAACGAGGACAAGGAACTTTTAAACGAGTGCCTTGAAATTATGCTCAAATGCTGCGCTTCGGTAAAATCTTCCTTGCAGTAAAAATCATAAAAAACAAACTTAAAAAATGCGGGCGGCAATCTCTTGATTGCCGCCCGCTCTTTTAAAAAACTCAACACGGTATTGCATTTATTCGGTTTTTTTGGTTTTTTCCGCGTGCCCGAGGTACGCCGTAAGCGCGTATGTGCCTATCGCGCCCAGCGCAAAAAGAATACAGCCTATTGCAATCTGCACGGCGCCGAGGGGGGCGGAGGAATAGTCGAAAACTATAAATATGGCAGGTATGCTCCCCAAAACAAAGCCCCATATGGCCCAGTGCGTTCCGCGGGGGAATTTTTCCAAAAACAATTTCATAAGCTTTGCAATGCTGAAAAATCCTATCACCAACCCAAAAGCAAACAGCACCAAAACAAGCGCGGCATGCCAAAAATCGTCCGTTGCCGCGCGCACTGCGGCAAATATTGCGTCGTAATATCCCAAAATCATCAAAAGCATACTTCCGCTCACGCCGGGAATCACAAGCGCGCAGCTTGCAAGCATAGCCACGGCAACAAGCGCAAAATATCCCCAAACGGGCATTCCCGCCGAAAGGTCCGCCGACCCCGCCGCAACAAACAGCTTAATAACGCATATTGCTATAATCGCCGAAAAAGGCAGAATTACCGAAAATATATTCGATTTTTTAAAGCCGTTGCTTCTGCAATCCTTAAAAAGTTTGGGCAACGACCCCGTCATCAGCCCCGCAAACAGCAGCACCGTTGGCAAGGGGGCATAGCGCAGCGCGTAGTCCAGGGGGAAGTACGCCGCCGCAAACGCCAGAGCCGCGCCCAGCAGCACAGGCAGCAAAAACGCCGCGTTTTCTTTAAAATTTTTGCGCAGGTTCCCAAGCGCGTCTATAAGCTTGTCGTAAATATCCAAAAGCACCGCAATGGTTCCGCCGCTCACGCCGGGGATTATCATCGCCACGCCGATTGCCGCCCCGCAGCCCATATTTTTAAAGAATTCTTTTATCTTCATATGTATAATATATTACCTGTTCGCGGCGGTCTTGTCAACATTATTTAACGTCGCACTGACTGCGGCGCATATGCGCCCCCCGCAAATATTTATTTCGGACCATATTATTGCGATAGTTGCAAAACAGCTCTTATTTCTGCAAGTGCATATGTTTCTATTTGTTTGTTATTGCATTTTTCAACAAAGAACTTGCCGTCCCTTAAATCGCAAAAACGGAAGTACAAATCCTGCGAATACATAGTTTCAAACAAACGACCGTTTTCATATTTCGGCGAATAAATTTTATTGCCATATATCTTTAACAGATAGGGATAGGTAGTAAACATACGCAAATCTACACGGTCGTCCAAGCTCATAAGCAACATTGGAAAAGTGCCGAAACATCCCGATTCAACTACAATAATATGCTCTTTTTTAATTTCTCCAAGCAATTCGATCAATTGATTTTCCATTTGGGGATACTTCTTCAAAACGGAGCGTATGTTTGGTAAAACCATACCGCAAAAATCTTTATAACTGAGGCATTTGCCCGATTCCAACGCTTTGATAATGGCAAATCTGATTTCGTCGTCTACGTTATCCGCGCCTGTTAACTTTGCAAGTGTTTTTCTGCCGAGTAGCCACGGATAAATATCTTTTCTGCCTTTATTTTGATAATAAATAAATGGCAGCAATGTATCGCGCAGCAAAAAGATGTACGCCGTATCTGCCTCATAACCTGTCCATTTGCAAAAATCAATTAACTCCTGTAAAAATGCGTCACAGCATATCCCTGCACTGTTTTCGGCTTTCCCTGTAAGTTCTTTTATTGCCTCTGTAAGCTCATATGCGCGGTTGTAGTATGTGACGTCTGTTGTCTGAAACGGCTTGTGAACGCTAAACGGCTCGGCATTGTTATTCTTTATATATGCTCTTAATTTTGATACCCCTAAAAAAGCTTCCTCCAATTTATTATTTAGCTCCGTATATCCTTCGTCAAGCAAGTCGTCAAGCATTTTCAGCAGTTGCTTTGCCCGATAAATCGTTTCTTCGCTTACGGCAGCCGTCTCCAATTTTTGCAATTCGTTTTTATAAAATTCCAAGCTGAACGAGATAAACCCCACCTATATTCACCCCAAAAATTACTTTTTCCAATCCGATTATACAGTAAAAGCAGGGGAGAAGCAAGCTGCGGCGGCTTCTTACCCATAAACTAATTGACATTTTAATCAATTTTGTATATATTTTAACTGTACAATCGATTTTTCAGCCGCTTCCGCTTGCTATCCCTATGGATTTCCTCTCCCGAGGCGGAACTATGGGCAGATTGTTAAAAAAATATTTACATCGAGGTTCAAATATGGAGTTCGAAACGCTCTGTCTGCATGCAGACGGCAACAAAAAAGACGAATGGGGAACGCTTACGCAGGCAGTTTGCCAGTCGGCAACGTTTGTACATAAGGGAGTGGGCGTGCCCTCGGACTACAGCTATTCACGGCTTTCAAACCCTACGCGCACCCATCTGGAAAACACGGTCGCCGCTTTGGAGGGCGGCGTTGTCGCATATGCCTTTTCTTCGGGTATGGCGGCGATAACAACGGTGATGAAGCTCTTTGAAGGTGGCTCGCACATTATAGCTTCCGAGGATTTGTACGGCGGCAGTTTAAGGCTCTTCAACAACGTCAACTCTCACGAGGGAATGTCTTTCGATTTTACCGATACGGGCGATTTGAAAAAGGTAGAGTCGCTTATAAAACCGCAGACCGTGGCGCTCTATATAGAAACTCCCAGCAATCCTTTGATGATGGTTTCCGATATTGCCGCGCTCTCTGCGCTTGCAAAGGCGCATAAGCTTTTGCTGATTGTGGACAACACGTTTTTAACGCCCTATTTCCAGCGACCCATAGAACTCGGCGCGGATATTGTAATACACAGCGGCACAAAGTATCTCGGCGGTCACAACGACGCCCTCGCGGGCTTTGCCGTAGTCAATTCCGCGGACCTTGCCGAGCGGTTGGGATATTATTATAAGACGATCGGCGCCTGCCTTGCCCCGTGGGAGTGTTTTTTGATTGAGCGCGGCATAAAAACTTTGCCCCTGAGAATGGACAGAATAAATTATAACGCACAAAAAATCGCCGCGTGGCTGCGCGGCAGAAGGGAAGTAAAAAGGGTATACTATGTGGGCTTTGAGGACCACGCGGGATATTCGGTTTCCAAAAAACAGTCTGCGGGCTTCGGGGGTATGATATCGGTAGAGCTTGAAAGCAAGGAGCTGGCGGAGCGTATTTTAAAAGGCGTAAAAGTGTTCCAATACGCCGAAAGCCTCGGCGGAGTTGAGAGCCTAATAACCTACCCCATGTTGCAAACCCACGCCGACGTTCCCAAGGAAGAGCGCGAAAGGCGGGGCATAAACGACAGATTTTTGAGGCTTTCCGTCGGCATTGAAAACGTAAACGACTTGATTGAGGATTTAAAGCAGGTATTTGAAAAATGAAATACGATTTCGATAAAATTACAGACAGAAAAAATACAAGTTGCTTAAAATACGATTTTGCCGTTGAACGCGGCAGACCTGCCTCCGTTCTGCCCCTTTGGGTTGCCGATATGGATATACCCACCGCCCCCGCGGTTACAGACGCGCTAAAATCACGCGCGGAGCACGGCATTTTCGGCTATACTATGCCTAAAAAGGACTATTTTTCGGTCGTTGCAAAATGGTTTAAACAGCGTCACGGCTGGAACGCCGACCCCGAAAAATTCATCTGCACCCCGGGCGTAGTATTTGCCATTTGCACTCTCATAAAAGCTGTCACAAAAGAGGGCGACGGAGTAATTTGCTGCCAGCCCGTGTACTATCCGTTTGCAACTTCCGTAACAAACAATAACCGCAAACTCGTAGTAAGCGAGTTAAAACTCAAAGACGGCAGATATTATATCGATTTCGAGGATTTCGAAAACAAAATAACAGCAAACAACGTAAAGGCGTTTATATTATGCAGCCCGCACAATCCCGTGGGCAGAGTGTGGGAAAGGGAAGAGATTACGCGCCTCGGCGATATATGCTTAAAGCACGGCGTGTTTGTCATTTCGGACGAAATCCACTGCGACTTTACCTTTAAAAACCACACACATATTGTATTTTCCACGGTAAAAAAGGAGTTTGAGGAGCACTGCGCAATCTGCACCGCGCCCTCCAAATCCTTCAATCTTGCCGGTCTGCAGATATCCAATATCTACATTCCGAGTCCGGAAGTGCGCAAAAAGTTTGAGGACGAGCTTGACCGGGTGGGCTATTGGGAACCGGGCGTAATGGGCATGACCGCCTGCGCAGCCGCATACCAAAAGGGCGGAGAATGGTTCGATTGCTTAAAAGAATATCTTGCCGCAAACCTCGCGTTCGTGCGCGATTATCTCAAAGATATTCCTCACATCAAGCTCATCGAACCGGAGGGCACTTACCTTCTGTGGCTCGACTGCCGCGCTCTCGGCTTAAACGACCAAGCCCTTCAGGCTCTCGTGGAGCAAAAGGCAAAATTATGGCTTGACGACGGCTATATCTTCGGCGCAGGCGGCAGCGGCTTCGAAAGGCTGAACATAGCCTGCCCCCGTTCAACGCTGGAATGTGCCCTCGGAAGATTGAAAGAGGCGATAAAAGGGAACTAAAATGACTTTACAGCAACTCAAATATGTCATACAGATTGCGCAATCGGGTTCCATAAACCTCGCCGCACAAAAGCTGTATATATCCCAGCCGAGTCTTTCAAGCGCGGTAGCGGAGCTTGAAAAGGAGATGAGCATAACAATATTTATCCGCAGCAACCGCGGCGCAGTTCTCACCGAGGAAGGGCTGAGGTTTCTCTCATATGCCCGACAGGTGGTAGAGCAAGCCGATTTGCTCGAGGGCGAATACAAGCAATCTTCCCCGCACAAGAGAATTTTTTCGGTATCCGCACAGCACTATGCCTTTGTTGTAAACGCTTTTGTATCTCTCGTAAAAGAATACGGAAAGGACGAATACGAATTTTCTCTGCGCGAAACACGCACCGACGATATAATCGAGGACGTGCGCACCCGCCGCAGCGAAATAGGCGTAATATTTTTATCCTCATTCAACCGCAACATAATCCTCGGCATTTTGAAAAAGGCAGAACTGAAATTCACCCCCTTGTTTACCGCGCGTCCCCACGTGTTCGTCTCCGCAAAAAATCCGCTTGCAGGCAAAAAGGAAGTAACTTTGGAAGATTTAAAGCCCTATCCCCGCCTGACTTTCGAGCAGGGTATAAACAATTCCTTCTATTTTGCCGAAGAGCCGCATATCACCGAGGACGTTCCAAAGAGCATAGTAGTTTCCGACAGAGCCTCGCTTTTCAATCTGTTGATAGGCTTGAACGGATATACTATTTCTTCGGGTATATTGAGCGCCGATTTGAACGGAAACGAGATAGTGTCTGTTCCCCTAAAGAGCGACGAACATATGAAAATAGGCTATATCTGTATTCAGGATAATAAGCCGGGCGTTCTCGCCGAGCGCTTTATATATCACCTTAAAGAGTTTATATCTCACTGCTCATTGTGATGAGGGAGTTTATTTTTTATGATTTATTATAGTTAAAATCTATATCAGCCGATAAATTTTTAATATTATCACATAACAAAAAATTTATGATATACTGTTGCATACAGGATAAAAACAATGAGAATAGATCAAATTTTAAAGAACAAAAGAACGCTTTCATTTGAGGTTTTTCCTCCCCAAAAAGCAGAAACGGGAACGGAAAAGCTGTTTGAAACCATACGAGAGCTAAAAAAGCTCCGCACCGATTTTATCAGCGTAACCTACGGCGCAAGCGGCTCCGATGTCCGCAACGCGGCGGAGATTGCGGGATTAATCAAGTCCGAGGGAATAGAGCCTATTGCGCACATTACGGGCGGACCTTCCACCCCCGGCGAGATTGACGCCGTAGCCCAAAAGCTCAAGGAGTACGGCGTTGAAAACGTGCTGGCTCTCCGCGGCGACAAGCCCATGGTGAATGACGGGAATTATTGCAAATATTTCAAGCATGCCACGGATTTGCAGGAATATCTAAAAAAATACGGCTTTACTATGGGCGCGGCTTGTTATCCCGAGGGGCACCCCGAGTGCGAGTCTCTCTATGCCGACCTTGTAAATCTCAAAAAGAAAGAGGAGTGCGGCGCAAAATTCTTTATCTCCCAGATATTTTACGACAACGCCTATTATTACAGGCTTGTAAGCGAGGCGCGCAGGATAGGTATATCGTCGCCCATAATTCCGGGGATAATGCCCATAACCAACCCCAAAAACATAGCCCGCATAAAGAGCATGTGCGGCAGCACCATTCCCATAGAACTTAGGAATATGCTTGAAATTTATTCGGGCAACCCCTCTCTCGTACGGGAAGCGGGCATAAATTACGCCGTGTATCAGATTATGGATTTGATAGCAAAGGGCGCGCCGGGCATTCATCTCTGTATAATGAACCACGCAGATATTGCTATTGAAATTTACGAAAGGCTCAATAATTTTTTCAATGAACTCTTTTGATTTGCAGCCGCTTATTCACACCTATCTCGGCTATAAGGGGGTAAAACCGGACGAACGGGTAGACCGCCTCATTTTGTCGTGTCTTGAAGAACTTGAAAAAATTCAGGGGTTCAGATATCACTATAAAATATTTGAAGATATTCCCGCCTTTTTGCAAAAGGAGCCTTATTTATCCTTTTTAACGGGGTGCTCCGCGGTTATTTTGTGCGTTTGTACCCTCGGCGCGGAAGTTGATAGAAAAATAAAGTATCTCCAAAGGGCGGATATGCAAAAATCGCTGATATTCGACGCCTGTGCAAGCGCGTATCTGGAGCGCCGAGCCGATAATTTCGAAGCGGGTTTGGGCAAAAATCTCACATACCGTTTCTGTCCCGGCTACGGCGGCAGCGATATTTCGGATATCGGATATATATTTGATTTATTGAAGCCCGAAAAGATTGGAATTACCCTGCTTGAAAGCAATCTTATGTTGCCGATGAAATCTATGGCGGGAGTGATTGGCGTGGGCAAGACGGCAAAAAAAACGTGCGGCAACTGCTTCAACTTTTCTGCATGCGAATACCGGAAGGAGGGAACAACGTGTTACGGCTCGGAAAAAAAGTAATAGTTCTGGACGGCGCAATGGGCACTCAGCTCGAAGATATGGGGCTTGAAGGTTGCCCCGAAGACTTCAATATAACCGCCTCCGAAAAAATCAAGGCTATCCACCGTTCGTATTCGGCGGCGGATATAATTTTAACCAATACTTTCGGACTGAATAAAATCAAATACAGGGGCGCGTTTTCAATAGAGGAAGTGGCTTTAAGAGCCATAGAAAACGCCCGCGCCGCAAAAAAAAGCGTGTTCTTCAACATAGGCCCCACGGGCGCAATGTTAAAGCCCTTGGGCACGCTCTTGTTCGACGGGGCATATTCCGCCTTTGCGGAACTTGCCGAAATTACCAAGGACCTCGTAGACGGCTATTTTGTGGAAACCTTTTCCGATTTATATGAGGCAAAGGCGTGCGTGCTTGCCTTAAAGGAGCACGCGGATAAGCCGATATACGTGACAATGACTTTCGATTCCTCGTGCAGAACGTTGACGGGTTCCACGCCGGAGATTGTTGCAAACACTTTGGAGGGGCTGGGCGTGGACGCTCTCGGCGTAAACTGTTCCTTGGGTCCCAAGGAGATGGAGAGCGTAGTAAAGCGGTTGCTTGCGGCAACCGACCTGCCTGTAATAGTGGAGCCTAACCGCGGGCTTCCAAAACTTCAAAACGGCAAAACGGTTTACGAACTCGGCGCAGAGGAGTTCGGTTATTATATCGGCAAATTCGTTGAAATGGGCGTGAGCGTAGTCGGCGGCTGCTGCGGCACCACCCCCGAATTTATCAATGCAATTTCAAAGTACTCCCAAAGAGAGGTCGTTCCCCGCACGGTCGTAAAAAAGACGGCTGTGAACTCGGCTACAAAACTTGTGGAAATCGACGGCGTAAAAATCTGCGGCGAGCGGCTAAATCCCACGGGCAAAAAGAAGCTCAAAGAGGCGCTTATAAACGGGGACTACGACTATCTTGTGGACGAGGCTGTAAGGCAGCAGGAGGCGGGCGCGGATATTTTAGACGTAAACGTCGGCATTCCCAAAATCGACGAGCCGCGCGTCATGGCGGAAGTTTTGCAAAGAGTTCAGGAATACTCCGATTTGCCCTTGCAGATAGATTCTTCGGACAGGGACGCGATAGAGGCGGGCGCGCGCTGCTATAACGGCATACCCATAATCAACAGCGTAAACGGCGAGGAGAGCGTAATGGAGCGCGTTTTCCCCATCGCAAAAAAATACGGCGCGGTGGTTTTGGGGCTCACAATGGACGATAACGGCGTTCCCAAAACGGCGGAGGAGCGCTTCGATATAGCAAAGCGCATAATAGAGCGCGCCCAAAGCTACGGAATCCCCCGCCATAAAATAATGATAGACACCCTTGTTTTAACGGCTTCCGCCGAACAGAAGCTCGTAACGGAAACGGTAAAAGCCCTGCGCCTTGTAAAAGCGCTCGGCGTAAAAACTGCGCTCGGCGTGTCCAACGTGTCGTTCGGACTGCCCAACAGGGGACTTCTTAATAAAACATTTCTAACAATGGCGATGACCTGCGGTCTGAATATGCCCATTTTAAATCCCCTCGACGGCGAGATGACGGGCGCGGTGCGCGCCTTTGCCGTGCTCTCGGGCGAGGATGAAAATTCCGAAAAATATATAGATATATATAGAGATTTCACCCCTGCCGCCGCCAATTCAACCCTTGCGGCAAAGGGAGAGGACAAGTCTGCCGCAACCTTATACGACTGCGTAAAAAAGGGCGTAAAGGGCAGGGCGGCGGAGCTTTGCGAAGCCGAGCTTTTGCGCACCGAACCTATGGTATTGGTAAACGAAGTTCTCATAAAAGCGCTCGACGAAGTCGGCAAATTATACGATAGCGGCAAGCTGTTTTTGCCCCAGCTCGTCTCTTCGGCGGAGGCGGCAAAGGCAGCCTTCGAGGTGATAGGCAAAAGACTCCCCAAGGAGGGAAGCGGCAACGGCTTAATAATTCTTGCAACCGTAAAGGGCGACGTGCACGATATAGGCAAAAATATAGTAAAAGTAGTTCTGGAATCCCACGGTTTCTCCGTTCTCGACCTCGGCAAGGACGTTCCCCCCGAAAAGGTTGTTGAGGCGTATCAAAAAAACAAGCCCCTTGCCGTGGGGCTTTCCGCGCTCATGACCACCACCGTAAAATCAATGGAAGAGACGATTAAGGCTCTTCGCGCGGCGGGTTGCACGTCAAATATTTTTGTGGGCGGCGCGGTTTTGAACAGTGAAATCGCAAGGGAAATAGGCGCGGATTACTATACAAAGGACGCCCTTGAATTTGTAAAAGTTCTGCAAACGATAAAGCGGCAGGTATAAATTGTGAGGTCAAGAAAGATTGCGCTGTGCGCCGCATCGGTTGCGCTTTTGATTGCGCTGCAATATACTTTGGGTTTTGTTCCGGGCGTGGAGCTTGTAACTGTTTTTCTTTTGTGCTTTTGCTATGCCTTCGGCGCCTTTGCGGGCGTGTTAACTGCAACGTGCTTTTCGCTTTTGCGGTGCCTTTTGTTCAGTTTTTATCCAAATGTGCTCGTTTTGTATCTCGTTTACTATAATGCCTTTGCGCTTCTCTTCGGCGTGCTCGGCAAAAAATTTTCCGCCTCGGGCAAAAAAGAGGCGGTTGAACTTATAACCGTCACCGCCCTTGCCGTCGTATGCACGGCGTGCTTTACTTTTTTGGACGATATAATAAGCCCGCTTTTTTACGGCTACACGGCAGAGGCGGCTTACGGATACTTCATCGCTTCCCTGTACGTAATGCTCCCGCAGTGCATATGCACACTCGTAAGCGTGGGGCTGCTTTTTATTCCCCTTTCGCGGGTTTTCAAATCCGCCGCATAATAATAACCCGGAGTAATTTATGAAAAGGAGTAATTTATGAAAAAGTACTTTTTTAAAATAGCGGCATTGCTCGTTGCTCTCACGGCGTTGCTTTCTGCATGCGCCGCGGAACAGCCGCAGCAACCGCACAAAATCGCGGTCAGCTGGTCCGAGGGCGTCGGCGGAGTCGTCTTTTCACAGGGCGATGAAAGGCTCTTTCCAAAAAACGGCGAAATCTCCACTTATTCAACCGAGGATATCTCAATTTCGGTAGATCTGGAGGACGGCTATAAACAGACCGCCCCCACAATCAAGGCGGACGGAATAACAGTATACTCGCACCTTGTGCCTGCTTCCGTTTGCAGGGTTGAAATAAATGCAACTCCCAATAATAATATTTCGCTGTATCTCGGCGAAGGCGTCGGCTATAAGTTCAAAGAGCTTAAACGCGTTGAAAACAAGGTCGGCTACACGTCTTTGGTGGGGATTTATCTGGAGAACGGCTACCGCAAAAATTCCTCAACCCAAATCAAGCCCATAATAGTCGGGGCGGAATATCAAGCCGTGGCTTCCCTTGCCCCTTGGGGGCTCGACGAAGTAAAGCTCAAAGCCGAAGGATATCACTCGTTTTACGTTATCGAAGTGCTTGAAAATACCACTGTGGGCATAGCGGGCGTGGTTGCGGATACTCACGACGCTGCCGACTATGCAACTTTAACCCACACCGGCGGCGAGGGCTACACCCTGCGCGCGCTAATTGATAACAATAACGACGGTATATCCGACGCCGAACAAGTTTTGGCAGGCGAATCAAAGTTTTTGAAGGGCACGGTTTTAAATCTCGTAATTCGCCGCGACAGCGACTACACCGCGGCAGGCGCGCAGCTCTTTGCAAACGGCGTTGAAATTTATGGCACGCAGGGCGACGGCGCGGACTCCAGCGACCCTTTTTCGGATATGCTCATATATCCGTTGACTCTTTCGGGCGACGTGGAATTGAGCGTAACGGGAGTGCGAAGAATAGGGCAATTCACGTTACATATAATGAATTCGGACGGCACGCAGCGCTACCGCACGTTCTGCCGCGCCGACAGCGTAAACGAGGCGCTCAGCCAAATTCCGGGCAACGACGACAAAACCAACGATGCCTATTCCTGCTGGTGGGAGCCTTATCCGGGCGAAGGGTATTCTTTTAAAATCTGGCGCTATGTAGAGCACGCTTACGAGGAAGAGAGCCAAAGTTATGCGCCGTTATTATATGAAGATATCTATTGCGGCTACGTCAAAAACGGGCAAACCCCCACCGACCCCGGCGACAGACCCACAGTACCCGCCGAGCCGCAAAAACCCACAGTTCCCGACGGCAAAAATATTCCCGACTCTCTCAAATCCGCTTTGCAGGCGGTTGCAAATCTCGGCACAAACGACTTGCAGTCAAAGCAGTGGGTGCTTGCCTGGGCAACATATCAACTCTATAAATCGGGCGCGGCGGACCTCGGCAGACCCGCCGTGTTCACCAACGCCAACATTTACGACGATTGGTACTGCGATATTCTCACCGATTACAAGGGACCCGCCGCAAACAATCTCTGGGCATACGCATATGATATGCTAAAATGCGGCGCTTCGGAGATATCCTTAGGGAATCAGCTTCTGTCGAGTTTTATAAATCCCAACGGCGGCGCAAAGAGAAATTGGGCGAACAACGAGGCTATAATTTTGGAAATAGTGCAACAATATGTGCCGCAATTTACTCCCAAAACCTCCTTCACCATAGGTAATATCGACGATTTGAATATGACGTTTTCACTGATTTTGGACAGGCTGGGAGCGGAGTGGACTCTCTCGGGGAATTACGTAAAGGGCTACACGGTTGAAAGCTACCGCGAATACGTGCAAAAAAACGCCTGCGGGCAGGTAATGGCAAATGTCGTTAAAGAAGTTTTTGATTATATTGACAGCCTCGGCAATTAGTCTCTTTGTTGCGGCAAGCTGTAAGCAGACGGCTCGAATCCCCGAATTTGCCAAAAGCAAAGGCGAAGATATCGTAACCGTGTACGTGCTCACCCGCTATGAGCTTATGGAAATAGAGGTGGATTACAACAAATATTCCTCCTGGACGGAGCTAATCGCAGGCGAATTTGACGGCAGCACGCGCGAACGCTCAAAGGCGGTTTGGAGGGGGGACTATGTCGTCTCCATAGGTAATCTGCAACCGGGCGAGCCGGAGGGCGTCGTTCTGTATTTAAACGGCGCATATTCTACCCGTTTTGTAAAAAACTGCGAATATTGCGCGGGCTATACCCTTGCCTTTGCGGAACGCGGCGCGTCTATTCCTTAACGCACCGCGCCGCACTTGTCAAACAGTTGAATATAATAATTGACCGCCATAGTTAAAATCGGGGGAAATTTTTTAATTTCCCCCGATTTTAAGGTGATGGTGCACCGAGACAATTATAATCCGAACACGAAAGCTCGTCAAG
This sequence comes from uncultured Clostridia bacterium, assembly GCA_947629095.1. Taxonomy (GTDB): domain Bacteria; phylum Bacillota; class Clostridia; order Christensenellales; family Borkfalkiaceae; genus Coproplasma. Next base: position 31 of record CANRCK010000008.1, on the reverse strand, counting down.
GCTGACCGTTTGCGTTCCGTTTTTGTAGTTA
>CANRCK010000007.1 GCA_947629095.1 uncultured Clostridia bacterium | reverse complement strand
AATTCACTTTTAATGCTTTACCTTAACGGCTTCCTCATAGAGCTTGTTCATAAGCCCGTCCGTCACAACGCTTCTCACGCGCGAAAGGTATATGAACACAGAGGTGAAGAACTCGGAGTTATCCCCGCCCACAACATAGTCGGGCAGTACCGAAAGGTTTGCCGCGTTTCTTTCAAGGAATACGCGCGCAAATTCCACCTTTTCCTCGTTCGTCAGTTTTTTAATAAAGTTATCGGAAGGTCCGTTATATATTGTGTTAACGTTATATACAATGTTCCTCGTCTCCACAACGGGCTCCGCGGGGACGGGATATGCCGCCGCGTGTTCGTCGTCAAAGGCATAGTCCTCGTCCGAATCCTCCTCGTCGGCGTCCTCGTCTCGTTCCTCCGCAAGCCTTTCAAGCTCCTCAGCCCTTTTGTAGCGGATAAACCTTGAAATTGCAATTATAAACTGCACAACGGCTATCAGCGTCAAAAGATACAGCCCCAGCCCGTAGTTCCCCAAGGTTACAAATACGGAAATCCAAAGCGTTGAAAGCAGCAGTAATTCAAATATATATCTTATTAAATTTGCCGTGACCGAAAACGAGCTTGTGCTCTTGCCCAGCACGAATATATTCACAATCAGATTCAGGCAAACGAGCACGGTCAGCACCAGCGCAACGTAGTTCACCAATGCGGCGTTTAAGTTCCCGGCAAGGGAGGAGGGCGAGGAGAACGCGGTGTGTACCAGCGTGCTGCCGTAATACACCGTGTCGTTGAGGGAGTACAGCCCCGCCGAAGTTTTAAAAGGTCTCCCGCCCGAAAGCAGAGCTATAAGACCGTTTATAGGACCGCCCAGCGCGGGGATATGCTCTGCCACGTTGACCAGCACAAACAGCACCGCAATCGCCGAAAGGATAAGCGTTATGGTTTTAATAACGCCCGAGCCGCGGAAATATACTATGCTTAAAATTATAAGCATCAGCGCAGTTATGCCAAGGGCTGCAAAAACCGCAAAGTTCCACTCGGCGTAAGCCGCGGTAAGGGATATGGCGCATAAGGGCAACAGCACAGCCACGGCAATCGATTCCAGCACGGCAATCAGCTTTCTCGGCTTGGGGCTGTTCTTTTTTGCCGCGCAGAGGGGGAGGAGCATAACGGCTGCCAAAACGGTTATAAAAATATACAGTAATAAAAATATCGCGCCTATATCCAGCGTAAACCCAAAAAGATTAACCCCAAAGCTGAATGCGGGCGAAAGCTCGCTCCCGAAGGGCAGGGAGCCCTTTATGGCGCCGAGGGCTTTAAGCGCGCCCGTAAACTGCAATAAAGGCATCGAGCCGAAGTCCACGCCGCCGCCCGTAAACAAGGCGGCTTTAATGGGCACCGTAAGCCCGAGAATAAGGAAAACGACCGCGACTATATACGTTATAAGCGCAGGCGTCTTGCCGTGAGTCACGTTACTTTTTGCCATTGAAAAATTATCTCCGGATTTATTTTATCGCAAAACTGAAAAGTTAAAACGTATTTTAAGTATATTTTAGTACAACGCGCGCGCGTTGTCAAGAATAAACCGCATTATTTTTTGTGTTGGTCGGGGGATATTGCGGGGGCAATTGCAAGCGTCTCCCATAAAAAAGCGTGCGCAAAATTCTTTCAAAAATGTATGCGGGCAAAGAATTTGCAATATATATTGCAAATTTACGTAATTTTTGCTATAATAAATGGCGAGGAGTGCGAAAAACAGGTTTCGCATAAAAAGTATGGATATATATGCAGATATCAACGGTTCTTCCCGCATAAAGCTCATCGATTTGGGTGACGTAATGCCCCTTTTAACAAAATCCCAGCGCGAAAAACTCATATCCGGCTACGATATAAAGAGCCTTGCCAAGGTTTTTGAGGACGGCGGTATGATGCAGACCATAAAAACTTTTTTGGATAACGGTATGAACGTATCGCTTACGGCAAGAATATTATATATGCACCGAAATACGCTTATATATAAGCTGAACGCCATAAAAAAACTTACGGGGTTCGATCTGCGCGACTTCGGAATGGCTGTAACGTTCAGCATTTTGCACAATCTTTATATTTTAAAGTGAGGTTTAAATGTCAAAAAGCGCACACGTATTGATTTCCGTCGTAGCGGCGGCGTTGGTTTCGCTGTCGGCGGTATTCTTCGCCGGGTGCTCCCCATCGGAAGATTGGGTCCGCAACACCATCCGCCAAAACTATTACCGCGCCGACGGCGACTACTCTTCGCTCGGGTCCCTCGACGGTCTTTCCATAGACGAAATGGTCAAAAAACTCGATATATACAGCGGTTATTACACCGGTTCGGAGTATGCCCGGATACTGAGCAGCAACCAGGGGCACAAATCGGGCATAGGCATAAGCTACAGCCAATCGGACGGCGGAATAGTAATCCGCTCTGTTCTGGGCGGTTCGCCGGCGGCGTCCGCGGGGCTTAAGGCGGGGGATATAATCGTTTCAATCTCTTCGGGCGGCAAAACCATGGATTCAAGCGGCGATATAGCCTCGTTCATTTCGGGGTTGGATGAGGGTACGGATATTGTTTTGACTTTGAGTGGCGGCAGACAGGTCACACTGCGCAAGCTCTCCTACACCGCAAGCTACGTCTCAATGTACACGTCGGACGCCCGATATTCCTTTTGGTACGACGGTTCTTCGCGCCGCATTTCCCAAGAGGAGGGCGGGGTTGAAGAACTGCCCGTAAATACGGCATATGTGCGCCTCGACCAGTTCTACGGCTCGGCTACGGAGGAGATGAGGGAGCTTATAAAAATATTCAACGCACGCGGCTGCACGTCGCTCATACTCGATTTGCGCGACAACGGCGGCGGCTATGCCTCAGTGCTTACCGAAATTGGCGGGCTGTTCACCTCTGCAACGCACGAAAGCTCCGTGGCTATGCGCGCCGTATATAAGAGCGGCAGAACGGAAATTACAAATTGCAAGCACTACACGCAGGACGTATTGCCCGCGGGCACGGACGTATATGTTATGGCTAACGACGGCACCGCAAGCGCCTCCGAAGCTCTCATCGGAATCCTCGTCAGCTATGGTATTTCGGATTACGGCAACATATTCCTCTCCGATTACGGCGACCGCCCGGCAAGGACCTACGGCAAGGGCATTATGCAGTCCCATTTTATCAACTATACCACGGGGGAAGTGCTCAAACTCACCGTGGCAGGCATATTCTGGCAGAACGGAAAGACCATTCACGGCACGGGGCTTACCGTTGCCGACGGCTGCGTCGCCGCGCCTGCCGGCGACGACGTGGTGGACATAGGCTACGACGACGAGCTGTTGCCCGTCATTCAAAAAATAAACGGCGGGAAACCTAATCCGTAAAGGAGCGGGGCGGGCGGCAAAAGGTGCCGCCCGCCCCCTGTTTTTTTACCGTTTTTTCCAAAAAACGCAACACGTGCAAGCGTTTTTCAGTTTATCCGCCTCAGATTTTTGATTCTGCGCGCGCCGAATATCACGCACACCAAAAAGCCCTCCTCAGAGCGCGTTATTTCCAAATCGAACCCGCTCTCAGGCTCAAAATATTCCTCCGCAATTCTTTTAAAATCTTTTAAAAACAGCTCCCTTTCAAGGTCCGTCATATCCTCCCTGTCAAAGGAGAGCATACGTTTTACGTCGTTCATATTTTCTCCCGCAGTTTCCTTTTCAAAATTCCGTTCAACCCGCCGTATCCCCGCAAAACGTCAAACGTATCGGCTTTTCTGCCGAGCAGCGCGCACGCCGCCGCCCTGAACGCCGCAACGGTCTGCTTTCTCCACCTTCCCACGGAAATCGTGGGGTCTTCCGGCACTACGGCAAGCAGCCCGAGGTTGAGCGCGGCGGCTATCTTTTCCGCGGGCAGCACCTCGCCCGCCAGAACCTGCCCGCCGTTCAGCTTGTTTACAATAAGGCTTAAATTTTTCATTCCTCCGTCGCACAGCGCGGCTTTGCAGCCGTCCGCCGACTTCACCGAGGGCAAATACGGCTCTGTGACGATTATTCCCCCGTCTGCGGCTTCGGGGCAAATTTTGTCAAGCAGAACGTAGTCGAACAGCCCCTCGGTTTCTTCAACCGCCCGTGCGGCAACCTTCGGGTCGTTCAAGCCCAAAGCGGGCATTATATAAAAATTCTTCTCTTTCGGGTGCGCCGTCGCCGCCTGTTTTGCGCGGCAAGCCGCCCTGCCGTAGTCCGCAAGGGTGTAAACCTGCATATTCCCCATTCCCGCAACGGTCATGGCGCCTGCGCTAACGGCGTCGCCGTCCACAACCAGCGTCTTTTCTCCCATACCCGCAAGCGCCAGCCCAAGCCCCACGCACGCCGTGGTCACGCCCGTGCCCCCTTTAAGACTCCCTACGTAAATCTTTTTTGCCATTATGTATCTCCCGGATACTTTTTTTAAATTGTAGCGCGCCGCCCTCCGCGAAAACTATTCTTTTTTGTTAAAAAATAAATATATTGCGTTAAAATCCCGCATAAAATACCCTATGAAACTGTTGGAACAAATTTTGGGCGAGCTTGGCGCCGACTTAACGTCAAGCCTCGTCCTCGTGCCGGGGAAGTGCTGCTATATCAAGAGCGTAAAAACCGTATGCGACCTTACTCCCGCGCTCATAACCGTAGCCGCCGCCAAGTTCAAGGTAACTCTCGAGGGGGAAAATATGGAAGTCGGCGAATATTTTCAGGGCGACCTTCTTGTCAACGGCAACGTCAGGGGGGTAAAAATTGACTGATCTTGCCCGCATTTCAATAATCTCCGCCGCCCCGCCCGCCTTAAAAAAGCTCCAAAAGGCGGAAATTGCCGTATACGACTGCAAAAAGCGGGGCGCAAGCTTTATATTCTGCGTAAAAGATAAAGATATAAAAAAAGTTTTTGCAATTTTCGCAAAGCCGTGTTATAATATCACTATGGAGCGCAAAAGCGCCAAAAACAGGCTTTTGGGCGGGCTTTTTCTCCGCGCCGGTCTCGTTTTGGGCGCCTTGGTGTTTGCCGTAGCCGCATACCTTTCAAATTATTTCATTCTCGGTATAAGGGTGGAGGGCAGCGGAGAATATTTAAAAAGCGTAGTGCGCAAAATCGTTGAGGAGGAGGGCGCCTCGGAGTGGAAGCCCTTTTCCGCCTTTGACAAGCCCGTTGCCGCGGGCAGGATTCTCGCCATTCCGGAGGTAACTTTTTGCAACCTCTCCCGCCGCGGCAGCGTGCTGGTAATAGATGTTGAGGTGGAGCATTCCGTCTCGGACCGCCTCGTGCGCGAACCCCTCGTCTCGGACGTTTCGGGCACGGTCAGGCGCGTTGTTGCAATCTGCGGCACGGCTGCCGTAGCCGAAGGCGCAACGGTCTCTGCGGGCGACGCGCTCATCTACGCGGGCGCGCAGGCGGGCGAAAAATGGATTGAGGGCATAGCCGCGGGCTTTGCCGAAATAGAGTGCTCGGGAAAGTACGAATATTTTGCGCCCGACGACACGGAGAGGAGCATAAGGGAGGCATATGCTTCCTTAAAGCTCGAAGCCGAAACGATAATTTCAAAAAGCCACACCGTAAAGCCCGAAGAAGGCGGGGTGCGGGTGATTATGGAAATTAAATATCTGCACAAAATAAGCATAAATTTAACTTAAAGATATGGACGTAAGCATACGTAAAATTTCGGCGGGCGGCGCGGACAAGCTCCAGCGGGTCCTCGGCACGTTCGACGAAAATCTCAATTTAATAGCAAGCGAAGTGGGCGTCAACCTCCGCGTTGACGGCGACTCGGTGGTAATAACCGGGGCGGAGGACAAGGTCAGCCGCGCCTATGACGTTCTCGAAAATCTTTTTATCCTTGCCGATGGCGGCGAAAGCCTCGATAAGGGCAGGGTCTCCTACTGCATAGAACTTGCCAAAGAGGGCAAGGCGGCGGACATCACCAAGCTCTCCTCGGGCGTGGTTGCAATAACCTCCCGCGGGAAGCCCGTAAAATGCAAAACGGTGGGGCAAAAGAGGTATGTTGACGGAATAAAGCAAAACCCCGTCACTTTCGGCATAGGACCTGCGGGCACGGGCAAAACGTATCTTGCCGTGTGCCTTGCCGTTCAGGCTTATAAACAAAAGCAGGTTGATAAAATAATTCTCACCCGCCCCGCGGTTGAAGCGGGCGAAAAGCTCGGCTTTCTCCCGGGCGACCTGCAAACCAAGGTTGACCCATATCTGCGTCCCCTCTACGACGCTTTGCAGGAGATGCTGGGGCTTGAAACTTACACAAAGCTTATGGAGCGCGGTTCAATAGAGATTGCCCCGCTTGCATATATGCGCGGCAGAACGCTCTCCAACGCCTTCATAATTCTGGACGAGGCGCAGAACACCACGCGCGAGCAGATGAAAATGTTTCTCACCCGTTTGGGCGACGGCAGCAAGATGGTCATCACGGGCGACGTAACCCAAATAGACCTGCCCGACGGCAAAAAGAGCGGCTTGGAGCATGCGGAGTCCGTCCTTGCAAACGTGGAGGGAATATCAATTATACGGCTAACCGATAAAGACGTCGTGCGCAACCCGCTGGTTATGAGAATAGTCAGGGCGTATGAAGCGGACGGCAAGAGGAGGAACAAGCTTGAAGAGCAAACTGACCAATAGAGAGATATTCCGCAGCGTTATAAGCTTTTTATTCGGAATGCTTATATTTGCGGCGGTGCTTTTTGCAACCCTGTTTTTAACGCAGACGGGGAACATAATAGACTACGTTGTTGCCAATGTCGACAACGTTGTCACCGTTGCCGTAACGCTTTTTGTAATGACCGCAATAGCGTTCACTTATTTTTGGTTTGAAAACAAGGAAGTGCTTGCAAAGTGCTCCCGCATTTTTGAAATATTCATACTTTTCAGCATTTCCGCCGTGGTTTCCGCGCTCGTGGGCAGATATATTCACCCCGTTGCGCGCCCGGGCAGCTTTGTGGCGATGACCCTGATAATGATTTTCAACCGCCGCGACGCAATATTTTTAAACACTATCTACGCCATTGCAATGCTCGTTGTGGACAGGTACGCCAACTCCCTTCTCACAAGCGTGGTCTATATAAGCTACGCCGGGTTCCTTTCAACGTTCTGCACGGGCATAGTGGCAATATTCATTTTCAAAAACGTAAAAACCCGTTTGGGCAGCGTAATGGCGGCGCTCGTGCTGCTCGTGCCCGTTTTAATAATCAACGCGGCAATTCTTCTCCCCAATGCGGCAAATCTCACGCTCACCTATTTTTTCACCGATTTCCTCTTATACAGCGTGCTTGACTGCCTCTTTTCGGTGCTCTTGTTCTTCTTCCTGCTGCCGATGTTCGAGATGATATTCAAAAATCTCACGCCCTTCCGCCTGCGGGAGCTTACAAGCGAAAACGCAAAGATTATAAAGCTGTTAAAAGCCAACGCCCTCGGCACTTACAACCACTCCGTAGTGGTTGCCCAGCTTGCCGAAGCATGCGCCGCGGCTATAGGGGAGGACCCCGAGCTTGCAAGGGCTGCGGGCTACTATCACGACGTGGGCAAAATCAAAAATCCCGAAATGTTCTCCGAAAACCAGGGCGACGTAAATATACACCAGCAGCTCACCCCCGAGCTTTCGGTGGATATAATCCGTTCCCACACCCGCGACGGCGCAAAACTGATAAAAAAGAACCATCTGCCCGATTTTCTTGCGGACGTAGCCGTTGAACACCACGGCACGCTACCCATAAAATATTTCTACGCCAAGGCGCTTAAAATGAGCGACGGCGAACTCAGAATGGGCAGCTATTCCTATAACGGTCCCACGCCGACCACCAAAATAGCGGCAATAATCATGATAGCCGACGCCTCGGAGGCTGCGTCAAGGTCCCTTTCGGACCGCTCAGCCGAAAAGGTTGAAGCGCTTGTAAAGGGGCTGATAGAGGAGAGAATAAACCTCGACCAGTTTGCCGACTGCGACATAACCATGCGCGAACTTTCCATAATCGCCATGACTGTCGTAACCCAGCTCACGGGCGTATATCACTCCCGCGTGCAGTATCCCAAGCTCACCGTCTCCAACAAAAGGAGATAATATATACCGCGTTTTACGGAGTAAACCACAGTGCTTAAAATTGATTGCGAACAGGATTTCTCTGCGCTTTCCGCCGCCTTTGAGGGGGAATACAGCGCGGATTGCAACCTTTTATGCGAGGTAATAATAGTGGACGGGGAATACATACGCCGCCTCAACGCCGACATAAGAAAAATCGACAAAGTCACGGACGTGTTGAGTTTTCCCTCCCTCGACGGCATAAAGGGCATATCCCTCAACAAAAAAAATTACCCCGACGAAATAGACGAGGAGGGCAATTTGTTCATAGGCAGCGTCGCCGTCTGCGAACAGCGCGCCCGCGAACAGGCGGAGGAGTACGGTCACTCCTTTGAGCGGGAGCTGAACTATCTCGTAACGCACGGCGTGTTTCACCTTTTGGGCTACGACCATATGACGGAAGAGGACAAGGCGGAAATGCGCGAACGCGAAGAGCGCGTTTTAAAAAAGCTCAATCTCACGAGGGACTGATATGAAAAGCGGAATAATAGCCGTAATAGGCAGGGCAAACGCTGGCAAATCCACCCTTGTCAACGTACTCGTCGGCGAAAAAGTGGCAATTGTCTCTCCTAAGCCACAGACAACGCGCAACGCCATAATGGGCGTTCTCACCGAGGAAAACTACCAGCTTGTGTTTGTGGATACGCCCGGGCTTTATAAAAGCGCAAACAAACTCACGGATATAATGATGAAAGCCACCGACGACGCCTCCAAGGACGTTGATTTTATTTTATACGTCCACGACGGTCACGGCGGGCTTTCCGACGTTGATATCTCGCTTATGAAAAAATATGTCACGGGCAAAATTCCCGCGGCTGTGGCGTACACCAAAATAGACATAATGCCCAAGGAGCGCATAGCCGCCGACGTAAAGGATTTATACGAAAACGGCATACAGGCGGACATTTTCCCCGTCTCCGCGCGCAAGGGCACCAACATAAAAAAGATGAAACAATTCCTTGCCGGGGCTATGCCCGAGGGCGACAAGATAATTTCGGACGACATCGTTTCGGACAAGAGCGAAAAGTTTATGATAGCCGAAATCATGCGCGAAAAAATCCTCCTTAAATTCAACGACGAGGTTCCCCACGGCGTGGCGATAGTCGTGAACAACTTTTCGCAAAACGAAAAGGGCGTGTACGATATAAATCTCGATATAGTGTGCGAAAAGCCCAACCACAAGTCCATTTTGATAGGCAAGGGCGGCAGGGCTATAAAGGAGGTTTCCTCCTTCGCGCGCGAGAGTATGGAAAAGTTTTTGGGCGCAAAGGTGTTTTTAACAACTTACGTCCGTGTTGAGGAGGACTGGCGCAACAAAACGGGGCTTATAAAGGACTTGGTTATGCTATAACTTTAAGCGGCGCGGCAATTTTGTGCGGTTCGTCAATAAAAGATGAATTTCCTGCGCATACTGCCTTAAAGGGGGTGCGTATGAAAAAGGACAGGGACGCGGCTGAACTCGCGTGGAAAATGTTTGAAAAGACGGGCAGCGTAAGCTACTATATGCTCTACAAAAAGCTCAACGGCGAAGAATGAGCGGCGCATAGTTTAAGCTGTCGTAAAAGGTATCTGATGGAACTCAAGGTAAACGCCCTTATGCTCAGGGCGGCGGATTACAACGAAAACGATAAAATTCTCACTCTCCTCACCGTGGAGCAGGGCAAGCTCACCGCGGGGATAAAGGGAGTAAAAAAGGCGGGGGCAAAGCTCAAATTTGCCGCTCAGCCTTTTTGTTTTGCCGAATATATGCTTGCAAAAAGCGGCAGTAAGTACACCGTTATAAACTGTTCCGAAATAGAGTGTTTTTATGACCTCAGCCAGGATATAAACAAGTTCTACGCCGCCTCGGCAGCCGCCGAAGCCGCTCTTGCGCTCACCTACGAGGGTGACGAGTGCCGTGAAATTTTCTACCGTTTATTGGGTACGTATTCGGCTATGTGCTCCGGCGACGAGTGCATGGCGCTTATAGATTTTTTAACCTTTGCGCTGGACCGGTCGGGCTACGCCGTCACCGCGGATATCTGCCCGCACTGCGGCAAAAATCCGGCGGAGGAGGGTGCGCTGCGCTTTGATATGTCGCTCGGCGCATTCACTTGCTCAAATTGTATCGAGGGCGTACCCGCCAGCCGCGTTACCTACAACGTTTTGCGCAAGGTCCTCGGCAAGCCGTATGAGGAGGATTTCATCACTCCCGACGGTCAAAAGCGCGCTCTCCGCCTTTTGCAGGCATATTTTGTATATAAAACGGACTGCCGCTTTAAAGCTCTGTCCGAGTACATAAGGCTGCTTTAATTTTCAGCCTTTCTTAGTTCCCCCGCAATCAACAGATTCTTCGGCTAACGCCTCAGAATGACATGGGGGTGGTGGCTGCGCCGCTGCCCTTTTTCTTGGCTCCCCCTTGGCAATGAGGGAGCTGTCTGCAATATACCCAACCCCTTGGCAACAAGGGAGCTGTCTGCAACACACCCAATCCCTTGGCTCCCCCCGCTTGCGGGGGGAGCTGTCTGCGCAGCAGACTGAAGGGGGCATACCCTCACAAAAAAGCGGCTGCCACAAAGGGCAGCCGGTTGCAAATTATTTTATTCAGAAATCTTGCATAAAATGCTATTGTGGATAACTTTTTTGAACCTGATGTCAAAAAATCGCCGTTTTTGTTTAAAAAATGCGGAATTCAAGGGGTCTGTGGATAAATTGTGGAAAACTTTTTTGCATATTTATGTTTTTGCGCCTTGGTGAATAACTTTTGTTGACAACTTTTTGTGGATAAACGCCCCTTTAAAGGGCAAAACGTATGCGTTTTTCCGCAGTTATCCACAATCAAAACGGCTGTTTACTGTATAATAATATGCCGTTTATTTATTTCTTATAACCACTTTGCCCTTGCAATCGTATCCCGTAACGTCGTCGATTATCTCGCCTACGCCGTCGCACACAACCGTGCCTTTAAGGGGGCTTCGCACCGAAACTATTTCACCCTTTATGTCGGCTTCCACTTCCGAAAGTTCAAACGCCCTGTCGCAGCCCTCGGTGCGGCAGTTCATAAGTTTCAGATTTTTGCAGTAGCACAGCGGCTGCGTGCCGTCCACAAGGCAGTCCACAAGGGTGACGCCCTCGGAGTACCACGCAAGGTATTCGCCGCGGAATACGCAATTTTTAGCAATAACGTTCTTTGCGTGCCACAGGCAGTCCTTTGAAGTTATTTCGCAGTTCTCCAAGGTGACGTTTTCGGCGTACTGCATGGGGTACTTCCCGTCGAGGCGGGAATTTTTTATTGTTATATTTCTGCTGCCCAAAAGGAAGTATTCCGAAAGTACTTCTGAATCGAGCATAGTAAACCCGTCGCAGTGCCAGCCCGCTTCAAACGAGGATATTGCGCACTTTTCCACTGTTGTGTCAACGCATTCGCGGAACACTTTGATCCCGCCCAAATTGCAGCCTGAAAATCTGCCGTGCTTGCAGTACCACACGGCGGCTCGGGCGTTCACGTCCATGGAGCAGTTTACCACAGCGTATCCTTCGGCGTGCCAAAGGGGATATCTCAGTGAAAATTTACAGTTTTTCACGGCAATATTTCGGCATTCTTTAAGCGCCGACTCCCCGTCCGCGGGTCCAGCAAAAACGCAGTCCGTAACTTCGGCGTCACGGATATCGTAAAGCGCCCTCTCCTCGTCGGTGGTCAAGCCGTAAACGGAATTTGTATATTTCATAATACGATTATATCACCGCATCGTTTTCCGGTCAACTTTTTTGCGCTTCCCGCAGTTGACTTTACTGCCGCGCAATGGTAAAATATCTTAAAACAAGCGTAAAGAAAGGAGACCGGCGATGAAAGAAAAAATTATTGCGTGGATAAGAGAATATTTTGAAAAGAACGGCAAGGACTGCAAGGCAGTAATAGGCATTTCGGGCGGCAAGGATTCTTCGGTATGCGCCGCGCTTTTGGTGGAAGCTCTCGGCAAGGAGCGCGTTATAGGCGTCCTTATGCCGCAGGGCGTCCAGCACGATATCGACGTTTCCCGCGCGGTTGTGGATTTTTTGGGCATTGACAGCTACGAAGTAAACATAGGCGAAACATATAACTCCCTCGTAGCCGCCGTCACAGGCTCGGGGAAGGTTACAAAAGAGGACATATGCGCCAACAAGGCGTTCTATTCCAACACTCCAGCAAGAATAAGAATGAGCGTTTTATACGGCATATCCGCTCTTGTCGGCGGCAGGGTTGCAAACACCTGCAACAAGTCGGAGGACTACGTTGGCTATTCCACAAAGTTCGGCGACGCCGCGGGCGATTTCAGCCCTTTGAGCGACCTTCTCGTGTGCGAAGTAAAAGCCCTCGGCTACGAGCTGGGGCTTCCCAAAAGGTTTATCGAAAAGGTCCCCGAGGACGGGCTTTCCGGCAAGACCGACGAGGACAACATGGGCTTTACCTACGCCGTTCTCGACAGGTATATCCAAACGGGCGAGATAGACGATTTGTCTGTAAAGCAGAAAATAGACGCGATGCACGCCGCAAATCTGCATAAGCTGTTGCCGATGCCCGCCTTTAAAAAATAATAGGTTGACTTTTTAATTAATTGTCTATATAATATGAATATCAAACACAGGAGGTAGCGTATGGGTTACGGGGATTGGATATTCCTTGCAGTAGTGTTGGGCATAGCCGCGCTCGGCGTTCTCTTTGGCTTCGGCAAGGTGCTCAAATTTATAACCGGCGGCATAGTCGGAATTTTTATTTCGTTCATAATCTGCTATTGCTTTGGCGGCGTAATACTTCAAATACCGTTTGTCAACGAAATGCTTGCAAACTTAGCCGCAAAGTGGTCGCACATCAGTTTCCTCACAACAATTCACCTTGAACTTATAATTTATTACGTTGCGCTGTTTATCATCACAATGATATTGCGCATAATCATAGTCCGCATTTTAAAGGGAATAGTGGAAACGGACGTGCTTGTTATGCGCATAATAAACAAAGTGCTCGGCGCCGCGCTTATGGTTGCGCTCGGCTTTCTTCTGATGGGCCTTACTTTCCAGATAATCGACTGGATAGGCGGCTCCACAAAGATTGATTTTTACAACGCCCTTGCCACAAGCGCAAACGCAATAGTCCGTCCGCTGTACGACTGGAACCCCATGAGGAGTCTCGGCGCGTTCATAAAAAAATAACCTGTTGAATTAAAATTACCGTGCGGGAGGCAAAAATTTTTGCCTCCCGCATATATTTATATATATGGAAGTCACTTTTTCCGAGCTTAAACAAAAGGAAGTCATCAGCATAACGGACGGCAAGCACCTCGGCAAGGTGTGCGATATAACTTTCACTTTCCCCGAGGGCAAAGTTACGGGCTTCACCGTAACGGGTTGCAAGGGCTTTAAATTTACAAAGCAGGAAGTATTTTTGCCCATAAAGAGTATAGTAAAAATAGGGGAGGACGCTGTGCTTGTAAACGGTGAAACTCCGCCCCCGCCCCCGCCGCCCTTCAAGCCCAACTGCCCGCCGCCCCCGCCGACGGTGTGCCCGCCGCAATCGAGGCGGAGCTTTGACGAGTACGAGTGATTTAAAATATATTTTCCAATTTTACGGTGTACGCCCCGGGCAGGTTTTTGGAAATTTCTTTAAGCACCTCAAGCTTTCCCAGGGCGTCATCGTATCTTTGGCAGTAAATCAGCCCGCACGCCTCGCTTAGCCAATAATCTATATATGAAATATCGTTGTGCGGCAAAAATACCTGCAATTTTTCCTTTCTGTCGTTCCACAGTGTTCTCACGGCAAACCCGTCCTCACGGTTTGCCGTTTTGTTTTCCACCTTGCCGTACAGCGTATCCACCGCCGCGGAAAAATCCCCAAACTGTTTGTTTACGTAAATCTCCGTGAATATAAACAGTCCCAGGCACAGGCACACCGCCGCCAAGGTGTACAGCAGCGACTTTACCATTTGCCGTTTACCTCTATTTGCAAAATTTTATATTTTTCCCCGTTTTTTTGAAAGTACACCCTGCCCTCGCCGTTCACCGTCATTGCCGCAACGTCCTTTATCTTTGCGTTCTGTTCCCTCAAAAATTCCTTCAATTTCTCTCCCGTAATTCCGCAGCGGGAGAGATTTTTTTCGTCGGGCTTCCCCAAATCTATCAAAGTCAGCGGCAGCGAGGCGGAGGAAGTCTGCTCCTTAGCCATGGCGGAAAACGATCCGTTTGCCTCGTACAGCCCGTAGTATACGTCGTCTAAATTAAAATACCCCGCCGAGCGCATGCTCTCTATCAGGTCCCCGACGTTCAGATTGTTCTTTTTCAGCTGGAAAACGTCCACGCCGTCCCTGTTGATAACCACCGAAGGCTTTCCGCTTATCACGTTTTTAAGCGGCTTGAACCATGTGTTCAAAAGCCATACTATCTGGTGCAGAATAAATATAGCCACCACCGCAACTATGCCGTACAGCAGGGGCACGGAGGAGTCCGCCATGGGTATGCACGCAAGCTCGGCAATCAGCAGGGTTATAACAAATTCAAAGGGCTGCATTTCGCCTATTTGGCTCTTTCCCATCAGCCTCATAATAACCAACAGGGTGACGAATATAATCGAAGTGCGTATAAGTATAAGTGCCATTTTATAGTTAGTATCGCCAAAATATATTACAATATTCTTGATTTATCGGGGGCGGTGTGCTATAATTCCTATAAAATTGACGGGGCGGGGAATGGACGACGTTTTTGCCGCGATTGCCGGACTTAACAAAAAGGGGATGGTCTTCGGAACGGAGACCACCCGCAATATTTTAAACGAGCTTGGCTCGCCCGACGACGGGCTTAAAATAGTGCACATCGCCGGCACCAACGGCAAAGGCTCCGTGGCGGAATACATCACGCGCATTCTCATTGCCGCGGGCAAGCGCGTGGGCGCTTTCACGTCTCCGCAGGTTTTAAGCTATTTCGACCAGTTCACCATAGACGGCAAGCCCGTTCAAAAAAATGTTCTTAAAAAATATTTCAAAGAGGCTTACGCGGCTGCGCATGGCTTTGCAACCGCCTTTGAGGTGGAAACCGCGGGCACCCTTCTCACCTTTTACGAGGAGGGCTGCGAATACGCCGTAATCGAGTGCGGTCTGGGCGGAAAGCTTGACGCCACCAACGCCGTCAACAAAAAGGAAATAGCCGTAATAACTTCCGTCGGCATGGAGCACACAGCCGTGCTCGGCAACACAATAAACTCAATATGTTCCCATAAATCGGGCATAATAAAGGGCTGCCCCGCCGTTGTGTGCGCCTTGCAGGAGGAGGAAGCCGCAAAGTATTTCAAAGCCCTCGGCGCAACGTTTGCAAACCGTCAGTTCAAAATACTTTCAACGGGCTTGGGCGGCACCCGCTTTACCTACGGCGGCGAAGAGTACTTCACGCCCGCCTACGGCGTTGAACAGGCGTACGACGCCGCAACGGCAATAGAGACGGCAGAAGAGCTTAAAATAGATAAAAACGCAATACGTATGGGCGTTTCTGACTATAATTTAAAGGGCAGGCTGCAAATTATCTCAAAAAACGGCAACACCTATATACTCGACGGCGGTCACAACCCGTCGGGCATAAAGCCCTTAAAAGCTATGCTTTCGGAGTTCGACCCCAAAAAAGTTACGCTCATATACGGCAGTCTTTCCGATAAGGACATACTCGGCAACCTGTCGCTATTAAGCGGCTGTGCGGAGCGCATAATCGCCGTGCAGCCGAACAGCCCGCGGGCTATGGATTTAAATAAAATACTCAACGCATGCAGGCAATATTTCAAAGACGTAACCCCGTCTCCAAGCGTTTCGGCGGCGCTTTCGGGCGCAGAAGGCGTGGTTGCCGTGTGCGGTTCGTTCACTCTCATAAAGGAGGCGTTCAATTGGATAGACAAAAAGTAATAAAGGCGGTTGAGGACCTTCTCGACGCCCTCGGCGAGGACAGGCAGAGGGAGGGCTTGAAGGACACACCCCGACGGGTAGCCGACGCATATGCCGAGCTGCTCTCCGGCGAAGGAAAAACGGCTGAGGAGCACCTCTCCCGCACTTTCAAAAGCGATGGCGGCGAGATGGTTGTGGAGCGCGACATAGATTTTTCCTCCCTTTGCGAGCATCATCTCATGCCCTTTTTCGGCAAAATCACAATAGCTTACATTCCACAGGGCAAGGTGGTCGGCATTTCCAAGCTTGCGCGCACGGTGGAGGTATTTTCAAAGCGCCTGCAAATACAGGAGCGCCTTACAAGCGCCATAGCCGAAGAAATTATGCGCTGTTTAAAGCCAAAGGGCGTTATGGTCGTGTGCGAAGCCGAGCACACCTGCATGACCTGCCGCGGCGTAAAAAAGCCGGGGTCCAAAACGGTAACATACGCCCTTTCGGGCGACTTCCCCAAGGAAAAAAGGGACGAGGTTTTCAAGCTTTTAAAATGATTATAGGCAACAGGGAATTCAAAGATTATACCTACGTAATGGCAATAATCAATCTCACGCCGGACAGCTTCTACGCCCCCAGCCGCACCCCGTGCGACGAGGTTTTATTCGCCGTCGAAAGGGCGGTTAAGGAGGGGGCTTCCGTAATAGATCTGGGCGCGCAGTCCACCCGCCCCGGCTACCGTGAAATATCGGCGGAGGAGGAGATAGCGCGCTTTTATAATCCCCTTTTAAAGGTCAAAAGCAATTTTGATATTCCCGTTTCGGTGGATACTTATTTTTCTCTGTCCGCCCGCGCCGCGCTTGAAGCGGGGGCGGATATGATTAACGATATATGGGGGCTTACGCACGACGGGGATATGGCAAAGGTCATAGCCGAACACAATGCCTCCGTGTGCATAATGCACAACTCAAAAACCCCCGTCACGGGCGATTTATGGCAGAGCGTATTGAGTTTTTTAAAAAATTCAACCCAAATTGCCCTTGCCGCGGGCATAGATAAAAACAAAATTCTGGTGGACGGCGGAATAGGCTTTGCAAAATCGCGCGCGCAGAATTTCGAACTTCTGAACGGCTACGAAAGGCTCAACGCGCTCGGCTATCCCTCTCTTTTGGGGTGCAGCCGCAAGTCAATGTTCGGCGGTCTGCCGCAAGACCGTCTGGCGCCCACCCTCGGCGCAAGCGTAAGGGCTTATAAAAAGGGCGTTCTGTTCGTCCGCGTTCACGACGTGGAGCAAAACGTCCGCGCCATAAGGGATTGCGCTGATTTAGGGTACGACCCGCATAATTGGGAGGCATATCTTGGATAAAATTTTAATACGCGGGCTTCGCGTTTGCGCCTGCCACGGCTGCAAGGATTTTGAAAAAACCCAACCCCAGCCTTTTCTTTTCGACGCGGACATATACTTTGATTTTTCCCGCGCGGCCGCAACGGATAATCTTTCGGATACGATCAACTACTCCGCGGCAAGCAAAATAATCGTCTCCGTCGCCCAAAACAACACCTATAACCTCATCGAAAAGCTTGCCTATGAGTGCGCCTACGCCGTTTTGGAATCCACCCCTGCCGAGCGCGTAATTTTAACGGTATATAAGCCCGAAGCGCCCGTAAAGCTCGATTTTGGTTCCATGGGCGCGTCGGTGGACGTAAAGCGCACCACGGCTTATCTCTCCCTCGGTTCCAGCATAGGCAACAGGGAGGCTTATCTGCGCGCCGCGCTCGAAAAACTCAGCACGTACCGCGGAATCAGTGTAAAAAAAGTGTCGGATTTCATAAAAACCGAGCCGTACGGGGGCGTTGCAAAAAACGAATTTTTGAACTGCGCCGCCGAAATTGAAACCTTTTTAACCCCGCACGCCCTTCTCGACGTTCTTCACCGCGTGGAAAACGACTGCGGCAGGGTGCGCACCGTCCGCTGGGAGGACAGAACGCTCGACGTGGATATAATCTTTTTCGGCAAGCAAATAATCTGCGACGACGACCTTATCGTTCCCCATCCGGAGTACTTCAAAAGAGACTTCGTTTTGCGCCCCTTAAAGCAGATCGCCCCCGATTTTGTGTGCCCGGTATTAAAAAAAGCCGTAAAAAACATAACGGTATAACATTTTTTAACACCCGCAAAAATTTCAATTATCGCCCAAACGGGCTTTTTACGTGGAAAAATAAAAAATTATTTGTGCAAAGTGCATAAAAATTTTTAAAAAATCTATACAACAACTAAATATTGTGTTATAATCTTAACTGCTTAGAGTATCTGTTGATTTTTAACACGTGGCGCGGCAAAACGTCACCCCGTGGGGAGTAGTTAACTTGGAAAAAATCGGTATCATTGATTTAGGCTCGGATTCTGCAAGGCTCGTAATCGTAAATCTCTTCGCGGAAAACTACTTTATGGTAGTTGACGAGCTTAAGGAGAGCGTTCGTCTCGGTCAGGATATGGAGCGCGACGGGTTTTTAAAGCCCGCCCGCGTAGCCGAAACGATAAAAACCTTAAAAATGTTCAAAAAGCTCTGCGATTCGAACGGAGTAACGCGCGTCATTGCCGTTGCAACCGAAGCCGTGCGCAGGGCAAAAAACCAGCGCAGTTTTCTTGATGAAATACAGGCGAGCTGCGGCATAAAAATACGCGTCCTTTCCGCCGAGGAGGAGGCGATTTTGGTCTACCGCGGCGTAATAAACACCATGGACGTGCCCAAGGGCATAGTTCTGGAAATCGGCGGCGGTTCCACAAAAATCGTGTACTACAACCGCAGGAATATGCTCAACTTCGTCACGCTGCCCTTCGGAGCGGTAACTCTCACGGGGCTTTTTTCGGGCGACGGCTTAAAGCCCGAAGAGCAGGCTGCAAAAATCGAGGAGTTCTTCACCGAACAGCTCAAGCAGGTGGAGTGGCTCAAGGACGTGGACGAAGACGTTCAGATGATTGGCTGCGGCGGGTCGTTCAGGAATCTTTTCAAAATAACCAGAATGGTGCGCAAATATCCTTTGGATACTGTGCACAACTATCATATGCTCGTTGAGGATTTCACGCCGATATACGATATGATAAAGGTTCTTGACCTCGACAAAAAGAAAAAAATCAAGGGTCTTTCCGCCGAGCGCGCCGATATTCTTCCCGCGGCTCTCGCCGTAATAAAATCCTTTGTGGAATATATGCATATCGACAGCTTCACCCTTTCGGGCGCAGGGCTGAGGGAGGGCATAATGTTCAACCAGGCGCTCCCCATGACGCTTGAAAAGCCCATTGCGGACGTGCTCAACTATTCCCTCTCGGCGCTTGTAAAGTACTACGGCTGCGACGAAAAGCACGTTGAGCACGTAGTAAATTTAAGCATCCAGCTCTTCAAGCAGCTGCGCGTGCTTCACAAATTCCCCCGCCAGTATCTCAAAATATTGAAGGTTGCTTCAATGCTGCACGACTGCGGCATGATGATAAAATATTATAACCACCAGCGCCACAGCTGGTATATGATATTAAACGCCACGCTGTACGGCGTAAGCCACCGCGAAATAGTGCTCGCCGCGTTCGTTGCGTGCTGCCACAAAAAGGAAGATATAAACGCCTACGATTGGGCGCGCTACCGCGACCTTGTCACCGACGAAGATCTTGAAATCGTAAAAAAGCTCGGCGTTATGCTCCGCATTGCCGAAAGTCTCGACAGGGCGCACGCGGGCACCATCAAGAGCATAAATTGCGACATTTTGGGCGACTCGGTTATAATGAAAACCGAAGTCGAGGGCGACGCGTCGCTTGAAATTAAAAACGCAATGGCGGCTGCGGGCGAATTCAGAAAATCTTTCCACAAGAATCTCGAAATTTTATAAAAGTCTATGCCGTCCCAAACGGACGGCATTTAAAATAAAAGGCGTATGAAATATATTTTAGCCAGCGCGTCGCCGCGGCGCAGGGAATTATTAAAGCAAATTCTCCCCGAGTTTGATGTAATTCCCGCCCAAAATCCCGAAAAAGTGAATCTCTCCCTGTTTCCCGAGCAAATGGCTTGCGCCCTTGCCGAAAGCAAGTGCGACGAGGTGTTCCAAAAGAACCCTTCGGCAACGGTCATCGGGTGCGACACCGTAGTCGTTTTCGGCAAAGAGGTGTTGGGCAAGCCCAAAAACAGGGACGACGCAACCCGCACGCTAAAAAAGCTCTCCGGCAAAACCCACTTCGTAATAACTGCGGTGTGCGTCCGCAACAGGTTTTCAAAAGTTGTGGACTTCGACAAAACGGAAGTAAAGTTCAACGTTCTTTCGGACGATTTTATAAAAATTTACGTTGACAGCGGCTCCCCGCTGGATAAAGCCGGCAGCTACGGCATACAGGACGGCGGTCTGGTAAAGGAGTACTTCGGCAACTACACCAACGTAGTGGGGCTTCCCGTGCCTCTCACAAAAAAACTTCTTATGAAGGTTAATGAGGACTTATGAAAAAACTTGTAATAGATTTCGGTTCGTCAACGACAAAAATTTATATGCCGGGTTGCGGAGTAGTTCTCACCGAGGCAACCTGTCTTGCCGTTGAGGAATACGAGGAGGCAGGCGAAAAAAAGCTCGGCATCAAAGCCTACGGCGACAAAGCCCGCGCCCTTGCCGGCAGGTCTGCGGTCAACACAAAAATAATCAATCCCGTATTCGAGGGCGATATCGTCCACGAAAATTTGGCGGCGCACCTTTTAACTTATTTTCTTGAAAAAATAGAAATTCCCGTCCGCAAAGCCCGCCACGCCGAGGTTATGTTCATACTTCCGTGCGGCGCAAAGGAAGCTTTAAAGGCAAAATACGCCCGCCTTGCCGACGCCTGCGGGATAGAGCTTATCCACTTCACGCTCACCCCGTACGCCGCAGTCCTCGGGCACAACGTTGTAATAGGCGAAAGCACTCCTATGTTTTCGCTTGATATAGGTGCTACAATAACAAATATAGCCGCCTTTTCGCAGGACGGAATGATTTCCGGCTTGAATATCAACCTCGGCGGCAGCAACATAGACGTGCACCTCATCGACGAGCTTGCCGAAAGCTCCGGCTTTAAAGTGGGCGCGCTCACCGCCGAACGGTTAAAGAATTCCGTAGGCAGCCTTCTCCACGACGACAACAAGATGATGGTGGCGGACGGCAGGGAGGTAAAGACGGGCGCGCCGGCGTCTGTTGCCGTAAATTCGGGGCAGCTTCTGCCAATAATCACGGCGTATATCGATAAAATTCTCGAATACGTTCAGCTTGTGATCTCCAAGCTCCAGCCCGACGTTGCGTCCGCGGTTATGCGCGGCGGCATATATCTCTCGGGCGGTTTAATGAAGATGGATGGGCTTGCCGAATACATCGGCGAAAAGCTCGGCATACCCGTCAATATGCCCGAAGAACCGTCCCTTGCCGCGGTAATCGGCGGCGGCGCCATACTTTCTGACTACGCCCTGTGCGAAAAACTTGCAACGGACGACTGATATTTTATTTAATGCTTGATTAATGACAGGTGTTATGGGGGAAAATTATGGGGGAAAATGAAAATCAAAATTTTCCGGAGGACCAAATGGACGAAGAAGAGAGGGACGGTTTAACCGTCCGTGAAATTTTAAGGGTTATATTTTCCCAAAAGTGGCTTGCCCTTATAATAGCGGCAATAATCACAATAGGCGGCACGCTGGGGCTTTATTTCGGATACAACGCAGCAAACGCCGAGTATACGCGTATTTTTACAATCAGCATACCGGGCAGCGACAATCTCAATCCCGTGTTCCCCGACAATTCGCCCTTTGACTATCGCGACATAATTTCCCGCGAAAATCTTGTAAGCGCAAAGGCGGCGGACGAGGCGTTCAAGGATATAGATATTTCCACCATGTATCGCAACCGTGAAATAAGCATCACGCGTTCCACCAACCAGATTACGTCCGAAAATATAGAAATGTCCTATATAGTCAGCGTAAACTCCAAGTACTTTTCCGATTCAAATCAGGCTTCGGACTTTATAGACGAACTTGTAAAAATGCCCGTGAATTATCTTTTGGGTCTTTCGGGCGAGCAGGACGCATACCTTTCCGACTACGGTCTCAGCAATTTTTACGAGGACAATATCCTCGTATTAAAGAACCAGCTCAACCATTTGCAGGAGGGCACCGACCTTCTCGTAACGTCAACGGGCAACAGCTCCAGCATAGCTTTGCTCGGCAAAATCAAGCGGTTTGGCAGCAAGCTGGAAATTGCCGACGCTGACCTGCGCGAAAATCTCTACGTTCATAACGTTGAGGAAGTTTACTCCAAGTATTCAAAGCTCTATGCTTCCGTAACGCGCGAAATAGAGTACAAGCAGGAGGAGATAGAGAGAATCTACGGCAACGCGGCGGGGAATAACGGCGGAATTTTCCAGCCCACGGAGAGGGTGGAGGAGCTTGCCGCCGAAATCACCTCGCTCAGGCGCGAAGCCGACCTTTATAGGGATTATGTTGAAAAGTACGGCGATATAGGCTCTCCCGTTCCCGACGTCACAACCCCGGCTGAGGGCAGCGCGGAGTTTGCCCAACAGCTCGCCGCGTTAAAGGATGAGCTTGCCGCGCTCACGGACGAGTACGAAGCCACGCTCTCCGCCTACTACAGCCAATATTCGCTCGTCACCTACGACGGCGCCCTGATAATGAGCGGCGGAATAAATATAATAGTCTGCATCCTAATAAGCCTTATAGTCGGCGTAATAGTTGCGGCCGCGGTCTCATTCTTCATAGGCCTCAAAAAGCGCCGTTCGTCAAACGTGCAACAAGCGCCCTCCGCAGACGGCGTTCAACAGGAATAGTTCAATCACGCAAATGCCTCTCCGCGCCGGCGGAGGGGCTTATTTTATTTGACAAATTCAAAGGCGTTATACTATAATTGCAGTAATATCCCGCGCGTAACAGCCCGTGGCAGGGGCGGCATATATTTTTAGTATGCAAAAAACTCTTGCCGTAGTAAATTTAAAAAAGCTCAGGCACAATGCGCTTTATGTGCGCGATATTCTCGGCAAAAGGGCGTTCTACGCCGTTGTAAAGGCAAACGCCTACGGCCACGGCGCCCCGCAGATTGCGCTCGCAACAGAGGATATAGTCGACGGTTTTTGCGTTGCAATCACGGACGAGGGCGCAAGTCTCCGCCTTGCCGGCATAACAAAACCCATTCTCGTTTTAACCCCGCCCCTCGGCGAGGACGACGTTCTCCGCGCCCGCTACTATAATCTCACGGTAACGGTCAACTCTGTGCGCACCGCCCGTTTGGCGCGCGGTCTAAACTGCCATATAAAGGTCAACACGGGCATGAACCGCTTCGGTTGCAACATAGATGAGCTCGAATCCGTTCTCGGCGCGCTGGATTTAAACTTTGTGCAGGGCGTCTATTCCCATCTGTACGCTCCGCAGAACCAAAGGGCGCGCTCTGCGCAGCTTGCCGCTTTCAACTGTGCGGAGAGGATTGTAAAATCCCAAATCCCGGGCGCGTGCGCCCATCTGGCGGCAAGCGGCGGAATTCTGGCGGGGGAGGAATATTTAAAGGACGGCGCGCGTGCGGGGATACTTCTCTACGGCTACCCGCCCGCGGGTTTCAAGGCAAAGGTCAAGCCGATATTAAAAATTTATGCCCGAAAGGTCCAGACCACTCGGGTTTTCGGGGATGGCGCGGGCTATGCCGAAGCTACAAAAAAATATAACTCGCTCACCGCATACCGGCTGGGCTATGCCGACGGCTTTCCCCGCAAAACGCCCTTGGGCGTTTCAAACCTCTGTATGGACTCCTTTATCGCCCGCGGCGGCGGCGATTTAAAGCCCGTTTTATCCGACGCGTCTCTGGTTGCGGGTCAAAACGGCACTATAAGTTACGAGGTGCTCTGCGGCGCAACGCGGCGCGCGGAGATTGTATATGAAGAGTGATATCCGCTATAAAATGAAAATAAAGCGCAAATACTTCGGTCAAATTCTCCGTTCGCAAGCCGATATCGTAATTTTTGAAACCTTTTTTGCGGCGTTCGGAAAATACGACAGCTTTTTTATATACAGTTCCTTTTCCACCGAGGCGCGCACCGACCTTATAATCGGCGAACTTCTGCGCAGGGGCAAAAGGGTGTATCTGCCGCGGGTCGAGGGGCAGAGCATGGTTGCCGTCCCGTACTTCGGCGGCAGCCTGACGGAAGGATTTAACGGCATTCCGGAGCCTGAGGGACAAGCCTTTTCGGGCGGAATCGACGTCACAGTCGCGCCCCTTCTGTGCGTAAATCCCCGTGGGTTCCGTTTGGGCTACGGTGGAGGATATTACGACAGATATCTTTGCGGCAAAGCCACTCTAAAAGTCGGTTTGGGGTACGGTTTTCAAATAGAAGAATTCAATGAGGAGCCGCACGACGTTCCTCTCGATAAATACATTTGCGAAAGGGGGATATACGATTTTGGAGAATAAAAACGAAAAGTGGCTTGCATTTTGGTATGAGGTGCGCGATATGCTCCTTGGCGCGGCGTTTCCTTTGATGCTGCAGATAATACTCAGCGTAACCTTTATAGGAATGACCAGCTCTCTCATCAGCACGGAGGATATCGCGCTTTCGGTAGTTATGCTCGTGATAGGCGAGCTGTTCCTTGCCGGCTCGTACGTAGTTTTCGGCAGGCAGAACGGCATAACCTCCGTAAGAAAAATTCTCAACCACGACAAAAAGGTGGAGATAGGCTCAAAGGACAGGGAGGCGGTGTTCGGCACGGGCGAGTATTCGGCATACAAGGGCTTTGCAATAGGCTTTATCAGCTGCGTGCCCTACATAATCGTCCAGATTATCCAGTGCGCCTTTCCCAACACCTTCTGCGATTTTCTCATCCGCTACGCATTCGGCTGGGCGAGCATTCCTCTCTCCTTCGTAAATGGCATATCTCAGTGGCTCAACCTTCTGTTTGTTCTCTTCCCCGTCATCGTCCACGGCGTTGCGTACCTTATTTTTGCGCACAGGGAGTGGAATAAGCTGCAAACCGCGCAGGAACGCTGGAAATCGGTGAGCGGCGGCAAATGAGAATAATATCGGGCAAATACCGTTCGCTTGTTCTTTCGGAATTCAAGGGCAAGGATATCCGTCCCACGGCGGACAGGGTAAAGGAGAGCCTCTTCAACATTCTTTCGGCGCATATTGCCGGCGCGCGCGTGCTCGATCTATTCTGCGGCAGCGGCAGCCTCGGGTTGGAGTGCATTTCCCGCGGGGCGGCAGAGGTGCATTTCAACGACGTCTCAAAGGAGAGCATAGCCGTTCTCCGCAAAAACCTTGCAAAGCTCGGCGGCGGAATCAACTGCAAAATAACCGTTCTTGACTATAAATTATTTTTAAGCGGCGCAAAAACCGCCTACGACGTAATTTTTCTCGACCCGCCATACAGGCTTTCGGCGGGTGCGGAGGCGCTCTGCCAGATAGGCGAACGCCGTCTTTTGAACGAGGGCGGCATAGCCGTTCTCGAGCGGGATTGCCCCTTTTCGGGCGGTGTTGCGGGGCTTGAGATGTATGACGAAAGAAAATACGGCAAAACCTATCTGAGCTTTTTCAAAAATCAATAAAACAAGATATATATTTACAAAAATGAAAAAATGCGTATTTGCGGGCACTTTCGACCCGCCCACAACGGGGCACAAAACGGTAGTTGAAAAGTGCCTTAAAATCTTTGACGAAGTGGTTGTTGCCGTAATGGTCAACCCGGGTAAAAAGCCCCTTCTCTCCGCAGAGGAGAGAAAGGAGCTTTTGCAAACGCTGTTCAAGGGCGAGCGCGTCCGCGTGGAAATTTTCGGCGGCGCGGCAGTGGACTTGCTTGAAAAGGAGCAAACGCCCTTCTACGTGCGCGGGGTCCGCAACACCGTTGACTTCGAGTACGAAAACGCCGACTACTTCGCCAACGCAAAGTTAAAGCCCGATATAATCACAATCTACATTCCCGCGGAGCAGCAAAATATACAGGTGAGTTCCACGCTCGTAAAAAATTCCATTAAATTCCAAAAGGACTATGCGGACTATATGCCCGAAGAGATCCGCGCGGACTTTATAAAAATGATAAAAAATAAACAGATATAAATTTTAACGGAGAGGAAAATGTTCGAAAAGCAAATAAAGATACCCGACCCCGAAGAAGTGGTTGCGGCGCTGCCCATGCCCGAAAATTTAAAGAAGATAAAGGCCGAGCGCGACAGGCTTGTAACCGACGTAATAACCGGTAAAACCACCGATAAACTCATAGTTATCGTAGGTCCCTGTTCGGCGCACGAGCAGGCGCCCGTTCTGGACTATGTAGAGCGCCTCGGCAAGCTCAACGAAAAGGTAAAGGACAAGCTCGTTCTTGTGCCCAGAATCTATACCAACAAGCCCCGCACCAAGGGCGTGGGCTACAAGGGTATGTTCTCCCAGCCCGACCCCAACAAAAAGGAGGACATCTTAAAGGGCATCTACGCCATACGGGAGCTTAATATAAAGGCAATCGGCGCAAGCGGTCTTGCCGCCGCGGACGAAATGCTCTATCCCGCAAACATACATTACGTGGAGGACCTTTTAAGTTACATTGCCGTTGGCGCGCGTTCCAGCGAAAACCAGCTTCACCGCCTCGTTTCCAGCGGCATAGACGTTCCCGTCGGCGTAAAAAATCCCACCAGCGGCTCCATTCTCGTGCTTCTCAACAGCATCTACGCCGCCCAGAGCGGTCAGGTTTTCAAACTGAACGGCTGGCAGGTTAAAACGGACGGCAATCCGCTCGCCCACGCCATACTCCGCGGCGCCTCCGACGGCTACGGCAACGACATTCCCAACTTCCATTACGAAACGGTTATGCAGGTAGCCGAGGGCTACGAAAAATCCGGGCTGAAGCATCCCGCCATAATAATCGACGCAAACCACTCCAACAGCGGCAAAAAATACAAGCAGCAGATAAGGATTTGCGAAGAGGTTATGCAAAACCGCCTCTACGACAGGGATTTCAAAAAGATAGTAAAGGGCTTTATGATAGAGAGCTTCATCGAGGAGGGCAACCAATCGGAGGATATTGTCTACGGCAAATCCATCACCGACCCCTGCCTCGGCTGGAAGGACACCGAAAGACTTCTTATGGACATAGCGGAGAAAGTGTAAAAATGACCGTAGGCTATCTCGGACCGCAGGGCAGCTATTCCCAGCTTGCCGCGCAAAGCTTCAAAAAGGACGCGGATTTGCGGGACTATGTAAACTTTTCCGCGCTTTTCGGGGCTTTAAGGGAGGGCGAGGTGGACTACATTGCCGTGCCCATCGAAAACACCCTTAACGGCGGCGTGTTGCAAAATATCGACCTTCTCCAAACCACCCCGGGGATAATAGCGGTGGAGGAATGTACGGTGCGCATAGACCACCGCCTTGCCACGCTCAAAGGAGCCGATTTATCGCAGATAAAGCGCATATATTCCCACAGACAGGCGCTTGCCCAGTGCGGCGAATACATTGCCCGCAACTTTCCCCGCGCCGAGCTGATCGCCTCAACTTCCACGGCGGCAAGCTACGCCCTCATAAAGGACAAAACCGAAGCGGGCATAGTCGGCGCCCACACCAAAATGGAGGGCTTTGAGCTTTCAAAAGAGAACGTCGCCGACGAAAAACTCAACCTCACGCACTTCCTTTTGGTTAAAAGAGGGGATATATCTTGCGTAAAACACTCCAAAAAAATATTTTTCTCGGCAACCTGCAACCACAGACCGGGCGAGCTTTTGGACCTTCTTGCGCTCATCCGCCAAATGAATATGACCAAAATCGAGTCCCGCCCCATAAAGTCAAAGCCGGGCGAATACAGGTTTTTTATTGAGATAGAGGGGGACGTAGCCTCGCAAAAAACAATACAGGTGCTCAAAACCGTTGAAAACGCCGCCCGTTCCTTCAAAATTTTGGGGTGCTACTGAAGAACCGCCAAAACCAAAAAACAGATTATCGCCTGAACAAATTTAAAAAATATGAATTTGGCGGGTTTAACGCCCGTTTTCATAAGATATCCAAGCTGTTGCATCAAAATTGATATCCCGCCGAAGGTAATCAAAAACCCCGCCAGCGCGCCCTTCAGGGGCGTTCGGCTTTGGGCAAGGCATCGGCAACCCGTAGTCACTTCGGCAAGCCCCAGGCAGCACGCCTTCGCCGCCGTTTCGTCCAAAAAACACTTTAAAAAATTTTCAAGCGGCAAAAATACGTAAAAGTCCTGCAGCAGCTTTGCAACCACGTAAAAAAAGGCTATGAACCCGCCCGCCACGGCAACGGATATCACGGCGCCGTAAAAGCTGTCGTACAAAATATTGCCGGCCGATTTCACCCGTTTTGGCGGAACGTATTTTGTTTTTTTGCAAAATCTGCAATAAATAAGGCTGAAAACCAACACGGCGAGCGCGTGGGCTGCAAAAATCTTCATGCCCAAAAGTTTGTCGCCGAACATTTTATAGCCTACGCTGCCTATAATGAACAGCGGGCCGGAGGTTGAGCACAGCGGCGCAAGTTTGTCGCAGTCCTCACTTGTCAGCGCGCCGCCCTCGTAAAACTCGGCAACCAGCCTGCTCCCCGCGGGATACCCCGAGCACACCGAAAGCAAAAAACACACTGCGGCGTTTTGCGGCAGGTTCAGCGCGTTCGTCGCCCGTTTCAGCGGCAGCGACGCCCTGTCCGCAAGCCCCGTCTTTACAAAAACAAGCGAAATCACAACAAAGGGGAAGAGCGACGGCAGCACGCACTCCGCCCACAGCGCAAACCCTTCAAAGCAGCAGGCGACATATCTTTCGGGAAAAATTATTATCGCCGCCGCAAAAATGGCGAGGCACAGCGCAAGAATTACATATTTTATTCGTTTTATAGTCATACTTTTTTTATATTTTGATTGGAGAAATATTATGAGTAAAAGTTTGGGACTTGCCCTCGGCTGCGGCGGTTCACGCGGAATGGCTCACGTGGGAATTCTCGTCGCCCTCGAGGAGGAGGGAATAACCCCCGACTATATTTCGGGCTGTTCCATAGGCGCGGTCGTTGGCGGTTGCTACGCCGCGGGTATGAGCGCGCACGAAATACGGGATATCACCATCAATTTAAAGTCGCGGGATATAGTAGACTTCGCTCCCGCGTTTTTGTCGCGCATGGCTCTTCTCCGCACAAAAAAGATGGAGGAGCTTCTTTCAACCTATCTCGGCGACATGCTCATAGAGGATATGAAAATCCCCTTCAAATGCGTTGCCACCGACCTTCTTTCGGGCAAGGCGCACGTGTTCGATAGCGGCAACGCCGCCCTTGCCATCCGCGCGTCCTGCACTATTCCGGGCGTTTTCCGCCCCGTAGAAACGGAGGGCAAGCTTCTCGTGGACGGCGGGTGCCTCTGCCGCGTTCCCACCAAGCTTGTAAAAGATATGGGCGCGGACGTGGTTGTTGCCGTGGATATCCTTGCCACAATAGACCGCCCCGTGGAATCCATCGGCAGCCTGCTCGGTTTAATGCTCCGCGTGTACGATCTTATGGACGCCCAGCAAACGTCGATGCGCAGGCGGTTGGAGGGCGACATAGCCGACTTGCTTCTCGAGCCGGAAATAAACGACCTCAGCCAATATTCCATAAAGGATTTGGATAAAACTTACGAAACGGGCTATAAGCTCGGCAAGGAGTACGCCCCCAAAATAGCCGAGCTTATAAAATAAATCGTTTGGCTCAATAAAATAATGTAAAATTTCAAAGTTCCCCGCGCGGCGGAAAGCCGCGCGGGGAACTTGTCTTTTTTCGTTCTAACCGTTCCGCCGCCGAAGTATAATATAATAATTTTGCGGCGCGGCTTCAAATTTTACATTTAAACCGCAATTCCGCCAAATAAAAACAATTTTTACCCCTGCCCTTCGGGTATTATCGGAGATGACACTTGTTTAAAGTATTCAGATTAAAATCCATAGTCGCGGCGCTTCTCACCTTGGGCATAGTGGCGGCAACATGCATATCCGTGCGCTATACGGGCGCGTACGCCGTATATTTCAACGCTTCGCCCCGCCTCGTTCCCATCTACAGCGTTGAAAGGGAGGATAAGCTCATATCCGTCACTTTCGACTGCGCGTGGGGAGTGGAGCACACCGACGATATTTTGTCCGCCCTTAAAGCCTCGGGCGTCCGCGCAACCTTCTTTATGGTTGAGTTCTGGGCAAAAAAATATCCGGACTACGTCAAAAAAATCGACGGGGCAGGCTGTGAAATCGGCACGCACTCGGCTACCCACAGTTATATGTCAAAGCTGAACGCCGAGGAAATAAAGATGGAGCTTTCAACCTCTTCGGCGGCAATAAAGGAAGTTACGGGCAAGGATCCCGAGCTGTTCCGCGCGCCATTCGGCGACTATGACGACGAGCTGATAAAAACGGCGTCGGAACAGGGTTACTACACTATTCAGTGGGACGTGGACAGTCTGGATTGGAAGGATTTATCCGCCTCGGACATAGCCATGCGCGTTATAAACGGGGTGAACAGCGGCTCTATAATTCTTATGCACAACAACGGGCTTCACACCGCGGAAGCTCTCCCCATAATTTTGGAAACGCTCAAAAACAGGGGCTATACGTTCGTTCCCGTAGGCGAACTTATCTATCGCGAAAATTACGTTATAAACAGCGCCGGCAGGCAACAGCCGTCCCGTTAAAAGGCGATACGTATTACGAATTTTAAAGAAATACATTATATGGAGGCATATATGAATTACAACACGGAGAAGAACAACAGGGTATATCTCGTGGGAGAAATAGTTTCCGAAGCAAAGTTTTCACACGAAGTATACGGGGAAGGATTTTACGAATTTTACGTCAAAGTGATGAGGCTCTCGGGTCAGGCGGATATTTTGCCCGTCACCGTATCCGAAAGAATAATGACCCCCGAAATGACCGTCGGCGGCACCATATGCGCACTCGGTCAGTTCCGCAGCTACAACAAGCTTGAAAACGGCAAATCGCGGCTCATGCTCACCGTGTTCGTCCGCGAACTTTTAAGCGCCCAGCCGGGCAAAAACCCCAACTCTATAGTCCTCTCGGGCTATATCTGCAAGCCGCCCGTCTACCGCACCACCCCGTTCAACAGGGAGATTGCCGACCTTTTGATAGCCGTAAACCGCAGCTATAACAAATCGGACTATATTCCCGCCATAGCGTGGGGCAGAAACGCCCGCTTCGTCCGCAATTTATCCGTCGGCGACAGGGTTGCTCTCTCGGGGCGCATCCAAAGCCGGGAATATCAAAAAAAACAGCCCGACGAAAGCTTTTTGACAATGACCGCGTACGAAGTATCCATCTCCAAGCTTGCCGCGTTCGACGACGACTCGGAGTTTGACATTGACGAGGAGTTCGACTTATATTCCGCGCCCCGTCCCTATGAAAACACCGATTCTTGAATTGCCGCGCTTCCGGGCGCCGGATATCATTCAAAACCGCTGCGGCGGCGCGTAAAAAACGCGCCGCCGCATTCCCTTTTGTCCCGCCGTTCCGCTTGACTTAACAAAACCGATATACTATAATACTCCCGTTATGCAAAAGTCAAAGACGGTTGATTTAACTTGCGGCGGAGTTTGGCTTACCCTCCTCAAATACACGTTGCCCCTGTTCGGCTGCGCCATGGTCCAGCAGCTCTATTCAATGGTGGACCTGTTGGTCGTGGGCAACTTTTCCGCGGGCGGCGCGCTGTCAGTGGACGCGGTAGGCAACGCAACCAACGTAATAAATATCCTTCTTGCATTCGCCATTGGCGCCAACGGCGGCTGTTCGGTGATTGTTGCAAAGCACTTCGGCGAAAAGAACAACTTAAAGGTACGCGAAACGGTCAACACCTCGGCAGTTTCCTTTTCCGTCATGTGCGCCGTTATAATGACCTTCGGCTTATCTCTCGCCCCGCAATTTTTAAAGGCTCTCAGCGTTCACGGCAGCTACTTCAACGACTGCCTTGCCTATCTCTATATCTACACGGGTTCGCTTCCGTTCATATTTTTATATAACGTCGGCTGCGGCATATGCTCGGCTCTCGGCGACTCCACAACCCCTTTCATATTCCTTGTAATATCCTCTCTTTTGAACGTCGGTCTCGACTTTTTGTTTGTCTGCGCGTTCCATTGGGACGTTGCCGGCGCGGCATGGGCTACGTTTATATCTCAGGCAATCTCGGGCATTTTAACGGCTTTCGTCCTCATGCGCAGGCTCAAATCCGTCCGCGGGGAGGAAAAGCCCAAAATCTTCGATAAGTCCATCTTCAAGGACCTCGTTGCAACCTCCATACCCATAATTTTGCAGCAGTCCTTCGTTTCCGTGGGCAACTTCTTTGTTATGAAGAGGATAAACCAGATAGGGGAGGACGCCACCACGGGCTTCACAACGGCGTTTAAGCTCGTAACCATTTCCAACACGGGCGTGAGCAATATGACCACGGGTCTTGCCAATTTCTGTTCCCAGAACAAGGCTGCGGGGCAGTACGAAAGGATTCGCCGCGGCTATTTAGCCGTTCTCGCCTACGCGCTTGCCGTCGCCTTGGTATTTTTAGCGCTTCTCGTCTCCTTTCCGGAGCCATTCACGCGGCTCTTCGTGCAGAGGGAAAAGCTCACCGCCGACGCGCTTGAATATTCCAAACAGTTTTTGATTATAGTATCCTGTTTCCTGCCTGCGGTGTGCATAAAAATCGTTTCGGACGGCGCCGTGCGCGGCTGCGGAGGCAACGTCGGCTTTACCATAAGCACCTTTACCGACCTCATATTGCGCGTTGCGCTCGTCTACATTTTAACGGCGGCGGGCTGGGGATTTTCGGGCGTATGCTGGGCGTGGGCTATCGGCTGGTCCGTGAGTATGGTCCTTGCGGTAATATTCTATATAAGAATAAAGTGCCTCAGGGGCGTAAAATTATTTCCGCGCAAAAACTTGACTTAAAACCCGCGCTTATGTTAGTATATTTTAAAGGTAAGTCACGGTAACGGGGCGCCTCGGAGGAGGCGCCCCGTTTTTTAAAAACCGTGCGGGTGAACTTATGAACCACACAAAGTACACAACCCAATACTTTCTGCCCCCCGTGCGCTGTATGGACTGGGCGGATAAGGACAAAATCCAAAAGCCGCCCGTCTGGTGTTCGGTTGACCTTCGCGACGGCAATCAAAGCCTTGTTGAGCCGATGGACGCGCGCACCAAGGTTGAGTTTTTCAGACTTTTGACGGAGCTTGGCTTCAAGGAAATAGAAGTGGGCTTTCCCGCGGCTTCCGAAACGGAGTACGCCTTTTTGCGCACGCTCATCGACGGCGGTTTAATCCCCGACGACGTCACCGTGCAGGTCCTCACGCAGGCGCGGGAACACATTGTAACCAAAACTTTCAAGGCTCTCGAGGGCGTAAAAAATGCCATAGTCCACGTCTATAACTCCACGTCCGTCGCCCAGCGCGAGCAGGTGTTCAAAAAGGACAGGGAGGAGATTAAAAAAATAGCCACCGACGGCGCCCGAATGTTAAAGGACCTTGCCGGCGGCAATCCCGCATACCGCTTTGAGTATTCGCCCGAGTCCTTCACGGGCACCGAGCCGGAGTACGCGCTCGAAGTAATAAACGCCGTTCTCGGCATATGGCAGCCCACGGCAAACCGCCGCGCCGTAATCAATCTCCCCGCCACGGTTGAAAACGCCGTTCCTCACGTATATGCCCAACAGGTTGAATATATCCACAAAAATATGGATTTCAGAAATAACGTAGTTCTCTCCGTGCACCCTCACAACGACCGCGGCTGCGGCGTTGCCGCTGCCGAGTTGGGGCTTTTGGCGGGGGCGGAAAGGGTGGAGGGCACCCTCTTCGGCAACGGCGAAAGAACGGGCAACGCCGACATAGTAACGCTTGCCATGAATATGTTTTCGCAGGGCGTGGACCCGGGGCTTGACTTTTCGGATATGCCCCGCGTTTCGGCGCTCTATAAGCTCTTCACGGGTATGCCCGTAAGTCCCCGCCAGCCGTACGCGGGCGAGCTTGTTTTCGCCGCGTTTTCGGGGTCCCATCAGGACGCCATAGCCAAGGGCATGGAATTCAGGCGGGAGAGCGGGCTGTGGACCGTTCCGTATCTTCCCATCGACCCGCACGACGTGGGCAGGGAATACGATTCCGACGTAATACGCATCAATTCCCAGTCGGGCAAGGGCGGCGTGGGCTATATTTTAAAGAGCGTATACGGCATAGATATGCCCCCCAAGATGAAGGAGGCTTTCAGCTATTCCGCAAAACGCCTGTCGGACAGCCTGCACAAGGAATTAAAAGCCCCCGAGCTGTACAAGCTTTTCGAGGACTCCTTTATATCGCCGCGTTCGGTTTTTGACGTAACTGCGTGCCAATTCAGGCAGGGCGGCACCGAGGCGGTGGTAACATTTTACGCAAACGGGGAGGAGAGCGTGGTAAAAGCCACGGGCAACGGCAGGCTCGACGCCTTTTCCAACGCAATAAAAAAATACTTTGGCACGGATTACGTTTTAACGGGCTACGAACAGCGCGCCCTTGCCGATTCCTCCCGCGCAAAGGCTGCGTCTTACGTGGGCGCGGAGCGCGGCGGAAAAATATTCTGGGGCGCGGGCGTCGACGACGATATAATCAAGAGCAGCTATAAGGCTCTCGTGTCCGCCGTCAACAATATGTTTTCCGCAAATTAGCGCTGTTTTGAGCTCCCCGCGTATACTTGACAACGCCGTGCGGCAGGTATATACTTAAAAAAAACATAACGGAGGCAGCTTATGCATCCCGACGCATTGATATATCTTACTTCCAAAAGGGGTCCGGGCGCGCCGGGCATCTATCCCTACGGTCTTTGTATGGCAACGGGGATAGTGCTTTGCTTTATATTTCTTCTTATCACCATGTGGAAAAAGAAATTCAACGAGGATGCAACCGATAAAATCATCGTAATAGGCATCTTCGGCACGGGCTTCGGCATTTTTGCCGCAATGCTCTTCCAGTCCACCTACAACTTTATCGCCAACCCCCAAAACGGCTTCCACTTGGGTGGAATGACTTTTATA
This sequence comes from uncultured Clostridia bacterium, assembly GCA_947629095.1. Taxonomy (GTDB): domain Bacteria; phylum Bacillota; class Clostridia; order Christensenellales; family Borkfalkiaceae; genus Coproplasma. Next base: position 26,953 of record CANRCK010000007.1, on the reverse strand, counting down.
GGCGGGCTTATAGGCGGCGTTGTAAGCTTTTTGGGCGTATATTGGCTCTATATCTACGTAATAGCGCCGCGCACCAAAATCAGGTTTTTGCAGAATAAAATGAACGCCACGCTTACCGACGCCCTGCCCTTTATACCCATAGCCATATGCATAGCCCACGCGTTCGGGCGGCTTGGCTGCTTTTTCGGCGGGTGCTGCTACGGGCTTCCCTCAGAACAGTATCACACGTGGGGGCTTCCGTGCGCCGCGCCTCTGCCCGGCGTAAACGTCATTCCCACGCAGCTCTACGAAATGTTCTTTTTGTTACTTCTTGCAACGGTAATGTCAATACTGTATTTCAAATTCAAGTTCAACTATAATTTTGCACTCTACACCATAGCCTACGGTATTTGGCGCTTTTTAATAGAGTATATCCGCGGCGACGCCCGCGGCGAGTTTATAGGCACTGCGCTCTATCCTTCCCAAATCTGGTCCATAGTAATGGTTATTTTGGGAATAGGATATATATTCCTGCAAAAGTATGTGTTGGCAAAGCATATGAAGCACCCCGAACGTTCAGCTACCGAGCGGCGTGTATAAGCGTCGTTCTGCTGTGTCAAGTTCCGCGCCGCCTCAGTCGTGTACGTCTATGTACACTCCTTTCGTCGGTGCTCGCTTTCCTTGCATAACTCGCTTCTACCCACCGCATAACTTCGTAAATATCCTGTTCACAAAAATCCCAAGCAAGCCGTGCTTGGGATTTTGTGAGTTTGAAGGCTAATCGCCCTCTGCCTGCGATTTTTTAAGCGTCCACAATTATATAATCGCAGGCATTCACCCCGCGTGCCCTTGGGCGGCGGCGCGAACACTCGCGCCGCCGCAAATTATTTGACTAAAACAAAACTTTATCATATAATGTGCATATGAAAAAGTGCGCACCGGTCATCGCAGGTCTAATATTATCCACCGTCCTTCTTTTCGGCTGTTCTCCCGCAAAGGAGTACACATTAATGGAGCGGCAATATTACTTTATGAATTCTCCGTCCCTCTTGACTGTGTACGATTATTTTTATATAAACGGGGTGGAGGACAGTGCGCGCGTCTCAAAGTTTGAACAAATGGCGCAAGAGGTAAACGACCTTCTCGGCAATCTCGATTCAGCCCTTTCAACCACCTATCAAACCTCCGATATCTTCCGTTTCAACGCCGCCGCGGCAGGCGCAACGGTTGAAATAAGCGAAGATACCTACAACGTTTTGAATATCGCAAAGAGCGTATACAACCTTACGGACGGCTACTATAACCCCGCGGTATATTACAGCGTTCAGACCTACGGCTTCAACGGCGGAAAAACTCCCCAAAGCTTTGCCGACCTTCCTACGGATGAGGAAATCGCGGCATATGTTGAGTTATCCGAACATTTCGGCGATTTGCAGCTGACGGCGGCGGAGGGCAAGTACTATGCTTCAAAGCCCGCCTACACCGTGCAGTGGCAGGGGGAGCCGCTGTCTTTAAAGCTGGATTTGGGTGGAATAGGCAAGGGCTATGCCGCCGACATGGTAAACGTGCTGTTTGAAAAATACGGCTACACTTACGGCAAATTCAACTTTGCTTCAAGCTCGGTTGCGTTCAGGCTTCACCCTTTGGAGGACCACGCGTTCACTCTCGCGCTTGTCAATCCCCGCCGCAAATCGGAAAACGGCGTATATACCGAGCGCGCCGACTTTTTCAGGGTCGCCGTGTCCGATGTCACAGTCTCTTCCGGCGGCGACTATGAAAATTATTTTATATTAAACGACGGCAACGCCCAAAAGCGCTTTTCGCATATCTTCAACCCACGCACGGGCAAGCCTGCGGAGAGCGGCGTGATGTCAGCCACGGTTATAGGCGGTTCGGCAGCCGAAAACGACGCTTTGACAACCGCCATAATTGCAATGGGGCAAAATAGCGCCGTGGAATTTATAAATTCCAAACTCACCCAAAAGCAAGTTGTTTTCACCTGCGAAAGCGACGGCTATAAATACTATACCAATATCCCGGAGGGATTTTATGAGGTGGTAAACGAAAGCTTTACCCGCCTTGAAATAACTTGATATGTCCTTAAAAAAAGTTCAGCAAGTAAAAGAGGACAAGGGCTTTAAAAAAGCCGACCTCATAATATACGGCGCAATAATTTTGCTTGTCGCCGCGTTGCTCATAGCCGTTTTCGCCTCGCGGGACGGCTCGCCCCCCGAGGGCGTGCGCGTATACGTCGGCGGAGACGTGGTTTTTGAGTACGACTTTGCTTCGGGCGAATATTCCGTCTACGGCGAAGCCGTCACCGTAACCGAGGGCGAAGCCTTGAATGTGAGGATAGAAACCGCCGGCGGCTACAACGTGCTTGAAATCAACAAATCCGCCCGCACGGCGCACATAACCGAGGCGGACTGCCGCGGGCAGGACTGCGTGCACACGCCTGCCATAAAGGACGGCTCGGGAATAATCTACTGTTCACCGCACGGCGTAAAAGTTGTTCCGTTCGGCACAAGCGACGACTCAACCGTAATAATGTAAAACGCAACATATATCCCAAGAACACAGAGGGGAGGCGCTCCGCGCCTCCCCTCTGTGTTATATATATTTTTCCAAACAGAATAAAATCAATTTAGGGCAATATATTCTTTTTCTTTTTCCGCTGTACGATGATTGCAATAACTATCGCCGCAACAGGCAAAACCACGGGGACAACTATAAAACCCACGGTTATAAGCACGGTCGTAAGCATACTCCTTTTATAGTTTTCCGACCGCGCGGGCTTTTCCTCCGTGCACAGCTCAAATACCAATTCCCCGTCGGGCAGCCCGTCTAAATTTACGCTGAATCCATTATCCGTCTTTTCAAAACCCTCTATTTTGCTCGACTTCATATAGTAGGGGGTGTTTATCTCTATTTCAAGCTCCCCGAATTCCTTCCAGGTCTTTGCGGGCGAAAGGAGATAGGTATATTTATATACCGTCGGCTCCCAGTCGAGGTTTATAAGGGGATACATCGGCACGGTCACGCTGTTCACTATTTTCTGCCCGGGCGCAAAGGTAATTTCATATTCATACCACCGCGTCAGGCTTTCGTAAAGGTCCCCGCCGGGATTCCTGAAAAACCGGTAGCCTTCCTGCTTGTTTGCGTTGAGGTATGCAACGTACGCGTTGTACCAATCCGTTTGGGAAACGGTTCCGTTTTCATTCCAATCCGCCGTTGCAAAGTCCTTAAAGGTGAGCGTGCGGGTGGTTTGCAGCGATATTTGCGCGTCAATTGCCTTTCTCATGCCGCCGTCGTTATAAATTTTCCACTGCGGAGCTTTCGGCTCGCCCACGGCGTACACCAGCAAAGTCTCCCCGTCGTTAACCCATGTCCCCGTAATCAGCGTGTTGCCCTCAATGCGCGCCCCGCCGCCGTCGGAATTTAAAATATATGCCGTGTTTTCGTCCTTTTGCACGGAAAACGCCGCAAACGGCGCGGTGTAATTTTTACCGTACAGCCCGCCCACAAAATATTTATATTCCGTCAGGGTCGTCTCGGGCGAAAATATTTCGTCCTCTGTGTAACCGTCGCAAACAAGCGCCAAATCCGTATTCACGCTGAACTGTCTTTCGTCCGAATAGGTGTGCCTGATTTTTGCGTTCAACGGCTCGCCGTTTAAGGTTATGCCGTACTTTAAGGAATCGTCGGGTAACCCGTCGCTGTCGTAAACGTAGTAGTCCGGCGCCTTGCCGAAGGGGAAGAGGAGTTTGGAAGTCACGGTGTATTGCGAAGGATTATAAAATGTGTACTCGGCGGTAGCCTTGCCGCCGTATGCCAAAAACGCCTGTTCGGTCTCGTAGTAGTTGTAGGGCAGCTCGTTCAAATCCAGCGTCAGCCTCTCCTTTTCAACGATCACGGGGCTTTCGGCGTCCGCCATCATCGCGCCCGTTGCGTCCACGCCGCTAAAAGTGCTCTGCGCGGAATTTGCGCGGGCGGTGGAGGGCGCCGCGCCCAAAATAAGCAAACAGCAAAGCGTCAATATAATCGCAACCGCCGCGCTCTTTTTTGCCATAATTTTACCTCCGTTGCTTCCGTAAATCTACTCGCCGCCCAAACGGCTCAAGCCTGCGCTTTTTCCGCTTGGGTTTCCACGTTTCCCGCCGTTGCCACGCCTCGGGTCAAAATAATCTTTCTCGGGCACTTTGCAACGCAGGTAAGGCAGCCCGTGCACTTCGAATAATCGAATACAGGCAGATTGTCAGCCATGGTAATAGCTCCGTGCGGGCAGTTCTTTGCGCACAAGCCGCAGCCTATGCAGCCTACCTTGCAGGATGACATAACTTCCTTGCCCTTGCACTTTGAAGAGCACGCCACGTACACGGGCGCGGAAGCGGGTATACGCTCTATAATATGTTTGGGGCACGCCGAAATGCACGCGCCGCAGCTTACGCACTTGTCGGGGTCAACGTGCGCCAGCTTTCCGTCAACCTCAACAGCCTTTTCGGGGCAAACGCTTTGGCAGTCCCCGCAGCCGAGGCAGGCGTATGCGCACATTTTGTTGCCGCCCAGAAGGGACGCGCAGGAGGCGCAGGAGGGATTGCCGTAATATTCGAACTTTTCTCCGCAGTTCTCCGCGCCGCCGTGGCACTTGACCACGGCAACCGTGCGCTCCTCGTCCTTCAATTCAATCCCCAAAAGCGCGGCAATCTCCGCTTTCTTTTCGGGCGAAGTCACGTGGCAGTCCGAAAGGTCCCCCTGCCCGGAGGCAAGCTTTGAAGCAAATCCCGAGCATCCCGAGCAGCCGCAGCCGCCGCAGTTTGCGCCCGCAAGATTTTCAAGTATCTTGGTAACCTTTTCGTCCACGTCAACCTTAAAAACTTTTCCCACTACCAAAATCAGAATACCTATCAGCAGGGCGGAGCCGGCGAATATGCCCGCAACTATGCCTACCGAAATCCACGTATTCGCGCCAAATTCAAGTAAATTCATATCTCCGCCTCCTTAAATCTGAATGTATGTGAACACCATAAACGCCATACATATAAAGCTTGCCGTTATCATGGCTGTGGGGAATCCCGCAAGCGCCTTTGGCGTCTTGTAGTAGTTCAGCTTTTCGCGCATGCCGCTCATTATTATCATAACAAGCGTAAATCCAAGCCCCGCAAACAGAGCGTACAAAACCGCCCAGCCTATATTCATCGAAGCTCCCGCAAGGAATTGCGACATATCGCCAATAACAAGTTCGGTAACGCCCAGCACCGCGCAGTTGGTAGTTATAAGGGGCAGATATATGCCCATCGTGTTGTACAGGGAGGGGGAGACTTTTTTGATGACCTGTTCCAGCATCTGCACGAGCGACGCAATGATGAAAATAAAGAATATAATTTCAAGGAAATCTATTCCCAAGGGCACCATAACGTATTCATACACGGGGTATGTAACCAAGGTTGCAAGCGCCATAACAATGGTCACCGCAACGCCCATTCCCACGGCGGACTGAGTTTTTTTGGAAACGCCCAAAAACGGGCAAATGCCGTACGTCTTAACGGTGATAAAGTTATTTGTGAGCACCGCGGCAAGAACTATAGCAATAAATGTACCCATTATGCAGCCTCCTTATCCAAAAGATTTTCACGCGCAAGCCTGTTTTCGTTTACTCTTTTGCGCTGTTCGAAGAGATTGATTATATAGGTAAACAGCGCAATGCTCAAACCGTAGATTATAAACGATCCCGCGGGCGTTGCAAACATTCCTATCGTAAAGTTCATAATGTGCAGACCGAATATCGAGCCGCTGCCCAAAAATTCGCACACAATGCCCATAACGGTCAGCGCGCAGGTGAAGCCCAGCCCGTTTGCAAGCCCGTCCACGGCGGACTCCAAAACGGTGTGCTTGTTTGCAAAAGCTTCCGCCCTGCCCAATATAATGCAGTTTACAACTATCAGCGCAAGGAAGCCGCCGAGGCTGTCGTAGAGGTCGGGCACGAACTTTTCCAAAAGCATCCTCGCAAAGGTGACGAGCGTCGCTATGACTACAATGTAGCAGGGGATGCGCACTTCGTTGGGAATCAGCTTTTTCAACGCCGAAATAATTATGTTGGAGAGGGTCAGAATAACCACTACCGTAAGTCCCATTCCCGCCGCGCTCGTGGCCGAGGAGATAAGTCCTAACGTGGGGCAGGTGCCCAAGACGAGCATCAGCGTGGGGTTCTGGAAGATCAACCCGTCCAAGGTAATTCTCTTATACTTATTCATTGATTATTACCTCCCGCAACGTAAGCCTTAACAAATTCCATCGCGCCGTTCACGGCGTTGGATATGGCGCGCATAGAGTAGGAGGCGCCCGTCTGCACGTAGTCGCCGCCCGGTTCCTTCGTCCCGTGCTTATATCCGCCCATAAGTTCTTCGTCGGGGTCGGCCTTTTGCGCCAGCGAGTCCAAAGCCCCCTGCGACACCTTGCTTATATAGGATTCTCCGTTGGCCTTGTTTACTGAAATTTTATTCACGCCCGCAACCGCGCCGTTTTCCATTTTAACAACGACCCAGCACTCCACGACGCCGCCAAAGCCCTCCTTTCCGGAGGCGAGCACCAAATAGTTGCCGTCGTCCTCGACCTTGTACAGCTCCAATATGTCGGAGTATTCAAAGGAGGTCTCTTTTTCGGAGATATCTATCTGCGTGGTTTCAACCGATTTGCCGTAGATTTTTTGTATTGCCCTGTCAAATCTTTCCTCGTCGCTCACCTGCAAAAATCCGTACATCACGGTGAGGAACACGCCGCACACCAGCAATATTCCCATCAGGGTCGCGACGCACTTGAAGGCAGTGCTCTTAAAAAACTGTTTAACAGTCATTTATTTGCCCTCCTTTTGCTTTTTTTCCTTGACATATCCGAAGGGCTTTCTTATGCAGTACTTGTCGATTAACGGCACAAACAGGTTCATCAGCAGTATTCCGAAGGACGCCACCTCTATCTTTGTGAAGTACCTCAAAAGCGCCAAAAGCACTGCTCCGGCTATGTAGTAGACGAGCTGTCCGTAAACGCCCTTGGGGGAGGTCACGTAGTCGGTGAACATAAACACCGCGCCGAACAGCACGCCGCCCGACAGTATGTGGGGCAAAAACAGCGTTATGTCGAAGCGGTAGGGCGCAAAGTAGAAGCCCGACAAAAGCACCGCGCACAGCCCGAACACGCCGATAAACAGCACGGGCTGCCACCATTTGATAACTTGTCTTATGCACAGATATACATACCCGACAAGTATGGCCAGCTTGCACGTCTCGCCTATGCTGCCGTTGACACCCGTGCCGAGGAACAGATCGAGAGTACTCAAAGCCGAAGCGTGCCCGTGTTCTGCGCCCAAAAGGTAGTCGGCAAGGTTGGTTGCGCCCGAAAGCGTTTCCCCGTCCAGTATGGGGCCGTAGTTTGCCGCAACGTATGTAGTGAGGGAGAAACTTATGAACATAAACACTCTAGCGGCGGTTGCGGGGTTGACAAGGTTCTTGCCCGTGCCGCCGAAGAACATTTTTACTATGGCTATGGCAAAAATTCCGCCCAGCAGCACTTCGTACCACTTCACGGTTACGGGCAGTATAAGCGCAAGTATCAGTCCCGTCACAACCGAAGTCAAATCAAACTGTTTCCACCACGCCTTGCACACGTTCTTTGCGTTTTTGCACTTTTTTGCAAAGCCGCCCTTTGCTATAAAGTAATATACAAACTCCGTCGCCACGCAGGATAGCACGGATACAAGCTCTATAACAAACGCCATATATCCAAAGAACACTATGCCCGCAACGGCGCAGGGTATAAGCGAAATGCACACGTCCGCCATTATGCCGCGCGTCGTTCTTTTCGATTTGACGTGGGGAGGGGTGGAAATAACTATTTCGTTATTCATTTTTTCTGTCCTCCCGCCATAATTTTTCTCATTTCCGCCTTTGTTTTGCGGATAGCTTGAATGAGCGGTCTCTTTGCGGGGCAGGTGTACTCGCACGCGCCGCACTCAATGCAGCTCATTGTTCCGCCGTACTTTGCCGCCGCTTCAAAGTCCCCCGCAGCCGAGTAGAACGCTGTGTTCATTGGCATAAGGTGCATCGGGCACACGTCTGCGCACTTTCCGCAGTTCAGGCAGGGCGTAGGCTCCTCTGCGGCAGCCTCTTCGGGGGTCATCAAAAGCAGTCCCGAGGTGGTTTTATGTGTGTAAACGTCGTAGTTTGCAAGCGCCATTCCCGTCATAGGTCCGCCCTGTATAACCTTTTTGGGCGGCAGGCTCTCGCCCCCGCAGTAGTTTACAATATCTTCCAGCTTCGTGCCAACTTTCACCCAGATATTTTTTGGTGTGGTCACCGCCCCGCCCGAAACGGTCAAAACTCTCTCAAACAGGGGTTTCCCAAGTTCAACCGCCTCGCACACGGCGTATGCCGTAGCCACGTTTTCAACCACCACGCCGCTGTCCGCGGGCAGCTTGGGCGGAAGCCCTATCTTTCTGCCCGTAGTCACGTAAACAAGCTGTTTTTCGCCGCCCATCGGGTATTTCTTTTTCAGGATAACAACTTTTATATCCTCGTACGGCTCAAATGCGGCAATACAGTCGGGCTTGTTCGCCTCTATTCCTATAATCAGGTTTTTAACGCCCAGCGCAATTGCAATATACCGCGCCCCGCGGACAATCTCGTCCGTCTTTTCCAGCATCAGCCTGTGGTCGCAGGTGAGGTATGGTTCGCACTCGGCCCCGTTCAGAATCAGCGTGTCCACGGGCGTTCTGGGCGAAACTTTAACGTGCGTGGGGAATCCAGCGCCGCCTAATCCCACTATGCCCGCCGCCTTTATCCTCGCCTTTATTTCGTCTGCCGAAATAGTGGAAAGGGGGGGCAGGTACGCCGTGTCCGTTTTTCCGTTGTTCTCAATGAAAATAAATTTTTCGGCAGCTCCGCTCGCTCCGGTCATATCCCTTATTTCCTTCACGGTGCCGCATATGCTGGAAAAAACGTCGGCCGATATAAAACCGTCGGCGCGCGCAATCAGCTCTCCCCGCTTGACTTCCTGCCCGACTTCCACAACGGGCACGGCGGGTTTGCCGAGCGACTGGGAGGTGGATATCACCGCAACTCCGGGGTCGGGCATAACTTCAAGCGGACACGCGCTCGAAAGCGCCTTTTTATCGTGCGGGTGCACGCCGCCGAAGAAGTATTTTCCTCTTACTGCTTTCAACTTAAACCTCCAAAAAATTTTTGCTTATATAAACGGGAACAGTCCCGCGTTTGCCCAAGTCAGCCCTCAATTCCGCCCTTGCCGTCCCGCAGCCGTTTTTGAATAACTTTTTCAAACACGCTCTGCGGCACCCCGCGGAATATCAGCATTGTAAGCCCGCCTACAACCGCCCCGGAAACCACCCCGAGGAGTATAAGATAGGGCATATATCCAAGCGTCAGCACGCTTGCGGAAATGAACGCAAACACTATATTCTGCGTTATGTTGTGCACGGTTGCCGCCGCAACCGAAACTGCCATCGCCGAAACGCGCGGATACACGGCATAGACGAGTACCGAAGATACCGCCATTGACGCAATCCCGCCCGTAAACGAATACGCCAACGCCGAAAGATTCCCCGCAAAAACCGCGCCCAGAAATGTTCTCACCGCAACCACGCAAAACGCCTCGGCAGGCGAATACATTATCAGGGCAACCAGCGAAAAAATATTTGCAAGCCCGGGTTTTGCGCCGGGTATTATCATGCTCGGGAACAGGCTCTCCACCATAAAAGTCAAAAGGCTCAGCCCCGTCAAAATCGCAAGCACGGCTATCTTTTTTGCGGCAAAACGGCTCTTGGTCATACTAAATAAATTATACACCTTTCACCAAAATTAGTAAATAGATATTATGAAAAAATATATCAAAATGTTAAAATATTTTTCAGTTTTTCAAAGCGTTTTTCCTTGATTTATTTTTGCCGTTCGTATATAATTTCGGTTGGAAAAGGAGAACAGTATCTATGGAATTAAAGTATACCCGTAAAAATGTCTACAAGGAGGTCGACGGCAAGGAGCTGGAGGCCATCTACAACTATGCCGAGGGCTACAAGAGCTTTTTGAATAACTCAAAAACCGAGCGGGACGCCGCTCGCGCCGCCGAAAAGCTTGCGCTCGAAAAGGGCTACGCGCCCTTCTCTTTCGGCGAAAAGTTAAAGCCCGGCGACAAGCGCTATTTCATAAACAGGCACAAGAACGTATTTTTAATCAAAGTCGGCACCGAAAGCGTTGAAGAGAACGGCATAAGGATTATGGTTGCCCATGTCGATTCCCCCCGTCTCGATTTAAAGCCCAACCCCATCTACGAGGATTCGGGGCTTTGCTACTTCAAAACTCACTACTACGGCGGCATAAAAAAATACCAGTGGACGACCATTCCGCTTGCCCTGCACGGCGTGGTAATGCTCCCCGGCGGCAAAAGCGTGGAGGTTTGCGTGGGCGAGGATGAAAGCGACCCCGTTTTTTGTATCACCGACATACTTCCCCATCTCGGCGCCGAGCAAGCCTCAAAAACATTGGCTTCGGCAATTTCGGGCGAAAGCCTCAACGCCGTAATCGGCGGGCTTCCCTCCGTCGGCGACGAAGAGGATAAGGAGGCGGTAAAATCGGCTATATTAAAGCTTCTCAACAAAAAGTACGGCTTGACCGAAGTCGATTTCCAGTGCTCCGAACTCTGCCTCGTTCCCGCGGGCAGGGCGCGCGACGTCGGCTTCGACGCTTCGCTCATCGCCTCCTACGGTCACGACGACAAGGTCTGCGCATATCCCGAAATGACCGCCCTTTTCGAAAGCGAATCCAGCCCCCACACGCTCGTTGCGGTGTTTGCCGACAAGGAGGAAGTAGGCTCCGACGGCACCACGGGCGCGCAGAGCAAAATTATATGCGACGTAATCGACACAATCGCGTGCTCCCTCGGCGCAAATCCCATAATCACCCGCTACAATTCAAAGTGCATTTCGGCAGACGTCACCGCGGGCTACGACCCCGAGTACGCCTCGGCTTATGAAAAGCGCAATTCAACCTATATCCACTGCGGCGCGGCTGTCACCAAATACACCGGTTCCCGCGGCAAGTCGGGCACAAACGACGCCCACGCCGAATTTATGGGCTGGCTCCGCGATATATTTGAAGAAAACGGCGTAATCTGGCAGATAGGCGAGCTGGGCGCAATAGACGTCGGCGGCGGCGGCACCGTTGCCAAATTCTTCTCCAATCTCGGCATAGACACGGTGGACGTAGGCGTTCCCGTGCTCTCCATGCACGCCCCCTACGAGCTGATATCAAAGGCTGACGTTTATTCCCTCTACAAGGCGTGCCTTGCATTCTGCAAATAAACGCCGTGTGAGAAAGCTGTCACTGCACCAACCTCTCGGCTCCTCTTAGTGAGGGGAGTCGGCTGCTTAGCAGACTGAGGGGTGCGTGCCGCAACATTAATTGCATAAAAAAACAGCCGTGCGGCGCACGGCTGTTTTTTGTATCCGTCAAACTCTCGGCACAAAGCCGTAAATATCTGTAAGCTTCTGCCTTACAAACGTCCTGTACTTGTAGCAGCCCGATTCAAACAGCACAAACACCGTACTGTTTTTCGCGCACAACCCTTCCGACATGGAGGGAATGGAGTACTCTCTTTTAAGCTTGCTTCCGTCAACAAAATAAACGCTCACAGAGCTGTCTGTGTAGTATCTGGGCTTTTCCGCCGTCGAATATTTGGTTGTAACGCCTTCGTATACGAAGTTATTTCCCGTAAGGCTCGCATACGTCTTTCTGTTGGACGAAGACGAAATATCCGCCCAGTCGTAGTAATAGAGGGAGGAGTTTGCCAGCCCGTAGCTTGTTGAAAGTACAAGCTTGCCGCTCGTGGAAGAGCCGCTGTCCGTTCGGTCGGCTATTCTTGCAAAGCCCTGCACAAGGTTGGGTATGGAATAAATGTTTTGCACCTTGGGCACGCAGTTTTCGGTTTCTACGCTGTCGTCTGAAATTAACGAAAGCCCGTATTTGTTCGTTGAGCCGGTGTAGGAGTTGTATTCGTTCACAAGCGCGCACTGCGCATATCCGTTACCGGTTGTAATGTGATGCGCCTCGTCCGTTTGGTAATTTTTATCGCCGGGGCGGTAGAACTCGCCCACGTACAGCTTGTCGCTTGTGCTGTTCGGAGCGTCGTAAAAATAGCAGAACGACGCCCTGTTGTTTGCCTTAAACGATGCCGTAAATGAAATCTCGTTCCCGCCGTCCGTCATAGCCGCGCGGGCAATAATTTCATCGGCGATATTTTTGCCGGGAGTATCTGACTTTTTGGCGCAGTAAACGGTGCCCTCGGAAACAACCCACAGAGTGCCGTATCTCTCGCCCTTTTTGCAGCTCGTGGCAACGCCGCCGGCGTGTTCGGTATAGTCCGAACCGTCGGTGTTTTTAAGGGTAACGTATCCAACGTATCCCGTCGTCTTGCCCACTACGTACAGCCTCGAAGGTCCGCTTTTCATATACGCGCTTATAAAAAAGTAGTCCTGGCTCAAAGTTTGTTCGTTCCCGTTTTCGTCCGTCTCGGTATACTCGCCCTCGTAGTTCGCAAGTCCCTGGGGCACCGCACCTTCGTCAAGCCCGGGAATTTTTGCCGCAGGTTTAAAATCGGCAAAGTCGGGGTAGGAATCGCCCCACAGCCATATCACCACAAACGTCGCCAAAAACACTATCACCGAAAATAAAGCCACAGCGGCAATCACAAGTTTTTTATGTTTCATCTCTAAACTCCGTCGTCGGATTTAATCGTAGATATATCCATTATACCCGTTACAAACAAAAAAATCAAGCTTTATATATTATCGTTATTGATTTTTTATCGCCGTAAAAAAATAATCCACCCGCGCAGGGTGGAAGGGTCAGCCCGTAAAAAGCTTTAAAATAAGCCCGAATATAAAGGTTGCCAGCGCGCCCAAAAAGGCAAGGAAGATTTTAAAAGATATATCCCGCTGTTTCTGTTTAGAAGCGCGTTTCCACGCAAAGCCGTTCTCTTTCAGGCGTATAACGTACATTCTTTCGCCCTTTCTCTCGGAGTATATAAGGTCGAAATATCCGTCCATTCTCAGCCCGTTCAAAATCACGTCCAGCTCGTCGGGGTTCAGTTTTTTGTTCTGCGGCAATACTGCCATAATGTCCAGGGGGGAGACGAGGCACCCTTCGGTGCCGTCGCACAGGCAGTACACGGCGGACATCACTTCGTTTTCGTTTCTGCTCAGCATAAGTTTAACAAAAGCCACACCAAACAAATTATCGCGCTGCCCAAAGCTCCGCCCGCAAAAGCCCCCCAAAATGCCGAAACGTGTTTTGTTTTTTCGCTTTCCGCGCCGTAAAAATCCTCGTCGAATCCTTCGTCCTCCGGCTCCTCCGCGGCTTCGGGCGTTCGCAAAAGAGCCGCGCAATACATATTCCCGCCTGAATATTTAACGTCGATATACCCCTCGGCGGCAAGCTTTTCAATAGCCTTTTTAAGTTGCTCCCCGTCGTGCGGGCAGTCCTCGGGGAAGGCTTCAAAAAAATCCTCTTCCGAAAGCACAAAACAGCGCCCGGGGTCTCCGAGCGCGTACAGTTTGTTCAAAACCGCGCTGCTTATTCCGTCCATATAAATTATAATGGCAAAAACAGCGCAAAATTATACTTATTTTTTAGCGATCGCGGAGTACGCCAGCCCGCCCGCAAAGGTCACAAAGGATACCGCAAGCAGCACATATGCCGCCACGGTTGCAATGCGCACTCCCTTAAAGTTATACTTCTTTTTCTGCGCCGACAAAAACGACAGCGCGGCAAGCTCCAGAAGAATGGAAACTATCAGCATATACACCCCTGCGCGCGGAATAAACGCGCACCCGAACGCCGCCGCGGCGGCAACCAGCGCGCCAAGCGCAATATAAAAGCGGATGAGCGTAGGCTTTTGGGGGCTTTCTTCGGTTAAGTTTTGCAACTCGTCGTAATTATTCATAGATCGTTTACGCACTCCGCCGTATGGCTTTTGGGTTCAACCAAAACAGTCTTGTAGTCGGTGTAAATCACAAACCCCGCGTTTGAAGCGGGCGGTTTTTTAACGAATTTTTTCCGCGTATAGTCCACGGGGATTTTGGTCCCGCCCCGTCCGTCGGAGTAGTACGCGCAAATCTCCGCCGCGGCAACCAGCACGTCCGCGGGTATCTCCGCGCCCCCGCACGCAATAACCACGTGGGAGGAGTGGTATCCCTGCGTGTGCAGCCACATATCCAAACCGCCTGCCGCTTTCAAAAGTCTGTCGTTTTGTATATTGTTCCTTCCCGCCAGCACCTTAAAGCCGCCTATTTCAAATTCCCGGAACGGCGTTATCTTCGGCTTGGCCTTTTTCCCCTTGTTCAAGTCCTTCAAAAGCCCTATTTTCGTCAGCTCTTCGGCTGTTTCGTCAAGGTCCGCAATGCTTTCGGCGGAGGATATATGCGCCCCAATGCTCTTATAATAGTTCAGCTTTTCCTCGGCTTCCCTTTTCTGCGCGGTAACGCTCTCCTCGGTTCTCTTCAGCTTTGCGTACTTTTTATAGTATCTCTGCGCGTTCTGCGCGGGCGTGAGCGATTTATCAAGCTCAATCCTTATTTTCCCGCCGTTCTCGTCGTAGTAATTCACCGCTTCAAAGCTGTCCGCCCCGCGCCCGATTGCATACATATATGCCGTTATCAGCTCGCCCTTCAGCTTTATTTCCTCCGCGCCGAGGCATTCCGAAAGTTTTGAGTGTATAATTTGCAGCCTCTTTTCTATTTTCTTTTCCGCGCCCAAAAGCGCCGAAAGGAGCCTTTTCTGCGCCTCGGTAAAGGTCTGTTTTTTGTACACGTAGTCGTAATAAGCCTTCTGCGCGTCCAAAACGGTGGGATATTCCCGCCTGTCCCCAAGCGCGCACTTGGCTTTGAAATCGTTCGGTTCGCCGTTCAAAAAAGTAACGCAAGGGTTCGGTTGCCCCCCGCATATATAGGAATTAACCTCTTCAGGGGTTATTTTTTCGCCGTAAGTTTCAATCATGTCGAGGGCGGTGGAGTAGGCTATGCCCTTCACCTTGTTCGAAATAAAAGCCGCCATATCCCCAGAGGCATATTCAAAGGCTTCCTCCAAAGCGGGCAAATCGTTTGGCAAAATTTTGTCCTGCGGCTCGGGCAGGGCGTACTTCACGCCGGAAAACAGCACACGTTTTGTGTTTTCGCCTATGGCGGTGGTTTTAAGCGCGCCCAAAATTATCCCGTCCCGGGTCAAAACGGCGTTGGAGTACTTGCCCATAAGCTCCGCGTACAGCCTCATCTCAAGCTTTTCGAATTCCGAAGTGCACAAAAAATCAACCGTTATCACCCTTTCAAACGGTATTTGGCTTATTTTAAGTATTTCGGCGTTTGCAAGGTGCTTCCTCAAAAGCATACAAAAGGCGGGCGCCACGGCGGGCACGGGTCTGTCCCCGTCCGTAAGGCTCATTCTGCACGCCCTCGCCGAAAGACAAATGTCAAGTTTAACCGTGCCGTTTCGGGTGTATATAATAAGCGTAAGGCTGTCGCGGTCGTACTGCACTATTTTTGAAATTTTCCCTCCCGCAAGCCTTTCGTTCAGCTCGCCGGCAACGTATTTTATCGTAAAAGCGTCCTGGGGCATTCACAGTCTCCGTTCGGAATTTTGCTTATTATAACTCAAAAAAATTAAAAAGTAAATTGATTACCCCCGAAAAATCGCTTTGCAAAACAAAAGTAATATGCTAAAATAGCCTTTGTACAAAATTATATAATATTTAGGAGTTTTTTATGAATTACACGCAAGCTACCGGAGAAAAGAGCACGGTTAAGCTCACAATCACCTTCACCGAGGAGGAGTGGCAGAACGCCGTAGGAAAGGCGTATTTAAAGACCCGCGGCAAATACACCGTGCCCGGTTTCAGAAAGGGCAAGGCGCCCCGCCCCGTTCTTGAAAATTACTACGGCAAGGGCGTATTTTTCGAGGAGGCTTTCAACGCCCTCTATTCCGAGCACTATTTTTCAATTCTCGAAAAGGAAAAGGAGAATTTCACCGCAGTCGGCGAACCCGAGC
Source organism: uncultured Clostridia bacterium (assembly GCA_947629095.1). Taxonomy (GTDB): domain Bacteria; phylum Bacillota; class Clostridia; order Christensenellales; family Borkfalkiaceae; genus Coproplasma. The sequence goes on along the minus strand of CANRCK010000007.1, from coordinate 10,877 downwards.
TTAGCGTTGAGTCCATGGAAGAGGGCAAGGGCGTAGTTCTCTCCGCCATTGTTCCCGTTAAACCCGAGGTAAAAATCGGGCAGTACACCGGTTTAAAAATCAAAAAGTTTGAGTATAATGTATCCGACGAGGACGTTGAAAAGGAAGCAAAAAAGCTCGTTTCGTCCGAAGCCAAAACGGTAGAAGTTGAAAACAGACCCTGCCAAAACGGCGACATAGTCAACCTCGACTTCTCCGGCTCCGTCGACGGCGAAAAGTTTGCCGGCGGCACCGCCGAGGGCTATGACCTCGAGCTTGGCAGCGGCAGCTTCATTCCCGGCTTCGAGGAATCGGTAGTGGGTATGAACAAGGGCGAAAGCAGGGATATCAACGTGACTTTCCCCGAAAATTATCAGGCAGATAATCTCCGCGGAAAAGCTGCGGTGTTCGCCGTAAAGGTAAACAAAATAACCGAAAGGCAGTACCCCGAGCTCACCGACGAATACGTAAAGGCGCACGCAGGCGCCGAAAGCGTTGAGGCGTACAAGGCAAAGTGCCGCGAAAGGCTTGAAAAATCCGCCGAAAGCCGCGGCAGGGACGAAACGGAAAACAGCATTCTTGCCGAAATTTCCAACCACGCCGAAGTTGAAATCCCCGACGCAATGATTGAAAACGAAATCGACAGAATAGTTCAGGATTTCTCCTACCGTCTCATGTATCAAGGACTCAAAATGGAGGACTACTTAAAGTACGCGGGCGTAACCATGGAGCAGTTCCGCGAGCAGTATAAAACCGAAGCTCACAGGCGTGTTCTCAGCCAGCTTGTGGTAGATAAAATCGTCCGCGAGGAAAAGATAGAGGCTTCCGCGGAGGAAGTGGACGCAAAAATCGAAGAGCAGGCAAAGTCCGTTGACAAAACGCTTGAAGAGTACAAAAAGACCATCGACCCGAGACAGGTCGAATATATCACAAACGATATAATAATCACAAAGCTGTTCGACTTTTTGCAGGCAAACAACCAAATGTATACAGGCGATTTGCCCGAAGAAAGCGATGAAAACGCAGCAAAGCCCGCTCCCAAAAAGGCGGCAAAAAAGGCGGCAAAAAAGACGGCTAAAAAGGTTGACGCCGAGTAATCAAGGAGATCTATATGCAGGATATAAAAGGCGCGCTCGTGCCCTATATAGTCGAGCAGACGTCGCGCGGCGAACGCTCTTACGACATTTATTCCAGACTTCTGGAGGACAGAATAATCTTTCTCACGGGTGAAATAGACGACGCCGTTGCCAACACGGTAGTGGCGCAGCTCATCTATCTCGAGGCAAAGGACCCTTCCAAGGATATTTCCCTCTATATCAACAGCCCGGGCGGCTCCGTTTCCGCGGGGCTTGCCATCTACGACACCATGAATTATATCAAGTGCGACGTCTCCACCATCTGCATAGGTATGGCGGCAAGTATGGGCGCATTCCTTCTTTCAAGCGGTCAGCGCGGCAAGCGTTTTGCCCTTCCCAACAGTGAAATTATGATTCACCAGCCCTTGGGCGGCGCGCAGGGTCAGGCAACGGATATAAAAATCGCCGCAGACCACATAATAAAAACAAAGCAAAAATTAAATGCAATACTTGCCCAAAACAGCGGAAAGCCCCTCGACGTAATCGAGCGCGACACCGACCGCGACAATTATCTGTCCGCTCAGGAGGCGTTGGAGTATGGGCTTATCGACCGGGTATTCTACAAACGTTAAAGCTGCCGCGGCAAGTGCGGATATACGGCGCATAACATTTTTGCCTTTGTGAGAAATCCGGCTGCGCTACTCCAATCTTGGCTCCCCTTAGCAAGGGGAGCTGGCTGCGAAGCAGACTGAGGGGATTGTAAATTCCCCGTATACTTGCCGCAAACGCAACAAAGAATCCCGGCACAACGGCGGTATAATTCCGTACATATATTTGCCGTAAGGAAATTTTTATGAAAGATCAGCAATATTGTTCATTCTGCGGAAAAACCGAAGATTTGGTCAAAAGATTAATAAAAGGCAGAAACGGCGCGTGTATATGCGACGAATGTATTGAAATCTGCCGCGATATGGTCAAGGACCTCGACGTAGACGAGGTGGGGGCGGTTCCTTTAAAGGCTCCCGCCGAAATCAAGTCCGAACTCGATAAGTACATTGTAGGTCAGGACGAGGCCAAGCGCGTTCTTTCGGTTGCCGTATACAATCACTACAAGCGCATAAACAATCTTGGCAACGCCTCTGAGAACGAGGACGTTGAAATAGAAAAGAGCAACATACTTCTCCTCGGTCCCACGGGCTGCGGAAAGACTTTGCTTGCAAGAACGCTTGCAAAAATTCTCAACGTGCCCTTTGCCGCGGCGGACGCCACAACCCTTACCGAGGCAGGCTACGTTGGCGAGGACGTTGAAAATATCCTCTTGAAATTGATACAGAACGCCGACTACGATATCGCCCGTGCAGAGCGCGGCATAATCTATATCGACGAAATAGATAAAATTGCGCGCAAGAGCGAAAACGTGTCCATCACCCGCGACGTATCCGGCGAGGGCGTCCAGCAGGCTCTTTTAAAAATTATCGAAAGCACCGTTGCCAACGTTCCCCCGCAGGGCGGCAGAAAGCACCCCCAGCAGGAGTGTTTGAGGATAGACACAACAAACATTCTCTTCATCTGCGGCGGCGCGTTTGTCGGGCTTGATAAAATCGTGCAAAAGCGCAAGGACAACACGTCGCTGGGCTTCGGCGGCACCGTAAACCGCGCGGACGACGACGTTTACGAAATGCTTTCCGAAGTAAAGCCGCAGGATTTAACGCAGTTCGGGCTAATCCCCGAATTTGTAGGCAGGGTGCCCATAGTGGTCAGCCTGCATCCTCTGAACGAGGACGCACTCGTAAATATTTTAACGCAGCCCAAAAACGCCATAATCAAGCAGTATCAAAAGCTGATAGCGATGGACGGGGTAAAGCTTACGGTGGAGGATTCCGCCGTGCGCGAGATAGCCAGCACCGCCATCCGCCTGAAAACGGGCGCAAGGGGCTTGAGGACCATTATTGAGGGCTTTATGACCTCGGTTATGTATAAAATCCCCTCCGAAAAGAACGTTGAGGAGGTAATAGTCACCAGAGAGTGCGTAACCGACAAGGCGGAGCCTAAAATAATCTACAAGCGTACCGCGTAACCCAAAGCGCGGGCTGCACTTAAAAAAACTATCGCGCGCAATTTCTTTTTATGAGAAATTGCGCTTTATTCAAAGGAGATAAAATGCCTAAAAGGACGATAAACGATATACCTGTTCTGCCCCTTCGCGGCAGGGTAATGTTCCCGGGGTCCACAGCCACGGTGGACGTTGGCAGATTCATATCCCTGCAAGCCGTAAAAAAGGCTACCGATGGCGATTCCTGCATTTTTCTCGTTGCCCAGCGCAACGCCGAAACGGAAAAAATAAGCGGATTTTCCGAGTTGTATGAAGCGGGCACGGTCTGCCGTATCCGCCAGATTTCCCGTCTTCCCGGCACAACCATACGTCTTACGGTGGAGGGATTGTACCGCGCCGTAATAGTCCGCGAAGGCACCGTAAACGACTGCATCGTGTGCGACGCAGCCGAAATAGTTACCCTTCAGCAGGGCGACGACGGGCTTGTGGAGGCATATTTCCGCACCGCCAAGGACATTATGGGCGATATCTGCCAGAGCGAAACGCACATTTCCAAGGAAGCCGCCGCCGCGCTCGATCGCTGCGCCGACCCCGACGAGTTTGTCAACATCGCCGCGGCAAATCTCAAAATAAGCGTTGAGGAAAAGCAGGAGCTGCTCATAAAGGAGCGCCTTATCGACAGGTTGAAGCTTCTCGATAAAATCCTCAACACCGAGCTTGAAATAATGCGGCTCGAGCGCAAAATAAACGCCCTCGTCCGCCAGAACATAGATAAAAACCAAAAGGAATATTATTTGCGGGAGCAACTCCGCGCCATACACACCGAGCTTGGTGACGACGAAAGCGAAAAGGAGGAGCTGGGGCGCAAAATCGAACAGAAGGGCTTGCCCGACGAGGTGCGTGAAAAGGCTTTAAAGGAGCTTTCCCGCATGGATAAAATGCAGACGTCCTCCCCCGATTACAACGTTTTGAGAACCTATCTCGACTGGATTCTCGATTTGCCGTGGTCCGAAACAACCGAGGACAACAAGGATTTGGACGCGGCTGTAAAAATACTCAACGAGGACCACTACGGGCTGGATAAAATCAAGGAGCGCGTCACGGAATATCTTGCCGTACATCAGCTCACGGGCGGATTAAACGCGCCCATACTTTGCTTTGTGGGGCCTCCCGGCGTTGGCAAAACTTCCATCGCCACGTCCATTGCGCGCTGCCTCGGCAGAAAGTTTGTAAGAATGTCTTTGGGCGGCGTTAAGGACGAGTCCGAAATCCGCGGGCACAGAAAAACTTATATAGGCGCAATGCCCGGCAGAATAATAACGGGCATCAAAAACGCGGGCACTTCCAATCCCGTGTTCCTGTTGGATGAAATAGACAAGCTCTCTTCCGACCTCCGCGGCGACCCCGCCAGCGCCCTTTTGGAAGTTCTGGATCCCGCGCAGAATTCAACCTTCCGCGACAGATATCTCGAGGTCCCCTATGATTTAAGCAAGGTTCTCTTCATCACCACCGCAAACGGGCTGGATACAATTCCCCGTCCCCTTCTCGACAGAATGGAGATAATAGAAATCAACGGCTACACGCAGGAGGAGAAGAGGGAAATAGCAAAGCGCTATCTGGTTTCAAAGCGCGCCGAACAGAACGGCATAGCCGCGGGCAGTCTTGTAATCACCGACGGCGCCCTCGACGAAATAATCAACGGCTACACTCTGGAAGCCGGCGTGAGAAATCTTGAGCGCTGCATCGATTCGGTTTGCCGCAAAGCCGCCGTAAGGCTTGCCTCGGGCAAAATAAAGAGGATGCGCGTCACCGCAAATACGGTTGAATCCCTTCTCGGCGCGCGCCGTTACGACAGGGATTCCTATATGCAAAAGGACGAGGTCGGCGCGGCTACGGGTCTTGCGTGGACGGCTGTGGGCGGCACAACCCTCACCATAGAAGTTTCGGCAATGCACGGCAAGGGCGAAGTGCTTTTAACGGGCAAGCTCGGCGACGTTATGAAGGAGAGCGCGCGGGCAGCAATAAGTTATATCCGCTCCAACAGCGAGGAGTACGGCATAGACCAAAGCACCTTCGAAACTACCGATATCCACGTCCACGTGCCGGAGGGCGCAACCCCCAAGGACGGACCCAGCGCAGGCATAACCATGGCAACGGCAATTCTTTCGGCATTCACTGGTAAGCCCGTAAAAAGCTCCGTTGCAATGACGGGCGAAATAACCCTCCGCGGCAAAGTTCTGCCCATAGGCGGTTTAAAGGAAAAGGCTCTTGCCGCCTACCGCGTTGGCGTAACGGACGTAATAATCCCCGCCGATAACAAAAAGGATCTGGAGGAAATCCCCAAAGCCGTGCGCGAAAAGCTCAACTTCATTCCCGTAACCGAAGTGGATACGGTGTTCAAAACTGCAATTATAGGTATATGATATGCTCAAAATAAAAGCAGAGTTCATATTAAGCGCGGCTTCAAAATCTCAGTTTTTGCAGCCTGCAAAGCCCATAATCGCGGTGTGCGGCAAGTCCAACGTAGGCAAATCGAGCTTCATCAATATGCTTGCCGGCCAAAAAAAACTTGCCAAGGTCTCCAAGGAGCCGGGCAGGACGCGGCTTATAAACTATTTCGGTATGGGTGAATTTATCCTTGCAGATCTTCCGGGCTACGGCTATGCGCGCGTTTCGCAGGCGGAAAAGTCCCGGTGGGCAAAGCTTCTCGACGACTTTTTTGCCGAAAAGGCGGCAATTTCCCACGTTTTCAGCCTCGTCGATATCCGCCACGACCCAACTGCGGACGACAGGCAGATGATAGAGTATTTAAACTATCACATCATTCCGTTCACCGTAATCGCCACCAAGGCGGACAAGCTTTCCCGCGCGCAGGCGTTGAGGAGCATAACAAATATTGCCGCCGCCTTTAAGTGCGGAGCGGGCAACATAATCGCAACCTCTTCCCAAACCCGTCAGGGGCTTGAAGAGGTGCTTGACAAAATAAGCGGGATAATATCGCAAGTATAACTGCAATAAAAAAGCGGCGGAGCCTCCGCCGCTTTTAGCGTGTTATAAGTTCGTAAGCTTGTCTATCAGCTGATATCCGTTTGGAACGTATGTTCCCGTTGCCGCCGCCTCGTCCTCGGTGTAACGCCTTGCCCCGTTTCCCAAATTTCCGGCGTTTGTATATAAAAGATAGGGTATCGGGTCCGAAACGTGCGTCTTGCAGGCGCAGGGAGTGGGGTGGTCCGGGCACACCAGCATTGCAAATGGAGTGTTTCCCATTCTCTTTAAAACGGTTGCAACCACTCTTTTGTCAATCTGTTCTATGGCATATATCTTGTGTTCGTAATCCCCATGGTGCCCGCACTCGTCGGGCGCCTCCATATGGATATAAACATAGTCCAGCCCGCCGTTCAAAAGCGCGTCGCAGGCTGCGTTCGCCTTTCCCTCAAAGTTTGTGTTGTAATCCCCCGTTGCGCCGTCAACCTCTATGCACTTCATTCCCGCAATCAAGCCTATGCCCTTAACAAGGTCCACGGCGGAAATAACCCCGCCTTTCAGCGCGTGCAGCCGCTCGAAGTCATCCATTCCGGGCTTTGTTCCCTCGCCCCACAGCCATATGCTGTTTGCGGGCTTTTTCCCCTCGGCAACCCGCTTCAGGTTTACGGGGTGATTTTTTAAAAGCTTGTAGCTTCTTTCCATAAAGTTGCAATATATATCCCCGTATTCGCCCTTTGGCAGGTGCCCCGTCACGGGTTTGTCCGAAATATCGTGCGGGGGCGTAAGGTCGTGCCCCGTGCAGCCGTTTTTCACAACAAGGCAGTGCCTGTAAGATATCCCGGGGTAAAAGCGGAATTTTTCGCTGTCAAAATATCCCTTCAAGTAATTAATAAGTTCCGCCGCTTCGGCGGTCGTAATTTCCCCCGCCGAATAATCAGCCATTATTTTTTTGTCATACGGCTCGTCGTCGGAAAGCGTTACAAGATTGCACCGCAAAGTCACGTCCGTGTCTTCCAGCGCAATCCCCATCGAAACGGCTTCAAGGGGGGAACGCCCCGTGTAGTACAGCTTTGGGTTGAACCCCATAACCGACATATTTGCCACGTCCGAGCCGGGTTTCATTCCGTCGGGCACGGTTTTGCACAGTCCCACTTCGGAGAGGGGGGCAAGCCTGTCGAGGTTTGGCGTTTTTGCCGCCTCAAGGCAGGTTTTGCCGCCGAGACGGGCAATTTTCCAATCAGCCATTCCGTCTCCCAAAACAACTATATATTTCATAATATTATCCTCAATTCAAATCCCAGTCTATCGGTTTTTTACCTTGCGACGCCAGATATTCGTTCGTCTTTGAAAAGTGCCTGCACCCGAAAAACCCGCTGTACGCCGAAAGGGGGGAGGGGTGTGCGCACTGCAAAACAAGGTGCTTGCCTGAGTCTATAAGCGGGACCTTGCTTCTTGCGTTTCCTCCCCACAGAATGAACGCCGTTCCCTCGGTTTTTTGGGATATAAGCTGTATAACGCCGTCCGTAAACCACGCCCAGCCGCACTTTGAGTGAGAATTTGCGGCGTGTTCCCGCACGGTCAGGGTAGTATTCAAAAGCAGCACGCCCTCTTTTGCCCACTTTGTAAGATCTCCGCAGTCCGGCTCTTCAATGCCGAGGTCGCTCTTTATCTCCCTGAAAATATTTTGCAGGGAGGGCGGCAGCGGCACCCCGGGCTTCACCGAAAAGCACAGCCCGTGCGCCTGCCCCGGCTCGTGGTACGGGTCCTGCCCCAGAATAACCGCTTTAAGATTTTCAAGCGGCGTAAAGCGGAAGCAGTTGTAAAGGTCATACATATCGGGGTACACCGTGTAGTGGGAGTACTCGTACTTTAAAAATTCGCGTATTTTCAAATATCTTTCGTCCGAAAACAGGGGGGACAACAGCTCGTCCCAGCCTCCGCCCAAAGGTTTCATAATTTCACCGCCCCAACAATTTTTTCAAGATTATTTTTAAGCGAAACAAAACACGTATCAAGGTTTTTTGCGTACTGTTCGGTGGTAGAGCCGCTCCCTGCCACGTCGGAAATTATTTTTAACGCACGGCAGGGCACCCTTGAAAGTATGCACACCTGCGCAATTGCTCCAAGCTCCATATCGCGTATATCCGCGCCCAGCTCCTCTGTCAAAAGCAAAAAGTCCCTGTAATCGTCGTTGAACCTGTCGCCCGTTCCTACTTTTCTCTGTTCAAATCCCTCCGTGGGGGTGAGCGGCAGGTAATTTTCGGTAAAACCCTCCAAAGTGCCCATCTTTATTTTTCCGCCGTTCAGCTGCACAAGGTCAAAGTCGTACTGCACCGCGGCGGAAACGGAGTAAATATTCCCCACGCATACGCTCTTATTCAGCCCCCCCGCAACGCCTATGTTAATAATTTCCGTTGCGTTAAGGCAGTCTATTGCATACTGCGTTCCGCTTGCGGCGTTCACCTTACCCACGCCGCATACAACTATGCCCGTTCTCCTGCCGCAGAGCTTCCCGAGCATCACACGTTTATTTCCTGCGGAATAGTCCTTTTCCGTTTCAAACTTCTCCAAAATGGGGTCTGCTTCCTTCTGCATCGCAATCACAAAGCACTTCATATAATTTCCTCCGTACACACCGCGCCCACGCCGCACCAAAAAACGTATTTGCGTATTCTTACGGGCTGTTTTTCGCCGTCGACATATATATTTCCGCCCAAAAACTCAACACGTTTCAACATTTTTGCCAAAGTAAGCCCGTAAAGCTTAATATACGCCTCGCGCGCGGTCCAGTGATATAAAAAATCGCGTTCTCCCGCAATTTCCGTGCGCTCGCGCTCCGAAAACCGCAAAAAAACGCTCTCTCTTATTCTCCCGCGGAAAAGTTCAAAATCAACGCCTATTGGCTTTTCGTAAATTGCCAAAAGCCCTCTCTCCCCGCTATGGGAATAGGAGAAGTAAAACGGATTCCCCTCAAAATATGGCTTTCCGTTTTCGGTTACCGCCCATTCAAAGCTACTCAGCCGTTTTTCGGCAATTTTCAAAAGCCTTGCGCGCGGGTTGTTGTCCGTCAAGTAAATTTCAATCATAGCATCAGGCTTTCCACGTACTCAATCTGCTCTTTCGTGGCAAGATTTTTTGTAAACGCGCAGGCGCTTCCCGCCGCCGTCGCATAGTTCAAAGCCTTAAAATAGTTGCCCGTGTTCAAATATTCATGGATAAATCCCGCAATCATCGTGTCGCCCGCTCCAACGGAATTCACAAGCTGCCCGCGCGCCGCGCGCACAAACATTGACTGGCTTGTTTCGGTTACCATCGCCGCGCCGACGGACCCCATCGAAACTATAACGTTCCGCGCGCCCATATCCTGCAATTTCCGCGCGCAGGCGTAAATTCCCTCCAGATCGGGCACCGTGGTAAGCCCGAATATTTCACACATTTCGTAAACGTTAGGTTTAATCAAAAAGGGCTTATATTTAAGCGTTTCCGTCAAAAGCTTTCCGCAGGCGTCCACCACAATGTTTACGCCTTGTATATTCTTCAGTTTTTTGAATATATTTGCGTAGGTAAACTCGTCCAGAGTGGAGGGCACGCTTCCGCACACTATCAGCCAGTCGCCCTCTTTAAGCAGCGCTTTAAGCTTTTTAACAAGCTTATTAACGTCGCTTTGCGTTATATCCGCGCCCGACCCGTTTATATCCGTTTCGGTATTGCTTCTCACCTTCACGTTAATGCGGCTCTGCCCGCCCACTTCCATAAAATCGAAGTTCAGCCCCAGCTCAGTCACTTTATCGCGGATATATTTGCCCGTAAACCCCGCCACAAAGCCAAGGGCAAGGGTCTCGTTCCCAAGCTCTTCCAAAGCAAGTGAAACATTCAATCCCTTTCCGCCCACGGCAAGCCGCTCCGCGGAGGTGCGGTTTACAATTCCGCTCTTTACGTTATTCACTTTTACGTAATAATCCAGCGACGGATTAAAAGTGACCGTGTAAATCATATCGTATTCAATTTATAACATTTGCATAAAAATGTCAATAAAAAACAAAATAAACCGCTTGATTTTTTTGGTGCACAGTCTGTATAATAAATATAGGAGCGGTATATGCGCCGCTTATTCATTATTTCGGGCGAGTTCCAGATTCGATTGCGGGAGGATAGGAAGAAAAGCATACCAAAGGCACGGCTTTGTAAAAACGGAAATTAAATTTAAACGCAGATAAAAAGTCTGAAAAAGTAGTAGCTTTCCCCGCTGCGCGCGTGGCAGGCTGCGCTTGCGCCGCTTAACTTAAGCGGTCCGTTTCTTTCCGGATTCCGTTGCCGGCAAGGGGCGTTATTAAAACGGAGCGCCCAAAGCGCTTGCTGCCGTGAGCGCTTTGCGGTTTAATTAAAAACGGCATGCGCTTTAAGTTCCCCGTCTTTCGGGAACCTGAGCCAAGATTAAAGGAAGACTAAGTATGTAGAACCCTTTTTTGAACCCCGTAAGACTCGGGTGCAAGTCCCGACTCGTCCACCAATGGCGCCCTGATGCACAGCATCAGGGCGCCATTGGTGGACGAGAGTAACGATAAGGGCTTGAGTCCCGTCGTACCGAAGCCCGCAGGGCTTACTCGTCCACGGATTCCGCATATATGCGCATATACCGATATACTCGCTGTTGCATCGGGGGCGGCTTTGGTGGACGAGAGTAACGATAAGGGCTTGAGTCCCGTCGTACCGAAGCCCGCAGGGCTTACTCGTCCACGGATTCC
>CANRCK010000006.1 GCA_947629095.1 uncultured Clostridia bacterium | reverse complement strand
GTGACAAGTTCATTCGTCTGCCGTACAGAGGTGGCTGTAACAGGTTTATATGTCTGCTGCCCGGTAACATAGTCATAGGAGAGAACTTGATCGCCTACCGCAACGTTCTCAATTGCGACAGCCCCTGCTGCCGTCTTTACGGGCGTCCCCGCCTCAAAGCAGTAGGTCGGATTCAGTCCACCTTGAATGCCGCCCATGATCGCTCCTGAAATTGCCCCAGTCATAAAGCCATCGGCAGCGGCTCCTGCGGCTGCATTGGCTATTTTTTCCCAATCGACGGTTTGCCCACTTGCAAGTTGCCCAATAAGTTCACCAGCCGCTCCCGAAACTGCGCCGAAAGCAAAGCCGCTTAATGCCCCGGCGACAGCTCCTTTGGCAGCTCCAACGCATATGGAGACAACGACACAATTCAATCCCGGAATCGAGATCGTGATTGTTGCCACGACAGCCGTGACAAGAATCACACCCAACCCTATTAGTAATTTTGTCTGAAAGCCATCGGTCTCCCAAACAGGCATGGTCTTAACCTGCACCGATCCGTCCGCCTGTATTTCCAAGTACGACGTGGTCGCATCGGGGCCGAGGTTCATTTGTGACCAATAATCCTTAGCGTTGTTGGCTTCCAAAGACGAATAATACGAAGGATCATCGTAAATAAGCATTTGGTCGCAAATATTGCCCGCAACCGATTGAAGCTTATCTGCAAGGAATCCATCTATCGCATCATAGGTCTCTCTCGTAATGCCCGGGATAATCGTTACACCATCAAGGAAGTCCAAGTCAAAGGTATTGTTAACATAATTTACGTATTGATTCGTATCGTAATTGAAAATATTGACAGACATGTCATAGTTCGACTTAACGTTATTTTTGACCTCATATGACACGATGCCGCCAACGCTATCTTCCGTTCTGTAAGAAATCAGCCTGTCAAGATAAATGAATTGCCCATAAAAATCCATGGTCCCTGCGATGGGAGTATATTCGGCAAAGTAAGAGACCGTCCAATTTTCGCAAATGTCGGAAATCTTTTCTTGTGCCCGCTTATAATAATTTTTACTGTTCTGGGGATGATAAATAACCTCATAGATCTGATTCCCGTCTACAAGATTCATAGCCGAAAACGGCGTAATGGAATAGTCCAAAGTATAGATGTCTACCAACCGTCTGCTATCGCCAGCCTCGTCTGTTGCATATAGGTTGTTCACGACATCCATACCCTGCTCTTTCAGGTTTTCCACGACAGCGTCAACGACTTTATCGTGGATACTTGCGAAAGACGTAACGGCCGAACGCGCGAAATAGCCGCTCTGCTCCCATTCGTACATAGATTTGACTTGCGCGACCCCTATGGGGGCAGTCTTTCCCGTGATGCCGTATGACGGGAAATAGATCCCGTCGCCCAAGAAATATACTCCCAGTCCAAAATCATAAATTCCATTTAAGTTTACGATTTCGTTCGCTTTCCCGAGAGAATCGGACATTTCTCCCGTCACGCTGAAAATATTCCCCCAAATGTCATGCTCGTATGCGACTTTTACATTCCCATCGCAATCGATGAGCGCCATAACATTTCCAAAGGGATCAACGGCAAAGTAGTATTTTTCACCCTCGTATTTTAACCCGATGTAGTTCAGTTCACTATCGAGAATGTACTCGATATCACCCACTTCGCTATGCAGAGAAACAAGCCTGTCCCCCACATAGGAATACTCCGTTGCCTTACCACCAATCGTCTTCGATGTTAGATATTTTACCCCGTTGAACTCATATTGATAGGATAATGAACCCTCTACATCTCCGCTAAGAGAAACCTCTTGGCCGTTTATCGTATAGGTTATTCCGCTTATGGTGATTGCATTGCCTGCAATTTGATATTGCTCATAAACGGAGTCTTCTTCGATTTTCGCCAAAGCGCCCGTCTCTGTGTAGGTGTAATTTTTAATGTGCTCTCCGTCATCACATTTCGTCGACTCGAAAATGATGTGACCGCGAGAATCCCATCCGAGTTTTTTATAGAGTTCCCCGTCCTTGTACACTTCAGTCAAGCGACCACTTTCGTCGTAATGATAGATATAGTATGTATCGTAATAATAGATTCCGCTTACTTTGTTTTCGTCCGTGTAGTCAATCTCGACTTCGTAATAATCGGCATAAATCTCTCCAAGAGCCAAATCGCCGTTGTCTTGCACATAGTATGCTTGCTCAACTGCAATCTTATCGTCAACCGTCACCGTGTCTGTTACATTGAAACTATCGGCATTGGTTGCAAATTCAACGCTCAAGGAATCGGTCTTATACAACGAAAGTCCAAAATCATTCCCTTTCTCGATGGTAGCATGATAACCTTCGACCTCGGCGGCATTAATCAATGCTGCCGAGACCAAGTTCTGCCCAACAACAGGCTGATTCGCGGCAAGGCGCACCTTCGCCACCTCGCTAATCGGCGTAGTCGGTTGGGGATGTTCGGGATCGGGATTGTTACAACGCAGACATACCCCATTCACGTAATTATGCCCGAGTTCAGCAATTGCCTCATCTTCTCTGTGTCCACAAACAGAACACAGATGATAATGGCTACCTTCCGTTGTACATGTTGCCGGGAGCGTCTGTACCCATTCCCCATATGAATGCGGAGGACATTTAGCCGTTTTTCCGCCACCACTGCAACCCACAAAATTGAAAAGCATGACAATAGTCAAGCCGATTGCAATATAGGTTATAATATTCTTTCTTTTCATACGTCTCTCCTCATGCAACCACTACTGTGAACTCTACGGTGTTATTATTCCGATCATATGCGGAAACTTTGTATTCTCCCTTCTCGACAAAGGAGACACCTTTGTATTCGGATTGATAGTAATATCTGGTCTCACTGTTCGGCATCACTACTTTCAAAACGGCATATTCGTCGTAGTCGTCCTCAAGGTTCACAAACGCAAACATTTTATCCGCAGATAATTTCTGTCCGCCGTTTGCAATGACTGGTTCGCCATTTATATTCACCGTAACCGTCGGAGCCTTCTTATCGCGATAAACAGTATATCGGGTTTCGTTTCCGTATCTGTCGGTCTCGACAATTGTATATTCCCCATGAGGAATCGCTTGCTTCGAAATCGGAATGAAAAATTTAATCGGGATTTTCCGTCCATCCGCACCTATGGCAACAACAGACTCCACCTCAGCACCATGCTGTTTAACAAATTGGAATTCATCATTTAAGTAGATTGTTCCGTCAAAAGCCGCAGATGAGAAGGTTCTCAGACTTTCATCGCTGTCGCTAAAATCGTTAGGATCATAGTAAATCGTTTTGAGATTTTGCGAAAAAACATACTCATTCATTGCGGCTGTAACTTCTACGCTATCGCTATAGTATTTGCCGTTATAGTACGGTCTGCCAGTCGCTTTATCTACCGTGCTATTCTCGATAGTCATGGCAGCATCGTATGCTCGTCGCCACTCATCCATATCAAAGCACAGATACCGACCGTTAATGCGGTCGTAGACCTGATACCATTTCGTTTTGAAATTATTAAACCGCTTAGCGGAGAGAACGCTATAATTATAGGAGGGGTTGTCCCCATCAACGACATCTATCCAGTATTCGGTTTCATAAGTACCCGAATAAGCATGTATGTAATATGAACCAACCCTATCTAAACGATCCCCCGGCTTATAATCAATCGTTTCGATTGGAATATCCTTGAGCGGTTCCCCTTTCTCATCAAAAAACGGACCTTCGATTTCGGCGTTGATATCAGTAAATTCGACTTCAACGACTATTGGATTATTCGGGTTTTCAGTCCATACCATATAAAAATATTCTTCCGCTTCGTACTGAAACGGTGCTGTTTGCTTGCGCAAATTTCCAAACAACAATTGTTCCTGCAAGTTTGCGGTATCGAGAACAAATTCAAAGTGCTCTGCCCAAAAGCCGTTAGCCTTGACATCAAATACATATTTACGGCTTACACCAGGCTCCGCTTTCAATACTAAACCATCGGCAATATCGACCTGGCGATAGCCGTCTTGCACACAGTCAACTTGAACTTTCCGCTGATTTTCCAAGAGCGTTTCATCTTGTGAAAGCGTTTCATCTCTGTTCGCATAGTCTATGACAACATTCTTATTGGAGATGCCACTATCTTTTATTGCATAACCTGTTTCCTCGTCCAACAAGTAAATCTTAGTTCTGATCTTGAAAGCCCAACTTAAGACGTGCTTTTGAATTTCGTTACCCTTTTGGGTTTGGAAGAAAACATAAATGGTGTAGTCGCCGTCTACGTTGAAAATTTGTTCGGAGATTGCGGTGTTCCCCTTTGAAAACATGGGAATATATTTTGTCGCGTTCCCATCGCCGTTGATACGAACTACACTGATTGCGCCGTAAGCGATATACTGTTCTGTGTCCGTAGAGGGGTCGCCATATTTATAATTATTGGCCTTATCCATGTCGTTCCAGTCGCAAGAGTCTTTTACGACCTTTACGCCAGTATCACCTATACGCTTGGACGAAGAGTCGAACTTTAGATTGATTTTGAATATGACATAATTGGAGAAAACGCTCGCGCCTTCCCCATCGGTATGCGTTCCACCGTTGTCTGCTATCTCAAGTTCGGCAAAGTCATCGGCAGAAATATGCGAGGCCACCGTAGTGCCGTTGTATTGGCTACTGCCTTTGTAGGTTACCAACTCTTGGGTAATCAGATCTTTACTGATCTCCGGGGCAATTATCGTTGCCTCGGCCACAGAAGTGCCAACTGCGCCGCATACCAAAAAGGCAAACAGCACAAAAACCAGTACCCAATTCACAAACAACCCCTTGCGACTAATCATCAGCCAACACCTCCTCGAGTCGTGCATCCCACGTCCTAACACAACACCACTTCTTTTTTCTTGTCAGCAGGTTGTTCCTCTGCATCGGATTTCGCCTTTTCTTTTGATTTTTCAATTGCAACCACATCGCCTATTTCGCAATCCAAGGCATCACAGACACGCGCAATCGTCTCCAAACTTACACATTGATTTTTTCCCATATTAGCCAAAGTTGAAGAACTTATGCCTGCTTTTTCTATTAAATCCGTCCGTTTCATATTCTTATCAATAAGAATTTTCCACAAGTTATTATAACTAATCAAGAACTTTTCTCCGTTGTAAAATGCATTATCCAATACTTTTTCCTGATTTTACAACTTCCCCAATAAAAAGTCAAGATTTTACAAAAAAAAATTTAGGGTTTTAAATATTTTTAAATATTATACGATAAACATTTTATAAAATATAGGTGTAAAAAATAGCCAACCTGCACCGATTTGAAGCATAAAAATAGACCGCGCTAAATGCGGTCTATTACTCATATAAGTTGATTAAGTCAACAATCGCCTATTTCAATTCTTCGTCCTCGATAACGATACAATTGACGAGCCTGCTGTATGCCGTACACCCATCGATGGCTATTATGCCATCGGCATAGTACGGCGAGAAGTCCTCCCCTTTACCGAACTCTTCACCCTTTCCTTCATACTGCGAATGTCCGAAAGAGGTATGCCAATGCCCGCACACGATCGTTTTCCCAGGTTCTATAACGCCCTGGTGCGCTGCCAGCATACCGTTATACCACCGCGAAAAATACCACCCCGCATTATCCGCATTCCTCCAATCCTGCATATACTTGAAATAATCCACCTTGCCGCCGTATCCAGAAGCTATAGAAGGTATCCATCCATGCACGAAAACATAATGCTCGGTTTCGTAGTAATTGCGCATCGCCGGAAGTATCCGCTTATAAAAATCGGTGTTCCTCATCCGCATTGCAACTTGGTCCGGACAAGTTATCATCTTGGTAATAGTACACCCCGTTAAATCGCAAACGGTCTGCACCGTACCGTTGCTGTAATGATGAGTATAATTCAAATTCGATTCGGTATATTCCGGTAGCTTTTCAACAAGGTCCACCATCAAATCTTCGTGGTTGCCCTTAATAAGGATGACTTCGTCCTTTTTCAAAAGCTCCATCACGAACTGCTGCATTTCTTTGCTTTGAGAACCCCTATCGAATAAATCGCCGCATATAATCAGCTTATGCGGCGATTTGTCATCAAAATAGCCTTTTTCGGTCAACGCCTTAACCATCTGGTCGTAAAACCCGTGGACATCGGCGACCACATAATATTTCATTCTTTGTCTTCCCACTCTATTTTCGTTTCATCGGCGTTAAATGCGCCTATCGGATATTCGTAAATCTCTCCGCTGATTTTATATTTTCTGCCGCAATGCGGACATTCATCTTCACACAAAATGCTATGAGCAAATTCTGCACCCATCCCGCTATCGGATGTCTGAGTGGTTTCATCTACATAATCCATTAAATCTACAATGAATCTATGCCCGCAATCGCATTTATATTGGTTTTTATGCGAATACAAACCATGAGTGTCAACAGGACGGCGCGACACAAGAGTGTCCTCGTCTAAGGTAAGTTTTCTCGGTGGATATGGGTTAGTCCTTATTCGCTTTATTACCCTCTCATTTTCTACCTTGTACACAACTTCAACGGGAAATTCAATTTTATGTATCTCTTTTACCAGCCCCCTTGCTTCATAATAATATTCCTTATCTTCGGAATCCCATACTGAATTTTCATCGTCAAAATACGAACACTCTATTTCCACTTCCGCTCTTACGTTGACAGTCATAATCAATTCTTCTGCGCCGATATAATCAACGTTACTCACCTTGGAGCAAACAACAAAATTCAATATGTCAAAATCGTCATAATCGTATCCTTCACAAACCCCGTGCCTATCGCATGTTTGCCCATTAACATACACGGGTCTGGTCATAAGGATATCCTCAATATAATTATTGAACTCGGCCTTGTTTTCTTCAAAGTATTTTAATCCTAGTGCCGTAGTAACTTTATGCTCCGCAGTGATTGTAGCAAACAAATCCTTTAACGACTTATAGAATTTTACATTGCCGTAGTTGGCAAAGGCATCTTTCCAATCATCATCACTACTTACAACGCTTACTTCGTCATACTTATTTATTATCTGTTTTAATTTGGCGATAGCTATGGCATCCGGAAATTCATGTTTTTTATGTTCATCAATTTTATCCTTGACTTTTTTAACCTTAAAAGGCGGAACGGCAGCAAAATAGTCCGCCAAAATATCTTCAAGTTCTACGCCTTTGCTGTCGATAATTTTAGCATGAACATCCTCTAAATATTTATTAAAACTCTTTATCAGTTCATATGCAATAGCCTTTTTATCGAGCATTTGCCGCATATCGCCCAGCTTGCCTATCCGTTCCACACGAGTCCATAAGCGGTTTACAAAAATTTTATCATTGAACTTTTCAACCAGCTCTTCCGCACCTTCCTTTAAATGCCGTTTACATTCCCTCACCATAATATCGCTGATTATCAGTTCACCTATTACGCCGTCTGAAACATATTGCTTAAGGATACCCAAATCCATACCCTCGAACAGATAATTTGCCTCATCAAAGACATTTGTATCAACTATTACCGTAAGCGGTTCTATAGCTTTCGTCATTGGCATTCACCCCGTTAAAATAACTTTGCCTTATTACATTTGTGATATTTTAAAGCTCTGCAAGTAATAATGCAGACTACCTTTTTTCAATTTTCTTATTTGTTTCTTTTATCCACGCTTTATTCCCATTATCCAAAGAATAGAACAGCTCCAACACATTACTGCCTGGGATTGAGGTATAAGTATCATTTAATTCCGAAATATTCTTCTCCATAGTTGCGTAATTTTCTGCCGTAATTTTTTTCATCAAAGCAGAACGCTGGGATTCGGTTGCCCTATAATCTTCGATACCCGTTAATTTTTTGATTATCGGCGCATTATCTGCCTTACCGCTTGTTGTCAATCTGACTTTTTCAAAGTGAGATAATACGATTTGCAACGTGCAGGGATTGGCAAAAAACACAATATGGTCAGCCGCTCTATTCCCATGAAAATCATTGATTTTTTTCTTTAAAGCGCGGAATTGTTTATAAGGATACTTTTCCGTATCGCAAAACACTACAATCAAATTATAATTTCCAAGGCTGTATTCATAAGAGTAAAGAGCCGAGATATTATCAATCGACTTGGCGTTTGCAAATTCAACAGAAATGCTTTTATCCCAAACTTCACACTGTTTTAATCTTTGGATATAATCATTCTCTTCGTAGCCCTCGCAAACGATCAATATCCTGTTTTGGCTTTTAATAGGAGGTAATTTGCGCTTCATTTTATTCACCCCCGTCTTCTTTGTCCGCCAGAAGTATAGAAATCATATCGGGTTCCGGAACAGCTCCCAAAACGCCCGAATTATATTTATCGAACAAATCGGTTTCAGAGCGGATTTTGTCTTCCTTTGCGGTAAAATCAGCCAAAGAATACAGATATTCATGCTCCCTGTCCTTTGACGCAAACCAAATCTGGTCTTTCCTGAATAATTTCTTGCAGTCTAACAACGTTGCATCGTGCGCCGTAAATATCAGCTGTGCACCCACGTTCAACTCATTGTTGAATAATGAAACGATTGCCCTTGTCAACTTGAAATGCAAACTGCTGTCCAGCTCATCGACAATAAGGGTTCGCCCGTTCTTTAATGCGTCTACTATATAACTTGCAATGGCAACTATCTTTTTTGTTCCGGTTGAATCGAATGAAAGACTCTGCACCGATTTGCCTCTATGAACAGAAGTAAGGCGGAACATATCTTCAATTGCAACGTTTAATTTAAGCACAGCTTCCCTTGGATCGGGCATCTCAGGTTCATTGGAAACACCACGCTCAGCAAATTTTGAGCCGTCTTTATAGAATAAGTAATCATCAATATCTAAATCCGCAGCCTTAATAAGTTCTACGGTTTTTTCTTTTATATCCTCGTTATTCTTTAAAACACTTATGGTTTTGGCTATAGGAATATTATTCATATCAAGAATAGCAATATTGCTTGCAAAATTTCGCAATATGCTTTTGTATTCCTCTACCATGCCATACTTTTCCGTATTAATTGTATAGATTAAAATATTATCGTTGGAAACAAGGCTTAATACTCCGCTTAATTCATCATTTCCGTTAAAGCGATAAACGCCATTTACTACATCCCTGATAAATAATTCTTTTTCGGAAATGTTTTTATATTTATCTGCCGTCAATTCCTTTAAACACTCATAAATAAAGCCTCTTTTATAGCCGTTTATGATACTTGAATCATATTTAAAATCATAGCTAAATACCCTGTCGGCTTCAATAAATGTAATGCCGAAAGAGCATATATTATCTTCCCTGAAAATGTTATGCGGAACTTCCGCAACAATACCCAGCAGAACATTTCTTATTGAATTAATAGCACGAACCAAACACGTTTTACCCGAATTATTAGCACCATAAATGCAAGCGGACTTTAAAATACCAAACCCGTTTTTAAGATACACGTTATCGGCAAATTTTTTTATTCTCAAATCAGCAACTAACGAAAGCTCCACCTCATTGGAATATACCAAGAAATTATCCACGCGAACGCTTAATATCATTTTAATTCCTCCTTGAGCTGTTCTTGTAATATAGTATACCACAAATATATTTTTTGTGCAAGTTTTCTGCACAAAATTTTTCAAGCGGAAAGCAAATTTTTTGTAAATTGCAGCCGTTTTATATCGAATTTATACTATGCTACCATTAATTACAGGCAACGCGCTTATTTATGATTATGACTTCCTGTTCTACGCCAGGTGTCCAAGAAGGCATAATATTCGCTGCCATTGATTAATCGATAAACTGCAAACTTTTCGCTTTTAATTATCACGGCATCTACTATATGGGTAAATAAATTTTCGTTAAACTTATCGTATAAGTTTTGCACATCCGCTAATTTTGTTACTTTTGCTTTTCGCTCCTCGGCGGATTGCAATTGCAAATAATCCGCTGTTATCTCTTCTCTTTTCAGCATCAAATAGGGTTCGGCGAACATTATTTCCCGCATTTCTTCATAATATTTCTTATCCTCTATACATCCGGCCTCATGCCTAACCCGTATATCGTTCGCCTTTTGGTTTGCTAACGTTATCTTTTTATCCACATCCGCAATAAATTTGGCATCCGTGTCTTCTATTTGAGCTGATATCCTTTTTATTGATTCGGCATACTTTTCTTCTTTGCCGTATAATATTTGTTTCAATACGCATTGAAATCCATCCATCAAAGCAACTTCTTTAACTTGGCATATCGAACACTTTTTGCTCCTCTCATGCGTAGTACATACCCAATAGCCATGCATCCCGTCAACTCTATGTTGCGCATGCCTTCGCATAACGGCTCCACACTCCCCACATATTATCTTGCCGCTTAAGGGATACTTATTAGAATACTTACTGCGTACTACCGCCTTTTGAATCTCTCTCCTCCGCTTTATCTCTTCCTGCACTTGATTAAATAACTGTTCCTGGACAATCGGCGCGTGATGCTTTTTAATATAGTAACTTTTAACCTGTCCGTTATTACGATATCTCTTAGTAGATAGGAAATCGGGAGAATAAGTTTTTTGCAATAAACAGTCTCCGGTATATTTCTCGTTTTGCAGAATAACTAATATGGTTGAAATTTGCCATTTCATATTTCCGCTCGATGTCAATATTTTTTCGTTTTCCAATGCTTCGCATATCTGGTACAAACTCATGCCGCCTATATAAAGTTCGTATATTTTTCTAACTACCAATGCCTCTATCGGAACGATTACTATGTCATGACTATCCCCTCTCGTATAGCCAAGAAAACGTTTTGTAACTATGGTTGCTTGCCCTTTTGCAAATCTCTTTTGTATTGCCCATTTTATATTCTTAGATATGCTACGACTTTCTTCCTCGGCAAATACTGCCATAATGGAAAGCACCAGGTCAACGCCCGGTGCTAATGAATCAAGTGCTTCCTTTTCAAAATATACACCTATACCCTTATCTTTCAATTCTCGCACGGTCTGCAAGCAATCTATGGTATTGCGGGCGAATCTGCTAATAGATTTGGTAATTATTCTGTCGATTTGCCCATTTCGGCACTTTTCAAGCATCTCCATAAATTGCGGACGCTTTTTATTTTTACCGCTTAATCCTAAATCCGCATACATACCGACAAACTGCCAATCAGCCCTTTCTTGAATATACTTTTTATAATACTCTACTTGCCTGTCAAAGCTATACTCCTGTTCCTCACGCTCTGTCGATACACGTGCATAAGCACAGACTCTGAGGCGCATCTTGCTTTCTTGGTCTTCTTCGGTAGCCTTTTGAGGTTTTGCTTCTATTGTGATGACTTCAAACGGAATATCAAATCTTGTTTTTTCCATAATAATTCTCATCACATAGATGTTTCAGCGTCTTGCCTCGCAGGACAGATTTATATATCTTTTCCACCTCTGCACCCGATAATGTCTTTTCCTTTTTAAGGGAATAGACTATTCCTTCGATAAGCACTTTGTAATCACTGACCTTTCTGCCCATCTCGATTTCTCCTATAGCATAGCATTATATCGTGATTACGTTCATTTATCCAGTGAAAAGGTGTAGAGTTTTAAACTCTTTTAAATATTGGTGTCGAATAAAAGCTAATTGGATTTCAAGGTCGGTATTTGGATATTGAACCATGTAGCCTTTTGGATTATCTGCGCCGTCTGCTCCTCGGTAAAGTCATCGTCTATGTTGAAAAACGATATAACACCGCTTTTCGGGAAGCCGCCATACCAATATTGGGACGGATTATCCGAACAAGGCACAATACCGACTTCGTCCGTACCTTGGAGCATATTCAATATCTGTTTATGTCCGTTTAGAACTACCGGTATATCTTTCTCACGCATTGCATTGTACATCCGTACTACTTCTATGCTTCTGCAATGCACACCGCCCGCCAGCATAAGGTAATACCCCTCCTCATCGTGCCATACATATAAGTGTATCCGAGTATAGGTACTGCCCATTGATATTTCCCATTGGTGACTACTGTTCTGCAACTCCCACTTTTTATCATCGGACAGATTGTACCAATAATCAAAAGCCTCGGCAGAATCGTCTTCGATACTTTTCAGCCCACCATCGCGGTCATCCGCAAATCTTTCGTACATAGCTTTCGGCGTTCTGCCGTTGATGCTTTCGAACCTTGCCGCAGTATAGCATATCGCGCAAATATCGTAATACATTTGCGCCGTCATGCTTTTTATGCGATTCTTCGGCTTTTTAGTATTGCCGCCGTCCTGTTCATTGTAAAATTCCGTAAACCGCTTAATTTCCGCCTCGGTTAAATCACCGAGGTCGTGTTTTCGGCTGTTAGGGATAATCTGCCACAGATCGCTGCGCAATATAGTTCCCATTCTGTACTTATAAGGCATAGCGGAATTGACATATCGCTCATAGTTACCGTCTTTGATGGATTTTATAAGCGCATCCACTTCATCGTTCAAAAATTGCAGAAAATCCCCAAAATTATCCGTTTCGGCATATACCATATCGGGTGCTACGGCTATAACGGCAGAGTTATTGATTAAAACCGTAGCATACCCTTTATGCGCCGCAACGTGTATCTCATACCAATACAGGCTATCCGGAAACCACTCTTTCCAGGCTTTTTCAAACTCTTCGTAAGTATCGTAATCACCGAAGTCGTGTAATTCTTCATAATCTCCGAAGTCTTCAATCTTCCCTCTCGGAACTTCTACCCAAAAGTACCAATGCTCGTCATCGCCATCGCATTTTATAACGCTTAATTTGTCTATTATTCCGTTCAAAAGCGTCATGGAACTCTCGGATATCATGCTTTGTTTTCCCAAGCTTAAGTTGTAATCATGCTCCAACCTGTGCATCTGCGGAGCCGTAATCTTTTTATCCATACCTGTTACCATCTCCCTCAATTATAAATTACGACCTTTAACAAGTCAATATAGCGATATGAGCTGTTGCAAATTTCGCAACAGCTCGTTTAAACGTAAGCCTCATTATATATTTCCTTGGCTTCGGACAAATCGAATAAAATCATGCTTTGCTTTGGCAGAACCTTGCCTGGGACGCGATATGAGCGACCGTTAATCCAGCCAAGGCGTTGAATAAGTCCGCGAATAAGGCCTTTACTGTACACTTCCATATTCCCATCGTCTTCTTCCAGGTTTTTAGGCACACGGAACGAAGTCAAAGTTATTCTGTCAAACGGCTCTACTATAAGTAGCGTTGCATCTTTGTTTATCCTAAACCGAATAAATTTCGGCAAACCGATTGCCCTGACAGACGCTTTGAATACCCGTATGCAACCGGACTTGCTATAAAAGGATATATATGTTGCGTCCGTCATATCACTTCACCGTTTTTTCGCCTTTCCATTTTTCCGCATTGCCGAACTCAAACAACATCATCACTCTCTTATCAACTTGCACCATTCGCCCCATTGCTTTGTATCTGGCGGTCGTATCCAAATTCCATTCTTCAAATAACTGCTTACAGAAAGTAGCGCAACTCAGTTTGCAGTACTTTGAAACGTTCTTGCTCTTTTTCCAATTTATGGCGTTGACCGAGTTCGATGCCGCCGCCGATATCAATATGCCCTTCATTTCCTTGTTTAGCATAATGGTGATGGCCTCGCAGTTGTTCATCCCCGTGTATACCGCTTGACTGAAAGAAATCGAATCACACCATATAGTCATATACGGCGCATATAAGCTACAAAACAGATTACTGTTTACAACCTGGAATCCATCCAGGCTGATTTGTTTTAATCCCGCTACTTCCATTGTTTAATCTCCCCCACTTTATCAGTTGATACATACCCCTCTGCGAGGTTTATCTTATATTGCTCTTCGTGCTGCTCTACAGGCACACCGAAACACTCCCGCCAATCTTCCGGCAGATACGAACGCTTGCGCTTGTTGCCTGTTCCAACAAACAACTCAAAATCGGTCAGCTTAAACAGATATAATGCCTCGTCATTACATACGGCAGGCTTACCGAGCATCTTGTATCTGTACTGCTTATCCCAATTCATAAGCTCGAATAATTTTGCGGCGAATATCTGGCAAATCATATCTCTGTTTTTAATTTCACGTTCACCGCCGCCGCTTGCCCAACGCAAGGAATCAGGCGCATCTGCATTGCAAGGTCTAACGATTAACCGCTTTTCGTCCGGATGAATCAATAGCTGGATATGCGTTACGCCGGGGAATCGGCGCAAGCATGCCATATTGAATTTAATCTTATCTGCCCAAACCGTAATCGCCGGCTCCCTGGTATGCGCAAACAGTTCCGCTTTGGCTACCTGGAATCCCGCAAGATTGACCGTTTCGGTTTCTTCACCCGCAATCAATTCCTCTATGTATTCGTCTTTACTCATTAAAATCAACCACTCCGACTCTTATTTTTTCTGCGCTTTCCAAGACCTCCGCCTGGGTGAGCAAAGTGATTTGTTGTCCATCGGCGTTCCTTGCCTTGACTCCGCTGCGCAAGCTGGGTATCGATTTTAAATAATATAGCTCGTTATCCATGCTGAACTCATAAAACTCATCGCCAAAGGTGTCTTCCCATTCTTCCGGACATACCGCCATTCGCCGTTTGCGGATTTGCTCCCGCTCCTCCTCGTTTACCACTTCGGCTATCGGCATGGCTTTTGTAAGATTAAAGACCATTATGCAGTCCGAACCTTTTTCTATCCACGTTCCCAATATCCTGTAATTGAAATCGGGATTCCAATCCATTATCTGCGTAAGTGCCTTAATAAAAAACGGACAGGAAAGTATTTTTATCAATATCGGCTGCCCCGTCTTTTGTTTGCGCCAGGATATACTGAACGCATCATCGCGCTCACAAGGACGGATTGCCATTTTCCTTTCCGTGGGATGTAACAATAGCTGTATATACGAATAGTCCTGTAGCTTCTTACCGCAAGCCGAGTTGAACATTATCTTCTCTCTCGATATCGTCATGCACGGCAACTCCGTTCTTGCCGTAAGGAACTGCCCGCGTACCACCTGATACCCCGTCAAGTCAAATGCGCTGAATGCCGAGCGGCGGATTCTGCGCTCCGCTCGTCTCGCGTCCACACTCTCGGATGCATTGTAATATTCGTTTGGATCATCGTTCGCCCAATGATGGTTAATAGGCACATATCCTTGAAACACGCCATCATCTATGACCTGCATAATATGAAACCCGCCGCGCATTCCGTGGCGTCTGTTATATATCAGCGTCTGCGCCGCCTCAAAGGTTTCTACCGAGACTATCGCCGGATGATGCTCCGAATAATAATATTGGTCTCTGTTGTTGCGGTTCTTCCTTTTCTTATGCTCGAATATATCGGCTGTAAACGTCTTCCACGTAAGCACGCTGCCACAGTAACGCTCGTTGCGGATTATGTATGCCAATGAGCCGGCATTCCAATTCGTATTGCCGAGCTTTGTCTTTATATTCATCTCGGTTAAAAGCTCGGCTATCCGCTCTAACGTAAACCCAGCCAAAAACGCATCGAATATAAACCGCACAACCCTTGCCTCGGATTCTTCTATCTCTAATATGCCGTACTTGATATAATTGCCTACCGCATCCCTCGGTCGCCTGTATCCGTATAGTTCCGGAGTCAATAATTTGTTATGCTTGAACCGCTCGTTCAGCGACCAATTCATGCTTTCGCTTTTCTTCTCGGATTCGGCTTGCGCGATACTTGCAAAAAGCGCAAGTTTCAATTCCGATTCCTCTGACAGCGTATATATCGAGTCTGTTTCAAAATAAATGCCTACCGGCGGATTTAAATTTTTAAGCTCACGCGCAAGAGCTATGCAGTCTACGATGTTCCTTGCAAATCTCGAAACGCTTTTCGTAACGATTAGGTCATACTCGCCGTTGCGACAGGCTGTTATCATCTCATTGAAACTGTCCCTGTGCTTCAACGAAGTGCCGGATATACCCTCGTCCGCATATATCCGTTCCAGCGTCCAATTCTTATGCGAACTCACAAAATGAGCATAGTGTTCCTGCTGTAATACAAAGGACGAAAGCTGTTCATCATTGCCCGTTGATACTCTGCAATAGGCGCATACCCTCATAGGGCGTGCATCTGCGTTTATGTCAAGTTTCTTCTTTGCGGGAATTACCTTTGTCGGCACGTCATCTTCGTTTATCTTGTACGCTTGCCGTATTTGTTCCCGATTATCACTGACAGACATAGTTGCCTCCGTTAATCTTCATCGTCTGCTTCGTCCTCGCTATTTACTACCCAATACCAGCCGTCTTTGCGCTTTATCGAGTTGATGTTGAGCCTTGCCTTTGCTTCGTTGACCGTGCGCTTGGATATGCCTTGGTCTTCGCATTGCTGTAGCACTTCGTTGGCTGAACATTCGCCGTCCTCGATGCATTTACTTATTATCGCCATAGCGCGGTCTAACTTGCTATTGGATTCTTCATAAGAGTCTGTCAATATCTGCTCCGCCGTCAGCTTACTCTTTCTCAACCAGGTGATTGACGATTGCCCATCTAACGAAAATAAAATCGAATCACCCATCGGTGCAAGATTACTCTTCACATGCGCCAGCACTCGCATTTCCGGTTCGTTCTTTAATCTCGCCACAAGCAATACACTACGAGCTGCGGCCGCAATATCTATTGAACCAAGTCCGCGATATAGTCCCTTACCATTGCCCTTCGTCATATGCCCGATTAAGATGATTGCGCATTTCTTTTGTTGCGCAATATTGGCTAGCTGGTTCATTATAGGACGTATCGCACCCGCACGGTTCATGTCCGTGCTTTCACCCCAATAGGCTTGTATCGGGTCTAGTATCAATACCCGCGCACCCGTATCGTCTATGACTTTGGCGAGCCGTTCATCGCCGAGTTCAACCGCGCTGTCCGTTTCTTCTATATACGCAACTTTTGTTAGGTCCGCGCCACACGCCATAAGCCTTGGGACTATGGTGTCCTCTTTGCCGTCTTCGCTATTCTGATATACGACCGTTTTTGGCGTATTTTCAATATTTTCCAAAGGCATCGGTTTCCCCGTTGAAAGTATTGCCGCCAGGTTAATCGCTATCGTTGACTTACCCTCGCCGGGATCGCCTTGTATAATCGTTATCTTGCCATAAGGTATGTACGGATACCACAGCCAATCTACCTCTTTTGCTTTTAGCCCTTTATAATACCTAACTGCGTATGGCTGCTTAACGGTTACCATATACCCTCCAATTTTCTTCTATATAATTTTACCACCATTTGAATTTTCGGCGTTAATACATTTGTCAAAAGCACGGGCGTATTCTTGCCTTTCGTTTGACAAATGTATAATTATTTAAGCCAAACAACAAAAAACCGCTTTGAAATTTTTTTGCTATGCGTTACAAAGGTAGGTAGCACTCTCCCATTGGTGCAGATTACAAAAGGAGGTAAACCTATGAATAGCAATATCAAGTATTGGACTTCCGAAAGGTTTTTCAAGCGGTTAGATTATTTCTTGGATTCAAACGATATAACCTTGTGCCAATTAAGTCAGTTGGCTGAAACAAGCACTTCGTCCATCTATCAAATCCGCAGAAGAAAAGCTCTTCCTAATTTCCAAACCCTATGCGCTATCTGCGATGCGCTCGACTTGAAATTGTGGGAGTTCTTTGATTGCGATTACGAGCGAACGCCGGAAATGGAGCAGGTGATTTTTGCAATGCAGGATGTTCCCAAAGACGGTCAAAAAATTTTGGCTCAATTAGTTCAGTACATGAAAAAATAAGCGGTAGCCACCCACCTGGGTGGCTACCGCCATTTTTCAAAAAGTTGGTAATTGTTTTCCCACTAATTAATCATCGTTATAATGTGTAGCGGCATAAACGCTCTGCTGTTGCGTAAACTGCGTTCCTGTCGTAGGGCAAGTATATTCTTCTTTTTCTTCATCATAGAAGCACCCCTCGCCTCTTTTGCAATAAGGACAAAAAACCCATTCTAATGCCATTTTTTCACCTCGTAAATTTTTTAATCATTATAGCAAATACGCTATAAGATGTCAATAGTCATAAGACAAAATCGCCGCCCGGTTATTGATTCAATACAGGCGGCAACTGTCGTAAGAATCAATAAATACTATTTGCCTTCTAGCATTTTTTTACATAACTCTTCATATATATCAAAACTCATTGTGCCATTGAACATACCTATTTTTTCATAAAATTCTAAAACTATGGCATCCGGCGCATACTGTTTTTCATAATAAAACCAATCTATATTGCAACACTTCAACGTATCGCCAACAAAAACTATAAGCAAAACCGCATCTGCTTTTTGCTTCAACTGTTTCGCATCTGCCACAACTTGGTAATATTCTTTGTTGGCAAATGCCTTCCTGCCCACCGAGAAGAAAACTATGCTCGTTTTCTTCCCCTCATATTGAACCTGTACGCATTTTGAAAAATCAAACTTATCTTCACAGGCGCATTCCCAAGCATAATCGAAACGCCCCATAAATTCATCCGCAACTTTAGGCTCTATTAATTGTAATACCTCCAAAATCCGTTTATACTGAGGATTTTTCTTGATTTGGTTATCACGGAATTTGCCTATAAGAGCCAAATGCTTCAACGCTTGCATCTGTTTATTGGGTTTCCCCTCATAGATGTATTGCATGGAAAATGTTGCAAAATCCCTTTCCGACCGGATGTTCGCCAATATCGTACTTCTTTCACCATCACCTATTATAAAATGTGGCAAGCCGCTGTTACCGAGCCATCTCACCCGTTCCTGTAAATAATAGATAATGTCATACGGGTGCATTATTGCGCTCATCATCGCTTCATAATCTTCTAGCTTGAAAACGTTGATTTTTAGATTACCATCTATTATCACTCGCTGATAATCCGTAATCGCGGGATTATCAAAAACAATTACAGGGAATATCAATCTGCCACTTTTTAATTTTACCGTCTGGTGGTATAGATCATTAACAACAATATTATTGTTGTTAATCGCTTCAATCGTTGTTTTAATTTGCCTTACGGCCTCATCGTAAACAATATCTTTTAGCCAGGCATCTTCCTGCTTTCCCTTGCTTTTAGACCGTTCTTTAATTTGCAGCGGCACATAAATTGAGGCATATTCAAACAAGGCATCGCATAACTCTACTCGTTGATTTTCACTATTATAATATTTTAAGTTTTCGTAAACAAAATCTTTGCAAAAAAATTTTGCCCCAATTTCATTGCAAATTTTTTCAGACCGCGTCACCTGTTTCGTTTTGCCCCACAAAATTATTTTCATAGATATAATAACAGAAGTAGGCTCAGAAATCAACCGTTTTGGAAGTTCAACCCCCGTGGGCAACTGCTCCGTTTTCGCCGTTTTGACGACGCTCCTTATCAAGCATAATGGACAAAAATCGGAGGGCGGAAAAATTTCCGCCCTCCGATTTTTTTGATTGTGTTTGCGATTCGAACCGGCGAAGCCGCGTGAGAATCCGCGCGAGCAAACGAAGTTTGCGAAGCTCTGCCGAGGCTCCGCTCTTAGGAAACGGCAGACTATCTCCGCACACAAGACGGCAGGCGCCAAAAAGACGCCTGCCGCTTTTTATTTGTTTTTTCGGCTTTTGTAATCAAGCCTCTTTTATAAAGCCTTTTTATGTGGCTCAATCACCTTTTTTGTCGCCGTCACTCTTTTTTAATTGCTTGATTATCTGGTTTGCGCCTGTGGCGGTAAGTCCGCTTGCACCGCCTATTACTATCGCCACAACAACGTTTTGTGCGGGCATTATGCTCGGCACGGCGAAATACGCGACCACACCGAACACAGCCCCCATAGCCGCAGATATAAGCGGAATAAACCGCTTGAATGTTTCGTTATCTTTTACCGCGTACTTTACGATATTGATTATCCAATAGACAACAGCCGCTATCGCAGGTACGCTTATAAGCTCCAAATAATCCATATCTCCTCCGTTAATTTTTGGAATTTTGTTCAAGCAGGTAATCGTACATTTCCTGCCTGGCTTCGTTATAGCACTCCATGGCTTCATGCATTTCGCCGTTGGTCTTTCCA
The DNA here is from genome assembly GCA_947629095.1 of uncultured Clostridia bacterium. Classification (GTDB taxonomy): domain Bacteria; phylum Bacillota; class Clostridia; order Christensenellales; family Borkfalkiaceae; genus Coproplasma. Next base: position 54,290 of record CANRCK010000006.1, on the reverse strand, counting down.
TCCTTTATGGCTACCGCGTTTGCGTACGTGAGCTTGCCTACGGCGTCAATGGATTTGAGAATCAAATAATTCTCTTTTGCCTTTGCTTTATCGCTTTCCTCATCCCTTTTTGCTTTTGTTTTAAAGAACCTTTGCAGAAAAAAGAGAACCATGCCACTGATAATGCTACTTATAATACTTATGATTATCGCTACCATAGTTGCCTCCTATAATATCCTACTCTTTTTCACACATTACAGGTGACCGGCGGCATATATTATAAGCTTTATGAAATATAAAAAACGTAATCCGTATTTTGCTTTCGGATTACGCTTGGTTTTTAAGCTTCTGTTTGGTTTATTTGCCTCCGACGTTCCGGTTAAGTTCGGTTTGAAACGCCGATGCCGCGTTGAGCGATTCAGCCCGTTATAAAATTACGTATTAAAATCACCGCCACAAGAGCCAAAACAGCAACGCCGCCCAAAATTATTGCGCTTACGTTGATGCGGCGCAGCTTTGCGCCGTCGCCGTGCTTTGGCGTGACTTTGTCGTTTATCCTGTTGATAACTTTGGATATGTGCTTATATATGGGCAGGGTTATTATAATTGCAACGAGGCAGCGCATAACGTTGAACGGAAGAACGGATACCCAAAGGTAATAATTATAAAAGTTTTCCTTAGTGCACGCGGGGAAAAGGGCGCGCATCATACCTATTAACGGGTCCCAGCTGCCGTGAAAGAAAAAAGATACGTAAAACGGAACGAGGACCAAAAGGTTTGCGAGTATTGCCACAGCCACCGAGCTGACAGTGCCCACAGCCATGGCGATAAGCGCGCCGCCGAACGTGCGCCGTTTTTTATAAATCAAGCCCGCGGGCACAACGAGCGCAATACCTATTATTAAATCGGCAAAGTCGCCCACAAATGCCGTGCTGGTCATTTTGAACACGAGTTTTATAAGAATTTTACATAAAACTATTATTGCCCCCGCGGTGGGACCAAGCGCAAACGTGCCTATGAGCGCGGGGACGTCCGAAAAGTTGAACTCCAAAAACGAGGGGAAGGCGTATGGCATGGAAAAATTGAAAATATACAAAACTCCCGCCAAAGCCGAAAACGTTGCAATTACCGCAATGCGCGTGGGGCTAAAATAGCCCGTTTTGGTTGCTTCCATACAAAGAATCTCCTTTAAAAAATATTTTTCAAAGTCCTCTTTGCCGTTTTTGACCGCCGCCCGTTTTGCCGCCGCCCGCTGCAACCAAAAACAGCCCCGTGTTTCCCGGGGCTGTTTTTTTTAAACCGCAACTAATGCAAAACGTAGGCACAGTTTTGACCTTTCTTTTCCTATCCGGACTATACCGTCGGTGCGGGAATTTCACCCGCTCGGGCGCAATAAATTGCGCTTAGCAGACTATACTGCCGGTGGGGAATTTCACCCCGCCCCAAAGAAAAACCTTGAATTGTAAATTTATTATACTCCGCCGCCGCATATCCGTCAAGTAAACGGCAGCTATTTGTTAATTTTCCGCCGCAAGCTTTAATTTGGCGTACAGGTCCTCCAAAATAAACCGCGAGTTTATATTTTTATATACCCGTATCAGGCGGTTATTGCCGCCGCTGACATATTCCATATTTTTCCCGAATGCGGGCGCAGGCACTTCCTCCCACTCCCCGCAGTCGTTATACAGCATAATGCCCACCGCGGGGGAATCGCCCAAAATTCTGTATTCGGTAGGTCTTGAAGCCTGCCCGTTGTTGAAGCTTACAACGTTTTCGGCAAGGTACTTGCCTATTTTACCGTACGGGCGCACGCGCGTCCACAGCTCCGCAAAGGTTACGGGCATCATACGGTACACGTTCCGCGGCACCTGCCACAGGCGGACGTTTGAAGCAAACACCGCGTTTGCGGCGATTATATCGTTTTTTAAATTATATTCCCTGCCTCCGCAAGGATACGCGCCGCCGCCTATCCATATTACCGTTACGTTTTTTCGGGCAATGGCGGGGGCGGCTGAAAGAGCCGCAGCCATATCCGTCAAAGGTCCCAAAAACGCAATATACAGCGGGCGTACGTCCTCCTTTTCAGCCTCTTCGGCTATCAGCCGCGCGCCCTCGGACAAAACGGGTTCGCCCTCTTTTTGCATAGCCTGCGCGGCGCCCTCGAACACGGGCAGCGGGCTGTTTAAAAGGGACAGAACTTTTTTGATTTCTTCATAGCTGTCGCGCATGCTGTGCGGAGATTTTTCACTGCCGAAATGCGCGGCGATTATGCCCCTTATATCAAACGATTGGCTGAGAACAGCCTGCACTATTGCAAACTGGTCGTCCACCTCGTTCTTTGCGTCGGTGTCAATAATTACTCGTACGCGTTTTTCTTCCGGTATGCCGAAATTAATCATACTGCCACTTTTATTCGGTTATGAACAGAACGCCGAGAGTGTTTTTGCCGCAGTGGGAGGTTACAACGCAGCCCGCCTTTGTTTCCAGAATTTCGTTGAAGTCAAACAGCTCCTCAACCTGCGCGCGGACCTTTTCAACAACTTCCGGCTCACAGTTGGAGTGAGTGATGAAGCAGCGCGTAGCGTCGTATGTCTTGTATTCCTCGGCGAGGTCCTTAACGTATTTGCGCAGACAGGCGTCAAGCCCACCCATATACTTCTTTTTGGCGTACATCTGCCCGTCCTTCATGGAAATAAGAGGGTGCAACTTTAAGACCTTTGCGCCTATAAGCGAGGCAAGCGAGCACCTGCCGCCCTTGTGGAGATAGTCCAGAACGTCGGGAACGAAGGACGTGTTGAGTTTGGGACGGAGAGAGTTTACTATATCCACTATCTCATCCGCGGACTTGCCTTCGGCTGCAAGGTCGCACGCCTTTAAAACGAGCAGCCCCTGACCCGTGGAGAGAGCCAGAGAATCCACAACGTAAACCTTACCCCCGAAATCCTTGGCGGCAAGAGCGGCGTTGTCGTAGGAGGACGACGCCTTGGAAGAGATGTCAAAGTGTATCAACGCGTCGTATCCCTCCAGCTCCCGCCCGAAGAATTCGGCATACTCCCCGTAGGAGTGCGCCGCAGTCTTGGGCAGAATACCCGTTTCGGACACGTATTTGAATATGTCCTGCGGAACGATGTCCACACCGTCCTCATAGGTTTTGTCGCCGAGCATCACCTCGAGGGGAAAAATTGTAATGTTGTACTTTTTTACCAGCTCCTCGCTTAAATCGCAAGTTGAGTCGGAAGTAATTTTTATCTTCATATAATCACCTATAAACGTATATATTATAACGCCGCAGCGCGCCGAATACAATACGAAACCGTAAATTTATCAAACAAATTTTCTTTTTATATGCAATTCCGCGGAACCCGGCGGGCGCGGGGGATTATATTAGCCCACGCAGCCTTCATAGAGGGGGAACGCGGCGCAGAGCTTTTCAACTTCATCTTTTACAAACGGGTATGCCTCAGCGCCCTCGTAGATGATTTTTGCAATGAGCGAAGCGATTTTGCGCGCCTCCGCCTCCTTCATTCCGCGCGTGGTTACGGCGGGCGTGCCCACGCGTATGCCCGAGGTCACAAAAGGCTTTTGCGTATCGAAGGGTATTGCGTTTTTGTTTACGGTTATGTGTACCTCGTCGAGCATTTTTTCAAGCTCCTTGCCCGTGAGGTTTTTATCGGTAAGATTCAAAAGTATGAGATGGTTGTCGGTGCCGCCCGAAACCATTTTTATGCCGAGTTTATTCCACTCGTCGGTCATTGCCTTGGCGTTTTTTACAATCTGATTCTGATATTCCGCAAATTCTGGGGAGAGAGCCTCTTTGAAAGCCACCGCCTTGGCGGCGATTATGTGCATCAAAGGACCGCCCTGAACGCCGGGGAACACGGCTTTATCGATTGCCTTTCCCCACTCCTCCCTGCACATTATAACGCCGCCGCGCGGACCGCGCAAAGTTTTGTGCGTGGTTGTGGTGACAAAGTCCGCGTAGGGCACGGGCGAGGGATGAAGCCCCGCCGCAACAAGCCCCGCTATATGCGCGATATCCACCATCATGAGGGCGCCGCATTTATCGCAGATTTCGCGTATGCGCTTGAAATCTATCACGCGTGGATACGCCGAAGCGCCAGAAATTATCAACCTCGGTCTGCACTCCATGGCTATGCGCTCCATTTCGTCGTAGTCTATGAGTTCGTCCTCCTTAGAAACGCCGTAGGGAACTATGTTGAAATATTTGCCCGAAATATTCACGGGGGACCCGTGGGAGAGATGCCCGCCGTGGGCAAGATTCATTCCCATAACGGTGTCGCCCGGATTGCAGGCGGCAAACAGCACGGCGAGATTGGCGTTTGCGCCCGAATGGGGCTGGACGTTGCAGTATTCACAGCCGAACAGCTCCTTTAAGCGGTTGCGCGCCAGATCTTCGGCAATATCCACGTATTGGCAGCCGCCGTAGTAGCGGTGCCCGGGGTAGCCCTCGGCGTACTTGTTGGTTAGATGGCTGCCCGCCGCGGCGAGCACCGCGGGGGATACGAAGTTTTCGCTTGCAATAAGCTCTATATTGTTCTGCTGGCGGCAAAGCTCCAGCTTTAAAGCCCCGGCAAGCTCCGGGTCGGTTGCTTCTATGAGGGAAATATCTATCATTTTTGCGCTCCGAAATTATAATTTGGTTTATTATAGCACACATATTGCGTTTTTACAAGCGCACGCGCATAAAAAACAACGGGCGGAGACTGCATTTTTATGCGGTCTCCGCCCTGTTTTGCGGGAACGTGTTAGGTTTTTGCCGGAAATTACAGATTTTTGTCAAGAAATTCTTTCATTTCGGACTTGCTGCAGTAGCCCAGCGATTTATCCACCGCTTCACCGCCCTTGAACACCGCCACGAGGGGTATGCTCATAATGCCGTAGCGCGCGGCAAGCTCCATATTTTCGTCTATATCCACCTTTACGAACTCGGCTTTTCCGCCGTACTCAGCGGACATCTGTTCCATTACGGGCGCAAGCATCTTGCACGGTCCGCACCACGTGGCAAAAAAGTCGCATACAACGGGCTTTTCGCCCTTTAAAAGTTCATCGAATTTTTCGGTATTTATCTGTTCCATATCAAATCTCCTTGGTTAAGTATTTGTAAATTTCTCCGGTTTTAACCCTTTCCGACGTGCCGAGGGACATATTTTTTAAATTTACTTCGCCCGAAGCAAGCTCGCTTTCGCCTATGACCGCCACAAATTTTGCGCCCAGCTTGTCCGCGTATTTAAGCTGCGCCTTTACAGAGCGGTTCATATGGTCCGTTTCGGCGGAGATTCCCCTCCCGCGCAGCTCCATGGTTATTTTAAACGCCGCCGCGCGCGATTCTTCGTCCATTCCCGCTATATATATTGCGGGTTTCGGCTCCTCGGGATACTCCGCGCCCGTGCTTTCCATAAGCAGCATAAGCCGCTCTATGCCCGCGCCGAAGCCTATTGCGGGAACTTCGGGACCGCCCAGCTCCCCTACAAGACCGTCGTATCTTCCGCCGCCGCAAACGGTGCCCTGCGCGCCAATCGCGTCCGACACAAATTCAAACACGGTGCGGGTATAGTAATCCAGCCCGCGGACTATGCGGGGGTTTACCCTGTATTCAACGCCCTGCGCCGAAAGAACGCTTTTTACCTTTTGGAAGTGTGCGGCGCAGTCGGGGCAGAGATAGTCTGTGATATAGGGCGCGCCCGCGGCGATTTTTTTGCACGTCTCCTCCTTGCAGTCCAACATTCTCAAAGGATTAGTGTTAAAGCGGGTGCGGCATGTTTCGCACATTTCGCCGAGATGGGGTTTGAAATATTCCTTTAACGCCATGTTGTACTCCGCGCGGCAGGTTTTGCAGCCTATGGAGTTGATTTCAAGCGACGCGCCGCCTATTTTGAGTTTTTTAAGGAAAGAGGACGCCGCCAAAATCACCTCCGCGTCCGTTTCCGCGGACTCCGAGCCGAACACCTCTATCCCGAACTGGTGGAACTCCCTGAGCCTGCCCGATTGCGGGCGTTCATAGCGGAACGCAGGGGTTATATAAAAAGTTTTTACGGGCATGGGGGTGGACGAAAGTCCGTTTTCCACAAACAGACGCACCGCGCCCGCGGTGCCTTCCGGCTTTAGGGTGAGGGACCTGCCGCCCTTGTCCTCAAAGGTGTACATCTCCTTGCCGACCACGTCGGTGGTTTCCCCAACGCCGCGGCGGAAAAGCTCGGTGTACTCGAATACGGGCGTTCGTATTTCCTTAAAATTAAACACGCGCGCCACTTCACGGGCGGTTTGCTCTATATATTGCCATTTGTAGCTTTGGTTGGGCAGAACGTCCTTTGTGCCCTTTGGAATGTTATACATAAATATTTCTCCTTCACAAAGAGCCGGGCGGGGTGCGCCCGCACTCTTTTAGTAGGTTGCTGTTTTTTTGACAATCCCCTCAGTCTGCTTCGCTCGACAGCTCCCCTTACTAAGGGGAGCCAAGATTAGAGTAGCGCAGCCGGCTTTCTCACACGAACTATAAAACATACTTCTTTAAATCGCGGTTCTTGGAAATATTAGCCAAATGCTCCTCAACGTACTTTTGGTTGACCTCAACGGAGATTACGGGGTAGTCGTTCCCGCCGGCGTTGTAGGAGATATCTTCAAGAAGGTATTCCATTACGGTGTGCAAACGTCTTGCGCCGATGTCCTCGGAAGTCATATTTACGTCTGCGGCAATTTCGGCTATTTTTTCGATTGCGTCGGGCGTGAACTTCAAATCTATGTTGTCCACGGCAAGTAAAGCCGCATATTGGCGGGTTATTGACGTTTCGGGCTGAGTGAGAATATTTACAAAATCCTCCTTTGTAAGGCTCTTCAATTCCACCTGTATGGGGAATCTGCCCTGAAGCTCGGGGATTAAGTCTTCCACCTTGGATACGTGGAATGCGCCCGCCGCGATAAACAGTATATAGTCCGTTTTTATGGGACCGTACTTTGTCATAACCGTGCAGCCCTCCACAATGGGCAATATGTCGCGTTGGACGCCCTCGCGGGAGACGTCCGCCCCGCTTTGATTGCCCTTGCCTGCGATTTTATCTATTTCGTCGATGAATATTATTCCGTCGTTTTCGGCTCTTCTTATGGCTTCGGCGGTGACCGCGTCGCTGTCGATGAGCTTATCCGCTTCCTCGGCAATCAACAGGTTCTTTGCCTCGCGCACGGTTATTTTGCGCTTTTTGGTCTTTTTGGGCATAAACCCGCCGAACACCGAACCCAAATCTATTGCCGCGCCGCTGCCGGGGGAAATCTCGAGCGGCTTGGGAACGTCGGCAACTTCAATCTCAATCATAGTGCCGTCGTATTTCCCCTCGTGGATATCGTCCACTATCCTCTGCTCAAACACCTCTTTTGCCGTTTCGCCGCGCTCATCCTTTTTTAGGTCGGCAAGCACCTTTGCTATTTTGCGCTCGGCTACGGCGGTTGCCTTGTAGCTTACTTCCTGCGTCTTTTCCTCCTTAACGAGGCGTATGGCGCACTCGGCAAGGTCGCGGACCATTGACTCAACGTCCCTGCCAACGTAACCCACTTCGGTGTATTTGGTTGCCTCAACCTTTATAAAGGGCGCCTTTACAAGCTTTGCAAGGCGGCGGGCAATCTCGGTTTTTCCCACGCCGGTGGGTCCCTTCATTATTATGTTTTTGGGCGTTATCTCTTCCTGAAGCTCGGGCGAAAGCATACTCCTGCGGTAGCGGTTTCTCAATGCTATTGCAACGGCTTTTTTTGCCTCGTCCTGACCTATTATGTGTCTGTTCAGCTCGTGTACTATCTGTTTGGGCGAAAGATCCATTATATCACCTCGCATTTGATATTGTCGTTGGTGTACACGCAAATTTCGCTGGCTATTTTAAGCGATTTGCGCGCTATTTCTTCGGCTGAAAAATCCGTGTTCTGATATAGTGCCCGCGCCGCCGCCAAAGCGTAGTTTCCGCCGCTGCCTATTGCGGCTATGCCGTCGTCCGGCTCAATAACCTCGCCCGTGCCCGAAACTATGAGGAGCGTTTCCGCGTCGGCTACTATCATCAGCGCTTCAAGCTGCCTTGCGGCTTTGTCCGACCGCCAAAGCTCGGCGAGCTCCACCGCCGAACGCATAAGGTTGCCCGAAAATTTATTGAGCATACCTTCGAACTTTTCCGAGAGCGAAAAGGCGTCCGAAACGGAACCCGCAAAGCCCAGAATAACCTTGCCACCGTAAATTCTGCGCACCTTTTGCGCCGTGTTTTTAAAAATTACTTTTTCGCCCATGGTGACTTGACCGTCCCCCGCAATTGCCGTAGTGCCGTTCTTTTTTACGGCACATATAGTTGTGGCGTGAAATTCTGTCATGTTTACTCCTTAAAACTCAATATATGTTGAGTTTTTGCTTGTATTCTGTTATATTTTCAATAGCGCGCCGCGCCAAATACGCATAGCGCTGCTTTTTGTCCTTTATTGTTTTTTCGGGCGCTTTCAAAATTCCGAAATTTGCATTCATCGGCTGAAAATCTGCGTTTGCCCCCGCAATATGCGCCGACAAAGCCCCGCACACCGTGGTGTTTTGGGGTATTTGCGGCTCCCTGCCGTTCAGCTTTTCATAGAGGTGTATTGCCGCAAGTATGCCGCTTGCCGCGCTTTCAACATATCCCTCCACGCCGGTTATCTGCCCCGCAAAGAACAGTTCGGGGCGCAGCTTGTGGGAAAAGTCTGCGTTGAGGCACGCGGGCGAATTTATAAAAGTGTTGCGGTGCATAACTCCGTATCTCAAAAAGTCGGCGTTTTCAAGGGCGGGTATCATTGAAAATACCCTCTTCTGTTCGGAAAACTTCAGGTTGGTCTGGAATCCCACGAGGTTATACGCCTCGCCCTCGCCGTTTTCCTTGCGGAGCTGCAAAACAGCGTAAAATTTGTTGCCCTCCGCGTCCCTTAAACCTACGGGTTTGAGCATGGCGAACCTCAGGCTGTCCTTGCCGCGCGCCGCCATTACCTCCACTGGCATACAGCCCTCGAATATTTCCCCCTTTTCAAAGGAGTGAAGGTCCGCGCGTTCGGCTTTTACAAGCTCTTCCGTAAAATTTTCGTATTCCTCTTTTGTGAGCGGGCAATTGAGATAGTCGTCGCCGCCCTTGCCGTACCTATCGCCCGTAAAGCACTTTGAAAAGTTTATGCTCTCCCGCGAAACTATGGGCGCAGACGCGTCGTAAAAATGCAATTGCCCCCCGCATATGTTGGAAATACTGCGGGAAAGCCCTTCCGTTGTAAGCGGTCCCGTGGCTATTATACACCATCCTTCGGGGATTTGGGAAACTTCCCTGCAGATAATTTTTATATTTTTACGGCTTTGCAGCTTTTTTGTTATATATGCCGCAAACTTCTCCCTGTCCACCGCCAGCGCGCCGCCCGCGGGGACTTCGGAATTTGCAGCCGCCTCCATTGTAAGCGACCCCAGAATGCGCATCTCTTCCTTTAAAAGTCCGCACGCGTTGGAAAAGGGGTCCTTGCCCTTGAGGGAATTGGAGCACACAAGCTCGCCGAAATTTTCGTTTTTGTGGGCGGGCGTGAATTTGCGGGGCTTTATATCATACAGCTCCACGTCTACGCCCAGCCCGGCAAGGCGGTAAGCCGCCTCCGAGCCCGCTAACCCCGCGCCTATAACCTTAACAGTCATTGTCAGCCGTCGTTTTCCTCGGGAACGGGCACGCTGTAGCCGCAATCCTTGGAGGAACATTTTATATTTTTGCCCTTGCGTATGAGATATTTTCCGCACTTGGGGCACTTGTCGCCCGTGGGAACGTCCCAGCTCAAAAATTTGCAGTCGGGATAACCCGTGCAGCCAAAGTATATTTTGCCCGACTTGGAACGCATACGCCTCATCGGCTTGCCGCATTCGGGGCACTTGCCCGAAGTGAATTCACCTTCGCGCACGTTGCCGTCGGGGGCAACCTGCGGGCGCTTTACGCCGCACTTGGTGCACTCGAGATAGTTGCCGTATTTGCCGTGCTTCAAAACCATAACGCCACCGCATTCATGGCATATATCCCCCGTTATTTGCGCGTCTATGGGCAAAATCGAGGAGCACTCGGGATAGTTGGGGCAGGCAAGGAACTTGCCGAATTTGCCGCTTTTTACAACCATGTTGGAGCCGCACTTGGGGCACCTGATTTCGGAAATTTCCGCCTCGGATTCGCTCACGATATTGGAGCAAGCGGGATAGTTGGAACACGCAAGATATTTGCCGTACTTGCCCGAACGCCTTATCATGGGCTTCCCGCACTTGGAGCATATTATATCGGTTATTTCGTCGCCGTCGGTGGACGCCGTTTTCAGCTGTTCGGCAAACCCGGGATAGAAGTCGGAAATTATTTTGTGCCAATCCACGCCGCCGTCCTCTATTCGGTCGAGGTCGTCCTCCATCTTTGCCGTAAAGCCCACGTCCATTATGTCGGTGAAGTATTTTACAAGCATATCGGTAATTTTATAGGCTACCTCGGTGGGAACCATATATTTGCCGTCCTTTACAACGTATTTGCGCTTTGTGAGAACGGAAATTATGGAAGCGTAGGTGGAAGGTCTGCCTATACCCTTCTCTTCCATTGCCTTTACCAAGGACGCGTCGGTGTAGCGGTAGGGCGGGCGCGTGAATTTTTGTTCGGTGGTGAGGCTCAAAAGATTGAGTTCATCGCCCTCCTCAACGGGGGGAAGCAGCTTTGCACTCTCCTCTTCCTCGTCGTTTAAGTGCGCGTCCTGATAGGCGGCGGTGTAGCCCGCAAAGAGCATTGCCTTGCCGCTCGCCTTAAAGGTGTAGCCCGCGCTCTCCGCCTCAACCTGCATTGAGTTGTACCGCGCTTCAGACATCTGCGAAGCTATAAAGCGGTCGTAGACGAGCTTATACACGTTGTAGTGCTTTCTGTCGAGGTGGGGCTTTACGCTGGCGGGGGTTACGGCAAGATTTATGGGGCGGATAGCCTCGTGAGCGTCCTGCGCGCCCTTTTTGGTTGCGTAGTAGTTGGGTTTTTCGGGGGCGTATTCCTCCCCGTAATTGGCTTTTATAAATTCAATGGCGTTCTCCTGCGCCTCCTTTGCTATGCGCACGGAGTCCGTTCTTATATACGTTATAAGCGCTATGTGGTCACCGCCGACGTCCATACCTTCGTAGAGGTGCTGCGCAACGAGCATAATCTCGGGGGAGGACATTCCGAATTTATTGGAGGCGTCCTGTTGGAGAGAGGAGGTTGTGAAGGGCGCGGGTGCATGCTGTTTTGTTATGCCTTTTTTGACCTTGGTAACCACAAACTTGCCTGCGCGGACCTTTGCAGCAGCCTCTTCGGCAAGCTCTTTGCCTATGCTCTTGCCGCTCTTTTTATATTGATACACCGCCTTGAAAGGGGCGTACATTCCCGCCTTATCCCTTAAATCGGCGTTCAGATGCCAATATTCTTCGGGCACGAAGGCGTTTATTTCCCTCTCCCTGTCAACTATCAGGCGGAGGGCTACCGACTGCACCCTGCCCGCGGAAAGACCGTTCTGTATGCGGTTATTCAAAAGGGGAGAGAGCTTGTAGCCCACAAGCCTATCCAAAACGCGCCGCGCCTGCTGGGCGTCAACGAGATTATAATTTATTTTGCGCGGGTTTTTAAGGGCGTTCTTTACGGCCGTGGGGGAAATTTCGTTGAACTCTATTCTGTTCAAGCCCTCCTCGTCAAGCCCCAGAACGGTTTGAAGGTGCCAGCTTATTGCTTCGCCCTCACGGTCGGGGTCGGTTGCAAGATATATGTGCGAGGCGTTTTTGGCTTCCTGCACAAGCCTGCGTATAACTTCCTTTTTGGATGGGGTGACTTCGTACTTCGGCTCAAAACCCGCGGTTATCTTTACCCCCAAAGATTTTTCGGGTAAGTCGCGTACGTGACCGCCCGAGGCGTCGACCTTATATTTGCCCTTTAAGTATTTTGAAATTGTCTTTGCCTTTGAAGGCGATTCCACTATTATTAAGTCCATAAATCTCCTTAGCGGCGTGTCGCCGCTCCCAAGTATCTCAATTTTAAAACCGGTTATCGGGCGCCGGCTCCAATCAACCGTGGCGTGTCGCCGCTCCCAAGTATCTTAAATTATACTTATGTTATCTAACAAATTGTATATCTGTTTCCGCCGATTCTTGCCACAAGCCCCTTTATTTCAAGTGCGGAAAGCACGGGGATAAGCTTGAACGGCGGCAAGTTTAGTCTTTGGGAAAGCGTGTTTATAAACGCTTCGCCCTCCTCGCCGATTATCCCGAGCACAAGCTCCTCTTCTTCGGTAAGCTCTATCCTTTTTTGGGGCGGCGGCAAAATGCCGTAAAAACCCAATATATCCTGCACGCCGCGGCAAAGAATTGCGCCGTCGTGTATGAGGTTGTTGCAGCCCGCGCCGTCGGCGGCGGTCATGGCATAGGGGAACGCAAACACGTCCCTTCCGTTGGATATGGCGTGGTTTGCCGTAATCAGCGCGCCGCTCTTCAATCCTGCGGAAACTACCAGCGTCCCCGCGGAAAGCCCCGCTATTATCCTGTTGCGAATGGGGAACAAGTATGTCTGCGGCGCAACGGTGGGGAAATATTCCGAAACCAACAGCCCGTTTGCCTCCACCTTTTTGAGCATCTCGTAGTTTGCAAGCGATCCGATGTGGTCAAACCCGAAGGCTATAACCGACACAGCCTTGTAGTCCGCACCCTCGAGGGCGGAGCTGTCGGCACCGGGCGCAAACCCCGAAACTATGGTGAAGTACTGCGAAATTTCCTTTGCGAATTTTTTTGCGCCGTTGCAAGCGTAAAAGGCGGACTTTCTTGAACCGACGATTGAAAAGCATTTATTATTCAAAAGCTCCCGGTTGCCCTTTAAAAACAGGGTTACGGGCGGGTCCTTAAGCTTTTTAAGAGCTTCGGGGTAGCCGTCCGAAAAGTAAGTTACGCACACTATATCCCGCTTTTCAAGTTGGTCAAGCAAATTTTTGCGGAAATCGTCGCCGCAATATTGTTCCTTCACTCTATTATATACGCCGATATCGTATCTTTTAATCAATGAATTTTTTATCGGCTCTATATCCGCCCTGCCCGTTGTCAGCGCCGAAAGCGCAGTATATTTTTCCTTATAGTTGAGTTCCGGTATTGACGAAAGCGTTATTAAATTCAGTTCTTCCGGAGTATATTTCATTTTATGCCCGCTTCGTAGCTTCTGTAAGACGCCGCCTCCAGAACGTGCTCGGGGAGAATGTCCTCCGAAAAGGCAAGGTCCGCAATGGTTCTTGCAACTTTTATGATTCTTGTACGCGCACGTGCCGAGAGATTCAAACTTTCGTAAGCCGATTTAAGCACCGCCTCACATTCGGGCGAAAGACGGCAATATTTTTTTATTTGTTTTTCGCCCATTCCGGCGTTTATCATACCCGGCTTTTCGCCGCGGAAACGTTCGCGCTGGATGGCGCGGACGCGCTCCACGCGCTCCTTTACAGCCGCGCTGCTCTCCGCGGGTGCATCACCCGCAAGGTCGTCGTATTTAACGCCGTCAACTTCCACCTGTATATCTATCCTGTCCATGAGCGGACCGGAAATTTTTGCCCTGTATTTTGCTATCTGCGCGGGGGTGCAGGTGCACTGCCTGTACACCGAGCCGTAGTTCCCGCAGGGGCAGGGGTTCATTCCCGCACAGAGCATAAAGTCGGCGGGATAGGTTGCCGTGCCGCCCGCCCGCGTGACGGTTATCTTTTTGTCCTCGAGGGGCTGCCTGAGGCTTTCAAGCGTGTGGCGGGAGTACTCGGGCAGTTCGTCCAAAAACAGAACGCCCTTGTGCGCCATTGAAATTTCGCCCGGGCGGAGCCTAACGTTTCCTCCGCCGCACATCGAAACGGTTGTTGCCGTGTGGTGCGGGGTGCGGAAGGGGCGCAATGAAACTATGCCCTCTTCGGAAAGCTCGCCCGCAACCGAATGTATTTTGGTGACTTCCAGCGCCTCGTCAAAGGTCATATCCGGCATAATGGTGGGAATACAGCGCGCAAGCAGCGTTTTGCCCGAGCCGGGAGGACCGACGAATAGAACGTTGTGACCGCCCGCAACGGCTATTTCCAAAGCGCGTTTTGCCACCGCCTGACCCTTTACGAGGGACATATCGTAGTCATAATTTTTATTTGCGCGCGAAGCCGTGTATCCGCGGTGCTCCACGGGTGAACACTGCTCTTCGCCCTTTAAAAACGCAATAACCTGTTTAAGCGAGGACAGGGCGTACACCTCCAGCCCCTCTATATAGCTTGCTTCGTTTGCGTTCTGCGCGGGCACTATAAACTTTTTATAGCCCCTGTCGCGCGCGGAGATGAGAATGGGCAACAGCCCCGTCACGGGGCGGAGAGAACCGTCCAGCGCAAGCTCGCCCAAAAAGACTATTCCGTCCGTTTCGGCAAGCAGCTGGTCGCTTGCCTTTAAAAGGGACACCGCCAGCGGCAAGTCGTAGTGAGACCCCTCCTTTTTTAGGTCCGCGGGGGCGAGGTTTACAGTGATTTTTGTTATGGGGAAGATAAACGCGCTGTTCTTTATTGCAGAGCGCACCCTCTCCTTGCTCTCCTTTACGGCAGTATCGGGCAGACCTACCAGATCATAGCTGACCATACCCTTGTTTATATCCGTTTCTATCTCCACCGCAACGCCCTCGAGCCCGTTGAGAGCGTAGCTGAATATTTTGGAAAACATAGCTTTTTACCTCTTTTGCCGGGTTTAAAAAAGCCCCCGCGCGCATAGCGGGAGCTTTTTTAAATTTATTTGTCTTCCTTGATTTTTGCCGCCTTGCCGGTGAGCCCGCGCAGGTAGTAGAGCTTTGCCCTTCTTACCTTGCCCTTGCGGACTACGGTTATATAGGCGATTTTGGGGGAGTGCAGCGGGAAAGTTCTTTCCACGCCCACGCCGAAAGATAATCTCCTCACCGTGAAGCTTTCACGGATGCCGCCGTGCTTCTTTGCAATAACAACGCCCTCGAAGTTCTGGATTCTCTCCTTTGTGCCCTCGATGACCTTGAAGCCGACCTTTACCACATCGCCCACGCCGAATACGGGCACTTCCTTTTTCATGCCCTCTTTTTCAATGGCTTCAACTAATCCTTTCATGACTTTACCTCCTGAACGTGACATTCGTATCCCTTGGGGACAGAGGACTGCCCGAAGTCTTGTTTTATAATAACAGACAAAAAAATGCTTGTCAATTGTTTTTTAAGGGTGTGTCGCAATTTTCACAAAACTTTATTTCCTCTATATTATAAATATAGTATAGGAAACTAACGGGGAAAACGGCGTTTGCCATACAGCTCGTCAAGAGTAATTCTGTAAACGGCTGCCTTGCCCGCGGCGGCGCAATCTTTCGCAGAATAATTGCCGATTCCGCAATGATCCAACAAAAGTTGCAATCCTTTAACGGCTTGCCCGCCCGTAACTTCCTCGCATCGTCCGAACCCCATGACGCTTTCATAGTCGGCGGTGACGCTTCTGCCCGTATCTGTGTAACCGTGCAAAATATCCGCCTCCACGCACACATTGGGGCGCTTCTTTAAAAGTTCCGATTTCGTCTCCTCTTTAGCGCAATGGAAATAAATAATAACTTTTCCGCCGTCGACCTCATAACCGAACGAAAGGGGCACGACATAGGGGTATTGCTCCCCGAATATGCCCAAACGAATAGTCTGACACCTGCCTAAAAGCTCTGTCTTCTGATTGAAGTCGGTAATTTCTCTTTCTACTTTCCGCATTTTATTTTATAAAATTTTTTATGAACGTTTTTCTGTGCACGGGGCATGCGCCGCGTTCCTTTAACGCCTGAATGTGCGCCGCCGTGCCGTAGCCCTTGTTGCTTTCGAATTTATAGTAAGGATATGTTACAGCCAGCTCGTCCATCAGCCTGTCGCGGTAGACTTTTGCCACTATGGAGGCGCAGCCTATTGTGTAGCTTAACATATCGCCCTTTATTATGCTTTGCTGGGGAATACTTATGTCCAGCGTCATATTGCCGTCGGTTATAACGTAGTCGGGGGTTACTTCAAGCCCCTCTATGGCGTTTTTCATGCACAGCCGCGTGGCTTGTAGTATGTTTATTTGGTCTATCGTCTGCGGTTCAACAAGGGATATGTGGCAGGCAACTGCCTTTTCGAGTATCTGCGCCGAAAGCCTTTCGCGCGTTTTTGCGGTGAGCTTTTTGCTGTCGTCAACGCCCTCAATAATATCGTTGAGGGGCATTATCACCGCCGCGCAGACGACGGGTCCCGCCAGCGGTCCCCTGCCTACTTCGTCCACGCCGCATATGTATTTAAATCCCTTTTCAAGGAAACTTTTTTCATATTTCAATTTATCTGTCATAGGTGTTTTTTGCGGAAACGTGTTGAGTTTTAAAATTCCAGACCGTTGAAATCTTCCGCACTGTCCAAAGTGATTTTACCGAGCTTGCCCTTGCGGAAATCGTCCAAAACGGCGCGGACGCCCCGCTCGTAGTCGTAGTCGTTGCCCCTGAGCTTGAAGCCGCGCCTTTCGCAAACCGCGTCGAGCATCTCAAGTGGAGTTCCGCCGTCCATGCCGTAGCGTTCTTTGAGCCTTTCGGGGTATTTTTTGGAAAGCTCCTCCAAAAGAAGCAGGACTATGTCGTCCAAATCCAAAATATCGTCGTTAATGCTGCCAACGAACGCAAGGCGGGCGGCAAAGGTTTGGTTTTCAAAGGCGGGCGGCATTGTGCCGGGGGTGTCCATCAGCTCGAAATTCCCCACGCGTATCCACTGTTTGCCGCGGGTGACGCCGGCTTTATCCCCCGTTTCCGCCCTGCGGCTGCCCGCAAGAAGATTTATCAGCGTGGACTTGCCCGTGTTTGGCACGCCGGCTACCATAAAGCGAAAGGTGCGCATATATCCCTTTTCCAACGCCCTTTGGCGCTTTTCGGCAACCATTTTTTCGATTGCCCCCATAATATCCCGCTTTGAACCGCTGTTCAAGGCGTTTATTTTTAAAACGGAGGCGCCCTGTTTTGCCATTACATTTGCAAGGGCGTCCGCCCTGCCGTCGGCTAAATCGCCCTTGGCAAGCACATATAGTATGGGCTTTTCGCCCGTCAGCTTTTTAAGCTTTGGGTTGAAGGACGAAGCGGGGCAGCGCGCGTCCAGCACAAATATAACTCCGTCGGCAAGCGACAAATTTTCGCCCATCATACGCATTGCCTTGGTCATATGCCCCGGGTACCACTGTATCGTTTTCATTTGCTTTCCCCCAAAAGGTCGGGGCGGCGCGCCCGCGTGAGCTTTTCGCTCTGCTCCCTGCGCCACTCGTCCACTTTTTTGTGGTCGCCGTTCAAAAGTACCTCGGGCACACTCATTCCTTTATATATCGCCGGGCGGGTATATTGCGGATATTCCAGCATGCCCGAAGAAATGCTCTCGTCCACAAGGGACCCTTCGGAGATAACTCCGTCCACATAGCGCGCAACGCAGTCGCACACCGCCATTGCGGGGATTTCTCCGCCCGTTAAAACGTAGTCGCCCATGGATATCTCTTCGTCGATATACATATCTATGACCCTTTGGTCCACGCCCTCGTAGTGCCCGCACAGAAGAACGAGGTGCCCGTAGTTCAACAGCTCGAACGCCTTGTTCTGCGTAAATATGGCGCCCTTGGGCGAAAGATATATCCTCCGCGCGCGGTGGTCGGGGTCCACCGCCTCTATCGCCGAGCCTACGGGCTGGGGCATCATCACCATGCCCGCGCCGCCGCCAAAGGGATAGTCGTCGCACTTGGAGTGCTTGTTTTGGGCATAGTCGCGTATGTTTACCACGGATATATTAAGTTTTCCGCTTTCAACCGCCCTGCCGAGGATACTCTCTCGCAGGGGAGCGAACATCTCGGGGAAGAGCGTGAGAATGGTTATTTTCATGCTATGAGGTTTACTTTGTTTTTGATTATATATTTTACGAGGAAGAAGCAGCCTACGTCTATTGCGGCTTTTATTGCAATCTGTATCCAGCTTACCAAATGCATGGAAACGCTTTCGGCAAGATCTGCAAACACGGGCATAAGCAGGGATGAAATTATGCTGTACGCTATATATATGCCTATAAATATCACAAACGCTATTGCCCTGCGGTGCGATGTGAACAGCTGACCTACGGAAATAACGGCAAATATAACAAGCAATATCATGGGCGCGGTTACTATTATGTTTACAACGCTCTCCGCCACCGCCCAAGGATCGCTGCCGACGACAGCCGCTATCTGGTTGCCGATTACGCCGAACGCGTCATAGAGCATCTGCATTGCGGAGGCGTTCCAGCCCACCATAAAGATGACAACCGAAACAGCGGAAACCGCAGTTGCCGCCACAACGGCTATGATGGAGGAGAGAAGCTTGCCCCAGATAAGCTGCACGGGCGTGACGGGCAGGGAGAGGGTCATATATCCCTCACCGGTGAAAAGAGTTTTATAGAACCTGTTTATCCCGAGGGCGTATGCCGCAAAAATGAGCGCGCTTATTGAAAAAATATAGAACATAACAACGAGAAAAAGAAGTATGCCCGCCATTCCGCTTTCGCCCGAATCGCTGCCGAGCAAGACAGCCAAGAGTATCCTGCCTGCGGCTGAAAAAACAACCACCGCCACGGCAAAAAACACCAGAACGCGGAAGATGGCATACAGCTCGTGCTTTAAAATTTTGCCTACCATCTGAACACCTCCCTGAAGAGACTATCGAGCGATTTGCCCTCCTTTTGCCTCGTCTCCTCCGCGGGCGCGTCCAAAACGATTTTGCCGCGGTCGAGGAATATGGCGTGCGTTAAAATCGGCTCCACGTCGGCAATAAGGTGCGTGCACAAAAACACCGTTGAACCGCTGCTGCGGTTGAGCATAACGGCGTCCAGAATAAAATCACGCGCGGCGGGGTCCACGCCGGCTATCGGCTCGTCGAGGATATACAGGCGGGCGTCCCGCGCCATTGTCAAAATAAGTCCCAACTTTTCCTTGTTGCCCTTTGAAAGGGTTTTTATTTTCTGACTTGGCGAAATTCCCAAACGCGAGAGCATATTTTCGGCTTTGCCGCCGTTGAAATCGGCAAAAAAGTCGGCGCTGAAACGCATAGCCTTATCCACCGTCATCCATTCGCTCAAAAAGCTGGAATCGGGTAGATATGCCGTGAAAGCCTTTGTTTTGGGGCAGGGAGAGAGCCCGCCGACGAGTATGGAGCCGCTCGTAGGTTGAAGCATTCCCATGGCAAGCTTTATGAGGGTGGATTTGCCGCTGCCGTTGGGACCGAGCAAGCCGACTATTCCGCCCTCCTCCACGTTTAAATCCACGCCGCCCAGCGCGGGGGCGTAGCCATAATTTTTGACGAGTGCGCTGCACTGCAAAATAGCAGACATTTACACCTCCTATACGGAAACTTCCTTAAAACGCTTTTTATCGACCGTTATAATCTTATTTTCGATGTCGACCTGTGTAATCACACCCTCCGCCGCGGCGAAGCTCAGCTCCCCCTTGGGGGTGGAAACGGTGAAGATATCCGTACGCGCCGGGGTGACCGAAAGGACCTCGCCTATCTCTTCCCCCGAGTGCGTGACAATCTTGCAGCCCTCCAGATCGCCTATATAATATTTGCCTTCGGGCAAAACGGGGCAGTCCTCGCGCAGGGCCTCCACGTCCTTGCCGCGGAAAAGCTCGGCGGCGTTTCTGTCGGCAACGCCCCTTAAGGTAATATATGCGTATTCGCCCGCGCCGCGGACGTTCAGAAGGGCGTATTTTTCACCGGAAATATACACCTGTGTTATGTTTTTAAGGTCCTCGGCGGAATCGAGATACACTTTTACCTTTAATTCGCCGCGGATACCCTGCGGTTTTAAAATTGTTGCTACGGTTAAAACGTCCATAATTTTTAATAATCGAAAGACAGCCGAAAAAGCCGTATATAAATGCGGAATCTTTTTCGGCTCTGCCTTAATATTTTTAAACTGCGCAGCCGCGGGGCTGCAAAAAACTCAATACGGTTACGCCTTTTCTTTGATTTCCACAAAGTAGCGCTTGCCGTCGCGGGGGGTGGAAGCGGCAACCAAAGTGCGCAAAGCCTTGGCTATTTTGCCCTGCTTGCCTATTACCTTGCCCATATCGCTTGCGGCAAGGAGTACGGTTACCTCCACCGACTGCTCCTTTTCTTCAACCTGGTATTCGATCTCTTCCTTGCTTTCGGCAAAGTGCTCGACTACGTATTTTATAAGCTCCAATTCCATAAATTTATCTCCATAAAATTGTTCACGAAATTCTCGGGCGGTTCCGCGCCCTGCGAATTTCCATGAGTTCGGCGGCTCTGCCGCCCTTTGCGCCATTTTCTGGGCGCACGTTTTATATAATGGCGCAAATTCCCACCGCTCAGGCGCAGGTGTGCGCAAATTGTGTGCGCTGGCGCAGGCGTAGCCTGCTTGCGCCGTTATTTATTTGGGATTGTTCACGAAATTCTCGGGCGGTTCCGCGCCCTGCGAATTTCCGTGGCGGCGGGTCGCCGCTGACAAGATTCTTTATTGCGTTACAACTTGACAATTGATAGCGCAAATCAATCTGAAATTTACAATCCCCTAAGTCTGCTTTGCAGCCGGCTTTCTCACGCGGCGTGAGGAAAACGCCGTGTCCGGGTTTTAAAAACTTAGTCCTTTTTCTTTTTGTTGTTGGTCTTGGGCGCCGAAAGCTTTTTGCTCTGTTCCATTGCGCCTACTTTTACGAGATAGCTTTTAACCGTTTCGGTGGGCTGAACGCCCTTTGCAAGCCAATCCTTTGCCTTTTCAACGTCGATATTGATCTCCGCCGGGGAGGTAAGGGGGTTGACATAGCCAACCTTGTCGATGTACTCGCCGGACTGCGCTTTGCGCGAGTCGATAACTACGATACGGTAGAAGGGGCTTTTTTTGTCGCCCATTCTGGTAAGTCTCATTTTTACTGCCATTTTTATATACTCCTGTAAATTGATTTTTTATTTTATGTTTATTGATTTTTCCGATTTTACCAAGTTAGCAAGCGGTTAGAAGCGAGTTATGCAATGCGCGCGAGGATAACTTGAAGGAGTTTACTTAAACGTAAATGACTGAAAGTTGCCGCAGCGCAACACAGCAGAACGATGCTTATAATCCGCTTGGCGGAAGCTAAAAGGGCAAACGCTTTCTCCCGCCCTTAAGCTGCTTCATCAACTGCTTTGTCTGCTCAAATTGCTTTAAAAGCTGGTTTATCTCCTGCACGGTTGTGCCCGAACCCGCCGCAATCCTCTTTTTACGCGAGGCGTTGATTATTGCAGGCTCGGTGCGTTCACGGGGGGTCATTGAGAGGATTATAGCCTTTGTGCGCTCTATCTTTTTTTCGTCGATATCTTCGGGACGTATTTTTTTACCCATATTGCCGGGCATCATCGAAAGAAGCGCCTGCGCGCCGCCCATCTTTTTCATACTCTCGAACTGCGTGAGATAGTCCTCTAAGGTGAAGGTGTTTTCCAGCATCTTTTTTTGCATCACCTTGGCCTGTTCCTCGGTTACAGCCTCCTGCGCCTTTTCGATGAGCGTTAAAACGTCGCCCATTCCGAGTATGCGCGAAGCCATTCTGTCGGGATAAAACGGCTCGAGATCGGTAAGCTTTTCGCCCACGCCTATAAACTTTATGGGCTTGCCCGTTACCGCCTTTATGGAAAGGCACGCGCCGCCGCGGGTGTCGCCGTCGAGCTTGGTTAATATTATACCCGTGATTTCAAGCCGCTCGTTAAACGTTTTTGCAACGGTAACCGCCACCTGACCCATCATGCTGTCCACGGTCAAAAGAATTTCGGCAACGTCCACCGCATTTTTTATCTCTTCAAGCTCCCGCATAAGCGGCTCGTCTATTTCAAGCCTGCCTGCGGTATCTATTATAACGGTGTCAAAGCCCATGGAACGGGCGTATTCCACAGCCTCCTTAGCTGTTTTTACGGGGTTTTGGGTGCCCTTTTCAAACACCTCCGCGCCCGCGTTTTTGCCAACTACTTTAAGCTGGTTTATCGCCGCCGGGCGGTAGATATCCCCCGCGACCAGAAGCGGCTTTTTGCCGTTCTTTTTTAAGAGCACGGCAAGCTTTCCGCAGAGCGTAGTCTTGCCCGCGCCCTGAAGCCCGCACATCATTATAACCGTGGGGGGCTTGGGAGCTATGTTCAGCTTTTGGTTCTGCGAACCCATAAGGGCAACCAGCTCTTCGTTTACTATTTTTATTACCTGCTGCGCCGGGTTAAGCGATTTTAAAATCTCCTGCCCCACAGCCTTTTCCGAAACGTCCGCACAGAACTTTTTTGCAACCTGTATGTTGACGTCCGCCTCTAAAAGAGCCACGCGCACCTCGCGCATAGCCGTTTTTATTTCAAGCTCGGTGAGCCTGCCGCGCTTTGTAAGCTTGGAAAATATATGGTTTAATCTTTCGGATAAAGACGCAAATAACGCCATACGTACTCCCCTATTCGCCCTCCCCGCCGTCCGCGGGAGAGATTTCGCCGTAAGCCGCCCGCGCTTCGGGCTTTTTTAACGCTTCCGACGCGGCGGCTGAATAATCGCCGTCCAAAATGTTTAAAAGATTTTGTATATCCCCGCCGAATTCGGGATGCTCCGCCCTGAAGTTCTTCGCCCAGCGGGTAGCGTCCGTGAGCATAAAACTCGTTTCCAGCCCGTATTTTATGCTGTTTTCAACGAACTTCAGCTTTTCCTCGTATTCCCCGAGCTGCTTTTTGCAGCCCGAAAGGCACTCCGACACAGCCTGCCGCGAAATGTTTTTTTGGTCGGCTATCTCGGATACGGTGAGGTCGTAGTTAAAATATAAATTTGTTATCTCCTGCTGCGTGGGGGTCAACAGCCCCGAATATGAATCCCACAGGCGCATAAACTGCAACTTATTCATAGGCGGTAAAGCTTTATAGCTTGACATTATAATACAGCGTGCGCGCGGCTTTGTCAAGGATTTTTACTTGACTTTATGTTTTTGTTCTTTTTTTAACAATTTATTAAACTTTTTATCAAACTGTCCCTTATAACCCAAATTAAAAAATATTGATTTGACAGCCCGTGCGGCGGGTGATAAAATTAAGTTATAAAATTTGGGGAGAAATGTAAGCAATGTGTAAGAATATCGGCGGAGTCCTTTACGACACCGCAAATTCCACAATTGACAAAAAATTCACTTACGGCGTCCCCGGCGATCCTTGCGGCTATGAAGAGACATTATATATTACGACCGACGGGAGATATTTTATTTATACTTTCGGCGGGGCAAAATCAAAATACCCCGTGGAAAATATCGTACCTATCGAAAGAGAAGACGTAAAAAATTGGATGCTTTCAAGATGAATTGCGTCCTGTAAATGAATTTAAATGCTAAAAGCTGCCGTGGGCGTTTGCCCGCGGCAGCTTTACATTATAAGTGATTTCAATCCACTTCCTCGGGGAATTCCGGGGCGCTTTCGTCGCCGTGGGGACCGTATCTCCTCGGGTTGTGGGGGGCGCTTTCAGGCTGTCTGTACAGCACTTTTAAAAGTATGGGCGTGAGTATGGAGGAGACGAGAATCAAAAGCACCGTCATTATCATAAACTGCCCCGGCAGGGCTGCGGCGCCAAGACCCGCGTCGGTCACCGTTGCCGTCACTATCAAAGCAACTTCCCCGCGCGCCATCATTCCCACTCCGCCTATGGCGCTCTCGCGCCAGCTGTATTTAAACGCCTTGCACACCGATCCGCAGCCGACTATCTTCCCCACAAGCCCCGCAACCACGGCTAACGCCGCAAAAAGCAGAATTGCGGGGTCCAGCCCTACGAACGAGATGGAAGTTATGCCTATGTTTGCAAAGAACACGGGCGCGAATATGGTGTAGGTACACACCTCTATTTTGGTGTCGGCGTACGCGCTGGCGCGGTGGGCGGTTGAAAGAACCACTCCCGCCAGAAATGCGCCCGTTATATCGGCTACGCCGAACACCTCCTCGGCAAGCCAGCTGTATAAAAAGCATACGGCAAGCGAAAATATGGGAATTCGGTGGGTGGTCGCCCTCTTTTTTTCAAGCCAGCAGAAAACGAAGTGTATGCCTATGCCCGCAACTATCGCAAAAATAAAGAAGCAAACTATCATCGTCACGGTTCCGTATATCTGACCCTTGAACCACTCGAAGCCGTTTGCATATTCCTGCGCGCCGCCCGCGCGGGCAACGCCCGTAACTACCGAAAGAAGAACTATGCCTATTACGTCGTCTATTATTGCGGCGGAAACTATGGTCGTACCCAGCTTTGTGCGGATTTTCCCCAACTCCTTTAAAACGGAGACGGTTATGGCAACGCTTGTGGCTGTGAGTATGGTGCCTATGAACACCGAACGGTAGATATTTGCGCTTGTTTCAAAGCCCAGACCGATGTTGCCGAAGGGCATAGATATAGCAAAGCCGAGAAGCATTGGCAGCGCAACGCCTGCGCACGCAACGAGGATTGCCGCGGGACCCGTGCTCTTCAACTCCTTTAGGTTTGTTTCAAGCCCCGTGGAGAACATCAGAAGCAGAACGCCTATCTTGGCAAAAATTTCCAAAGCGTTTGCCGCGTCAACGTCCTTGCCGAACGCCGAGGACAGCGCGCCGGAAATATCTTCGCTTTTGGGCAGCACCAAAAGGCAATCATAGCCCTTGCCCTCAAAGCCGATCAGGCTGAACCCGCAAAAATCGCCGAAAACGGCAGGTCCCACGAGTATGCCCGCAATTATGAACCCCAAAACCTGCGGAAGCCCTGCTTTTCTGAGAAGTAGCCCCAAGAGCTTGCTTGATAAAAGTATTATTGCAAGTACGGCAACGAAGCCTAAAACCGAATTACCTTCAAACATTTTTTCATCTACTCTCGTATCCGTGAATAAAAAAATTATATCACTTTATTATAAAATTGCAATTTTATAGAGCCGCGCCGCAAAAATTATTTAAAAATTTTTAAAATTTTTTTGCAAAACCTATTGACAACGGTTTTTTATATGCTATAATGTAATTGAAAAAAGAAAATAACTTACAAAAATTGTTAGGTACCAACATTTTTTGAAGTGTGTTCTTTTAGGAAAGTTGCATAAGCAACGGATTTGTACAATTTTCCGGAGAGGTCAGCCGGCAGCCGCTTCTATATGATAAGGGAGACGATGAGGGAGGTAAAGCTTATGATCAGGTTTTACTTAAACCACACCATCAAATAACAAGGAAGGTAAACTCCAATGTACAATTCTACCGAAGAGGTTAAAATCTGACGCGGTTAATAATTTGGCAACGGAGATGTTGCAAGGTTTATTAACCGATTAGCCCAAAAAGCAACCGCGTGATTATTCCTCGCAATAAAATTTAATACTGCTATATATTTAGCCCCGTGCGGTTGCGCGGGGTTGTTTTTTTGCTGCAAAAGGGCGGAACAGTTACATAATTTATTGTATAACGGACGCATTTTTATTGACTTCGCGCGGAAAATACAATATAATTTATTTTGTTCCCGCGGGAGATTGCGGGGCAAAAAATAATTTAATCGTCGGGGGTGCTGCGAAATTTTTAAACGCGGCTGAGATTATACCCTTTGAATCGGCAACGTAATTGTTGAGCGATAGCGCAAAGAGATTTTTTCGGGCATTCCCCAAATTTTTATGGGGAAGGCTTTTTTATTTTCGGCGGTTAAAAGGAGGTTTTTTTATTATGTCGTCAATGTTACTTGCAACGTATGCTTTCGACTCAGCGGAATCGGTTGTACTCTGGCTGACCGTTGGCTTCGTTGCCGCACTCGTGATAACGGGCGTAGTGCTCCTTGTTGCGATGAAGGGTGAAGTTGCCTTTAAGGCAATGAAATACATGGTTTGGGAACTTGCGTTTTACGCGCTGGTAGTGGGCATGGTAATGCTTATAATGCAGTTGGTAAAGCGCACTTCCGGTGGATATCTCGAGGAAAATTATCTGAATGCGGACGTTATAACCTACGTTATTATACCGCTCCTCGTCCTCTTTGGCGTACTTTTTGCAAGCGCGGTTGCCATACTTGTTGTAAACGTAAAAAAGCCCGAAGCGCGTAAGTTGACCGCAACGGTCTGCGGCGCGGCGGTGCTGGGCGCTTTTGTAGCGGCTGCCGTGACCATAGGTATTTATTACGCAAAGCACATTGTGGGCGACGGTTACTATGACACGGAAGACACCAATCTGAACCAAGTTGCCCTCTACGTTTCGGCGGCGGCGCTGATAGTGGGAGTTATTGCCGCGGCTTTCCTTCTCGACAGAAAAAATAAAACGGCATTCGACAGCCGCTGCATAGCGTTGGCAGGGATTACCATAGCAATATCCTTTGTTCTCTCCTACGTAAAGCTTTGGGAGATGCCGCAGGGCGGCTCCATAACATTTGTATCCCTTTTGCCCGTCATGCTGTTCGCATATATCTACGGGCCCAAAAAGGGCGTGCTTGTAGGGTTTATCTATGGAATTATGCAGGCGATGCAGGATACATATATAATCCACCCCGCGCAGTTCATTTTGGATTACCCCGTTGCGTTTGCAATGGTGGGCTTTGCGGGTGTATTCAAAAATATTTCCGCACTCGACAAGGTGCCGCAGGTAAAGTTTGTGCTCGGTGCAATACTTGCGGGTGTTTTGAGATTTATAGCGCACGTTCTTTCGGGCGTGTTTGCGTTCGGGGCTTTCGCTCTCGACGCCGGACAATCGAACTTCTGGCTCTACAGCCTCGGATACAACTCGTTCGTGTTCGTAGACATAGCCTTGGTAGTTGTTGCGGGCGCAATAGTGTTCTCCTCGAAGGCGTTCGTAAAACAGCTTGACCGCTACGCTCTCGTCAAGGAAAAAGTCGTTGCTGAACCCGCGCAGGAAACCTCTTCCACAGATATTGAAGATAGATAAGCGTAACGCCCTTCTTTCTTGGCGCCCTCTGCTATGGGAAGCCAAGGGCGCCCCACTTCTTTCCCGGCTCCCCTCACGCCGTGTGAAAGCTGTCTGCTTGCAGACTGAGGGGGCGGAGCGGCGCTACCCGATATTTTAATTCTCAATATTCTTAACAAATGCTTAAAGTGTCATTAAATAGCGGCGGGCGCGAATTTTCGCGCCCGCCGCAATTCATTAAAATCAAATATTACCACCTTAATTCAATCAAGAGAAGAAATGCCGCAGCTGCCGCAAGATGCGGATCTCCACTGTCAAAATGACCAACAACGGAATACCTCGAATTCAGTATATCATTGCCCCTTACATATCCGACAACGGAATAACTTGAATTCAGTATATCATTGCCCCTTACATATCCAACAACGGAATAACTTGAATTCAGTATATCATTGCCCCTTACATATCCAACAACGGAATAACTTGAATTCAGTATATCATTGCCCCTTACATATCCAACAACGGAATAACTTGAATTTTTTAGTATATTCATATCTTATCTCCTTAAAATATCAATTTTATTTTTTATAACCCCAAATAGTTTTAGCACGTTTAGTACCGAAAAATTTCATTTTAAAATTTCGAGTTGTTTCTGGAATTATTACATTCCAATATTTATTCCAGCTGTGTCCTTTATGCTTTGCGCGGCAATAAATAACAAGATTTGGAAAACAATTATGACATATCCAAATTCCTATTGAATTGATATATTGTGGAAGAATAATAGATTTGAGGTTAATGCAATCCGCAAAAACGCTTTCACCCAAAGACCTGATGCTGCTCGGAAGTTCGATTTTTTCAAGGGCGTTACACTTTTCAAAGGCATAATTGCCAATGGTGGTCAATTTTGAATTTGGTTCAAATGTTACATTCTTTAATTTTTCACACTCGCTGAAAGCTTCTTTGCTTATCTCGGTAACTGAACCGGGTATTGTTATGCTTATCAAATTTTCACAGCGGAAAAATGCATGTTTTTCAATGATTGTAACCCCTTCCGCAATGGCTACGTCTCCTTGTATATTACGGGGCACAAATATTATTTTAGTCTTTGATTTATTATATAAAATTCCACCCGCTACAACATAATTTTGATTACTTTCGTCAACGGTTATTTTTATATTGGCATAAAAATCAATTGTTCCTTTTTCTATAGATGAAACACTTTTACCTATATGTATTTTTTTAAGATTAGGGTTTGAAAAAGCCCCCCATCCTAATGTTGTTACATTATCGGGTATTGATATTTCTTTCAAACTTGTGCAACCGCGAAAAGCCTCTTCATCTATGGTAATTAAACTTTCCGGCAACACAACATTTTCAAGATTTTTACACCCGGCAAACGCACTTTCACCAATTTTAATAACACCTTCTGGAATCACTACACCGGTAATACTTTCACAATTTAAAAAAGCATACTTTTTTATGTCTACTACTCCTTGGGGTATTAAAACTTCTTGTTGTTGACCTTTATAGTCCACTAATATTTTATCAACTATCTCAAAATCATTTTTGTCGTAATTATCCAAATCCGGATAATTGTTTTTAGCGTATGTAGGCACTTTAAAAATCTCCTTTTGCCTAATATTTAGTTATATTATAGTCATTTTTATGACTATTGTCAAGAAAATGACAGTATTTTATAATAAAAATATGATTAGTTATGCGCCGTTTTGGAAAACATTGAAAGCGCGCGGAGAAACAACTTATACCCTTATTTACAAGCATGGGATAAGTAGCGCAACAATAGACCGCATGAAAAAAGGCGGCGGAATAAGTACCGCAAAAATAAATGATTTTTGCAAAATATTGAAATGCGATGTAGAGGATATAATCGAATATCAAGAAGATACGTAATATGACAAAGACAAAAGCGAGAGGACAGAAAATTTTCCGTCCTCTCGCTTAATGTTTTAAAATGTTTTCAAATTTATTCAATTGAATCGTAACCGTCGAGTTCGTTGTACATCTTGTGGAAACGCGCAACCTCGTCGGGGTCCAAAGACACTTTTTGGAGAAGTCCCGTGCACTCGTTTGCCGAGGCGCAGCCCTCCATAAGCTCCTCTATCTGCTTTTTGGATTTACGCTTGCTCATACAATAAGTTTGCGCAAAAACTCAACATATATCCGCAAAAAACTTAAATTTTACTTAAATTATAAAAATCCTTTAAATAGGGCGACGTTGCCTCAACCATCTCTTTAAAGAGCGAACGCGCGTCGTCCACCGAGAGCTTTGAACACAGCGGCTGGTTTACAAAAGACGCAAAAATTTCATCCAAATCCCTGTGCTTTATCCCGAAGTAGCACGTCTCTATATTCATTCCGTTGCGGTATACGAGGTTTGTTACCGCGGGCGGAAGCTTGTTTGCAACAACGGGCTTTACGGAATCGGCGTCGAACACGCAGTTTGTTTCAACAACCATTCCCAAAGGCATATCGGGCATTTGCCCGCGGTTGGGCATATTTACGTTTGAAACGAGCTTGCCGCCGCCCAAGACGGCTTGCATAAGATAGGTTGCCTCCTCGTCCGAGTGAACCACGTTGACGGGCTTTTTGCCGCTTGCCATAAGCTCGCTCTCCTCTATCTTTGCCCTTTGGTCGGCTTTGCGGTAGTCAACGCTTGTAAGGTGGTAGAGCCATTCCTTGACCTGCGACGGGTCGCGGATGTACCAATCGTTGTTCATAAACTCCACAAGGTGCCTGTCGCCCGCCGCGGCAAGCACGCCGTAGCGGCGATATAAATCGAGCTTAACCTTGTTGCCGTAGAGGAACGGGTCGTTCCCCAAATGGTCGCATTTGCCGTGCCCGAGCTGTTCGCAGTAGCCCTTTTCGTAATACATATCCATAAAACGGGGCAAAAGGGCGAGCAAATCAACGTCCTTATAGCGCGCTTCGGTTATCCACGTAAAGTGGTTTACGCCGCTTGCGTCTATGGTTATCTCGTGCCGGTCGGGGCGAGGGATATTCAAAATTTCCGCTGCGACGCACGATAAAAGCTCCTGCGCATGGAAAACCTCGTGGCAGCACCCGAACGCCTTTATTTGCGGGAACACGTCGTAGAGCGTTTTGGTGCAGATTGACATGGGGTTGGTGAAGTTTATTACCCATGCTTTGGGGCACACTTCGGCGATTGCCTGCGTAAAGCCCTCATAGAGGGGCACGGTGCGCATAGCCCTGAGCACTCCGCCCGGTCCCACGGTGTCGCCGACGGACTGATATATGCCGTACTTTTCG
Organism: uncultured Clostridia bacterium; assembly: GCA_947629095.1. Classification (GTDB taxonomy): domain Bacteria; phylum Bacillota; class Clostridia; order Christensenellales; family Borkfalkiaceae; genus Coproplasma. The sequence continues at coordinate 24,115 of CANRCK010000006.1, read as the reverse complement.
GGCAGATGAACGTCCGCCGCCATTTCGTCAAACGTGCCGGGGAGAATGGAGCAGACTACGAAGTCCGCGCCCTTTAACGCCTCCTTTAAGGTATCACATACCGTGTATTTCCACTTGGAAACGGTGCGCGCGTCTGCGTTTATCCTCTCCCCTATTCTTTGGTTTCGAATAGCGGCGGGCTTGTCTATATCGTACAGCGCAATCTCGCCGCACAAGCCCTCCGTAAGCGCAAGGTCGTACATAAACACCCTTGCCCACATCTTTGAACCGCCGCCTATATAGGCGATTTTTATATCCTTCATTTTATCCCCCTTTATATTATTATCTTCCGCGCCGCTCTCTTTGAGTTCGGCGAGCATCTTTAAAATTTTCTCTTCCGAAAGCTCCTCGCTCGTTTTTTGAAGTCTGCCGTAGGCAAGCTTGTCGTGGTGAATGGTCATACTATATCCCCAAAAGCTCTGAAACTTCGGCGGCGTTTGTGTCGGGCTTTACTTTGGGCATTATATGTGCGATTTTTCCATCTTCGTCTATTATAAACGTGGTGCGCACAACGCCCATAGAGGGCTTGCCGTAGAGCTTTTTCTCCTGCCACACGCCGTAGTCCTTTATGGCTTTAAGCTCCGGATCGGAAAGCAGAATAAAGGGCAAGCCGTATTTTTCGGCAAATTTTTTGTGGGAGGCAACGCCGTCCTTTGATATGCCTATAACTGCCACGTCCGCAGCCTTAAAGCGGGAGTATGCGCCCGCAAACGCGCACGCCTGCCGCGTGCAGCCCGGGGTGTTGTCCTTGGGATAAAAATACAGCACTACCTTTTTGCCCCTGAACGAGGAAAGCTTTACTTCCTCCCCTTCGCCGTTCAAAAGGCAGATTTCGGGAACTGTATCGTTTACGTTTAACATAAATATCTCCTTTATTCGCCCGCCTCAAAGTTGCAGACGGGCTTGGTTATATTTTTACAACCTTTTATAATGTTATCACATTAGCTTACAAAAAGTCAAGGCGAGCGTTGAAATTGTTTGACAATCCCCTCAGGCTGCGTTGCAGCCGGCTCCCCTCCTGTCATTCTGAGGCGTAAGCCGAAGAATCTGTTGCGAATAACGCGCTTTAACAGCTTTAACGGCAAATAATTTAAAACCCGCCGAAAACGGCGGGTTTTTTTGTTTTAATGGGGTTAATCAGTGAAGATCACTGTTCCATGATTTTGAAACTTCCCTCGAGCTTACGGAACCATCGGTTGTTGTGGCTTGGTTTGCACTCAATATGCCCCTTGCCTGTAGCTTTAACGTCATTGTTCTTATGTCCTTATAGCTTATAACCTTTGTTTGTTCCGTATTGCCGACTTTAACGGTAATGCTCTTGCTGAGGTCGAGCTTTGCTTCGTTTCTTCCTATGGTGTATTCATAATAATATTGCTGTCCGTCCGTGCCTATGATGCTAAGCTTGCATATATAGCCCGACGCGCCGTTTACCTGACCCCAGGTGATTACGCCGTCTTCGTTAACGTCTATGTTGTTGGGTTCGCCAAGCAGATTGAGCGTAACGGTTGAAGTTGCCGTAGAATCAATATAATATGTTTCGTTTTTATCGAAGCTGCCGCCAAATGCGTATACGGATATGGTTATTGCGCCGGAAGTGTTGGGCGTAAATTCAAAGGAGGTCTCCTTGCTATATGTAGACGAGCTGCCCAAAGTATAGTAATATCCGTTGGGGCAATTGGTTTCCTGCGTGATATTTACGGTGATTTTGCCGCTGACATCATAGCAATCCGAAGAATATTTATACTCAAACTTGGGGGTTGCAAGCTGGTCTACCTTTTGGTTATATTGTACTACGTCCGAGCTTACGGTTGTTGCGCCGTTGTCGCCCAAAGCCTGCAATGTCACTAAATGCTTGTCGCCGATAGAATCATAATGGGGCGTGTATGTATAAAGTCCGCTGGGTTCATGAATATAGTTGGCTACCGACACGCTGTCTATTGTAAGCGCATAATTGGAAGCGCTTGCAACGGATTGCCACTCGTATCTGAAATCGGTGGTATTGATCGTGAGCGTAGGCTTTTCAAGCTTTGTAATTTGACGGCTTTTAGCCTCATCGGAATTTATGTAGCGTACGCCGTCGCCGAGAGCAACTATTCCGAAAGAATAGGATTCACCGCCCTTCAACGTTGCGAGGGAATAGGAAGTGCCGGGAAAATTGCCGTTGTACACTGTGCCGGTGCTGCCGTTGTAAATTTTATAGTTGGGAGTAAATGCCGCACCGTTCCCGAGATTGGTGGGCGAATTCCACTTCATATTGTCGTTGTCGAATGTTATACCGGTGGGAGCCGCCAGCTTGAGGAACGTATAGTTTTGGCTTGCGGGGGAAGTCATGTAGTACACGGTTTGCTGAGCGTCGTAGAAGAAGTTTGCTACGCTGTACATTACAACTATGGTTGCTGTTTCATGTATGTATGGCTTAACGTTGGTGGTTGTATCTACCTTTAAAGGTTCTCTTTCTCCCGTGAATGTCGCCTGATAGCTAACCGCACGGTCGTCACCGGTAAAGCTAAGCACGCCGTCCGATTCGTCTACGGAAATTCTTAGGTTTGAGGGTGCCTCGAGCCTTTGAACCTCGATGGGAGTTGAGTACGTGGACGCCAATTCTTCCCTTCCGTTGCCCATTGCGCAAACTCTTACGTCAACCGTGCCGGAGCTGATACCGGAAAGGTCTGCTCTTTGGCTTGTTAAGGTGGTATTTTGTGCGCCTATCTGAAGGTTGTAGTTTGACGTGCCGTCCACGCCGGTGAAGGAATATTCAAACTCGTCGATTGAGGGATCCTGCGGGGTTGCAAGCACCTTTATGCGGAAGCCCGAGCCGGATTCGGCAACGTCGTCGAGCATAGAGCTTAAAGCAACTGTTTTATGCCCCGGATCACTGTATCCCATGCTGCGGATACTATATGCAATTATCTGCTGTCTTACGTTGGTGTCCTCAACGATATCATCGCCTCTAACCTTGAATTGGGGGCTTGTGGAGCTATATCCCGTATTTGTGCCGCCACTGTAGAGCTGGTACTCCCTTGCGCCGGTAACGGGAGAGAACGAAACGGTGAAGCCGTCGGCAAGCGACTCGGCTTTGCTGGTTACGCTCGGTCTGGTGGGTGCAGCCAGACGTATTATGGTGTACGCATCGGAATATTTGCTGTCGTATATGCCGTTTCCGTCCTCGCCAAGCGCCTGCACTTCAAGCTTATATGTACCAATCTGATCAAAGGCGCTTGCAAAGAAGTTTCGATCTTCTCCCTGCGTTGTCTCCTCAACCTCTGCGGGCTGCCCGTTGACGCTGGGTTTTGTGAGCCTGCAGCTGTAACCGGAGGCGCCGCCAATAATAGTCCATTGCACTGCGTTAACCTCGTCCGCGCCGGAAACGTCCGCCCCACTCCAGACAAGCGTGGGTGCGGGAAGAATAAACACAGGTTCAGGCTCGCTCCACGACGAGAAGTACTCTGCGTCCGCATTGGAACCCGTAGGCAGAATGGATATATTATATTGAGAGTTTGCCACAAGCTTGGTATATTTGTTTGTAGGAACCTTTAGGGGCTGGGAGTTGGGGGTTAATTTTATGGAATATCCGGTTGCGTTTTCAACTTCGTCCCAAACGAGCGCGCCCGTTTCGTCCACCGATATATTTTCAACGACCGGAAGATAAATGAAGGACTTTGCGGCGGAAACCGCGCCGTTGTAATAAGTGTTGCCGTCGCCCAAAGCTTGAACGGTGATATCAAAGGAATCTCCGCCGTCGTATAAATATTCGTTGACGGGCGTTTCATAATCTTCGCCGTTTATGGTTACCTTATACCCCGTGGCGTTGGAAACCTTGGTCCAGGTTATTTTTCCGTCTTCGAACTTTATGTTTTTGGGCTGAACAGATCCCAGCAGCCTTACGCTTACCGACTCCGACCAGAGGGAATAGTAGTAAGTGGTTTGGGTGTTATCCCTCACGGGCTTAACCTTAACCGTGTGCTTTGCGCCCTCCTTCACGGTGTACTCCGTGTCCGTGATTACTTCGCCCGCTTTTCCGTCGACCGATACGGAGTAGCCCGTTGCGTCGTCTACGGGATCCCAGGTGATCAAGCCGTTTTCGTCAACGCTGAGCACGATATCTGATTCAAGTCTTATAAACGTAGCCGAAACCGTGGGGGAATCCTTGTGCAAGCTGCCCTTTGCGGTTATGCTGAAAGCGAACTGCTCGGCGTCGGTGGTGAATTTGGTTTGATTGCTCTTTACCGTGTTGGTGGTTTGGTTCACACCGTCGTCAAAAGAAACTTCATAGGACTCCGCACCGCTCACCGGCGACCACGACAGCGTGCCCGTTTCAGGCTCGTACCCGCGGATTTCGGGGGATGCCAAAGTTAATAGTTCTTCGGCTTTGCTGCACGCCGTAACCAACCCTATTGCAAGGGTAAAGGCAAGTACGGTCAACAGCCCTATCAATAACTTTTTCATAATTGCTCCTTTTTTTATTTATTTTAAACTCCGCCGTAAAACGGATTTTAATCCTTTTGTTTATACCGCAACTTTCACCCCGGTCTATCACGCACCCGAGATCTTTGGCACCTAAGTTAACGTATAATCAACGTATACTTCGGTATATCTGCTACCGTAGCGAATACTGGTTATCTTTGAGCTGCCTGTCAAATTTTGATTTGTATACCAGCCGAGAATCTGATAGCCTTCCTGAATCGAAATATCATCGTTCGTCTGCCAGTTGTTGAGATCTACAGCTTGACCGTTGTTGTAAACGGTGATGCTGCCTATCACGGAGCCGTCGCGCGTTTTTACCTGAATAGTCTTGTATTCAAGGAATATGGCGTAGAGCTTGGTGTCCTCGTAGATAGGTTCGCCGAGGTAGAAATTGGTAGTTGAAAGGGAATTTTCTAATGCCCAGCCCATGAACTTCTTGTTGCCGGAATCACTTAGCTCGGGCAAGTCGGTAATGGGGTTGCCGGGTCTGATTTCCCTTACTTCGTCCGCCCTTCCATCGTTGTAAACCAAAGTTACGGTGCAGGTAGGCTCGCCAAACACAGCGTAAAGCCTGATTACGTTATTCCCGTCGGGCATAAACGCGCTGCCAACAGTTTCGTAGCCTTGCAGAGGCTCTAAATCGCCATTGGTAACATATACGGTATCCGGAGTTTTGATTGCCCAGCCCTTGAACACCTGACCGTAGTCGGGGGACTCGGGAGTGTCCAACACATACGTAATATCGGTGCCGTATTCTACTGATTCTACAGTGCTGTCGAGACGACCCTCTACATACATCTCCACGGTATAGGTCTTGACTTGCCATTGCATATAAAGAGTTATACCTGTATTGTCTTTATTTATGACACCGATGTAGGAGCCTTGGGCGTTGAAATACATATTTCCGCCCTCGCGGGCGTCGTATACGCCGAGGAAATCATAGCCTTCGCGCGTCATCCAAGAGGAGTTAAGGCTGTATTTGCTGGTATCGAACGTATATGTCACATTGTCCTCGCCGTCGTAGTTGCGCATTATGGTGCAGCTATAATACGTGGGAGGGGTGTATCCACCGCCGCCTCCGCTGCTGCTGCCTCCGCCGCTGCTGCCTCCGTTATCGCATGAACCACAGGACCCGCATGAGTCGCAGGACATACATGAAACGCAGGAAGAGCAAATAGAGCACGAAATGGAGAATATCACCAATGCGCCGAGTGCGATAAGAATTGCCAAAATTATCTTTTTCATTGCTTTCCCTTTTTAGTTATTTTTCCAAACCGATTGCCGCGCCTTCCGTTTGCGCTTCTTTCCTTTTAATGTTTGTAAGCCGTATCAAGGATACGGCTTAGGGGTACCCCTAAAAGTCGAAATTATTCAGTTGAATAACATTATACAGACCGAAGTGCTAAAAAAGTGCTAAAATCGGCGGTTTTTCAAAAAAAATTTTTATAATTTTTTAATTTTTTTTGCCTTACGGCTCCGAGTAAGCCGTTTTAGACAAATATATTATACCATATTATTTTATAATGTCAATAATTTTGCCTTTATCGGTGCAAATGGCGGAATAATTCCATTATGCCGCGGATAACCAGCCCGAACAAAAGGCATATGGCTGAAAATATTACCGACAGAAGAAGCATGCCGGTGAGATATCCGCCCGCCGATACCATAAAAGCGGTAAAACCGCCGTACACCGGCTTGATAAACCCGAGCGCAAAATTGATTATAACTATAAACAGAACAACTATGGGCAGACCGCGCAGGGAGCCCTTTATGTCCGCGCCGCTGAGATTCATATGCAGGGCTATAAAAAATACTATAAGAATGAATATCCACCACTTAAATCCCGAGGTTATTGCGCCGAACACGTCGGCAACCATAAGCCCCATTGTTGTGAAAACGCCCGAAAAAGCCGCCCACGCGTTGCCCGAAGCGCCCGCAAGTGCAGCCATGCGCCCGGAAATTCGCAAATATGTATCATCGGGCAAAAGAAACCGCATTGAAAAATAGAGTATCACCGTGCCTACAATAATGGGGGCTACGCCTATAAAATAATTGCCCGCAGCCTGATAGAGATTGCGTGGGTTGTAGGAATGGCGGACGTAGCCGAGCGTACCCGATTTCTCGTCCACCTTGAACAGCTTAATCTCTTTTATGCGGTGGCAGAACACAACGCACATCAAAGCGTGGCTGAGTTCGTGCACGGGCGTGCCTATAAAGCCCGTGGCATAGCAAACCGCCTTGTTGCCGTCAACAATTCTGTAAAAAAGTTTGTTCAGCAAATAGATGATAAAGCCCACGGCGTAAACCACCGCTATAAACTGCACCGTTTGCGTTAAAATGTTTATTAATATATCTGTCATATCATCCTCCGCGCGTTCCCGCAGAATTTTTAGTGTAAATCCTTGTTTTTCTTTGCAAAACAAGCATACGTATTGCGTTTTTTACTTTGCGCGTTCGAGACAAACGAGAGTTTCGACGTGGCGGGTTTGGGGAAACATGTCGAACGGGGTTACGGATTTTACAAAATATCCGCCGGACGAAAGCAAAATTTTCAAATCGCGCGCAAGCGTTGCGGGATTGCAGGAGACGAGAATTATTTTGTCCGCGCCGCACGCGCCCAGCTTTTTGCACACGGAATTTTCCATTCCCTTCCGCGGAGGGTCGCACACTATCGCTTTTTTGCCCGCGGCGCCCCGCAACACCTCGTCTATCTTTTCCTCCACCCTGCCGCAAACGTTGAACATTTTTCCTTGGAGTCCGTTGCGCATTTTAAGTTCGTCGGCGCATAGTGACGCCTCTTTCACCACCTCAACGCCGTAGGCTGTGCCGCATTTTTTGGCGAGCATTGCGGTGAGAAGCCCCCCTCCGGAGTATAAATCCACCGCTACAGGGCACTCCCCCGCCTCCTCGAGTACGCGGGCGTAGAGTTTTGAGCGCACGCCGTCGTTAACTTGCAGAAAAGTTTCCGCCCCGGCGCCGTAAAATATGCCGCCCTCTTCGGCTTCAAAACGCCCTTCGCCGCGGCATATGTGCCACTCTTTTGAAAAAATGACGTTGCCTGTAGTGTTGTTGACGTTCAAAAGAAAAGTAAAATCTTTAAAGTGCTTTTCAAGCTCCGATATGAGGAACTTAACGTCGATTTTTTTTGAGGCTACGAGGGCGATTATGAATTTGCCCTTTATTTCCCTCACTACTATCTGCCTGAGTTCGCCGGCGCGCGCGGCTTCGTCGTAGCCCTTGAAACCGCACACGTCTGCGTATTTTTTTACGGAACGTATTATGTTTTTTATCCAAGCGGACTGTATGAGGCAGTCCTCCGCGGGCACTATCCTGTGGCTGCGCCTTGCATAAAAGCCCAAAACGGTGTTGCCCGCGCCGTCCACGCCTATGGGCAGGGCGAGCTTGTTGCGGTAACGGTACTCCTCTTCGCAGGGGACAACGGCGTTCACCGCGGCATATATGCCGCCCAATTTTTTTAAAGTGTTTTCAACAAGCGTCCTTTTGAACAAGAGCTGGGCGGCGTAGGTCATATGCTGCAGGTCGCAGCCGCCGCATTTTTGGAAGAGCGGGCAGGGAGGCTCCGCCCTGTGGGGAGAGCGGCTTAAAATTTGTTCCACCTTGCCGTAAGCTATTTTTCCGCCGTCCTGTACCCTGAGCGCCTTGAAAAGGATACTTTCGCCGGCAAGACAAAAAGGCACAAACGCCGTTGTGCCTTCGCATTTTATTATTCCTTCGCCGCCGCTGCCGAGGGCTTCAACTTCTCCCCCGTACAACATATTCTTTTCCATGCTCATTTCCGTATCCTGTAAATAAGCCCGTTTATCATAATCTGTAACTTGAATATAAGGTAGTCGTATATCAAAAAGCCAACCGCCCCCGCCGCGGGAATGAGGATATATATGTAGTTTTTTATGCTTTCGTACACGGGATTGCCGGCAATGCCGCCGCCTATCAATCCGTATACAATCATAAAATATCCCGCAAACAGCGTGCCTATAAACCACACGGCTTTGATTAAATACGCTATCCACCTGTTTATTTTAAAGCGTATTTGCAAAGAGTTTGCAATTGGGTGAAGCCCGAAAAACATCACAAAGGGCAACAGGTCCCAAAACTTGACTACCGCGCCCAAAACGACGGTTAAAACGCACGTGCCGAGATACGCCAGAAATCCGCCCAGATAGAACTGCTTTGAAAGGGGAACCATGAGGGCGAGTATTGCAATGAGATACCAAAGTCCCAAAAAGTAGCCGCCAGCAACCAATATACCCATTGAAAGCGACACGGTTGCAACTGCGCATGAGATGGCGGAGAGCGCAATTTCAAAGGACTTGGTGTATTTTTTATCGCCCATTTTTTAGCGGCAGCAGGAGTCGCACAGACAGCTCAGGCACATATACGTGTAGCAACAGTCTATGCAGTTAGCGCAAAATCCGCCGCCCATCTGATCCTGCGGACCGACGCTGTTCATATCCTGCCCCTGATATTGGCTCCTGTAATTTTGACCGTCCGCAGTCTGACCGTTCTGCCCGTTTTGGGCACGCCCCGCGTTTATATGGTCGTTCAGCTTGCGGTAGGCTTCCTTATATTTGTCGTTGTTGGGGTCGAGCTGTATGGCGATTTCAAGCTGCTTTTTGCTCTCGTTTATCCAATTTTTGCGGTAGAACACCACGCTTTGAAGGTAGTGCCACTGCGCGGGACGCTCGTTAAAGCTGTCAAGTGCGCGCTGTGCCTCGGTGATGTCCCCCGATTTGAGCCACTCCTCAACCCTTGTGAACGACGCCCCGCCGTCCTCGGCGGTTGCGCTTTCGTTCAGCTCTTCTGTAAGCTCCTGATACGCTGCGTCTATCTTAGAGAGCATTTTTGCGGCGTTGTTGCCCTTTTCGCCGTCCGAAAAACGTTCCTCGAGGTACTTTGCACGCAGCGTTTCATAGGCGGTTTTTATTTCATCCGCCGTTGCGCCCTCCGAAAGTCCGAGAAGTTCAAGATTCTTTTTGTTCATTTTGCCCTCCGTTTTCTCCGCGTTTGCCGTAGAATATCTGTCTTGATTTAAGGGGAATGCCGCGAAGAATTATATTATCCGTCAAATCGTGGTTAAAGTTGAATTTTATTCCGCAAAGCCCTTCGCGCATATCGGCAAAGATATTGTCGAGTATAAATTTAAGCTCTTCGCCGTGTTCTTCTATAACCTTATTCCTGTCAGTTTGACCGTATGCGTTGAATATTACGTTATATCTGCCCTTTTTTACGTCCTTTTCAAAGTCGTCGAGGGCGTCGATTATATATACCCACTTCCCTATTGCGTAAAACAGCTCGTCGGTGGCGGGGCAGGCGCTGCCGCCCAAAGCTATGCGGGAAAGCTCCTTCATCATTTCAGCCGTCGGTTCGGCAGCCTCGTCTATCACGGCGCAATTTCTCTCTTCTGCTTCCGCCTGTCGGTCGGTCTGCTGTTTGATTATATTTACTATTTCGGGGTACAGCTTTTTTGCCCTTTTGAAGCCGCGTTTATAAAAATGCCTTAATACCGCCCGCTTTTCTCCGTCCCGCTTGTCGTCGCAGAGCTTATAGTAAGCCAGCGCGGTGTTGGCACAGCCGAGCATTACGGTAATCCCGTCGGGCGAAGCTATGGGACGGGGGCGTATCAGGTGCGCAACGCACCTCTTTTTTTGTATTATCAGGTCCTCGCCGCGGATATTGTGAACGAGCGCCGAAACAAACGCCATATCGTAGGTAAGCGCAGTGCGCGCGCACTGCCCGCAGCCCTTGCCTATGCCCTTGCACAGCCCGCAGTACGTTGCCTTGTACAGCGTTTCGTCCTTTTTGAAAAGATAGGGCGTATCGGGGGAAATATATCCGAACATAGCCCTCCTTAGATTTGGTAAAACCCTATTTTTTTATACACTTTGCCAAGCGTTCTTGCGGCGATGTGCGCGGCGCGCTCCGCGCCGCTTTTGAGAACGGCGTTGAGATATTCCCTGTCGGCAAGTATCTTTTCCTGCTCCCTTTGGACGGGTTGAAGCTTATCGGCAACCGCCTCGCCCACGGCAAGCTTAAAGTCGCCGTAGCCCCTGCCCGCAAACTCGGCTTCGGCTTCCGGCACGGTTTTGCCAGAAAAAACAGAATATATGGTGAGCAAATTGGAGACGCCGGGCTTGTTTTCGGGGTCGAACCTTATTTCGGAACCGCTGTCCGTTACGGCGCGCTTGAATTTGCGTATAATCGTATCCCTGTCGTCGGACAAAAATACCGAGCCGTTGGGGTTTTCCGCCGACTTGGACATTTTTTTTGCCGGGTCCTGCAAATCGTTTATCTTTGCACCCACCTTCATATACAGCCCCTCGGGCACGGTGAAAGTGGGGGTGTATGCGTTGTTGAAGCGCTGGGCAATATCCCGAGCTATTTCGAGATGCTGGCGCTGGTCCTCCCCCACGGGGACAAACTGCGCCTGATATAAAAGTATATCCGCCGCCATTAAAACGGGGTAGTCCATAAGCCCCATATTTACGTTTTCGGCGTGGCGGGCGGACTTATCCTTGAACTGCGTCATTCTCTCCATTTCGCCCACGTACGTGAAAGTATTTAAAACCCAGCACAGCTCGGCGTGCGCGGGAACGTGGGATTGAACGTAGAGGCAGCACTTTTGCGGGTCTATGCCGCAGGCGATATACAGCGCAAGAAGCGCCAGCGTCTTTTGGCGAAGCTCGGCGGGGTTCTGGCGGACAGTTATGGCGTGCATATTTGCGATTGCAAAATAACAATCGTAATTTTCCTGCAAGTTGAGCCAATTTTTTATTGCGCCAACGTAGTTGCCTATTGTTAAATTGTTGGTAGGCTGGATAGCCGAATAGAGAGTTTTTTTATCGTCCATTTCAATAACCCGAAATTATTTCAATTTAATAATAACATACCGCTTTAAAAAAAGCAAAGATTTTTTAAGCTACTTTTAAAAACGGCATTTGTGTGGCGAAACGGTTGGAAGCGAGCAAGACAAGGAGCGTGCGCAAACGACACAGTATTGCGACGCTAATAACCGCTTGAATAAAAAAAGAGGGGCGAGCCCCCTCCTTTATTTTACAAACGCTATAACTTCTTCAAACAGTTTTTTGTGGTCGACCGTTTTGGAAAACCTTACTGGCTTGTCCCTGAGGGTCAAAAGACTTTTTGGAACCGCCATGGCCGTTGCGGCGTGCAGCCGCTTTATGCCCTTGAAACTGTCCTTTACGTCGTTGCCCGTAACGGCGTATAAAACGTCCTGCGGGAATTTGTAGGGATTTGCGGTGGAGACTATAACCATATTCGTCTCGTCCTTTTTATTCTTTTCAAACCAGTCCAGAGCCACCTTCATGGCGCAGCCCGTGTGCGTGTCCATGGTGTACCCAACGTCCTCGAACACCTCGTACATTGCCTCCACGGAGGTCTCCTCGCTTGCAAAGCCGCCGTCGAAGGTCTTTTGTATCACTGCAAGCTCCGCGGGGGTGATCCGGTATTTTAAATCGGTTTTAAGGGACTTCATTCTTTCCGCAGTGAGCGCGGCGTTCCTGCCCGAAACTTCAAAAAGAAGCCTTTCGAGGTTGGAGGAAATGAGAATATCCATAGAGGGCGACGTGGTCTTGTAGAATTCGCGGTGAATATCGTATACGCCCGTAGCGAGAAAGTCGGTGAGCACGTTGTTTAAATTGCTGGCGCAGTGAAGCCTGCGGACGGGCAGCCCCATTAACTTTGCGTAGTATCCCGCCAGAATGTTGCCGAAGTTGCCCGTGGGCACGGTGAAGTCTATCTCCTGCCCCATCTCTATCTGTCCGCCAGAAACAAGGTCGAGATAAGCCGAAAAATAATATGCGATCTGCGGCGCAAGCCTGCCGAAGTTTATGGAATTTGCCGAAGAGAGCACCGTGTTGTGATTTTTGAGTTCGGCGGCGTAGGCGGCGTTGGAAAAAATTTCCTTTACAGCCGTCTGGCAGTCGTCGAAATTCCCGCGGACGGCAACCACGTTTACGTTTTCACCCTCCTGCGTGCACATCTGCAACTTTTGCATTTTGGAGACGCCTTCGCTGGGGTAGAAAACCATAATTTTTATGCCCTCGGCGTCCTTGAAGCCCTCCAGCGCAGCCTTGCCCGTGTCGCCGGAGGTTGCAACGAGTATTAAAATCTGTTCTTTTATGCCCAAAATATCGCAGCCCTTCCGCAGAAGATAAGGAAGAACGGTGAGCGCCATGTCCTTGAAGGCGCAGGTGGGTCCGTGCCACAATTCCAGCATATATACGCCGTCGTCGAGGCGGACGAGGGGCGCGGGGTCGCCCTCGAACTTGGCGTAAGCCTTTTCGCAGGCGGACAAAAGCCCCTCCTTATCGTACTCGTCAAGATATTTGGCAAGAATTGTTGCCGCCCGCTCGGGATAGCTCATGGAGAGCATATCCTCCAACTCTTCGCGCCCGACCGCGGGGAATTTTTCGGGCACGTACAGCCCGCCGTTTTCGGCAAGCCCCCTCACTATGGCAAGGGCGCCCGTAACCTTTTCGCCGCCGCGCGTGCTTATAAATTTCATTTATACACCTCTCTCATTCCCGTCGACGCGGAAGAGTTTAAAAAACGGCGGCACGGAAATACCGTGCCGCCGTAAAATTTGATTTTACAGATACTTTTTAACGAAATCGGGAAGCTCCGATTCCTCGCAACTGCACGTTATATATATGGTTATATCGTTTTCACCCGCAACCTTATCCAGCATATAGAATATACCGCCAAGTTCGGATATTGGCTTGCCCGAAATGCGCGCAACGCCGTCCACGTAGATATACTCGTGGTCGCTGTTGCAAGCCGCAACTCCCTTTACAAATCCGCAGAGCGCGTCCTCGCCGGCAACCTGATAGTCGGCTACGTCGATAAAGCGCACGCTGCGGTGCAGATCGTACATACATCTTTTGTTGTCGGTGATGAATACGCTCAGCCCCTTAGCGTCCTGCGCGTTGCTGTTTGCAACGTCTATGAGCTGCTTTGTCTTGCCGGTGCCCTTGGGTCCGTAAATAATTTTAATCATTGAAATCCTCCATATAAGTATAATACTTACCGTCTGCATATATTTTAACAGTTATTGCGGGGAATTTCAAGGCTTTACCGTAAAATTTTATAAAAATAATATATTATTGCACTTCGCGGGCAAGCTCGGCTATTTTTTCAAGCCCCGTTTTGATATCTTCAAAGGAGAGCGCGTAGGAAAGGCGTATTACCTCGTCGTCCCCGAAGCATATCCCCGGGGTCACCGCAACCTGCTTTTCGGTGAGGAGAATATCGGCAACGTCCATGCTGCCGCGTATCTGCTTGCCCTTATAGCTCTTGCCGAAGAGCTTTTCAACCACAAGCATAAGATAGAACGCGCCGTCGGGCTTAACATAGTCCAGCCCTATGTCCCTGTATCCATCGAGTAGTTTCATCATCTTTTGGCGGCGGTCGCCGAAGGCTTTTATCATCTCCTCCATCGGCTCCGTGGGTCCCTCCAGCGCGGCTATTGCGGCGTACTGCGTCATAGTGTTCACATTTGACGTGGAGTGGCTTTGGAAAGAGGCTATAGCCTTTGCTATAACGGGCGCGCAGGCAAGATATCCCAGCCTCCAGCCCGTCATTGCATAGGACTTGGAAACGCCGTTTATAACAATTGTAAGCTCCTTCATCTCGGGGGAGACCTGCGCTATGGAATAGTGCTTTTCGCCGCCGTATATAAGCTTTTCGTAAATCTCGTCGGAGAGCACCAAAATATTATGTTTTACGCATACGTGTGCGATTTTTTCTATTTCTTCCTGCACATATACGGAACCCGTGGGGTTTGCGGGGGAGTTCAAAATGAGCATCTTTGTCTTGGGGGTGATTGCCGCTTCAAGCTGTTCGGCAGTCATTTTGTAGCCGCCCTCGCGCGTGGTTTCAACGTATACGGGCACGCCGCCGCAGCTTTTTACCACCTCGGGATAGGTGAGCCAATAGGGCGAGGGAATTATAACCTCGTCGCCGTCGTCGATGGTTGCGAACAGGGCGTTGAAAATGGAGTGCTTTGCGCCGTTGGAGACAATTATCTGCGAAGGATCGTAATCAAGCCCGTTGTCCTTTTTCAGCTTTTGACAGATAGCCTTTTTGAGGGCGGGCAGCCCCGCGGCGGCAACGTACTTTGTGTAGCCCTTGTCCATAGCATCCTTTGCGGCTGAAATTATGTGCGCGGGGGTGTTGAAGTCGGGTTCGCCCACGCCGAAGTTTATAACGCGCACGCCCGCCGCTTTAAGCTCGTTGGCTTTGGCGGAAATGGCAAGGGTCATACTCGGGGAAATAGACGCAACTTTACGGGATACTTTTATCATACGCTTGGCTCCTTAACCTTAAAAATCCGAAGATTTCCGTATTTTACTGATAAAGTATATCACAGCGGGCGGTATTTTTGCAATTAAATGAGCGCATTTTATTTTATCGCCGTGTTTTGTAATAAATATAACTAAAATTGATAGATATTTGAAATTCCGCCCAAACCGTTGCAAATTGCAAAACGCCCGTCTGAAACGGCTCGGCGTTCAGGATTTTGTTTAATTTGCTTTTTTGCTATTGCAAACGCCGTTTGACTGTGCTATAATGTTTAAGGTCAAAAAATCATAAACCCTTTAAGGAGGAAAATTATGGCACATGAACAGCTGATTGAACAAATCAAAAAGACCAAAATAGTACCCGTTGTGGTGCTCAATTCCATTGAAGAAACCCTGCCCAAGATGCAGGCGCTTGTTGAAGGCGGACTGCCCTGCGCAGAGATAACCTTCCGCACACCCTGCGCTGCGGACGCCATTAAACTCACCGTGGAAAAATATCCCGATATGCTCGTAGGCGCGGGCACCGTTATAAACCGCGAACAGTGCGAAAAAGCGATTGCCGCAGGCTCCAAATTTATAGTTTCCCCGGGATTTTCCGAAGAGGTTGCGGATTGCTGCGCCGAGCACGGTATGCTCTATCTGCCCGGCATTGTGACCCCCACCGAGGCTATGGCGGCAATTGCAAAGGGACTTACAACCCTTAAATTCTTCCCCGCGTCCAACTACGGCGGACTTAAAACAATCAAGGCAATCTGCGCGGCGTTCCCCTATCTTAAAATTATGCCCACGGGCGGCATAAACGAGAGCAATATACTTGAATATCTTGCATACGACAAGATTATCGCCTGCGGCGGAAGCTGGATGATGAGCGGCACCCCCGAGGAGATAAAAGCCAAAACAAAGGCTGCCGTTGAACTTGTGAAGTAATTTAAAATTATATGAGCCGCGGGCTGCAGCCCGCGGCTCTTTTTGATTTTTAAGTTATAGGTTTTTCCCCGTCCTGCCCGCCGGTGGAATCCTCCGCCGGTTGCCCGGGCGCTTTTGTTTTTCCCGAATCCTTTTTGTTCTTCCGCTTTACGGATTCCTCGAGGGGAACCGAAAAGCCCTTGCCCAAAATTTCGTTTGCGTCCGTTATTATGGTGAACGCCGTGGGGTCGAGCTTGTGCAGTTCGGCTTTTAAGCGGACAGCCTGCGCGCGGCGGCAAACGGTTATTATTATTGTGCGTTCCGCGCCCGTGTATCCGCCCTCCGCCTTATACTTGGTGAAGCCGCGGTCGATATCCTCTATTATAACCTTTGAAACCACGTCGGGATTATCCGTAATTATCGTTACGTATTTGGTTTTTGTTATATTTTCTATAATTCCGTCCACAACGAACGCGCGGAGGAACAAACCCAAAACAGATAAAAGCCCCGCCTCGGCGCCGAAGTAGAACGCCAGCGCGGAAACGACTATGTCGCTGGCGATTACAGCGTTGCCTATGTTGAGATTTGTGTATTTTTTAAATATAAGCGCTATTATGTCGCTCCCGCCCGAGGAAGCCCCGCAGTGGAACATTATGGCGCAGCCAACGCCTATCAAAAGCACGGCGTACACCGCCTCCAAAAGGGTTTGGTCGGTGAGAGGATGCGATATGGGGAAAAGAAAGCTCAGAAGCCAAACTTCAAAGGAATATATAAGCGAGCAGTATATGGTTTTGAACGTTACGCCCTTACCCAAAAATATAAAGCCTATCAATAAAAGCGCAACATTTAAAATGGCAAGCCAGACGGGTTGCGTGAGGAAAGGAACAGCTTCCTCGGTGAAGTGCGCAAGAAAAATGGATACGCCGCTTACGCCGCCCATAACGAACTCGTTGGGCGCCTCGAACAGATATACGCCCAGCGACATAAGCAAGATGCCGGCGTTCAAAACAGCCCAGTATATAACTTGCCCGGTTATTTTGCTGCGTTTGTCATTTTTTTTGTTTAACATTACTTTCCCCTTTATAATACAGAGATATTGCGCCTTACGCCTACATTCTTTCGGTAAAGCCCTTGCCCAAAATTTCGTTTGCGTCCGTAATTATAACAAACGCAGTGGGGTCCACTTCGTGAAGCTTTACCTTTAAGCGGGCTGCCTGCGCGCGGCGGCAAACTGTTATTACTATGGTGCGCTCTTCGCCCGTGTATCCGCCCTCGCCCTTAAACTTGGTGTAGCCGCGGTGAATATAATCCAGAATCACTTCCGAAACTATCTGCGGGTTGACCGTTATAATGGTTACGTATTTGGTTTTTGCCAGGTTTTCAATAACGCCGTCTATAACGAACGTCTTTGCAAATATGCCGAGCACGGAGTAAAAACCTATCTCCGCGCCGAACGTCCAAAAGGACAGGCAGGCTATCAAAAAGTCGGAGGCAAGCAGCGCGGGCGCTATGTTTACTTTGCTGTATTTTTTTATTATGAGCGCTATTATGTCCGTTCCGCCGGTGGAAGCCTGGCAGCTGAACACTATGGCGTGCGCCGCGCCCGACAATATCACGGAGTACACAAGCTCCAAAAACGGTTCGCTTGTTAAAGGGAACTTTATGGGTATTAAACTGAAGAGATACACCTCGAGGGAATACGCTATGGAGCAATATATCGTGAGGAGCGTTAGCCCTTTCCCGAGGAATATCAGTCCCATAACGAGCAAAAAGCCGTTTAATATGGCGAGCAGCACGGGCTGGGTAAGCGCGGGAACCTGCGGGGTTATATATTTGGCGAGGACGATGGAAAGACCGCCCATACCGCCCAAAGTAAAGTTGCGGGGCGCGTTGAACAGGAACATTGCCGTTGAAAGCAACAGTACCCCGAAATTCAGCATCGCCCAGTATTTTATTTTTGCCACGACTTTGTTGGGTTTTTTATCCGGTATCGTATTAAGCATAAAGGCCTCCTCTCAAAAGCCGCCTAATATCATATCACTAACTTTTTTCACTGTCAATAATTTTATGCGCATAATGAATAAAATTTTCCCACCGCCGCACGGCTTATCGATATTTTGCTTTAAAAAATGCGGCTAACCGCCGCATTTTTTAAAGCCGTTTGCCACCATAATCCCTTCGAGCCGGGCGGGCAGGTTTGCCGAACGCACAAACAGCACAGCCCTGCCTATGAGCCACGCAAACACAAGTATCTCCGAGAGGACGCAGCACAAAATTTTAAGGAATATGTTCATTCTTTTCCAAAGCGAAGGTCCGCGGACGATGTCCCCTTCCAGCCGTCCCCCCGCAAACCGCGCGCGGTAAATATACGCGCCGTAGACCGCGCTTTTTAAAAGCACCAGCTCAAGCGCGCCGCCGCAAACGATTTTGTTCTTTTCCGCTTCTACAAGCTCAAACACGTTGTGCTCCCTGCCCACAACCGAAAGCTTGGGTGCAACGGCTATAAACACCGCGCACGCCGCGATAAACGCGCCAATCCCCATGCCCGTATACGCATTATATATGCGCGCGTCCGCCTCCGACATAAAATCCAAAATTACAGTCTGTGTTGTGAGAATGGCGATAAGCGCCATGCAGAAATTTATGATTTTTATGTCACGGTAAAAGTGCCCCTTGTTTTTTGTGCGGAATATCCCCGCGAGTGCAAACCCGAGTTCGGAAAAGGAGATGAACGCCACAAAGAGCACGTAGCCCAGCCCGTAGTCCCTTTTTGGGGGCGCCACGAACAGCGAACGGCACATAAAGCCCGCGTACACTATGCTGGAAAGCATTAAAAACGTCGCCATAAGGGCGTTGCGCTTTTTAAAAGAATTCTTTTTTGACGCGGCGCCCGCAACGCACTGCAATTTTGCCAGAAGCAAGGCAAAGGTGTACACGGCTATTATGCATAGCCCGTAGTCCGAAAAAAGCCCTATAACAAATTTTCCGCACGCCAAAGCCGACGAAAAACACAGCGAGACAACGGTTTTAAAAATCGTCCTCTGCTCAAACGACGCGTTTTTGTACATGCGGAAAATACCCATATTTTGCTGCTCCGTGTTCGGTTTTTTAAATTATTTCGGCTGCAAGAAGCGCATTGCCCCTTTCAAGAAGGTTGGCGAGCTTCTCCTCGTTTTCGTCAATGGCGGGCTGCACCTTTTCCGTCTTTTTTACGGCAATATTTTTATATATTATATAGTTTATGCCGCATAAAATCAACCCCACAACTCCCAGAACAATTCCCCCGGCAACCGCGGGTACGCTGTTGGAAACGGTCATCACAAGGCTCATTCCGCCGCCCAGCACCAGCGCGCCCACAACGCCCAAAATGTAGGCGAACACGCTTGCGCCGAGGGTTACGGAACGCTTTAAATTCAAAAGCGTTTCAAAAACGCTCTCCGCCTGCCTTTCGGTTTTGTTCAGCTCCTGCTTGTGCGCGATTTTTCTGTCCCGCTTGAGCGAAAGCGCAACCCCGCCGCCCAAGGAGGGCGCAGCCGACGTTATTTCCCAGCCGAACGCCTCGTACATGTCGGCTGCCCGCGGCTGGTCCTCCGCCTTTACCGTCTTTGTTTTGTACTCGTATGCAACGAAATTCTTTTCTTCCATTTTTAAAAACTCCTTTGATTTTTTCCCACCCAAAGCAACGCGCGCTGTTGACTTTTTTGTGAGACAAGTGTATCATACAATAAAACCCGCGGCGTTGCAAGCGCGGGAAAGCGCGGTTAAACACATTCTTAAAAGTGTCGCCGGAAATAATACACAAACGGGGGTTTTGTATCGTGGAATATCAAGCGGAGGAATACACCGGATTTTACATAGTGCAGGCTCTGTTCAGGCTTATGGAGGAATATGACTACCACGGCATAAGCGTGACGGACATTGCCAAAAAGGCGGGCGTGGGCAGGGCGACATTTTACAGGTACTTTAAATGCAAGGAGGACGTTCTTGTATATTATATGGACCGCAACACGCGGGATTTTTTGTTCAGCCAAAGGTATTTTCCGCGGTGCCGCGAGGACTATATAGATATAGTTAAAAGCGTGTTTTATAAACTCAAAGAGAACGTGCCGCAGTTCAAACTTATAAGGCGTGCAAGGCTGGAATATATTTACCTCGACTACCTCAACAAAAATTTTGCGGCAATGTTCGGCAGGGAATATCCAGAAAAGAACGACTACACCCCCTACATTTACGCGGGAATGTTGTTCAACGTTTCTATGGCGTGGCTGAGCAGAGACTGCGCGGAACCCGTTGAAAGCCTTGCCGAAGCGGTTGTGGACGCAATATATCCCGAAAAATGATAAAAAACGCAGGACGTCCTGCGTTTTTTTGTTTTTAAAGCTCAACTTTTACGGTATTCCCGCGGGGAAACGCCGTACTTCTTTTTAAAGGCGTCCTTAAAATAGTTGCTGTCCGAAAAGCCGCAGCGGAAGGCTATTTCGGTTATGGAATCGGCGGTTGTAACAAGCTCCAGAGCCGCTGCGCGCAGCCTGACGAACGTGAGATATTCGTGTATGCCTATCCCCACGGATTTTTTGAATTTGAGACTGAGATAGTTGGGGCTGTACCCCGCCGCCGCGGCAATATCCGCCGCGCTTATGTGCTCGGAAAAATGGCTGCTGATATATCCCGCCGCCTGAACTATAGGGCTGTCCGTAGTGTGGATATATTCGGGGATATCGCGCAAAAACACGCACTCGCGGGAGCATATCAAAAACAACTCCCGCAACAGCGCGACAAGCATCGGCAGGGAGCGTTCGTCGGCTATTTTGCGCTCGTTCACCATACGGGCAATGTGCGTGTTTATCTGCCCGCGATAGGCTTCGGGGGTCTGGAATATGCGCATAGCCGTGAGAAAAGTGCCCTTGCCCGGCAAAACTTCGGCTACGTCCTCCCCTATGTGTTCCCTGCGGAAATGGACAATTACCCTCTTGCACGGTCCGTCCACATACCGCGTGTAGTGGAACACCCCCGGCGGAATCAGGATAAAATCGCCCTGCCGTATATCGTACATTTTATTCTCTATAAAAAACCTGCAGGAGCCGTTTTCTGCGTAAAAAAGCTCAAAATAAGAATGGCAGTGCGGCTGCGGCATAACATATCCCGCCTCCCGCACTTCGCTGCCGACGATAATCTTTTCGGGCGGCTTTTCCGCCCACAGGGGCTGCTCAGACACGGTAATTACCTCCTTTATTGTTGAAAAATCAGTATTTTATAATTATTATAGTCAAAAATCAATGGAAAATCAAGAAAAACTACTGTAATATATTATTGGTTTTAAAAATCGAGGCGCAGAAACGCAAAATGAACACTGCAAAGGCAAAAAAGAAATACACCCTGTTCACGGGCAAACAATTGCTGTGGCTGATTCTGCCTATAATTATAGAGCAGATATTTTCCACTTCCCTCGGGCTGTTTGACTCCCTTATGGTTTCAAACATAAACGCGCCCGAGGCGGTGCGGAGCAACGCCAGCAACGCAATAGGCAACGTGGACTATATGAACAACCTTATAATCCAGCTCTTTTCGGCATTTGCAACGGGCGGGTCCATAGTCACGTCGCAATTTTTGGGCGCGGGCAACCCCGGGCAGGCGCAAAAGAGCGCAAAGCAGATGCTTATGCTTGTAATAAGCGTATCCGTGGCGATAGGCGCGCTGGGCATTGCGCTGAATTGGCCCTTGCTCAAACTGTTCTACGGCAACGTGGACGACACAACGTTCAGATTCCAGCAGACGTATTTTTATGTGACAGCCGCGTCCTTCCCCTTTATAGGGCTGTTCAACGCCTGCGCGGCTCTTCTGCGCGCACAGCGCAAAAGCGTTTCCACTATGATAAGCGCGGCAATAAGCTGCGTTGTGAACGTGGGGCTGAACGCGATATTTTTGTTCGTTCTTAATATGAACGTGCTCGGCGCGGGGCTGGCAACCCTCTTCTGCCGCGCCGTGCCCGCGATATTTATGCTGGTGCTGCTCGGAAACGAAAAAAACGCGGTATGTGTGCGGTTATTTGAAAAATTCCGCTTTGACGGAGCGATGATAAAAAAGATTTTGAAGATAGCCATTCCCAGCGGAATCGAAAGCGCGCTGTTCCAGCTCGGCAAGCTTTTGACCAACACCTTTGTAAACGCCGGGATTTACGCCACGGGCGCAAAGAGCATAACCGGTTTGAACGAAAAGGGCGAAACTATTTATATAAACGTGCAAGCCAACGGCAACACCATTGCAAACCAGATAAACAACATATCCTCGGTTATGGGCGGCGCCATAGGCACGTCCTGCCTGCCCGTAATAGGGCAATCGGTGGGCGCCGGCGACGAGGACCAGGTGAAGTACTATATGCGGCGAATGTTCATTCTTTCGTATATAGCAAACGGAATCTGCGTGGGGATTATTTTGGCGCTCGTGCCGTTCATAGTCCAATGCTACGGATACACCGCCGAAGCCAAGGAAATAGGCAAGCACTGCCTGTATTTCTGCCTTGCGTTCCAATTTGTAACCTATCCCCTCTCCTTCACCACGCCGGGAATTCTTAAGGCTACAAGCGACGTTAAATACGTTATGTACTGCGCAGTTTCGTCAATGTTCTTAATGCGCGTGTGTCTGGCGTTTATCCTTACAACGGATATGATTCCCGGGCTGCCCCAACTCGGCGCAATGGGGTATTGGATAGGTATGTGTTCGGACTGGGTGCTGCGCTCGGTGCTCTTCCTTTCACGGCTCCTTTCGGGGAAGTGGAAAAAATCCTCGGGTATGCTTAAAACCGGGTTAAAACAGTCCTTTGAAGGAAGTATTTGCAAATATTGACGGTTATGAAGTGCGGCGGCGCACCGCGGACTGCGGTGCGCCGCCGCTTTTTTTAAAATAATTGCAAATAAAAAAGCAAGCCGCTATTTACATATTTTTCTTTGCGTGGTATAATATACCTATAAATAAATTTTTAAGGAGAACTCCAATGGGATTTGAACAAAACTTTTCGTTGAAAGGCAAGGTCGCCTGGGTTACGGGCGCTTCCTACGGCATAGGATTTGCAATTGCCTCGGCTTATGCGGAATCGGGCGCAACCATCGTGTTCAACGATATAAATCAGGAACTCGTGGATAAGGGCTTGAAGGCTTATGCCGACAAGGGAATAAAGGCTCACGGCTATGTGTGCGACGTCACCGACGAAGCCGCAGTAAACGCGCTTGTTGAAAAGATTGAAAAGGAAGTGGGCGTTGTGGATATACTCGTAAATAACGCGGGCATAATAAGGCGTATACCCATGACCGAAATGAGCGCAGCCGAGTTCAGAAAGGTGATCGACGTTGACCTTAACGCACCCTTCATAGTTTCCAAAGCGGTCATTCCCTCCATGATTAAAAAGGGTCACGGCAAAATTATAAATATCTGCTCTATGATGAGCGAGCTTGGCAGGGAGACGGTTTCCGCGTATGCGGCGGCTAAGGGCGGCTTGAAGATGCTCACCCGTAATATCTGCTCGGAGTACGGCAAGTATAATATCCAGTGCAACGGCATAGGACCTGGATATATTGCAACCCCGCAGACCGCGCCCTTGAGGGAACGCCAGCCCGACGGCTCACGCCATCCTTTCGACAGCTTTATAATAGCCAAAACGCCCGCAGAACGCTGGGGCGAAACTTCGGACCTTATGGGTCCCGCGGTGTTCCTTGCTTCCGACGCCTCCAACTTCGTAAACGGACACATACTCTATGTTGACGGCGGAATCCTCGCATATATAGGCAAGCAACCGTAAAAAACCAAACGTACGCCCAAAGCGCGCCGCGCGGCTCTTTATGCCGCGCGGCGCTTCACATTGAACCGCGGAAGGCGCGGAAAGGCAATTAAAAGTCGACGTTTATAAAAAAATAAAAAACGCCGCAAAATCGCTTGTTTTTTTTAAGAATTGAATATATAATGAATCAGTAAACAATCATTGGGGCGTCGCCAAGCGGTAAGGCAACGGACTCTGACTCCGTCATTCGGGTGTTCGAATCACTTCGCCCCAGCCACATTGGGATAATTCGAACTTTTTTGTAATCCACAAAACGTTCGGGTTATCTTTTTCTTTGGAAGATTTTAAAAACTACAAATAAATGTAAAAGGCGGGAGCGATTTTTAAAAAAATCGCTCCCGCCTTGCCGCTTTTTACGGTTCCTTTTATCGGCTTGACCCATTATCTTTCTTAAATTTTCTTTTATTTTTATCACGCCTATGGCGGATTCCTTATCCCTTTTGGGATGTCCTTATGGTTTCAAAAGGACTTATCTTGAATATTTTTGCTATTCAATTGTTGTTTCGCCGTCCACTCGGCAAAATCTCTCTTGCCT
>CANRCK010000005.1 GCA_947629095.1 uncultured Clostridia bacterium | reverse complement strand
ATTTGCAGGAACAGAAAGAGAAAAAACGGGAAAAAGGCATACAAAAAGATACCTATTCCCCGTCAGGCGGAAAAATTATTCGATTTTGATTCGCCTCTTAAATCCCCGCTTTCATACGACAGAACGCTCGACATAATGAAAAAGGCGTTGCCCGAAGGGGCTATTCCCTACCAACTTCGCCACACTTTTGCCTCTGTCTGCGATGAAAAGGTAAAAAGAGAGGTCGTAGAGCTTTGGATGGGCGACAGCCCCGAACGGCTTGTAGGCAAAACCTATGTGCATTACAGCGACGATTTTATGCGGCAGGAAATGGACAAAGTCAACTTTGTAGTAGCCTGAATAGTGCTATTCTAAAATAATTAACGGCGCAAGCAAAACCACGCTTTTGCGCAAGCGCGACCCAATTTGCGATTTATCGCCTCAGTAGGTGAATTTGCAAAATTTCTTAATTGTGGGCACTTATTTATTTTGCAAAGAGGGCAACGCCCTGAAATCGTAGCAATTTATTTTCAACGGCTTGAAAATAAATTGCACGAGATGGCATTTTACTCCCCAATTTACTCCCCAAACAGTGCAAAAATTATCAGGGTTCCCGCAAAAATGCGCAGTATTTTTGTGGGAAGAGGAGCAAAAAAGCGCAAAAAATAACAGGTTTTTGCTAAAAAACCTGTTAAAAATGCCGCTTTATTGCGACGATGGAGGCGCCACCCGGATTTGAACCGGGGAGTCAGGGTTTTGCAGACCCTTGCCTTACCACTTGGCTATGACGCCTTATAAAAAAACAGCGCGGCTTTTAAATGGAGCGGGAGACGAGATTCGAACCCGCGACATTTACCTTGGCAAGGTAACGCTCTACCACTGAGCCACTCCCGCATAATCAGCCGCACTGTTGGTTTGGTGGGAGCTACAGGGCTCGAACCTGTGACCCACTGCTTGTAGGGCAGTTGCTCTCCCAACTGAGCTAAGCTCCCAAACGCTTTATTAATATACCAAATATATTTTTAAAAATCAAGCGATTTTTTAGTAAATTTAATAATTTCGGTAAAATTTTTGCCGCGTAGTTAACGGGCGGGGTGCAGCCACAATATATAGTATTCAAAAGCGCGCCGCCGCGTTAATTTTCCCTGCCTATCAGGTAGTCAACGCTCACGTCAAAATAGTCCGCAAGCGCAATCAGGTTATACATGCCCGGTTCCCGCAGGTTGTTTTCCCAAAGGCTTATTATCCCGCGGCTCACGTTTATTTGCCGGGCAAGCTCCACCTGTCCGATTCCCTTTTCCTGCCGGAGACTCTTTAAGTTTTCGGCAAACTTATTTTCCATAAAATTATTTTCTCACAATTGTAAGAAAATTACTTGACTTCTTACTTTTGTAAGATTATAATATGGGTAGATTTACACGGGAGGAGTTTGAATGAGCATTAAATTAAGCAACAACGAGCATTTGATCAAAAGTTGGGACTATGCAAAGGGCAAGGACAGCAAGGGTAAGTATGAAGCTAACCTTACGGTCACATCAAAGAGAATAGTCTCCCTTATTTCTACCAAGCGGTCCACCGAATACTGCGAGATACCTTTGGATCACGTAAAATCAATCGAGTGCAAACAATTTCAAAGAAGCAACATTTTGCCCGTTTTGGGAATAATCGTCGGTATACCCCTGTCGATAGTTATAGTGGGTATATTCCTTATAGTTCACTGCGTAAAATTGTTGAACCAGGGTGATTTTTCGGTGTGTATCAACACGCATGGCATAGAGGGGTCGCCTCTGGAAATAGGCGCAATCAAGGATAAAGGCAAAGGATTTTTCGGCAGGTTGCTCTCAAGATTCAAGAAAAACAAGAATAAAGTTAAAATCGATTTCAACACCGCAAACGATATTTGTGAAACCATCGGTGCGATAATTCTTGACAACAAGGCAGCATAACCGACAAAGCCGCACGGGAAACCGTGCGGCTTTGCTTTAAAGCAGAATCAAATCTCAATAGTTGTCCTTTTTTACTTCGAAAAAGCTCTGGGGATGCTTGCACACGGGGCAGATTTCGGGCGCTTTTGTGCCCACAACGATGTGCCCGCAGTTGCGGCACTCCCAAACCATAACGCCGCTCTTTTCAAATACTTGTTTTGTTTCAATGTTTTTCAAAAGCGCGCGGTATCTCTCCTCGTGCGCCTTTTCAATTGCCGCAACCCCGCGGAACTGTTCGGCAAGGGCTGTAAAGCCTTCTTCCTCGGCTTCGCGAGCCATTCTGTCGTACATATCCGTCCATTCGGCGTTTTCGCCCTCGGCGGCGGCAAGCAGGTTTTCCTCAACGGTGCCAAGCTCGCCGAGAGCCTTAAACCAGAGCTTTGCGTGCTCCTTTTCGTTTTCCGCAGTCTTTAAAAACAGCTCGGCAATCTGCTCGTAGCCCGCTTTTTTTGCCACGGAAGCAAAGTATGTATACTTATTTCTCGCCTGCGATTCTCCCGCAAAGGCTTCCCAAAGATTTTTTTCGGTTTTGGTTCCCGCATAGGGGTTTTTATTTGCCATAATAATTTTCTCCTTTATATTACGTTGATAAAATAATATCACGCCCAGGCAAAATTGTCAACCGCGCTTTTTACTAAATTGTAAGTCTCAAAAGCATTTAAAAGGGTTGAAATGGTTTTAAATTAGTGTTAAAATAGTATTCGGAAAAATTTTTTAATTGCCGAAGGTGAAATATGAACTATAAAAATCCGGTTTTGCTTGCAGACTATTCCGACCCTGACGTAATCCGCGTCGGCGACGATTTTTATATGGTTGCGTCATCGTTCAACCACGTTCCGGGCGTGCCCGTGCTACACTCCAAAAATCTGGCGGAGTGGGAGATAATAAACTACGTCTTGCCCAAAATCCCCTTTGAGCGGTTCGATAAGGTTTGCCACGGCGACGGCGCGTGGGCGCCCTCCATACGCTATAACGACGGCAAGTTTTACTGTTTGATACCCTTCCCGGACGAAGGTATTTTCGTTTCGGAGACCTCCGATCCCTACGGCAAGTGGTCGCTTTTGCGCCCGCTGCTCGTGGGCAAGGGGTTCGAGGATCCCTGCCCCATATGGGCTTACGGCAAGTGCTTTGTGGTTTTTGCGTTTGCAAAGAGCCGCGCGGGCTTCAACTCCAAGCTGGCAGTGTTCGAAACGGACGTCGACTTAAAGACCCCTGCCGAAAAATACGCCTTTGTGTACGACGGGCACAACAACAATCCCAACATAGAGGGTCCCAAATTCCACAAAATAGGTAAATACTTTTATATTCTTGCGCCTGCGGGCGGCGTGGGCACGGGCTGGCAGACGGCTCTGCGCTCCGAAAAGATATACGGACCTTACGAAAGTAAAATTATTATGCGTCAAGGGGATACGGACGTAAACGGTCCCCACCAGGGCGCGCTCATCGACCTCGACGACGACGGCAAGCGCTGGGCGTTTATGCACTTTCAGGATATGGGACCCTACGGCAGGGTGGTCCATCTCCAGCCCGTGGTATGGGCAAACGGCTGGCCCTTGTGCGGCGACGTGGACGATACAAACCTCCCCGGGTGCCCGGTGGAGGGCGGGGAGTACCCCGTGGACGTGCAGACGGGCTATACCATAGACCCCAACGACAGCTTTGCGGGAGAAAAGCTCTCCCCCGTGTGGCAGACCCCCGCAAACCCGCAGGAGGGGTGGTATTCCTTTAAGCACGGGCTTAAATTAAACTGCGTATACTATGCAAAATCCGCCCTTTCGGACTTGCCCCAGCTGATAATGCAAAAGGTTCAGTACAAAAACTTTTCCGTTAAATGCAAGTGCAAATTAAATCTTGTGAACGACGGCGACGAAGTGGGCTTTACGGTGTTCGGCAAGGAGTATTCCTATATCTGCGTTGTGCGGATAGAGGGGCAGAACTATCTTGAAATACGTAAAGGCTCCATAGGCGGAGCCGAGGACGAAACGCTGTGCAGAAGTCAGCCCTACGCCGACGATTATGTTACCTTCCAGATAAGCGCGCGCTACGAGGAAAGGAACCGTTTGGCTGTAAAATACACCTTCGGCGGCAGCGCGTTCACCAAAAAATTCTACGCGTCAAAGGGCAGATGGGTTGGCGCAAAGCTCGGCATATATGCCCGCGCCAACAGCATTTCAAAAGGTTCGGCAACGTTCAGGTTCTTCCGCGTGACGCCCGTTAACAGGTGAAATATAAGGAGTTAAACAATGTTCCGTCAGATGTTCGAAGAAAAATATATGCGCTTTCCGGGAGGGCGTTCAAAGGCTCTCACCTTCAGCTACGACGACGGCGTGAAGGCGGACGTGCGGCTTGTGGAAATTTTTAATAAAAACGGCGTAAAGGGCACGTTCAACTTAAACAGCCTCTTGTTTGACTGCCCAAGCTGGCACGGCAGAATGGACGAGGAGGAGACCTATCTCACCTTTTGCAACCGGCAGCACGAGGTGGCTCTCCACGGCGCAAGGCACATATTTTTGAACAAGGTTCCCCTGCCCGAGGCCGTGAACGAGCTTGTGCAGAACAGGCTGTATCTTGAAAATAAATTCCAAAGGATAGTCCGCGGGATGGCGTATGCCTACAACGCATATAACGGTGAAATACTCAACATACTCCCGCAATTGGGGATAGTTTACGCCCGCACAACGCACGCCACTCACGGCTTTGGCATGCCCGAAAATTTCCTTGAATGGAACCCAACTTGCCACCACACCGACCCGGAATTGCCTGCGCTCGCCCAAAAATTTGCCTCGGACGCGCCCGAAAACGAGCTTAAGAACCGCGAGCCGTGGCTTATGTACATCTGGGGGCACAGCTACGAATTTGACGACGACGGCAATTGGCGGATAATAGAGGACGTGTGCGGGCTTTTGGGCAACAGGGAGGATATCTGGTACGCCACAAACGGTGAAATTTACGACTACGTTTCGGCTTACCGCTCGCTCGTTTTTTCGATTGACGGGGAGCTGGCGTATAACCCCTCGGCAATCCCCGTATGGCTGGAGATACGCGGCAAGGTCTATAAAATAGCCCCCGCGCAGACAATCTGTTTTGAAAAAGATTAAAGCTTAAAGCGCGCCCGCGGCACGTTAGTTGCCGCGGGCGCGCACCTTTTTGCGGGCATTAATTTTTTAAAAACTCTTGCAAATTAAAGCAATTTAATGTATGATATTTACGGTTAAAAGAAAAAATGATATGGAGGGAAATATAATGATTTTGGATTTATTTAAACTTGACGGCAAAGTGGCGCTTGTCACGGGCAGCAACACGGGGCTGGGGCAGGGTATCTGCAAGGCGTACGTGGAGGCGGGCGCAAAGGTGGTGGGCGTTTCCCGCCGCCCGTCAACCGAAACTGCCGAAATGCTCGGCGAAAATTTTTATAACGTCATCGCCGATTTAAGCACAACGGACGTCATTCCCCGCATAATAGAGGAAGCGGTCGCCAAATTCGGCAGAATAGATATCCTCGTAAACAACGCGGGAATAATAAAAAGGCAGGACAGTATTGAGTTTTCCGAGGAAAATTGGGACTCGGTTATGAACGTAAACCTCAAAACGGTGTTCTTTTTGACTCAGGCTGTGGGTCAGCAGTTCATAAAGCAGCACTCGGGCGGCAAGATCATAAATATCGCTTCCATGCTCTCGTTCCAAGGCGGGATAAGGGTGCCCTCGTACGCGGCGGCAAAGTCGGGCGTGCGCGCGCTGACCATGTGCCTCGCCAACGAGTGGGCTAAGTACGGCGTAAACGTAAACGCAATCGCGCCGGGATATATGGCAACCAACAACACTCAGGCTCTAAGGCAGGACGAGGAGCGTTCGGCAGACATTTTGGCGCGTATTCCCGCGGGTCGCTGGGGAACTCCCGCCGATTTGGAAGGCGCTGCGGTATATCTTGCTTCGGCGGCTTCCGACTATGTAAACGGGTTTACAATTGCGGTTGACGGCGGTTGGCTGGGCAGATAAAAAAATTAGTTCACAAAAATCCCAAGCACGGATTGCTTGGGATTTTTTGCGCCTTTTCGGGGAGGCGCTCCGCCCCGCTGCGGACCTTTTGAGGAAGGCGCGCCGCTTGACTTTTTGTGCGCGGTGTGATAAATTAAAACAAACGGAGGGGAGTGCATGGGTAAAATCATTTTAACGGCGATAAACGCCGTTGCGCCCATAATTTTGTTGATAGTTCTGGGCTACGTTTTAAAGAGGATAAATTTCCTTTCAAAGGACTTTTTAAAGACGGGCAACAAACTCGTTTTCAAGGTCCTTTTGCCCATAATGCTCTTTATGAATATTTACGATTCCGACTGGTCCGCATTCCGCTGGGATTTGATTTTATATTCCCTTATCGCCATTCTCGTAATATTCGGGCTGGGGCTTATAACCTGTATTCTCACCACAAAAAAGCCCGCGCGGCGGGGCGTTATTTTGCAGTGCGTATTCCGCAGCAACTTCGCCATAATCGGCACTTCCCTCGCGGCTTCCCTTGCCGGCGGAAATTCCGGCGTAAACGCCACCGTAGCGCTTTTGCAGGCGTTTTCAATCCCCATGTTCAATATTTTAGCCGTAATATCCCTCTCTATATTTGCCGAAAAGCAGCCCGCGGACGAGGTTGCCCCCAAAAAGCACGACGTAAAGGGCATACTTTGGGGGATAATCACCAACCCGCTTATAATCGGCGTGTGCATAGGTCTCGTTTTCCTCGGACTGCGCGCCGCCGAAGTTGCCATATGGGGGGAAGCGGTGTTTTCTCTTAAAAACAATATCACGTTTTTATATACGGCGCTCAGCCAGCTCAAAAGCATTGCGTCGCCCTTCGCCCTCATAGTTTTGGGCGGACAGTTTGAGTTTTCCGCGGTTAAGGGCATGCTCAAGGAGATTATCGTCGGCACGGGCTGGCGCATAGTTCTCGCCCCCCTTCTGGGCATAGGTGCAGCCGTTCTCATAAGCCGCTATACAAACATTCTTCCCCTCGGTCCCGCCGAATTCCCCGCGCTCGTTGCGCTCTTCGCGTCGCCCGTGGCTGTTTCAAGCGCAATAATGGCGGCGGAAATGAAGAGCGACGAGCAGCTTGCCACGCAGCTCGTAGTTTGGACGAGCGTCTGCTCCATTTTAACCATTTTTATAACGGTGGTTATTTTAATGTCAATGGGGCTGCTTGCCGTGTGACCGTGTTCCCCCGAAAACCGCATATATGTATTGAGTTTTAATAAAAGACCTCCGCCCGCGCACCTGCGCGGGCGGAGGTCTTTTCAACCGTTTTTTTGAGGTTTGCACTTTTTTTGACGTATCCGCAAAGGGGAGGGCGCAGGAACGAATTTCAGCAATTTTTTTCTTAAAATCATTGCAAGAATAAGTTTCAAAATGTCCGGGATAATGTACGGGACCACGCACAGCATAAGCGCCGCTCCCAAGCCTATTTCTCCCGAGCCGTTTGCGTACACCGCCATAAACCACGCCGTGCCGAAGGCATAGCACGCCAACAGCCCTGCCGCAGCGGACGCCGCGCACACGGGAGTGCTCTTCCCCAAAATCACTTCCGCCGCCCACATAATCAGCGCGGTGAACAAAAATCCCGCAATATATCCGCCGGTTGCGCCCAAAAGCGCCCCTGCGCCGCCCTTAAAGCCCGCAAACACGGGCAGCCCCACTGCGCCCAAAAAGAGATAGCACAGCACTGCGCAGGTTCCGCGCCTTCCGCCAAGCGCGCCCATTGTCAAAAATATGGCAAAGGTCTGCAATGTAAAGGGCACGGCAAACGGCACCGAAACCCACGCGCAAACGCATATAAGGGCGGTGAATACGCCTGTAAAAGCAACGTCGGTTGCAATTCTTCTTTTCATAAATTCTCCAAATGGTCGATATATATTGAGTATATCACCGATTTTTGGGTTTTGCAACTTAAATTGCGGTATTTATCCGGTGTGAGAAAGCTGCGTTTGTTGACTTTATTTATTAGTCGTATATAATAGTAGTGATGGAAAACGCAAAACCCAAAAAAATGCTTTGGCTTGTGGCGGCTCTTGCATGGCCCACAATGCTCGAACAGCTTATGCAGACCGCCGTACAATACGTTGACACGGCAATGGTCGGCGCGCTCGGCACAAGCGCAACCGCTGCGGTAGGTTCCACAGCCACGGTAAACTGGCTGCTGGGCAGCACCGTTTCGGCAATAGGCGTAGGTTTTTTGGCGTACATTTCTCAGGCGTTCGGCAGGGGAGAGGACGACAACGCCCGCCGCGCCTCGGCGCAGTCGGTGCTTGCCGTGCTTGTTTCGGGCGTGGCGTTCACCGCGCTTGCAATGGGTTTAAGTCCGTTCATTCCCGTCTGGATGCAGGTGGACGAATCCATCCGTTCCGCAGCTTCGCAGTATTTTCTGATATTTTATTCAACTATGCTCTTCCGCGCGGCAAACATAATTTTCGGCACCGTGCTGCGCGCCGCAGGCGACACAAAAACGCCCATGTTCGCGGGGCTTGCCGTTAACGCCGTAAACGTCCTTTTAAATTATTTTTTGATATATCCCACGCGCGTTGCGGTAATTTTCGGCAACGAAACAACTCTCCACGGCGCAGGCTGGGGCATAAACGGCGCCGCCGCGGCGAGCGCCGCAGCGTACGCCCTCGGCGGAATTGCGGTAACAATTGCGCTTGTTCGGCACAAAAAAATTTCTTTTCGGGGTTACAGCCTCAAACCGGACGCTTCCGTTTTAAAGCCGTGTTTAAGGGTGGCGTTCCCCAATATGGTCCAAAGGTTTTTGATATCCTTCGGCTATGTTGCGTTTGCCTCCATAATAAATTCCCTCGGCAAAATTTCCTCTGCGGCGCACACCGTGGCAAACACCGTTGAATCGGCGTTCTATATCCCCGGCTGGGGGATGCAGACTGCGGCGGCAACCATTGCGGGCAACGCGTGGGGCGCCGGCGACAGCGAAAAACTTAAAAGCCTTGTAAAAACCACGGTTTGGACCGAATTTGCGCTTATGGTAGTATCGGGCGCCGTGCTGTTTTTCACCGCGCCCTATCTCACGGGGATTTTTTCAAGCGATCCCGAAGTGGTGGAGCTTGGCTCCACCGTACTCAAAATGGTTGCCCTCTCAGAGCCGTTCTACGGCGTGGCTATTGTGTTGGAGGGGGTAATGCAGGGCGTAGGCAACACAAAAACGCCCTTCGTTTTCAACGTTGTGGGAATGTGGGGCATAAGAATTTTGGGCACTTACATATTCACGGGGCTTTTAAATTACGGTCTCGTCTCGGCGTGGGGGTGCATGATAGGTCACAATCTGTTCCTGTTTATAAGCTTTTGCGTTCTGTATTTTACGGGCAAATGGAAGCCCCGAAGCCGCCTTATTCCCCCGTCCCACAGTCCAAAAGAGGAAAATTGCGGGTAATTTTTCGGTTTTTTAAAGAATTTGCCCTTAACCGCTTTTATAAATCGTCGGTTTGTGCTACACTGTTTTATGGCATAATTATATACTGTGTTTTATGAATATCAACAAAAAGGTGACGAATGAAAAAAACGGCTTCAAAACAAAACTTTTGGTCATATTTTAAGGAGCGCAATCAAAAGCACATCGTTTTTGCCGTGTGTATGGCTCTCTATCTGGCGTTTTGCGTAGGCTCGCTCGTTTACTTTGCCGTGCTCGGCGTCGAACACTTCCGCGACTGTCTCATCGCGCTCAGCTATATAGCCATAGTTCCCATATTCTATCTTTTGGAATATTTCTTAAAGATCCGCGCGGGGCTGCCTTTCACGCTGTTCATAATAGTGTACTGCGTCTTTTGTTTTTTGGGCGCAAGCTACAATTTTTACACCATAATTCCCATTCTCGACGACATTTTGCATATGGGCTGGGGAATTATTTTCACGTCGGTGGGATTCTGCATAATAAAGTCGCTCATGGGCGAACCCCAAACGGGCAAGCAGTTTGCGGCTTACCTCATTTTCAGCGCCGGATTCTGCATGATACTTTCCGTATTTTGGGAGATTTACGAATTTTCTTCGGATAATCTTATGGCGCACTTCGATATGCAGGAGGATACAATAGTGGACCATATCCATTCCTTTATGCTCCACGACCCCTACGACCACCTGCACACACTTCGGCTTGACGGAATAACCCAAACGGTTATCCACTACGGCAACGGTGAAACCTACGTGATTGACGGTTATCTCGATCTGGGGCTTATAGACACAATGATGGATCTCATCTGGTGCGTAATTCTCACGGCGGTGTTTTCCGCAGTGCTTGCAATAGACCGCCGCTTCGGCTCTAAGCTCTATCCTCATCTCATTCCCGTGTACGTGGGAGGAAAGGGCGCCGAACCCAAAACCGACCCAGACCCGAACCCCGAACCCCAACACGAAGAATCCTGTCCCGGAGAGTGATCCCCGGGCTTTTTTATTATGATTTGCGGCGTTCTTTTCGACTTGTGGCAAGTTGAAAAGTTGCTGCGCAACAGATTCTTCGGCTGACGCCTCAGAATGACAGAAGGGGCGCGTCAACGCCTCAGAATGACAGGAGCCGGCTCCCCCACAAGCAGGAGAGTTTAGAGGAGTGAGGGCTTTTTGTGGTTTTTTGGCAAAAAACGGTTCTTATTAACGAATATAATATATAAATTAAGATAGCAGCTTTCAAAATTTTATACAAATTTTAATTTTGCGGTTGACATAGATATTAAAGAGTGATAAAATCAATGTGCTCGTCGGAGAGCGTTTATTTTTAGCAAGCTACAAATAAAATGCGTGAGACTTACAGTCTCACGCAAAAACATTTGATAGCCGAGCCGTAATGCTTTGTAAACGATTTCGGGCGGGTAAAATATTCAGGAGGAAAATATGAAAAATTTCAAAAAACTCATCCCCGCACTGCTTTCTGCGGTGCTGGCGCTGGTAATGGTTTTCGGAATTGCGGCTTGCTCGGGCGAACCCGTACAGCCTCAAACGACCGAAGTAACTTCGGTCACCATTTCCAACCAATCGCTCAATTTGCAGGCGGGAACATCGGCACAGCTCACGGCTACCGTGGCGCCCGACGAGGCTAAGGATACCCCTGTTGTCTGGACGTCGTCCAACGAACAGATTGCTGTGGTTACTTCCGCAGGCAAGGTGGTTGCACTTAAAGAAGGTTCCGCAACGGTTACCGCAACAGCCGGTGAAAAATCGGCAACGTGCCAGGTAACTGTTACACCTGTTCCCCCCGTTGAACCCACGCCCGTAGCTATAAACATTGCAAATTACGGCGGTTACAACGAGGGCGCTTTCGTGGAATTTAAACCCGACGCCAATCTCGCGTCTGAAGAGTACACTGTATCTTATCGCCTTAACGGCACCGATGATTATACCGAAATCGACGAGGAGCTTATCCGTGTAGACGGCACAACGCAGAATCTCCGCGCAGATATAGTTGGTATAAAAGCCGGCGTTTACGAGGTAAAAGTTTCGGTCGGCTCGTATTCCGTAAACATTCAAAACGTAAGCGTATCGGCTTACGACCGTTCCGGCTATGCCCACTACGGCGCTAAAAAGGCAGGGTTAGACGGCATAGGCGCTTATAAAAACGACGGCACTCCCAAGGACAACGCGCAGATTATTTACGTTACCGAAGAGACCAAAAACACAGTAAAAGCAACTATCGACGGCGTTGAATACACCGGCATAGTAAACATTCTTGCGGCTGCAAACAAGCGCTCCGGCGCAGCTATTTCGGTTGAAGAAATCAATAATATTCAGCCCCTTATTGTGCGCGTAATAGGCAAAATTTCCGCCGCTACGTGGAAGCCCATAAGCTATACGGGGCACCTTGACAAGAACGGTAACGAAAAGCCTGAAAGCGGCGATACAAGCGCATACTACTATATCAACGCCGACGACGTAAAGAGCGCGGACGGCACCGTAAGCTTAAAGGAAAAGGCTATCGCCTATAATCAAAGCATCGGCAAGGGCGATACCGACAAGCTTGAAATCTCCCAGGAAATGCTCATTGAATGGGGCTTAAACGAATTGCAAGAGGATATAACTCCGCTGAACGGACTTCAGAACAAAATCAACTGGGATAAGGGCGAATTCGACTCTGCTTTTAACAATTGCTTCACAAAGTTCAATGCAAACGTAACCTTTGAGGGCATAGGCACCGACGCCGAGCTTTTCCAGTGGGGCATTACGTGGAAGCAGGCAAGCTCCATAGAGGTAAGAAACCTCACGTTTGACGACTATACCGAGGATGCGTGCGCGTTTGAGGGCAACGTTGACGCCAAGACCTACGGCGAAGACGGTGCGGAAGTAAACAAGATGGACGGCAAGTACATCTGGGTACATAACAACCAGTTCAACGAAGGCAAAAACTATTGGGACGTAGTTCCCGAACAGGATAAGCACGAGGGCGACGGCGCAACCGACCTCAAAAAGAACGCGTACGTAACCCTTTCCTACAACCACTACTATAAGAACCACAAAACGGGTCTTGTAGGCGGCGGCGACTCGCACTCCGACTTCGGCATTACATTCCACCACAATTGGTATGAAGACTGCAACAGCCGTCTGCCCCTCGGCAGATTTGCCAATATGCATATGTATAACAACTACTACGACGGTTCCACAGGCACGAACATGTCCATCCGCGGCAACAAAGCCGACTCGCAGAGCGCGTATGCATTTGTTGAAAACTGCTACTTTGAAAACGTTAAAAAGACGTTTGAAACAAGCAAGGGCGGCGTTATAAAGGTATACGGCTGCGAGTTTGTTGAGTGCGGCAGCGTTGACGTTAACGGCGTTACAAAGGCCGATACGAGAGATCAGGAAGTTACCAACCATAACGACTACAAGCCTTCTACGGCAAGCGGCAACTATTGCTTTGATATAAACACCGATTTCTTCTACTATGACGCAACCGACAAAAAGACGGACGTTACGCTTTTGACCTCGGCAGAGGTGGCAAAAGAGGACTGCATGAAGCTTGCCGGCGTGTTAAAGTAATTTTTATAACCCAATAAAAAGGCCCGCGGCTTTGCGCCGCGGGTTTTTGTGTGCTTTGCGGCGCTTGCCCCCCTCAGTCTGCTGCGCAGACAGCTCCCCCACAAGTGGGGGAGCCAAGAGGAGTGGGGGTCTCCACGCCGTGTGAGAAAGCTGTCGAGCAGAGCGAGACTGAGGGGATTGCCAATTCCCGTTTGACCTGCGCTTTCAGGCGTTAAGCGACATCGCAATTAGGATATCAGGCAGCGGCGACACGCCGCGCACGCGCATTATGTTTGTTTTCAGGTGCGCCTCCGCCATAAACGGCGTTATAATTTTTTCACCATAAAAAATTTAAGGAGGCAAAACATGTTGTACAAACAATGGCTTGACGAGTGGCTTGAATCAACCGTTCGGCCGCTCAGAAAATTCAGAACCTATCAGCACTACAGCGACGTGGTGAGGAGGCTTATCGGTCCCAATCTCGGCGGATATGATATGGCGGACTTAACCGCGCCCGTGTTGCAGGATTTTTCGGCGCAGATGCTGCAGAGGTACAGTCCCAACTCGGTTTGCTGTATTATAGGAATTCTTAAGCAATCGCTTCGGCTCGCCGAGCTTGCGGGCGCCGTGGAAACGCAGTTTACAACCAGAATCACGTATCCCCGCCGCCGTGAAAAGGAAGTTGATTGCTTTACGCAGAGTGAACAGCGCAAAATAGAGCAGTATGTAATCAGTAAAAAAAGCCCAAAGTACTATGGGATTCTACTGTGTCTTTACACCGGGCTGCGCGTGGGGGAGCTTGTAGCTTTGGAGTGGAGCGATATAGACTTTAAAAAAGGGTTTTTATATGTAACGCAAAACTGCCACGACACCTGGGAAAACGGGCACTACAAAAAGCTTATGGACACCCCCAAAACCCGCGCGTCGCAGCGGATTATTCCCATTCCCTATTCCCTCATGCCGTATATACACGAAATGAAAAGGCGTAGCCACGGCAATTTTGTTGTGAGCGGTCCCGACGGCAAGGGAGTTTCAATCCGTTCCTATCAGCGCACGTTCCAGCTGATGCTGGAGCGGCTCAAAATAAGCCACAAGGGAATTCACAGCCTTAGGCACACCTTTGCAACACGGGCGGTGGAGTGCGGAATGGACGTTAAAACGCTCTCCGAAATTTTGGGACACACCGACCCCGCAATCACGTTAAGGCGATACGTTCATAGTCTTCCCGACCACAAGTGCGATATGATGAATATGCTCGGCAACAATTTCCTATACATGTAAAAAACCGGCAGCCGGGCGCGTTTATGCACAACGCTCCCCCTTTTTTTATATCACGGCAGCGAATTTATTTCAACGAGTCCCGCCTTTCGGCGGGGCTTTTTTGTGCGGCGCGGTGTTGACCTTTTTAAAACATTATGATATAATCAAAGTCGCTTATAGAAAAACCTATATATATTCAAAAAAACGCCATGACATACTTAATTTCCGATATCCACGCAGAATACGATCTTTTTATGCGCCTTCTCGACCGCATAAAGTTTTCCGATTCCGACGTGTTGATTTCCTGCGGGGACCCGATACTGACACCCTTGAAAGGATTCAAGGACTCAGATAATGATTCTACTAACTTATCGTAGTTTTCCGACGACGCAAAACTTGCGACATGCTCGCAATGCCGGCAATAAAAGAAAGCTTATATTTGAATGTTTAATTAAAAAAATCCCCGCCGAGCGTGTTAGCAAACTCGCTCGGCGGGCGAATTTATAAATAGAAAAATTAAAATATACTGCCGTGTAGCTACCAACGGAATTATTAATTTGTTTGCAATACAAAATTATGTAACAATTTGTAAAATAACATCGTCTTTAATAATATAGAATATAATTTGATAATTCAAAGAGTAAATATGAAAGTTTTTATTAGCTATCATAGAGCAGATACTAAATTTAAGGAAAAGATGGTTGAAATATTAAATGATGTAGGGATTTCTTATTTTTGTGTGCCAGCTAAAGCCAATTTTAATGGATGGACACACAATGCTATTGCAGACTATATTCGACAAGAATTATTGAAATGTGATATGTTTTTGTGTTAATCGGTAAAGACACATATAGTAGACCTCATGTAGATAATGAAATACATGAGGCCTTAAAAGGAGATATTGGGAAGAGAAAAGGAATAGTAGCTGTAATGCTGGAAAATAGGTTAGATAGTAAAAATTCAATCAATCTGAAAACTTTTCCTGTCAAACTCGCACAAAATCTAAATTATATTGTTTTAGAACAATTTGCCTCTATCAGAGAAAATATTGTAAAGGCAATAAATTTAGCATATGAAAATAGTAAAAATAAAAACATTCAAACTAATCATAGTAATAATGTAATGCATTTAAAATCCGGGAAGTACTATGAAGCAAATTAAGGTGAATGATGACTAACATTAGAAAAAATATTTTTATTTCTCATTATGGTGGAGACGAGAAATTTATAGAGCCATTTAAAAAACAAGTTGGCTCAGGAATAAATGTATATGATAGTTCTATAATTGAAACTGAGCCTAATAAGGCGACTAACGAACATTACATAAAATACAATATTTTAGCACCCAAAATTGATTGGGCAGGAACAGTAGTTGTATTAATTGGTCCAGAGACAAAAAATAGAGACTATGTGAATTGGGAGATTGAATATGCTGTTCGTCATAATAAACGCTTAGTGGGTATTTACCTTCCTAATGCGGCAGCAGAAGATATACCTGAATCGCTAAAAAAATATGGAGACTCTTTAGTGACTTGGAATAAAACTAAAATGATTAATGCTTTATCAGGTGGAACCGAATGGCAAACTCCTTTGGGAGGGCAACGTCAAAAAAGTGTAACAAGGGGAATATGTTAAATGGCGATATATTCATATATAGTTAAAAGAGATTTTGGATTTGCCCCTAACCCTTTTTATGGTATGTGTACTTTAGCAACTTGTAAACCGGTTATTAGAAAATCAGCAAATATAGGTGATTGGATTGTGGGGTTTGGTTCCGGAGGGAAAAGTAGTTCATTAAAAAATAAAGTCATTTTTGTAATGCAAGTTGAGAGAAAAATTACTTTTGATGAATATTGGAATTCTCCGGAATATCAATGTAAAAAACCGGTAACGAACGGAAGCTTAAAGCAGAATTATGGAGACAATATTTATCATAGCGTAAATGGGAAATGGGTACAGGAAGATTCGCATCACAGCTATGAAGGTGGCAAAGTAAACATGTTGAATTTAAAACGAGATACAGGTTCAAATAATGTTTTGATTGGGACCAAGTATTGGTATTTTGGTAAGGATGCAGTTGAGATCCCCAAGGAACTTTTAACTATAGTTCCTCATGGGAGAGGGGACAAAAAAGATTTAGAACATGAAGAAATACTTATAAAATGGATTGAAGGGTTTTTAGAAAAGGGATTCATTGGTGAACCGGCGCAATTTAATGGAGGATTTCAACGTTATGGCGGCGAATAAAACTCCTTTAAAAGTTTATGTTATTTGGCATAAGGATTATAGTGATGGAAGGGAATACGCAGATACATTATATAATGAATTTTCAAGGAAAGAAGACGATTTTGCTGGAGAAAGTATAGGTGTTCCTATTTATTTTTTAAACAAACCTGTATTAGATTTTAAATTAATTTTATCCCAATCACAGTACACTGCGTTTGTTTTATTGGTTAATTCAAAAATGGCATTAGATGAAGAATGGAAAAAATTTATTGATTGTCTATGCAATTTTGCTATTATAAATTCTAATATAAAAATTTATCCTGTATCAGTGAACAGCATTGATGCAAGTTGTAATATAACTAGTAAAATAGCGAAAATTAATTTTATTCAATTAGGAGATATAGCTAAGTTTGAGTCAGATAGAGGCTTAAAATTAAAAGAAAGATCAAATCATTTATGTTTTGAAATAGCACATGAGTTGTCTCGCTTATTATTTAACAGAGAAAGGGTTGCTAATGAAGAGCAGCCTAATATTCCGCCTGCGGTTAGAATATTTTTAAGTCATGCAAGAATTGATGGTCAAAACTATGCCGATAAGTTTAATGAGTATCTTTCTACTAATACATCATTAGACAGATTTATTGATGTGTACAATATTCACAAGGGTGAAGATTTTGAGAAAACAATAGATAAATATCTTGACGGGTCGGCTTTATTAATTATATATACCGATGCTTATTCGTCTCGAGAGTGGTGTCAACATGAAGTGTTATATGCCAAAAACAAAGGACGCCCTATAGTTTTAGTTGACGCAATTGAAAATGGTGAGCCTAGAAGATTTCCCTATATGGCTAATGTTAAGACAATTCATCTAGGGCACGAATCAATTAGCAATAATAAAATAAGGGATATTATATATTCGGTATTAATCGAAACTTTAAAAGTAAAATACAATGAATTATTTTTATCATACTTAGAAAGTTTATATGATCTTGAAGGGCAAACCACTATATTCAGTTATCCGCCAGAATTATATACGTTGCTCATACATTCAAAAAATGGCGGAGAACAAAATAATATTTTTTATCCGGAACCACCGTTAAATAAAAATGAAATTCATATTCTTCAAACTTTAAATCCAAATTTAAATTTTATAACACCTACATATATTTTAGGAATAAAAGATCGTATCAATGGGATATCATTATCCAATATTAATGTAGGGATTTCTATATCAGAAATATCTAAGGAAGACGATATGCTAAAGACAAATATGCATTTGTGTAAAATGTATATTGAACTCTGTCGTTATTTATTGGCATTAGATACTAATTTAATCTATGGGGGAGATATTAATTTCCCTAGTAAAAATAATTTTGTCAAGCTGTTACAGAACTTAATTCAGCATTATTGCTTTAATTCTGATAAAGAAGGAAGAATTAAAGTATTCTATTTAGATTGCTCTCGTGTAGACGAAGATAAACAGGCAACATTATTGCCCACAATAATATTTAAAGAAATACAAACTCAACAAAATAGTAAGCAAACAAATGATGAATACTTAGATAATTCTTTAAAGAATTTGCGGGAACAAATTAATAAATCTTGTGATTTAAGAATTGTAATTGGAGGAAAAACAGAAGGCTATCTTGGTAAAATATCTGGCATAATGGAAGAAGCATATATTGCGTCAAAGATGAAGAAGCCGATTTATATAATTGGTTCTTACGGAGGCGCTGCGGAATTAATTGTGCGCTGTTTGGAAGGGGAACGCCCTAAAGGAGTTCCTGACGAGATAATGTTGCATTTCAAAGATTTGGGATTTGGCGGTCTAAATAATGGCTTAAGCGAAGAAGAGAATAGGTTATTATGTTATTGTGACGATGTTCCTCAGAGTATAGCATTTATCTTATCAGGTATGGTTAGGCTATTTGGTGAGAAAAAAGATGGGTGATTTAAAAGGTAATCTAGTAATTTTTGAAGGCATAGACCATGTTGGAAAGAGTACTATAGCTAATTTAGTATTTCAAAAATTAAAGGGCATGGGAGTTGATTGCGTTTTATACCAGTATCCAGGCAAAACCGAAGGTACTTTAGGAAAAATAGTTTACGATATTCATCATCGATGCATGAACGGACTTGATTATCCTTTGGATCCATTAAGCATTCAGATGTTGCATGTGGCAGCTCATATAGATTTATTAAACAGAAAAATTATTTTTGATATTTGTAACAATAAATATGTACTTTTAGATAGATTTTGGTGGTCAACATTAGCGTATGGCATTGGGGATGGGATAAAAAAAGATAAACTATTAAAGTTAATCGATATTGAAAAGGAAATTACGGACCAAATAAAAAATAAAACCTACTTTTATATTACAAGGGACAGCCGTGAAAAAGACTTTTCAGAAAAAAAAGAAAAATTAATTTTGAAAACATATGAAGGATTATTTACCGATATAGATGGAGAAAAGTTTATGATAAAGAATAATCTTGATATAGATGTAGTCGTTGATGATATTATTAAAGAACTTAATATAAGGATTTAATTGTATGAAAAAAATTCAAACAACTCAAGTTTATGATTCATTTTGGAATTTTGCCTATAAAAGGCAAGAAGCATTCATAAATAGATTATATAATAGACCTGCACCATGGAGTGATGATCCGATTATCCAGAAATTTAAATTTACAAACGCGTATAGAGCAATTGATAGAGTTAGTCAATATCTAATTAAGAATGTTATTTATAGTTCTGAAATTTATTCTGGAGACGATATGGTTTTTAGGATATTGCTTTTCAAATTTTTTAACAGAATAGAAACTTGGGAATATCTGGAAAATGTTTTCGGCGAAATTACATATTCAAAATTTAATCAAGAAAAATTTGGAACTGCATTAGATGAATTAATGAATAAGAAGGAAAAGATTTTTTCAGCGGCTTATATTATGCCTTCCGGAGTAAGTAGTTTTGGTTTTAATAAAAAGCACAAAAATTATTTGGCCTTAATAGATTTTATAATGAGGGACAAGTTTCCTTTAAAAATTGCTCAATCCAAATCATTAGAAGAATTATATAGATATTTATTAGAATATCCTATGCTTGGTAGTTTTTTAGCTTTTCAATATTCTATTGATTTAAATTACAGTGAGCTATGTGATTTTAGTGAAATGTCTTTTGTCGTAGCGGGCCCCGGTGCCAAAAGCGGGATA
The DNA here is from genome assembly GCA_947629095.1 of uncultured Clostridia bacterium. Taxonomy (GTDB): domain Bacteria; phylum Bacillota; class Clostridia; order Christensenellales; family Borkfalkiaceae; genus Coproplasma. The sequence continues at coordinate 60,934 of CANRCK010000005.1, read as the reverse complement.
GATAAATGTTTTAAAGATGTTTCAAATAATTATGAATATTTTATAAATTATGTAGCTGATTGCCAAGAGGAAGAGTTTAAAAAAAGAGACTTGGATTTCAAAACTCTTTTTGGACGACCGCTTCAATTAATTGATTGTCAAAATTTGTTTTGTGAAACAGATAAATATTCTAGAGTATTATATCCTAATGTGAACAGTAAACAAAGTAGGACAAGGATTAAACAATTATTTAAACCAAAGAAGGATAAAATTGAGTTGTTTTTACCTCCTAAGTGGGGGTTAATGACTAAGGAGGTATAAAATGGCATATTTGATTAAAGGGCAAACAGCAAATAATTTATATTGCCAGGCACGAAAATTAATAGACGCCGAAGGGGAAAAATCTGGTAACACTAATGAATTGTTACACGTTATTTTAGAGTTGGAAGATCCTCTTCAAAAGTGGGTTACATGTCGGAAACCAGCAATGAGTATCAGCTTTGCATTGGCGGAATTAATTTGGATATTAGTGGGGGACAATAAGAGAGATGTTATCGATTTTTGGAACCCGGTTTATGAAAGATATGCCAGTGATGAGAACAGCGATTATTATCATGGCGCATATGGTTATAGGTTAGCAAAGAATTTTGGGTTTAATCAACTTCAAAGAGCATATAATGCGTTAAAAAGTAATCCAAGCAATAGACAAACAGTTTTACTTTACTGGGATCCTGTTAAAGACATGCCTAATGAAGACGGGACTAGCACAAGCCATGATATACCTTGCAACATCTGTTCTTTACTTAAAATCAGGAATAAAAAATTAGAATGGATGCAGATTATGAGAAGCAATGATATTTTCCGAGGGCTTCCTTATAATTTAGTGCAGTTTACAAGCATACAAGAAGTTTTAGCCGGATGGTTAAATATTAATATCGGAAAATATACGCATTTTAGTGATAGTTTACATTTATATTCCAGCGATATTAATACTGGAATAATTACAGAAACTTATAATTCAAATAACGATAGTTTATCAATTCCAAAATCAGAATCCGATTTGATCATAAAAGATATTTATTCAAGAATGAAATTTATGTTAGATGATAAATTATCACCTGAACAACTTTTAAAGGTTGCAACTCTTAAATCAAAATATCAAGCTTATGATAACATTATGCTCATTATAGGAGCATATGTAGCTAATAAGTTGGCTTATAATGATGTTTTAAATTCTCTTTTAACCCAATGCACAAATGAATTATATATAAAAATGTGGCAAAATTTTATTACAAAGCTAAATCAAGGCAAAATGAATTAGTGATTTTAAACGAGTATATTTGATGAAATAGTATACGAAGTTTATCAGAAAATTTTGAAAAATTCCGGTTGTGCAAAAATTTCTTAGAAATAACTAAGTTCATTCTACAGACAAACCTAATGCGATAAATCAGACGGAATTTTAATGGAAATATCCCCCTTTTTTTATATCACGGCAGCGAATTTATTTCAACGAGTCCCGCCTTTCGGCGGGGCTTTTTTGTGCGGCGCGGTGTTGACCTTTTTAAAACATTATGATATAATCAAAGTCGCTTATAGAAAAACCTATATATATTCAAAAAAACGCCATGACATACTTAATTTCCGATATCCACGCAGAATACGATCTTTTTATGCGCCTTCTCGACCGCATAAAGTTTTCCGATTCCGACGTGTTGATTTCCTGCGGGGACATTATCGAAAAGGGCAACGACTCCGTCCGCCTTTTAAAATTCATAAAAAATATGCCCAACGCCCGCTGCATAAACGGCAACCACGAGCATATGTTTTTAAAATATTTTGCGGGACTTCTGCGCGATTTGAAGTCCTATCCCGATTTTGACGCCGTTTTAAATAAACTGCGGGAATATTTCCCGCAGGACGGCAATCTTTTGGATTGGGAAACGGTGTTCTGGCTAAACAGATTGCCCTATTATATAGAGGAAGACGACTACGTCTGCGTTCACGCGGGCGTTCCTTTGGACGAGCGCGGCTGCATAGTTCCGCTTGAATCCGTTGAGGAGGAAAAGTTTGTATACGACAGAACGTTCAAGGACCCCAAAACGGTTGTAAACGACCGCAAGTGCGTATTTTTCGGGCACACGCCCACAAGCTATATTCTCCCGGACGGCTCCTCAAAAATAATAGCCTACCGCCGCAAAGGCTCCCCCAAAAACAGCTACACACTCGGAGATTTTTACAAAATCCACCTTGACACGGGCACCTGGTTGCAGGGTGTTGCGGGCTGCTTTTGCATTGAAACCTGCAATGTTTACTACGTAAAAAAGCCATGAGCCGGCAAAAAGTTTTTTTATTTTTGCAATACGATTGACTTTTTGTGTATTTTACTATATTATATTATCAATGGTAAAAGAGGGTAGAAAGGAAGAATTTATAAGTACCACGATGCAACTTGTAGCCCAAAACGGTTTGGGCGGCTTTGCTATGAAGCAGGTTACAAAAAAAATGGGCGTTTCGGAGGCGCTTATTTATAAATATTTCGAAACCAAGGAAAAACTTTTGTATTCCTGTTTTGAAAGTTTCCATATGCGCGTTGCCGCGCTCTTCAAAAATTTCCGTCTCCCCCCCATAAACTCCCCGCAGGATATGTATTCCGCAATCCGTTCGCTGTGGTTCACCTACTTTGAATTTTTGGTAAACGGAGACTTTCGCACCATCTACTATTTCGACTACCGCGACTCCCCCTATATCCGCGAGGTTATGAGCCACGATTCCGAGGTAGCCGCCACCTATTTCAAGTATTTCGCCCAGATAGTTCACAGCATAAACGTGCGCGCCCGCTTCACCGAGCGCTCGAGCGAGGATCACCTGTGGACCTACGTTCTGGATACGTCCGGTATATTTGCAAAGCGCATCATCCGCGGGGAGCTTCCCCGCACCGCCGAAAGCTACGAGGAGATCTGGCGGCTTATATCGGGCGGCATAATGGGCGTTGTATCCCCGGGCGGGCTGAAATAGCCCCCAACCACAGTCTCAAACCTTTCCGCCGTCGGCGGACGGGCGCAGGCTGTTTTTTTCAGGCAACAGGGTGAGTGTTTACTCACTCAAAAATATAAAAAATATAAAAATTTTTTAAGAAGGGAGAACAATGCTCAAAAGTTTTTTAACCCGCAACGGTAAAGCAATGCTTTTATCGGTTTTGACAGTGCTTATGGCAATAACCGGCGTTTTGGCAATCACCTTTGCCTCAAAAACCACGCCAATTGCCCAAGCATACACAACGCCGCCCAACCACCCCTATTGGGATTGGTCTTCAAGTATCGACCCTAATTCCGTGATTGTGGAGGGCGAGGCTCTTGAACACCTCAAAGAATATTGGACCAACCCCGTAGATACAGGGGAAAGTATAATGTATTTGAATCCCGTAGGTAGTGCGGGAGTAGGGTACAGCTATTGCTTTGACGGTGAACTCAAAGGCAAAACGCCGGACGATGAAGGTCTGGTAATGGGTGTGCCCTGCATAACAAATCTCAAAAACGATAAAAAATTCGTAATTGTAACCTACGGATTGAATGCTTCGAGCGAGTATTCGGTAGTGAGTGGAACGGGTGCCTTTGTAATGGACCAGCGCACCATTACAACTCCCAGATATATAAATTTTTCCATGCCGTCGCATGAATATCCGTACGACGCAAATATATATTCAGGTATCCCTCCTCTCTATTCAAACCCGGATTTTTACCTCGATAGCAACGGTAACTATTTTATAGTGGTTCTGGCGGCAATGCAGAATCAAATCCATTATAACTATAAAACCGGATATGTCAGCGACACAATACCTGTTGTCGGCGTTGTATATCTCGGTGAAGAGGAATTATATAAGACGAAAGAAGCATGCGCGGCGGCAGGCGATAAACTTTTGAGCTATGCGTCGTTAAAGACTATTGAAAAACCCACGCCCAAGCCCCTTACCTATACAGGTTCAAGGCAGAATGCGTTTGAAAATACGGATAAGTACACCGTTACAGGCGGCAGCGCCACAGCCGCAGGCACTTACAAGGCAAAAATCACTCCCAAAACGGGTTACTGCTGGGAGGACGGCTCCACCGAAGCGATAGAGGTGTCCTTTACCATTGCAAGAAAGCCCATATCTGTGCCCAAGGCGGGCGAAAAAACTTACAGCGGCACAGAGAAAACGGCGTTCTACGGCGGCGGCACATATAACGTTGTCGAGGGGGAAGGCAGTGTAAACAAAGCGACAGACGCCGGTACATACAAAGTAAAATTGGAACCCACTGCTAACTATTGCTGGCAAGATTGGGAAACTTATTCCGGAACGGGCGAAACAGATCCGGTAGAAGTTGAGTGGACTATCAAAAAAGCCACCATAAGGTTCACTATGGGCGATACGCCCCAAAAGGTAACGCTTAAAAGAGGCACAAGCGTAACCTACTCTATGACCCTTTCGGGCAGTGCCCTTCTGGATAACTACACCGGGCATGTCGAATTTAAAAAGACGGGTGTGGGCGACGATTATTGCAGGATATACACCCCCGAAGAGGGCGTGGAGGACGAAGTACAGCACGCAAATTGCCACAGGATAACCCTGTTCAACAATTCAGACAAAAACATGGTTACCGTAACGGTCCGCTGTGAACTCACCGAGGATAAAAACTTCAATGCGGTGAGAGGCGAAGACGCATGCGAGTGGACTATCGAAATATATCAAGCCGGCGGATTCTACATAGACAATAAAGACGCCGGCATCGATTTAGAGACGACGACAATGTACTATGACTTTGCACAAGCGGTGGAGGCTTACAACAAGCTCTCCCCCGAAGAGCAAGCAACACAGTATATCCACGTTTCGCAACAGGCGGTAATAGATAAGCCTGTTACAATAGAAAGTCCCGTCAAAATAATAGGCAACGAGGGCTCTGAACTCTATCTCGCAAACAGCGACCAAAGTATGCTGAACGTAGGGCAGGGCGGCGAGCTGTCGTTTGAAAGCGTAAATTTAATCGACGAGCGCACCAATCCAAGCGGCTCTGCGGTTAATATTGCAGAGGGCGGCGAAGTTACAATAAATAATTCCTCATTTACAAACTGCAAGGGGACAAACGGCGGCGCAATCTACGTGGACGGCGGCAAGCTTACCGTAACCGATAGCTCGTTTGCCGAAAACTCCGCAACCGAAAGCGGCGGCGCAATATACGTTGCGGGCGGCGACGTCAAAATAGGCAAGGGCGTGCAAATCGAAAACAACAGCGCGCAATTCGGCAACGGCATAGTGGTTGCAGACGATCAAAAAATAACCGTTGACAGCAGCGCATTCGGCGGACTTTCCGACGGCATAGGCTTGCAGGGTCAAAGCCAAATCAATATTTCGGGCGCAATTACGGGCGAGGACAAACTCGTTGTTGAGTTTGAAAAGCCCGCAGAGCAACTCAGCGAAAAATACGACAATTACGGCTATGTTGTTTCGGAGAACAACAACTCCGCAATGTTGAAGAGCGCGCTGCGCGTTAAAAACGCAGGCTACACGTTCAACCCCGACGAAAAAAGCAACCAACTTCAAATGGTTGCCACAAACTCCAAAACGGCGTTGGTTGTTATAGGCGACGAAGAAATAGAGTGCACGACTATTGAAGAGGCAATACAAAAAATTGTCGAATCGGGCAGTAATTCGGGCAAAGTTTACCTGTTGCAACACTATAATTCTGCCGAAGACGGAGTAAAGCCCGAACCCATAAAAATTGACCAAACAATAGAAATACCCAAAGGCGTAGAAATAACTTTTGACTCTGCCGTGCGCGTTGTTAATAAGGACAACACAAGCAGTTTTAAATATTATTATAACGAAAAAACGGGCGCAACGCTTGAAGATTTAAAAAACGAAATCGACGACTTTAAGAACGGCGAATATAGCGTTATTCCCACATTGTTGCGCTGCGAATCCCTTATGGGCGAAATGATAAAGGTTGAAAGCGGCGCAACGCTCAACCTCGGCAACGTCACTTTGGACGGCGGCGCGGTTTGGGATGAAGAAATGCCCGCACCCGACGGCGAAACATGGAAGAGTAGGAACGGCGATACTCCCATAAAGCTATACGACGACGGCAAAAGCGGAGCGGGCACCGTTACCAACAACAACGCGGGCGTTAAGGCGCACGCGCCCGTAATTGTAAACGCGGGCACGCTGAATATAAACAGCGGCGCAACCATACAGAACAACGACAACAACTACGCAACCCCCGGCGCGGGCTTCGGCTCCCAGAACTACGGCGGCGGTATCCGCAACGAGGGCGCGGGTCAGCTCACCATGAACGATGGCTCAACCATCAAAAACTGCTACTCCCGCGAGGGCGGCGCAATAATGAACGTAAACAAGCCCGACACCTCTGCATATGTTGAAGGCGGCAACCCCACGGTTACCATAAAGGGCGGCACGATTGAGGGCAACGTTTCGCAGACCAAGGGCGCGGCAATACAAAACGTTTACGGCGGCGCAAAAACCGAAGTTAACGGCGGCACAATCCAAAATAATCACTCCCTCAACAACGTGGGTGTTCTCACGGTTGAAGAGGGCGCAAGCCTCACCGTTTCGGGCGGCACAATTTCCGCCGCAGAGAGCGAAAACGCAATATATCTCTACAACCAATACAGCAAAGAGGTGGTAGAGGGCGTACAGGAAGAAGCTCAGCCCTACATAGAAAATAAGAGCGCGGGCACATTGGTTATAAAGGACGGCGAAGGCACAAAACCCGCAATTTCGGGCAATGTGCATATAGACGACCCCTGCGTTGCCAATGCCGAAGAAGGCAAAAAGTACGACCCGTATGCGGATATTACGGATTACAGCGGCGCACTTGCGCTTGACGTTAACGAAAACAGACCGAGCGGCAAAATAGCCGTCGGCACAAAGGAAAATCTCGAAGCTCTCCAAGAGCAAATCAATGAAAAGTTTACGGTTGACAGCAGCAAACATTCCGGCGGCTACACCGTTTTGGTTGCGCTTGATGACGGCAACTACGAGCTTCGTTCGGCAAGCTACGTCATCACCGTAACGCAAACTGAGAGCGGCAAGCTTGAGTTTACGGGCTTCGACCCCGGCATTACAAGTTTCAGCGTGACAATAGACGGCGAAGAGCAGGAGCTTAAACTCAATGAAAACGGCGCGTATGTGCTCGAAGTTGAAGGCACTTCCGTTGATATTACGGGCTACACTTTCGGCTACAAAGGTGCGGAAAACCCCGTAAAATTAACTGATTCCCTAACTTTGGGCGTTGTGCAGTTCAACCCCGAAAATTTGGAATTGCAGCTTCCCGAGGGCGCTACATATCTCGACGAGGAAGGCAATGAACAAAGCTTTACAAAGGGCTTGCTTCCCAACGATATAGATATCGACGAGGACGGAAATATAACCGTAAAGGTTGACGGGCAGGAACGCAAGATACATATAGGCGCGCGCGAAGAGGCGGCAGAAGAAGCCGATGACCAATTTGAGATTACGGAAGTTCCCGTTCTCAAAGACGGCAAATACTCAATGACCGTTGAGGGCAAGGAAGGGTATGAATATCACCTTGCAGACGAAAACGGCAATCTCATAGCCGACGGTTTGAGCGGTTGGATAAAGACCGGCAAGGACGGCAAGGTTACATTTGAGTTGCCCGCAGACGGTAAGCAATATACAATAGTCGCCCGAAATGCGGCAACCGGCGACAATTTGCCCGGCGCATACGCTAAACAGGGCACGATTTCGGCGCTCACCGAAGACGAGGCTAAAAACCTCGAAGCTTACAACACGGCTTATGAAAATGTTAAGGACGGTCTGTGGACGGAGCAGGGCAAAGAACCTACAACCCCCGCAACCGCAGAGAATCTGAAAGCCGTTCAAAAAGCTTACGAAAATCTGTCCGAAAGATTGCAAAATCTTGAAGAAACCAAAGAGCAAGAGGTTGATAAATGCTATCCCCTGGCGCTTGCAAGGGAGTGGAAAGTAAGTAACGGCGATATATTGAACGCAGTAAAAGACCCTTCCTTTGATCCGAACACCACCGAAAACAAGGGAGCCTTGAAAAAAGCGATTGAAGGCTATAACGATATAGTTAAAGAATCGCCCGAAGCGGGAGGCTATGTTGCGGAAGAATATAACGCGCTTATAGCCGCCTATAAGGATGCGGTAGACAAAAAAATACAGAGCGAAATTCAACAATGGTTTGAAGATAATAATGTTCCCGATGAAGAACAGCAGCAATATAACGATATAACAAGCTTTTTCACCTCACAGATAGGTAGCTATAACCTCAACCCCGCGGACGGGAAGATTGCAGAAGCAATAGAGGGCTTGAACAATCTTTCGGCAAGAATCTCCGCCGCTATGGATATTCAAAGCGAGTATAACAAAACCGTAGAGAGTGCGGAAGGAAAAATGTCCGCCGAAAGGGCAAAGGAACTCTACGCAGCCAATCTGGTTGCGATATTGGGGGTTCAGAATGCCGACGAGCCGTTTGATGAAACAGCAGCCGTAGAAGCTGCAAAGGCTAAGTTTGAGGACATAAAAAACAAGGGCATAGCCGAAAAGCTGTACCTTGACGCACATCTTGCAATAAAGGGCAAGGAGGCGGAATTCACTTCCAACGGGAACGGCGTAACCTATACCGATGCGGCGGTGCAAGCCGTAATGGACAATATCGATAAATCGACCGATCCCAACGCTGAGGCGGAAAAGGGCATTGAAGCCTTGCTTGACGAATTGTTAAGCGGCGCAGTCGAGGCGTTTAAGTCCTATTTCAACGGGTTAACACAAGGCAAAACTCCCGAAGAGCAGGTTGCCGCGCTTAAAAACATAAAGGCTGTTTCCGAGCTGTTCGAGGCGTATAAAAATATCTTCGGCGAAGAGCCTAACGAAGCAAATCTTCAAGAATTAAAGACTGCGGCAGAGGCTATCCAAAAGGCTCAGTCCGCCGGCTCCAACGATATAGAGAGCGCAAACAGTCAGCTCACAGAGCAAATCAAAGCCCTTTTGAAAAAGGCTTACGCCGATAATAATAATGATATTATAAAATCCGCAAACGAGGCAGTGGAGGCAGCCGAAACCGAGGGCAACCGCAACGACAATAAGAGCCAAAACATTGCAGAAGCTTCCGACGCGGTGTTTGGCGTAAAGCAAAAGCTCGATTTGCAAAAAGTTTACGATGGCATAATAAAAGAAAACGAACTCCCCGCAGCGGAGCAGGCAAAGCTCGGCGAAGTGCTTAAACAGGGCTTATCCGAAATAGATAAGGCGGGAACGGCAGAAGAAAAGACCGCGGCAGAACAAGCCGCAGCCGCCGCGCTGGAACTTGCCCTTTCCGAATATTATGCGAACGTTGAATACGCCGAAGCCTACAAGGAAATCACGGGTAAGGAATTGCCCGCATGGTCCGAACTTAAATTCGGTGCAGAAGTTAAAGACGTAGATGGAGTTGTGGAAACTCTCAAGAAAGACGTACAGGAATTGCTCACCACTGCGGCAAGCGAAGCAACTTCGGATAGCGCAAAGAAATACTTAGGCGCAACGGAAACCGAAGGTCTCCGCGGCGAAGTAGGAAAGGCAACAGCCACAGACGGCACGATTCCCGATCTATCAAGCATAGTATCTGGAGCAAACGCGGTATCTGAATATCTGGACAGCCATAAGCTCATCACGGGCAAAGAAGCCGATATTCAAGACAATGAAGTAATAACAGGTTTAACGGGCGCAACCGACTTAGGCGAAAGGAACAAAGCCCTTGCCAAGGAGGTAAACAAACTTCTCGAAGAATTAAAGACCGAACATAGCACGGCGGGCAGCCTTATAGACGAAGTAGAAAAGGCAGTAACCAAAGCCGGGAATAATGCTAATACGGGCGCTCAGGTAGCGGATATCGTAGTAGGGATAAAGGAGAAATCCGAACTACAAAGCAAGCTGGACGGAATCATTGAATCCAACAAGGACAGAATAAGCGAGGGTGGCAAGACGACTCTCAAAAATGAGTTGGATGGATATCTCAGCGCAATAGACGAGCTTGCAAAGGACGGCGACAGCAAAGAGGCAGAGGAAGCCATAGCGGTTAAAAAGTCTGAGGCGGAGAACGCACTGCAGCTCAGCGCGGACAAAGCCATAGCGCAGAACGAATACGCCGAAGCATATAAGGAAATCACGGGCAAGGAATTGCCCGCCGGAGACGCGGAGAAATTTGCTGCCGACATAGGCGAGCAAACGGACAGAAACGGCATTAACGACGTGCTCGGCAAAGCCGTAAAAGCCGCTGCCGACAGTCTGTTGATCGAGGACGGCGATTCCGAAGAAACAAAGCAGATTGTGGAAGACTGCAAAAAGTCCGTGGACGAGGCTTGCGGCGACAACGCGGGAGTTCCCGACCTTTCCGGAACGGTAAAAGATCTCAAAGAAAGCGTTGAAGCACAGCGCAATAAAGAAAAGAACGAAGCAAAAGCAGTTCTGGACGGTCTGGCGGAAGGAGACGCTGCGTTGCTTCCAGACGAGCTTAAAACCAAGCTTGACAAACTCATAGAGGACGCCAAAGCGCAGATTGACCAAAGTAACTATAAAGATTATAAGGACATAGAGGACAGAGCCGAAAAGCAGCGCGATTTGCTGGTAGAGTACGCCAAGAAGTTCAAGGACAACGACAACGGCTTAAAGGACGATTCCGCCGTTACGGACGCGCTTGAAAACGGTTTGAAAGCAATCGGGGAAGCTGCCGCGGCAGACCTTGACAAGGAGCTTGGCAAGGCGAAGCTCGATGTGGAAAAAGAGTACTACAAGCAGTATCTCCAGGAGCAGCTTACGCAGGAGGACGGCGAACGCGTTAAGGCGCTTGTGGAAAAAGCCTGCGAGGATATCGACGGCGTTGTAACTAACGACGGAACCGACGCCGATGAGAAAGTTGAGGACGTGCGCGACATAGTGGAGAGCGTTCTCCCCAAGATGGACGGAGAAAGATATCTTGGCGGCGACGACAGCGTAACCCGTAAGGATTTCGGGGATGTGGGAGCCGCCGACAAAGAGTCCATTGAAAATGCGCAGAAAGAGCTTGCGGAGCTTGACGAAAAGGTTAAGGAGTACCTCGACGCCAAGTCTAAGGAGAACGGCTACGAAAGCTACGAGGGCGAGCTTGAGGACAGACTGAACAAGGCTGAGTTCGAGCTGAAAAAGGACGAGGCTGTTGAAAAAGCGGAAAGCCTTTTAAAGGACTGCGACGGCAAGTTTGTTCAGGACACCAACAGCGGCAAGGTCGGAGAAATAGAGGCTGAGCAATATCTGCCCCATAAAGACCCCGCGGACCGCAGCCAATACGCCGAGGAGCGCAACGGCAAAATCGACGAAAAGTACAGCGAAGCCGAAGCTTACACCAAGCGCGCGCAGGAGGCTCAGCGCAACGAAAACACGTTGCAGCAGCAAAAGGACGAGCTTGCAGGAAGCGGCAGGTACAACAATTCCCAAAAAGCCGAATTGCAGAGCATAGTGGACGATATGGCAAAGAAGGCTAAGGAAGCCGTTTCCTCCGGCGGGTCCTCCGAGGAGCTTGCGAAATTGTTGGATGAAGCTCAAAAGGCGCTTGGGGAAGTCGACGTTACAAAAGTAACCTCGGGCGGAATCAATCCCGACAAAACTCCTTCCGAAGAGGGCGGCACGGGCGACTACGGCGAAGATTACGAGGGCGACCTTTGGGGAATTCTCTCGGGCACGGAACCTATTGAAAGCACCGCGATTCTCGTGATAACCGAGGGCACCGGCAGGGCTAAGGAGGTTGCCAACGCAATCAAGCGCGGCAGAATAAGCGCCGCCGAAGGCTCCGGGATTACAAGCGAGCAACTTGCGGATCTTACTGACGGCAAGTCGGAAAAGTATGCCATAGAAGTGCGCTTAACCAATAACGGCGCGGAATATTCAACGGGCGGCACTTACACCGTAAAGGTCCTCATGCCTGCAAGTCTCCGCGGCGAAACGGGTCGGCAGGTAGTCCGCGTAAATGCCGACGGAAGCATAGACGTATTTAAAACTCATATCGAGGACGGCAAATACTTAGTGTTCACAACAAACGTTCTGGGCGAATTCCAGATAATAGGCGATACAATCGTAGACTACACGTGGCTCATAGTTCTCCTTTCCATTCTCATAGGAATAGAAATAATACTCATAGCCATAGCGGCGTTGAAAAGCGATGACGGCGAGGGCAAGGACGGTTCCAAAAAAGCGGCAGCCGTAGTTCCCCTGCCCGCGCTGGCGGCAACCATAATCACTCCTAAGGGCGCGCTTGGGATCTGCATGGCGCTGGGATTTACGGCTATAATACTTGCCGAAATTCTCGTAATAGTTTTATTGCTTAAAAAACTCCGCACAAAGCCTACCCCCGCAAATGGCAACTTTGCGGAAGCTACCATAATAAAAAATATGCCCGTAGCCGACCAAACAGCGGCTGCGGAAGCCGGGGAGGCGCAAAAAAACGAGCCTGAGGATAAATAATGTCCGAATATAACCGCGACCCGCTCGAACGCGACGTCCGCGAATACCGGAGCGAGGCGGACGAGTATCATACGGCAGAGGAGCGGAAATATTACTCCGAAAACGCTTACAGCGGCGATGGCACGCCGTCGCCGCAAAAGAAGCGGCGTGCAAACCCCTCGGCTATTTCCCGCATACTAACTTCGTTTGCCGTAGCTGCCGTGGCGGTGGTTGCGGTTGCGTCGTCGGGCGTGTTTGCGCCCAAGGGCAGCGCGGAAATAGTGGATGTTTCGGTCACGGATACTCAGGTTGCCTACGACGTCACCGTGGAGCAGGGCGAAAATTTGAGCATAGTGCTCTATAACGACTTCACAAAGCGCCAAACGGCGCTGGAACAGGGCGAAAACTCGGGCGTGTTCACGGGTCTTAAACCGGGCGTAAGCTACACGCTTGCCGTGGTTACGCCCGCGGCGTTCGGGTCGGGTAAAACCGTGGCAGAGAGGTCTGTAAAAACAGAGCTGTTGCCTCCGCCCGAGCCGCAATCGGTGTGGAGGGGCGTTGCGCACGTCTGCACATGCGCGGTGGACGGTTATTTCCACTTCACAATGGATTTTGACGACCCCAACGGATATTTTACGGATTTTTCCGCCACACTTACGGACGGTGAGGGCAACGTTTCAAGCTGTGTGTTTACCGAAGATCTCCACGCCGAGCAGAGCATAGACGTCTGCCTCAAAGCGGGGCTTGCGGGCAAGAGAGCAACGTTTACGCTAACCTACCGCACGTCGGACCCCTCGTCTGCCGTAAATACGGTGGTGTACTCAACCGAAGTAACTATATAAGGCTATAAAATTTTTGCGGAGATAATTATGAAAGACAAAACCCAAAAAATACCATACGTAAAGATAATAACGCTTGCCGTCTTTGTGGCGCTCACGGCGCTTGCCGTGGTATACGCGCCCTATCTTTTCGGGGAGGACTCCGTGTTCAACCGCACCGTGAGCGACAATGTGTTTTTGCAGACTCTCTACACAAAAATACCCGCGCTCGTGCGGTCTATCCAAATCGCAACGATAGCCGTTATAATCGCCGTTTTGCTGCGCTTTATTTTGGGCAAGCTGTTCACGCACAGCAAGCGCGGGCAAACCATTGTAAAGCTCATAAGCAGCTTTATAAGCTGGATAATAGGCATAGTCGCCGTGCTTCTCGTTCTGGGCAGCTTCGGCGTGGATACAGGCACGCTGCTTGCCAGCGCGGGAATCCTGTCTTTGGTAATAGGTCTCGGCGCACAGAGCCTTGTGGCTGATATAATCGCAGGTCTGTTTATAGTTATAGAGGGCGAGTATCAGGTCGGCGACATAGTCGTAATAGACGACTGGCGCGGCACCGTAACGGAGATAGGCATACGCACCACAAAGATAGAGGACGCGGGCGGCAACGTAAAAATAATCAACAACAGCGAAGTTAAAACCATCGTCAACCAAACGCGGGAACTGTCCGTTGCAAAGGCGTACATAGGCATAGAATACGGCGAATCCATTCCCCGCGTGGAGATAGTTATACGCGACAATCTCGATAAAATCAAAACCCGTATCCCCGCAATCGTGGAGGGACCCTACTATAAGGGCGTAAACGCGCTGTCCGCCTCCAGCGTTGACTTGCTGTTCGTGGCAAAGTGCAAGGAGGAGGATATCTACCAGGTTCAGCGCGACCTCAACAGGGAGCTTAAGCTTATGTTTGACGCAAACAACATAAACATACCTTTCCCGCAGGTTGTAGTAAACCAACCCATTGAATTCAACTCCCAAAGCACCAAAACGGTGGAACGCAGCGCCAGAAAGTTTGTTGAAGAGCAAAAGGAGCTTTCCAAGGACATAGAGGAAAAGGCGGACTGAGGTTGCGGCAAAAATAACGCCCCCATATAGAACAAATTGAATTATAATAAACAGCTCCCCTTAGCTGAGGGGAGCATTTTTTTCGGCTGCCGCGTTGCGTTGCTTGACGGGGCGGAAAATAAAGTGTATAATTCCTATATAATCAATAGGTATTAATATGATAAAAGATTTGCAAGCCGAAATTTTGCGGCTCAAAAAGGAAAGGGACGTGTGCATTCTGGCGCACAGCTATATGTCGGAAGAGGTGTGCGAGGTAGCCGATTTTGTCGGCGACAGCTACGCCCTTGCGGTTAAAGCCAAAGCCGCCCCGCAGTCAACAATTTTAATGTGCGGCGTCCGATTTATGGCGGAGACGGTAAAAATGCTTTCGCCGCAGAAAAAGGTGATTTTATCCAACCCGCAGGCGGGCTGCCCCATGGCGGAGCAGATGGACAGGGACTTGATAGCCGAAGTCAAAAAGGCGTATCCCGGTTACGCCGTTGTGGCGTACATAAACACCACTGTGGAGCTTAAAACCATTGCCGATTACTGCGTGACAAGCTCCAGTGCGCTTAAAATCTGCCGCGCCATTCCCGAAAAGGATATACTTTTTATTCCCGATATAAATTTGGGCACATACATAAAAAACCAACTCCCCGAAAAGAACTTCAAGCTTCTTTCGGGCGGCTGCCCAACCCATGCGAGAATGGAAAAGGGGAATGTTATCGCCGCAAAAAAGCTGCACCCCCAAGCCCTGTTTTTGGCGCACCCGGAGTGCCGCCCGGAGGTGGCGGAACTTGCCGATTACGTTGGTTCCACGTCGGGGATAATGGACTATGCCGCAAAATCCCCCGCAAAGGAGTTTATTATCGGCACCGAAAACGCCATAGTGCAGCACCTGCAATATAAGCACCCGCAGAAAAAATTTTATCCTCTTTCAAAGGATATGGTCTGCCACAATATGAAGCTTACAACCCTGCCCGAAGTTTATGCCTGCATAACCGGGAACGGCGGGGAGGAGATAGAGCTGAGCGAAGAGACGCGTGTTGCGGCGGTGAGGTGTATCGAGCGGATGATAGCCTACGGCGGATAAGCTCCCGCTACAAGCGCGGATATACTTCGCATAACATTGTTGCCTTTGCGTTTTTGCTAAGTCGTGTACGTCTTTGTACACTCCTGTCGCAAAATCCGCAGGCGCCTCGTTCTGCTCGTATCTGCGCGCTTGCCAACTTCGTAAATACAGCTTCCACAATTTCCAAATAATCAACGGCGCAAGCAGGGTTTCCCTGCGCCGGCGCGCCCCAATTTGCAAACCCTTTTGCCTCAGCGGGGTGAATGCCTGCGATTATATAATCGTGGGCACTTGAAAATCGCAGGCAGAGGGCGAGGAGCCCTCAAATCACGAAAAAGCGCAGGGCGCGCAATCGCCCGAGCTTTTTGTGAAGGAGAATTTTTTATGATGATAACCACAAAGGGCAGGAATGCCCTAAAAGTAATGGTAGATCTGGCACGGCACGAGGGCGAGGGCTTCATTTCCCTTGCCGATATAGCCGCGCGGCAGAACGAGAGCCTTAAATATTTGGAAGCTTCGGCAAAACAGCTCTACACCGCGGGGCTTGTTGTGTCGGCAAGGGGCAAAAACGGCGGCTACAAGCTTGCCCGCCCCGCCGCGGACTACACCGCCGCCGAAATTCTTCTTTCGGGCGAGGGCACCCTTGCGCCCGTAAGCTGTCTTGAAGCCGGTTCCGCCCCGTGCGAAAACGCCGATACGTGTGCAACTTTACCCCTTTTTAAGGAGCTTGACGAGGTTATAATGAACTTTCTCACGTCCAAAAGGCTTTCGGACCTCGTTTGATTTTAAATTTTAAAAAATCGCGCTTAATTCCTATTGACATTATAGGAATTTAAAAATATAATATATACATACTTAAAAGAAAGGTAAATTATTTTGGCAAGAACTATCTATGTAGACAACGCGGCTACGACCGCGATGAGCGATAAGGCAATAGCCGCAATGACGCCCTATTTTAAAGAGATTTACGGCAATCCGTCGTCCTTACACACGGTGGGGCAGGTTGCCAAGGAGGCGCTTGACGCCGCGCGCGAAAAAATGGCAAAGTGCCTGAACTGCGAGCCGAGGGAAATTTACTTCACCTCGGGCGGCAGCGAGGCGGACAACCAGTGCATCCGTTCTGCGGCTTTGCAGGGCGCAAAAAAGGGCAAAAAACACATTATATCCACTGCGTTCGAGCACCACGCCGTTTTGCATACGCTGAAAAAGTTGGAGGAGGAAGGGTTTGAAGTAACATACCTCGACGTCCACTCAAACGGGCTTGTGACGGCGGAGGAGGTAAGGGCGGCTATCCGCCCCGACACCGCGCTCGTCACAATAATGTACGCCAACAACGAGGTGGGCACCATTCAGCCCATATCGGAAATAGGCGCGGTCTGCCGCGAAGCCAAGGTCATCTTCCACACCGACGCCGTTCAGGCGGTGGGGCACCTGCCCGTGGATGTGAGGGCGGACAACATAGATATGCTCTCCCTTTCGGCGCACAAATTCCACGGACCCAAGGGCGTCGGCGCGCTCTACTGCAAAAAGGGCTTGCCACTTTTGACCTTTATAGAGGGCGGCGCTCAGGAGCGCGGCAAGCGCGCGGGAACCGAAAATATTGCGGGGATCTCGGGTATGGCGGCGGCTTTGGAGGAGTCGTGCCAAAGCCTTGACAAAAATGCGGAAAACTTAACACGTCTCCGCGAAAAGCTGATAGACGGACTATTAAAAATCCCCCATTCCAGGCTCAACGGCGACAGGGTAAAGCGGCTTTGCGGCAACGTGAATATGTGCTTTGAAGGAATCGAGGGCGAAAGCCTTCTGCTTCTTCTGGACGCAAAGGGCATCTGCGCGTCGTCCGGTTCGGCGTGCACGTCCGGCTCCCTGGACCCTTCCCACGTTCTGCTGGCGCTGGGGCTTCCGCACGAAGTTGCGCACGGCTCTCTCCGTCTCTCCCTGTCGGAGGCAAACACGGAGGAGGATATAGACTATATAATTGCCGAGGTTCCCAAGGTTGTGGAGTATCTCCGCAGCATTTCCCCCGTTTGGGAGGAACTTGAAAATGGCACGCGCAAGCATCTTATTTAACTCAGTACTTAAAAAAGGAGAATATATATGGCACTTTACAGCGAAAAGGTTATGGACCACTTCACCAATCCCCGCAACGTTGGGAAAATCGACGACGCCGACGGCATAGGCGAGGTAGGCAACGCCAAATGCGGCGATATAATGAAGATATATTTAAAAATAGAAAACGATATAATAGTGGACGTAAAGTTCAACACTTTCGGATGCGGCAGCGCGATAGCTTCGTCCTCCATGGCAACCGAAATGATAAAGGGCAAGCCCCTTTCGCAGGCGCTGGAGCTTACAAATAAGGCTGTTGCGGAGGCGCTTGACGGTCTGCCCGCCCACAAGATGCACTGTTCCGTGCTGGCGGAAGAGGCGATACGCGCGGCGATAAAGGATTATTACGACAAGCACGGTATTGCATACGATAAAACTCAGTTTCCCGATCCTCACGACGAGGAAGAGGAGAAGCACGATTTCAACGAGGACTGAAAAAAAGGCGCTGCGGGCGCCTTTTTTAAACCCTTGACAGGGTGGACTGCGCAGGATATAATATATAAATGAGAGAAAGTAGACGAGGAGAAGAATATGAACAAACCGAGAGTACTGTTTCCGTTTACGGAAGCGGGGTTGGGTCATATAGTTCCTATGAAAAGCATTGCCGACGAGTTCGAAAGGCTCTACGGCGACAAGGTAGAAGTGGTCCGCTGTAACTTCTTCACCGAAACGGACAACAAAAATCTTAAAATTTTCGGCGAACGCCTCTGCACATTCGTCCAAACCCAAAACAAACACACGTCCTACGGCTTTTTTTCAACCATAAATATGGAATTTTGGCGGATACATTTATCCACCTGGGCAACCATGACCTTTTTGCGCTTGGGATCCCGCAAGCCGGGGTACGCGCTTATGGATAAGTACGCGCCCGACCTTGTGTTTAGCACCCACTGGGCAACAAACTACTACGCAAAAAAGTGCAAGTGCAAGCCGCTCACCGCAATGTACTGCCCCGACACGGATATAAACCCGCTGTTCAGCTATGCCGCGGATATCGTAATGGTCTCCACGCCCACGGGCTATAAAAAAGCGCTCAAAAAGCACCCTGTCCGCTTCAACGAAAGCAATTTGAAGCAAGTCCCCTTTTTTATAAGAAAGGAGGCTTACGGCGTCTCCTCCGATAAGCGCGCACTGCGCTTAAAGCTGGGGTTCGACCCCGATAAATTCACTGTGGTTTTAGCCGAGGGCGGCTACGGCATAGGCAAGATGGAGGAGATCTGCAAGATAATTCTGGAGCGCGATTTACCCGTAAACCTTGTGCCCGTGTGCGGCAGAAACGAGGAGCTTTATAAAAGGCTGCAAAACGTTAAAAGCAATGGCAACACCTGTGTTTATCCCACGGGACTTGCCGACAATATGCTTGAGATAGTGGCTTGCGCGGATATCTTCTGCGGCAAGAGCGGAGCAAATATGTGCGCCGAGGTGTGCTTTTTCGGGCTGCCGCTCATCATAACAAAGTACGCCACCACCATAGAGGAAAAAATAGGCAAATACTACATAGAGCAAGTCGGAAATGCAATGAAGATATTCAGCCCCCAAAAGGTAGTGGACAGGCTGGAAGAATTTATAAAAGACCCCGGGCTTATGGAGCCGTACAAAAAGGCTGCGGAGGCGCAGCGCAAAAACTTTGGGGCAAGCGAGGGTGCGGAACTCATTTTCGAATTGCTGTGCACAAAGTTTCCCGAACTTAAAAACTGATTTCCGCAAATATCATATTAAAGGACAAACCTGCATACTTTACTTTGAGGTAGAGTATGCAGAATTTTTGTTTTGAGGAGGCGGGCGATTGCCTTAAAAAATTAAAGACCTGTGCGGAGGGCTTAACCGAAGCAGAGGCTGCGCGCCGCATTTCGGTCTACGGCAAAAACACCATCGAAAGCGGCAAAAACGCAGGTATATTTCGCCTCTTCTTCTCGCAGTTCTCCGATTTTATGACTATCCTTCTGATTGTTGCGGCGGCGGTTTCGGGGATAATCGCAACTGCAACCAAGGACGCGTCGGATATGACAGACGCGGTCATAATACTTGCCATAATACTTCTCAACGCCACCGTGGGCACCGTGCAGCAATTCCGC
Source organism: uncultured Clostridia bacterium (assembly GCA_947629095.1). Classification (GTDB taxonomy): domain Bacteria; phylum Bacillota; class Clostridia; order Christensenellales; family Borkfalkiaceae; genus Coproplasma. The sequence goes on along the minus strand of CANRCK010000005.1, from coordinate 41,335 downwards.
GCCGACAAAGCAATAGAAAACCTCAAAAAGCTCTCGGCAAACACCTGCAAGGTCCGCAGGGAGGGCAGGGAAAAGGTTATCCCCTGCGAAGAACTTACCTTAGGCGACATTGTCCTTTTGGAGGAGGGCAACGTAATCCCCGCCGATTGCAGAATTTTGGAGGAGCACGGGTTAAAGTGCGACGAGTCTGCTCTCACAGGGGAGAGTGTGAGCGTTGAAAAGAGCGCGGGGCGTATTCACGGCAACAAGGCGGAGGCGGGCGCAATTACAAACTGTCTCTTCGGCTCTACCTTTGTTGTGGGCGGCAACTGCACGGCGGTTGTAACATCGGTGGGAATGAATACCGAAATGGGCAAAATAGCCGCCATGTTAAAGGGCGAAAAGCCCGCCCAAACCCCGCTCGAAAAAAGCCTTTCAAAGCTCGGAAAGGTTATTACGTGTGCGGTTTTGGCGGTCACCGCGCTCGTATTTATAATGGGCGTAGCCGTCCGCCGCGACGGCATAATAAAGAACTTTATGACGGCGGTTGCGCTTGCCGTGGCGGCAATTCCCGAAGGGCTTCCCGCGGCGGTCACTATAATTATGTCCATGGGCGTGCAAAAAATGAGCAAAAAGCACGTTGTAATACGCAAGCTTAAATCTGTGGAAACTTTGGGCAGCTGCACGGTTATTTGCACGGATAAGACGGGTACGCTCACGCGGAACAAGCTGAAAGTGCAAAGCGTGTGGAGTTTTTCGCCCGGGAATGAGGAAATAAATAACAAACTCCTTTATTGCATGCGCGCCTGCACCACGGTGAAGGGGGAGCGCGGAAGATATATCGGCGACCCCACGGAGATAGCCCTTTTAAACTATGCCGACGGGCAGGGCTTTGCCGCGGAGTTTAAAAAAACGGGGGAACTTCCCTTTTCCTCCGAGCGCAAAATGATGTCCGTAGCCGTGGAGAGCGGCGGAGAAAATTTTATATTCACAAAGGGCGCGCCCGACTTTTTAATTAAAAAATGCGCATACGTGTTGAGTTTTTCGGGCGTAAGGCCCCTCACGGCGGAGGACGCGGCAGAAATTGCGGCACAAAACGACGGTATGTCGGCAAACGCCCTGCGCGTGCTGGGCTTTGCCTATAAGCCCCAAAGCGGAGCCGCGGACGAAGAAGATTTGATTTTTATAGGGCTTGCGGGAATGTACGACGGCTTGAAGAGGGGCGTAAAGGAGGCAGTTGGGGAGTGCCGCACCGCGGGCATAAAAACAGTTATGATAACGGGCGACCACGTGCGCACCGCGCTTTCGATTGCAAAAACTTTGAATATAGCGCAGAGCGAGGACGAGGTTGTGACGGGCGGAGAGCTGGACGGCTTAAATGGCAGGGAGCGGGAGGAGCGTATACTCGGGGCAAGCGTTTTTGCGCGCGTTTCGCCGAAGCATAAAAATATAATAGTAAAATGCCTCAAAAAGCACGGTCACGTTGTGGCGATGACGGGCGACGGAATAAACGACGCACCCGGCATAAAGAGCGCGGATATAGGGGTGTGTATGGGCGACGGCACGGACGTCACCAAAAGCGCCGCGGATATGGTTATAACCGACAACAATTTTGCAACCATAGTTTCAGCCGTCCGCGAAGGGCGCAGAATCTCCCAAAACGTAAAAAAGACAATACAGTTCTTCATTTCCACCAATTTAGCCGAAGTTCTTGCCATATTTATCGCCTCGGTTTTCTTTTTTAAATATAACTTTTTACTCTCCACGCAGCTGCTGTGGCTCAATCTCATAACCGATAGCTTCCCCGTGCTTGCTTTGGGAGCCGAAAGGGAGAGCGCGGACGTTATGCGCCGACCGCCCGAACGCCCCGAAAAAGCCATCTTCTCCAAAGCGTCCGTTGCGGGGATAGCCGCGGGCGGAATATACATTACGGCAATAACGGTGGGCGCTTTTGCGCTTTCCCTGACGCTTTGGGGCAACGCCGCGGCAACCACCGTGACCTTTTTAACGCTCTCCTTTTCGGAACTTTTCCACGCCTTCAACGTCCGCTCGGAGCGCGCTTCGGCATTTTGCGGAGCGTTTTCAAATAAAATTTTAATTGCCACCGTAGCCGCCGGGATAGCCGTAAACGTAATTTTATGTGCAACGCCCATATCCGCCGCCTTCGGGCTTGTTCCGCTCGGCTCTTTGCAGTGGCTCACGGTGTTTGCCCTTGCGTTCTCGGTTATCCCCGCGTTCGAGCTGTATAAGCTTGTTCTCCGCCGCAAAAAACTTTAAAATAATTTTAAAATAGCGGCAGCAGGAGGGGGATTTCAAAGAAATGACTTTATAAATGCCCGATTATAATTTATTTTATATATGAAATTTTCAATGTAATGGAGCATGTGCGTTGGATGAAAAACAGCCGTGTTTTGAGAGGGTGCGTTCGCAATTTTTTTGAAACTTCCTCACCTGTAAGAGATTACATCAGCTCCTTCGTATCCGTTCCTCGCGGGACGGAATTGTGGGGGAATTTGATTTTCGGCACGCGCGGTTTTCGGAAAATTATAAGCAGACGCTCGAGAGGCTGAATGAGCTGCACGTTGAAGTCTCTCGGTTTTGCGGCGAGACCGGGCATACGGCGGATATTATTTGGTTTTCGTTGGAGAAATGCAACATAGCCGAAAGTAAAGGAAATTTTGGAAATATATCGGGGGCTTATCGACGATTTTTTCAATCCGGAAAAGACGGAATAGCGCCCGGATATCTTTGATGACGTATATGCCTTTACCCCGAGAGGCGTACAGGGTAAGCGCAAAGATATGTTCTTTGAATTTAAGCAAAAGCGCGGAATCGCGGGAATTGCCAAGGGCAAGCCGTTTGTTATGCTCGTCCGCCCGTCTATGCTCGGCTATCTCAAAAAACTTGCCGGAAAAATGGACTTGGGCGGCGCGCTTCTCGTCTATTCCATGTGGAGCGGCTATCGTGAACACGATGACGTAAAAATATTTTTGACAGAAGCGCAGATGTTGGGTTTGACCGAGCGCACTTTGCATACAAGCGGTCACGCTTCAGAGCAGGACTTAGAACGGTTGAAAGAATGTGTTTCGGCATCGGAATATGTAACAGTTCATACTCTGCCGGCGATCTAAGCCGTTACTTCCATGATTGCGGTATGAATAAGCGGTTTGGCGAACAGCCAAACCGCTTATTTCCTAATCCCTTTGAAAGGCGGCAATGCCGCCATATGTTTTGGGTTTTTTAAAGCTTCAAACCTTCGCACAGGGCTATTATGCAAAGCGCCTGCCCGTAGGCTCTGGGCACCAGCGCCACGCGCTTGTAGTGCTCGGCGTCCATACCCGCCCCCGTGCCGCCGGAAACGTTTTTAACGGTGCCGTCTTTATCGGTCATATCGCACAGACCTTTAAGCGCCATATCCGCCGCGGGGATATATTCTTCCCCGAGGATTCCCTGTCTTATTCCCATTATAAGCCCCGCGCAAATGCCCGCGGAACCCGAAGTTTCTATATAGCTCGTATCGTCGTCCAGCACGGTGTGCCACAGCCCCGTTTTATCCTGCAGCTTTATCAGAGCGGCAGCCTGCGCCTTGAACGTATCCGTCAAAAACTCACGCACGCCACCGCCTATTCGGTCGCCGCACAGCCTCAAAAATTCGGGGATTCCAAGCGTTGCCCAGCAATTTCCGCGCGCCCAGTGCACTTCGCCGTAGTTATTCCGCCTGTTGAAGTCCCAGCCGTGGAAGAACAGTCCCGTCTTTTTGTCGTATATATATTTTATATGTACCAAAAACTGCTTAACGGCTTCGTCCGTCCAGTCGTCGCGGTGTTCAATGGCGCCCATCTTGCCCATGAACAGAGCAGCCATAAACAGCGTGTCAATCCATAAAAGACCTTCGTGCAGAGTGACGGCGTTTCTGTCGCCTATGGCGGTTGTAACGTGCTGGAACCCGCCGTCCTCGGTTTTGGGGAGTCCGTCTTTAAGCCATTGCGCCCTTTCAAGGCAAAGCTTTTTATACTCCGGTCTGCGCCCGCAAAAATCCGCAAGGGTCAAAAAGGGAATGGTGGTGTTTATGTTCGCCGAAGGCAATCCCCGTTTTATATTATTCAAAAACCACTCGTCAAGGAATTTATCGTAGCGCCCGTCGCCGTAATATTCGTTCAGGCGCTGAATTCCCATAATTCCCACGCCCTGCGGCCAGTCCCATTCCTCAATGCCTGCGTCGCGGGCTATAAGCCCCTTGGACGTGTCCTCTTTTTTTATTGCGCTGTCGGCGGAATAGTCGGCTCCGCCGAAATTAATAAGTTTTGCAGCGGCGTTCAAAGCCGTTTTTTCAATAAGTTTTTTGTCTGTCATCTTTTTTCTCCTTACCGAATTATAAAAAATTTTTTGCCGTTTGTCAATGCCTTGCCGCTCTTACGCCTTGTCGGTGAGCGTAATTTTCCATTTTACTTTTTCGGCGGAAAAGTAACAACAACCGTATTTATGATTTCGTCACAAGCGCTTCGGAATATATTTTAAGCGGCAGGCGCTTGCCTGTCAAGCGCCTGCCGCATTTTGGCAGATAATACGGGAATCCAAGCATTATAGCCAAAAATCAAATTCGAAAGCCGAAATAATAGATAACTTGTTGACAAAAACCGACAAAATACAGTATAATAAAAAAACAAACAAATCGCCAAGCCCCCCATGGGGGGCTATTTGTTGCGGAACAACAAATAAAAACATTTAACAGAAAGGAATTGAAAATAGTGCTATATTGGGTAATTTTGCTTGTGATATGTATTGGTTTTATAGGAATATTTTCATTTTCCGTTCTTCCCGCGGCATTCCGCGGCGCGCGCCGCGCAATCGTTTGCCGCGCTTCGTTAAAAAGTAAAATATTGCCTTTTTTATTGGTAGCTCTTGCAGTTTCCGCCGATATTTCGGTGGCTGTATGGGTTATTTTTGCATTTTTCAGCAGAATGAGACGTGGATTTTATGTAGGTTTTGCGGGGGATACCGCAATAATTATTGCTTTACCCTGGATATTGCTTGCTGTGGTTACCGCTTTGCTCACCGCAGCGGGATTGATGTGGTCCCGCAGAGGCATAGGCGATATCCCCGCACCCTCGGAAGCCGGGTTGCCCGCGGAAGAAAACGGGCGCGGGCGTAAAGCGTACGGTGTACTTCTTTTTGCGCTGATTGCCGTGGCAATAGCGGCAGCGGTGCCCGTTCTTTCCGTAATGCTGCACTATCTTGCGGCAGCCAAGTTTGCCGCCGGCGCGAAAAAAGTTGTGCTGTTGCTCATTGCGGGGGAGGTGGTAATCGCCGCTGTAATCTGCGTTTTTGCCCGCAAAAAAATCAAAAGATATTTGGGGATAATTTTCCGGGCGCTCTCAGCCTTTCTTTTGTCGGCGGCTATAACCTATTCCGTTTTGCTTGTTTCGCTTGAACGCACGCAGCTGGATACTGTTCTTATGTGGTCCGGCACGGCTGTCGCCGTTATTATCCCCCTTGCCGTCGGCGCCGGCATTTTGTGCGGGGTTGACCTGAGGTTGCGCAAAAGCAAGGCGGACGCAGACGTCACATTCAATTAAGTTAATACTAAGTCTACAAATAAATTTTTTACAGAGGAATTATGAACAAATTTATGCTCGCTCCCTCTTTTAAAGAGATATGGGAGTTAATCAAGGATCCGAAATTTATCATTGCCTATGTCACCGTAATGGTGCTTTTGATGCTCTTTACGGTAATTGCGGCTATGATAAACGAAAAGCGCTTTGACAATCTCACCCTCCGTTTGAACGAGAGTGCGGACAAGGCTGAAGAACAATCCCAAAAGGAAGCTTCGGCTTCCCGCTTTGAAATGTTAAAGGCGCTTGACGAACAAAAGGCAACCTATGTTGAAAAGCCGTTTGTTGAAGATTTCACGCTTGCGGAGTTCTGTGCCGGGTTCCGCAACTTTGCCGCGGGTAAGCTCGGGCTGTATTACGATATAAAAACCATACGTGAATTTATTTCGGGCGTCGCCGTTTCCCACTTTATAATACTTCAGGGAATGTCCGGCACGGGCAAAACGTCCCTTGCCTTCGCCTTTGGGGAATTTTTGGAGAACCCTTCAACCATAATCCCCGTCCAGCCCATGTGGAAGGAGAGGTCCGACCTGTTGGGTTATTATAACGAATTTACCAAAAGCTTCAACCAGACGCCTCTTCTGCAAAAGATGTACGAGGCGAATATGCGGAAGGATATATACATAACCATTCTCGACGAGCTGAACATAGCCCGCGTAGAGTATTATTTTGCCGAGTTTCTCTCACTTATGGAGATCCCCGACCCCGAGCTGAGGCGCCTTGAAATCGTTTCGGATAAGTGGGACAACGACCCTGAGGACCTGCAAAACGGCAGCATAATGCTGCCCCAAAATATGTGGTTTTTGGGAACTGCAAACAACGACGACTCTACGTTTGCAATATCCGACAAGGTTTACGACAGAAGCATGATCGTCGACCTCGAAAAAAAGGCGGAGGAGTTTAAAGCCGAAAGCTACGGGACGATGCCCGTAACCGCCGAAAAATTCAACGAGGTCGTTAAAAACGTTATAGCAAACAGCCCGTTCCCCGCCGAAGTTGCCGACCGCATTGCCAAGCTTGACGAATATTTGGGCGAAAAGTTTAAAATATCTTTCGGGAACCGTATAATGAGACAGATTAAAAGCTATCTGCCCGTATATGCAGCGTGCGGAGGCAGCGAAACCGAGGCGTTGGACGATATTCTCGCAAAAAAGGTTTTGAGGAAGCTCGAAATGCAGAACCTCTCATACAGGCGAGGGGAAGCCGAGCAGCTCTGCAAGTTTTTGGATGAGCTGTTCGGGGAGGGCGCAATGCCCCGTTCCGTGGCAGCCGTGCGTACAATGGCGAGATTGAAGTAGGAGGGCGCTATGAACGAGGAATACGCCCTCTACAGGGCAATAAAGCAATTTAAAGAGACAGCAAAAGCCGACCCCGAGTTCCAATCGCTGATAGACGCGGTAGCCTCGGCAGGCGGCGAAGAGATCTGTGCAAAGGCAACCTTTGCCGAAACCGACGCCGAATGGATAAAGGTAGTAAGCGACGGTCTGAACGCAATTGGCAGGGCTATGGATGAAGAGAGAAGGTTCATCCGCTCCGAGGGTGAAGTTCTGCCCATAGAAAAGGTTAAGCGCGTTTCCAAGGAATCGGTGCAGCACCTCGCCCGCCGCAGCGACTGTATAAACCGTGAAAAGAGCGGGGAGCAGATTGTGCCCGATAAGCTTTTTACGGTGGAGCGGCTGAACGACTATGCAACTTACGAAAACAGATTTTTATATACTCTCCTTTGTAAGCTTAAAGAGTACACCGCGGAAAAACTTGCCAAACTTTTGCGCGCAAACTCATACGAGGGCACGCTGACCGTACGCAAAAAAGTAAACCTCGGCACACGCAGACTTACGGTTGATTTAAAGCTGAAAGACGAGAGGGACGGGTTCAAATTGACCATGCGGGAGAATATAACCGCCATAGAGCAGCTGCGGCAGTCCATAGACTACTATCTGCGCACCCCTCTTATGCTCGAGGTTGCCAAGTCGGATAAAATAAAATCGCTCACTTTAACCAACGTGCTTAAAATGAATAAAAATTTCAGGGAAGCGGTAACCCTGTACGAGTATATTTTGTCTGATAGGGAAGAAAAACTCAACACGTCCGTGCAGAATTGGGAGTCTGCCGACTCCTTTGAGCTTGCTTTGCCCGCCGTTTTATATGCCTTTGCCTTATACGGCGGAGGTCCGGATATAGGCATGGAGCTAAGAAATAATTATCTTTCGGAGGAAGAAAAGCTTTTTAAAGAGAAGCGGCTTGCGCTTGAAAACGCGCACGGCGGTAAAAATATCGAAGAATACATATTGTTGCTTGAAGAGAAGAATGCGGAGCTTTTAGGAGAAGTAAAGGAACTTGCCGCGGCGCGCAGGCGGCTTGCCGAGCAGGACCGGACAATAGACGGACTCAAAAAGCTTGTCGAGGAGGAAAGGCTGAACTCCGGGCAAGCCGTTGAGGAATACAGGGCGCAATTGGAAAAGAGCGGGGAGCAATACGCCGTTCAATCCGCCCAAAACCTCAGACGTTTGCAGGAGGACGCGGAGCGGATTGAAAATCTGCAAACAAAGACGGAAAAGCTCATTGCCGAAAATTCGGATCTTGCCGCACGGAACAAAGCTCTCGAGGCGCGCTTGGTCGCGCTTATGGCGGATAAAGGTCAGATAGCCGAAGGCGAGTTCGCTTCGGAAGAAGGTCTGGACAGGCTTGAAAGCTATTATGAAGCTTTGGGCAGGCTTTTGAACCGTGAGTGGCGGGGTGTAAAAAAAGCCTTGAAAGAACAGTCGCGCGCGGAAATCAAACAGCGCATTTTCGGCAAAAAAGACAATATATATGCCGAAAAAGAGACGGAGGGCGCACCCAATGAGTAAAAAGCTTAGGCGTATTTTCTTTATTGTGCTTTTGACCGTCATAGCGCTAGCCGGCGGAACCTTTGTGGGCGTTCTCATTTATCTCGACGCAAGCGGGCTTTTAAATCCCATAATCCAAACGTTGCTCGGCTATTTTTCCTTCGGCGGCAAGAGCGTTCTCATATTGGTATGGGTGATAATTTTGCCCGTGCTGCTGTTGGCATTTGTCATCTTCCTGTTTTTAAGGCGCAGAAGGGTAAACAAGGTCAGAGACAAGTGGGAGAACGGTATGGAAAGGGCGATAGAGGCAGAGCGTGCCGCATATTCGGCTGAGCTGGGCAGGCGTTTTCCCTCGCGCTTCGAAGGTATTTCTTCAATCGTTCCCGCAGCGGTTAAAAACGGCAAAAAAGTCAACACGCTCGCGGAATTCTGTGCGGGATTCCGCAATTTTGCGGCTGCAAACTTAGGTCTGTATTTCTCCGAAAACGAAATCCGTGAATTCGTTGCCGGTTTGGCAACTTCCAAAATATTGATACTTCAAGGCATATCCGGCGCGGGGAAAACCTCCCTCGCCTATGCCTTCGGCGAATATATCGGCAATCCGTCCACAATAATCCCCGTGCAGCCCATGTGGAAGGAGCGGGCGGACCTTGTGGGCTATTACAACGAATTCACCAAAAACTTCAATGAAACGGTTTTGTTCAAAAAGCTATACGAAGCTAACGGCAGCGACGCCATGTATATAACCGTTCTTGACGAAATGAATATTGCGCGCATAGAGTATTACTTTGCGGAATTTCTCTCCCTTTTGGAAATTCCCGATCCGGATCTGAGATATCTGCAAGTGGTTCCGGATAAATGGATAAACGATCCGGAAGGATTAAAGGACGGCGCAGTAAAGCTGCCCGAAAATATGTGGTTTATAGGCACGGTAAACGACGACGATTCGGCGTTTGCCATTTCCGACAAGGTTTACGACAGGGCAATGATTTTGAACCTTACGGGGCGTTCAGAGCCTGTAAAGGCGGCAAAAGAGCCGAATGTCTCAATCACATTCGCCGCATTTGACGGCATGGTGAGGGCTGCCGCAGCGGGTTTTGAGCTTTCGGATGAAAGCTTGGCGCGCATTGAAGTTCTGGATAAGTTTTTAATTGAAAAATTCCGCATAACATACGGCAACCGTATAAAAAGGCAGATATCCGCTTATGTGTCGGCATATGTTGCGTGCGGCGGAACGGAAACGGAGGGGCTGGATGATATCCTCTCCAAAAAGGTCATACGCAAATTGGGCGTAATAGACGTATCCAAGTACGGCGAAGAGTTGCAAAAGCTTTGGGCGCTGCTCGAAAATATGCCGGGCGGCATGCCGCGCTGTATTGAATGTCTCCGGACCGTGAGCCGGTATGAATAGGAGTACATTATGCGAAAACAGTCGATTATTTTATATGTTCTGGGATTGTTGATGATTGCCGCCATGGCGCTTATCGTTTTTTTGGCGATAAACGTTGCAAGCTTGAACGCCGAATCGGAAACCGGTCCCGAAAAGCCGGCGCTCGATCTGCCGGACGATATCCCCTGGGACAAGATACCCTGGAAGGAGTTCCCCGAAAACTTTCCGTGGCACGATGTGCCGTGGGAGGATATGCCCGAAGATACCGAATGGGAAAGTATGCCGTGGACGGAGGTCCCGTGGGAAAAACTCCCCGACGATATCCCTGCGGACAAGATTCCTTGGGAGAGCGTCCCGTGGGAAGAACTGCCCGAAGATTTTCCGTACGACGGGTTTGATTGGGAAAATTTCCCCTGGAGCGACGTACCTGTAAGCGAGCTACCCTGGACCGAAATGCCTTGGGACAATTTGCCCGAGGAAATGCCGTGGACGGAGATACCGTGGACGGCAATACCGGAAGATTTTCCTTGGGACGAGGTTCCGCTGGATAAAATACCTTGGGCAAAGGTGCCTTGGAACAATTTGCCCGAGGAAATGCCGTGGACGGAGATACCGTGGACGGCAATACCGGAAGATTTCCCTTGGGATGAGGTTCCGCTGGATAAAATACCTTGGGCAAAGGTGCCTTGGAACAGTTTGCCCGAGGAAATGCCGTGGACGGAGATACCGTGGACGACAATACCGGAAGATTTTCCTTGGGACGAGGTTCCGCTGGATAAAATACCTTGGACAAAGGTGCCTTGGGGCAGCTTGCCCGAAGAAATGCCGTGGACGGAGATACCGTGGACGACAATACCGGAAGATTTCCCTTGGGACGAGGTTCCGCTTGATAAAATACCTTGGGCAAAGGTGCCTTGGGGCAGCTTGCCCGAAGAAATGCCGTGGACGGAGATACCGTGGACGACAATACCTGAAGATTTTCCTTGGGACGAGGTTCCGCTGGATAAAATACCTTGGACAAAGGTGCCTTGGGAGCAGATGCCCGAAAATTTCCCTTGGGGCATAGTGCCTTGGGAAGACCTGCCCGAAGATTTCCCCTGGACGGAATTAGGTAACGGCGTGTGTACGCATAGGTACATGGGCGGAGAGAACGGCGACGGATGGGTGACGACCCTCGAGCCTACCTGCAGTTCGGAAGGAACGAAGAGCCGCGTGTGTATAATCTGCCGCGCACCCGAAACGGAATCAATCCCTGCAACGGGCGTGCATAATTTTAAAAACGATATCTGCACCATGTGCCAAAGGCATCACATGGTATTGGAGAGCGGTTCGGCTTCGGCAGAGTATTCGGGCATACCCTTTAAAGAGGAGAGTTGCAGAATTGTATCGGGTACGCTTGCCGACGGCAGTCATATAATTACGGGCGTATACGCGCAGACCAAAACCGTTGGCATAATCGACAACATCTTTACCGCAACGATAAAAGACGCCACGGGCGCCGACGTTACCGAGCTGTATATTATCGATTATATCTACGGTACATTAGAGCTTACAATGCGCTCCGTCACTATCTCCACAGGCTCGGCGAACAAGCCGTATGACGGCTCTGCGCTTTTATGCCATGACTTTGAAGCAGAGGGGCTGGCAGAGGGCGATACCGTATACCTGACATTTACGGGCGGCCAGACGGCGCGCGGGCAAAGCCCGAATACCGCCACCGTTAAAATAGTGGACAAAGACGGCGCAGACGTTACTGCCAACTATTGCATAAATATCATATTCGGAATTCTTACGGTCGGATAGGTGCGGCATGCTATATCAATCCTACAAAGATAAACTCAACAAGAGAAACAAAATAATTTTACGGCTTTGGAAGTTTCGCTTTATTATCTGCGCCGTAATCTTGGCGGTCATAGCCTGCACCGTGCTTCTATGTCTTACGGGCAGTGTTTTTGCGGAAAATTTCGTGAGTGAAATTTATTACGGCGAAAGCTTGCAGCCCGGCGCAAAAGCGCTGTTTAAGCCTGTGGCGTACGAGTATCGTGCAGCGGGAGAGGAGGAGTGGCAGAGCGCTTCCCCGCGCCTTGCCGGCGAGTACGAGGTCCGGGCTTATTCAAATGATATTTCAGGCGCCAAGCGCTACGGCAAGATACATTCCTATAAAATTCTACCTGTTCCGGTTGAAATAACAATTGAGGACGACCAAATCGACTATGGCGCCGAGCCAACGTGTTCGGCGGTTCTCAGGTACGGCGATGAGCTTTCTGTAAACGGATTTATATACGAGCCGCTTGAGGACGGGAATTTTTATATTTCCGCCCGCGCCGACAGCGTTAAAATTCTGAGCGCGGAGGAGGGGAAGGACGTAACCTCTTCGTATGTGTTGAATACGGTAAAGAAAGCCGTAGTCAATATCCCCCGCCCCATCACCGTCAGAACGGGATCGGAAAGCTTTGTTTACGACGGCAATCCGCACTTCCGCGAGGAATGGGAAATAACCTCGGAGTTGAAGCTTATCGAAGGGCATTTGGCTGAGGTGTATTTCCCCTCGGCAACGGAAGTGGGCAAAATCGAAAACCGTCCGCAGATAAAAATTATGTGCGGCGACAAGGAGGTCACGCGCTATTACAAGGTTACGGGCGACTTCGGCGAGCTTTCCGTGGAGCCACGCCCCATTACCGTCAAAACAGGCTCCCGCAGCTTCACTTACGACGGCGCTCCCCATTCCGAAGAGTCCGCGCAGGTCATTTTGGGCAATCTTGTGGGCGAACACGGCATTGACATTGACTATGTTGCCGTTTCGGACGCGGGGAAATATAAAAACAATCCCGTTTCATTCATTATAAAGGACGAAAAAGGCAACGATAAAACTTCCTCCTACGCCGTCACTTTCGAGGCGGGCGATTTGCACATCTCCCCCAGGGTTTTAAAGGTGACCACGCCCTCGGATAGCTGGACTTACGACGGCGCGGAGCATTTCAATTCGGAGTATTTCGTATCCGAAGTGTTGGAAGGTCACACTTTTTCGGGGAATGTGACAAGTTGTGCAAAAATTACGGACGCGGGCAGCCTTTTGAATTCTGTAATCCTGGAGATTGAAGTTTTTCACGGCGGCGAGGATGTGACCGCAAATTACACCCTCGATTATGAATACGGAAAACTTTCCGTTGTTCCGCGTAAATTCAAGGTCCGCACGGGCAGCGCCTGCTGGGTTTACGATAAAAAACCGCATACGTGTCTTGATTTTGAGTTGGTTGAAAGCGGCGGCGACGAGGGGCTTTTGCAGGGCGCGGTCGCCGTTCCCCTCTCCGCGGGAATTACCGGCATAACCGATTCAACCGAAGTCGGCTATGCGGATAATATACTCGGTTTTACCATAACCCATAACGGCAGGGACGTCACAAAAAATTATGAAGCGTACGGCGAATGGGGCAAGCTCCGCATAAAGTCCCCGGTGGAAATAACGCTATTCGGAAAAAGCAAATACTACGACGGATTGCCTCTCGAGCTAAGTAAAACCGACTGCGCCGTTACCAAAGTCCCGCCCGACGTCAAAGCGGAGTGGGTGAGCGTGGAAATCGGCTTAAAACTCAACACTGTAGGCGAATTATCGCCGGAGGAAGCGGTTAAATCGTGCTCGGCGGCTCTGGTGGACGAATCGGGCAAGGACCGCACCGCCGGCGGCGAAAACAGAATAGATTTTGTATGTAATTCCGCTCCGCTTAAAATCTTGCCGCGCACAATAGAGATTACCAGCGTTTCCATTTCAAAAACCGCGGACGGAAAAATTCTTTCCGGCAACGTGGGGAAAAACAGCGCTTGGATATCGCTGGGCACTCTTTTACACGGGCACAGGATAGAAATAGAGGTTACGGGCGCGCTGTCCCCTGGGGAAGCTTCGGCACAAAATACAATAACGTCGGTGCGCATCGTGGATGAAAAGGGCGAAAGCGTTTTGCAGTTCTACAAAATTAACCTACGCCACGGCGTGCTCCGGTGGATATAAATAAGAATTCAGCCTGCCTGCACAAAAATGTTTTTGTGCAGGCAGGCTTTTTCAAATCGGTCAGCCGCATAAAAATTCACAATTTTTGGAAATAATATACAAATTTACCATATTAATATATAATAAGCAGAGTTTATGTCGTCAATAATCAAAAATTTGGAAAATTATGCGCCAATTGGACGGATATTTGCTTGACATATCGTTTTTGGAAGTAATATAATACTGATAAATTATTCACTCGTAAAATGAATACTTGCATAAAACAATGAATACTTGCATAAAATCGTGAACAATGACGAGGAATAAAAATAAAAAAGGAGATAAAACCATGAAACATCTCAAACAAGTCATTCTGGCTATGCTTGCGGTGCTGTGCGTCATTGCCGGCGGAATTGGTCTTTTCGGTTGTACAACAGGGGATGGACCCTCTCAACAACTTCAGATAAGCGACCAGTACAAGGCAATCTACCAACAGTACTCCGAAGCTGCGGGAAGTGACGCAAAAACGCTTGAAGACTGGTATGTCGACATCACGGGCGATATAACGGCTTTAAACGGTGGCGATATAACGGATATAACCGTAATTACGGTCGATTCCGTAAAATACGTCAGCGTAACTTTCACGGGTGGCAAGCTCTATCTTGAACCCCTCACGGGCGGAGATTTTAAAGAATATGTCCGCTATACGGTAACGGCGCAGAACGATCAAAGCGCGCCTATTACCACGGGCGTAAATCTTGAAATATACTACATATCGGGTGGCGAAAAGCATGTTGCGCGTACCGTACGTACGGGTTCGCGCGGGACAGCGGAAGCCTACCTTGACGTATCCGCCGTAACCACGTTCTATATAGGCGTGGCAGAACAATCCAAAGAGGAATACGGCATACCTTACGGCGACGAGCCTGTAATCAACGCAACCTCTGCGGAAAAAAGCGTAACGGTTACGCTTCGCACGCCCGTTAAATACACGGTAACGGTGCAGGATAACACCGAAAATCCCGTGGCGGACGTTGAAATATCCCTGCAATACGCGCCCGTGGGCACATCGCAGGCAGTAACCATTCAAAAGGAAAAAACCGGCACCGACGGCACGGTAAAATTCGTTTTTGCCAAGAAGGACGTTGACTATCAGCTTACGGTAACAGATACCACCATTCCCGAAACGTATGAAAAGATAGCCGAGCCAATTGCTTTGGATTTTGAAAGCGCTCCCAGCGCCTACACCATCAGCTTAATACAGGCAAAAAAATATGACGAGGACGTAGTTCCTTCGCCTAAGGAAGGCTTGACCAAGCCGCAGGACCATCCCAGTCAAGATGTGGAATTTGTTGTTGCGGACGACAAGCTTGGCACAGAGTTTGACGAGGAGAGCCTTACCAAGACCTCCGGCGCATACACCTATAACGATAAAACCGTATACGTTGCTTTGGGCTATGCCATGGAGCGCGCTCTCGGCGGTCAATCCATATCCGAGATAATTACGGACGAAACAACAAAGGATTACTTCTCTTATGAGGTGCTTACGGACGAGGTTACCAATACCTGGACCCGTCACCTTTATTATACGCTTTTGTCGGCATATTGCGCGAAAACGGACTCCAAGGGTCTGTATCCGCTTGACGATGAATTACTTTCGTTCTTAAAGGACGCGGGCGAGCATGGTCTCTTTAAGGCTTCCGAAGAAGTGCTTGAAGGAAACGAATGGGTGCTTCTGCTTGTAACTTACGATCCCAATGAAAAGCTTGCGCCCGGCGCCGAAAACGGCTACGAGGTACAAATCGAAAAAGCCAGCACATCGCAATACACGGGCGGCAAATACGTAACCATACCCGTTGTAAAGGGTCTTGAAGAGGGCTGGTACAAACTCTCCACCACGGTTGATACAGACAGGATTGACCTTGACAAAATAGCTGCTGTAAACGGCTTTGTATTCTGGGGCAACGCCGCCGATACAAAAGGTCGCCTTCGTGTATTCAACCTGTTCCGCGAGGGTGATACCAACACCGTCTCCGGCTATCTCTACTACAACGGCGGCGAAATTTCCGTTGCTCACCAAATCAATGAGAATACCGGCTGGAAGGCGGGGGCCGACGAAAAGATTTTCCTTACCTTTGAGTTGGAAAAGTCGGATAACGACTATCAGGAAAAGCAATATATAGATACCAAGGGCGAGTTCGAAATACCCGTATATCCCTCTTCGTGGATAAACACCACCGATATGAACAGCGGCAACCCCTCAAACGGTGCCCTGCAGCAACCCTGCGGCAACCTTGCCCTGTTTGGCTCCTATCTCAATTTGTGGCGCGCCTATGTTTCTTACGAAATTTCCGTAACCTTGCCCGACGGCGTTGAAAAGATTACGGCATATACATATAATTATAATTTCACCAATGATCCTTCAAAGCCTCAATACAACCTGCAAGGTCTCTTTGCCAAAAAGACAGCAAATGAGCTTTCCGGCGACACGCTTTCCTGCGCGTTGTATACTTTGAACCAGAGCACGGTTAAATCCAACGAAATACCCGGCTTCACACTCGTTTACGACGGCGACGAAATTGTAACCGCCAAAGTCAAAGTGGTTGAAAAGCCCATCCGTTACCTTGCAATATACGACGACGGCGCAGGCAATACCTGGGTATACGCCGGTTCAACGTATCAGTATTATCAAAACGGATCAGCACATATGGTTGCCCCCGTATCCGTTACCAGGTTCCAGAAAGAAGGATATCTGTTCGATGGCTGGCTGTACACCTATGAAGGTCTTGAAGAGCCGCTTCCCGCCGCTCCGAACGACAGAATTACAGTGCAAGGCGCAGACTTATATGTAACAGCACAGTGGCGTAAAATCACCTCCAACGCGGTTGATAACAAGCTCGGGCTGGGCGCAGACGGCAAAGTTACTGCCGCGCTGGATACCAACTTGTACACCGAAACTATTGTGTCGCTTGCCGACGGAATAGAGTCTGGCTCCTACGTACTCACCGTATTCACGGGCGACAGGCAGCTTACAACTCTGTCCGTAACGGTTGGTGACTGGACCTGCTACTTTGTTGAAAGCGTTTCGGAGGACGAAACATACACGTACACGGCGTTCATAACCGTGGGCGCAGATACCAAGTCGATTGTATTCCCCACAATGGACGCGGAATATGACGGAATTACGGCTGAAATAACACTTGCCAAGTACGAGGAAGTAACGATCGCGGTAGACGATACCGAAATGTTCATTCCCGTTAACCAGTATGTAAACATAAACGGCGAGGAAGATCCCAACCTGTTCAAGGTTAAGTTACCCGAGGATCTTGTGCCCGGAACTTATAAAATAGACATAAAAGCTAAATCTTCAAAAATAGGCACTGTTGTAAAAGCTCTTTCCGATAAGGCGGTAGACGCTTCCTACATAATCGGTGGTTCCGCTACGGGCACCTATACCTTTGTAGAAGGCGAAAAATCAATGTACTTCTTCGACGGCGGAAGCCAGAAAGTTGTTGAAGCAATGATAATAAGCATGCACCGCGTATATAACGTGACGTATGCAAAGGGCGACGACAACGCAACCGGCACAACCGCTGCGCAGATGGGTCGTGAACCCGGTGATACCGTAACTGTTTCCGCATGCAACTATACCTGGAAAGATCACACCTTCTTCGGCTGGAAGTATGTAGACGGCACCGAAGAAAAGACCTTGCTCCCGGGCGACACGTTTGAAATGCCCGCTAAGGACGTTGTGCTCACTGCCGTATGGCGTGAAATAGTGCACTCCAATGCCAACCTTGTTCCCGGCGCAGACTTTGTGGACTTGGAAATCGACGCAACTAAATATACCGACGTTGTTATCCAAGGGTCGTCTGCAATGAATGTTTCCAGCGGAACTTTCAAATTCATAGCCGACTTCGGTAATTACAAGTACGAAAAGCCCTTTACGCTTGTAGTTCCGCTCAACCAGGGCGGCAGAACGCAGCAGGTGAACGTAAACCTTGTTTACAGCGAGGCCGAAAGCTACGGTGAGGGCGATGACAGGCACAATATCTATGTTGGATATGTAATGTATTATGAACTTACGCCTGCACCCAAGATAACCATAGACCTTTCCAAATTCTCAAACGTTAAGCCGTTCACCATCGGGCTTAAAGTTGTTAAGCAAGGAGCCGACACGGTTGTTCCGGGCGGTGAACACGTGAACGTTCCCGTAGAGGGACGCGGCTTCCTGACCGCTATGGACCGTCGTTTGAGGTTTGGTGTAAGCGTATGGCCTGACGCAAAATACAAGCTGCACGTTTTGAAGGACAGCGCAATGAGCTTCCCTTCGTTCCAATACGCGCAAAACACTTATTATACCGGTCCCGTAAAGGATGGCGAGCCCTATATCAATCCCGATAATCCCAACGAGATGATTTTCCCCGTAATAGGCAACGATAAGGGATACTGGAATCTGTATAACAGCGGTTACGACTTCTGGTCGGTGGATGTTTGGATAGAGCTTGTTTCCTCTCCCGAAGATAAAATGATTGACTCAGGAAAGGATTTCAAAATCAAGGTGCCCGCGGGCGCCGACGGCGTAACCTTTAAGATGGGCGCCGGAATGGTGAAAACCCTTGACTACACCATAAAGGCCACCCTGCCCCAGGGCAAAAACGCAACCGTAACGCTTAAATCGGGCACAACCACGCACACTCTTGACGCCGCACACGGCTATATCATAAAGAAAGGTAGGTTTGCTGCCTACGAGTGTACAATAACCACGGACGCCGAAGAGGATTTGGAAGTAACGCTGTACGCTATCCCGTACGAGGCAAAGGTATTCGACACTTCGGAAGAGGGTACTAAGTTTACCGTGCCTCACCTCAGTGAGACTGACGTTACTCCCGACACAACCCTTACAAAGGGAGCAAATCAGCTTTACAGGATATGGTTCACCGTAACAGACGGCGACGCAGGCACAATAACCCTTACATATTCTTCGTCCAAGACCTTTGAGTTTACAAAGGAAAACGGATACAAGCTCGATACTTTCACATTGGAGACGGGCACTCCCGTATATTCGGTATCCTGCACTTCGGATACTGACGAAGAGATAACCCTGCACATTATAGCTCTTGCCACAATAAACATGCCGAGTGCCACCGCTTCAAATCAGAGCGTTGACATTACGTTAGGCGACATGAAAGCAGCTACCGAGAGGTCGTTTGCCCTCAATGTCACCACGCCTGCAACGGCGCGCGTCGATGGCAACATAATGTACAAATTTACTCTTTCGGCAGAATCCGCAATTCCCGAAGGAACTACAATAACCTTAAAGTATGACGGTAGCGATAAATCTCTGCAGTTTGTAGCGGGCGACGAGGGATACATTCTTTCGGTTGCGCTTGAAAACCCGTTGTTCAGCATCACAAGCTCGGCTGCGCTCACGGGCGTTAAGGTAAACGTTGCGTTTGTGTTGGACGTGCGGCTTAAAAATACGGCAAAACCCGCAGAGAACGAAAACAATGCCGTGCTTAAAGCAGGCGGAACTCTGTACGCGCTCGGCGTAAGCGGCATAAGCGGCAAACAGGTCGAACTGCACGTAACGCCCACCGACAACGAAGATCTTTCAGGCAAGAAAATCATTTTCACTATCGGCGATACAATTGCCACACCGGGCGTAGTTGAGTTTGCCAATCCCGTTAAGAATTCCGATGGAACATACAGTTTCTATGCCGAATTGGCAAGCTGTTTCGACAGTGGAAAGTTTAAAATAACTTCCACGGCGACCAAGGATATCACCATAGAATTTATATTCAGAACGGCATACAACTTGGACGGCGGCAAAAATTTATCCGTTAGCGCCGCTAATGGTGCCAGAACAGAATACGTTTTAAATTATAAAGACGTATTGCTTGACAAGGACTATCTGCTGTATATAAGCAGCCAGTATGTAGCCAGCAGTAACCATACCGACGAGGGCGCAACGCTTACGTTCTCCGGCGACCTTACAATAAAAGAGGGTCAAATTGACTTTGATGCTTTGTCGGCGAAGCAAGATCCCAAGCCCCAGTACTTGAAAGTACGCTTTACAAAGACCGAAGGAACAATAATCCTTACGTTCAAAGCCGACAACTGCAGTTATTCACATACGTTCTATGTGAACTGTGCATTGCTTGACGAAAGCACCACTTTGGACGTTGGCGCCGATAAGGCCGTAACGTTCAAGATAGACGGCACAAGCAAGATTTCCGGGCAGAAGAGGATGTTCGAATTCAAACCCTCGGCGGGAGTGCAGGAAGGTCTCTACCAGATAAAGTTAGAAGCGGCAGACCCTCAAAAGGCACCTTTGCCCTCCGGCACCACTTCCTCGTATATGGTTATTGAGTTCCTTAATCCGAACTTAGCCAGCTCCTCCGCCGACAATGTAAATGTGTCCCATATGGGCAACTACACTACGTTGGTTTGCCTTACGGACATTAAATATCTCCTTTTCTACTGCGGCGACCCCGAATATAAGGGCGAAGTAAAGGTGACCATTCTTGATACCGTTTCCGACGATTTGAAGATGAAAAAGGACGCGGAGGACGAGAACAAGTTTACGTTCACCTTTAATGTGACCAAGGCGGAACTTTGCGAAGAGGCCGAAGTAAACTTCTACTTTGCCGAGAAATTCAACACGGACGCATATAAATACACAATACAGCTTCAAGGCACTGAACTGAACCTTTCAAGTTCATCTGACTATCGTTGGAACGTTGTAGTGAATAACCACCACTACAAACCGGAAGGCGCTGTAAGCGCAGGCGTTCGGTTGACAAACCAAATGAGAACTAATAGCACCCCGCAGAATTTAAGTGTTTCTACCACAGGTACGGGCGCATTGGCTATATTCTTCGGAAAACTTGCGGTTAAGGCCGACAGCGAAGTGACTGTAGTAATCATAAGGACGCCCAAGGCGTAACCTAACAAATTTGAAACTCGCCGGACTTTTCTTCATAAATTATGAAAAATCGTCTTAGGCACAATCCGCCCCCGTGCGGATACCGCACGGGGGCAAATCTTTTTAAAGAAGTACCGTCCTTGAAGGCGGCGCGCAGATTTTGCGCATATGTATATTAAAATGAAAAAGTATTTTATATTTTTGCTTTTTACGCTGTTGGTTGTCTGCGCGGCGGCAGGCTTTGCGGCTTGCAGCCAAAAGGACGACGAACACGTGTGGAGCGAGGAGTGGTCTCACAATGTAGACGGGCATTGGAAACAGTGTCTGAACAAGGGCTGTAACGAGCGCGGCGAATTTGCTCCTCACCAAAACTTTAAACTTGTTTCCACAGAGGTAGCCCCCACTTGCTATACTTACGGGCAGGGCACATATGAGTGCGAAGTGTGCGGCTATACCAAGACGGATCAGATTCCGCCCACAGAGGAGCATGATTTTGATTCGGTTGAGTGGCAACCCGGCGGCGAGGGTCACGAAACCCAGCACAAAAAAGTGTGCGCAATGCCCGGTTGTTACGCAGCCATATACGAGGACCATGCAGAGGGCACCCGCAGGCTTATACAGGCAGCTCTGCCCTTTAAGGACGGCGTTGCCCAATATTATTGCGAGGTCTGCAACCAGGTATTATCGACCGAGGTGGAACCTGCAGTCGGCGTGCCCGTGTCGTTTGAAGTAAACCTTAAAAAAGCCAAAAGGTTTTTGGAGTACGGACCGGTTGCTGGTTGGGCGGATGAGGACCCCGAACCGCAGATCAAATGGTTGGATGAAACGACCTACGGGAACGTACTTAAAGTCGGCGAAGTGACGCTTGTAAAGGATGAACTTGACAGTGCTACGTACTTTTACGAAGTTGAAATAACCAACGCGCGAAACGGCGCCGGCAGCCGCATAAGTCTGCCGGACTACGACGCGGATGCGGGCGGCGGGCTTAAATTGGGCGTTATAGACCCCACAACCGGAGAACCTTCTTACAGTGGTTATTCATCTGCGTTTATTATTTATATGGAAAAAATTGTGCGCTTTAAAAGGGTAAGCACAGATACTTTGCGGTTTGCGGTAGTAGCCCAGAACACGGAAGGGGAAGAGGAGGAGCGTGCCTCCGTTGAGATACGAGTTACAACCATGACTTATTCGGATTGGAAAAGGCTTTTACAAAGCCAGGTAATAATGTCTTCGTCCTTGCCTGTAACCGTGCCTCAGCCGGCAGATTTACCGCCGCGTAAAGACGAAATTTAAACCCGTATAATCAGGAGTTAGCATGGGCGAAAATTTTAAAAAAATCAGAAAAAAACATATCCTATATGCAGTTTTAAAAAGCGTTGTATGCGGAATTGCGCTCGGGCTTGCAGCCGTGGGTGCGATTTTGCTTGGCGTTAAATTAAGCCACGGTGAATTAAACGTCGGTTGGTATGTGCTTATAGGCGTGGGAGTTGCGCTGGCGCTTGGGGGAGCGGCATTTGCCGTATTTTATCCCACTCGCAAAAAATCGGCGCAAAGACTGGATAAAGCTTACGCTCTTAGGGAGCGCGCCACTACCGCTTTGGAATTTGCAGGGAACAACGGCGCTATTTATGAATTGCAGCGGGAGGACACCGAAAAGAAATTGGCGTCTTTGCCCGTTCTGCAGGGCGGAGCAGCCGTAAAACAGGCGGTTAAGTTGGTTTGGAAGTACGCGCTTGCGGCTGTGCTTGCACTTGCGCTGTTTATTACCGCCGCGGCGTTGCCTGTAAAAGCGCAGGAATCCGATCCCAAGTTCCAGATTTCGGAATTTCAGCTTATAGCCGTGCGTGAGCTTGTGCAAAACGTGCGGTCGTCAAGTTTGGACGACGGGTTGAAGGACCCTGCAGTTGCCACTTTGGAGCAGCTTTTAACCGATTTGCAGGAAGCCGACACGCAGAGCAAAATGGAGCGGATTGTATATACCGCAATAAACGATGTTTCGGCTGTTTTGAAAACTGCGGGCACGTATGTGCAAGTTTCCACTGCGTTGGGCAAAAGCAAGCTTACATATCTGGTGCGTGCAGTGCGGCGCGGTGTAGGTGTATATAAAAATTACGGCTTTGAAAACTATGACGATGTAAGGCTGTTCAATGCCGATAAGGAAAATATAGTAATTTCCGTAGCGACGCAGCATATGGAAAATTATCGCGGCACCCTGGGGCTTTCGGGCATAGAGGGCGAGGAAGAATTCTCTGCCGATGTTCTTTCAAGCAATATTTTGGAAATAACGGCAGCCGTTGCCAATTTCGGCGTGGATCAAACAGACCCGCTGTATGTTTCTTTTACCGACTTTGCGGATAAATTGAACACGCTTAAACAGCAGGTCGACGACGGTCTTGCGGGCGATGAACTTGTAGCCGAGGCGGAGATTGTGTTCGGCGCAGCTACGAGTTCGCTTTCGGGCGCGTTGGCTCAGCAGTCGTATGTTTTGGCGGTAAACAAGCATGTCAACGTGTTTTTGCGGAATACGTTCAACCTGCCGCCCGCGGAGGAAGAGGAAGAGTTTGACGATGATTACGAAAATCCCGGCGGGACCATGTCCGATCCGTCCGACAGCGGGGACGATGACAGCCCCGGCGGCGGCTACGGCACTGGCGAAACGATTTACGGCAGCGACGACCTTATTTACGACCCCGATTCGGGCGAATATGTAAAGTACGGCGAACTGTTAAACAGATACTACGCCATTATGCAGGAATATGTTAGGGGCGGCACGCTTACCCCCGAACAGGAAGCTCATATAAGGGCATATTTTGAAACTTTATTCAGCGGATTTGCTGAGGATTGAGGAAATATATATGAAAAAGTTTAAAAAAGAAAACGCAACCGAACAGCCTACCACGGCTTCAGAAGGCGCTTTGGACGCAAATACTGAAGTTCAAGGCACCGAACCCAAGGTAGAAGTATCCGCGGATACCGCGGAGAAGCACAACCGCCGTGCGATAACCGAAGCGGAGTCCACGGCGTCTGCCGAAACGCTTGAAAGGGTGAAGAGATTCAGCGCAGCGGTAGAAAAGGTGCGCGCAGAACTCCAAAAGGATATAGTTGGCATGGAGGACGTTGTCGACAACGTGCTGTGCGCAATAATTGCCGGGGGCAACGTATTGCTCGAAGGCGTGCCGGGCGTGGGTAAAACCAGGCTTGTGCGTTCGCTTGGCAAAACGCTGCGCCTGCCGTTCTCGCGTATACAGTTCACGCCCGACTTGATGCCATCGGACGTTACGGGTACCAACATAATAGAGCAGGACTTACAGGGCAGAATGAGTATGACGTTCAATAAGGGACCCATATTCTCCAATTTGATATTGGCGGACGAAATTAACCGTGCCACGCCCAAAACGCAGGCGGCAATGCTTGAAGTAATGCAGGAGCATAAGGTAACGGTTGCCAAACAGACATACGCTCTGTCGGAACCGTTCTTCGTGCTTGCCACGGAGAACCCCATAGAGCAGGATGGTACATATCCCCTGCCCGAAGCGCAGATGGACAGATTTATGTTCAAGCTTTTGGTGGGCTTCCCCGGGACCGAGGAGCTTGTTGGAATAGTAAACATGACGCAGATAACCATGGATGAGACTGCGGAGGCTGTAATAGACGGTGAGACCATAATGGAGATGCGTGAGCTTGCCAAGACCGTGCCCGTAATAGAGGACGTGGTAAAGTATGCGGTGGAGCTTGTGTCAAATTCCCACCCCGAGCGGAACAGTTCGCCCGAGACAGCCAAGAAGTACATAAAGTACGGCGCATCGCCGCGTGCTGCGCAGGCGCTTATAACCTGCGGCAAAGTACGTGCGTTGATGCACGGCAATTATAACGTCTCCTATGACGATATAGACGCACTTGCTTACCCCGTACTCAGGCACAGGGTAAAACTTAACTATAACGCTGTTGCCGAAAAACTTTCGGTGGACGACATAATAAAGCGCCTTATAAGCGAAACGAGATAAATTAATGGCATTGGTAGTCAACGAGGAACTGTTGGAACAGATAGAACTGTTGCAAGTCCTCATAAAAAACTGCGTGGCGGGCAGGTTCGGCGGAAGTCACCACAGTAAGAGCCTGGGTTCTTCCTGCGATTTCACCGATTACCGCGATTATATTCCGGGCGACGATGTAACAAAAATCGACTGGAACGCCTTTGCGCGGTTTGAAAAACTGTATTTAAAACTCTATCTTGACGAGCGGCAGATGCACACCCGCATATATATAGACGGAAGCCGCTCCATGACATTCGGCAAAGGCAAAAAGGACGAACAGGCGCTTAGAATTGCCGCCGCGCTCGCCTATCTTTCCGTATGCGAAATGGACAGGGTGTCCGTGTACGTTATCCATGGCGGCACGGTGGAACCTGTGATAGAGAATATGTTCGGCAGGGAGGCATATTTTAATCTGATAGGTAGGCTCAACGATGTCGTTTTTGATGGGGAGAGCATAATATCGGAGGCTATCCTTCCCTCCGTTGTGGGTTACGGCGACGGGCTTTCGGTGATACTGTCCGACTTTTTGTCGGAGCATGACCTCACACCCGCAATAGACTATCTCTCGGGTAAGAAGAGGGATATATTGTGCGTGCAGGTGCTCACCAAGGATGAGCTTAATCCCCAATTCCGCGGTAAAATGCACTTTTACGACAGCGAGGACGGGGAAAAATTCTACCGTAAAAACATCAACAGGGAAATAATAAAGGCATACAAACTTGCTTTGGAATACGTTACGGACAGCGTGCGCAATTTATGCCTTTCGCGCGGGGGCAGCTATATCCTCGCTGCGGACAGCGACTCGCTTACGGGCGTGTTCTACGATAAACTTATAACTTCGGGGGTACTGAAATGACGCTGTTCTATGCCCTCGGTCTGTTGGGACTATTAGGAATTCCCATTTTGATTCTTATTTACATAATCAAGAACCAATATACCGAACAGACCATAACATCTACATATATATGGAATATCAGCGAGCGGTTTCTTAAAAAGCGGCTTCCCATAAACAGGCTTGTGGGAATTATAAGTTTGCTGTTGCAAATTCTGGCTGTTTTGCTTATATCGCTGCTTATGGCGCACCCCGTGCTCATTTTGCCGGATTCTGCTTATGCCTACTGTTATATTTTGGACGGCTCGGCAAGCATGAACTATGCGCTTGACGGCGGAACCCGCTTCGACAACGCAAAGTCGCGCATAAGCGACATGATATCTTCGGCTGCGGACGGTAGTACGTACACGCTTATATACGCCGGCGAGACTTCGGAGACGATATACAAGGACATAACCGACAAAGAGCGCGCCATAGAGACTTTGAACAGTCTTGAAGCAAGTTTTTCGGTCACGGACGAAATAAAAACTATGGATTTGGCGCAGGAATACTTTTCCGGAAACAATTACGCCATAACCTATCTGTTTACCGATAAGTCCTACGAGCAACTTAAAAACGTGCGTCTTGTAAACGTTACGGAGGGTCTTCCCGATGTGGAAAACTATGCGGTTACAGACGTAAATCATACAGTCACCGGCACCGAGATTATAATAACGGGCAGGGCCGTATCCTACGTGACGGACACGGAGCTTACGGTGGAGCTGTATTTTGCTTCTGACGGACCCGACGGTCGCGTTTTCGAATTGTATGACAGCATGCCGTGCTCTGCGGTTTCCGGCGATGGGACTGAGTTCACATTCAATTGCAAAATGACCGATTTCCGCGCGTACAAAGTGGCAATTAAGGAACAGGACGGCTTGATGCAGGACAATGAAGTGGTGGTTAACAACGTAAAGTTTGAAAATATCGCCAGGACTTTGCTTATAAGTGACGGTCCGTTTTACGTCCGCGCGGCGCTGGCTTCAGCCGGAAATATCGACCCGGACATAATCACGCCAAAAAAATATGCCGAGACCGTGCCTTCGGGCTATGGTCTGTACATATTCGATAACTGCACTCCCGACGAAATGCCGCGGGAGGGATCGGTATGGTTCATAAACCCGCGCAGTTCCGTGGCGGGCGCCAACTTCACTTATCAGGGTGAGGCGGTTCCGCGCCGTACGGCGGTATATTCAAAATCCACAGCCAGCGCGGTACGCAATATGCTTTTGGGTGTTTCCCGCTCGGAATTCGAACTTGCAAAGTATGTCAAATGCGGTGTGGGCGGTAAATTCAACACCATCATAACCTGCGACAACAACCCCATGTTGTTCACGGGCACAAATATGTATGGCAACAGGGAGGTTGTGTTCGCCTTTTCGCTGTACGATACCGCGCCGTTCACACTTTCGGCAGATTGTTCAATGCTTTTTGCCAATCTTTTGAACTATTCCTTCCCTCAGATCATCGAAGATACGGTGTACTATTGCGGTCAGTCCATGCAGGTCAACGTGGTGGCAGGTTGCGATACGGTGACAGTGTACACGCCCAAGGGCAACACCATATACCTTGATACATCCTCCCCCGTAAGTGAATACACACTGGGTGAGGCTGGGCAGTACAGGCTGGTTATGACCATGAAGGACGGAACGGATCCGCGGGAATTCAATGTTTTTGCTGCGGTGCCGGAAGAGGAGCGCCCGCCGCAGGTAACAGCGCTGGATTTCAGCGTGGAAGGGCTGCAACTCGATGGAAAGTTTGATGGTATTTACGATAATTTGATTATATTATTCATTCTGCTTGCCGTTATAGCGGCAGCTGATTACGGGATATATTGTTATGAGCAGTATCAACTTCGATAACGCATATCTGCTGTTGATAGCCATACCTCTTGTAGCTGTGTTCACAATACCGTTTGTGATTGCTGTCCGCAAGGAAAATGCAAACGGTCACAACATAGCTTCACAGGTATTGCATATATTGATGGCTATATTAATAGCGTTTGCGGCGGCGGGCACGTCCATAAGGACGGTGCTTACCGAAACGGACGTGTTCGTGGTGGCGGACGTATCCTACTCCGCCGAAAGAAATCTGGACACGGTGGACAACTACATACGCGGTTTGGGTCTGCCTATAAACAGCAGGCTGGGGCTTGTTTGCTTTGGCAAAAACGCCAAACTTGTATATAATCTGGGCGATCCGCGCAAGGTCCCCAGCGTAAAGAATTCCGGCGTGGACGACAGCAGTACGGATATAGCCGGCGCGCTTGAATATACGGGCGAGCTGTTTAAGGACGACGTGATAAAGCGAATAGTTCTCATAACCGACGGTCACCAGAGCGACGAGAGCGACGATTACGCTTTAAACCGTGCCGTGGATGGGCTGGAAGCAAAGAATATACGCGTTGACGCGATATATCTTGACGACAACATTACCCAAAACGAAAAGGAAGTGCAGCTCACCTCCGTACAGTTCACTGCCAGTACCTATCTCGGGCGCGAAGAGGAAGCCGAAGCCGTCGTTCAGTCCACAATGGCTGCCAACGCCATAGTCACGCTTACCAAAAACGGCGAAGTGTATAAGGAGAGGGCTGTAACGCTCTCCGTGGGTCTCAACAACATAGACTTTGAGTTGGACACCTCCGAGGAGGGCTCTTTCGACTATGAAGTGAATGTTTCCGTGCCCGATGACAGTAATAGTTTAAACAATAACTATCTGTTTACGCAGACGGTTGCAAGCGATATCCGCGTGCTGTATATCACCGAGAGCTGGGCAGACCTCACTGCTGCCGTGGAGATGTATGGCGAAAAAGCAAGCATAGACGCATATGAATACGATACAAGCGTACGGTTTGATGATAAAATGCGCTATCAGCGCGCGCACGCATCCAACGAGAATCTGAATATAAACATAATGACTCATGATATACCTGCGAGTGTGGAACAGCTTTGCCGTTATGACGAAATAGTTCTTGCCGACGCCGACCTCACCAAATTTACCGCGTTTGAAGAGTTTATAGGCAACCTAGACAAAGTTGTTTCACAGTTTGGCAAGAGCCTTGTTACCTTAGGTAACCTCGGCTTGCAGACCTCCCGCGAGGAGTCGATGCAGGATTTGGGCGACATGCTGCCCGTGCGCTACGGCAATGCCGATCAGGACCCCAAACTGTATACGCTTGTTGTTGATACTTCACGCAGTATGCGCTGGCTGTTCCATTTGGACATTGCAAAACAACTTTGCACGGCTCTTTTGGACCTTTTGAATGACGGCGACGAGTTGTGCATAGTTACATTCTTCGGCGAGGTGCGTGTAGCGCTCACGCCGACGCCGATAAACGCCAGCACGCGTCAGAATATTTTAGACATAATAAACAATTTCGATGTTTTGCAAGGCACCCTTATTGGTGCGGGTCTTGCCACGGCGTACGAATACATAGACGATCTTGAATACAGCGATAAACAGGTTATGCTCATTTCCGACGGTCTTTCCTACGGCGACGACGAGTACCGTCCCAGCGATGTGGTGCGGGAAATGTATGCCGCGGGCATAGTTACTTCCGTATTCGACGTTGGCAGGCAGGGCGACCTTAAGGACGGCTCCAACACCAATCCCACAAACATGCAGGCAAAAGGTCTTTTGCAATCACTTGCAAGCTCGGGGAATGGTAAATATTTCTATTCCAACAACCTTGAAAAGCTTGACGAGGTAACGTTTGGGCAAATAGCCGATAGCGTCACGCTCACCATTGTGGAAAGGGAAGCTACGGTAAACGTAACGCGGCGCACGGACTCATCGCTTGAAGGGCTTAATCTCAACGCCGTGCCCAACGTTTCGGCATATATGTACGGCGGAACAAAGCCCAGCGCCACAACGGTGCTCACCGTAAACCACAAGCGCGATGTGGGCTACAAACAGGTGCCTCTGTATGCTTATTGGAATTATGGCGAGGGGAAAGTATCATCTTTTTCCAGCAAGATAGGCGAGGAATGGCTTGCGTACTGGGCGGAAAACAATGTGGATAAAACTTTCTTCAGCAATGTGTTCGAACAGAATATGCCCAGAGAAAAGAGCGATGTGCCTTACTCCGTAAGCGTTGAGCCTGCGGGCGAGGACTTTACAATAACGGTAGCGCCTGCCAATTACCAATACAATAGTTTGGTAACGGTAAAAATAACTTCTCCCGACGGTTCCGAACGCACCGAACGTCTCTTGCACAGCGACACTTACTACTTCAAGACGTTGGATTGCGGCGCGACGGGCAAATACACGCTTGACATTGCGTATGATTGCGACGGTACGATATACAGTAGCTCGGTTACATATTGTTACGCGTATGCTCCCGAATATAATTCCTTTACCGCTTTCGGTCCGGCAGACCTGTATAAGGCGCTCAACGGTCGCGGCACGGTAAGTTTGGATGGGCGGCTGGAACTCACAAATGATGAAAGCTTGCTTGAAATGTACAACGTAGACCTTACATTGCCGTTGCTTATAACTGCTGCGGTACTGTATGTGGTAGACATAATAATACGTAAGCTCAGATGGAACGACGTAAAGAGCTTTTTCGGTATAGGCAAAAATAATCGCAAAGGGGGTAGCAAAAAATGAAAAGAGCGCTTTTAATTGTCATATCGTTCATAATGGTCATATGTTTTGCGCTTGCCGGTTGCGGAGAATATAACAGCTTATCCTCGCGACCGGGTGGCTCCGGATCCAATGACCCCTCCAACCCTTCCGGACCTATCGATCCTTCCGGTCCGCAGGATGGGGACGATGAAGAGCATTTTACCGTGTCGCTTTCTTATCACAACAGCAAATATGTGCCCAGAACCAACATTTATGCACAATGGACGGGTTCCGACGGCAATATTTACCGTGCGCAATTCAATACCTCGGGTGTTGCAGAAGCGAATGCGGAGCTGGACGGCGAGTACAGGGTAACGCTTGGCAATGTGCCGGAAAACTTTGCCTACAATCCCAATATCTATTTGGCAGACAACGATAACAAGCATATTACGGTGGTTTTGGAGGACTATAGGGATTTGACCGCCGTTACTGAATTAATCTACAGCCAAAGCGTGACGCTGTCGCTTAACACAATCTATAGGCTGGTGCTTCCAAAAACCAAATACTT
This sequence comes from uncultured Clostridia bacterium, assembly GCA_947629095.1. Taxonomy (GTDB): domain Bacteria; phylum Bacillota; class Clostridia; order Christensenellales; family Borkfalkiaceae; genus Coproplasma. The sequence goes on along the minus strand of CANRCK010000005.1, from coordinate 10,574 downwards.
CGGACTGTTCAGGATAAGCGGGTGCATATTCGAAACTTGGTGCGACATTGTTGAAAACGATATAAACGTAAAGCTTACGGGCTATATGTCCAACGGTGGTGGGTTTATTAACGAAGCAAGCGCCTTTACCTTGGCGGGCGGCGGGGCAAGCTCGTCGTATACCAAAAACATAAGGGCGGATTTAAGCCAAGGCGACACGGCGGGAATGAACATGTTCATGCTTACGGCAACGTCCCGCTCCGGCAGACAGCCCATAGTGGTGTTCTTCCGCATCGGTGAGCGCGGTTCCAACCAAGGAGGAGATGAGCCTTATATACCTCCGAAAGAATACGAAATAGAGGATAGGTCTCTGTTGAAAATGATACAGCCCAGCGGTACTTTTTCCTTTTGTTGGCAGTATACTTCCGGCAAAGTGTGCAGGGGATCGGACTACAAGCTGTTCCCCAAGGGTGAAACCGACTCTGAGGGCAACCAGGGCGACGGGTATTGGCACGAATATGACGCCGAAAAAAATGTTTACGGGCGCATATTGTATGCCGTTATAAGCAGGGATACCCCCGTAATACAAACGGAAAGCTTGGGGGGACTTGCAGCCCTTTCTTTGCGAATTCCCTCGGAGGGTATAAGTTACGATAAGATGATGTCGGAATACGTCAAGTTCTGCAACAGGGATGGCGCGCACCCTGTAACTGAGGATTTGCGCAAGTGCATTTACAGCTTCGCTTTAAGGGAGCATTACTTTGATGACGGCAATGGCTGGTGCGAGGACGGCAGCGGGCTGAATATCCGTTCAAACGAAACTGATATGTGGCTGTTCACCTGCGGTATGTACGGTGATTGGGTGATGTGATCAGCAGGTATTAAAAGCTTTTTGTTGGTTTCAAACAAAATTTTTATAGGGATAAACCCTTGGTCTAAAACAAAACCACTAGTTTTCTGGTGGTTTTGTTTTAGTCATTTTGCGGCTTGACATGAGAGGGCTGCATAGCATTGGTTTGTTGTTTGAAAATGTTTATAAGCCGTGGCAAAAACCGAACTCCGTTGAGTTTAAAAACAAATGAATCTATAATTATTGTGTATTGTAAGCACACGGGAGGAAACTACAAATGGAAATATCCAAAAAATCACAGGGCAGCTCGCTTGAAATTGCCGTTGCGGGGCGCCTTGACACTACTGCGCCCCTTTTGGAGGCGGAGCTTAAACGCAGCATAGACGGAGTTACGGAGCTTTATTTTGACTTCGCCGCGCTTGAATATCTTTCGTCGGCGGGGCTGCGCGTGCTGCTTGCGGCGCAGAAAGTGATGAATAAACAGGGTAAAATGGTAATCCGCAACGTAAACGAAACGATATCCGAAGTTTTTGAAATAACGGGCTTTTCGGAAATTCTCACCATCGAATAAAATTAAAGGCGGCAAGCGATGAAAGAACTTACAATCGACGCTACTGTGGGGAATATAGACAGGGTAACCGGATTTGTCAACGAGCAGCTTGAAGAGCACGGCTGTTCGCCGAAGGTGCAGGCGCAGATAGATATTGCCATCGACGAGCTGTTCGGCAATATTGCAAGCTATGCCTATAATCCCGAAGTCGGTCCCGCCACGGTTCGCGTGGAGCTTAAAGAAAATCCCCTTTCGGTAGTTATCACGTTTATAGATCACGGCGTACCCTACGATCCCCTCAAAAAGGAGGACCCCGACATAAAGCTGTCCGCCGAGGAACGCGAGATTGGCGGCTTGGGCATATATATGGTCAAAAAGACTATGGACGGCATATCGTACGAATATAAAAACGGACAGAATATCCTTACAATAACCAAAAAAATATAGCAGAGGATTGTTATGGAAAATCCCATTTTCAGAAAGAAGAGCCTGGACAGGGTGTCTTCGCCCGAAGAACTCAACGATTACATAAGGGTGACAAGCCCCGGCGTATGGATTATCCTTGCGGCGGTTTTGGTTATGATAGCCGGCTTTATCGTCTGGGGAATCGTAGGCAAGCTCGAAACAAAAATAAATTCCGTTGCCGTCTCCGCACAGGGGACGGTCGTTTGCTACGTTAAGGAGGCTGACATAGGCAAGGTCGATAAGGGCGATACAGTGCGCGTGGGCGGCGGAGAGTATGCCGTAGAAAGAATATCGGAAGAGCCTATAAAAGTAGAGACCGGAACGGAGCTTTCCGAATATGCCCTGCGCGTGGGCGGGCTTTCCGTAGGCGAATGGGTATATAAAGTAGAGTTTGCGGGGGAAATCCCCCCGGGCGTGTACGGCGCTGCCATAGTAACCGACAGCGTTTCGCCCATAGCTTTTTTGTTTAATTGAGGTGGGCCATGCCTAATAAAAAGCAAGCAAAACCCATAAAAAAAGGCGTGGCAAAGACGCCCGTGGTAATGCAGATGGAGGCGCTCGAATGCGGCGCGGCGTCGCTTGCCATGATACTTGCCTATTACGGCAAGTGGCTGCCCCTCGAAAGAGTGCGCGCCGACTGCGGCGTCTCCCGCGACGGCTCCAACGCGCTCAATATATTAAAGGCGGCGCGCAGCTACGGACTTTCGGCAAAGGGATATAAATACGAACCGGACAAGCTGAAAGAGAACGGCACGTTTCCGTGCATAATACACTGGAATTTCAACCACTTTGTGGTGCTCTGCGGGTTCAGGGGCAATAAAGCCGTTTTAAACGACCCGGCAAAGGGCAACTACACGGTGTCCATGGAAACTTTCGACAATAGTTTTACGGGCATATGCCTTATGTTCGAACCCACCGCGGCGTTCGAGCCGGGCGGCAAGCCCAAAAGCGTGCTGTCGTTTGCAAAAAAGCGGCTTGTGGGCGCCGGCGTTGCAATAACGTTCGTAGTTATAACCACGGTGATAATGTCGCTTATCGGCATAATACAGCCCGTATTTTCACGCGTGTTCCTCGACAGGTTGCTCACGGGCGAAAATCCCGACTGGTTCTATCCTTTCCTGGGGCTGTTCGCGGGGATAGGAATTTTGCAACTTGTTGTGGCGGTTATCGAAGCCCGCTCCATGTGGAAGATAGAGGGCAAACTCGCCGCCGTGGGCGATACCACCTTCATGTGGAAAGTGCTTAGATTGCCCATGGAGTTTTTCTCCCAACGGATGGCGGGCGATATCCAGCAGAGGCAGAAGGCCAACGGAACCATAGCGGGTACGCTGGTAAACACTTTCGCGCCCCTCGTTTTGAACGCGGCGATGATGATTTTCTATCTCGTCGTAATGGTGCGTTACAGCTGGATTTTGACCCTTGTGGGGATAATTTCCATAATACTCAACGTGTTTATGTCGCGCATAATTTCCAAAAAGCGCGTAAATATAACCCGCGTACAGATGCGCGACGAGGGCAAGCTCGCCTCGGCAACCGTAGCGGGAATAGAGATGATTGAAACGATAAAGGCGAGCGGGGCGGAAAACGGCTACTTTGAAAAGTGGGCGGGCTACCAGGCGAGCGTTAATGCCCAAGACGAGCGTTTTGAACGGCTCAACCATTATCTTGGGCTTGTGCCCACGATCATAACCTCGCTTGCCAACGTAGCGGTGCTCGTGCTCGGCGTGTGGCTGACCATGCAGGGGAGCCTCTCCATAGGTATGATAATGGCGTTCCAGGGATTTTTGGCGGCGTTTACAGAGCCTGCAATGACAATGATAACGGCAGGGCAGACCATACAGGAGATGCGTACGGAGATGGAGCGCGTAGAGGACGTAATGGAGTATCCAATAGACGAAAACTGCGCGAACGAAAAAGAGGTCGACGAAAACGCCGAATACGATAAACTTTCTGGGAAGCTCGAAATGAAAAACGTAACGTTCGGCTATTCCCGCCTTGCCGAGCCGCTCATAGAAAATTTCAACCTCACTTTGAACCCCGGCAGCCGCGTGGCGTTTGTGGGCGGTTCGGGTTGCGGCAAATCCACCCTTTCAAAGCTCATTTCGGGGCTTTACAGACCGTGGAGCGGCGAAATTTTATTCGACGGCAAGCCGATAAAGGATATCGACCGCAGTGTGTTCACCGGTTCGCTCGCCGTTGTCGACCAGGATATAATCCTGTTTGAGGACACCGTGCGCAACAACATAAAGATGTGGGATAATTCCATAGAGGACTTCGAGATGATTCTGGCGGCAAAGGACGCCCGGCTTCACGAGGACATAATGCAGCGCGATGGCGGCTACAATTACGTTATAACCGAGGGCGGCAAGGATTTTTCGGGAGGACAGCGCCAGCGCATGGAAATTGCGCGCGTGCTTGCGCAGGATCCCACAATAATTATCATGGACGAGGCAACGAGCGCTCTCGACGCAAAAACGGAGTACGAGGTGGTAAAGTCCATAAAGGACAGGGGCATAACCTGCATAGTGGTTGCGCACAGGCTCTCCACCATACGCGACTGCGACGAAATAATAGTTTTGGACCACGGCAAAGTCGTCGAACGCGGCACGCACGACGAACTCTACAAAAAGGGCGGCTACTACACGCAGCTCGTTTCCAACGAGTGAGGAGGCGCGGATATGGGTTGGTTTGACGAACAGATAAAAGAGCGCAAAAAGAGCGACGAAGATACTTTCCAAGAGACCTTTGTGGGGATTTCCGATGCGGTGACGGGCGCGCGCGTCTCCGCCGCACTCGCCGACGAGAGGGGCAAGGCAAAGGACGCAATAGACGAAATTTTAAGCTACTATCACGTTAAAACACGCAATGTTCCCGATAATATAAAGGATACAAACGAACAGCTTGAATACCTCATGCGCCCCTACGGCATAATGCGCAGGAACGTGCGGCTGGAAAAGGGTTGGTACAGGGAAGCGTTCGGAGCAATGCTCGGCGTAAAAAAAGCGGACGGCACGGTTGTGGCGTTCATTCCGTCGGGGCTTTCGGGCTATTCCTATTTCGACGCCGAAAAGGGAAAACGGATCAGGGTAACACATAGAAACGAGGGGCTGTTTGAGGAAGAGGCAATTGCTTTTTACAAGCCCTTTCCCCTCAAAAAAATAAACTCGGCGTCCCTTTTGAAATATATTGCGGGGATCCTTTCGCCCGCGGACTATATCATTGCGGCAGTCTCCGTGCTGGTTGTTACGCTTGTTGGAATGTTCTCACCCAAGCTCAACCAGCTGTTGTTTGGCATTGTTGCGGAGAGCGGCGATATTAAACTGCTGTCGTCGATAGCCGTATTCATGGCGTGCGTTACAATTTCAGCCATTCTTTTCGGCGGAGTAAAAGAATTATTATGAGCCGCATTTCCACAAAGCTGAACGTTACCGTAAACGCCCCAAAAGGGCGCGGTATACTACGACGGCAGGGATTTGAACACAATAGACTTAAAGTCTCTCCGCCGCAGAATAGGCACGGTAATGCAGAACGGCAGCCTGTTTCAGGGCGATATATTCTCGAATATAGTAATCTCCGCGCCTTGGCTTACGCTTGCCGACGCGTGGGAGGCAGCCGAACTTGCGGGAATTGCCGACGACATAAGAAAGATGCCTATGGGTATGAACACCGTAATATCCGAGGGCAGCGGCGGCGTTTCGGGCGGTCAGCGCCAAAGGCTTATGATAGCCCGCGCCATTGCGCCAAAACCCAAAATTCTGATGTTCGACGAGGCTACGAGCGCGCTTGACAATATCACGCAGAAACAGGTTTCCGACGCTCTTGCAAACTTAAAGTGCACCAGAATAGTGATAGCCCACAGGCTTTCCACAATAAAGCAGTGCGACAGAATAATTTATCTTGAAAAGGGGCGCATAGCCGAAGACGGCACCTACGACCAATTGATAGCCCAAAACGGCAAATTTGCCCAACTTGTCGCCCGCCAGCGTCTGGACGTTTGACCTGTGATAAAGTAAGTTAGGCATAAAAGAAATTAAGAAAATCGGGTAAAGCGTTACGCTTGTTGAAAATTGTTAAAACCCAATCAAATCCTTTTGACGGTGTTGAAAAGCAGGCAGCGCTGTGATAGTATATAACCATAAAAATAGGAGCCACGGCTCCGAAAATATAAATAAGGAGGCAATAATTATGTCGGATAAAGAATTGAAAGAAAACATGGAAGAACTCAACGATGAAGAACTTGGCGAAGTTTCGGGAGGAATGGCAATCGGTTCGCTTGCGGGTCCTGTAGGCGTAAACCAGCCGAGAGTTGCCACGCCCGGCGTTGTACAGATGCCCGGAGTGGGACCTGCCGTAAAGCCCGCAGTGGGATCTGCCGCAACGCCCAAGACCGTTAAAAAGTAATTTTCCGGATTAATCTATGCCCCGCAAAGAGGGCAAAAAATCTATCGTATCATCGGGAGTGAAAAAATGACGGTCGAAGAAGTTAAAAAGTTTGCAAAAGATACGTTCGGCAAGGATTTGACGGACGAACAAGCCCGTGAATTACTCAACGAGGCAGTTAAGAGTACAGCCGCTAAGGGCGAACTCTGCGACGAAGCGCTCAAAGAAGTATCGGGCGGAACAGCCTTGGACGGGCTGAAAAACATGTTTAAAGACGACGACGTCGTAAAAAAATTTTTGGATAGTTTGGAATAATTACTTAAAAAATAATGAAGCCGGCGGTTTGTTGAGGTTGAAGTATGTCCGATAAAAAGGCAAAGGAAAATATAATGCGGGGCTTTAAAGATGCGCTGGACGCGCAGGAAAAGGAGCCGAAAAAGCCCAACGAGCTTGACTCCACCTGCGGCGTGAACGACGACGACCTTGTAAAAAGGTTTCGCGCTGCGATAGAGCAGGAAAACGAGCGCAGCCGCGCCGAAGGTCTGCCCGTCACAGGCTACGACAGCGAAAGAAAGCAATCGTACATTGAGTATCCCGACGGGAGGCGCGTGTATGGCGACAAAAAGTGACGCCCCCGCGGAAGTCAAGGAGATTAAGCCTGAAATAATCGTGTTCGCAGGTCCCAACGGCAGCGGCAAGAGCACGGTTACAAAGCTGGCTAAAATAATTTTGCCATACATAAACGCCGACGACATCAAGCGCGCCACCGAATGTACCGATTTGGAGGCGGCTGAGCTTGCAGAGGACATGCGGGAGTACGTTCTGGATATAGGCAAAAACTTTACGTTCGAAACGGTTATGTCCACCGACCGCAACATAAAGCTTTTGCGCCGCGCCAAAGAAAAGGGGTACTTCGTCGCGCGGCGGAAAAAACCATAACGGGCGTGCAGTCGTCCGTCAAAAGGTCGGTCACCCTGCCGTCGTCAAAGCGCAGTTCGGATATCACCGCGGCAAAGCTCTCCTTGGCAAGCAGCGTCAAACCGTCCTGAACGGAAATCCCCAGCCGGCACTCAAATCCCTGCCGTTCAAGGTACTCCTTAAGCGGTGCGGAGGCGTTCCCGTCCGGGTCCAAAATAAGAATTTTTTGGGTTAACTTCTGCATAAATTTCCCAATTCCGCCTGATTTTGCGGCGGTTTCGCTAGAATTATAATATTAAATCTCAAAAAAATCAATAACGTGAACGAGGATTTTTAAAAATGACTCCATTTGATCTTATTGACCTTGCAAAACGCGCAAACTCCGTGGCGGAGCTTATTTCGCTTGCAAACGTCAACAAGATAAAACTTTCCAAGGAAGACGCGCAAATTTACTTCGACCGCTGGCACTGCGACGGCGAGCTTTCCGACGACGAGATGGAAGCTGTCGGCGGCGGCACGGGGCAGAATTTTTCCGGGCAGGTGGTTTGCGAGTACTGTTTAAAGAACGACAGACTGAGTATCAGTATGTCCTCCGGCGGCGCGTATTTTTGCGAACGGTGCAACCGCTATTGCAACGGCAAGCAAATAAAATAGCAATATGTTTTGAGTTTTGCGGTCCTTTGGGACCGCTTTTTTGTTTGCATTTATTTATTCAGCGAATTCAGGCGGAAGCAGACCATTGTTATATCGTCGAACTGAGGCGCGCTGTCGGCAAACTTGTCAACGGCGGTGCGGACGGCTTTGCATATTGCGGTGGGGTCGGTCGTTCCCGCTCCGTCAAGGCACTCTTTCAGTCTGTCCTCGCCGAACAGCTGCTCGTCGGGGTCGGTCGCCTCGGTTACGCCGTCGGTGTAGAGGAATATTTCGTCGCCCTCGCCCAACTGTATTTCCTGTCTCTTGTAGCGCGTCATATCCATTCCTGCAAGAATGAAATTGACTTTTGAGCGCAGATATTCGAATTTCCCGTTTTTGTGTTTTATAAGCGGGGGATTGTGCCCTGCGTTTACAAAGGACAGAAGCCCCGTTTTAAGGTCAAGCGCGCCCATCCAGGCGGTTACAAACATATCCGCCGCGTTGCTTTCGCACAGCCTGCGGTTCACATTGGTGAACACTTCGGCAATATCCATGCCGCTCTCGGTCATATTGCGCAGGTGGGTCTTTGCCGTCATCATAAACATCGCCGCGGGAATACCCTTGCCCGAAACGTCGGCAATCATAAACACAAACTTGTCGGGACCTGCAAAATAGAAGTCGTAAAAGTCCCCGCCAACCTCTTTGGCGGCGTCCATGGAGGCGAATATATCAAATTCTTTGTGGTCGGGATAGGGCGGGAATACGGAAGGCAGTGCGGAAAGCTGTATGCGCTGCGCAAATTCCAGCTCCTTGTCAAGCCGCTTTGCTTCAGCCTCTATATATTGTTTTAACGTCGCCACCGTGGCGTTGATATCGTCCGAGAGAGAGGAAAACTCCACGCCGTCCCTCACGTCCACAACCGTGTCAAGGTTGCCGTCGGTTATCTGCGCCAGAGAACTGTTCACCTTGTCGATATTGCCGACAATGCGCTTTTTTATCAGCAAATCGAGGAATATGAACAGAACGGAAAAGGCAAGAATTTCAAGAAAAATCAAAACATATACGGATATATTGCGCGTAAGCGCGGCGTCGCTCTCGGGATAGACCGCAACAATGTGATAGCCCTCGGTGTAGCTGTATTGGCAATAGCTCATCTCACCCGCGACTTCGGTTAAAAACGTCTCAAACGGCGCGTCGGTAAAGCTGGTCTCGTTGAGATTCAGCGAGCTGTCGTTGCCGTGTTCTTCGGGTGCGCTGACAACGTCCCCCTGTTCGTCGAGTATAACCACATATCCGCTTCTGCCGAGGTGCCTGTTTTCTGCGGCTATTTTCACGCGCTCTCTGAGGGAGCCGAAATAGGTTGCCGTGTTGAATCCCACCTGCACAAACCCGCCGCCCGGCAAAACTGTGCAATCGGGCAATTTTCTGCCCGCGTATTTCATATATATGTTGGAATCTTTTGCAATCGGACCGTAGGGTTGCACATATTCTTCCGTATCGCCCAAAAGGCACAAAAATTCGGCGGACTGTTCGCCCGATTCCATATCAAAGCCTATGTTGTCTGCCACCGTGGATTGGACTATTATCCCGTTTGTATCCACCACGTTGATCTCGTCTGCGTACGCTTGCAGAATTATAAACAAAAATTCTATGCCAAGCCCGTCGGAAATTTCGTCAAACATATCGAGGACTTCTTTGAAATCGGGGTTTTGCAGCTCGTTTGCAACGCTGCTTGCGCTTTCCAAAAGTTTCAAATCGGAAGCCTCGCGTATATCCTCGGTTACGTCATGGGCGACCATGGATAAAGTTCTTTGCGTGTCCGATTTGACTATGTTGTCCTGTAAAAAATATGTAAATACGCTCGTCGCCGCAAAGGCTATCGCAACGCAGGCAAACAGCATTGCCTCTATTATCTGCGCTATCGTCCGCTTGCCGCGCCGTACAAGTTTGCGCCGCTCGAAGAACGTTAGCAACACAGCCGAAAGAGTTACCGAAAGGGTGTTCGCCGCTATCATGGGGAGTGAGACCTTCTGCACGAACGTAAACGCGGCTTGCGCGTCGGTCATGTTTGTGAGGAAGATGAGGAGCATGTGCAAAACTTCGGTCATTAATCCTATAAGCAGCGCAAAAAACCAAGAGGGATTTTTGTTGTCGAACATAAATTTGCGGCAGAGCGTGCCGAATATGCCTGCAAGGAAGGTTGCAACCGAGCAGGCTATAACGGTATACGTGCCGCCGCCCCATAAAACGGAGAGCGCCCTCTCGCCGCCGCCTAAAACACCCGCAATAATCCCGGCAGGAGCGCCGAATGCAAGTCCGCAGGTGAGCGGAGCTGCGTCGCGCACATTCAAAAGCGTTCCCTGACCCACGTCCGAACTCAAAACCTCGGTGGCAAGGATGGCAAGTCCGCCGTAAACAACGCCTATTATAATTTGTTTTAAGATATTGTTCAGATTTTTAAATGCGGTTTTATTATCCAAAAAATAAAAACCGGTTGTGGCGAGTATCGGCAGCAGCCCTGCGATTATCAATAAAAATACAGGCATATATGATTCACCTTTGCTGTTTGTAAGTTAAAAGAAGTTTCTCTATTTTAAATTATAGCAAAAGCAAAGCATATTATCAAGCGAATGACAAAAAAATAAGACATCGGTAAAAAGAGATAACTCCGTATATGCTTATTGATTAAACAAGGGGTTGATTTTTAACTCCTTGTTTAAAATTGCCTTAAAAAGATAACCACCGGCTATGCCGGTGGAAACACCTTGTAGCTTTAGCTTTAAAGCAATGTAAGGCTAT
>CANRCK010000004.1 GCA_947629095.1 uncultured Clostridia bacterium | reverse complement strand
GAGTAACGATAAGGGCTTGAGTCCCGTCGTACCGAAGCCCGCAGGGCTTACTCGTCCACGGATTCCGCATATATGCGTTGTTGCCTCCGGGCGGATTTGGCAGACGAATTTTCAACATGTATTCGGTTTTTGTCGTCCGCCAATATTTAAATTTTTGACTGTATATTGACTTGCCGCAATAAAATAATTATTATATTAATATATTTGTAATAGAACATTATGAATTAAATCATATTATGTATCCTATAAATTTAAAGATGGGTTTATGAAGCAATTAAAAGAGCATAAAAGGCTTCCCCGCATTGCATTCACTTTGAATAGAAGCACTTTTGATGGAGAAAGTCGCAAAAAAATTGGGTATTGACAAAGCGCAATATTTGCGTTACAATAATAGTCCACGGTTAAGAAAAACCGTATTAACGATAGGGGAAAAAATTATGAAAATCTGTATTTTCGGCGCTGCAAGCGCACACATCGACCAAAAATATATCAGCAAGGTGGAAGCTCTCGGCGAAGAGCTTGCCCGCCACGGACATTCGCTCATTTTCGGCTGCGGCGGCACCGGTCTTATGGGCGCGTCCGCCCGCGGTTTTAAACGCGCCGGCGGCTACGTCCACGGCATAGTGCCCTCGTTTTTCCGCGACGAAGGAATTGAGGAATTATTCTCCCAATGCGACGAAGTCAGCTACACGGAGAGTATGTCCACGCGTAAAAAGCTGATGGAGGACACCGCGGACGCCTTCATCGTCGTTCCGGGCGGCATCGGCACGTTCGAGGAGTTTTTCGAAGTGCTCACTTTAAAGCAGCTCGGCAGGCACGAAAAGGCAATTGCAATTTATAACATAGACGGCTACTATGACAACCTCCAAAAATTTATGGAGGAGGTCACCGAGCGCAAATTCATCACATTTGCGTGCTACGAGCTGTACAGCTATTTCAACGACCCGAGCGAACTTGTAAAATATCTCGAAAATTATAAGCCCTCGGGCACTACTTGGTATAACAGGAAGATAGAGGATTGATAAACGTAGCGTTTGTGTGCCTCGGCAATATCTGCCGTTCACCCATGGCGGAAATAATATTCAGGGATATGGTTGAAAAGGAGGGCTTAGCCTCCGGTTTTGTCATAACCTCATTCGGCACGTCTGACTATGAGGAGGGCAACCCCATATATCCGCCCGCGCAAAAATGCCTTGCCGCGCACGGACTTAACGGCAAACACACGGCGCGGTGCCTTTCGCTGCCCGACGTAATAAATAACGATTATATTCTTGTTATGGACAGCGAAAATCTTTTTGACGTCTTGCGTTTGACGGGCGGGAAGTTCGGCGAAAAGATATTCAAGCTCTGTTCTTTCACCACGTCCCCGCGTGACGTTGCCGACCCATGGTACACCCGCGATTTTGAGCGTACGTATTTTGACGTAGTCGACGGCTGCAAAAGCTTTTTAAATTATTTAAAGAAAACGATCTTATAATCCATTGCCGACGGCTAACCCCGTCGGCTTTCTTTTGCTCGCCCCTCTCGCTCCCCCCTTGGCAACAAGGGGGCTGGTGGTAACACACCCAACACTCTTGGCAACAAGGGGGCTGGTGGTAACACCCAACACTCTTGGCGACAAGGGCAGCTGGCAGCCTCGCTCCACCCACTTGGCTCCCCCCACGGTGTGGGGGGAGCTGTCATTTTAATGACTGAGGGGGGTAACGCGCCCACAAAAAAAAGGCTGCCACATAGGGCAGCCGCGGTTAAATTTGCTTAAGCTTTGCGGATAATGCGTTTTTTAATTCTCTCCAAAATTCCTTCCTTGGGCATAATACCCGTTTTTCTGTCGTTGCCGTAAAAGAACAGCGCCACGGTTCCGGGGCCCACGTGCGACCCGGTGCACAGGTCGTAGTATTCAACAATAATATCCTTTGCGCCCTTTTCGCGGATCATATCCGCCAACGCCAGGGCGTCCTCTTCGCAGTCGGCGTGGCAGATTGCAACCGTCTGGTTGCCGGGGTCCACAACGTTTGCCGCAAAATTTTCCGCCAGCGCCGCAATAGCTTTTCTTCTCCCGCGGACCTTGCTGTGGGGCACTATTTTTGCGTTTTCGCCGCCGTCAGCCTTTAAAACGGGCTTAATATTCAAAATCGTTCCCGCAATGGCTGCCGTAGCCGAAATTCTTCCGCTCTTTTTAAGGTACTTCAAGTCCTCCACGGTCAGATAGCTGTTAATATTATATCTGTTTTGCTCAATCCACTCCGCGCAGGACTCAACGCTCTGCCCTAAATCTCTCAGATCGCACGCCTTTAAAACCTGCAACCCCTCGCCCATGGACGCGTTTGCAGTGTCCGCAACCATAATTTTGCGCGCGGGGTAAGCCTTTGCAAGTTCCTTTGCCGCTTCCCTGCCCTGGTTGTAAGTTCCGCTTATTCCAGATGAAATAAAAGTCAGCAGCACGTCTTTTCCGTTTTCCAGCGACGGAATAACGGCGTCGATTATTTTTTGGGTGCTTATGAGCGACGTTTTAACGTCCGCGCCTGCGCGCACCGCGTCGTAAAACTTTTTTGCGGCGTCTTTAAAAACTCCTCCGTCGGTGTAGCAGGTTTGCTCCTCGCCGTTGATTGTAAAGGAGTAGGGTATAACGTGGATATCGCGTTCTTTAACTATGTCGTAGGGGATATTTGCGCCCGAGTCGCAATAAACGTCAAAATATGTCATTTTCTTCTCCGATTTTATGGCTTCGTTTTCCATAAAATTCCCACCTTATATGTATTGAGGCAGCGGCGGCAACGCTCGGCGGTTCCCCGCGGGGTACGTCTGCAATCCGTTCCGTCCCTGCCTATATAACAGTATAAACCGTATTTTTGGCGGCGTATACGTTTTTAACTCCACTTTTCAAAAAGGCGGCTATACTTTCGCGGCAGTCAACTCTACCACTAAAATTTCACACTCTACTCACGGTAGAGTCACGTATTTTGCTTGTGTTTTTTGCGGATACGTGTTAGAATAACTCCCGTATGGATGAATTAAAAACAACAATCGCCAAAAATTTGGTTGAATTACGCACCCAGGCGCATCTCACCCAGCTCCAGCTTGCCGAAATATTGAATTATTCGGATAAAGCCGTGTCAAAGTGGGAGCGGGGGGAGGCAATTCCCGATCTCCGCGTTTTAATACAGCTGAGCGAGTTATACGGCATTTCGCTGGACACTCTCGTAAAGGGCACGGGCGCGGCGGCTGAGGTAAAGCCCAAAAAGCACATCATTTCCAAGCGTGCCTTTATAGCCGCGCTCAGCGTAATACTCGTATGGTTTATCGCCACGGGTATATACGCCCTTTTGTTTTTCATACCCGTCACTTCGGCATATGCTTGGCTCTCGTTTGTGGTTGCGCCCCTGCCCACGGGCATAGTGCTTACGGTATTTTCATCTATGTGGGGCAACAGGGTCACGCACGCTCTTTCGTCCTCTCTCATATTATGGGCGTGTGTGATAATCGTGCGCGTGTACGTGTGGACTTTCGTGCCGGAATACAGGCAGATTTTTGCAATTTACATCGTTGCGGCGGTGTTTGAAATACTCATTGTCCTCTGGTTCGTATACCGCTGGTATTCGGCGAGGAAAAAGTAAAGGAAGGAGAATATGGATTTAAAAAAACTTGCTTCGGCGCTCATACCCGACGACTGTCTCATCGACCCCGCTAAGTACGAGGAGATTTACCCCCCGCGCAAGCTTCCCGAGGGCGCGCAGGTCACCCGTCTTGCACCCTCGCCCACGGGCTTCATTCATCTGGGCAATCTTTTTTCGGCGCTTGCCGACGAGCGCGTGGCGCACACCACGGGCGGCGTGTTCTATCTCCGAATAGAGGACACCGACTTAAAGCGCAAGGTGGACGGCGCGGTGGAAAGCGTAATACGTTCGCTCAAATACTTCGGCATCAAGTTTGACGAGGGCGCCGAAATCGAGTCAAAGCTCAACGTCTACGGACCGTACTACCAGCGCCGCCGCGCGGAAATCTACCGCGCATACGCAAAAAAGCTGATAGAGCAGGGGCTTGCATATCCCTGTTTTTGCACGGAGGAGGAGCTGGACGAGGTGCGCAAGGAGCAGAACGCCCAAAAGCTTATCACGGGCTACTACGGCAAATACGCCAAGTGCCGCAATTTAACGGAGGAACAGATATATTCCAACCTCGACGCGGGCAAACCCTTTGTAATACGCCTTAAATCCCGTGGCGACGCCTCCGTAAAGCACACTTTCCACGACGCAATAAAGGGCGATATAACCGTAACCGAAAACGATCAGGACGTAGTTTTAATCAAGTCCGACGGCATACCCACCTATCATTTTGCGCACGCCATAGACGACCATTTTATGCGCACCACGCTTGTAATACGCGGCGAGGAGTGGCTTTCCAGCCTGCCCATACACATAGAGCTTTTCAATGTGCTGGGCTTTAAGCAGCCCGTATATGCGCACACGTCCTCGCTTATGAAAACCGAAGGCGAAACCCGCCGCAAGCTCTCAAAGCGCAAGGACCCCGAGCTGTCCCTCGATTACTACCGTTCCGCGGGCTACTATCCCGAAGCGGTAGTGCGCTATCTTCTCACCATACTCAATTCCAACTACGAGGAGTGGGAGCGCAAAAACCCGCAGGCTGATTGGCGTGAATTCAAATTCAGAATAGATAAAATGAGCCGCAGCGGAACGCTGTTCGACCTCGACAAGCTCTCCGATATCTCCCGCACCCGCATTTCACAACTCTCCGCGGAGGAGTGCTATAAATTTTTAAAGGGCTGGGTTGATGAATTCGGCACGGAAGCCGACAAGCTTCACTTTGCCGATGAAAGCTACGTCATAAAAATTTTGAACCTCGTCATGGGCACGGGCGGCAAAAAGCGCCGCAAGGACATAGAGCGCGCCGAACAGGGCGTAAGGCTCATAGATTATTTCTTCGACGATACGTTCAAACCGCAGTACGCCTTCCGTTTTGACCAAAAAACGGTAAACGAAGTTCTTCTCGGCTTTGCCGCGCTCTACGACCCCTCGGACGACAACTCCGCTTGGTTTGCAAAGGTAAAATCAATTGCCGCCCAAGTCGGCTTCGCCGCGGAAATGGGCGACTACAAGGCAAATCCCGCGGCATACGGCGGAAGCGTTTCGGATATCGCCGAAATTCTCCGCATAGCCGTAACGGGCAGCCCCAACTCCCCCGACCTGTGCACCATCATGGGCATACTCGGCAAGGAGCGCTCCATAGCGCGTCTCAACGCCGCCGTAAGGCTTTAACAAGCGATATATATACTATAATTTAAACAATGCGAGGTATACAAATGAACGTGGTAACCGCGCTGCTCGTAGCGGCGTTCCTTTTCATCACGGGCAGCATGCTCGGCTGGGTGACTGAGGTGCTTTTCCGCCGTTTCTTCACCGCAAAAAAATGGATAAACCCCGGCTTTTTAACGGGACCTTATCTTCCGCTCTACGGCTTTGGCATAGCCGGGCTTTTCGCGCTCTCCTTTCTGCCCATATACACCGGTCATCCATGGCTCGACGCCGTGATAATAATACTGATTATGGGCGTAACTATGACGTTAATAGAATATATAGCGGGGCTCATTTTCATAAAGGGTATGAAAATCAAGCTTTGGGACTATTCCAACCGCTGGGGCAACATACAGGGCATAATCTGCCCCCTGTTCTCGTTATTCTGGTTGCTCGTTTCGGCGTTCTACTACTTTGTAATACGCCTCTACGTCATCGACGCGGTAATATGGTTTGTGGAACACATAGAGTTTTCATTTATAGTCGGTCTTTTCCTCGGCGTGTTCTTTGTGGATTTGGGGCATTCCCTCAATATATCCGCCAAAATACGCACATTTGCAAAGAGCCACAACATAGTTGTACATTTTGAAAAATTAAAGGAGACCGTCAAGGAGAAGGTGGAGTCGCTCGAAAAAAAGAAAGCGAGCTTCGTGTTCCCCTTCAAGTCGGACGGTAACCTCAACGACCATTTAAGCAGTTACGAAAAGAACTACTCCAACCCCAAACTCCAAACGGGAGCCGAAGGCAAAAAGGAGTCCTGATAATTGCCGCCTAAAAACGGCGGCGGGAGGAATATATGCTTGAACTCAACAACATAACAAAGGATTATCCCATAGCGGGAGGGGTCGTTCACGCCCTGCGCGGAATTTCCATAAAGTTCCGCAAAAACGAGTTCGTCTCCATACTCGGCGCGTCCGGCTGCGGAAAAACCACCCTTTTGAACATAATAGGCGGGCTGGATAAATACACCTCCGGCGACCTTTTGATAGAGGGCGTGTCCACAAAAAAATATAACGACAGGGACTGGGATACCTACCGCAACCACTCCATAGGCTTCATATTCCAAAGCTATCACTTAATTCCCCACCAGACCATTCTGCAAAACGTGGAGCTTGCGCTCACCATTTCGGGCGTCAGCAAGGAGGAGAGAAGACAGCGCGCTATAGAAGCTCTCGAAAAAGTGGGTCTGGGCGATAAATTAAAGAACAAGCCCAACCAGCTCTCGGGCGGTCAGGCGCAGAGGGTTGCAATAGCCCGCGCCCTCATAAACGACCCCGAAATCGTCCTTGCCGACGAGCCAACGGGAGCGCTCGATTCAAAGACCAGCGTCCAGATAATGGAACTCTTAAAGGAGATTGCAAGGGATAGGCTCGTGATTATGGTCACCCACAACCCCGAGCTTGCCGAAAAGTACTCCACCCGCATAATCCGCCTTCTCGACGGCGAAGTCACCGACGACACTATGCCCTTCGACGGCTATGCCGAAAGTGAGCAGCCCGCGGAATCTTCAAATGAACAGCCCGCTGAAACGGCGGACGCCCCCGTCGGCGTTGCAGAGCTCAAAAAATCCAAGGGCAGAAAAAAGAAGACGTCCATGTCCATGGGAATGGCGTTTATGCTCTCCCTTAAAAATCTTATGTCCAAGGGCAAGCGCACGGCAATGGTCTCCTTTGCGGGCAGCATAGGCATCATCGGCGTTTCAATGGTCCTTGCAATTTCCGCCGGCGTCCAAAACTACATAGCAAGTATGGAAAACGATATGCTCTCGGGCTATCCTCTCTCCGTTGCGGAGCAAACTATCGACTTCACTTCTCTTATGGACGCGGCGCAAAATTCAGGCGCCAAGCCCGATATAACAAAGCTCAAGGATAAGGTGTACGTCGATTCCCTTCTCGATACATTGATGGACTTCGGCGGCGCAATGACCACAAACGATATCACCGCCGAATACCGCGACTATGTTGCGGCAATGCCCTCGGATTACTATAACGCCTTGCAGTTCACTTATAATTTCGATATGTCAAACTATATCTACACCGACTTCAAGGTGACCGACGGCGCAATCGACCCCGAATCGGATACGAGCGGCAAATACTCCATAACGGGCATCCGTTCGCTGTACACGGCTATCCTCGGCGACGTTCCCGAGTACGGGCAGTACTCCGGCATAATAAGCACCGTCACGTCGTTTTCCGAGCTTCCCGACAACTACAACTATATTTTGTCGCAGTACGACATTCTCGCCACCGACCTCGGCAAAACCGAAAAACTTACAGATGAGGAGCTTGGCTCTGTTTTCGGCGACAAATCGAGCCTAATAATGGTGGTGGACGACAACGAGTTCACCGACCTGAACTTCGGGCAGTTCGGCTATCTGAACGAGGAAGAATTTTTAAACCTTGCCTTCAAAGCTGCGGATAACAGCCAGTACAACGGAGATTTAAGCAACGATCTGCTTGAAAACGGTATGGATTACAAAAAATTCATAGGCGAAGATTCCAAAAAGTTTACGTGGTATCCTTCAAACACCGTATTCCGCACCACGGAAAGTGATGAAAGGTTTAAGCTTGGGATTTTTCCTGCCGAGCGACCGGTTTATACATATAATGTAGAAGGTTCAAATTTTTCCGACGAAGGCAAAATCGATTTGAACGTGCGCGCCATTCTTCAAAAAAAGAAGGGTATATCCTACGGCTGTCTACCGTCGGGGCTGTACTACACAAGGGCGCTCACAGAGCATACTCTTTCAGACGGTATGGCAAGCGAAATAGTAAAGTATGTAAAACAAACCGCAAATGAGGAGCTATCTTTTCTGCCGTATAATTTCGAATATACGTTTATAGAAAAAGGAGTTTACCAAAAGCGCCAAAGCTGCACATGTATTTCAGATATGGGAAATATGATGTCGATGATGATGGGCGGCAGTTCATCCTCCTCGGGCGATAGGTCAAGTCCCTACGCGGTAACTGCCGCAATGCTTGCCGGCAGCGATATCCCGTCGGGAATCAGAATATACCCCCTCGATTTCGACGCAAAGGATCTGGTCACCCGATATCTCGACGAATGGAACAACGCGTGCAGGGAGAACGGCACGGGCGTTCTCACATATGTAAACGGCGCGGGCGAGGAGATAACCGTTTCAAACCTCGGTGAAGCGCAAAAAATAACTTATTCCGACACAGTAGGACTGATAATATTTATGGTCAACACCATGATTCAGATAATCACCATAGCCCTTGTGGCGTTCACCGCCCTCTCGCTTGTGGTTTCAACGGTAATGGTGGGCATCATAACGTACGTCTCGGTAGTCGAGCGCATAAAGGAAATAGGCATACTCCGCGCCGTAGGTGCAAGAAAAAAGGATATAAAGCGGCTTTTCAATGCCGAAACGTTTATAATAGGTCTTGCGGCAGGCATAGTCGGCATAGGCGTAACCTATCTTCTGTCGCTCGTGCTCAACTTGATTCTCGGTTCGCTGTTCGGCGTGCCCAACATAGCCGCGCTTCCGTTCTGGCAGGCGCTTATAATGATAGGCATAAGCGTTATATTAACGTTGATATCGGGGCTTATCCCTGCTTCTGCGGCGGCTAAAAAGGATCCCGTCGTGGCTCTCCGCACAGAATAAGCTCACGTTTCAAGCGGATTATAAACTTCGCATAGCTTTGTTGCCTTTGCGTTTTTTGTACGCTCCCGCCATCGCTTACGCACGCTCCTTGTCTTGCTCGTTTCTAACCGCTTGCTAACTCCGTAATTATACTCACTCACTTGGCAAGAATAGAAAGCTGTCGAGCAAAGCGAGCCTGAGAGGGGGTAATGCAATTAAGCCGTGTCATTTTGAGTCGAAATGACCCGCTGAAAGCGGGCGATTGAACGCAAGAATCACATCGTGGTCTGCTCGGGGAAATTAGAAACGGTAAAAGTTTTATTGCAACAGATTCTTCGGCTAACTCCTCAGAATGACAGGAGGGGTGCTCTTGGCTGACCTCACGCCGCGTGAGAAAGCTGTCACCGCAGGTGACTGAGGGGATTGTCAAAAATTTTCTTTGCAACTTGTATGCAACTGCGCGTTGTTTATAAAAATCGGGTAGCGTATCCGCTGCCCGATTTATCATACATATCTCATTTTTTTGTGTCCCTACGACCATAGCCGGAATCTTTACGGTGCGGAGATAAACAGGCACGGGATTCCCTACGGCACGTTGAAGGAAAATATATAAACGTTTTTATATGGATATGAATATGACCGTCAATTAAAAATGTTTATCACCCGTTTATTGCATCTTTTTGCGTAGTTCTGTGCCGTATAGGCTCCGCCGAATGTGCAGTATGTCCCCGAAATTATATAGTCTGCAAGTTCAACCAGCTTTCTGTTTGTGCGGCTTATTGCGTACTTTGGCGGCACGCTCTCTTCAAGCAGATACATGGATTCATCAAAAATTTTTGGCAGCAGAAGTTTATTTTGAGGTATATATGACAGTATGTAAATGAGCTTTATTTCCGGAAATTCAACTTTCAGTTCGCCTACTATTTCTGCGCAAAATAAATCAAAATCCCCGCGGCAACCGTCGTAAAAAGTCGTTACGCCGAACTTCGTTATAAGCTCGGAAATAATGCCTTTGGTTTTTTCCCTGTATTTTGAATATTCAAACGACCGATGACCGAAAAATGCGCAACTCAACATAAAATGCCGTTCCTTTGCAAGAACGGCATATAGAACTTATACCTTTCTCGCCAGCTGCCAAGCATTTTATTACGCAAATTTTAAAGTATTTTTTTGTAATGCGATTAAAAAGTATAACCCTACCGATAGGGAATACCTTTAAAATTTGCAAATTGTAATAAAGTATACTTGGCTACTTAATTTTATCAAATACTTTTGTATAAGTCAATAATATAAAAAATTTTTCCTGCAAACAAACGAATAATAAAATGCCGTCCTTTTGCAAGAACGGCATATAGAACTTATACCTTTCCCGCAAGGTGTGAGAGACCTTTAAAACTCCCGTTTTCAGAGTATGTTTTAACGCGATTAAGAGTATAGCCCTACCGATAGGGTATACTCCGAAAATCGGGAATTTATACGTTTGTACAGGTTCTCACACCGATATAATTTTATCAAATACTTTTGTATATGTCAACAATATAAAAAAATTTCCCGCAACCAACAAAAAAACGGACGGCAAATTGCCGTCCGAAATTTTTTATGCTTTTTACATCACAACTATATTGTTGTCCTCAAAAATCTTTTTGTATTCCTTGGGGAAGTGGTCGTCGGTGATAAGCACGTCCACGTCCTCTATGTGCGCAAAGGTATAGGGGTTAATTTTGCCTATCTTCGAGCTGTCCAGCATCATATAAACCTGCCTTGCCTTTTTGAATACGCTTTTCAAAAGGTCGCTCTCAATCTGGCTGTTGCAGGAAAATCCCTGTTCGGGTGTGAACGCCGTAGCCGAAACTATTGCTATTTCAAAGTTTGTCAAATCAAAATAATCCTTTGAGGCGGGGGAGGACGTTGAAAGATTGTCCTTCATCAGCTGTCCGCCCACTACGGTTATATTGACGTTTTTCTTTTGCGCAAGTTCCATTGCCACGGCAATGCCGTTTGTGAACACCGTGCATTTGATGTCGGGCATTTCCTTTGCAAGATACATCGCCGTAGTTCCGCCGTCCAAAAAGATGCAGGTTCCCTCGTCGATAAGCGCCGCCGCCTTTTGCGCAATAATTATTTTTGCGTCTGTGTTAATGGTGGTCTTTTTTGTATACGCTTCGCCGGAGACCTTTTGCACTTCCTTAACGGACATTGCCCCGCCGCGTATTCTTATTATTCTGCCGTCCTCTTCAAGCTGGAACAAATCGCGCCGCAATGTCATCTGGGATACGTTGGGGAACACTTCTTCAAGCTGTTCCAATGTCATTTTGCCGCGTTTATCGAGTATTTCCGCAATTTCTTCGATTCTTTCTCGCTTCATAATCCACTCCCGTGTGAAAAATTAACACAAAAAATATTTTATATGAATATTGTAAACTTTTAACATTTAAAAGTCAAGGGAATGGAGGGGGATTAGTGCAAAAAATAAATAGTTATGTTAAAATCTTTCAACGCGTAAAAATTGCTTACAGCCCGTTTAAATAGCCCCCTCAAATGAATTGCATTTAATAAAAATATTATATATAATATAGTAACTGCAACTTATATGTTTTTCAGTCGACTTCGCCGTGACATAGCGGCGGCGCGTCAAAACGATCCCGCCGCCCGTTCCGCACTTGAAATTGTTTTAACTTATCCGGGCGTCCACGCTCTCTCGTGGCACCGTTTTGCAAACAGGCTCTACAAAATGCATTTAAAGCTTTTTGCAAGCATGGCAAGCCGGTGGGCAAAGTTTACAACGGGCATAGAGATTCATCCCGCCGCAAAAATTTCCGCGGGCGTGTTCATAGACCACGGCTCCGGCGTAGTCATAGGCGAAACGGCTGAAGTGGGCGAGGGCACCGTTTTATATCAGGGCTGCACTTTGGGCGGCACCGGCAAGCAGACGGGCAAGCGGCATCCCACCGTCGGCAAAAACTGCGTTATTTCCGCGGGTGCAAAGGTTTTGGGCAGCGTGGTAATAGGCGACCGTGCCAAAGTCGGCGCAGGCGCCGTGGTTTTAAAGGACGTTCCGCCCGGCGCAACGGTAGTCGGCGTTCCCGCAAGAATAGTAAAAACGGACGGCGGTCACCGCGTTCCCGACCTGTTGCAGGACAGCTCGGACCCCTTTTTAAAGGAGCTGTGCGCCCTGCGCGAACGCACTTTCGCGCTTGAACGGGAGATTTCGGAGCTGAAAAAACTTCTGAAAATAGAAGAGGATAAAAATGAGAATTTATAATTCGCTCACCCGCCGCAAGGAAGAGTTTGAACCCTTGGAGCAGGGTAAAGTAAAAATGTACGCCTGCGGCATCACGGTTTCGGGCGAAGCCCACGTCGGGCACGGCTATCAGGCGCTCATCTACGACATAATGCGCAAGTTCCTCGAAAAGCAGGGCTACGCCGTAACTTATGCCCGCAACTACACGGACGTGGACGATAAAATTATAGCCAAAAGCAGGGAAACGGGTATCCCCGCCGACGAATACGCCGCGATGATGATTGAAAAAATCAACGGCATAATGGCGGAAATGGATATCGACGACCCCACCGTATGGCTCAAAGCCACCGAAAATATCGGCAATATAATATCGTTTATCCAAAAGCTCATAGAAAAGGGACATGCCTATGCCGCGGAGAACGGCGACGTCTATTTTTCGGTTGAGAGTTTCAGGCGCTACGGCTGCCTTTCAAACCGTTCGGTGGAGGATATGCTCAACGGCGTGCGCGTGGAAAACGACGAGTGCAAACATTCCCCCGCGGACTTTGCCCTTTGGAAGGCTGCAAAGGAAGGGGAAATATGCTGGGATTCTCCCTGGGGCAAGGGCAGACCGGGCTGGCACATAGAGTGTTCCGCAATGAATATGGCGGCGTTCGGCGACCAGATAGATATCCACGGCGGCGGCAGGGATTTGGTTTTCCCCCACCACGAAAACGAAATCGCCCAAACAGAGAGCCTCACGGGCAAGCAGTTTGCAAAATATTGGACGCACAACGGACTTATAAAGGTGAACGGACAAAAGATGTCCAAAAGCCTCGGCAATTCCCTTCTTTTGGAGGACTTGCTCAAAAAATACACCAACGAGGCAATCAAGTTCGCCCTTTTGCAGAACAACTACCGCAACGACATAAATATAACCGACGACCTCTTCCCCGAAGCCGAAAGGCACCTTACGGAGTTCTATAAAATAATAAAAGAGGTTGAGGAGAAATACGGCAAGGAGGGCGCCAACCCCGCAATCGACAAAAAGTTCGACGAGGATATGTCCGAGGATTTCAACACCGCGCTCGCCCTGTCCGAACTTTATTCCCTGTTCAGGGAGATATCCCGCAAGCTGGCGGCGGGCGACCCCTCGTGCGCGGCGGACGCGGCGCAAATACGCAAAACGTATTCACTTTTGGGGCTTTTTAAAAAGGACGCGGACGCGTATTTGGGCGAGGTTGCGGCAAAAGTTCCCCAAGCTTCCGTCCCCGCGGTCGTTACGGAGCTTGCCGAAAAGCGCTGGCAGGCAAAAAAAGCCCGCGACTGGGCTTCGGCAGACAGCCTCCGCGCCGAACTCGATAAGCTCGGCTATGCCGTAAAGGACGGCAAAGAGGGCTACGAAATAATAAAAAAATAATCTTTTAAAAGGGTATATATATGAAGTTTACAAGCGAAACGTTGAGAGAAACGTATCTCAAATTTTTCCAAAGCAAGGGGCACGCAATAATCCCCTCCGCATCGCTCATTCCCGAAAACGACCCCACCGTGCTCTTTACAACGGCGGGTATGCACCCGCTCGTGCCCTATCTTTTGGGCGAAAAGCACCCCGCGGGCAACAGGCTCACCGACGTGCAAAAGTGCGTGCGCACGGGGGATATAGACGAGGTAGGCGACAGCTCGCACTGCACCTTTTTCGAGATGCTCGGCAACTGGTCGCTCGGCGATTATTTCAAAAAAGAGATGATTCCGTGGTCGTATGAGTTTTTAACCTCTCCCGAATACCTCGGAATTCCCTCGGGCGACATAGCCGTCACCTGCTTTGCGGGCGACGACGACTGCCCCCGCGACGAGGAGAGCGCGGCTCTGTGGGAAAAGTGCGGCATAAAAAAGAGCCACATATTCTTTTTGCCCAAGTCGGGCAATTGGTGGGGTCCCGCAGGCACAACAGGTCCCTGCGGTCCCGATACCGAAATGCACATAATCCGCAACCATGCCGAAGCGGACAAGCTCGGTCCCTACGACTTTGACAAAGCCCCCGCCGGCACTTTCCTCGAAGTATGGAACGACGTGTTTATGCAGTATAATAAAAATGCCGAAGGCAAGTACGAGCCGCTCAGGCAGAAAAACGTGGATACGGGTATGGGTCTTGAGCGCACCCTCTGCATTTTGGGCGGCAAGGAGAGCGTCTACGAAACGGATGTATTCGAAAACGCCATAGCCGAAATCGAGCGGCTCACGGGCAAACAATATTCCGCCGGCGGCGAAACAACCCGCGCCTTCCGCGTAATTCTGGACCACGTCCGCACCGCAACGTTTATGCTCGGCGACCCCAAGGGCGTAGTTCCCTCCAACACCGACCAGGGCTATATTTTAAGGAGAATAATCCGCCGCGCGGTGCGCTTCGGCAGGAACATAGGGCTTCCGCAGGGCAGTTTAAAGCAGGTTGCCTATACCATAATAAATAAATATAAGGACGTATACCCCGAGCTTGAAAAGAACAAAGCAAAGATAGAGGAGGAGCTTGAAAAGGAAGAGCTTAAATTCTCAAAAACCCTCCAGCAGGGCATTCGCGAGTTCGAAAAGGTAACCGCAAACCTTCCCGCAGGCGGGGTAATAGACGGCTTAACGGCTTTCCACTTGTACGACACCTACGGCTTCCCCGTTGAAATCACCGGCGAAATGGCGCGCGAACTCGGCTTAACGGTGGACGTCGACGGCTACAACGCCGCCTATCAGGAGCATCAGGAAAAGAGCCGCGCGGGCAGCGAACAAAAATTTGCCTGCGGGCTTGCCGACCACAAGGAGGAGACCACAAGGCTTCACACCGCAACCCACCTTCTTCACGCCGCTCTCAAAAAGGTATGTTCGCCCGACGTAGAGCAAAAGGGCAGCAACATAACGGAGGAGAGGCTGCGCTTCGACTTCAACTTCGCCCGCAAGCTCACCCCCGAAGAGGTGGCTGAAGTGGAGCGGCTCGTAAACGAGCAAATAGCCGCCGATGTCCCCGTAGTGATGCGGGAAATGACCTTGGAAGAGGCAAAAAGGGAGGGCTTTACGGGTCTTTTCGAAAGCAAGTACGGCGAAAGGGTAAAAACCTACGCCATAGGCACGTTCTCCAAGGAGATCTGCGGCGGACCGCACGCTTCGTCCACGGGCGAGCTTGGCAAATTCAAAATCGTAAAGCAGGAAAACGTTTCCGCGGGAATAAAAAGAATAAAAGCCGTGCTCGTAAAAGAGTGACTTCAAAAACGGCATAAAATTCCAAAAAATAGCAATAAATCGGGCAAAAACGGCTAAAAAAAGCGTAATTGTGCCCGTGGATAAAATTAATTCAAAATTTATAAAAAACTTTGTAAACGCAACTCAAAACAGCTTGACAGATATTTTATAAAATAATAAAATAAGTTTACATTGCAACGTAGAGATAGAAAAATCCGCAAGGTTTGCGGCAATTTCAAGGAGTAGAAAATGAAAACCTATATGGCAAAGGCGGAGGCAGTTGAGAGAAAATGGTACGTCGTTGATGCAAACGGCGTTCCCCTCGGCAGACTTGCTTCTAAGGTAGCTGCCATACTTCGCGGCAAGAACAAGCCCACGTTTACGCCCAACGTTGACACGGGCGACTACGTTATTGTCGTGAACAGCGATAAGGTAGTTCTTACCGGCAAAAAGCTCACCGATAAATATTATAGATATCACACAGGCTACATCGGCGGTCTTAAGGAAGTAGCATACAAAAAAATGATTGCCGAAAAGAGCGACCTTGCCGTATACGAGGCGGTAAGGGGTATGCTTCCCAAAAACTCGCTCGGCAGAGATATGATTACGAAGTTAAAGGTTTACAAGGGCGCAGAGCATCCTCATGCGGCGCAGAAGCCCGAGGAACTCAAATTATTTTAAGGGGAGAGGTATAGTTTTATATGGCTAAAACTAATTTAAAGAAAAAACTGCAATTCTGGGGGACAGGCAGAAGAAAGAAGGCAATCGCCCGCGTTCGCCTCATTCCCGCAGGAACGGGAGTTATTCAAATAAACGGCAGAACCTTTGAGGACTACTTCCCTCAGTCCGTTCTGCAATACGTAGTAAAGCAACCCCTTGAACTTTTGGGCGTAACCTCCAAGTACGACGTTTTGGTAAACGTGTACGGCGGCGGCACCACCGGTCAGGCAGGCGCCATCCGTTTGGGCATAGCAAGGGCGCTTCTTCAGGCGGAAGAAGGTTCCCGTCCCGCACTCAAAAAGGAAGGCTTCTTAACGCGCGACCCTCGCGTAAAGGAAAGAAAGAAGTACGGCTTAAAGAAAGCCCGTCGCGCTCCCCAGTTCAGCAAGAGATAAAAAAATGGACTTGTCGTATCCGACAAGTCCTATTTTTTTATTGCTCCCGCCAAGCGGATTATAAGCGTCGCATAGCTGTGTCAAGCTCCGCGCCGCTTTGGTCGTGTACGTCTGTGTACACTCCCTGCAGACGGTGCTCGCTTTCCTTGCTCTGCTCGCTTCTAACCGCTTGCCAACTCCGTAATTTCTTGATTCTACCCACCGCATAACTCCGTAATTGTTCCCAACCCTTGGCTCCCTCACGCCGTGTGAGAAAGCTGTCACCGCCCATCAACCCCTTGGCTCTCCTCACATTGTGGGGGAGCTGTCTGCGCTGCTGCCCTTCTTCTTGGCTCCCCCTTGGCAACAAGGGGGAGCTGGCTGCAAAGCAGACTGAGGGGGAACGTCACACTGTTTGACCTGCGCAAAACATATTAAGCGTAAAAGAAATTAAAAAACTTAGTTCAAGCGTTACGCTTGCTGCTTGCAAAATTTTTGCGCATATGATAATATGTATAAGCCCGCAAAAGTGCGGGACTAATAAAAGGAGGATATGAAAAATGAAAAAGTATTTAACACTCGGCAACATTCTCGTATGCTGCGCGGCGCTTTTGGGTCTTATATCCATATTTCTTATGTTTGCGCCCGCAATTTCCTACACCTTGGATGTGGGTATTGCAAAAGGAACGCAGACTTACACGGGCGCGCAGATAGCTTTCGGCTATACGGAAAAGAGTGAAGTTCTCGGACAAACGATTGAAGCTCAGATATTCAAGTTTTCGTTTATGAACTTCCTGCCCTATGTGCTTGCCCTTGCAGGCGTTGTGCTTGCGGTGCTTTCCGTGTTCTTCAAGTGCAAGTACATAGCCCCCGTTGCTGCGGGTTGCTTCCTCGTTGCGGGCGTTTTCTTCTTCTGCGCGGTGCCTTTCACCGTTCCCGCAGGTGAGAACGCCACTATGGAAGGCTTCACCCTTGCCGCCGGCGCAATTGTTTCGGGAATTTTCTCTATACTTTCCGCGGCTCTTAGCGCAGCGCCCATATTTATCAAAAAGAAGTAACCTTATAAAAAAATGACCGGCTCCGGTGGGGTCGGTCGTTTTTTGTGCCCAAAACCTATAAAATTTTAATTTTGATATTGCTTTTTAAAGCCCGTTGTGATAAAATATTATAGCTAAGTTTTAGCATTAAATTCATTTGTAATTAATTTTAGGGGGAAATCTCAATGAAAAATGTAATCGTAGGGCAGTCCGGCGGTCCCACAGCCGTCATAAATTCCAGCCTTTTGGGCGTATACAAAACGGCAAAGGACAGGGGCGCGGACATTGTCTACGGAATGGTGCACGGCATCAAGGGTCTTTTGGACAGGGATATAGTTGATTTATCCACACGCTTCAAGAACGACCTCGATAACGACCTTTTGAAGAGGACGCCTTCGTCCTTCCTCGGCTCCTGCCGCTACAAGCTGCCCGATATCGAAGGCAACGAGGAAACTTACGAAAAAATCTTCGCCATTTTAAACGAACTTGAAATTTACGCTTTCTTCTATATCGGCGGCAACGACTCGATGGATACCATCAAAAAGCTCACCGACTACGGTCAGAAGATAAAGAGCCCCATTCACTTTATGGGCGTTCCCAAAACAATAGACAACGACCTTGCCATAACCGACCATACGCCCGGCTACGGCAGCGCCGCAAAGTACATAGCTTCCACCACAAAGGAGATTATCCGCGACGGTTTGGTATACGACTATCCCGTTGTCTCCGTAATAGAGGTCATGGGCCGCAACGCAGGCTGGCTCACCGCCGCAACCGCGCTTGCAAAGGGCGAGGACTGCGAGGGCGTTGACGCAATCTACCTGCCCGAAGTTGTTTTCGACGTGGAAAAATTCCTCAAATACGTTGGCGAATTGCTCAAAGAGGATCGTTCCGTAGTTATAGCCGTTTCCGAGGGCGTAAAGGTAGCCGACGGCAGATATGTCTGCGAGCTTGCCGACCACGTTGACTACGTGGATGCGTTCGGTCATAAACAGCTTGCCGGCACGGCTCGTTATCTTGCGGGCGAAGTTGCCAAAAAGTACGGCGTAAAAACGCGTGCAATCGAGCTTTCGTCCCTGCAGCGCTGCGCTTCCCACATACAGTCCCGCGTGGACGTAACCGAAGCCTACAACGTAGGCGGCGCGGCGGTAAAGGCTGCGTTCGAAGGTATGAACGGGCAGGTTATCACCTTAAAGAGAATTTCCGACGACCCCTACATGTGCATAACCGAGGCTGCCGACGTTCACTTTATAGCCAACGTTGAAAAGAAGGTTCCCCTCGAATGGATAACCGAGGACGGCACAAACGTAAAGAGCGAGCTTGTTCACTATATTTATCCTCTCATTCAGGCAGAGATTGCGCCTCTGTGGGTAAACGGACTGCCCCGTCATATACGTCTTCACGTTCGTTCCACAATCAAGTAAGGCTTCCCTTAAGCGGATTATAAAAATAACAAAGTTCACAAAAAATGCAGCGCCCTTTTTCCGCTGCATTTTTTGATTCAAGCGGCTTACTGCCCCCTCAATTGCGTTTATTTTTCAGCCTGTTGCTAACCTGTTCGTGCTTCACCAGCGTCTCATATAAAATATTCGGCGGCTGGTCCTGCCGTTTTGGCGCGTCCGGCGCAGGGGGAGAGTTCTCCGCGCTTTTATTCCCGTTTTCGCCGCCCGAAAGGTTTTTTATGCCGTCGAGGGCTTTAAGTAAATTCAAAAGTGCAAATTTTTCCAAATTCATTACCCCTTTTTCCTATTTTTTTGCCAAAATCAACTTAAATTTATTGCTTAAAAAAATCGTTTGGTATATAATTAAAAATGCTTGAATTGTAATTTGCAAAGATTTTTTTTCGGAGTTTCATTATATAATGAAAAAGCATTTCACAAAAATTATATGTGCGGCTGTGGCTGCGGTAGTTGCAACGGGCGTTGCCGCCGCTGCGGGCTGTTCCGGGTTCAACTCGGGCGTAAAGCTCAACTACACCCCGTCGGCGTCGGCGGCTCAGTCCAACGGCGGCTTTGCCGTTGAAAAGGGCGGCTATGTCTATTTTGTCAACGGCGTGGAGAGCGGCACTGCCGCAAACGACTATGGCAAACCGGTAAAAGGCTCCATAATGCGCATAGCAGTGGAGGATTTAAACAAGCGCAACTATTCGTCTGCCGAAACTTTGGTTCCCCAGATTGCGTATTCCACCAATTATTCCACGGGTATTTTCGTATACGGCGACTATATCTACTACGGCACGCCCTCCACAAAGAGGAATGCCGACGGCGTAATCCAAAGCGGCAATCTCGAAATGAAGAGCACCAAGCTCGACGGCACGGAATCCATGAAGGACGCCTACGTCACGTTCCCGTCCGTCAACTACGACTACAGGTTTGTGGAAGTGGACGGAGTGGTCTATCTTATGTATGTAGCCACCTCCGAAACCTTGTACGAGGAATCCACAGGGGTCACCAATCTCCATTCCTACAACACCAAGACGGGCGTAGACACCCTGCTTGCCTACAACGTTTCAAGCTACGTTTTCGACGCGGAGGACAAGTCCAACCCCAAGGTTTACTACACTATGGACGTGTATGACTACGCGGGCACTTCCAACACCACGCAGTCATACAACCAGGTTTATTCCGTCACCGCAGATAAAACCGCGCAGAACGAGTACGACTTTGACTCTATCTTCGGCTGGGATAGCGAAAGCGACAGATATATAAACTGCGGCGACCTTGTGTTCGACGGCTTCGGCGGCAAAATCATAGAAAAGTCGCCCTTCAACTATAAGCCCGAGGACCCCGCCGTACAAAATACGCTTGCCTACAAGTACACTTTGGAAACTTACCGCCAAGGCAGCCTGTTCTACACCCGTGCGGATACAATCAGCGAGACGAGCTATCTCTTCTCGGTTAAGGATTCCGATATATCTGCGGGCGCTGGCGGCGCGTGGAAAAACCCCATAGACGGCAACCCCGCAAACGAAGCCGCGCTTATGCTCGGCGGCGCCAATGCCGATAGCTATCAATACGTATTCGAAAACGGCGATTTGTCGGCAGTTCTCATTGCCGAAAGCACGGGCGGCGTCTCCGTAAACAAGATCGAAAACGGCAAGCTCACCGAATCCGACAAAATGAATAAAACAAGCTACTACCGCGTTGTTCCCAAGGACACGGCAACAATGCTCTTTGTGGACGGCGACTATCTGTACTATTCCGTCACCGGCGGCAACGGATATTCCTTCTACCGCGTAAACTACAACGGTGTGTGGGACGACTACAACGGCATGCACGGTTCAAGCGAAGTCACAGACTATAAGTCCGTGCGAATTCTCGACCTCGACGCGGCGAGCAGCTGGTATATGCCCGAACTTATAGATGGGCATCTCATATTCGCAAGCGCCACCGACAATATGAATTCTTATAAATACGTTATGACTTTTAACGTAGGCGACAAAACCAATAAGGACCTCGACGATTTAAACAAGCTCTATCAAAAGGTAACGGGTACGGACGGAGTCATCGCCGGCTATGAAAGCACGGACGACTATCCCGCCGATATCTATGCAAACCTTGCACAGGCTTCAAGATATATCTTCTACACGGGCGATATCGATTATGTAAAGGACCTCGCTGCTCTTCTCAACTCCAAGCTCGACGCGGACGCCGACCCCGTTTACTCGGCAAACGTCATCGAAAAGCTGGAAGATATGCTCTCCTGCAAAAACGATTGGGCTGAATTCAAGGATCACAAGGCAACAATCAACGGCAAGGAAGTTTACGCCAACAGTCGCGACTATTACTATTCCGTCATAGGCAAAATGTCAAGCGCCGATGAGGATAGCTATCTCAAGGATTTCCGCTCCGACTATCTGCAAGCCGAACCCGCCGAGGAAGATG
Organism: uncultured Clostridia bacterium; assembly: GCA_947629095.1. Taxonomy (GTDB): domain Bacteria; phylum Bacillota; class Clostridia; order Christensenellales; family Borkfalkiaceae; genus Coproplasma. The sequence continues at coordinate 103,750 of CANRCK010000004.1, read as the reverse complement.
TTTCCTGGTTCCAAAGCCTCAGCACCGTCGCAAAAGTATTCTTTATTATAGGTATGTGCCTTGCGGGTATAATTGTGATAGGTGCGGTAATCGCCGTTGTTCTCATACTTTCGAGAAAGCGCGGCGAAAAGAAACCCGAAGCCTCCAGGCGCAGAATCAAGGTCGACACCACAGACGATAAGAATATAAACGTCTATGAGGACGACGATGCAGAATCCGCCGGCTCCGAAGAAAAACACGATTAAAACCATGCAGCTATTATAGCCCCCGCTTCCTCGGGGGCTTTTTCACGCCCCCATTCAGCCGTGCAGCCGTTTTCCCGTGCCACAAAAGCAACACGCCCCCCTCAGTCCCGGTACGGCGTTTTCCTTGCGCCGTGTATGTCGCTACCGCCGCACACCAACCTCTTGGCTCCCCCCACAAGTGGGGGGAGCTGTCATTTTAATGACTGAGGGGGCACCATTCTGCCGAAGTCAAGAAAGGGGCGCCTGCGTATGCTTTTTACAATAACCGCAAAAATCGCGTATAATTTCTTTTAAATTTTTAAAAATATCATAAGAAAACAGTTTACAAAAGCACTAAATATTAATATAATGTTACCGAAATTTAATCTGTAAAAAACATATTCCCGCAAATCGGAATATGCTGTAACAAATACGGTATGTACGGAGCTTAAAAAATGGTAAAATATATCAAGTGCCCGAGGTGCGAACTAAACTATATAGACAGCGAAACGCAGGAGTATTGCGACGTCTGTTTAGCCGAGATGAAGGGCAGACCCCTTCAGTTTGCCGACCTCGACGACGATGACCTTGAAGAAATCGACGAAGTTCTCGATTCCGATGAAATTTGCCCCGTTTGCGGCGTAAATCCCATACGCCCCGGCGAAAAGATGTGCGAAAGCTGCCGCAGCCAGCAGGACGAGTACGAGGAGGAAGAGGACGTCGATATGGATAAGGACGAGGAGTGGAAGAACTACCTCGACGAGGACGACTCCGATCTCACCGTTGACGACAAGGAGCTTGAAGAGGAGCTTAAAGCTGACCTCGACGAGGAAGAAGAGGACGAAATGTACGACGGCGAGGACGACGACCCGCTTGCCGACGAGGATATGGACTCCCTTGACGACCTCGAGGACGACGATTTTGACGACGACGAGGATGAAGATGACGACGATGACGACGATTTTTAACCGCCCGTCCGCATAAAAAGAACATAAAAAAGGTTTTGCAGCCCGCGGCTATTGCCGCGGGCTGCATATTTTTTCCGTTTTTTGCCAATAATGTTTATATGATAAAGTCAAATATAAGCATAACCGCCATCAAAGAATCCGTCCAAAAGCTCTTGGGCAAGGACGTAATAGTAAAGCTCAACTTGGGCAGAAACAAATTCGTCACTTTTCCCGCAACTTTAAGCGAGGTATACCCGTCGCTCTTCACCGTAAGCCCGTACGACAAAAATTTCCTCGGCAAAACGGCTTATTCCTATTCCGAAATTCTTTGCGGCAGGGTCAAAATTCAGTCTGCGGCGGAGTAATATTTAAAATGCGCGCGGCATATTATACCTTGTAACAGGGAGGAAATATGTTAAACGCATCCATCGCCACGGGCACGTATACCCGCACAATTGCCGAGCTGAAGGCTCAATCCATAGTCGAAATCAAATTTACCGAGCAGGATATGGGCGAAGTCGTCGCCGTTTACCCGCAAGTTTCATTGACTTCTGCCGAGGTCTCCTCCGGCAGGGTCACCTACGGTGGCAGACTCATTTGCACGCTCGTCTATGCCGACGGCGCAAATCTCTGCCGCGTTCAGAAGGGCGCGGAATTTTCCCACCACGCCGACGACGACAATCTTGCCCCCGCGCAGCTTTGCGCGTGCGTTCTCTCGTGCGAGCACACCCGTATCCGCAGGGAGGGTTCCTTTTATATAGTATCGGTAGTTGTGGGCGCGGCTATCTCCGTAAGCGACTCCGCCGCCAGAAGCTACGTTCAATCGCTTGAAGGCGCCGTAGAAAAGCACGAGGAGGGCAAACTCTATAATGCCGTCGCATTCTCGGGCGAGAGCGAAGTGGACGACGATTTCACCTACGTTGCAACCGACGTTCTCGTGCCCGCAGCCCAGCCTATGGTTCTGTCGTGCACGGTGCGTTCGGGACTTGTTGAAGTAGAGGGCGAAATAAATTTAAGTCTCCTTGCCGTGCGCGAAGGTTCCCCCGTGGCAATGAACAGGCTCATTCCCTTCAAGTGCGAAATATCCTGCGAGCGCGCCATAATTCCCTGCCCCGCAGAATGTCGTGCGGAAATAAAGGATATGTCCGTTGACTGCAAGGTCAACGAAGAGCGCGGCAAGTGCGACGTCTCATTCACCGCCACTCTCTCGTTCACGGGCAAATTTTTCGAGGAAGAGGAAGTAACTTTAATATCCGACGCGTTTTCCACCGAAAACGAACTCACTTTAACTTACGGTGAAGAGGAGTGCGAAGTTCCCCAAAGCATAAAGGTCTACTCCGAGCGCGTTTCGGGGCTGTGCGCCTCCAAGGCAAAGCTGGACTACACCTGCGCCTTTTTGGCGGCGGCTCTGCCCAAAGCCGAATTTGTGCGCACGGCGGAGGGAGTGGAAGGCAGCGTAACGTCCGTTCTGTTTTTCGAACAGGGCGGCGAGGTGCGCTCCACCGAGGTAACCCTGCCGTTTTCATTGGCGCTCACGGGCGCCGGTTATGGCAGTGCCGACGTCATAGTTACGGGAATAAGCATACGCCAGCGCGCCGAGGGTGAGTGCGAAGCCGAAGCCACGCTCAAAATAGCCGTTTGCGAGTGCCAAAAACACAGGGTAAAGTATCTCACGGGCGCCGAGGAGGGCGAAAAAAAGCAAGCGCCGACCGCCGCCATATCCGTCTGCTTCCCCGCGCCCGGCGACGGGCTGTGGGAGACCGCAAAAAAGATGTGCTGCACTCCCGAAGCAATCAAGTCCGCCAATCCCGAGCTTACATATCCCCTCAGCGGTACGGAGCGCATACTCGTATTCAGGGGCAAATCCTGAGTCCCCCAATTTTATAACAACCGGCTCCCCCTTGGTCCAAGGGCGGAGCTGTTTTTGTTGTGCCCACGCCCCCTCAAAGTGAGGTAGCCAAGGGGGGAGAGCGCCCACCACCCTTGGCGCCCCTTGGCAAGGGGAGCTGGCTGCGAAGCAGACTGAGGGGATTGTCAACCAACCGCAACGCCCAACTATTGACAAAGCGCCATACATGCGCTATAATTTAAAAAAATCTGCGCGCGCATGCAGGACCGCCGAACGGGAGACTACCATGAAAAAAGCTCTTATATTCACGATGATTTTCTGTTTGTTTTTGCTGGCAGGGTGCGCACGTATTCCCTATAACCTTACGGTTTACAGCCATGCCGAAGATTGGGCAAGCGAAGAATTTTTACAGAGCAACGCAGTTAAGCTTACAGGTTTTGCCGATGAGCCGGATGGCGGCTTGCCCCAATCGCGCAAGCTTATTGTTTTGGATTTGGAAGAGTTCGATAACATATTCCCAAATTGTGATGTCCATGCCGACTTCGGCAGGGAAATCGTGTTGGTCTATACTTTCGGCGACGTCTACAAAACCCGCGATTATACGATAAGCGAGGCGTCAATTGATTCCGGCTCTGTTCTTAACATAACCTGCAAGCTTGAAAAGAAAAGCGGCGTCGGCGACGCCTCGGCGCCTTACCAAAGGGTGCTGCTGTTCAAAATGGACAGGCAGAATATTTCCGATTTTACCGTAAATTTAAAATAACGTCCGCTTGTATTTAATTGAAATACTTGCCGCGGTGTGCTATAATCTTAATATGAACGCGCGCGTAAAGGCATACGCAAAACTCAATCTCACGTTTTCGGTAACGGGTTCAAGCGGCGGATACCACACGGTTGAAAGCCTCGTCTGTTCCGTCGATCTATACGACCTTATAGTCCTTAAAAAGCGCAGTGATTCCCTCGTTTCTGTGGAAATGCACGGCATGGGCACGGAACTCATTCCGCCCGAGCGGAACAACGCCGTCCGAGCGGCTGAAAAGTACGTTGAAAGGTTCCGCACATGCGGCGCAAATATAGTAATTTATAAAAATATCCCCGTCGGCGCGGGGCTAGGCGGCTCTTCTGCGGACGCCGCGAGCGTTCTCCGCGGAATGAGTAAGCTCTACGGCGCGGGGAGTTTAAGGGAGCTTAAAGAGCTTGCCGACTCCCTCGGTTCCGACACGGGCTATATGCTCGGCGGCGGCTACGCCCTTTTGACGGGCAGGGGAGAAAAAGTTCGGGCAATACACACCGACCGTCGGCTGGATTTCCTCATGTTGAAGCCCGATGGCGGAGTTTCCACGGCTGAATGCTACAAGCTCTACGACTCCATGCCGTCGCCCCCACAAAGTTCAGAAAACGCAATACAGGCGTTAATTTCCGGCGATAAACCGTCGCTCGGCGGCAGCTTGTGCAACGCCCTGTACGCGCCCGCCGCGCAATTGGAGCCAAGCGTAAAAACGGCTTATGAGGAGCTTGCCGCCTTTTCGCCCCTCGGCGTAAATATGACGGGTTCGGGCAGCGCGGTATACGCCCTCTTTGAAAACGCAGAGCTTGCAAGCTGGGCAAAGAGCAGATATCGCGGCAAATTCAAAAGCATCCAACTCAAAACAGTTCAATAAGGAGAAAAAAATGGCTGAAGAGCGTTTGATCGACGACGATCTCAACAAGGATAAAAAATACAGAATACGCAAAAACGCCGACGGCGAGGACGAGCTGTATGTCGACGACTCCGTGGAGGAGACTTTCGGCGACGAAGTGCAGTTTGAAGTTCAGGGGGATGAGGAGGGCGTGCAGCAAATTGCCGAAAGCGCTTCCCCCGCTCATTCCGCGCAGCCCGAGGCTGACGCGGTGTGCCTTGAAGCCGTTTCGGCGGCAAAAACATGTATGGAGGAGGGCGACTACGATGGCGCTCTCAGATATATCGACGAAGCCCACAACGCAAATCCCTATTCGGGTCCGGCGTGGGCAGTAAAGCTTTCCGCCCAAACGCGGCAGCTCACCGATTTTTCAAGCCCCGACCTCGAGGAAACGGCAAAAAACGTTGCAATGTATTGCTCGGACGATGAAAAATCCGTCCTTGCCGAAAACAGCGCTCTGCTCGAGAAAAAAATAATAGAGCTTGAGGAGCGCGCGGCTTCGCTGCACGTGGAAGTGGAACGCAAAAAGGAGGAACGCCGCGGCGTATTTTTGGCTGACCGCAAGCGCTCCGTGCTTTGGTTTTCCTTGACGGCTGTTCCCTTTTTGGTCTGCCTTATCGTTGCGCTTTCGTTCGCCTCGGTAATGTTTGCCCGTCAGGACGGATTGAATATGATAATAATGATAATTTTTGCGTGCATTTCAGCCCTGTTTTTTATATCAAGCATGTTCACCGGTCATAACCTTTGGGCGGCAATGAAAAAAGTTTCCCTCAACGAGCAAAATTCCTCCACAAAACTCGGCAGGGAATACGAAAGCGTCCGTTCCCAAGCCGAAAAACTAAACACGGTATTACATTCTTTTAAATTATGATATATCTTGACAACGCGGCAACAACTCCTTTGGACGATGCGGTTTTAAGGGAGATGTTGCCGTATTTGCAAACCGAATACGGCAATCCCCAATCCCAGCACGCTGCGGGCAGAGCGGCGGCGGAGGGACTTATTTCCGCGCGCGACAGGGTTGCAAAAATCTTCGGCTGCAGGGCGGAGGAGGTATATTTTCTCTCGGGCGGCACCGAAGCGGGCAATTTGGCGGTAAAAGGGGTGTGCGCCGCGCATGGTAGCGGGCATCTCATAATCTCCGCCATCGAGCACCCCGCAGTGTTGGAGAGCGCAAGGCAAATGCAGAACTTTGGCTTTGAAGTAACCTTTGTTCAGCCCGATAAAAACGGAATAATTTCCCCCGAAGAGGTGGAAAAAGCCGTTCGCCCCAACACCGTTTTTTGCGCCGTAATGGCAGCCAATAACGAAATAGGCGCCATTCAACCGGTCCAAAAAATTTCGGAAATCTGCACACGGTACGGCATTTTTTACTACTGCGACTGCGTTCAGTCGGTTGGCGTTGTGCCATTCCCCCAAAAAGCCTCGGCGTTTGCCGTCTCCGCTCACAAGTTCAACGGTCCCAAGGGCGTTGCCGCAATGTATATAAAAAGCGGCAGCAATATTTCCCCCCTTGTTTCGGGCGGCATGCAGGAGCGGGGGCTGCGCGGCGGCACCGTAAACGTCGCCTCGGCTGTCGGGCTTGCCGCGGCTTTGGAACGCGCCGCCGAAGGCAAAAACAACGCATATATATTGAGTTTGCGCGATTATTTCGTGGGGCGCGTGCTCTCCGAAATACACGGCACGGTTCTAAACGGCGATTCCGTTTTGCGCGTTCCGTCAAACGCAAACATCTCCTTTCAGGGCTGCGACGGCGCAAATATTTTGATGTGTCTTGATTTAAACGGCATATGCGTTTCCACAGGCTCTGCATGCTCCGCGGGCGCGGTCACGCCCTCGCACGTGGTAACGGCGGTTGCGGGCGTAGAGCGCGCAAAAAGCGCCGTCCGCTTCACTTTCGGCAAACACAACACCCGCGCGGAGGCGGATAAAACGGTGGAGGCCCTCAAACAAATTGTCTCCCAAATCCGCAAAAGATAACCAAAAACTCAACACGTATCTCCCTTGGCTCCCCCTGTGACGGGGAGTCGGGAACTTCCTCTCTCCCTTGGCTCCCCTTAGTAAGGGGAGCTGTCACTTTAGTGACTGAGGGGATTGTTTATAATGTTTTTGCTTGCCGTCTCAGTCATTTACAATTTCACTAGCCCAAACAAAAAGGCGCGGCTTCCGCCGCGCCTTTTATAATGCCGTTTAATTATCATACCGCTGCCATAAATAACCGCTATAAGTTGATTTTAAATAAGTTGCGTTTTGGGCTGCGTCTGTCACGTTTACGCTTTGAACGTTTGACATATCGTAATATGGCGAAACCGTCCAGCCCGTAGTATTTTCAAATGTTATGCTTTCAAGGCTTGCGCAACTACTGAACGCACCGCCGCCGATAGAAGTGACGCTGTCGGGAATGGTTATGCCTGTAAGGCTTGTGCAACCTTGGAACGCACCATTTCCGATAGAAGTAACATTATCGGGAATGCTTATGCTTGTAAGGCTTGTGCAATTCTCGAACGCACCGCCGCCGATAGAAGTAACGCTATCGGGTATGGTTATGTCTGTAAGGCTTGTGCAATTCCAGAACACCAAAACGTCGATAGAAGTAACGCTGTCGGGAATGTTTATGCTTGTAAGGCTTGTGCAATTCTCGAACGTCCAACCGCCGATAGAAGTAACGCTGTCGGGAATGGTTATGCTTGTAAGGCTTGTGCAACGACTAAACGCACCGTCGGCAATAGTTTTTGTCCCTTGCCGTATATCATAGTTGCCGGAAAGTGTTTCTTTTGCCACAATCAAATGATTGTCAATATACAAAACATTATTTATCCAATTATTTGCATTATTGTAATAGGCTGTATACGCGAACGCACCGCCGCCGATAGAAGTAACACTGTCGGGTATGGTTATGTTTGTAAGGTTTTTGCAATTATAGAACGCCTCAGAGCCTATAGATGTAACACTGTTAGGTATGGTTATACTTTCAAGGTTTGTGCAACTTGAGAACGCACTATCGCCGATAGAAGTAACGCTGTTGGGTATGGTTATGCTTGTAAGGCTTTTGCAACCATAGAACGCACGGTTGCCGATAGAAGTAACACTGTCAGGTATAGTTATGTTTGTAAGGTTTTTGCAATTATAGAACGCCTCAGAGCCTATAGATGTAACACTGTTAGGTATGGTTATATTTGTTCCTCCGAAACCCGCGAACGCATAATCTTTAATTTCTTTTACTCCCTGCAACATATCAGCAGTAATCTCGGTTACAAGTTCTTCATTTAAATAAAGGTTGTGTGCATAATACAACGGGTTAGCAAACCAACCAAAATCAATATTGCACCACGCCTTAATATGCGTTATATAAACTCCCGTAAGGCTTGCGCAATTCTCGAACGCACCGCCGCCGATAGAAGTAACGCTGTCGGGTATAGTTACGCTTGTAAGGCTTGCGCAATTCTCGAACGCACCGCCGCCGATAGAAGTAACGCTGTCGGGTATGGTTATACTTTCAAGGTTTGTGCAACTTGAGAACGCACTATCGCCGATAGAAGTAACGCTGTTGGGTATGGTTATGTCTGTAAGGCTTGTGCAATTCCAGAACACCAAAACGTCGATAGAAGTAACGCTGTCGGGAATGTTTATGCTTGTAAGGCTTGTGCAATTCTCGAACGTCCAACCGCCGATAGAAGTAACGCTGTCGGGAATGGTTATGCTTGTAAGGCTTGTGCAACGACTAAACGCACCGTCGGCAATAGTTTTTGTCCCTTGCCGTATATCATAGTTGCCGGAAAGTGTTTCTTTTGCCACAATCAAATGATTGTCAATATACAAAACATTATTTATCCAATTATTTGCATTATTGTAATAGGCTGTATACGCGAACGCACCGCCGCCGATAGAAGTAACACTGTCGGGTATGGTTATGTTTGTAAGGTTTTTGCAATTATAGAACGCCTCAGAGCCTATAGATGTAACACTGTTAGGTATATCTATGCTTATAAGGCTTTTGCACTCATAGAACGCACTACCGTCGATAGCTGTTACGGGCAAATTATTATATTTTTCGGGTATAACCACTTCCGTTTCTGTACCATTATATTTTTTTAAAGTGTATGAATCACCCGTTAATTCAAATACAAAGCTTGAACCGCCATTACATGCAGTAAGCCCCAACGCAACACATATTACGCTTAAAAGAGCCAAAAGTGCAATAAATACTTTTTTCTTCATTGTTTCTCCTCTGTGCGATAAAAAATAAGGTGTGCCCGAAAGAGCACACCGCACGGTATCTCTTCAGGTTACCACACCTTCCCAATTTTAGCGTAACAGTATTACCGCAAATTATAGGCAAAAGAGATACGCATTGCTATAATGCATACCCATAATTTGCGCAAAACGGAATAAAAAATATCCGTATATTAAATTAGGAAAATGTGGTACTTAAACTATATCATTATAATATTAAAATGTCAAGGAGTTTAAACAAATAGTCGGGGCGCGACTTTTCGCGCCCCGACTATGTTTGACCTGTGATAAAGTATGCTTTCCGCTTCCGCAATTAAGAAACTATGATGCAACGTAACGTTGCAAAAAGAAACGACGCAAACCGGAGTCTGCGCCGCCTCTATATGATAAGGGGGAAAAATGATGAGCTACGTAAAGGTGTAATCAAATATTGATTACACTGATAATTATAAACGATTATCGGCAAAAGTAAAATATTTTGTCGATAATTTTATAAATATTTATATTTAAGCGTAGTCAACATTTTTTGAAAATATCAAACATTCTATAAATTCCGTCACATAACCCTGCACACAAGGCACGCCAAAACGGTTGTCAAAAAGGTTGAAACAATCACTATGGCAATGGGCGCGGCAAGTTTCTTTTGTTTAAGCCCCGCAAAGTACACGGCGGAGATATAAAACACCGTTTCGGAGGAGCCGTAGCAAACGCACGCGCACCTTGCCACGTAGCTGTCCGCGCCGTAGGTTTGGATAATATCGTTCAGATACGCCAGCGACCCGCTCCCCGAAAACGGCTTTATCAAAACGAGCTTTGCAAGCTCTTTGGGTATTCCCAAAAAGGCAAAGGCGGGGGATAAAAACTCAGTGAGCCTGTCCGCAAGCCCGCTCGCCTCAAACAGCTCGCACATCATAAAAATGGCGGCAAGGCAGGGGATAAGGGAGAGGGTAAATTTTGCCGCGTCTTTAACTCCCGCCGAAAACTCGTCGTAAATTTTAACTTTTTTCACCGCCGCAAAAATAAACACGGCTAAAAATATAACGGGGACTATGTACGCCATTTTTTGGGACCGAAAATAAATATTGCCGCCGCAAGCGCGGTTGAAAAGGCGGTGCAAATAAGCGACGGCAAAAATATATCCGCCGCCGCTGCGCTTCCCGCCGCCGCCCGCAGGGCTATAACGGTAGTGGGCACAATCTGCACGGAGGTAGCGTTTATAATAAACAGCAATTTTTGCGCAAAGGTATTTTTTTCCTTTTCGAGTTCGCCAATGGCTTTAACGGCATAAGGCGTTGCCGCGCCGCCTATTCCCAAAAGATTGCACGATAAATTCATTGCCAGATTTTCGTTCGCCGCTTCGTTCTCCGTTTTAAAAAGCCGCCTTGTCAGCGGCTTCAGACCCCTTGCCGCCGCGCCCGAAAGCCCGCTCTTTTCCGCCACGCGGGAAATTCCCATCCACACCGCGTAAATGCAAAACAGCGTAACAGCCATTTTAAGCGACTTTTCCGCGCCCGAAAGCAGCGCGCCCAGCGCGTTTTGCGGCGCCGAAATTGCCAGCGCGGCAACCGAAACCAAAAATATCACCGTAAAAACAGCGTTCATAAGCTATGTTTATGAGCCTAAATTTCAACTTATTCTTCGTATACGTTTTACAACTTTAAAAATTAATGATATACTTAATAAAAATTATTTTAAAGAAGAATCGGTATGTCTCAAAAATTCTATATCACCACCGCAATCACTTATACTTCCGGCAAGCCCCACATCGGCAACACCTATGAGATAATTTTAAGCGACGCCATCGCCCGCTTCAAGCGCATGCAGGGCTACGACGTGTTCTTTATGACGGGCACCGACGAGCACGGCTTAAAGGTGGAGCAAAAAGCCAAGGACAAGGGCGTTACCCCGCAGGCATTTGTGGATGGCGTAGTGGACGTAATAAAAAATATTTGGAACGGAATGGATATAAGTTATAACAAATTCATCCGCACCACCGACGATTATCACGTTGCCGCCGTGCAGAAGATTTTCAAAAAATTCTACGAGCAGGGCGACATATACAAGGGCGCATACGAGGGCTTATATTGCACCCCGTGCGAGAGTTTCTGGTCGGAAAGCCAGCTTGTCAACGGCCGCTGCCCCGACTGCGGCAGGGAGGTAAAGCCCGCCCGCGAGGAGGCGTACTTCTTCAAAATGGGCAAGTACGCAAACCGCCTCGTGCAGCACATAGTCACCCACCCCGAATTTATACGACCCGCGTCGAGAAAGCGCGAAATGATGAACAACTTTCTCCTTTCGGACGAGTTCATAGGCAAGTCGGACGAGGAACTTTTAAAGGCGGCGGAGAGCGGCGAACTCAAAACCAAGTTGCAGGACTTATGCGTATCCCGTTCCACCTTCAAGTGGGGCATACCCGTTGATTTCGACAGCCGTCACGTTGTCTACGTCTGGCTTGACGCGCTTACCAACTATATCACGGGCGTTGGCTACAACCCGGATAATCCCGCGGAGAGCTACAAAAAATATTGGCCCGCCGACGTGCACATAATCGGCAAGGATATAATAAGATTCCACACCATATATTGGCCCATATTCTTAATGGCGCTGGGCGAGCCGCTGCCCAAGAGCGTTTTCGGTCACGGCTGGCTTTTGCAGGGCGGCGACAAAATGTCCAAGTCCAAGGGCAACGTGCTTTATGCCGACGACCTTGCGGGGATATTCGGCGTTGACGCCGTGCGCTACTTCGTTCTGCACGAAATGCCCTATGCCGACGACGGAATAATAACGTGGGAACTTATGTGCGAGCGCGTAAATGCCGACCTTGCCAACACTTTGGGCAACCTCGTAAAGCGCACGGTTGCCATGACAAACCAATATTTCGGCGGCGTTGCAAAAAACATGGGCGAGGCGGGCGAACCGGACGAAGATTTTATCTCCGCAGCGTCCTCAACCTGCGGCAAGGTAACGGCGGCAATGGAGGAGTACAGGGTAGCCGACGCGCTGGACTGCGTAATTTCCCTCTTCCGTCGCGCAAACAAATATATCGACGAAACCACGCCGTGGATACTTTATAAGGACGAAAGCAAAAGGGCAAGGCTCTCAACCGTTCTATACAACCTTTTGTCGGCGATAGATATGGGAGCAAACCTTTTAAAGCCCTATATGCCCCGCACGGCTTCTAAAATCCAAGCCGAAATCGGCGCGGGCGAAAGGGATTACAAAACGCTCTCAACTTTTGCGTACACCCCCGAATATGCCGTAACCAACGCCCCCTCAACGCTTTTCGAAAGAATTAAATTCGAGGATATCAAGCCCCAAATCGCCCAAATCGAGGCAGCGCAGATAGCCGAAAGCGCACCCGCGCCCGCGGAGGAGCAAAAGGCGCAGATAACCATAGACGACTTTGCAAAAATCGATATGCGCGTGGGCACGGTTATAGCCTGCGAGGCTGTAAAAAAGAGCAAACTTCTGCACGAAACCATAAGAGTGGGGGACCGCACGCTCTCCGTGCTTTCGGGCATAGCCAAGTACTACACGCCCGAGGAGATGATAGGCAAAAAGGTAATAGTGGTGGTAAACCTTCCCCCGCGCGAAATGAAGGGCATTATGTCCGAGGGAATGATAGTCTGCGCAGAGGGTCCCGACGGAACTCTCTCCGTAGTTTCGCCTGAAAAGGATATCCCCGACGGGAGCGCTCTTTCGTGAGATTTATAGACGTCCACTGCCACCTCGGCGGCGATTGCTACGGCAATATCCCCGATTTAATCAAAAAAATACAGGACGCGGGCGTGCAGAAAATCATAGCCGCCGGCTACGACCTTGCCACAAGCGAACTGTTTGCGGAGTATTCCCAAAAGTACTCCGCTGTGTACTTCACCGCGGGCTTTCACCCCACCGAACTGCATAAATTGCGGGAGGGGGACCTCAAAATCATAGCCGAACTCGCCGCCGAACCCAAGTGCGTGGCGATAGGGGAGATAGGGTTGGACTACCACTATCCCGAAACAAACAAGCAATTGCAGCAAAAAATGTTTTTGGAGCAGCTCAACCTTGCAAACGAGCTTTGTTTGCCCGTGCAGATACACTCCCGCGACTGCGCCGAGGATATGCTCACGCTGTTAAAAGAAAACGCCCCGCTTATAAAACACGGCGCGCTTTTGCACTGCTATTCCCACTCAACGGAGATAGCCTTGGAGCTTCAAAAACTCGGCATATATTTCTCTTTCGGCGGCACAAGCACGTGGCAGGGCAGCAAAAAAGCGAGAAGAACTATTGCCGCGCTGGCAGAGGACAGGCTTTTAACCGAAACGGACAGCCCCTATTTGCCGCCGAAGAGCCTCTACGGCACATTTCCCAACACACCCGCAAGCATACCCGAAATTTTGTGTAACATGGCGGAGGTGCGCGGCGTTCCCGCGGAGGAAATGGCTGAAACCGTGTGGCAAAACGCCCACGCGCTGTTTAAAAAGCTGAAATCTCCCGAATAAAAATCAAAGCCCACATAAAAACGTGGGCTTCTTTATCATAAGTGAGGCTTAAATTGCACTCGGGCTACGTAAAAGCGTCAATAGCGATTACGCGTCGCCGGGCAAAATAGACGGTAAACTAAAAAGTTTACAAAGATAGTTTGCCTCGCAAAACTCAATACATACTCGCAAAACGGCAACTAAATTATGGAAAACGACGTAAAATCAACCTTAAAGGAGGCGGGCTTCGGCTTTAAAAAGAGCCTCGGTCAAAACTTCATAACCGATAAAAATCTGCTCGATTCAATCGTGCGGGACGCGGGCGTAACCAAAGGCGACACAATAATCGAAATAGGCTGCGGCGCAGGCACGCTCACCCGCGCCATTTCCGCGCGCGCAAAAAAGGTTATAGGATTTGAAATAGACCGTTCGCTAAAACCCGTCCTCTCCCAAACTCTTTCGGGCGTAGAAAACGCCGAAATAATCTTCAAAGATTTTTTAAAGGTAAATTTAAGGGAGCTTGAGCGCGAAACGGGCGAATATTCCGTTGTTGCAAATCTTCCCTACTACGTTACAACCCCGCTCATCACTAAAATTTTGGAGGAGAGTTCCCTCTGCAAAAGCCTCACGGTGATGGTGCAGGAGGAGGTTGCCCGCAGATTCTGCGCAACCGAAAACACCCCGGAATATGGCGCAATTACCGCCGTTATAGCCCTGCGCGTCTCGGCGGAAATTCTAAGGCTCGTCCCGCGGGAGGCGTTCACGCCCCGCCCCAATGTGGACAGCGCGGTGGTAAAGCTTAAAGTGGAGGATTCGCGGCTTCCCGTAAAAGACGAGGCTTTATATAAAAAGGTTGTGCACGCCGCCTTTTCCGCCCGCAGAAAAACCCTCGCAAACAATCTCGTCCGCGCCTTCGGCTTCACGCGGGCGCAGTGTGAGCAACTGCTCTCGGAGTGCGGCATAAACCTTCTGGCGCGGGGCGAAACTCTCTCCCCCGCAAGCTTTGCCCTCCTCACCTCCGCAGCGGCAAAGTATATTCGCCCCTGTTAATTTTTTGCGCGCTCTTAAATAAAATCCTTCATTATACGCAAACTCTTCAAAAATTGTTCTACGTTGCTTGTCCATCTCATATATTAAGATAGACTTAAAAAATTCGGAGGACAATTATGCAGGATTTAGACTACGCGGAAATGCTTGAAATTCCCGTAAGTACCGTAACAGTAACCAAAAAGAAGAGCTTCTTCCGCCGCAAGGAGCAGCCCCGCGACGACTTAAAGGAGCGCGTTGTAAGCAGCGTAAACGAGCGCGTCGGCGCCTATGTGGAGGGGGAGGACCTTTCGGACCCTCCTAAAAAACAATCGGAAAAATCGCTCAGGTTCGGCAAGGACAGGGAGAGCGCCGTGCTCTTCGGCGAAATAGCCGCTGTCTGCCTCATCGCCATGGCAATTTTTCTCACCAATATATTTATGCCCAACAGCGCAATAAACACCTTTATTTCCTCTCTCGTCAACCCGGCGGAGGAGGTGGTTGAACCCGATTACAGCCAGCTCACTCTCTCCTCGGTTGTGGGCGTAAATTCCCAAGCCGACGTGGTTATGTCGGACGACGGAATTCTCTCGTTCACCGCGGAGGGCACTGTCTATCCCGTATGCGACGGCACCGTAGCCTCGGTAGTGGCTCAAAACGATACATATATAGTTAAAATCGCGCACACTTCAAACTTTTCAAGCGTAGTAACGGGGCTTACCAACGTCTATCAGTCGGTTGGCGACAAGGTTTACGGCAACCTGCCTTTCGCCTATTCCAATGGTCAGGGCGAAGTAACCGTTTCCCTCTTTGACGGCGAAGAGTTGATAAGCGGCGTAACCCTTTCGGGAACCGTTCCCGTCTGGAAATCGTGAAAATCTCCGTCCATCCCCTGTTTTTTGCCGCGGGGTTAATAACGGCACTCTTCGGCGGGTTTCCGATATTTATGATCTGCGCGCTGACCGCACTCCTGCACGAGTGCGGTCATATATTTTGCGCCGGGCGGCTGGGCTTCGAGTGCACAAAAATCAGCTTAATGCCCTACGGTGCGGCGGCGGTATGCAACATAGAGGGAATTTCCCCGTGGGATGAAATAAAGCTCGCCCTGGCGGGACCCGCCGTCAACTTTTTTTTGTGCGTTGCCGTTGCGGGGCTGTGGTGGTTCGTTCCCCAAACCTACGCTTACACAGACCTCATTTTCTACGCCAACGCGGCAATGCTTGTTTTAAATCTTCTGCCCGCCTATCCTCTGGACGGCGGCAGGGTGGCAAAGTGCGTTCTTTGTCTTTTTTTAAAGCCCCAAACCGCGGAAATCACAATACGTATCGTCAATTTGGCGGTGGTTGCTGCGTTAATAGCCCTGTATTTTACGGTTGCGCGCAACTTCACGCTCATAACCGCCGCGGCGTTTTTGCTGTGTTCCGCGCTCACCAAATCTCCGCCCGCGCAAAAAATCAATTTCTCCGCCCGCAAAAAAAAGAGCGGCAGGGAAATTAAGTACGTTGTTTTAAGCCAAAACTCAACATATAAGGACGCTTTGCGCTTTGTGGACGGCAACCGTTATCTCATTTTGCAGATTTACGAAGATGAAAAATTCCTCGATGAAATCACCGAGGACGAACTCTATAAAAAATTGCAAAACAGCAGTCTGTACGATAAATTGGTTTGATTATCTCTGCAAAAACTCTTTTGAAAATATCTTCGGGTCTATATCGCCCTTCAAAACGCACTCCACGGTTTTAACGCCAAGCTCTATCGCGTCCTCGATTATCCCCGCAAACAGCGAAAAGTCGTAATCGCACTTATATGTTTGTTTTTTGTTGCGGTAGAGGTATCTCGTGTAGGTAAAATGCCTTTTAAGGCATCTTTCAACGCCCGTCACCGTGATCTCCGGCTCCACCGGTTTAATGCTGTCGTAAACCGCGCTCGTGCACTTCAAAACGTTGTCCTTCGGCAAAATTGTCCTGCGCATGCCGAAGTATTTGCTCACGTACAGACCTACGTCCTTTTCAAAATTCTGGTGCGCCAGCGGTGATTTTTTTCCTTCGCAAAAGGCGTAAACGGCGGGGTGTACCGTGCAGTCCAGGGCGTAGTGCGTTGCAAAACCCGCCGCATAGGAGCGGTTCCCCAAATACAGCCTTTTAAAAAACTCCACGGGGTCTATTCTGTGCAGCTCCCGCCCCAAATTTCTTGTAAAGTTAATATTGTATGCAAAAAACACGTCCCCGCCCTGTGCGCCCAAAATATACAAATCCCGCGACCGGATCTTGCTTTTCAAATCTCCGTCCAGCCGCTCGTAAATTTTGTCGGCGGATATAACGTGCGTAAAATAGTCGGGCATATTATAAGTTTAGCCGTTTTCCGTAAAATAAATACTGTTGCATATACCCCGAATTTTCCCCGAACAGCCCCAAAAAGTAATCGCATATCTTGTTTCTGTCGGTAAGCGTTCCGCCAAAGTCCTCCCTGTAAATTTTTTCAATCCACGTATCCACGGGGAAGCTGTCCCGCTTTGCAAATCCGAACAGCGCAATGCAGTCGGCAACCTTCGCGCCAACGCCCTTGTATCCCATCAAAGCCCTTTTCAGCTCACACGTATTCAGTTTTTCAAGATATTCAATGCCTTCGCCTTGAATCCTTTTGGCGGTTTCGTCCAAAAATTTATCGCGGTATCCGCAGCCCGCATTTTTAAAAAACTCCGCTCCCGCCGCGGCAAGGGCGCGGGTAGTGGGGAATGCGCTGTACTCAACGCCCATAAACTCTCTTTTTTCGCCTAACCCCCCGCATATGCGCGAAATAATTCCCTTTATCCTCGGTATGTTGTTGTTTTGGGAAATTATAAAGGAGTAAATCATTTCCTCCTTTTGCTGGTTCAAAAGCCTCAGCCCCGAGCAGCTCTCCGCGCTCTTTGAAAGCAACGGCAGGTTATAGCTCTTTGCCTTTTCCACAATCCCCGCGTAGTCGCGCGCAAGATCGAAAAAGTTATAAAAATAATCCCCGTCCTCGCACTGCACAAAGGTCTTTTTTCCGTCGGAGTAAACGTAGCACGCCCTATCCCCGGAAAACACCAAAAATCCCTCTTTGAACGGTTCGAACCTGAAAATCTGCCCGCAGTCAAGGGTATGCAGAGGATTAAAATATTTTGCGTCGTAATCTATTTTTATCATTTTATTATCGTCTTTTTTTAGATTTGTCCAACCGCCCTTTGGGCGGTTCGGTTATTATTTGATGCGCAACGCGCCGCTTGATTTGAGCTGTCGCCTGTCAAGCGACAAAGTAATTAAGATACCCGGGTGCGGCGACGCGCCGCTTGATTTGAGCTGCCGCCTGTCAAGCGACAAAGTAATTAAGACCCGGCAGCGGCAACACGCCGCTAATAAAGACCGCAGCCGTGCCCTATGACAATAAGAGGGAAAGCCACCGCAAGCAACACCGCAACCCCAACAACCACGCCCACAAGAACGCGCCTTTTCAGTTTTGCGTTCTTTTTTTTAAGCTCTTCGTCCGTTTCCTTATTTTTTTGCTCTTCCATAAAATCCTCTGATATTTTTTATACATTCCGCGGCGTTGCTCTGTCAAGTATTTTTTATGATTTTTTACTTAAAATATTCGTATGAGCACACTTGAAAAAAATATCAAGGCAGTCAAAAAGATTTTAAGCAGCGAGGATGTCCTCGTGTTCGAGTTCCTCTCTGACGGCGGCAAAAAGTTTGCCGCAATCTATGCGGACGGCATCTGCAACAAGGAGCTTTTGGGCGAGCTTGTCATAAAGCCGTTGAGGGAAGTAAAGAAGGAGGACTCCATAGAAAAGGTCCGCCTGTTGCTTGCTTCGCCGGAGGTAAAGGAGGGTGAAAAGCTTCAGGACGCCGTAAAGGAAATTTCCGACGGCAACGCCGTTCTGTTTGTTGACGGCGAAAGCGGCTATTTTATTTTGGGTTTAAAAAGCCCGCCTGCGCGCGCCATCACCGAACCTCCCACGCAGATAGCCGTAAAAGGTCCGCGCGAGGGATTTATAGAGGAAATAAAAACAAATATGGGGCTTGTCCGCAAGCGCATAAAGAGCGATAAGCTCCAATTCAAAACGGTCAAAAGCGGCAAGCGCTCCGACACGGCTATCGCAATAGTCTATATAGAGGGCGTCTGCCCCAAGGGCTTGCCCGAAAAGGTTGAGCGTGAAATTGCCGAAAACAATATAGACGTAATTCCCGACTCTTCCTACGTATCCGCGTTCATATCCAAGCGCCCGCGCTCTATATTCAAGCGCTGCGGCACCTCCGAAAAGCCCGATATATTCTGCGCAAAAATAAGCGAGGGCAGGGTCGGCATACTTGTGGACGGCTCCCCCATAGCCATCACGGTTCCCTATATGCTCGTGGAGGATTTCCAAACGGGGGAGGACTACTATTCAAGCTCCTACCGTGCCACAACCCTCCGCATAATAAGGCTTATATCCGTTCTTCTCGGCATATTTCTGCCGGCGTTCTACATTTCCGCCCAGCTCTACAAGGCGCAGCTCATACCCTTCAGGTTATTGCTCAAAATTGCCAGCTCGTCGCAGGGGCTTCCCCTCTCGCCGAGCATAGAGATGTTTTTGGTTCTTCTCGTGCTGGAGGTTTTAAACGAAGCTTCCATTCGCATGCCCAAATACGTCGGGCTTGCGCTCTCGGTAGTCGGCGCGCTCGTTTTGGGCGACACCGCCGTAAAGGCGGGCATAATCTCCACGCCTGCAATAATCATAATCGCCTTTTCGGCTATCTGCCTGTACACCGTGCCCGACCTCGTGGAAACCACCACAACGCTTCGCTGGATATTTTTGATAATCGCGGGCAGCGTGGGACCTTTCGGCGTGGTCGTTCTGTCTGTATTCATAATCTGCTATCTCGTCACCGAACAGTCCTACGGCGTTCCCCTTCTGGCGCCCTTTGCGCCCCTTGTGGGAAGCGACCTCTACGACAGTATGGTCAAAGCCAATATGTACACGTTGAGGCGCCGCCCCGGCTCTATAAAATCGCGCGACAAAGTGAGGTTGAAAAGTGAAAATAAACGTTAGGCAAATATGTTTTATACTTGCGTTCTACACTGCGGCAACAAAGCTGTTGCTCTATCCAATAATTCTTTCGGGGATTTCTGGCAGGGACCTCGTCTTTTCCGCTCTTCTCGATTTTCTCGTGCAGGGGGCGGCGGTATGGGCGGTTGCTTTTTTAAGCTCGCGCACGGATAAAACCCTGTTCGAACTCATAAAAACCGCTTTCGGCGAAGTAACCGCGCGCATAATCTACGGGCTTTTTGCAGCCTTTTTTCTCTTCTGCACCATACCGCTGATGTTCGAGCAAAAGCTCTACGTACAGGCAATTTTCTACGACACGATTCCCTCGTTCACTGTATTTGCCCCCGTATTTCTCTTCACTGTCTACGCGGGCGCCAAGGGCTTTAAAAATATAGGGCGCTGCGCCGACGTGTGTATGCCCATATTTATAGTGAGTATGGCTTTCATATTCTTTATGTCCTTCTCCGAAGTGGACTTCACAAATCTTCTTCCGGTATTAAAGACGTCCCCCGCGGGCTATCTCGGCGGCGCGCTTAAAACCTCCTTTTTCTTTTTGGAGCCGGCATATCTTCTCATCTTCCTCGGCAATTTCCGCTACAAAAAGGGGGACGCGGCAAAGCTTACGTTAAGTTATGCCGCCGGGGCGCTCATCGTTCTGGCGTTTCTCGCCGTATTCTACGGCATCTACGGCGAACTCACATCGTCGCGGCAGTTTGCCGTCTCCAAAACCTCGCTCTATTTTTCCGCAATAGACGTAGTGGGCAGGGTGGATCTCTACGCACTCTACGCCCTCGAAATAGTTATGCTCTTCGCCTTTGTCCTCAACGTCCAGCTTGCCGTGCACTGCATTGTCAAGTGCTCGGGCTGGAACTGTCCGGAGCTTATATCGTTCTTCGTAAATATCGTCTTGCTCGTCATAATAATAACCTGCGGCGGCTCTCTCGCCGGCTTGCAAAACTTCTACACCGACTGGGGCTGGATAATAGTGCTGTTGTTTTCAACCGCCGCGCCCTTTGCGTCGCTGGCTTTTAAAAGAGCCGAAAGGAGCCGAGTATGACAAAAAACCGCAACACGGATATCGGTTATTTATATAAAGACAGATTGCGCAGGCTCTCTGTAATATTTTTCTGGATTGCCTTTATAGCCCTTGCCGCGCTTTTCTTCACAAACGACTTCGGGCTTGTGGACATCCGCAAAACCTCCTTGATTGTCGCCGTCGGCATCGACTCCACCGAAAACGAGGTTCAGGTCACGGCGCAGCTTGCCGTTCCCAAACCTTCGCAGAGCGGCGACAACATCGAGTACGCCGAAATACAGGGCAGCGGCGAAACCATAGCCGACGCCCTCAACGAAATCAACGCCAAAACGGGCTTTTATCCCCAGCTGCAGTTCTGCAAATTGATACTTCTCGGCGACAGCTGCAAGGATAAAAATATATTCCGCCTCACGGGCTGCTTTTTCAGAAAGAACTATTCCGAGCTAACCGCTCTCGTGGCAATGTGCAACGGAAAAGCTTCGGAATATCTCTCAATGCCCACAAAAACGGGTGATATGACCACCACGGTAATCCAGCGCGCCCTTGCGGACGAGCTTAAAAAATCGGCAAACGTCTCAAGCGTAAGCTTAAAAGATATCGCCGTCCAACGTTTCTCACCCGGCAAGGCGTGCTATATGCCGTTTATAGAGGCCAACGTTCAGGGCACCAGCGAGGAGGGCGGTAACGGCGACAACGTCGGCGGCGAAAAGCCCCCCGAGGGCAGCTCGGGCGGTGGCGAAGGCGGTGCAAACAGCGGTTCCGGCGGGGGCGGCGAAGGCGGCTCTCAGGGCGGTCAAGGCTCTTCGGGCGGTTCGCAGGGTTCACAGGGCGGGCAAAAGCCCGTTGAATTCACCGCCCGCCGCACGGCAATCTTCAACGGCGGCTGGTTTGCGGGGATTCTCGATGAGCAGCAGGCGTTTGCCCTCAACTTAATAAAAAACGAAATACGTCTTGCCGTTTTGCCGTGCGACACGGAGGAATATCACTACACGCTCGGTCTTGGCGAGGGCGAGGGGGGTCTTTCGGTAAAGCCGGGCGGAAACGGCGTGGAAGTCACGTTAAAGTTCAGCGCCGTCGCCCAGATCGCGGGCATAAAAAAGGAAGTGGAGCCAAAGGAGACCTCCGACGACGACAAGCTCTCCCCCGTGGTATTAAAAGCCGCAGAGGAGGAAATAGAAAAGCGCCTTACTTCGCTTTTGGAAGTTTCCCGTTCAACCGGCTGCGACTTTTTGGGCATAAAGGAGAAGCTTTTCAAATTCCACTACGCCGAATATAAAGCGCTCGGCGACGACGT
Source organism: uncultured Clostridia bacterium (assembly GCA_947629095.1). Taxonomy (GTDB): domain Bacteria; phylum Bacillota; class Clostridia; order Christensenellales; family Borkfalkiaceae; genus Coproplasma. Next base: position 81,949 of record CANRCK010000004.1, on the reverse strand, counting down.
TTTAAATAATATGAAGCTCAATTTAAAGGTGGACATCCGTTCCCGCAAATAGTTTAAAAAGCGATACGCCCCGCGCACAAAAGTGCGCGGGGCGCTTTTCAGTTTGCCGTGGACGTATTCAGTCTTTCCAGCGTTTTTGCAATTATGCGGGCAAGGATTTTAATTTCCTCGGCGCTCAATTCACCCGCCGCTTCGGAAATCAAAAGCTTTTCAACCGCCTCTTGGGCTTTTTCCCTTTCCCCCAAGCATGCGGCGGTTATTTTTTCCGCCAGCGCGCCGAGTTTTTCGCCGTCAAAGTACCCTTTGAGCAGTTCTGTCACCGCAGAGCGGTAGGGGTCGCTGTATTTCCCCTTTACAAACTGTTCGTAAATCACGTATACCATCGTGGCGGCTGCGCCCACCGAAAGCCCGCGCTCGAATATATATGCAATATATTCCGCGGACCCGAAAAGTTCGGTGTGAGCGACGGCGGCATAGCCGAAGTACAGCGCAATTCCCAGCGCAAAGGGCAAAAAGGTATAAACCTTGTTGGGCGCCTTTTTAAAAACGGTGGTTTTTAAAATCTGCGTAAGCCCGCAGGTCAAAATCCCCAGCGCCGCAACGTCCACGCCGTAAAAGGTGAATAAGTCTATAATTTCAAAATAAGTCATAAAACCTCTCAAAATTATTTATTTTCACCCGGCGCTTATACTTACCGTAAAAAAACCAATCCCAAACGCCCGCGCATAAAATAAATATGAAATATATATGTTACCGTTTCACATTCAAAAACTTGCAAAAACGCGGCGTATATGTTACAATTTTTTATATGAGAATGCGTAAAAAATCCCATCTTGAAGAAAGAATGTCAGCCTGTGCCGACATAGTAAAAATTGCCGACGGCGGAAAAAATATGAAGCTTTCGGCGCTTATCCCCGATCTTTTGCCCCTCGGCAGTATCTTCGGCAACGACAACCCCGTCCATCTTGAAATAGGCTGCGGCAAGGGCAAGTTTGTGTGTGAAACGGCAAAGCTTTACCCGGGCGTAAATTTTATCGCCGTGGAAAAAATTTCCAACGTCCTCGTGGAGGCGCTCGAGCACGCCAAGGCTGAAAATTTAAGGAACGTCTATTTTTTGAATTGCGCCGCCGAGGTGCTTCAAAAATATTTCGAAGAGGAGTCAATATCGCGCATATATCTCAACTTTTCCAACCCTCTCCCCAAGGAGGGCTACAAAAAACAGCGCCTCACTCACCCCGTATTTTTGAACAGATATTCAACCTTTTTAAAGCGCGGCGGCGAAATCGTGCAAAAGACGGACGATAGGGATTTTTATCTCTTTTCGCTGGAAAGCTATAAGTCGTGCGGGTATAAAATAACATATATATGCGAGGATTTGGCGGCAAATCCGGTGGAGGGGGACGTGGAAACGGAGCACGAAAAGCTATTTAAAGAGCGCGGCAAGCCCATCTACCGCATCGTGGCGGTAAGACAATGACCCCGCTTTTTGCGGCTCTGATTGCTTTAAGCGCCGCGGCAGTCGTCGCACTTTTGGTTTGGTTTTTGTGGTTTTCCAATAATTCCATAGTAAAAACTCAATACGTATTGAGTTTTCCGTGGATAAAGGAGCGCGTCACCGTAGTTCAGATTTCCGATCTGCACGGCAAGTCTTTCGGCAAAAACAATTCCCGCCTTGTCTCCGCGGTCGCCTCGTGCAAGCCCGGCGTGATAGCCGTCACGGGCGATATAATTCACAATTACACCAAAAAGAACGTTGCCGTGGCGGTTGCAACCGTCTCCGCTCTGGCGGCTATAGCCCCCGTGGTATATGTCTCAGGCAACCACGAAATGCGCAACAAGGGCTATGCAAGTTTGCGCAAAGCGCTTGCCGCTGCCGGCGCAACCGTTCTTGATAACGCCTGCGCAACGGTTTGCGGGGTAACCTTTGCGGGGCTGAACGGCGCGTGCAACAAAAACGACGCCGTTTTAACTCTATCCGACGACCCTTCGGATAAAATTCTCCTTGCGCACATGCCCCACCACATAAAAAACTACGCCCGCGCGGGCTATCCCCTTGTTTTAAGCGGTCACGCCCACGGCGGACAGTGGCGCATTCCCTTCACAAAAAAAGGCTTATACGCCCCCGGGCAGGGTGTTTTCCCCAAGCTCATCTCGGGCGTTCACAGGGTAAACGGCTCTATGCTTGTAATTTCCCGCGGGCTGGGCAACTCAAAATTCCCTCTCCGTCTTTTCAACCGCCCCGAGCTTGTGAAAATAATCCTTACCCCCCAAAGTTAAAAAACGGCATAATAAAAGGGCTGCGCCCCTTAAAGGCGCAGCCCTTTACGCTATATATATGCTATATTTTATTTTATCAACAGCGCCAAAACCGCCTTTATCGTGTGCAGTTTGTTCTCTCCCTGGTCTAATACAAGGCTGTTTTTTCCGTCTATTATCTCCTCGGTCACCTCAACGCCCCTGCACGCGGGCAGTGAGTGCATAAAGTACGCTCCGTGGTTTGCAACCGACATAAGCGAAGTATTCACGCAGTACGGCTCCAGAATAGCTCTTTCGCGCTCGGTTATCACGGAGTGGTAGTTATAGCTGTCCGTGTAAACTATATCCGCGCCTCTCACGGCTTCAACGGGGTTATCGGTTGCCAGCACGTGCCCGAACTGCCGCACGGAGTTCAGTACCTCGCGTTTAAGCGCAAATTCGTTGGGAGTTGCAACAGCAACTTCCATACCGCACTTTATTGCGCCGAGTATCAAAGAATGGGCGTTGGCTGAACCTTTGCCCACGTATGCTATTTTCAGTCCTTCAAGCTTTCCGTGCTTTTCCCATATGGTATACAAATCGCACACCGTCTGCAGGGGAATGCTGCTCTCGTTTGTGGAGTTAATTATGGGAATGGAGGAAACCGCGCAGAATTCGTCCAGATTTTTGAGTGGTATGCCGCGCGTCACCAGCGCGCCCACGCCGTAGCGGGAGATAATATTCACTATATCCTTAATATTTTCCCCCGCGCGCATATCCTTTTCGCTGTACGGCAGGTTAACGCACACCCCGCCGAGCTGGCGCACGCCTATTTCCAGCGCCGAGCGCGTTCTTAGGGAAGTATCCCCGAACAGCAGTGCAACGGTCACGTTTTTAAGAATACGCGTGTCCTCGTGCGCTATGAATTTTGATTTCATAGCCTTTGTGGCATAAAGAATTTCAAACAGCTCCTCGGTGGAAAAGTCCGAAATTTTTATAAAGTGTTTGTTTTCTATGCCGTAGGAGGGCAAATATCTGTTAATATCCATCGGTAAGCTCCGCAAAAGTTTATTTAAAAGTATATTTATATTATATCACGCCCCGCGCATTTTTTCAAGCCTTTGGGCGTTCCCTGCGGGAAAATATGCAGCCGCAGTAATTCTGCCTGTAAAGACCGTACTCTTTTGAAAGCTCTATGCTTCTCAAATATCCGTTTCTCTTTTTAAAGTCCGAGGGCAACCACATTCCGCCGCCCGTTTTTTCGCCTATTTCGTTTATTTTTCGGGCGTTTTTAAGCGGACTTATTGTCAGCGTCGTCGTAAAATAGTCAAATCCGCCCGCCGCTGCAAGCCCGTAAGTCTTTTCAAGCCGCAGCTCAAAGCACTTAAAGCATCTTTCGCCGCCCTCTTTGCAATTTTCAAGCCCCTTCACCGCACCGTAGAATTCGGAAGTATCGTGGTCGCAGTCCATAATGTTTGCCCAGCCCGTCTCTTCGGCAAATCTTATAAGCTCGGCTTTCCGTCTTTCGTACTCGGCGTCCTCTATGTTCGGGTTATAGAACAGAGCGGTTATTTCAAAGTAATCTTTCAGCCTTTCAAGGCACGCCGAAGAGCACGGCGCACAGCAGCAGTGCAAAAGCAGCTTCTTTTTTCCGCCCGCCGCGGCAATTTTTTCGGTCATCAGCTTGTCGTAATCCGTGTTTGCCATAAATGAATAATACCATATTTTTTCGTTTTGTACAACGTTTTTCAAAAAATTCCCGCCGCCGTTCCCCTTAATTCCGCCCGTACGCCCAAAAATTTTTTCTTTTTACCCTCAAAGCACTTTGAAAAACCGCCCCATATGTGCTATTATATATACGGTGCAGTCTGCGCCATCCAAAAAATAAGCGGAGAAACACATGGCAAGTTTAAAGTTAAGCGGAGTTGGCAAGGTCTATCTCTCGGGTGAGACAGCCCTCTACGACGTCAATTTAGAGGCGGACGACAGGGAATTTATAGTTGTCGTCGGCAATGAAAAGTGCGGTAAAAGTTCCCTTTTAAAGGTAATAGCGGGTCTTGAGGAGGCTTCCGTAGGTTCGGTGTACATCGACGGCAAGGATATGGCGGAGGTGGACCCAAAAAACAGGGATATAGCAATGGTATTCAGGCAGGATACGCTGTATCCCGCGCTCACCGTCTACGACAATATGGCGTTCGGTTTAAGGCTGCGCAAGGCTCCGCAGGCTCTTGTGGACAGCCGCGTCAAGTCCGTTGCGGGAATTTTAGGGCTAACCGACCTTCTCTACCGCAAGCCCAAGGTCCTCAATTCCGCCGCCCGCCAGCGCGTTGCAATAGGCAGGGCGATGGTCCGCGAACCCAAACTATACCTCTTTGACGAGCCTCTCGCCGGCATAGACAGCGATCTCCGCCGCGACGTCCTCAGCGTAATAATAAACGTTCAGGCGCGCGTAAACGGAACGTTTGTCTACGCCACAAAAAACCTCTCCGAAGCTTTGACCATAGGCACCCGCCTCGTCATTTTAAAGAACGGCTTCGTGCAGCAAATAGACTGCCCCGCCAATCTCTACGATTACCCCGTAAACACCTACGTTGCGTTTTTTATAGGTTCGCCCACCATAAACTTTTTGCAGAACGCAAAAGTCATAAAGGAAGGGGAAGGCTATTTTGTGGAATTTAAGGGCGGAAAGCTTCCGCTTGATTCCAAAATTGTTGACAGATTCCAAGCCGTCTCGGAATACGCCGAATCCGGCAAGCCCATAATAATAGGTATCCGTCCCGAGGACATAAAAACCTCGGCGGAGGGGGAGCTTTTTGCAACTCTCGGCAAAACCGAAGCGGACGGCGAAGTTACCTACGCCGAGTGCGACCTTGCAGGTCAGCCCGTAATAGTAACATATGCCGCGGAGTGCGCAAGCGGCGCCGAAACTCACCTTGCCGTGGACCTTTCAAGGCTCTATATATTTGATTCCGAAACGCGCCTCACCCTTCTTTCAAGGGACGGCGGCTATATCCAAACGGGCAAAAAGGACGCGGATTTCGTTCCCATGCCCTATCCCGAAGAGTGTGAAAAAATGGAAAAGTTGAAGCCTAAGAAGGAGGCGCCCAAAAAGAAACTCAGGTAGCTCACGCTTCAAGCGGATTATAAACTTCGCAATACTGTGTCGCGTTTGCGCGCTCCTCGGTCACGTACGTCTATGTACGCTCCCGTCGTCGCTTACGCACGCTCCTTGTCTTGCTCGTTTCTAACCGCTTGATAACTCCGCAATTTCTCGCTTCTACCCGCCGCATACCTTCGCAATTTTTCAAATAAATGCTAAACGTTTTTATTGACGCGTTGCTGGATACCGCCAAGCTCTTTCCCTTTCTTTTACTCATCTATATAATAATAGAAGTAATCGAGCACAAAACATCGGTATTCGGCAACCGCAAAATTTTACAGGGCAGCTTTGCCCCGCTCATCGGTTCCGCCGCCGGTCTTGTACCGCTGTGCGGTTTTTCGGTTATGGCTGCAAAGCTCTACGAAAAGAAATATATCCGCACCGGCGCCCTGCTTGCGGTATTCATTGCCACCTCCGACGAGGCGGTCATTTTACTGTTATCCGACGTCACCAACGTCTCCGCGCTCTCGGCTGTTTTGCCCCTTCTCATAATTAAATTTTTATTGGCATTGATTGTCGGCTACGCCGCAAACGCCATTCTTGTCAGGGAAAAGGTTGCCGAAGTCGGTCAGTTCGACAGCTCCACGGAATATTCCTGCGAGCACGAATCGGGCGACGACTCCCCGTGGAAGCTCTTTTTTCTCTATCCTTTGCTTCACGCCCTTAAAATCGCCCTGTATCTCTTTGTTGTAAACTTTCTGTTCGGCACGCTCATATATTATGTTGGAGAGGACCGCATATCCGGCTCCCTTGCCGTAAATTCCTATCTCCAACCCCTTATCACCGCGGCTGTGGGTCTCATCCCGGGCTGTGCGTCGAGCGTAATTTTAACTTCCGCATTCACGAGCGGCGTCATCACCTTTGGCAGCTTGACGGCAGGTCTCGTAGTAAACGCTGGCATGGGCTTTGTAATTCTTCTCAAAAACCCAAAGCTTATAAAAACCAACCTTGCCATAATCTTTGTTCTCTACGCCGTTTCCTATCTTTGCGGCATTCTTGTCAACGCAATAACGCCCCTTTTCCCGTTTCCTTTCGCTTAAACCCGCTCCCGATTTTTAAATTTCAAAAAAATCTTTCGCCGAACGCTTGACTTTCCCCGTCAGGCGTATTATTATAATATTATCATATGAATAATAATTCATATAAAAGGAGCATAGTATGGATAGGTGCAAGGAAGAGGAGCTGCACGAGGCGCGGTTGAAAGAGGCGCTTCAAAGAATGCCTTCGGATGAACAGATAGAGGAGATGGGCAGCCGTTTCAAGTCCATCGGCGAGCCTTCGCGGCTCAAAATTTTGTTTGCCCTTGCGGGCGGGGAGCTGTGCGTAGACCATGTTGTGGAAGCTGTCGGCGGCAACCAGAGCGCGGTATCCCACCAGCTCAAAACGCTCAAAGCCGCGCGCATAGTCAAGTGCCGCCGTTCGGGCAAAAAAATTCTCTATTCCATATCGGATTGGCACGTTATGACAATAATAGAACTTGCAAAGGAGCATCTCGGCTGTGAATAAAGTTATAAAAATAGAGGGGCTTGACTGCGCCAATTGCGCGCGGGAGCTTGAAGAGGAGCTGCAAAAGCTCGACGGCGTAAATTCCGTCACCGTCGATTTTATGGCTCAAAAGGTCGTAGCCGATTGCAGCGACCCCTCTCTCCAAAAAATAAAGGACGTGTGCAATAATTTCGAGGAAGTGCGGGTAGTGGAGGACGAAGTTCGAAGCGCCCCCCATAAGGAGCGCGTCTACGGCGAAAAGATAAAAATCGAAAACCTGTGTTGCGCCAACTGCGCGCGGGAGCTTGAAGAGGAGCTTAACAAAATCGCGGGCGTGGAGGCTTGCGTTGACTTTATGAATATGCGCGTCGTCCTCAACGCCGACTCTCCCGAATCGCGCGAGCGGGCGATATACGCCATCTCCCACTTCGAGGATGTAAAAATCGTCGGCGGCAGGGAAAAAAGGTCCGTTTTCGCGGAGCATAAAAAGGATATAATCTGTCTTGTTGCGGCGGTCATACTGTTTATCCCCGCCCTCGTGCTCGATTTGACGGGCGTAGCGTGGCAGAGTCTTGCGGCGCAGATATGCACCTACTGTCTCTACGGTCTTGCATATATAACCGTGGGTCATCCCGTCCTCGTAAACACGGTAAAAAATCTTTCCAAGGGCAGAATTTTCGATGAAAACTTCCTTATGACCGTCGCTTCTATCGGCGCGGTCGTGCTGGGCATATTCACGCACGAGGGCTTTTTCGAGGGCGTTGCGGTAATGCTTTTGTATCAGCTCGGCGAGCTTTTGCAGGGCATAGCCGTGGGCGCTTCCCGCAGCTCCATTGCCGACCTTATGGATTTAAAGAGCAACACCGCAACCGTCATAGTAGACGGGGAATACCGCACTGTCTCCCCCGAAGAGCTTGTTGCCGGGGATAAAATTTTAATAAAGGCGGGCGAAAAAATTCCCGTCGACTGCAAAATCCTCAAGGGCGAAACGTCCATAGACTTAAAGAGTTTAAACGGCGAGCCTCTGCCCGCGGCGGCAGGCGTCGGCGACGAAATTTTATCGGGCGGAATAAACCTTACGGGCGCAATAGAGGCGGAGGTAATAAGGGAATATAAAAATTCCGCCGTCGCAAAAATTCTCGAACTCGTCGAAAATTCCACGGCAAAAAAATCCAAGCCCGAAAAATTCATATCCAAATTTGCAAAGTACTACACCCCTGCGGTCTGCGTTGCGGCGCTGCTCGTTGCGTTTGCCGTTCCCACGGCAATATATCTTTTCACCCCCGCGCTTTCGTGGGTCGGGCTTTTTAAAGAGTGGGTATATAACGCCCTTACATTCCTCGTAATTTCCTGCCCCTGCGCGCTCGTCATCTCCGTTCCGCTCACCTATTTCAGCGGCATCGGGCGCTGCGCCCGCTCGGGCATTCTTATAAAAGGCTCCACCTGTCTCGACGAACTTGCCCTCTCCACGGTTGCCGCGTTTGACAAAACGGGCACCATAACCGAAGGTTCGTTCAAAGTTATAAATTACAGCAACGAAATGGCGCTTCAATTAGCCGCCGCCGCCGAAAAATATTCCTCACATCCCATAGCCGCGGCGTTTGCCGCTATCCCCACGGACGTCTTTGCCGAAAACGCCGAAGAGCTTGCCGGCAGGGGTATAAAGTGCACCGTAAACGGAAAAACCCTTCTCTGCGGCAACGAAAAGCTTCTTTCGGAAAACGGCGTAGCCTTCCCGCCCGCAAACAGCGTTTCAACGGTAGTTTATGTTGCGTTGGACGGCACATATCTGGGGGTCATTGAAATAGACGACGGTTTAAAGGAAGGGGTAAAGGAGGCAGTTTCCGCCTTAAAAGCCGGCGGCATAACCTATACCGAAATGCTCACTGGCGACCAAAGGGCGCGCGCGGAATCGGTTGCAAAGGCAGCCGGGCTGGACGGCTGCGTCGCCGGGCTTCTCCCCGACGGCAAGCTCGCCCGCGCGGGCGAACTTAAAGAGCGCGGCAAGCTCCTCTACGTTGGCGACGGCATAAACGACGCCCCCGTAATGACCTGCGCGGACTGCGCTGTTTCTATGGGCAAGGTCGGTTCGGACGCGGCAATCGAAGCCAGCGACGTCGTGCTCGTGTCCGACAATATTTCTTTGATACCCAAGGGCAGAAAAATCGCCAAGGGCACCCGCCGCATAGTCGTCCAGAACATAGTCGGCTCCCTGTTCGTAAAATTTGGGCTGATGCTGTGCGATATAATTCTCGCCTCGCTCATCGCCTGCGGCGTATCCGTTTCTCCCTTCCCCCTCATAGTGTCGGTCGTTGCGGACGTCGGCGTAATGCTTCTCGCCGTTCTCAACGCAATGCGCGCGTCGCTTATAAAGTAGCGCAAAAACCTCTTTGTCCACGGCTGCGGAATTTCCGCAGCCGGCTTTACTTTTTTCAAAGTACGTGATACAATAATATCGGCGGCGCATGACACAAGCTTATCTTTCCCGCGCCGCACATAAAAGTCAGTGAGGCTTATATATGCTTAAAAAGTTGATTTCCGCCGCCCGCCGCGCAGAAAAGGCGGAGCTTGTGCTCAAAAACGCAACGTATACCGACGTTTTCAACGGCGTGTTGCGCAAAGGGGACGTTGCAATAACCTGCGGCAAAATAGTCGGCGTAGGGGAATACGACGGCATTGAAGAGATAGACTTGTCGGGGTTCACCCTTCTTCCGGGGTATATCGACGGTCACGTCCATATAGAAAGCTCCCAGCTCTCCCCCGAAGAATTTGCCTCCCTCGTGGTTCCGCGCGGCACCACGGCTGTGATTGCCGACCCGCACGAAATAACCAACGTCTGCGGTATGGCTGGCTGTGAATATATTGCCACGGCTTCAAAAAACGTCCCTCTCGACGTCTGGCTCCAGCTGCCCTCCTGCGTGCCCGCCACTCCGTTTGAAACGAGCGGCGCAACCCTTTCGGGCGAGGACATACAAAATAACGTAAATAACGCATATGTATTCGGTTTGGGCGAGTTTATGAACTATCCGGGCGTCGTAAATTGCAACGATGACGTCCTCAAAAAGCTTCAAGCGGCGCACGCCGCGGGCAAAATAATCGACGGCCACGCGCCTTCGCTTTCGGGCGCAGACCTCAATGCCTATCTCTGCGGCGGCATCTCCACCGATCACGAGTGCGTGTCCGGCGCCGAGATCGAGGAAAAGATATCCAAGGGTATGTACGTCCACATCCGCCACGGCTCGTCCACAAAAAACCTCGGCAACGCGCGGTTTATCACGCGGGAAAATTCCCGCCGCTTCATTCTCTGCACGGACGACAGGCACGCCGTAGACTTAAAGGAAAAGGGTCATATAGACGACGCTCTCCGCCATATGGTCAACGATTACGGCGTAGACCCCATTACAGCCGTCAGGTGCGCTACGCTCAACGCCTCCGAGTGCTACGGTCTCAAATGGAGGGGCGGAATAGCTCCCTTCTACGCGGCCGACCTCGTCGCGGTGGATAATTTAAAGGACTTCAACGCCCGCCTCGTAATAAAGGACGGCAAAATCGTTGCAAAGGACGGCAAGGCTCTGTTCTCCGCCGCCCGTTATCTCCCCCAAGCCGTTCTCAACACCGTCCGTCTCAAAAAGCCCCTCTGCGCCGAGGATTTCAAACTTCCGCTCAAGGGCAACAGGGCAAAGGTTATAACGTTGGAGCCGGGCAGCATAGTCACGGGCTGCCAAATAGCCCAAGTCGCTTCCCAAAACGGCGACGTGGATATAAAGGGCACCGATATCCTCAAGCTTGCCGTGGTTGAAAGGCACAAGCTTACGGGAAATATAGGCAAGGGGCTTATAAAGGGCTATGGCTTCAAGGGCGGCGCAATGGGCTTAACCGTCTCCCACGATTCCCACAACATAATTCTCTTGGGCGACGATAACGCCGCAATGGCGGCGGCAGGCAACGCCCTCAGGGAAACTGGCGGGGGTATGGTAATAGCCGAAACAGGCGGCGCGCTTCACACGCTTGCCCTCGATATCGGCGGTCTTATGTCCTCCCGCAGCGCGGAAGAATATATAAAGGACAGCCGCGCCCTTCTCCAAAAAGCCTATTCTATGGGCGTAAACAGCGGGTATGAAGCGTTTATGTCCCTTGCGTTTTTGTCGCTTGCCGTAATCCCCGAGCTAAAACTTCTGGATACGGGTCTGTTCGACGTGTCAAAATTCACTTTCACGGATATAGAGGCATAGAGATGAATATTTACGAACGGCTTTCAAAGGAACTCAACAGCCGCCTTTCGGAGTATGATACCCCCGTAAGGGCGGAGGTCCGCACGCTTGAGTACAGGGGCGCGGACTATCCCTTCGTCGCGCTCGTCAATCCCCAAAACGGAATGGGCATTGCCGTGGACTATAGCGACGGCGAATGGACGGTTGAATTTTTGGGCGCCCACGCCCACGTACCCGATATGGAAGATATAGGCGACTATATTTTCGGCAACTACGTTCTCCCCGTTCTTGCGGAGGTGCTCGTGGTTGCGGCAATGCCGGACGGCAGCCGGGTCGTTATGGACGTGCGCCGTGTTGAAGAAAAGGAATTTGCCGCCGGGAAACTTGCCGAAGACCCCGATATCGCCCTTTTAAGCTGGAGCGGCAAGCTGCCGGAGGAAACCGCCCGCCGCTGCAAGGCTTACGCCCGCCGTGAATATGGCAATTTTTGAACCTTAAATCAAAGCATAAGGACGGTTTTACGTATCGCACAGCCGTCCTTTTAAATTTTTCCAAAAAAATGCAAAATTTTTAAAAAAACGATTTTACTTATACGCCGAAATATTGTACAATGGTGGTTAAGCCATTATATAATTGTTTATATAATTTTTGTGCGCCCGCAAAAACGCGTTCAAAGGCGCACCTTCTTAAAAATCAATCCGTAAGGAGTAAATAATGGGACTTGTAAAATTCATTCTCGGTTCCGACAGCCGCGGCGCCTTAAAAAAGCTCGATAAAATGGCGGACAAGGTTGAGGATCTCGAACCCAAATACGCCGCCATGTCCGACGAGGAACTAAAGGGGCAGACGCAAATCTTAAAGAACAGGCTCGCCGCGGGGGAAACGCTCGACGATATCCTCTACGACGCCTTTGCCGCCCTGCGCGAGGCAAGCTGGCGCGTTTTAAAAATGAAGCACTTCCACGTCCAGATAATGGGCGGCATCTGTCTCCACCAGGGCAGAATCGCCGAAATGAAGACGGGCGAAGGCAAAACCCTCGTTTCAACCCTTCCCGCCTATCTCAACGCGCTCACGGGGCACGGCGTCCATATAGTAACCGTAAACGACTATCTTGCCCGGCGTGACGCCGAGTGGATGGGCAAGGTTCACAAATTCATGGGGCTAACCGTCGGCGTAGTGGTTCCCGGAATGGACGACAAGGATAAGCAAACGAGCTATCAAAGCGATATAATCTACGCCACCAACAACGAGCTGGGCTTCGATTATCTGCGCGACAACTTAAAAACTTCCATTCCCGCAATGGTCCAGCGCGAGCTGAACTTCTGCATAATCGACGAGGTCGACTCCATACTCATAGACGAAGCGCGTACCCCTTTGATCATTTCCGGCAGGGGCGGCGAAAGCTCAAAGCTGTACGAGGACGTGGACAGGTTTGTCCGCACGCTTTCGGGCGGCTTCGACGACGACAAAAAGGAGGCGGAAAAAAAGGCGCCTTCCCGCAAGAAGAAGGAGCTTTCCAAAGAGGAACAGGAAGCGCAGGACCGCCTTATATCCATTCTCGAGGAAATGGAGAATTGGGACTATATAATCGACCGCAAGGATAAGTCCGTCACAATCACCGAAAAGGGCGCCGAAAAAGCCGAAAGATTCTTTGGCATACAGAACCTCGGCGACGTGGAAAACGCCGACCTCAACCACCACATACAGCAGGCGTTAAAGGCTCACGAGCTGTTCCACAACGGCGAAGAGTACATTGTCTCCGACGATGGCGAAATACTCATCGTCGACGAATTTACCGGCCGTATTCTCAACGGCAGGCGGTATTCCGACGGTCTCCATCAGGCAATCGAGGCAAAGGAACACGTCAAGGTAAAGGAGGAGAACAAAACCCACGCCACCGTAACGTTCCAAAATTATTTCAGGCTCTATAAAAAGCTCTCGGGAATGACGGGTACTGCAAAAACCGAAGAGGACGAGTTCAGAACTATCTACTCCCTCGACGTCGTTCCCATTCCCACCAACCGCCCCGTAAAGAGGGTGGACTATGCCGATATGATCTATTCCACGGTAGAGGGCAAAAAGCGCGCCATCGTCAACGAGGTGGTCGAGCGCCACGCAAAGGGTCAGCCCATACTTATAGGTACAGTCACCGTGGATAAGTCTGAGGAAATTTCAAGGCTTCTCCGCCGCAACGGCATAAAGCACAACATCTTAAACGCCAAAAACCACGCGCGCGAAGCCGAAATCGTAGCGCAGGCGGGCAGACTCAACGCCGTAACCATAGCCACCAACATGGCAGGACGCGGCACCGATATCCTTTTGGGCGGCAACCCCGAATATCTTGCCAAAAAGCGCATGCGGGAGGAAGGCTACGACCACGACATGGTAGAGGTTGCAATCTCCTACGCCGACCGCGAATTCACCGAGGAAGAGCAGGTTGCAAGGGCGCGTTATGCCGAGCTGTACGAAATGTATAAAAAGGAGACCGACGCCGAAAAGCAGCAGGTCATCGCCGCGGGCGGATTATGTATAATCGGCACCGAACGGCACGAAAGCCGCCGTATCGACAACCAGCTCCGCGGACGTTCGGGTCGACAGGGCGACCCGGGCGACTCCGTGTTCTTCATTTCCCTTGAGGACGATCTTGCAAAGCGTTTCGGCGGAGAGAGCATGAAAAAGCTCTACTCCGTATTCAAAATAGACGAGGACCAGTGTCTGCAATCCAAAATGCTCACCCGATCCATAGAAAACGCCCAGCGCGCAATCGAGGGCAGGAACTTCGGTATAAGAAAGAACACCCTCCAATACGACGAGGTTATGAACGAGCAGCGCAAAACCATCTACGGCGAGCGTATGAAAGTTTTAAAGGGCGAGGACGTGCACGAGCAAATGCTCAAATACATTCCCGACTACGTCGAAAAGATTGTCGGGGAAACGGTCAACACCGAAGAAATGCCCGAAAAGTGGGATGAGTCCGCTTTAAACGAGGCTCTCCGCCAAAAGGTATATCCCGACGAATGCACCTTTGAAATCACCCGCGAAATGCTCGAAAAGTGGAATTACGAGCGCGCAATCCAAAAAATCAGCAAGGAAGTCATAAACGCGTACGAGCAAAAAATAGTCAACGTAAGCGAAATGACAGGCGGTCAGGTCGACTATCACCAAATCGAGCGCAACGAGCTTTTGAGAAGCGTGGACAGAAACTGGATAGACCACATAGACGCCATGGACCAGCTCAGGAAGGGCATAGGCTTGCGCGGCTACGCCCAGCAGGACCCCGTAATTTCCTACAAAACCGAAGGTTACGAGATGTTTGAGGAGATGATAGAGCGCGTGCAAACAACCACCATTTCCCGTCTGTTAAAGGGCAGAATAGTCCGCGTGGCTCCGCAGGCTCCCGTCCGCAAGCAGGTAATACCCACCCCCGAAAGCAACGACCACGCGCCCATGAACCCCGGCGTTTTTGCCCGCGCGCAGCAGATTATGGAGCAGCGTGTAAAGGAAATCGAAGCGCGTGAAGCCCAAAACGCCCAAAACGCCCAAAATACGCAGAATACGCAAAATAGTCAGGGCGAAGCTCCCGTTCGGGGTCAGCCGCAATCCACCCAAATAAATCGCGTTGGACCTTTAAGCGGACCGGTAATAGGCGACGCACCCATGCCTCCGCAGGACTTAGCCGCAAATATCGGCGGCAAAGCCCTTCCCAAGGTAAACGAAAAAAAGAAGATAGGACCAAACGACCCATGTCCGTGCGGGTCGGGGTTGAAGTATAAAAAGTGCCACGGCAAAATAGTATAGCTGCCGCGGCGGCGTGTATAAGCGTTGTTCTGCTGTGTTGCGCTGCGGCAACTTTCAGTAAGGCTAACGCCTTCGGTACGACACGTACGTCTATGTACGCTCCTTCAAGTTTTCCTCGCGCGCCTTGCATAACTCGCTTCTACCCACCGTTAACTTCGTAATGGCACTCACCCTTGGCTGCCCTCACTTGTGGGGGGAGCTGTCACCGCAGGTGACTGAGGGGGCAATGTCAATTAAAGCTTTGTCATTTTGAGTCGAAATGAGACCCGCTGAAAGCGGGCGATTGAGCGAAAGAATCCCCCGTGGTTTGCTCGGGGAATGTAGAAACGGAAAAGTTGCTTCGCAACAGATTCTTCGGCTAACGCCTCAGAATGACAGGCGGGGAAGCCCTTGGCTCCTCACTTTCAAGCGAATAAATTTCGCATATCTTCAGGTATTTTATGTTCAAAGCAGACGATTACAGATTAAAACTCAAAACCCTTGCGGACTCACTTTCCGAGGCAAAGTACGCGCTCGATATCGACAATCTCGGCGCGCGCCTCGATGAACTCAAAAAAGAGCAGGAAAAGCCGGAAGTCTGGCAGGATCTGGAAAGGTCCGCCAAAATCGGCAGGGAAATTTCTTCGGTCGAGAACAAGCTCTCAAGCTATAAAAAGGGCGAGGGCGCCCTTGCCGACGCCTATGCCTTTGTGGACCTCATAGAGGAGGCGGACGACGAAAGTCTCATTCCCGAGCTTGAGCAAATGATCTCCACAACCGAAGCCGATATTGAAGATATGCGCATACGTGCGCTTTTAAAGGGCAAGTACGACGCAAACAACGCCATATTGAATCTTCACGCGGGCGCGGGCGGCACCGAGGCTTGCGACTGGACGCAGATGCTATACAGAATGTACTGCCGCTATTGCGAAAAGCAGGGCTTCAAGGTCACAGATCTGGACTTTGAGGACGGCGACGAAGCGGGCTTAAAGAGCGTAAGCTTCAAAGTCGACGGCGAAAACGCCTACGGCTTTTTAAAGGCGGAAAAGGGAGTTCACCGTTTGGTGCGCATTTCCCCGTTCGACAGCAACAAACGCCGCCACACGTCGTTTGCCTCCCTCGAGGTTATGCCCGAAATCGAGGATGAAAACGAAGTTGAAATCCGCGACGAGGATATAAGAATAGACGTCTACCGTTCTTCGGGCGCGGGCGGACAAAAGGTAAACAAAACCGAAACTGCAATCCGCATAACCCATTTTCCCACGGGTATAGTCGTCACGTGCCAGAACGAGCGCAGCCAACTGCAAAACAAGGCTATGGCTTTTGAATATCTGCGCGCAAAGCTGGTTGAAAGACAGATAGCCGAACGCGAAGCCTCGGACGCGGAATTGAAGGGCGAAATCAAAAAGATAGAATGGGGCAGCCAAATCCGCTCCTACGTCTTTTGCCCCTACACGCTTGTAAAGGACCACCGCACCGGCTACGAAAACCCCAACGTTCAGGCAGTTATGGACGGGGATATACAGGGCTTTATAATCGATTATTTAAAGAAAACAGTATAAAAAAGTTCACAAAAATTTTCGTGCGGTTGCGCGCCCCTTGTCTTGCTTGTATTTAATCCGTTGCAGACTTCGTGCCCCTTAGTAAGAGGAGCTGTCATCGCTTCTTATTCCTTGGCTCCCCGTAGTAGGGGGAGCTGTCGAGCAACGCGAGACTGAGGGGATTGATAATTCCCTGTTTGCACCATAAATTATTTAAATATGTATGCGGCAACCCAAACTTGCCCTCTTCCGCTTTCCCTCTCCTGTCATTCTGAGGAGGGCGCAGCCCGACGAAGAATCTGTCGCGCAGCGACTTTTTTAATAAAATTATGTACACACCAAACGCCACAATCAAACCATCGCCCATAATCTTAGGCATAGAATCAAGCTGCGACGAAACCGCCGCGGCTATAATTTGCGGCAGAAAGCTTCTCTCGTCGGAAATAATTTCCTCTGCAACCGAGCAAGCAAAGTACGGCGGCGTAGTGCCCGAAATCGCCTCCCGCGCTCACACCGAAGCCGTGGACGAGGTCGTTCGCAGGGCGCTTGAATCGGCAAACGTATCCGCAAACCGGCTCGACGCAATAGCCGTAACCTATGGCGCGGGGCTTTTGGGCGCCCTTCTCGTCGGTCTGTCTTTTGCCAAGGGTCTGGCGTATTCCCTAAATATCCCCCTCATCGGCGTAAATCACATCCGCGGTCATCTTGCCGCCGCCTACCTCGTTGACGAAGAGCTTAAGCCTCCGTTCGTCACCCTGCTTGCAAGCGGCGGTCACACGGCTGTTTTATACACAAAAAATTATCTTGAATTCAAAGTCCTCGGCGGCACGTGCGACGACGCCGCAGGCGAAGCCTTCGATAAAGTCGCGCGGGTTCTGGGGCTTGAATATCCCGGCGGCGCCAATGTCGAGCGGCTTGCCCGCAGCGGCTCCAACACCGTAAAGCTTCCGCCCGCGCTTGTAAAAAACTCAACACGTATGCAGTTTTCTTACAGCGGATTAAAGACGGCAGTAATAAACGCCGTCCACAATGCCGAACAGCGCGGCGAGGCTATAAGTTATGCCGACGTCGCCTGTTCTTTCCAGCACGCCGCAATCGACCCCCTCGTAAAAAAGACCGTTGAGTGCGCCCTGTCTTTGGGTGCAACCACCGTCACGGCAGGGGGTGGCGTAATAGCCAACGGCTATCTCCGCGAGGCGTTGTCCTCCGCCTGCAAGCGTGCGGGGCTGCGCTGCGTGCTTCCCCCCAAACAGTTCTGCACCGACAACGCCGCAATGATAGCTTCGGAGGGCTTGACCCAATATCTTGCCGGCAATTTTTCCCCGCTCGACATTAACGCCTGCGCGCAGATTCCGTTGGTATAATAAATAATTATTTTCTTTAAAATTATTTAAGGAAAAAATTTCTTTTGATTCCAAAAACCGTTGACATAATTTTCTCCGTTTGTTATACTTTAAAAGCGTTTCTGGCAAACGACTAATTGCGCAAGGCGAAGGAGGGTAGGAAATGTCAACAATAAGAGTGGGCGAAAACGAGTCTGTAGAGAGCGCTCTCAGAAGATTTAAAAGAAAATGCTCGCGCGACGGTATCATAGGCGATCTCCGTAAAAAAGAATTTTACGAATCTCCCTCCGTTAAAAAGCGCAAAAAGGCTGAAGCGGCAAGAAAGAGAAATAAAAACTAATGAAGAGTTCGTTGCACGAATGGCTGTGCAACGGGCTTTTTTCATAATAAAAAAAGTCGTAAAATATCAAATTTTGCGGAGGGGATTATGGGCGATTTAAAGGCTCTCGCGCGCGCCGCCAAGCAGCGGCTCAAAAATGATTTCTGGAACGACTGTAAAAAGAATTTCGACCAAAACGCCGACAGCGCCAGGCAGAGGGGAGTAAGCGAAATAAAGGTAAAATCCACAATGAAGGGCAAAGTAATCAGCGCAATCCGCGGCGAAAAGGACGATGAATTTTATTTGCGCGTAAAAAAGATGCTCGACGAGGAGGGTGAAGTCTCCGACGCAATCGGCAGGCTCACGGACGCGGACTACTATCAAACGCTGTCCTATGAGGAAAAGCAGCGCTACACCCTCGAACTATCAAACCGCTATCTTTCCGCCCTTGCAAAATACCGCAGGGAAAAGGAAACCACAAAAATAATCGGCGGTTGATTTTTTGTTGCCCCAAATCAAAAAAACCGCGTTTAAAGGCAAACCTGCGCCCGCCGCTTTCTGCTTGATTGCGGCGGGCAAACTTTTCAACTTCCGTCCCTTGAAAAGCCCAAATCTATTGAGTTTTTCATGCCGCTGTGATATAATATACGTATGGATGAATTGCTCGATAAACTCAATTTGGAACAGATAAAGCCCGTCAAGGATACCGAGGGCGCAGTTTTGGTGCTTGCAGGCGCAGGCAGCGGCAAAACCCGCGTTTTAACCAGCCGCATCGCATATATTCTGCGCGAAGGCAAGGCTACGCTCAGCCGCATTCTTGCCATAACCTTTACCAACAAAGCGGCAAACGAAATGAAAAACCGTCTCCAAAATATGCTTGGGGAGGGCGAAAGCAAGTGGATATGCACAATTCACAGCATGTGCGTAAAAATTCTGCGCGAATTCGGCGACCGCAACGGCATCAAGAGCAATTTTTCAATCTACACCGACGTCGAGCGCAACAACGTCATCAAAAAAGTGTATAAGGAGCTTGATTTCACCGATGAAAAGCTTCTCAAATCCGCCAAATATCACGTCGGCAACGCCAAAATGCTTGGGCTGGACCCCGACCAATACCTTAGGAAGTACCGGGACGAGCGCGGCATCGACGATATTTGCGCAATATACAGTAAATATAACGAGCATCTCAAAGCCAACAACGCACTCGATTTCGACGACCTTTTAATAGAAACGCTCCGCCTTTTGCGGCGGGACGGCGAGGTTCTCGACTATCTTTCCGAAAAATTTCTCTACGTTCTCGTCGATGAATTTCAGGATACAAACGCCGTACAGTACAACATAATCAAGCTTCTGGCTTCCAAACACCGAAATATCTTTGCCGTCGGCGACGACGACCAGTCCATCTACGGCTGGCGCGGCGCGGAAATAGACAACATACTAAAATTCGACAAGGATTTTCCCAACGCAAAAATTTATAAGCTCGAGCGCAACTACCGCTCCACAAAATCCATTTTAAGGCTTGCCAACGCAATTATAAGGAACAACGTTTCAAGGCGCGGCAAGGAGCTGTGGACGGAGGCGGAGGAGGGCGAAAAGCCCGGGTACTATCAGGCAGAGGAGGAATCGGGCGAGGCACTGTACGCCGCAAAAATCATAGCGGGCGGCGTCCGTTCGGGGCGCAAATATTCCGACTACGCCGTTCTTATGCGCATAAACGCCATCACCCGCGCATACGAGCAGGAATTCACAAAATACGGCATACCGTATAAGGTTTTCGGGGGCTTCAGGTTCTACGAGCGCAAGGAAATCAAGGACATTTTAGCCTATCTCCGCCTCATATCCAACCCCTTCGACAGCGAAGCCGCCGAAAGAATAATCAACGTTCCCCGCCGCGGCATAGGCGGCAAAACCGTGGCGGCAATGTACGCCTATGCGGAGGAGTACAATCTTTCCCTGTACGACGCCGCGCTCGACTGCGAAAGCCTGCCCGTTCCCAATTCCGCAAAGGACAAGCTTCGCGATTTCGCCAATCTCATAAAGGGCTTCGTGCTGGACGCGGTCCAAACTGACGTAGCGCAGCTTGTCCGCGACGTAATCAATCTTGCCGATCTCCGCTCCGCCTACGACGACGGCACCGACGAGGGCGACGGCAAGCTTGCCAACCTCGATGAATTTATAGCCTCGGTGGACGACTATGTTCGCCTCAACCCCGGGGCTACGCTCAACGACTATTTAAACCAGATAACGCTCTCATCCGACGCCGACGATATGGACGACGGCGACTACGTCACCCTTGCCACCATTCACGCGGTTAAGGGGCTTGAATTTCCCGTCGTATTCATAGGCGGGCTTGAGGACGGCATAATGCCCTCTTCCCGCTCGGTTGTGGACGGCAGGGATCTCGAAGAGGAGAGGCGGCTTATGTACGTAGCCATAACCAGGGCAAAGGAAAGGCTCTATCTCACCCGTTCCAAATCCCGCTATCTCTACGGTCACAGGGATATCACAAGTCCGTCGCGCTTTATCGCCGAGCTTGCCTCCGAACTTGGAATACCGGAAAAACGCAATACATATGGCAGTTTCGGCGAAAGATACGGCGGAGACGGCTACGGCGGATATCGCAATTACGGCGCTTTGAGGGGCAGCGCGTTCTACTCGGACGACTCCGGCTACCAAAGCGACGAGCCGCCCAAATCTTCGGTCTCCTTCAAGGCGGCGTGGAACGTTAAAAAACCTGCCGAAAATAAAAATAACGGCAAATATACCGTGGGAATGAAGGTCCGCCACCCCAAATTCGGGCTGGGAATGGTCGTCGCCGTAAAAAACAACGGCGGCACGGTAAACGTAGCTTTCGACGGTCAGGGCATAAAGGAGCTTTCGGCTTCGCTTGCCCCCCTCGAAATAGTAAAGTGAGGTCATTATGGACAGAATGCGCGAACTTATTGAAATTTTAAACAGGTGGGCGTACGAGTACTATGTTCTCGATAACCCCTCCGTTTCGGACAGGGAGTACGATAAGCTCTACGACGAGCTGAGGGAGCTTGAGGAAAAAACGGGGCGCGTTGAATTCGACAGCCCCACAAAGCGCGTCGGCGGCGAGCCTATAAAAGAATTTGCCCGCCACAGGCACATTGCGCGCCTCTATTCCCTTGACAAGTGCGTCACCTACGAGCAGCTGGGCGCCTTTTTCACGAGAATGGAAAAGGCGGTAAGCAACCCCGCTTACACCGTTGAATTCAAGTACGACGGCTTGACGTGCTGCCTCACCTACCAAAACGGCAAGTTCGTCCGCGCCACAACCCGCGGCAACGGCGTGGAGGGCGAGGACGTCACCGCGCAGGTCCTCACAATCCATTCTTTCCCCCTGACCATAAGCTATACGGGCGTTCTTGAAGTGCAGGGGGAGGCTATAATAAGATTATCCGTGCTTGAAAATTATAACAAAACGGCAAAGGAACCCTTAAAAAACGCCCGCAACGCGGCAGCCGGCGCCATCAGGAACCTCGACCCGAGGGTCACCGCCGAGCGTTCTCCCGAAATTTTGTTTTACAACGTAAATTATATGTCCGAAGGCAGCCTTCCCACGCAGGAGGCGCACTTTGAATTTTTAAAAAAAGAGGGCTTTAAAGTATATCCCTTCCTCCGCGTCTGCAAAACCCCGCAGGAGGTCATAGACGCGGTTGAGGAGATAGAAGTAGCCCGCAAAACCATAGACGTGCTCACCGACGGCGCGGTAATAAAGCTCAACAACGCGGAAGTCCGCGACAATATCGGCTACACCGACAAATTCCCCCGCTGGGCAATGGCGTATAAGTTCGAGGCGGAGGAGAGCATAACCACCGTAAAGGAAATCCGCTGGCAGGTTGGCAGAACGGGCAAGCTCACCCCGCTTGCCATTGTTAAACCGGTAGAGCTTGCAGGCGCCACCGTAAGGCGCGCCACGCTGAATAACTTCGGCGACTTAACGCGCAAGGACGTAAAAGTCGGCAGCAAGGTTTTAATCCGCCGCTCCAACGAAGTCATTCCCGAAATTCTCGGCGCGGTGGAGCACGCCGAAAACGCTACCGACGTCCAAAAGCCCACGGTCTGCCCCTTCTGCGGCACTCCCGTCATAGAATCGGGCGCAAATATTTTCTGCCCCAACGGTGAGTGCAAGCCCCGCGTAGTGGGCAAGGTTGCCCACTTTGCCTCCAAGGACGCCATGGATATCGAAGGATTATCCGAAAAGACCGCGGAACAGATGTACGATTTGCTCCACCTGCGTAAATGCTCCCAGCTCTACGGCTACACCGCGCTCGAGCTATCCCTTTTGGAGGGCTTCAAGGATAAAAAAATCACCAACACACTCTCGGCAATACAAAACAGCAAGCACGTTCCTCTTTCAAGGTTTTTGCTTGCTCTCGGCATAGACGGCGTGGGCAAGGTTGCCGCCGCCGACCTTGCAAAGGAATATAAAACGGTCGAAGGCTTAAAAAACGCAACGCGCGACGGTCTTTTGGCAATGGAAAATATCGGCGAAATCACCGCCGACGCCATAATGAATTGGTTTGCCGACCAAAACAACATCGATGAAATCCAAAGCCTGCTTGCCGCCGGCGTCACGCCGGAGTCCCCCGCGGAAGGCGTTCGCAAAGGCATATTTGCGGGTCAATTCGTAGTTTTAACGGGCACGCTTGCGGAGTTCAAAAGGAGTGAGGCGCAAAAGCTCATAGAGGAGAGGGGCGGGGAGTGCCAAAGTTCCGTCACTTCCAAAACCACGCTTGTAATCGCCGGCGATTCCGCCGGTTCCAAGCTTGAAAAAGCTCAAAAGCTCGGCATAAAAATAATCGGCGAAGAGGAGTTCAAAACTCTCCTCAACGCCTGATTTAAAAAACAGCTTTCCCAATCCCACCACACTCGGCACACTAACGCACTATAATCAATTTTTCTTTTGCGCGGGTAATGGCGGTGTAAAGCCACCTGTTTTTATCTTCCTTAAAAGCGTAACTCTCGTCAAACACCAAAACGTTGTCAAACTCCGAGCCTTGCGCCTTGTGGCAGGAAATGCAGTATCCGTATTCGAACCTGTTCAAGGTGAACACCCCTGTCGGCTCGCCGTTTTCGTCCGTTTTTTCAAAATAATCCCCGCGCTTATACCAATAATTGCCCGCAATAAAAATCCCCGCGTCAAACGGCAGAGCTTCGGGGCAATAATCCTCCAAAAAATCGGGCTTGAACATCATAAACCCAATGCTCTTGTCCGTGTCGTAAAACGGTTTGTAAGCTGTGCCTATAATGCCGTTCACAAGATTGAACCGCATATCCTCGTCAATAAAAGTTTCCCAATTATTCTGCGTGCAAATAAGCTTATCCCCCGTCTGGGGCAGCGCGCCCAGCCCCCTGTAGGAGCGCACCTCGTCGTTTATCTGCGCCCTGGTTTTGTTTATCCCGCAGATTATCTGGTCCGCGTTCAAAAGCGACTGTTTCCGTCTCTCGCCCGTAAAAATCCGCTTTGAAGTCACCGCCACGGTGTTGCCGTATCTCCCGAAGGGAATATAAACTCCCTCGCGCGCCATTTTTGAAAGTTTTATTATGGGATTGTCAAGTTCCTGCCGCACAATAGTTTCAAGCGTAAAGTCCGGCAGAGTAAGGCAGCTGTTAAATCCCTCCACGGGCGGCAGCTGCGCGTTGTCCCCGCACAGCAACAGCTTCACGCCGAACCCCGCCAAATCGGCTATTACCTCGTCCGAGACCATCGAAGCCTCGTCCAGAACTATGAGTTTAACGTCTTTATCTATATGCTCGCGCCGCTTGAAAGAAAGTTTTTCAACGGTTATTTTTTTGCCGTTTACTTCCACTTCCTGTTCGGTAACAATCGACTGGTAAATCAGCCGGTGGAGAGTAGTGGCGGGGATCCCCGCGCGTATCAGCACGGTTGCAGCTTTCCCCGTGGGCGTAACAAAAGCTGCGCTCTCGTCCGGCACAAGCTTCAGCGCGTCAAGCACCACCCTCTTTATAAGGGTTGTTTTTCCCGTTCCCGCGTAGCCCGCAAGCACGAATATCTGTTTTGCAGAGCGGAAAAACCAGTCCGTTATAAGTCCGTACGCCTTAACCTGGTCCTCCGTAAACGTATAATCCATATATATAGATTATAACTTATAAACAATCGTTCACGCAACTAAATGGCGGCAGTTTGCCAAAAAATTGAGCAAATTTCCGCATTGCTATTGACTAAGCCTCATTTGTGGGCTATAATATCATTTGGAATTTGCTTTTAAGCAATAATCAATGGAGGAAAAAATTAATGGCATATAAAACAAAGGAATGGCGTAATTCGATGCGCGTTACCGTGGATTACAACTATATGATGTCCAAATCTCTCGGCGACAAGGGCATTACCGACGGTGAACTCCGCGCGGTAAAGGACAAGGCGCAGGAAGCATTTGACTATGTAGCTGCAAACCGCGGCAGGGACGACCTGTTTATGGGCTGGACCGAGCTACCCTACAATCAGGAAGCAATCGTAAACGACATTCTCGCAACGGCAAAGGAAGTAAGAAAAAAGTTCAAGTATTTCGTAGTGCTCGGCATCGGCGGCAGCGCTCTCGGTCCCATAATGGCGTTCAACGCATTAAAGCATCTTCACTATAACGAGCTTCCCCAAAAGGACCGCAACGGTCCCAAATTCTACGTTGAAGACAACGTCGACCCCGTAAGAATGCAGGCTCTTCTCGACGTAATCGAACCCGAAAAAACCTGTTTCAACGTAATATCCAAGTCCGGCGCCACTTCCGAGACGATGACGCAGTTCCTCATCATTGCCGACATTCTCGAAAAGAAGGGCGTAAACCTTCCCGACAATATGATTTTCACCACCGACGCATGCCGTGGCAATCTAATAAAAATCGACGATAAATTCGGCGGAAAATTCAAAAAGTACATACTTCCCGACGGCGTGGGCGGCAGATTCTCCGAGCTTTGCCCCGTGGGACTTCTTCCCGCAGCCGTTCTGGGAATAGACATAAAGGGTATGCTTGCGGGCGCGGCTTATATGGACGGGCTTTGCTCCAAGCCGAGCGTTTCCAAAAACCCCGCACTTGCATGCGCGGCTCTCCAATATATCAGTATGCAGCAGGGCAAAAACATTCACGTTCTCATGCCCTATTCGGATAATTTAAAGCTTATGGCGGACTGGTATTGCCAGCTCTGGGCTGAATCCCTCGGAAAGGCTGTGGACTATGCGGGCAACACCGTAAACGCCGGCACAACCCCCGTAAAGAGCCTCGGCGTAACCGACCAGCATTCACAGGTTCAGCTCTACACCGAAGGACCTTACGACAAGGTAGTAACTTTCATCTCCGTCAAAAAATATGCAACCGAAATGCCCATAGCTCACGGCTGCGAGGATATCCCCGACGTCGGCTTCCTCGGCGGTCACACCATGCAGGAGCTTATTCAGGCTGAAAACAAGGCAACGGCATACGCTCTTATGCGCGCCGGCAGAGTGAACTACACCATCGAGCTTCCCGAAATCAACGCCTTCACGCTCGGTCAGCTTATGTATCTTCTGGAGCTGCAAACGGCGTATACGGGCGCAATGCTCAACGTCAACACCTTCAACCAGCCCGGCGTTGAAAACGGCAAAAAGGCAACATTTGCCCTTCTCGGCAAAAAGGGCTACGAGGACAAGAAACGCGAAATCGCTTCCGCGCCTCCTCTCGACGACAAGTATATCGTTTAAAAGCAATTTTCAGGGGCGGCGCAAGCCGCCCCTGAGTTTAAAAAAACCAACACAGGTATCACTTTTTTAAGATGGACGCCCTATATATCACTCTTATCGCCGTCCTCGGCGCATTCCTTTTAATAAATTTGATTCTCTTCGCCTTAGCCCTGTTCGTAAAAAAGGCGGCGTTCGGTTCTCGGTGCGATAAAAATCCACTTTTAAAATATTTTACCGCGGAAGATTTCAACCTTTCTCAAAAGGTAATCAACATCGCCGAACCGCAAAAAAACCAATATATACGCGCAGTTTTATATAAAAAGGACGCCGCGGCACAAAAGGACGGGCTTATAATTTTTTGCCACGGAATGGGTCCGGGGCATATCGCCTACACCACCGAAATCGCGTATTTTTGCAACCTCGGCTACGCGGTTCTTGCGCCCGACTATCTCGGCTGCAACCTTTCGGGCGGGAAGAGCATAAAAAGCTTTAAAAACGGCACGGATTCCGTGGTCGCCGCCGTGCTCTATGCCCGCGAAAACTTAACACGTTACGGCAAAATATACCTTGTGGGGCACAGTTGGGGCGGCTATGCCGCGCTTACGGCGGCTGAGGAAATCGGCGCCGATAAAATAGTTGCCCTTTCCGCGCCAGATAAGCCCGAAAGGGCAATTTATAACGCGGTTGAAAGCAGATTGCCCAAGCCCGTTGCAAAGCTTTTGTATCCGTATATAGCCCTTGTCTGCGGTGGCAAGTCCGCCGCGGAAAGCGCGAGGAGCGTCTCTTCGCCCGTGCTGTTGGTTCAGGGGGACAAAGATAGGGCAGTTCCGCCCGAAAACGCCGTATATTACAGGGCGGAGGGAGACAATATCCAAAAGCTTCTCTCCTCCGGCAAGGGTCACAATCCCTACAACACAGTCCGCGCCGAAAAAAAGCTTGCCGAGCTTTCCTCGGCGCTGCAAAACGCAAAAAATACGGACGTAGAATATTTCAAAAAATTCGATTTTTCGGCGGCTACGGAGGAAGACATGGGCGTAATGGAAGAAATTGTGCGTTTTTTGGCTTAAATTGCATTTTAAAAATAATTGACAAAGCGTTGACTTTATAATATACTTTAAGCGGTATGACTAAGGAGTCATGCAAATATTGGGCGGGTTTGCCCGCATTATTGATTGAGTTAAAAGCTCAAATTTTATAAGTTGATTACTTTATAATCAAAGCCGGAAGGCGTCGCTTGTGAAACGGTCAATAAGAGTAGTAAAAGTATTTGCTATATAGACTCTGCAAAAAGTCCAAACCACGGAACAAAAAATTTGCGCGGGGATATTACCCGACGGATTCGGTTTTAAGACGACCTTTCAAAGGCCGTTTTATTTTTACTTTCGAGGTCACCATAGGAGAAGCAAATGTCAGACCAAACCAAAGCGCCCCTTTTCGAAGCTCTCGAGCGGTTCAGAAAACAGAGAGTAGTTCCCTTTGACGTTCCCGGGCACAAGCGCGGGCGGGGCAACCCCGAGCTTGTTCAGCTCCTCGGCGAAAAATGCGTGGGAATTGACGTAAACTCCATGAAGCCGCTGGACGATTTGTGCCACCCGTCGTCGGTCATACGCGAGGCTGAGGATCTGGCAGCCGAAGCGTTCGGCGCCGCCCACTCGTTCTTTATGGTCGGGGGCACCACTTCGGCTGTGCAGAGTATGATTTTTTCCGTCTGCAAGGAGGGCGACAAAATCATAATGCCCCGCAACGTCCACAAGAGCGCCATAAACGCGCTGGTACTCTGCGGCGCTATCCCCGTGTACGTCAACCCCGAGGTGGATAAAAAGCTTGGCATTTCGCTCGGCATGGAGCCTTCCAAGCTCGAACAGGCTGTAATGGACAACCCCGACGCCGTCGCCGTTCTCGTCAACAATCCCACGTACTACGGCGTTTGTTCGGATTTGCGCTCCATAGTAAAAATCGCCCATAAGCACGGAATGATGGTCCTCGCCGACGAGGCGCACGGCACCCACTTTTATTTTAACGAGCGTCTGCCCCTCTCCGCAATGGCAGCTGGCGCGGATATGTCTGCAATATCCATGCACAAATCGGGCGGGAGTCTCACCCAAAGCTCTCTGCTGCTTTTAAACAAAACGGTCAACGCCGACTATGTAAGGCAAATAATAAATCTCACCCAAACCACCAGCGCAAGCTATCTGTTGCTCTCCAGCCTCGATATCACCCGCCGCAATCTTGCCCTGCACGGCAGGGAGGCTTTCCAAAAGGTTATGGATATGGCAAGCTACGCCCGCGGCGAAATCAACGCAATAGGCGACTACTACGCCTACGGGGGCGAACTTATCAACGGCACGTCGGTATACGATTTCGATGTAACCAAACTTGCCGTCTATACACGCGATATAGGGCTTGCAGGAATAGAAGTGTATGATATTTTGCGCGACGAATACGGTATTCAGATTGAGTTCGGCGACATCTCCAACGTACTTGCCTACGTGTCCATAGGCGACAGGTTTCAGGATATCGAACGGCTCGTAGGCGCCCTCGACGATCTTAGGCGCCTCTACAAAAAGGACAAATCGGGCATGCTCTTTGCAGAATATATCTCCCCCAAGGTTGCCGTTCCGCCGCGCAAGGCGTTCTATTCCGAAAAAGTCTCCCTGCCCTTAAAGGAAGCGGAAGGCAAAATCTGCACCGAGTTCGTAATGTGCTATCCCCCGGGCATTCCCGTGCTTGCCCCGGGCGAACTTATAACAGGGGAAATTATAGAATACATTGAATACGCAAAGGAAAAGGGCTGCAATCTTCAGGGCACCGAGGACTTTGCGGTTGAAAAGATTAACGTACTCCGCTGAGCGGAAATAATAATCGCAAGAGGAAAAACTTATGGAAATGTGGTTTTCGGATATTCACACCCCCAACATAAAGCTCAATATCCGCGTAAAAAAACAGCTCTTTTCGGAGCACAGCGACATTCAGCAGGTTGACGTTTTCGACAGCGACGATTTGGGCAAATTCATCTCACTGGACGGCGAAATCGTCTTTTCCGAAGCCGATGAATTTATCTACGACGAAATGGTCGCGCACGTGCCCATGGCGGTGCACCCGCACGTAAAAAACGTTCTTGTAATCGGCGGGGGCGACGGCGGCGTTGCAAAGGAGCTTTGCCGCTATAAGGAAATAGAGCGCATAGACGTCGTGGAGGAGGACGAAATGTTCGTCTACGTCTCCAAAAAGTTCTTCCCCGAAACGGCGGAGGGATTAAACGACCCCCGCGTCAACCTGTTCATACAGGACGGCTTAAAGTTCATACGCGGCAAGGAGGGGGAGTACGACCTCATAATAAACGATTCCACCGACCCGTTCGGACCCACTGAGGGGCTGTTCACAAAGGAGTTTTACGGCAGCTGCTTCAAGGCTCTGAACGACGAGGGCATAATGGTTTACCAGCACGGCAGTCCCTTTTATGACGAGGACGAAGCCGAGTGCCGCAAAATGCACCGCAAGGTATTCAAGTGTTTCCCCATTTCAAGGGTCTATCAGGCGCATATCCCCACGTGCTCGTCGGGATATTGGCTGTTCGGCTTTGCCAGCAAAAAATATCACCCCTTAAAGGACTTTGACGCTGCAAAGTGGAAGGCGCGCAACATTCCCACGCAGTACTACACGTCAAATTTGCACACCGGCGCGTTTATGCTGCCCAAATATGTTGAAGATATATTGATTCAGGCGGAGGAAGAATAATGAAAATTATGATAATAGGCTGCGGCGGAGTGGCGCAGGTTGCAATAAAAAAGTGCTGTCAGGCGGACGACGTGTTCACCGAAATTCTTATCGCCAGCCGCACAAAATCCAAGTGCGATAAAGTAGCGGAGGAGATGAACGGCAAAACCAAGGCAAAGATCACCACGGCACAGGTCAATGCAGACAGCGTGGAGGAGCTTACCGCATTGATAACCGCTTTCAAGCCCGCCGCCGTTTTGAACGTGGCCCTTCCCTATCAGGATTTGACAATAATGGAAGCCTGTTTAAAAACGGGCGTGCACTATATCGACACCGCCAACTACGAGTGCGAGAACACCGAGGACCCCGCATGGCGCAAAATTTATGAAAAGCGCGTAAAAGAAAAGGGCTTCACGGCGTATTTCGACTATTCGTGGCAGTGGGCGTATCACCAAAAATTCAAGGACGCGGGCGTCTGCGCCCTTTTGGGCACGGGCTTTGACCCGGGGGTTACGCAGGTTTTCTGCGCCTACGCCCAAAAGCACTATTTCGACGAGATTGAAACCATAGATATTCTCGACTGCAACGGCGGCGACCACGGCTACCCCTTTGCCACAAATTTCAATCCCGAAATCAACCTCCGCGAAGTTTCGGCAAACGGCTCGTATTGGGAAAACGGCAAGTGGATAGAAACCGAACCCCTCGAAATCAAGCGTGAATATAATTTTGACGGCGTCGGCAAAAAGGATATGTATCTTCTCCACCACGAGGAAATCGAAAGCCTTGCAAAGAACATAAAGGGAGTAAAGCGCATACGCTTTTTTATGACCTTCGGTCAAAGCTATATCCAACATATGAACTGCCTTCAAAACGTGGGAATGCTCTCCACAACCCCCGTCGAGTTCGAAGGCAAACAAATCGTTCCCATTCAATTTTTAAAGGCTCTTTTGCCCGACCCCGCCACCTTAGGCGCGCGCACCAAGGGCAAAACAAATATCGGCTGCATCTTCACGGGCTATAAAAAAGGCGCTAAAAAATCGGTATATATCTACAATATCTGCGACCATCAGGAGTGTTACAGGGAAGTAGGTTCACAGGCAATCTCCTACACCACGGGCGTTCCCGCAATGATAGGCGCAATGCTCGTGGTTACGGGCGTATGGAACAAGCCCGGCGTATACAACGCCGAGGAGTTCGACCCCGACCCCTATATGGAGGCTCTCAACAAGTACGGGCTGCCGTGGAAGGTGGAGGAGAACCCCGTTTTAGTTGACTGATATGAAATTTAACGAACTGCCCACCCCCGTCTACGTTATAGACGAGGACAAGCTTAAAAATAACCTTGAAATTCTTGCGGGAGTGGAGGAGCGCACCGGCTGCAAAATTCTGCTTGCCCAAAAGGCTTTTTCCTGCTATCATTTCTACCCGCTCATTTCAAAATATCTTTCGGGCTATACTTCAAGCGGTCTATATGAAGCCCGCCTCGCACACGAGGAGGGGAGCGGCGAAAACCACGTCTACTGCCCCGCGTATCTTCCCGAAGAATTTCCCAAAGTCGTAAAAATCTGCGACCATATCATATTTAATTCAACAGAGCAGGTCAAAAAATTTGCTCCGCTTGCAAAGGGCAAAAGTCTGGGCTTGAGAATCAACCCCGAATACTCCACGCAGTCCTCCCCAATCTACGACCCCTGCGCAAAATATTCCCGTTTAGGCGTAACAAAAGAGAACTTTTCCAAGGACGTGTTGAGTTTTATTGACGGTTTTCATATTCACACCCTGTGCGAACAGGGCGCTGAGGATATGGTTTCCACCGTCCGCGCGTTTGAAATAGATTTCGGTAAATATTTCAAAAATTTGAAATGGCTCAACCTCGGCGGCGGGCACCACATAACCAAGGCGGGCTACAATATTCCCCTTTTGGAAAGCGAAATAAATAGGCTTTCAGATAAATACGGCGTGCAAATCTACCTCGAACCGGGCGAAGCCGTGGCTCTGGACGCGGGATATCTCTACACAAAAGTGTTGGAAACGGTGCGCAACGGCATTGATATAGCAATTCTGGACAGTTCCGCGGAGTGCCATATGCCCGACGTTCTGGAAATGCCCTACCGCCCGCCCCTTAAAGGCAGCGGCAAGCCCGGCGAAAAAAGATATACTTACAGGCTCTCTTCGCGCACTTGCCTTGCAGGCGACATAATCGGCGACTATTCCTTTGATAATCCCTTAAAATGCGGGGACGTATTGAGTTTTTCCGATATGGCAATCTACACAATGGTCAAAAACAACACCTTCAACGGTATGCCGCTGCCCGCAATCGCCAAGGTCAAGGGCGGCGAATATACCCTTTTAAAATCCTTTTCCTACGCCGATTTCAAATCCAGATTATGAAAAATTTATATATGCCCGCCGAGTGGGAACCCCACCTCGGCACTATTATGATTTGGTGCGAACGCCCGGGCAGCTGGACTTACGGCGCAAAGTACGCCCGCCCCGTCTTCGCCGGGATAATAAAGCACATTTCCGCGGGCGAAAAGGTGTATTTAGCCGTGTCCCAAGAGGGCGAAAGCTCCGCCCGCGCACTGCTTAAAAATGAGATTTCCTCAAACCGTGTTGAGTTATTCAACATAAAAACGGACGATTGCTGGGCGCGGGATATGGCGCCCACGTTTGTAAAGGAAAACGGAAAAACGCTTGGCATAGACTGGGCTTTCAACGCATGGGGCGGAACATATAACGGCTTATATAAAAATTGGCAAAACGACGACGCCTTTGCCTCAAAAATAATAAAAAAACTCAACACAGGTTATAAAAACGCCCATCCGTTTGTTTTGGAGGGCGGCTCAATACATTCCAACGGCGCGGGCACAATTCTCACCACCGCCGAGTGCCTTTTGAGCAAGGGCAGAAACCCTTCGCTCTCCAAGGGGCAAATAGAGCTTAAATTAAAGGAATATCTCGGCGCCGACCGCGTAATTTGGCTCGACCGCGGCGTAGACGGCGACGAAACGGACGGTCACGTGGATAATATCTGCGCCTTCGTCTCCCAAAATACGGTCGTTCTCGGCTGGGACGAGCGGGGCGTGCAGGGCGAAATCTGCCGCAAAAACTACGATATATTGTCGGAAAACGGCATTGACGTAATCAAACTTCCCTTCCCGCGGGAGCCTGTAACAATAACGGAATTCGATTTAAAGGGCTTCACCTTCGAGGAGGGCGAGGACAGACGGGAAGCGGGCGAAAAGCTCGCCGCGTCATACGTAAATTTTTATATCTGCAACGCGGGCGTTCTCGTGCCGCAGTTCGGCGACGCAAACGACAAAGCCGCTCTCGATATTTTGCAGGGAGCCTTTCCCGCAAAAAAAATAATTCCCGTTCCCGCCCGCAATCTCATAGTCGGCGGCGGAAATATCCATTGTTTAACCCAGCAAATACCAAAATAACTAAAAATTCAGGTGATAAATATGCGTAACGTAAAAATAGCCGCAATCCAGATGCAGTGCGTGCCCGACCGCGCGCAAAATATCGAAAACGCAATAAATTTAACTACCGCAGCGGCGGCAGAGGGGGCAAATATCATTCTGCTTCCAGAGCTTTTCGAGCGGCAGTATTTCTGCCAGGAGCGCAACTACGATTACTATTCCTACGCCGAAGAGCCTCGCGCCAACGCGGCTGTAAAGGCTTTTATGGCTCTTTCGGAACAGCTTAAAATAGTAGTCCCCGTAAGCTTCTACGAGCGCTGCGGCAACCTCCTGTTCAATTCCGTGGAAATAATCGACTGCGGCAAATTAAAGGGAATATACCGCAAAACGCATATCCCCGACGACCATTTTTATCAGGAAAAATTTTATTTTACCCCGGGCGACACGGGCTTTAAAACCTTCAAAACAACTTTCGGCAGCATAGGCGTGGGAATATGCTGGGATCAATGGTTCCCCGAAACAGCCCGTGCTCTTGCCCTCAACGGCGCGGAAATTTTATTATTCCCCACCGCAATCGGTTCCGAACCCATTTTGGGTACGGACAGCTCCGAACATTGGCAGCGCGTTATGTGCGGGCACGCCGCCGCAAATCTCATGCCCGTAGCCGCCGCAAACCGCGTAGGCACGGAGGAGGTCATTCCTTCCGAGGCAAACGGCAACCAAAGCTCTTCGCTCACGTTCTACGGCTCGTCCTTTATAACGGACGGCACGGGCAAAATTTTGTCCTCCCTCAACAAGGAAGAGGAGGGTGCCGTTTTTGCCGAGTTCGACTTGGACGAACTCCAAAAGCAGCGGTATGAGTGGGGTCTTTTCCGCGACCGCCGTCCCCTCGTCTATAAGGACATAGTTAAAAAATAGCTGTTGACATATGCCGCCAAGCCGGGGTACTTTTAAACGCGGTGAGTTATGAAAAAAAGTTTTTTAATCCATTTTTTTGCGCTTGCGGGCGTAATGGCAGTAAGTCTTGTAATTATGCACCTTGCATTGCTTTTAAATTGCAATAAATGGGTGTTTATAGTCGCGGCGATAGGCGTAGAAATAATCTCCGTAACGCTTCTCATAGTTTTGCGCAAGCGCAAACCGCAGATTTGGTTGCCTTTAATAAACGCGCTCGCTTCGGGGCTTGCACTTGCCGGATTTTACTCTCACTTTGGGTTGACCCCCGTAATTTGGCAGTCGTTTGCAATTTACGGAGCGGCTGTGGCGTTATATTTTCTCTACGGAGTATTTTTGGCTGTTCCCGTTGCCGACCGCCATCAAAATTTTACGGTTATAATATTTCTTTTAATTACCGCCGCCGCAATAATAGTAGGCGGAATACTCACAAAGAATATGGTATTTGCGCTGTCGGCATTTATGTGGCTGTATGTGGCTTCCTATTCCCTATCCTACATATTTCCGCAGGAGCGCGACCACCCTTTAAAATATCCCGTGTACGCCTCGTTTGCCGCTGCGGCGTTGATAATTTTCGCCGTATTGGTGGTGGTAACTGAGGGCGACGCCATAAACGGCTTGGCACCCGACGCACCTTCGCGCAAAAAGAAAAATAAATAGATTCTAATTCCGCAAAAACCAATAAATATTTACATAAAAACGCTTTGGGGCGGCAACTTTTCGTTGCCGCCCCGCACATATGGTTTATTGCTTAAAATCAGGCGGCGGCACGAATTTTCGCGCCGCCGCTTTGTCATTTGTATAACTTTTAAATTTATTAAAAGTTTCAGTCTTTATTGGCAAGCTTCTTATATCCTTCAAGCCTTTCCTTTGCAGCCTCTTCGGTCTTCTTGAAGAGTTCAGCCGCAACCTCGGGACCCTGCGTTTTTGCAAGGGAAGTATATCTCGTCTCGCCCGCAAGGAACGCCTGGTAATCGCCCGTAGGCTCCTTGGAATCGAGGGTGAATACTTCGCCGTCGGGATTATATCTGTAAAGCTGCCAGTAACCGCAGTCAACAGCCGACTTTTCTTCAAGCTGGCTCTTTGTCATGTTGATGCCGTGGTTGATGCAGGGCGCATAGCAGATTATAAGCGAAGGTCCGTGATATGCTTCGGCTTCGGTCAACGCTTTAAGGAGCTGTGCGGGGTTGGAACCCATAGCGCACTGTGCAACGTAAACGTAACCGTACGTCTTTGCAATCATGCCGAGGTCCTTCTTCTTAACTCTCTTGCCCGCGGAAGCAAACTTCGCAACCGCGCCGATATTTGTAGATTTGGAAGCCTGGCCGCCGGTGTTGGAGTAAACTTCGGTGTCGAGCACGAGCACGTTCACATCCTCGCCGGATGCAAGCACGTGGTCCAAACCGCCGTAACCGATATCGTATGCCCAGCCGTCGCCGCCGAAGATCCAGATTGACTTCTTTGCAAGGCAATCCTTTTCTGCAAGTATCTCTTTTGCAAGAATCGCAGCTTCGCCGTCGAGATGAGGACATTTTTCAAGGGCTTCAACCAACGCCGCGGAAGCCTTCTTTGAAGGTTCTCTGTCGTTGAACGCCGCAAGATAAGCCTCGCAAGCAGCCTTTCCGTCGCCGCAGGCAAGCTCGGCAAGCTTTTCAACCTTGCCCTTTATGGCGTTGCGTCTTGCCGTATATGCAAGATTCATGCCGTAGCCGAA
Source organism: uncultured Clostridia bacterium (assembly GCA_947629095.1). GTDB lineage: Bacteria > Bacillota > Clostridia > Christensenellales > Borkfalkiaceae > Coproplasma. The sequence goes on along the minus strand of CANRCK010000004.1, from coordinate 46,372 downwards.
TTCTGCGTTATCCTCAAACAGAGAGTTAGCCCATGCGGGACCGCGACCCTGTTTATTTGTGGTGTAGGGGCATGTGGGCGACGAGCCGCCGTAAATGGAGGAGCAGCCCGTTGCGTTGGCAACGATCATATCCTCGCCGAACAGCTGCGTAACAACCTTAACATAGGGAGTTTCGCCGCAGCCTGCGCATGCGCCGGAGAACTCAAACAAAGGAGTGGCGAATTGGCAGCCCTTAACGGTATCTTTCTTGAATTTGGAAGTATCAACTTCGGGCAGATCAACCGCATATTCCCAGTTCTTGTCCTCGCCCTTTTCCAGGGATTCCGCAAGAGGTATCATCTTTATAGCTCCGCCGTCCTTCACGGGGCAGACAGTTGCGCACACTCCGCAGCCCATGCAGTCGAGGGGAGAAACTTGCATCTTGTATTCATATCCTGCAAGACCGATTGCTTTCTTTGTTTCAAGCGTAGCGGGCTTTTCCGCGCCCTCTTTCACGAGTGCGGGGCGTAGGCAGGCGTGAGGGCACACAAACGAGCAGGTGCCGCACTGGATGCACTTTCCAAGGTCTATTTCGGGAACGAGAACGGCAACGCCGCGCTTCTCGTACTTTGTCGTGCCGGTGGGAACATGTCCGTCGGCATTGAACTGCGAGGACTTCAATTCGTCGCCCTTCAGATAGAGAATGGGTTTGATTATTTCCTGATAGTAAGCGTTGTCCGCGCCCTTAACCATCTCCGCGCCCGTAGTTGCATGTGCCCACGCTTCGGGAACGTCTATTTTAATAAGGTGGGAGTCTGCGCTGTCAATGGCGTCGTAGTTCATCTGAACTATTGCGTCGCCCTTTCTGCCGAACGACTTCTTAGCCATATACTTCATATATTCAACGGCTTTGTCATAGGGCATAATCTGGGGATTTACCTTAAAGAATGCAGACTGCAAAATCGTGTTCGTTCTGCCCTTCAAGCCCAGCTTTCCGGCAATTGCAATCGCGTCTATAACGTAGAGGTTGATATGCTTCTTTGCAAGATCCTGCTTAACCTTTGCGGGCAGGAAGTGTTCCAAAGCTTCAACCGTCGTGGCGTCGGTATTCAAAAGGAATGTGCCGCCTTTCTTAATGTCGCCCGTCATATCGTAGCGGGTAACGTAGGAGGGATTGGAGCACTGAACGAAATCGGCGGAGTCGATGAGGTACTCGGACTGTATGGGTGTGTCGCCGAAACGGAGGTGGGAAACGGTGATACCGCCCGACTTCTTCGAATCGTAGAAGAAGTACGCCTGCGCGTGCTTGTCCGTATGGTCGCCGATTATCTTAATGGAGTTTTTATTCGCGCCAACGGTGCCGTCGGAGCCGAGACCGTAGAACTTGCAGCTGGTGGAGCCTGCGGGAGCGGCGTCGAACTTCTCCGAGAAATCGAGAGAGGAGTTTGTAACATCCTCGTGGATACCGATGGTAAAGTGATTTTTGGGTTCGGTCTTTTCAAGGTTTTTGTAGATTGCAAGAACCATGGAGGGAGTGAACTCTTTGGAGCCTAAACCGTATCTGCCGCCGACAACTTTAGCATTGGTTCTGCCCTTTTCAAGGAGAGCCGAGCAAACATCGAGGTAGAGAGGCTCGCCGAGGGAGCCGGGTTCCTTGGTTCTGTCGAGAACGGCAATCTTTTTAACCGACGCGGGAATAGCCGCAACAAATGCGTCCGCAACGAAGGGACGGTAAAGGCGTACTTTTATAAGACCGTACTTCTTGCCCATCGAGTTGAGCTTGTTTATGGATTCTTCTATAGTCTCGCAGCCCGAGCCCATGCAAACTATAACTTCTTCGGCATTGGGGTCGCCCACATAGTCGAAGAGGTGATAGCTTCTGCCGCAGTGCTTTGAAACTACGTCCATCATGTGCTGGACAATTGCGGGAGTTGCGGCGTAGTAGCTGTTTGCCGTCTCCCTGTTCTGGAAGTACGTGTCGCCGTTCTGTGCGGTACCCTTCTGGATGGGGTGCTCGGGGTTCAAAGAGCGGCTCTTGAAGTCTGCTATATCGGCGGGGGTGCCTACCTCTTCGCATATAGCGCGTATTTCGGCGTAGTTATCCGTCTCGTCCCACACGTCTATCTTTGCAACTTCGTGGCTGGTTCTGAAGCCGTCGAAGAAGTTCATAAACGGCACCTTGGACTTCAAAGTGGATAGGTGAGCAACCAGTGCAAGGTCCATAACTTCCTGCACGGAGCCGTCGCACAGCATTGCAAAGCCGGTCTGGCGGCAAGCCATAACGTCCGAGTGGTCGCCGAAGATGTTCAACGAATGAGCCGCAAGCGCGCGCGCCGAAACGTGCATAACCATAGGCATCAACTCGCCCGAAATCTTATACATATTGGGAATCATCAAAAGAAGTCCCTGCGAAGCGGTGTAGGTGCTGGTCAAAGCGCCCGCGCAAAGCGAACCATGAACAGCGCCTGCGGCGCCGCCTTCAGACTGCATTTCTGCAATCTTAACCTTTTGACCCCACATATTGGTTCTGCCTGCGGTTGCCCATTCATCCGCAACCTCCGCCATGGGGGAAGAGGGTGTTATGGGGTAGATGGCTGCTACTTCCGAAAAGGCATAAGCAACGTGGCTGGCGGCGGTATTTCCGTCGATAGTCAATTTTTTCATCAAATTACCTCCGATTTTTATAATAAATTTTTCTGAACATAATTACGCGCGTACGACCGCGCTACATTATTATACTTTAACGGCAACCAAAAGTCAACAGCAGAGTTCCATTTTATGCCAAAAATCAATCAAAATTTATCTTTTTGCGCCCTCCGCCCCAAAATTTGCCCGTCCGATCGAAAAAAGTATAAATTTATAGTTGTGTAAAAATTTTGCATTTGCTATAATGGTATGGATTATTAAAAAACCGTCAAAAAGCCGTCCAGGACGCGGCGCAGGGAATAGTATTGGAAGATATAATCGTCTCTGAAAATTTAAAATATTCCTATCCGGGGCAGGAGGGGTTTGCAATAAACGGCATATCCTTCACAATACGCCGCGGCGAATTCGTTTCGGTAATAGGTCACAACGGCAGCGGCAAGTCCACTTTGGCGCGGCTCATAAACGGGCTTTTGGAGCCTGACTCGGGCAAGCTCACCGTCCTCGGAATGGACGTAAACGAGGGCAAAAACGCCATCGAAATTCGCAAGCATGTCGGCGTCGTATTCCAGAACCCCGACAACCAGATGGTCGCCTCCATAGTAGAGGACGACGTAGCTTTCGGTCCCGAAAACATAGGCGTTGAGCGGGAAGAGATAGGCAGAAGAATAGATTGGGCGCTCTCCGCCGTGGGAATGGAAAAATACCGCCATTCAACCCCCGCCCGCCTCTCCGGCGGGCAAAAGCAGAGGATAGCGGTTGCCGGCGTGCTCGCCATAAAGCCCGACGTCCTCATTTTGGACGAATCCACCGCCATGCTCGACCCGAGGGGCAGAAAAGAGGTAATAGAAGTCGTCCGCCGCCTCAATAAGGAGGAGGGCATGACAATCGTGCTCATCACCCATTTTATGGAGGAGGCTTTGCTTGCCGACCGCACGATAGTTATGAACCGCGGCGAAATAGTTCTTTCGGGCTCGCCCGAAGAAATTTTCAAGCAGGGCGAGGCGCTCGAAACATACAACCTTTCTCTACCGCGCATAAGCGTAATTTCCCAAAATCTGCGCTCTGCGGGAATGGACATAAAAGACGTTTTAAAGCCCGCAGAGCTTGCCGCCGAAATACTCAAAAACTTCAATAACCGCGGCATATCCGGGGGGGAATCCTCATTTCCCGCCCCCGCAGATATCGCACCCGCAGGGGAGTGGGATATAAATATAAAAAATCTCACTTTCACATATTCCAAAAAATCGCCCTTTGCCACAAGGGCTTTGAACGGCATAAGCCTCAAAATATCCGACGGTGAATTTTTCGGCATAATAGGTCACACGGGCAGCGGCAAATCCACTCTTGTGCAGCACCTCAACGCCCTCATCAAGCTCCCGCAAGCCGAAAAAAAGTACCGCAAGCCCAAGGTGAAAAAGGGTCAGCCCGCGCCGTTGCTTCCTTTAATAACGGTCGGCGGGTTCGATTTATCCTCCAAAAAAACCGACTTCAAATCGCTCAGGGCAAGCGTGGGAATGGTGTTCCAATATCCTGAATACCAGCTCTTTGCCGAAACGGTCTTTGACGACGTAGCGTTCGGTCTTAAAAATTTCAACAAAAAGCTTCCGGCGGAGGAGGTTGAAAAAGCAGTAAGGGACAGCCTTGAAATAGTGGGTTTAAACTATGAAGAGGTAAAGGATAAATCCCCGTTCGACCTCTCAGGCGGGCAGAAGCGACGGGTTGCCATAGCGGGTGTAATAGTCACAAAACCGCACATTCTCGTGCTGGACGAGCCTGCGGCAGGTCTCGACCCCAAGGGCAAAAAGGAGATAATGGAGCTTCTGCACAAACTCCACAGCGGGTGGTGCAAAACCGTTATAATCGTCTCCCACGATATGGACGAGGTCGCCGAAAACTGCACGCGCGTCGCGGTAATTTCCAACGGCGAAGTGTTCGCATGCGACGCTCCCGCAAATCTCTTCAAGCGCGCCGACGAGCTTTCGGCTCTCGGTCTCGACGTGCCATTAACCACAAAAATTTCCGCGTGCCTTGAAAAAGGCGGCGTAATAATACACAGCGACTGCACGGTAAAGGACTTCTCCCAAAAGGTAATCGAAGTGTACGCGGGGGGCAAAGATGCTTAACGACGTAACGTTCGGGCAATACTATCCCGCAAATTCCTTCGTGCACAGGCTCGACCCCCGTTTCAAATTGCTTGCGCTAATAGCTTTTATAGTTATGCTTTTCGTTGCAAACAATTTCTACGCGCTTGCCGCCTGCGCGGTTCTGCTCTTTGCCGCCATTGCCGCCGCCCGCGTGCCCCTCGGCAGCGTGCTCCGCTCCATAAAGGGCGTGATTTTCATTCTCGTATTCACGGGCATACTCAACGTATTTTTCCACAGCGGCAAAACGGTGTATTGGCAGTGGGGCATATTCAAAGTCACCTCAGAGGGCATAATCTTCACGGTATTTTTAATGTTCAGGTTATTCTTCCTCGTCATGGCTTCGTCAATACTCACTTTAACCACAACCCCCGTATCGCTCACCGACGGCATCGAAAGCCTCTTAAAGCCCCTCAAACTCATCAGGTTCCCCGTGCACGAGCTTGCGCTTATAATGTCAATCGCGCTCAGCTTCATTCCGTCGCTCATTGACGAAACAAACCGCATAATCTCCGCGCAGAAGGCAAGGGGAGCCGACTTTGAAAGCGGCAATATATTCAAGCGCATAAAAGCCGTTGTTCCCATTTTGATTCCTCTTTTGATAAGCGCCCTCCGCCGCGCCGAAGAGCTTGGCGACGCAATGGATTCGCGCTGCTATTCCGGCTCCAAAAACAGAACAAAATACAAAAAACTCCGCTTCGGCTGGCGCGACTTGCTTGCGTTTCTGCTCGTGGGCGCGCTCATCGCCGGCGTGGTGCTTTTAAATATCTATTGCTATAACATTTTCCCGCAAATCTACGCATATATAAGGATTTCATAATGAGATACGCTCTTTTGGTTTCCTACGACGGTACCGGATACGGCGGTTGGCAAATCCAGCCCAACAGCGTCACCGTCCAAAGCAAAATGGAGGCGGCTGCGCTCGATTTGTTCGGCGTTCCCACCCCTGTCACGGCAAGCGGCAGAACGGACGGCGGCGTCCACGCCCGCGCGCAGGTCTGCCATTTCGACGCGGAAACGGATATCCCCGCCCAAAAGCTTGCCGACGCGTTCAATATGCGCCTTCCAAGCGATATTTCGGTGATATCCTCCGCCGAAGCCCCCGCAGGGTTCGACAGCAACCGCAGCGCAAAGCAAAAAACATATTGTTACAAAATGTATATCTCCCCCCGCCGCAACCCGTTGAAGGACAGGTACTCCGCGTGGGTAAAGGGCAGCGCCGACATTCAAAAAATGATATATATATCGCGTTTTTTCGAAGGCGAGCACGATTTCAAGGCATATTCCAAAAGCGGCTCAACCGCAAAAACCACCGTGCGCACCGTATACTCCGTGAGGATAAAGGCTTCCCGCGCGCTCGGTGCCGACGACGTTGAAATTTATGTCACGGGCAGCGGCTTTTTATACAACATGGTCCGCACAATCGCGGGCACCATTCTTAATTTTGCGCAGGGCGCAATAGACGAAGAGCGCGTCCGCCGTTCCATAGAGGAGGGCGGCAGGGAACTTGCGGGCAAGACTATGCCCGCCTGCGGTCTCACGCTCGAAAGCGTGGATTACGGCGTAAATATTTTCGGTTTGCAATAAATTTTATCTATTTTTCACAAAGTATTTTTAATTTCTACATTTAAAAAGCATATATTAAATATCAACCTTAAAGTAAGAGGGGATTATGGAATTTTTCGAATATTCAAATTACGCACAGCAAATCATAGGGCAGTTCAACGGCTCAACTCCCGATTGGGTCTATTTCCTTATCGGCGGACTTTGCTTTGCAATAATTTACATCTTCCGTTCGGTGGGGCTATACGTTATAGCCTCGCACGAGGGCATCAAAAACAAGTGGATGGCGTTCATACCCTTTTTCAGCACCTATTATATAGGCGTCTGCGGGCGGAAAAACAGATTTTTCAACATAGATACGCGCATCGTGGGCATAATTGCGGCAGTCTTTGAGTTTTGCCTCGTGGGATTGTATATTCTCGACATAGTTGCCGCGGCTTTGGTAGACCCCTATCTTCTCTACGCAACCGACTACTATGAAATGGGCGGGCAGCAATATTCTTTGACTACCGTCTCCCTCGATATGCAGGCGCTGCTTGCAGCCGACCCCTCGCTGGGCTGGGCAGGCTGGTGCTTCAACTATCTCAGTGTCTACATTATAAGCTGGCTCAATTTCCTGTATATGCTCGTTATGGTAGTGCTTTTGAACTGCTTCTTCCAAACGTATTCCACCCGCCGTTACTTCCTGTTCACAATCACCAGCGTGCTTTTCCCCGTTCAGGGCATACTTATATTTGCCGTAAGGAACAACAAGGGCGTAAATTACGGCGAATATATGCGCTCCGTGCAGGAGAGAATGTACCGGCAGTACCGCCAGCAGAATTTCGAACAGGACCCCTACAACCAGAATCCGTACAGCCGCAACGGCTACGGCGCTCCCCCGGACGGCTCCAATCCCTACCGTACCCACTCCGCGCCCCCGCAACAGGGCAATACGGACGACCCGTTCTCCGAGTTCGGCAATTCCGAGGGCAGTGGGGGCGACCCTTTCGACGAATTTAAAAACTGATTTATGCGCGCATCGTTAAGATGCGCGTTTTTCTTTACATTTTTCAATCCCCGTGATATAATTTTCCAAAAGGAGTATAAGCGCAAATTATAGGCGTTTGCGCATCGGTTTTATGCAGGACTGTATTTCGGCTGTGTCCACCCCGAGCGGCACGGGCGGCGTTGCAATAATAAGAATAAGCGGCGGGGGCGCCCTTGAAATCGCCCTCAGAATGTTCACCCCCGCGGGCAAGGCGGCTTCAATCGTGCCAAACTATATGTATGCGGGCAAAATAGCGGGGGAGGGCTTTACGGACTTCGGATTTATGGTTTATTTTGCCGCGCCAAAGTCCTTCACGGGCGAAAACACCGTGGAATTTCACTGCCACGGCGGCGTTCAGATTGCCCGCGGCATACTCTCAAAAACAATCTCTCTCGGCTGCCGTCCCGCGGAGCGCGGGGAATTCACCCGCCGCGCGTTTTTAAACGGCAAGCTCACGCTCTCCTCGGCTGAGGGCATGATAGATATGATCAACGCCGAAAGCCTTGCCCTTCTCCGTGCGGGGAGCATGCTCTACACCGAACAACTCTCCCGCGAAGTCAAAAAAATCCAATCGCAGCTGACCGATATCCTCGCGGGCATCGCCGCCGAGCTGGACTATCCCGAGGAGGATCTTGACGGGCTTGATTTCCTTAAAATCAAAAACGACCTTATAGCGGCGGGGGGTCAAATCAGCTCCCTCGTCCAAAGCTACGGCTGCGGCAAAAAAATAAAGAGCGGCGTCCTCGTCGCAATCTGCGGCAAGCCCAACGCCGGCAAGAGTTCGCTTTTAAACGCCCTTCTGGGCTACGACAAAGCCATTGTTTCTGAAGAGGAGGGCACCACGCGCGACGCCGTAGAGGGCGCCATCGAGATAGACGGCATAACTTATAACCTCGTCGACACGGCGGGAATACGTACCGCCGGCGGCGCCGTTGAAAAAATGGGCATCGAGCGCGCAAAAAAGATAATAAGCACCGCCGACGTCGTTCTGTTTTTAACGGACGGCAGCGATACCCCTCCCGCGGGAATAACGGGAAAATTGATATATGTATTCAATAAATCGGACGTTTTAACGCCCTGCGGCAAATACGACGCGGCAATTTCCGCAAAGACCGGCGAAGGGCTTGTTGAGCTTAAAAAGCTTCTCTCGTCCGCCGCCGTAGGCGAAAATTCCCTCGATAAAACGTATATAGTGGAGGAGCGGCACTATCTTGCCCTTCTCCGCGCCCAAGCCGCCCTGAGCGGCGCCGCCGAAAGCATAGGCGCGCTCACCCCCGACCTTCTTTCTGTGGATATAAAGGAGGCGTGGGACGCCCTCGGCGAAATCACCGGCGAAACTGCCGGGGAAGAGATAATAAACGCGGTATTTTCAAAGTTCTGCGTCGGCAAATAAATTCAAAAAACTCAACATATATGCGCAAAACTGCGCGATTTAAGGTGAAATATGGTAAATCTGGAACTTTACAGGGTCTTTTACACGGTTGCAAAGTGCGGCTCTCTCACAAAAGCCGCGCAGGAGCTGTTTATATCCCAGCCCGCCGTTTCGCAGTCCGTAAAGCAGCTCGAAACGCAGCTCGGCGTTCCGCTCTTCAACCGTACCCACCGCGGAATGGAACTCTCCGCCGCGGGCGGTAAGCTCATATTTAAGCAGGTGGAGGAGGCTCTCCGACTTCTGGACGGCGCCGAAAGCGCCTTAACCGAGCTTCAGACTTCCGCAACGGGCACAATAAGAATAGGCGCCACGGACTCCATTTTCTATCACGTCCTCGCCGATAAAATAGCCCGTTACAGTCTCAAATATCCCGCGGTAAAGCTCGAGCTTATTTCTTCCACGTCGCCCTACACCGTCAGCCAGCTCAAGGACGGCAAGTGCGACATAGCCTTTATCAACCTCCCCATGGAGGACGCGGACGTAAAATTTTACGATACAATCGCCCATTTAACGGATATTTTTGTTGCGGGCGAACGCTTTTCGGAGCTGAAAGACACCGAAGTACCCATAAAGCGCCTGCGCGAAATGCCATTGCTCATGATAGAGGAAAACACCGTCGCCCGCCGCGCCCTCTCAACTTTTTTGGACAATCTCGGCATACAGCTTCATCCCGATATTGAAGTTGCAAACTGGGACCTTATGAAAAAGCTCGTTATAAAGGGAATGGGCGTGGGGTGTATCCCCCGCGAATACTGCAAAAAGGAGTTTGAGGAAGGCTCCCTGTTCGAGCTAAACGTCTCGCCCTCGCTTCCTGCGCGCGGCGTGGGCATAGCCCTTGCAAAGAACGTTCCGCCCTCCTTTGCTCTTAAAGAATTTATAGCAATGTTCAACGAGGTTTGATTTTTTTGAAATGAAGCTTGAAAAGGTCTATTATTATTCCGACGAGTTGAACGACGATTTTGCCGGCACCGATATAACCCGCAGGGAGCTTCCCGCCGATTACGAGTATCTCAACAAGGGTTTTCTTCGCAGGTTTTTGCGCGGGATAATCTATCACGGCGTCGTAAAGCCCGCTTCGTTTGTCTACACGCGGCTCATAAAGCGCGTGAGCTACGTCGGCAAAAAAAAGATGAAGGGCTACAAAAAGGGCGGCGCTTTCATCTACGGCAACCACACGTCAATGCTTCTCGACGCAATAAACCCCACATATTTAGCCTTTCCGCGCTCTGCAGATATAATTATAAACGCCGACGCCGTCTCCATAAAAGGCATCGGCTGGCTCGTAAAGCTGATAGGCGGCATACCCATACCGCAGGGCTTCCACGCCATGGCTCGTTTCACCGCTGCTCTGGAGGAAGCCATACATAAAAAGCACTGGATAGCAATCTATCCCGAAGCCCACATATGGCACTACTACACCAAAATCCGTCCCTTTGCGGCAACGTCCTTCGCATATCCCGTCAGGCTCGGCACGCCCGTGTTTTGCTACACTATGACCTACCATAAGCGCAAGCGTTCCAAATATCCCAAGCGCGTGGTATATGTTGACGGACCTTTCTTTGCGGACGGCAGCCTGCCACCCAAAGCGGCGGCAAAAAAACTGCGCGACGAGGTCTACAATGCAATGTGCGCGCGGGCTGAAACAAGCGACTGCGAATATATAAAATACGTCTACCGTCCCAAGGACGGCGAAGCGGAGGAGCGGCAATGAAATACACCGAACTCAAAGACAGCATAAAGGAGGGCGCCCAAAAAATATATCTTTTGGAGGGCGAGGACGCATATTTCCGTTTGAACGGCGAGGCGATGATAAAGCAGGCGTTCCTCACCATGCCCGAACTCAACTATTCCGCTTTCGAGGGCGAAAATTTAAAGGGCGCCGCCCTTTCGGGGCTTGTCGCCGCGGTAAAAAATTATCCCTTTATGGCGGAAAAGCGCGTGGTCAAGGTCACGGACTTTTATCCTTCCGAGCAGGAGTTCGAAACTTATTTAAAGCCCCTTTTCGAAGATTTCCCGCCAACTACCATATTGCTTATAGTCAACGCCGGCGGCAAAAAGGGAGTGGACTTAAAGCGCAAAAAGGCTGTTACATTCGTCGACTGTTCCAAAGCCGAGCCGGAGGCCGTTGCCCGCTGGGTATACGTCACCTTAAAGCGCGCGGGCATAGTCTGTTCGTATTCCGCAAGCGAAAATATCGCCGCATATTGCGTATACGATATGTCCCGCGTGGCTGTGGAAGTTAAAAAGCTCATAGACTATAAGGGGAAGGGCGAGCTAACCGAGGAAGAGATAGACGGGCTTGTGTACAAGGACGCGGACTACCGCATCTACGAAATGACCAACGCCGTCGCCCGCCGCGACTTCACAAAGTACTGCACGGTAAGCAGCGACTTAAAGGGCAAGGGCTTTGACGAAATCTCCGTTTTAAACGGTCTGTTTTCCTATTTCCGCAACCTTTTGTCCGCCCTTTCTTCCCCCCTGACGGACGCGCAGTACGCCAAGGAGAACGGCATGAAGGAGTTTGCCGTAAAAAAAACACGGGAGCAGGCGGCGGCTATCGGCGCAAACAATCTCAAAAATTACGTAAACTTATTTTATAGAAACATTTCCGACGTAAAAAACGGCGTAATAACCCCGCAGTCTGCTCTTCAAATATGCGAAAATACGCTGTTTTTCCCGGGTAAGTAAATTTTAGTGGTTAAAATTGCTTTATTTTTCCCGCTATTAATTATATAATAATTAAACAATCATACTTAAAAAGGTAAAAAAATGGAAAATTGGAACGCCCTGTGGGAGAGTATAAAAAACTTTTTTCTCGTTGAAATATCGGCTAATTACATTGCGCTGATACTTCAGTTTTTATTGCTTGCCGCCGTCTATTTCTATATTTTCAAGGTTTTAAAGGACAACAAGGCAACCAAATTTATTGCCGTCGTCGTCTTTTTCTTAGTAATGTGCGGCATAACGTTTGCATTTGCAAGGTTCGATACCTACGTGCTTCTTCTCATCGTCATAATGATAGCTCTGCTGATTTTCACTATGTTCCATTCCGAAATCAAGCGCACCCTGCTCGACGCCAACAGTAAGCACGCAAAGGACGCTTTAACCGTCTCGGGCGTACAGCTGATAATCGATGAAACCATACGCGCCGTCCAGAATATGTCCAAAAAAGACGTAGGCGCCCTTATAGTTCTCTCCAACGAAAATCTTCCCGAGGGCATTATCCAGAGCGGCACGGTTGTAAACGCCACCATAAGCTCGCAGATGATAGAGGCAGTGTTCTATCCCAAAGCGCCCCTGCACGACGGCGCAATGATAATCGAGGGCAACAAAATCTATGCGGCGGGCTGCTTCCTTCCCGTTCTCCAAAGCGAAAACCTTCCCAAGGAGATGGGCAGCCGCCACCGCGCGGCTTTGGGCATCACCTCGGTTGCAAGCGTCACCGCAATAGTCGTATCCGAGGAGACGGGCATAATTTCCATTGTAAAGAACGGCGCAATCAAAAAGCGCTATGCCGACGCGTCCGATTTAAAGAACGCTTTAAGTGAATACTACTGGTCGGATTTGACCGCGGAGGGTAAGAGCATATGAACAAGTTCGGAAAATTCTTAAAAAATCTTTTCACCAAGGATTTGGGTATCAAGGCGCTTGCAATAGTTCTTGCCGTAGTAACGGTAATACTCATCAACGTTTAAAATGAACACCATAGTCATTCCCAAAATTCTTCTTCCCGCCGCCGCGGAAATGGAAACGTGGGCGGTAAACGCCTGCGACCAGTTCACTTCGGACGGTAAATATTGGGAGGAGGTTGAAAAAATAACCGAGGGCAAGCTTTCTGCTTTCAATCTCATTCTTCCCGAAATTTATTTAAAGGACAACGTTGAAAAACGCATAAGCGCAGCCAACGCCGCAATGGAAAAATATCTGAGGGAGGGCGTTTTCAAAGAGATAGACGGGGGCTTTGTGTCAGTGGAGCGCACCACGGGGTCGGGCACCCGCACGGGCATAGTGCTTGCTATCGACCTCGAGGACTATTCCTTTGAAAAGGGCGCAAAAACTCCCGTCCGTTCCACCGAGGCGACCATTTTGGAGAGGATTCCTCCCCGCGTGGAAATACGCAAAAACGCTCCCATAGAGCTTCCGCATATAATGCTCTTGTACGACGATCCCTCTTTTTCGGTTCTGGGCTCGGTTGAGCGGGGCGAGGTTTTGTATAACTTCGACCTTATGCAAAACGGCGGGCACGTAAAGGGCGAGTATATAAAAAACGCTCCGCAGGTAATTGAAGCTTTCTATTCCCTTGTAAGCGGCGCGGAGGATAAATTCCTCTTTGCCGTCGGCGACGGCAACCATTCCCTTGCCACGGCAAAGACGTGCTGGGATAACATAAAGCCAACCCTCACCGCGGAACAGCGGCTCACCCATCCCGCAAGATACGCTTTGGCGGAGGCAGTGAACATCTACGACCCCGCTCTCAAATTCCAACCCATTCACAGGCTCGTAAAAACCGCCGACCCCGCAAAATTTGCCGCAGGGCTCAACCTAAAAGGCGGCGGCTGTGCAAAAATTTCCGTAAACGGCGCAATCTCACAAATTCCCTTCCACAAAAATATTCCGCAGGGCATACGCCTTCTGGACGATTATATCGCAAAATATATCGCCGAAGAGGGCGGCGAGGTTGACTATATCCACGGGGAAAGCGAGCTTATATCCTTCACAAAAGCGGGCGCGGCGGGCGTAATGGTTCCCCCCATACAAAAGAGCGACTTTTTCAGCCTCATTTCCAAGGGCGGCAACCTGCCCAAAAAGACGTTCAGTATGGGTGAAGGCAACGAAAAGCGCTACTATATCGAAGCAAAGCTGATAAAATAAACGAATCACAAAACCGTCAGGGCAAAAAGATAAAATGGCAATAAAAGTTTGTAAATTCGGCGGCACGTCCATGGCTGACGGCACCATAATCAACGCCGTAAAAAACATAATACTAAGCGACCCCGAGCGCAGGTATATTGTAGTCTCCGCGCCCGGCAAGCGTTATTCGGGCGATACCAAGGTGACCGACCTTCTCTATGCCTGCCATAAAACTCTTTTGGAGGACGGCGTCTGCCGCCGCGGCTTCGAGCCGGTCCGCGCGCGCTTTATCTCCATAGTCAGGGAACTCAACGTCGATTTTGATATAATTTCTATATTGAATGAAACGGAGAAGAGGATAAACGAGGAAAAGAACGAGGATTTCACAGCCTCCCGCGGGGAATATCTCTGCGCTCAGGTCGTTGCAAACGTCCTCGGCGCAAAGTTTATCGACAGTGAAAACGTCGTCTTTTTCAAGGCGAACGGTCAGCTCGACGGCGAAAAGACCTATAAAGCGGTGAGGGAGGCTTGCTCGGACTGCGCACTTGCCGTGTTACCCGGGTTCTACGGTCAGGACGCCGACGGCAAGGTCAAAACCTTTTCGCGCGGCGGCTCGGATATCTCCGGCGCCATCGTCGCCCGTGCCGTGCAGGCTTCTCTCTACGAAAATTGGACTGACGTTTCGGGCTTTCTTGCCTGTGACCCGAGGATAGTCGACAGCCCCAAACCCATCAAAAAGCTCTCCTACAAGGAACTGCGCGAGTTAAGCTATATGGGCGCCAATGTTCTGCACAGCGACAGCATTTTCCCTGTCCGCAAAGCCAACATTCCCATCCGCATCAAAAATACTTTCCGTCCGGGGGACGCGGGCACCGAAATTTTGCCGAGTTCCCGCTATATGCCCGACGGCAGCACCGTAACGGGCGTAGCCGGCAAAAAGAATTTCACGGTTATTTTTATCGAAAAGTCCTTGATGAATGCGGAAATAGGTTTCATCGCAAAGGTATTGGGCGTGCTTGCGCGCGAAAATATCTCCGTTGAGCACATTCCGTCGGGCATCGACACAATGTCCCTCGTAATCGCCAGCGAGCAACTCACCGATTTCAAGCTTCAAAGAGTGATAGAGGGCATTCAAAGCGAGGTTTCTCCCGATACAATCCGCATAATTGAAAATATAGCCTTAATCGCCACCGTGGGTCAGGGAATGAACTCCTCCGTCGGCACATCGGCAAGGCTGTTCAACGCCATCGCCGCGGCTAACATAAACATAAAGATGATAGACCAAGGCTCAAGCGAAATGAACATAATAGTGGGAGTAAAAAACGAAGATTACGAAAAGTGCATCAAAGCCATCTATTCCGAATTCTTCGGCGCCTGACTCCGTAAACTTTAATTCAACTCCAATAAAATATAGCGGGCGACCCCATCGGGTCGCCCGCTGTTTTATCTGCTTTTTAGTCCGTCGATATATCCGTTTACTTTGTTTTTATCTTCGCCGTTCAACTCCTTGAATTTTTTAATAAACACAGCCTCTTCATCGGTCAGCGTGCCTAAGCCGCGTTTTGTGTTTTCTGCCTTAATCACAACGTTTCCAAAGTCGTCCGCCCGCCCTACAATAAAGTCGAGCGTGCACTCAAAGTAATCCGCATAGGCTATTAAGCTTGTAATATTCGGCTCACGTTGCCCGTTCTCATAGCAGGCAATAGTCGCTTGCCCTATTTTCAATCTCTCGGCAAGCTCTTTTTGCGTTAAACCGTTTTCTTTTCTCAACGCTTTTAAATTTTTCCCTATGTCCATATTACACCTTGTACTGTGAATTTTATCACAATCGCAATATTTTGCTTGACATTACCGCAATTGCAATATACAATATTATTACATTTGCAATAATATTTAAACGGTTGGTGTACGTATGGATTTTATCGAGTTCTTGCAAAACGAGGCAAGGTATAACCGGAAAGTTATTTTTAACGGAAAAAAATTTAAGGTTGACAATATAACAATGTTCAGTGTGTCGTCCGGAGGGGCAATATGTCCCCACGGGCTTGAAAAAAGCACCAATAGCGACCTTTCCTATGAAATTGAAAAACTGCACAATAGAGGCAAATCAAACACATGGTATATTTTAAAAAATGGATATATCACAGGATATTGCTTTGATTTAAACAACAATGTTGTTAATTTAAAAATAGCAGATGTTTCTCAGGATGATATTGCTGAAGTGTCTCAAAATCAGTTAATAAAAAGACATAGAACCGCCGTATTTGTATTTATCATATCTTTGTTTATGGCAATGATATTTGGTTTGCTTTTATATGCTCAGTGTAAAGCCTTTAACAGTGGTTCATGCAACGAAGTAAGCAGTATGCTTTCTTCTTGTAATTGGGTAAATGTTAACGGCACATATTATTTAAAACGAGATTATGCCAATGAAGTTGATAAAAACACATACTTTGATTTACATAACGGAACATGGAAGGACGAGATGGGAAACAGAGGCGCATATCAAATTGACGGCGATGAAATCACTTTATATGTGGGTGACGGCGGTTTAGCGTTTGCAAGCGGAACGATATCCGACGGCAAATTGAAACTTAAAATAGGCTTCTCAACCTTAACATATATAAAACAATAAAATATAGCGGGCGACCCCATCGGGTCGCCCGCAATTCATAAAACCAATTTTTACACAAGATATTTTTTAAGACTCTCGGCCCTGTTCACGCGCTCCCAGGGGAGATTCGGCTTCCCGAAGTGCCCGTATGCCGCCGTCTGCGAAAATATCGGTTCCCTCAGCCCCAAAGTTTTTATAATGGCGGAGGGGCGCAAATCGAATTCCTTTTTAACTATTTCGGCAATTCTGTCGTCGCCCAATTTCCCCGTGCCGAACGTGTCTATAAACACCGAAACGGGCTTTGCAACGCCTATCGCATATGCAACCTGCAATTCCACCTCGTCGCACAGCCCTGCCGCAACCAAATTTTTGCAGATATATCTTGCCATATACGCCGCCGAACGGTCCACTTTCGTTGCGTCCTTGCCGGAAAAAGAGCCGCCTCCGTGCGCGCACCTTCCGCCGTATGTATCCACAATTATCTTTCTGCCCGTCAGCCCGCTGTCGCCCTCGGGTCCGCCTATGTTGAATCTGCCCGTCGGGTTTATCAAAAACTTGGTTTTAACCAGCAGCTCTTCGGGGATTATGGAAATCACGTTTTTAATTATATCATCGCGCAGTTGTTCCTGCGTAACTTTGGTATTGTGCTGTGCGGAAATAACCACCGTGTCCACGCGCACGGGCTTTTTCCCGTCGTATTCCACGGTGACCTGCGTTTTCCCGTCGGGGCGCAGATATCCCAAAGTTCCGTTTCTGCGCACTTCGGCAAGCCTCTTTGCAAGTTTATGGGCAAGCGCAATCGGCAGGGGCATAAGCTCTTCCGTTTCCCTGCACGCGTATCCGAACATCATTCCCTGGTCGCCCGCGCCCGTGTCTCCCTTGCCGTCCTGCGCGCTGTCAACGCCCATTGCAATGTCGGGGCTCTGGCTGTGCACCGCAACCTCTATTTTGCATTTGTCAAAGGCAAACGAACCGTGCCTGTATCCTATTTTTTCTATTATTCCGCGCGCAACGTCAATATAATCGTCCTCGCCCAATTTCGCGGTGGAGGTAACCTCGCCCATAATCAACATTCTGTCGTACGCCGCGCAGCACTCAACGGCGCACCGCGCGTTGGGGTCCTTGCTCAAAATATAGTCGAGTATCCCGTCCGAAACCTGGTCGCACAATTTATCGGGGTGCCCCTCGGTCACGCTCTCGCTTGTAAAAAATTTCCTCATACGTCCTCCAAAAAATAAAACTCCTCTGCCGCCGCAGGGGAGTTATTAACTTCTATATCCCCATCGGTACGGCATTAGCACCTTGCCCCAAAGCAGGTTGCTGTGTGGTCTACGAGCCGTTCTCTCGCACACTCTTTATAGGTTTGAAAGTATTTTATCATTTGGCGCAATAATTGTCAAACAAAAGTTGCGTTTAAAAGTATTTTTTTATATAATGTATGGTATGAAATGTACGCAGTGCCCCGTAGCCTGCGGCGCCGAAAGACAAACCCAAGCGGGCGCGTGCGGAGTGCAGGGGATAAAAATAGCAAAATACTATCTTCACCCGTTTGAAGAACCGCCCATATCCTTTAAAAACGGCAGCGGCTGCATATTCTTTTGCGGCTGTTCATTAAGGTGCGTGTTCTGCCAGAACTACGAGCTTTCCCGCAATATGCGCGGCAAGGAGATAACCGTGCGGGAGCTTGCTTCTATATTCGAGGAGCTTGAAGAGATGGGTGCGGAGAACATAAATCTTGTAAATCCAACCCATTATTTAAGGGATATTGCTGGGGCAATGCAAATTTACCGCCCCAAAATCCCCGTGGTCTACAACACCCACGGCTACGAGCGCGTGGAGCAGCTTAAAATCGCCTCGGAGTTCGTGGATATATGGCTGCCCGATTTAAAATTTATCGACCCCGCGCTTGCAAAACGCTACACAATGCGCCGTGATTACGCAAAATTCGCCCTGCCCGCCATAGAATTTATGGCAGAAAAACCCTTAAAAACGGAAGAGGGAAAGATGCTTTCGGGCTGCATTGTCCGTCATTTGATCTTGCCCCTCGCCGTTTACGACAGCATAAACGTCGTAAAATTCGTCTCAGAGCTGCCTCCCACGGTCTATTTTTCGCTGATGAGCCAATATACGCCCTTCGGCGACATAAAAAACTTCCCCGAACTCCAAAGGGGCGTCACACGGCGGGAATATAACAAAGTGATTGCCGCGGTGGAGGAGGCGGGGCTTCAAAACGTATTTTTACAGGACTTCGGCAGCGCAAAACAGGATTTTATCCCCAAGTGGGACTATTAAAACGCAATACATATGTTAATTTCACTTGAAAACGTAGATTTTGCCTACGGCGACAACTCAATATTCCGCGGAGTAAGCTTCACTTTCAACGAGGGCGAACGCGCGGGGCTTATAGGCGCCAACGGTGAGGGCAAAACCACCCTTTTAAGGGTAATTTTGGGCGAGCTTGCGCCCGACGCGGGCAAGGTATATTTAAAGAACGGCTCGCGCATAGGCTATCTTGCCCAAAACGGCGGCTACACTTCGGGCAACACCGTGTTCGGCGAAATGCAGGAAGTGTTCTCAGGCGACTATGCCGCCGTCTCCAAGCTGGAACAGCTCTCCGCCGAGCTTGCCTCAACCGACCTAAAGAGCCGCGAATATGCCGCAATTTCCGCAAAAATAGAGTCGCTCCAAAAGTTTATATCTTCGCGCGACAGCTATAACGTTGAGGTTAAAATCAAGACCGTTCTCAACGGTATGGGCTTTGAAAATTGCTACGGTCAGATAATCGACACTATGTCCGGCGGCGAGAAGACCCGCTTAAAGCTTGCCCGCCTCTTGCTTGAAGAGCCGGACCTCCTCATTTTGGACGAGCCTACAAACCATCTCGATATATCCACGCTGTTCTGGCTCGAAGAGTATCTGCAAACTTACAAAGGCGCAATAATCGCCGTCTCGCACGACAGGTACTTTTTGGACAGGCTATGCACGCGTATATTGGAGCTTGAAAACGGAAAACTCAACACGTTTACGGGAAATTACTCAAAATATAAGGTTTTAAAGGCAGAGCTTTCCGCCCGTCTTCAAAAGGAGTACGAGGCGCAGCAGGAGGAAATTGCAAAGCTCAGGGACTATGTTGCAAGGAATATAGTCCGCGCCACCACGGCAAAGTCCGCACAGAGCCGTGTAAAACAGCTTGAAAAAATGGAAGTGCTCGAAAAGCCGTATCTTCCGCCCAAGCCCCCCGTGTTCCGATTCACCTATTCGGAACAGCCCTACGAAAACGTTCTCACCGTTGAAAATTTAACCCTTTCGGCAGGCGGTAAATCGCTGATATGTGGGGGTCAACTCAATATTATGCGGGGCGAAAAGGTTGCCCTCGTGGGCGAAAACGGCACGGGCAAAACCACCTTTTTAAAGGCGGTGACCGCAAACAACAACGCAATAATTCGGGGCAGATATGTAAAAATCGCCCTCTTCGACCAGGAGGGACTCAACTTAAATCCCCAAAACACCGTGCTTGCGGAGCTTTGGGAGCGGCATGCCGCCGCCACTCAAACGGATATGCGCGCGCTTTTGGCGCGTTCGGGCTTGTTTGAAGAGGATATGCAAAAACCGGTAAAAAGTCTTTCGGGCGGGGAGCGCGCAAAGCTTGCCCTTGCAATTTTGCAGAGCGAAAACGCAAACTTTCTGCTCTTGGACGAGCCTACAAACCACCTCGATTTGCCCGCGCGCGAAAGCCTCGAAAGGGCATTAAAGGAGTTTGAAGGCACAGTGCTCTTCGTCTCCCACGACAGATATTTCATTTCCGCCGTAGCCGATAAAATAGTGGAGATAGAGGATAAAAAACTCAACACGTATGAGGGAAATTACGCGGAATACACCTTGAAAAAAGCGCAAATGCGGGAGCTTGAGCGCCGTGAAAAGCAGCAAAAGGAGTACGCCTTGCAAAACGAAAGGCGCGCCGAAAGCTACCGTTCCCGCCGCGACAGGGCGGAGGAGGCAAAGAAAAAGGAGCGCATAAAGCAGACCGAAGAGCGCATTTCCGCGCTGGAAGAGGAGGAATCGCAAATAAATGCAAGCCTTGCCGACCCCGCAGTCCTTGCCGACTATAAAAAGGTCAACGCGCTTTTTGGCAGACTTTTGGAAATAAAAAACTTGCTCGACGCGCTTTACACCGAGTATTCCGATATGATATAATCTTTACACGGCGCAGAGTTTTTTGCGCCCACGAGGTGGATTATGGATGAACAAGACAAAAAAATACGCCACACTATTTCCGCCGAGGAAACGTTTACCCTTGCCAAAGACGTTTTCGATATGCGCACGTTTTTAAAAAACGCCTACCGTAACCGCGCTATAATCTCCCGCAGGATCAACGTCGTCACCCTCGCTGTTAGCATGATTTTCACTATTTTATACGTATCATTCATGCTCTACCGGTCGCTTGCCAAAACAGTTTCGTTCGGCACGAGCGTTGCGATCTACGCAATAATCGGCGTATACGTTCTTATGGCAATACTTTTGGTGGTTTTCTTTATTTTAAGCTCGCGCGCCACCACAAGGAGTTTAAAAAAGTTTTCACTTGCGCTTAAAATAATAAGAATTATCGTCAAACTTCTCTCCCTTGCCGTATCAATTTCCGCAATAGCCGTAGCCGCATCGGGGGAGGGCGGCGCCGTGGACCTTGCCATAGACATAACTTTGATAGTACTGTCCATAATCGTAATGATAATCCAGCTCATACCGATGTTCTTCGGCGGTATTATCAAATTTGTACGCTGGCTTCTCTCCCCCGTAAAAATCAAATACAGGTTCAAAACGGTAATAATAGAGTGGTATAAGCTCATCACTTCGGGAGAAACCGCAAAGGGCTCCAAAACCAAGGTTGCCAAAAAGCACTACGACCACATAGGCGCGCTGATAGACGAACGGCTCGTTCCCGCGCTCGGCGAAAAGTACATAAACACAATAAAGCCCCTTGCGCTAATCAACCTCACCGAGGAATGTCCCGAGGAGGACAGACCCGTTTTGGAGGGAATATTAAAGAGCGTTTTCGCCTACGCCGCCGAGTCCGGCTATGTAGCCGTAGACCCCTGCCGCGACCTTAATTTCGAAGGCACCATAGAGGAAAAGCAAAAAAAGACGGTAAAGGAGCGCCTTTTGGGCATGGGCACCAAGATAGGCAAAAAAGTATTGGATAAATATATAGCCGCTTCGTCCGAAGAGGATGACGGTTAAAAATAACAACACAACAAAAAGCGGAGATTTCACACAATCTCCGCTTTTGTCCGTTATTATGGAGTAAGGTTTTTAAAATTCCAGCGATTTGAAAATATATCCTTCCAGCTCGTCTGCGGGGATACGAATCTGTTCCATCGTGTCCCTGTCGCGCACCGTAACGGTGTTGTCCTCAAGCGTGTCAAAGTCTATCGTAATGCACATAGGCGTTCCTATTTCGTCCTGCCTGCGGTAGCGCTTGCCTATTGACCCCGCAGCGTCGTACGTCACGGAAAAGCGCTTGCACAATTTTTTGTATATTTCCTGCGCCTTATCCGAAAGATTCTTCTGCAACGGCAGCACGGCAGCCTTATACGCCGCAACGGCGGGGTGCAGGTGTAGCACGTTTCTCACGTCGCCGCCCTCTAATGTCTCCTCGTCGTACGCCTCCGAAAGCACTGCAAGCATAAGCCTGTCCGCTCCTATTGAATACTCAATAACATAGGGAATATATCTCTCGTTCGTAACGGGGTCAACGTATTGCATCGTCTTTCCGGAATATTCCTGGTGCCTCGTCAGATCGTAGTTCGTACGGTTGTGTATGCCGTTCAGCTCCGACCAGCCCATGGGGAAGAGGTACTGTATATCGCACGCCTGTTTTGCATAGTGCGCCAGCTTGTCGTGGTCTTTAAATCTCAAATGCTCCGTATTGAATCCCAAATCCACAAGGAATTTCCACGCCTTGCTTTTAAATTCCTCGTAATATTCGCTGTCCGTGCCCTCTTTGCAGAACCATTGGTGCTCCATCTGCTCAAACTCTATCGTACGGAAGATAAAGTTCCCGGGCGTTATTTCGTTTCTGAACGCCTTGCCCACCTGCGCAATCCCAAATGGCACTTTTGCGCGCGTAGTGCGCTGAACGTTCATAAAATTCACAAACTCACCCTGCGCCGTTTCGGGGCGTAGGTATATTTTATTCTGGCTCTCGTCCGTCACCCCGCGCGAGGTTTCAAACATAAGGTTAAAGGTCCGTATTCCCGTCCAGTTGAACTTTCCGCATATCGGGCAGCATATGTGATGCTCCCTTATATATTCTTCCATCTCCTCGTTCGTCATAAGATCGGGATTGACCGCGCCCTTTGAATGTGCTTCGATCAAGTTGTCCGCGCGGTGACGGCTCTTGCATTCCCTGCAATCCATTTTCGGGTCCGAAAAGGAGGTGGTATGTCCGCTCGCTTCCCACACTCTTGAATTCATAAGTATGGCTGCGTCCACGCCGTAGCTGTTTTCGCTCTCCTGAACAAATCTCTTCCACCAGGCGCGCTTTATATTATTTTTCATCTCCACGCCCACGGGACCGTAGTCCCAGGTGTTACCCATTCCGCCGTAAATTTCGCTTCCGGGGAAAATAATTCCCCTTGCCTTGCACAAATTCACAAGCTTATCCATCGTCACCGTTCTCTTGTTTTCCGACATAAAAAACTCCTTTCGTACGCATTTGGCTTAATGCGCCGCAATAAAATAGGCAGCCCTCACGGCTACCCGTTTATTTTAAAATATTTGCGTTATTTAGTCAAGTGAATGTAAATTGATTTTCCTTAATCTTGTTTTTATGTCTGTAATTTGTTCAAACGGCTCCGTGTGTACTTTATATGTACATTTTCTTGAATTATAGTACGAATTATGTACAATATTTTTTATATAATATAAGAGTTTAAAAATATGATAAAGATAGGCGAAAAGTTAAAAGAATTAAGAAAATCCGAAGGTCTCACCCAATCGGAAATGGCAAGTATTTTAAAGGTCAGCCGCGTAAATTATACCAGATACGAAACGGACGTCTCCCGCCCGGATTACGAAACGCTTGTTGCGCTGGCAGACTACTTCAAGATATCTTTGGACGAGCTGTTCAACAGGGATAAATCAAAAATATATTGATTTTCAAAACCGCGCGGGAATCTGACCCGCGCGGTTTTCACATATCTCATAACACAACCCAATCATTTCTCCCTGCCAAGCAAATAGTCAACCGAAATTTCAAAATATTCGCTCAGTTTAATTAGATTTTCCATTGACGGCAGCCGCTTTCCCGTAAGCCAATCAAAAATCAGCGAAGCGGAAATTTTTTTCTGTTTCACCAAACCGTATTGACTTTTCCCCGATTTTACAAAGACATTTTTCAGTGACTTGTCAAACTGCTGAACCTTAAAATATTTTTTGCCGTCTTTTTGGTACTCCGTAAGTCCCAAAAGATAGTCTGCGGAGCAATCAAAAAACTCAATAAGCGCCACAAAAGTCAAAAATTGCGGCAGCCGTTCCCCGCGCATATATCTTGTGATATTTGTGCGGTCTGTTCCAACGGCTTTTGCAAGTGCGGGCGCATTTATATTTTTATCGGACATCAGTTCTTTAAGTCTCTCATCGAACTTCGACAAATTAACCATAAAGTAGACCTTTTTCTACAAAACATTCTTATCGGTTTTGGCATCAATTTGTTGACTGATGGCAAAGTAGAGAATATAATTTAAATATGCTTGCAAGTGTCCAGAAAAACAAAGGAGATAATAAATTATGACCAAAACCAAAGAACCGAATACGGCAAAACAGGTGTTTGCCGCAGAGTCCGAACAAAATTTCTCCGCAAGCGAACTGTGCGGCGAAATAGAAACAACGCTGAAAGATTTGTTTGTATGCGCATTTGCGCAAAACGGCAATTCGTTCGATATGGAGTTTTTGAACGGTCAAAAATTCCGCATAACCGTATCCGAAGCAACCTAAAACGGCGCCGCGGGGCAAGTGATTGCCCCGCGGCGCCGTTTTAACGCCGTTTACTTTCCAAAAACATTTTCTAATTTAAAAAAAGTGCCTTCAAACGTTGTACTTTTAATGGGGATATGTGTTATAATAAATCAAGAGATTTATTAAGGAGAATCGGATGCTGTCGGATATTGAAATTGCAGAGAGCTGCAAAATGCAGGACATACGCGCAATTGCCGCAAAACTCGGGCTGAAAGAGGACGATCTGGAACTTTACGGAAAATACAAGGCTAAGATCAACCTCCAAAAGGTTGACCCCAAGTCCAAGCTCGTTTTGGTAACGGCTATAAATCCCACGGCAAGCGGCGAGGGTAAAACCACCGTTTCGATAGGTCTTGCCGACGGTTTGTCGCGGATAGGCAAAAAAGTTTGTCTTGCCCTCAGGGAACCGTCTTTGGGACCGGTGTTCGGCATAAAGGGCGGCGCCGCCGGCGGCGGCTATGCGCAGGTCGTGCCCATGGCTGATATAAATCTCCATTTCACGGGCGATATTCACGCAATAACCGCGGCTAACAATCTCCTCTGCGCAATGATTGACAACCATATTTTCCGCGGCAACGCTCTCAGAATAAAGCACGTATATTTCAAGCGGTGCATGGATATGAACGACCGCGCCCTGCGCAACATAACTTTACATAACGCCGCAGGCAATATGAAAGGCTGCCAAAGCTATGAAAGGGACGAAGGCTTTGAAATAACCGCCGCTTCTGAGATTATGGCAATTCTTTGCCTTGCCACCGACCTTGCCGACTTAAAAAAGAGAATAGGCAACGTGGTAGTGGGCATTTCGGAGGACGGCGAGTACGTCCGCGCGCGCGATTTAAAGGCTGACGGCGCAATGACAACCCTTTTAAAGGACGCAATAAAGCCCAACCTCGTGCAAACTCTGGAGGGCACGCCCGCAATAGTGCACGGCGGTCCGTTCGCCAACATAGCCCACGGCTGCAATTCCATAAGGGCAACCTATACGGCAATGACTCTTGCCGATTACGCCGTAACCGAGGCTGGCTTCGGCGCAGACCTCGGCGCGGAAAAATTCCTCGATACAAAGTGTCGCGTTGCGGGTATACAGCCGGACTGCGTTGTAATCGTAGCCACGGTCAAGGCGCTCAAACTTCACGGCGGCGCGGATAAATCCCAACTGTCCGAAGAAAATATAGGCGCGCTTCGGGCGGGGCTTCCCAATCTTTTAAAGCATATTGAAAACGTTACAAACGTCTATAAAAAGCCCGTTGTGGTTGCAATGAACAGGTTCGCCACCGATACTGCCGCGGAGATAGACGAGGTTCTCTCCGCCTGCAAAACCGCGGGAGCCGAGGCAATATTCACCGACGTATTTTTAAAGGGCGGCGAAGGCGGCGTAGAACTTGCAAAAGCCGTGGTTGCCGCCTGCGACAAACCCTCCGAGCTTCACTATTCCTACAACCTTAACGACGGCATAGTTAAAAAAGTTAACGATATTGTCAAAAATATATACGGCGGCGACGGCGCGGATTTTTCCGACCTCGCGCTTGAAAAAATAGCCGAAATAGAGGGCAAGGGGATAAAGGGCTTGCCCGTAATAATAGCAAAAACCCAATATTCCCTCTCCGACGACGCCAAAAAGCTTTCCCGTCCCACGGGTTTCAGAATTTACGTCCGCGACGTCGTGTACAAGGGCGGGGCTGACTTCATAGTGGCTGTGGCGGGCGAAATAATGCTTATGCCCGGTCTTTCCAAAGTTCCCTGCGCGGAGCATATAGATATAGACGACCGCGGCGTAATCACAGGTCTGTCTTAATACTTATAAAATCATTATACCAAACAATCTATATAGTCGAGGCGAGCAATGCAACTTCCCGAGGCAACCAACTTTATAGAACAGATTATAAACGAAGAACTCTCCGCAGGCAAGTTCGAATCCCGCGGAAATAAAATCATCGTCCGTTTCCCGCCCGAGCCGAACGGCTATCTGCATATCGGTCACATAAAAGCCATGTGCATAAACTTCGGCGTAAAGGAGAGGTACGGCGGCGAACTCAACCTTCGCATGGACGACACAAACCCCGCCAAGGAGGACTACGAGTACGTAAACTCCATAGTGGAGGCGGTTAAGTGGCTGGGCTTTGAGTACGACAGGCTGGTATTTGCCTCCGACTACTACGACAGGCTCTATGAAATCGCCGAAAAATATATTTCAGACGGCAACGCCTATGTTTGCGACCTCTCCGCCGAGGAGATAACCGCAACGCGCGGCACCCTGACTGAGCCGGGTACGCCCTCTCCCTACCGCAACAGAAGCGTGGAGGAAAACTTAAAGCTCTTCCGCGAAATGAAGGCGGGCAAATATCCCGACGGCGCGCGCACATTGAGGGCAAAGATAGATATGTCCTCGCCCAACGTCAACATGCGCGACCCCATAATCTACCGCATCGCCCACGTTCCCCACTACCGCACGGGGGATAAGTGGTGCATATATCCCATGTACGACTTTGCGCATCCCGTTTCGGACGCCATCGAGGGCATAACCCATTCGCTCTGTTCCCTAGAATTTGAAAATCACCGTCCGCTTTACGATTGGTTTGTGGAAAAAGCGGGCTTCCCCGCTCCCAGACCCCGCCAGATAGAGTTTGCGCGGCTCAATATAACAAACACGCTTATGTCCAAGCGTTATTTAAAAAAGCTCGTCGACGAAGGCTTCGTTCGCGGCTGGGACGACCCCCGTATGCCCACCATAATGGGGCTTAAAAACAGGGGAGTCCCCCCCGAGGCTCTCAAAAAATTCTGCGCCGACGTCGGCGTCGCCAAGGCCTATTCCATAGTCAACTCCGCCCAGCTCGACAGTTGCATACGCGACAACCTTAACGAAAACGCCGGGCGCGCAATGGCTGTGCTCAACCCCATAAAACTCACCGTAACCAACTACCGAGGAGAAGAGGAAGTCGATTTCGAAAAGAATCCCGTCAAAAACACGGGCGCGCGTAAAATTAAGTTTACGGGCAGCGTATATATAGACGGAGACGACTTCTCTCTCAACCCTCCTCCCAAGTACAAGCGGCTTCAAAAGGGCGGCACGGTTCGCCTCAAAGCGGCGTATATCGTCCGCTGCGACGACGTGGTTTTGGGCGAAAACGGCGAAGTAAAGGAGCTGTTGTGCACCTATTTCCCCGAAACGCGCAGCGGCAGCGACAAGCCGTGCGAAATAAAGGCAAAGGGCGTCATTCAGTGGGTCGACGCAAAGTACGGCGCCGACTGCGAGTTCAGGCAGTATGAACCTCTGTTAAAGGATGAGGAATATCCCGACCAGGACTATGCCGAGCGGTTGAACCTTCAAAGCGAAAAAGTTCTTTTCGGAAAGGCGGAGCCGTATCTTGCCGAAAGCGCAAACGACACTCCTTTCCAGCTTATGCGCACGGGTTATTACAAAAAGACAGAGGAAGAGGGCAAGCTCATTCTTTCGGAAATAGTATCCTTAAAGGATAGTTATAATAAATAATAATTATAATAAATAAACGGAGAAAGATTTTAATGGCAGCATTGTTATTAGTATTGGTTCCCGCGCTGTTTGCGGTGATAGGTCTTGTAATCGGTTTTGTAAAAGGTTTCACCAAAGTACAGACGTGGGCGGTTGAATATGTAGTAGCCGCACTCCTCACCATGGCAATAGGCGGAATCCTCAACAGTTCGGGTGCAAACCCGGTAGCCGGCGGTATAGTGGTAATTGTATTCGCCGTTGTGTTTATGCTCATGTGTATGGGGCTTTCAAAGCTGTTCCAAAGAATAATAAGCCGTTCTTTGGAAAAGCGTGACGACGAAATGCGCAAGTACGGCATAGTCGGCATAATAAACAGGGTTTGCGGAGGATTATGTTTGGCAATCAAGGGCTTGACCATAAGCTTGCTCATCATCGTGCCCGTGTTCATCGTGCTCGACCTGTCGCAGATAGAAGCCGTAAGGTCGTCGCTCGGCGGCTTATATTCAAGCGGGCTTTGGGCTTCGGCAAAATCAAGCGCGTTTGACTTCATAATAATAGGTCTTATGCACATTGCAATCCGCCACGGTTTTTCAAACGGCATATCCTCGTCCCTGTGGTCCTTCATAGTTCTGGGGCTTGCCGTCGGCGCGGGCTTTATGGCGTATAACCTTGTGTTCAACTCCGGGCTGTTCGACGGCGCAAACGCGGCGTTGGCTACCACCGTTGGCGGCTGGTTCGGCGAAATGCAGATTGCCGAAGGCTTGCCTCTCACAATAGCCAAATGGATAATCACCGCAGGGCTGTTTGTGTTGCTTCTAATCGTGGTATTCCTCGTATCCTTCTTTGTGTCGAGGGTACTTTCGTTCGCCCGTCTCGGCTCTGCTTTCTATGTGGCCGACGGCGTGCTGGGCGCAATATTTATGTTCCTGATCTCCGTAGCCGTAGTTCTGTTCCTCGGCTACATCGTCCACCCCGTGTACGACCTACCGTTTATGCAGCCTTTCACCGATTATTTCGGTTCGAGCGTGGTTGCAAAATACTTCTACACGGATAATCTTTTCAGCGCCATGGGAATGCCCGCTCTCATTCCTCTGCGCGATTGGCTTGCATAATTGACCCGCATACGGAAAGGGCGCGCGGCTATTTTAGCCGCGCGCCCTTAAAAATTATATTTTTTCAGAGTAGCTTTGGCAGCAGGTGCACGCCTCCGCGTTGCAGGTGCAGCCCACTTTGATCTTGGGAAGAGTACAGTTGCAGCTCTGATAGTTGTGCCTGCAGGTTGAAACGTCGCAGGCAATGTCGATATTCACGTTGTTTTCCATATCAAACCCTCCGTTTCTATTTTGTGTATGGGCGCGTAAAATATGCAAAGCCCCTTGACAAAACCCCTGCGGTGCCTTAAAATAATCTAAAAGGAGAAAGCTATGAAAGTTATACTTTTACAGGACGTTAAAGGACAGGGCAAAAAGGGAGAAGTGGTGGACGTAAACGAAGGATACGCCCGCAACTTTCTCATAAAAAAGGGTATGGCGGAAATTGCCACCGCCGCAAAGCTCAACGATATATCAATGAAGAAGTCCGCCGCGGATTTCCACAAAGCCGAGGAGGAAAAGGCCACCAGGGAGCTTGCAAAAACAATCTCCGGCCAAAAATTCATTGTAAAAATCAAAGCCGGTCAAAACGGCAAAGTATTCGGCTCCGTAACGGCTGCAAACATTGCCGATTCTTTGTCTGCGGCGGGCTATGCCATCGATAAAAAGAAGATAGTTTTATCCCAGCCGATTAAAAACATAGGTACTTATGAGGTTGAATTAAAGCTTATGGAAGCCGTTTCGGCCAAAATCACCGTAGAAGTTCAGGCTG
The DNA here is from genome assembly GCA_947629095.1 of uncultured Clostridia bacterium. Taxonomy (GTDB): domain Bacteria; phylum Bacillota; class Clostridia; order Christensenellales; family Borkfalkiaceae; genus Coproplasma. Next base: position 16,768 of record CANRCK010000004.1, on the reverse strand, counting down.
AGTAATATTGCAAAACCACGCCCCGCCCGCGGCAATCTGCCGCGGGCGGGGCTTTTAAATTTTTTATAAACTTTAAAGCTTACGCAACCAACCCGGGCGCCTATCTTCCGCGCCCGCCGCCGCCTCCGAATCCTCCGCCGGAGCTTCCTCCGAAGCTGCCGCCGAAGCCTCCGAATCCTCCGCCGGAATTTCTGCCCGAAGAAGAGGGGCGGGATATCATTCCCGTAGTAATACTTATGGTGGACCGCCTTATCAAACTGTTCAAAATCACAAAATCGAGCATCGAGTCGGATGAAATTGCCCATGCGGGAGGCGCCACGGTAATATCCTTGAACTTTTCCTCCCACTTGTCGGAAACGTTCAAAACCTGCGCATACGGCAGCACGTGGTAGTAGTACTGCGGGTCGCTCTCCAAAAGCGCCTCAAGCCTGTCTTTTTCGGCGTATATAATAAAGTTTCTGAATCCCACAATTCCGTTCAACCGCTCTGTGTATTCGCGCGTGCGGCTTATAATTCCCACCGACGCAGCCACAGCCGAAAAGCTCGTCACGCACAGCAGGAACTTGGGTACCAGCGGCATCAGCGAGCCGGGTATCACCGCCGTAAACACTGCAGAGCAAACCAAAATCGCAAGGGCTGTCAACCCTATGTACAGCGCGGTTTTTCCGCCCTTGTTTTTCAGCCTGTTGTACGCAATCGACTCCGTAACCCCATACAGCACCAGCGCGGGAATAAGCGCAATCAGTCCGTAAAAGTATATCAGTGAGCTCGAAACGCTCAAAAGTCCGAAGAGCAGCGGGGCAAGCCCTATAAGCAGTCCGCCGAGTATGGCGAATATTATCGAAACGCCTATGCTCGAGCTCATAAAAAGCCCCTGCGACTGTTCGTTCACCAGTGCCGTTGCTCGTTCGAACGTGGGATAGAACACATACCTCAAATCGTTCGTCGTCACGGCGTCTCCGCCGCGGAACAATCCCGAAAATACCGTCTGTTCGTAATTTTGTGCCGTTGCGGGCAGGTTCTTTATTTTTATGAGCATGGGATTGTCCTTGTCGTCGAGATTTATCGAAAGATATCCCTTGTCGGCCCAGTAAAATATCAGCGCAGTCACATCGCCGGAGTTTACCTTGTTGTCTATAAGCTTACCCATAAGCAGGGGGTCCATTCCGTCCGGGGCTTCAAAATTCACCACGGGCGTGAGGTTGTTCTTGCTGAAGAACAAAAGCTTTACGCAGATTATAATAACTATCAGCGCAGCTGCGGCAATCACATAGAGATATGGGATAAAATCGAAGTACGGCTTAATCGCGCCCTTTTCAAACTCCAAGTCAAAGGTTATTCCCTCGTATTTTCCCAAACCTTCGTAATCGGTTTTTATAACCGTTCTTCCGTTTTCGGTTGAAACGGTATAATTTCTGTCGCCCGTGCTGTCCGCGCCGTTCGCGCCCACGTATCTTATTGCCGAGCCGTCCACGTATCCCGCGGGCAAAATAAGCTTAACCGAAGCTCTGTTGATGTTACATTCAAAGCCCGTGCCTATGGGGTCGAGGCTCAGCTTGCCGGAATTTATCGTAGTGTTCGCAATGCAATACAAGTAGGAAATTTTATAAGTTTCGCTATGCCCGTATTTGCCTATGGTATCGCCTATGTCAACCGTAATAAAGTCGTTGTCCTCTATCTTCACTTCGTAGGGCACGTGCGTTCCGCCCGCAAGCAGGTCAACGCCTTCAACGCTCACGTTTTTCACCTGCGCGCCGGCGTCCGTGGGTATGTCCCGCAAAAAGCCCGTGCTGTTTATGCCGAGATAGTTTATTTTTATTATTTCCGTAACCTGTATTTCACAGTTTTCCGCTATGTCGTACGTCACGTCAAAACCGTCTATCTCAAACCTGTAGTCCCCGTAAGCGGTGGAGGCGTCCGCCGTAACCGTGCCGTAAAAGGCGCATATCGCGGCGCACACTGCCAAAAGTGCAAATAAGGCATATAAAGGCGGACGTACTGCCCACTTTTTCATATCTATTCCCTCTTAACGTTTATGCGTTTGCTTAAAATCAAAAGCTGACCTTTACGTTCTGTCTTTCGGCTTCGTCGTCAACTTCAAAGTAGGGCTGTTTTTCAAGTTTCATCATCTTCGCAATTATGTTCGAAGGAATGGTCTCACGCTTTGTGTTGAACGCTTTCACAACGCCGTTATAGTATTTGCGCGAGTTTGCAATCTCGTTTTCAACCGTTCTCAAATCCCCCTGCAAGCTCAAAAAGTTCTGGTTTGCTTTCAGGTCGGGATATCTCTCCATAACAAGGTTCAGTGAGCGCAGCGCCTGCGAAAGTTGTGCGTTCGCCTGCAATTTTTCGGCAGTGGTATTCGCCGCCTGCGCGTTTGAACGCGCCCTCGTAACCTCTTCAAGCACTTCGCTCTCGTGCTTTGCATAGCCCTTCACTGTCTCCACAAGGTTGGGGATAAGGTCGTATCTCTTTTTAAGGTGTACGTCCATCGTCGAAAACGCCTCTTCAACATTCGAGCGCATTGAAACAAATTTATTGTGCGTTGAAAGTCCCCACACAATTAAAATTATTGCAATGAGCGCAACCACAATTCCTACGACTATGCCTATTATTGCACCGGTCGTAATCAACAGATTCATAAAATTTCTCCTCCGTCAAAGTTTTTTTATTTCGTTTACTGCGTTTTTAAGAAAATACTCCGCAGTCGAATCCTTTTTAATTTGTTGCATTGCCTCTTCCACGGTAAACCATTGCACTTCCGAAAGTTCCTTTTGGTCTATCTTTATTTCCCCGTCCTCGGCAATCATCAAAAAGTTCAGCATCAGCACGTTTCTTGGTTCGTGATACCGCGAGGACATAAATTTCGCCTTAACGGTATTCAGCCCCGTCTCTTCCTTGAATTCACGGCAAACTGCTTTTTCCGCCGTTTCGCCCTTTTTGATATACCCCGCAAACAGAATATATTCCTCCTGCCCCAAGTGCTTTGCAAGCAGAATTTTATCCTTTGCCCTGTTCACAACCACCATACTCACAGCCGTTGCAAACTGCGGAAATCTGAATTCCCCGCAATTTTTACAGAACGGAACAAGACCTTCTCCTTTTGCGTACATAAGTGTAAGCGGCGCCCCGCATTCTACGCAAAACAATTCATTTTCCTCCTTAAGGGATAACCCCTGCAAAAAATTCCTGTATACGTAATATTATATATCAATTTTTTTCTGTTTTCAATACCCTTTGGGCAATTTGACGGAACTATTGACATATTTTTTATAATATAGTATAATCTATTGGGTTGAAAAATCAATAGGTAAAATTATTATGGATTACGATACCGCGCAAAAATATTTAAAAGAAATAGGTCAGGAGCAGCTCCTCGAATACTACCCGGAATTGACCGCTGCAGAGAGGGCGGAGCTTTTAAAAGATATAGAGAGCACCGATTTTTCCGTGCTTGAAAACATAGACAAGCCCCCAAAGCCCCGCGGCCGCATAGAGCCGTTAAAGCCCCTTTCATGTGAAGAGATATCGGCGCGCAGCAAAGAATTTGAAGAAGCGGGCTTAAAACTTCTCTCGCAGGGCAAGGTTGCGGCGGTGCTTCTTGCCGGCGGACAGGGCACCCGCCTCGGCTTTAACAAACCCAAGGGTATGTTTGATATAGGCGTAACCCGCCCGTTGCCCCTTTTTGAGCTGCATATGGCTGATATGCTGTCCGTTGCAAACCGCGCAAAAAGAGCCTTCCACGTGTTTATAATGACAAGCCGCGCCAACAACGGCGAAACGATTGACTTTTTCAAGCAAAACGGCTATTTCGGCTATCCCGAAGATAAAATCCACTTTTTTATACAGGACGTCGCACCCGCGTGCTCGTTCGAAGGTAAGGTCTATCTCAAAAACAAGCACAGCGTTCTTTCTGCCCCCAACGGCAACGGCGGATGGTATAAGTCTCTCATTTCAAGCGGCTTGAACTCCGTTCTCGAACGCGACGGGGTGGAGTGGGTCAACGTCTGCGGCGTGGACAATGTTCTGCAACGGTTCTGCGACCCTCTTTTTGTGGGCGCCACCGTTTTGGGCGGATACAGCTGCTCGGCAAAAATAGTAAGAAAGGAGCGCCCCGAAGAAAACGTCGGGCTGCTATGCAAAGTCGACGGCAGACCCTCCGTTATAGAATACTACGAGATGGACGAAAATTTAAAGTGCGAGCGGGAGAACGGCAAGCTCGTCTATTGCAACGGCATAACTTTGAATTATCTGTTCGGTTTAAAGGCGTTAAACGCCGTCGACTGCGCGCACTTTCCCTATCATCTTGCAAAAAAGAAAATCGAACACCTCGAACACGGCGTGGAGGTCTGCCCCGCGTCGCCCTGCGGCTATAAGTTCGAAACGCTCGTCGTCGACATGGTCAACGCCATGGATAACTGTCTGCCGTTCGAGGTAAAAAGAAACAAAGAATTTGCCCCTCTAAAAAATTCCGAGGGCGCCGACAGTGTTGAAACCGCCCGCGCTCTCCTCATTGAAAACGGATTTAAACTATGAAAAAAGCATTATGCATTATTTTTTCCGCCCTTTTGGTCTTTGCAGCCGCATTTGCGGGCTGCGGCGTTTTCGCCGGCAACGACGGCAGGGACGGGCAGGATTTGAATATTTACGACATCTACGAGGCAACCAACGCCGTGCGCGCGGAGGATGGACTTCCCCAGCTCAGCTTCGACGAGTTTATAAGGGAATATCTCAACTATGATTTCGAGTACAGCGACGATAAAAACTTACAGACGGTCATCAACCGTTCCCTTCTCTCGTCGGTAAGCATATTTGCTTCTTTCGGCGGCTTTTCGTCCGATAAAACCTACGCCGGGTCGGGGGTGATAGTCGACCTCGATAAGGACGCGGGCGACGCATATATATTGACCAACGCCCATATCGTGTTTCATAAAAACGCCTCGCCGCAAACGGCAAAGTCCATTGTAGTCTCTCTCTACGGCAACGACTACAACCTCTCCGATACCAGAGCGGATGACGTTCGCATAGTTAACTATTCCCTCACCTACGACGTAGCCCTTCTCCAAGTCCGCAACAGCGAAATAATAAAGGGCAGCGACGCCCGTGCGGCAGTCTTTGCCGAAAGCGACGACGTCTACGTCGGCGCACGCGTGTTTACAGTGGGCAATCCCGAGGGCTTGGGAGTGTCCGCCACCACGGGCATAATAAGCAAGGAGAGCGAATATATAGCTCTCGATTTTGCTTCGGCGTCCGGCGAAGCTATTCTCTACCGCGTAATACGCACGGACGCGGGCATAAACGGCGGCAACTCCGGCGGCGCCCTCTACGACGATTCCGGCAGGATAGTGGGATTGATTAATTCCAAGGACGCCAAGGAGGAAAACGAAAATTTGGGCTACGCCCTCTGCGGTTCCTTTGTAAAGCGGCTGTATAAGCTTATGGCGGACGGATACAAGTCCACGTCGGGCAGCTACGGCATACGCCGCGCGGTATTGCCCGACGACGTGTACGGCTACACCTCAAGGGCGTATTTCAACAACGAAACGGGTCTCACCGAAATTAAGGACAGCGTATATATACTCAAAGATTTCGGCGGGTTGAAGAAAGGCGACACCGTAACGCATCTGAAAATTGTCGACGGAAACGGCGCGGCGGTGGAGGATCTGGATGTCAACAGGGTATATAATATGGACGATCCGCTCATCTCTGCCCGGCAGGGATACAAAATCATCTACACCGTATCCCGCGGCGGCAGCGAAACAATGGTCACGTTCCTCGCCTCGTTTGAAAACGTAGCATAAAATTCAATATATAAAAACAACGCCGGCGGTGCAACGTTGCCCGCCGGTTTTTGCGTTCTATATTTTTCAATGCTCCCCGTAAAACAGGAGCGGTTTATCCATTTGCGTCGATTGTATTGATATCGTACGGCGTAACCTGATAAACGTAGTAGTTCAGCCAGTTTATGTAAAACAGGTTTGCGGTAGAGGTCCAGTTCATCTTAACTTCGGTCATCGAGCTGTCCGCAAAATAATTTGCCGGCGGCTTAATCGGCAGCCCCTTGGCAAGGTCGCGCTCATACTCGTTTTTAAGGGTATATCTGTCGTATTCCATATGTCCCGTCACAAACACCCTGCGGTTATCCACGCTCTTTATAATCGAAGCCCCCGCCTTTTTGGAGTACGCCAAAATTTTCAAATCGCTCACGTGCATAATATCCTTTGCGTAGATTATGGTGTGGCGGGAGTGCGGCATATGGAACTCGTCCGAAATCCCTCTCATAAGCGGTTCGGGCACGCCGTCGCGTATGCGCTGGTGCGCGAATATTCCAAAGCACTTGTCCTTTAAAGCGTGCTTTTTAATGCCGTAAAAATGATACAGCGCCGCCTGTGCTCCCCAGCATATAAACAGGGTGGAGGTCACGTTTGACTTCGTCCAATCCAGAATATCCACAAGCTCCTTCCAGTACGCAACCTTTTCAAACGGCAGATTCTCCACGGGCGCGCCCGTTATAATCATTCCGTCGAATTTTTTGTTTTCTATTTCGTTAAAGGTTTTGTAAAATCTTTCAAGATATCCCTTTTCCGTGTGCGTGGCGCTGTACGACGATGTGTTGAGCAGCGTAATATGCACTTGCAGCGGAGAGTTTGAAAGCAGCCGCATAAGCTGAGTTTCGGTCGTCTCCTTGTTGGGCATAAGGTTAAGTATTGCAATCTCTATGGGACGTATGTCCTGATTAAAAGCGCGCTCGTGGTCCATCACGAACAGCCGCTCGCCCGTAAGAATTTTATATGCCGGAAGCTCTTTGTCAATTATAATGGGCAACTTTTTTTCTCCTTAAAAATACATTATTCAAAATCAAACTTTTTCCAGCGCCTGTTCAAGGTCGGCAATCAGGTCGTCGGCGTTTTCTATTCCCACCGACAGCCGCACGAGGTTGTGCGGAACGCCCGCCGCCTTCAAATCCTCTTCCGAAAGCTGTCTGTGAGTGGTGGAGGCGGGGTGCAGCACGCAACTTCTCACGTCAGCAACGTGCGTCTCCTGCGTTATCAGCTTCAACGACTCCATAAATTGCGCGCACTTTTCAACGCTTCCCTTAATTCCGAAGCTCATCATTCCGCCCTGTCCGTCGGGGAGATATTTTTGCGCAAGGTTATAGTATTTGTTATCTTTAAGCGAGGGGTGCTTTATCCATTCTATCTTGGGGTGGTGCGCAAGATATTCCGCAATTTTCGCCGCGTTTTTGCTGTGCCTCTCCATTCTCAAAGCCAGCGTGTCGCAGCCTATGTACGATAAAAATCCGTTCTGCGGGCTCATAATAGCGCCGAAGTCCCTTATCATCTGCGCGCGGCACTTCGTTCCGAAGGCAACGGGTAAATCCGCATACACAAGCCCGTGGTAGCTCTCGTCGGGTTGGTTGAACGAGGGATATCTCGGGTTGTTTTTAAAGTCAAAGTTTCCCAAATCCACTATAACTCCGCCAAGCGCCGCCGCGTGCCCGTCCAGATATTTGGAGGAGGAGTGCACCACAAGGTTTGCACCCCAGTCCTTCGGTCTGCAAAGTATGGGCGTTGCAAGCGTATTGTCCACCGCAAACAGCACGCCGTATTTTTTGGATATTGAGGCAAACTTGTCAAAATCCAGAACGACTATCGAAGGGTTTGCAATCGTCTCCGTAAAAATCAGCTTTGTCTTGCCGTCTATAAGCTTTTCAATCTCTTCCGCAGGCGCGTCGGGGTCGAAAAATCTGCACTCGATGCCGAGTTTGGGCAGGGTCACGGAAAACAGGTTATATGACCCGCCGTATATTGCGGAGGAGGAAACCACGTTGTCCCCCGCGCCCGCAACGGTCATAACCATCAGCGCCGTCGCCGACATACCCGAAGCGCAGCCGATCGCGCACACGCCCCGTTCAAGGGCGGCAACTTTGCCTTCGAACGCCGCAACCGTGGGGTTTGCAAGGCGTGAATAAAAGTATCCGTCCGTTTTCAAGTCAAACAAATCCGCCATATCCTGCGCCTTTTCATAGGCGTATGTAGTCGATTGCACAATAGGCGGTATTCTTGCCTCCCCGCTTTTCGGGGAATATCCCGCCTGCACGCACAGCGTGTCGGGTCTGTAATTTTTTTCCATCGTTCGCCTCCTTAAACGTATTGTTTTATTTCCCTGTCAAGCGCCCTCTTTTGGTCGCGCTCGGCAATGGTCCGCTTTTTGTCGTAAGCCTGTTTGCCGCGGCAAAGCGCAATCTCCACCTTTACAAGACTGCCCGAAAAGTACAGGGAGAGGGGGACGAGCGTATATCCCTTCTCGTTTATCTTCCCCGCAAGCTTTGCAATTTCCCTTTTATGCATCAAAAGCTTTCTGTCTCTCTTGCTGTCCTTCGAGTTGAACGCTCCGGCTTTGTCGTAGACGGGAATATGCATATTCTTCAACGTCAGCTCCCCGCCTCTCAAAAAGCAAAAGCTGTCCTTCAAATTGCAATTCCCGGCTCTCAGGGATTTCACCTCCGAGCCCTCCAAAACTATTCCCGCCTCATATTTTTCAAGTACGAAATATTCGTACAGGGCGTACTTGTTATAGGCAATCTGTTTCATTGAATAAAATTATATCACAATATTTTTTATAAGTAAATTAAGTTAACAAATTTTAAGGGCAAACTTTCATTATAACTTTCATTCTTCCAAGGTCGCACGCGGCTATCTTCACGCGCAGGCTGTCTCCTATGCGGAACCTGTGCTTTTTTCCCTTCAAAATAAATTTCCCTTCAATAAATTCATAGCTGTCCGCAGGCAGATCCTCCAAGGGTATAACGCCTTCAACGGTGTTTTCAAGTTCGCAATAAACGGCGTGCGCCGTCACTCCCGAGCAAATCCCGTCAAACTCTTCCCCAAGCTTATCCGCCATATAGGCAAGCTTATATAAGTCGTCAACCCGCCTTTCGGCTTCGTCGGCAATGCGCTCCCTCTCCGATAATTCCGTCCCCGCGCTCTCCAAAAGTCCAGAGTATAGCGCAGCGGCTTTTTCTTTGTCGCCGTGGAGAGCGCACTTTAAAGCGCGGTGCACAAACAGGTCGGGGTATCGGCGGATGGGGGAGGTAAAGTGGCAGTAGCACTCCGAAGCAAGCCCAAAGTGTTTTAAGTTCTGCCCGCAGTATCTTGCCTTTTGCATACTCCTCAGCATAACTTTGTTCACTATGTTAAAGTACGGCTTGTCCGCCGTCCCGTCCAATATATTTTTATAGTCGCGCGGCTTTAAGTTTTCCGTATCCGCGCGCACATTCACACCCAAATCCCGCAAAAACGCAAAAAAGTCTGCGGCTTTCTCGGGCGCGGGACTCTCGTGGACGCGGTACAGACAGGGCAGTTTGTTCTTTTGCATAAACTCCGCCACGGCTTCGTTTGCGGATATCATAAACTGCTCTATAATCCGCTGCGAAACGGTCCTTTCTGCGGGCGGAATCACAATTTTTTCGCCGTCCACGTAAATGTGCACCTCGCTTATCTCCATATCCACGCATCCCGCCGCAGCCCGTTTTTCCTCCAAAATCAGGCACAGCTCCTTCATAAGGTCAACGCTTTCGGCTATATCCGCATATTTCTCGCGCGCGTTTTGGTCTCCGTCGCAGATTGCCGTAACCTCGCCGTACGTCATTTTACGGCGGCTGTTTATTATGCTTTCAAAAATTTCAAAACCCGTCCTCGTCCCGTCCCCGTCAAAGGTCATCTCGCAGGTCAGGGTATATCTGTCCTCGCCCTCGTTTAATGAGCATATCCCGTTTGAAAGCTCTTTCGGCAGCATCGGCAAAACCCTGTCGGGAAAGTATACCGAAGTTCCCCGCCCGTATGCTTCCCTGTCAAGGCGGGAGCCGAACTTCACGTAGTGGCTCACGTCGGCAATGTGCACGCCCAGCACATATCTTCCGCCAATCCTTTCAAGGCTTACGGCGTCGTCCATATCGCGCGTGTCGTCACCGTCTATCGTAAATATTATTTTATCCCTCAAATCGCGGCGGTTTTGCGGCTCGGGTATTGAATTTTGCGCCTTTTGCGCCTCCTTTTCGGCTTCCTTCGAAAATTCCTCCGCAAGCCCGAACGAGCGTATAATTGAAAGCTCCTCCGCCATAAGGTCGCCCTCTTCCCCGAGTATCTCCAAAACCCTTCCGCCGGGCGCCCTGCCCTTGGGGTATAAAAGAATTTCGCAGGCAACCTTTTCCCCATCCCGTGCGCCGCCCGTCAAATCGTGCGGAATAAACACTACCGGTCTTTTTGCGTCGTCGGGATACACCCTTGCCGAACGCCTGTCCGCAACCAGCGTGCCTATAATGGGGGAGGGGTTCCTTTCCGCAATATTGACCACAACGGCTTCGTCCGCGGTTCCTTTAACATGGTAAAATGTCACTCTGTCGCCGTGATATGCGCCGTTCAGGTTCTTTTTCGGCGCAAAAAAGTCCTTTCCGCCGTTATCGGGCGCAATAAATGCAAATCCCCGTTCGTTTGCGCGCACAACTCCCGTCATAATTTCCGCCTTTTGAGCGCGCGTATTCCGTTTTTTTATAGTATATTTTTTCATCTGACCGCAATCCGTACAATAATAAAGGCGGCTTTAAAAGCCGCCTTTCGTAAAATCTGATTTAACCCAAAATCATGGGGAATATAATCTGCACAACGTACACGGCAATCGAAAGCACTGCCATAACCGTCAGACTCACCCACGTCCATTTTTTCAGCTTCGCTTCAATGCTGTTGCCCTTGTGCTTGCCGAAGAATGTCTCGCTCGAAGCGGTTATACCCTGAATTCCTTCGGAATTGCTCTTCTGGAAGAGCACCATAAGTATAGTCACAAGCGCCGTTAAAAAGATAAGTATAAGGCATATGGAACATAATATAACGTATGTGTACCACAATCCGTTCATAATTTTAACCTCGGTTTTTACTGTTTACCTGTACGATTATATCATAACCGAAATCATTTTACAATCAAAAACACGTTAAATAAAAAAATTTTTACTCCGTTTTTTCAATTTGCGGCTTTTTTTCGCCGAATTTATTTATAACGAATATCCCCGCGCACACCAAAAGCAGCGCAACAAGGGTAAAAATGCTCAAAAGCTGGTCGCTTTCACTCAAAATAATAGCCGAAAACACCGCCCCGAACAGCGGGTTCGTGCTCTTGAACACAGCCACTTTGGATACTGGATTATATCTCAAAAGAAAGCTTTGCAGCGTAAACGCGCACGCGGAAAGAAATGCAAGATATAAAAGCATAAACGCCGCGCCAACGTCGATGTGCGTAATTCTTCCGCCTGCGGCAGAACCTATTATAACAAGCAGCAGCCCGCCCAAAAGGAACTGCCAGCCGCAGATGGCGGTGGTATCCTCGCGGCGCGCAAAAATTTTAACAAATCCCGCCGCCATTGCCGAGGACAAGCCGGAAAGGATTATAAATCCCTCCCCCGTAAACTTAAAGTCAAAGGAAAAATCCCCGCCGATATTTATTAAAATCACCCCGCCGAATCCCAGGGCGCACCCCAACAGCTTTATAAGGTTGAATTTTTCCGTGCGGAATATAAAGCAGGCGGCAATAATAGTAAAGAACACTCCCAGCCCGTTCAAAACGGATGACTTAACGCCCGTGCAGTTTGCAAGCCCTATATAAAAAAACGTATATTGCAGCGCGGTCTGAAACAGCGCCACAATCCCCACGCGCCACCAATTCCGGGCTTTGGGCAGCAAAAATTTTCTCTTTGAAACGCTCCCGAACGCAATAACAAGCGCCCCCGCAATCGAAAACCGCGTGCCCGCAAACAGTATCAGCGAGGCGGGGGAGGAGGTGTCTATTTCAAATAGTTTATACCCCATTTTAACGCAAGGAAAGGCGCTGCCCCATAAAATGCAGCAAAATATTGCGCAGAGGCACACCACCCACGTTTTTGAAAAAGTTTTTTCCGGTTCCTTGAATATCACAGTATCATTATATTTAAATTTAAAAAATAAGGCAAACAAAAAAGCGGCTCTAAGCCGCAATCAATCCGAAAGCCCCAATAAATAGTCGCTTGTTTCACCGAAAAATTTTGCAAGGGTGACAATAGCCGAAGCTGTCGGTTCCGTTTTATGTAGTTCCCATTTGGCAATAGCCGATTGGCTTATCCCAGTGCTCTCCGCAAGCTGCATTTGGCTTAGATTTTTTGACGCTCTCAGCTCCTTAAGCCTTTCTCCAAAACAATAACTGCAAAGTAACATATCAAAATTATATTATGTGCAAGTCAAAGAAGACTTGACAAGTCTTATAAGACTTAATATAATTTAATTATTCATACTGATGGAGATGCAATGGATTTTATAGAATTTTTGCAAAGCGGGAGTAGAAGTTCAATTGACAAAATAGTTTTTGACGAAAAAATTTTCCGTAAAGAAAGCGACAAATCACTGACCGGTGCGTATTTTAAATTGAACGGCTCTCAATTACGTGAACGCGGATATGCGTATAGTGGATATACGCTTTCAAAATTCAACAGAACAATAACTAGCGGCAACCCATATTTTGAAATATACAGAAACGGACAAATTACAGATTATCAAATCGAATTGGAAAATGGATATGCTGTTTTAACAATGGCAGGTGTTTATGTTGGCGCTTCGGACGATTTAAAAAAAACCAACGGGCAGAGCATAGATCGTGAAGATTCGGACGGGGAAAATACAAGCATAAGCTCGTATAGCAGCTATGACGATGGGGGCTTTGGCAGGGCAATATTCTCCATACTTTTTCCTCCGTTTATACTGATATGGTCTTTTTTAAAAGAATATGAGAATTATTATTTTAAAAAATGGGCATATATGTTAGGTAGCTTTATATGTGGCGGCGAAAGTGTATTTGTTGTTTCTTTTTTCGGATTTTTAGAACATAATACAGATATTCTCGGTGTGTTTTCGGTTTATGCTGCTACATTTTTTATTTCATTAACTATGCTGTGTTTCAGCAAACATATTGGTAGTAAGTTTAAAAGTGCCAAACAAATAGTGGTGTTTTCAGTAATATACAGCATAGTGTTTGTAGCGGCATTGGTTGTCGTGCCGATTATTTTGAGCCGTTTTATGTAAAGAAATTCATAAAAAATTGCCCCGCGTTTGGCGGGGCAATTTTTTATAAGAATCAAGCAAATTAATTAACCTTGAATTTCCACTTTATTTAATAAGGCATTTCCCCGTCATTTCCTTGGGAACGGGCAAGCCCATAACTGTTAAAAGAGTGGGCGCAAGGTCTGCCAGAATTCCGTCGTCGCGGAGAGTTGCGTTTTTATATTTTTCCGAAATAAGCGCAACGGGCACAGGGTTTGTGGTGTGCGCCGTGAACGGCGTGCCGTCGTCGGAGAGCAATTTATCCGCGTTCCCGTGGTCGGCGGTAAGCAGAGCCGCTCCGCCCATCGCAAGAATTTTATCGACGATTTTCTTCACGCACTCGTCCACAACGCCCACAGCCTTTACAGCCGCGGGTATCACGCCCGTGTGCCCTACCATATCGCAGTTTGCAAAGTTTAAAATCATAACGTCGAACTTTCCGCTGTCTAACTCTTCAAGAGCTTTTTCCGTAACAAGGTATGCGCTCATCTCTGGCTGTAAGTCATAGGTTGCAACCTTGGGCGAGGGGATAAGGTCGCGCTGTTCTCCCTCGTTAGGGGCTTCAACGCCGCCGTTGAAAAAGAACGTTACGTGCGCATATTTCTCAGTCTCTGCAATGCGCAGCTGGGTCTTGCCCATCTTTGCAAGGTATTCGCCCAGCGTGTTTTCAAGCGTAGTCTTGGGGAAGGCAATTTCAACCCCCTCAAACTCCGCGTCATACACCGTAAAGCACACATATGTGGGGTTCAAAAATCCCGTCTTTCTCTCAAACGCCGTTCCCTTGGGCACAATAAATTCCCTTTGGGAGAACGCCCTTGTAATTTCTCTTGCCCTGTCGGGGCGGAAGTTAAAGCATATGATGCTGTCGCCCTTTTCAATCAAGCCCAGCGGCTTTCCGTTTTCGTAAATTTTTGTGGGCAACACAAATTCGTCGGTCACGCCCTTCAAATAGCTCTCTTCCAGCGCCTCAATTGGGTCGCAGGCGCGCACGCCCGTGCCCAAAGTCAGCATATCGTATGCCTTTTCAATCCTGTCCCAGTTGTTGTCGCGGTCCATCGCGTAGTATCTGCCCGAAACGGACGCAATTTTGCCGAAGTTCAATTTATCTATTTCGGCTTTCAGCTCCTTCATAAATTCCACGCCCGAAGTGGGGGAGGTGTCCCTGCCGTCCATAAAGCAGTGCACGTACGCCGTCTCCAGCCCGCGCTCTTTTGCCATTTTCAAAAGCGCATACAGATGGGTGGAGTGGCTGTGCACGCCGCCGGGACCCAAAAGTCCGTAAAGGTGCAGCTTTTTGCCGCTGTTTTTCGCCGTATCCATAGCCTTTATAAGGGCGGGATTTTCAAAAAAGTCGCCGTCCTGAATGGCTTTTGTAATTTTTGTAAGGTCCTGATATACAATGCGCCCCGCGCCCATATTCAGGTGCCCCACTTCCGAATTTCCCATCTGTCCGTCGGGGAGTCCCACGCTCATGCCGCTCGCGCCGAGGCGGGAGGAGGGGTATTCTCTCATAAGCTCGCACACGTTCTTGCTGCCGTTAAGGCACACGCAGTTGCCGGGACCGGCGGGCGCAAGCCCGTAGCCGTCCATAATTATAATCGCATAAGGTGTTTTTTTCATATACGTTTCCTTGATATTTTTATATTGAAATTATACTACACCCAACCGCGTTTTACAAGCGATACGCGCCGTTTTTTATAATTTTTTGCCGCTGCCGTCCGTACGCTTGTCATAATTTTGCTTGACAACTCCCCGCCGCATGGATATCCTTAAAAGCGGAGTGCAAAAGATATGGATATAAATTTACTTGCCGCGGAGAGCGCAATAGTTCCCACCCGAAACTTAAATCTGCTCTACATAATATTGGATTGCATATTTTTGGCCGTATATATAGCTCTTTTAATCTGGAAAAAGCGCTATTCCACGCTCATATTCGCCCTCTTCGGCGGCGTTTTATACACAATAGTCGATTTCGGCGGCTTCTATCTTCTAAGCCACACCCGCACGGTGTATATAAACGGCGAATTGCAGGGCGCTATGGGCACCTTTTGGGTGCTTTTGTGGATGTCCATGAGCTACGGCTTCACAAATTTTGCGTTCATTTGGGTCCTTATCGGTAAGGACAGCTATGCAAAGTATTGGATATTTTTGATTTTAATGTGGTGGATGATCTGCCCTTCCATCTCCGAACTCGGCGGCGGAGCCACCATAACCACGTCCAGAACCACGGGCGCATATCACGGCTGGATGGGCGTCGCCCTCGTGATAAGCTATCTCATTTTGATTATTTTATTAATGCGCAAATCTCCCAAGGAAGCGTTTGTAAACGTATTATATCTCTGCCTCATAGGCTTTGCCGTGCAGTTCGGCTGGGAGTTTTCGCTGCTCGTCAACGGCATCCGTCCCATGAACGAGGCAAGTATACGCACCCTCATAGTAAATTCCTGTCTCGAAACAAACCTCGGAATGCCACTTATATATTGCATATTTTATTTTTGGCGCAAACGCTTCAACGAGGATATGTCCCCCGCCCGCAAACTCGGCGCGGCGGAAGCGGAGGTTTAACTTATGAAAATTATAAAGCTGCTGTTCAGCAAAATCATAGTCGTTGCGCTTTTGTTTCTCATACAGGTTGCTCTAATCTTCGGAACCGTCGCTTTTTTGCAGATATTCCCGCTTTTTCATCTGGTAAGCGTTTTAATTGCGCTTGCCGTATTTCTCCACATAGTCAACAAAAAGGAATCCCCGGAGTTCAAAATTCCTTGGCTCGTCCTTCTTTTCCTGCTTCCGTTCTTCACCATAATGGTCTATTTGCTTTTTGCAAACCCCAAAATGACCAAAAAGGAGTACGCCCGCTTAAAATCCATTCAGGCAGAAACGGATAAATATATCTCCGGCGGCGGCGACTGCGCGGCTGTCTTGGGCGAAAATTCGGGAATAGAAAACTACCTTAACAACGTCGGCGCAATGCGCGGGCACACGGGCAACCGCGTAACCTACTTCAAAGTTGGCGAAGATTTTTGGCAGGACCTTCTTGCCGAGCTTGACCGCGCCGAAAAATATATATTTATGGAATACTTCATCGTCCACAGCGGCACAATGTGGAACTCCATAGAGGAAATTCTTTTGCGCAAAGCCGCGGAGGGAGTGGAGGTCCGCCTTATGTACGACGATATCGGCTCGCTGGGCGCCACAAAGCGCGGTTTTTGCAAAAAAATGCGCAAAGCGGGCATTGACTGTCGCAAGTTCAACCCTTTCCGCCCCGTTGTTTCGGGCGTGCACAACAACCGCGACCACCGCAAAATTACCGTAATAGACGGCAAGGTCGGCTTTACGGGCGGCGTAAATCTCGGCGACGAATATATCAACCAAAACCACCGCCTCGGTCACTGGAAGGACACGGCTGTAAAAATCGAAGGCTCGGCGGTGAACAACCTTATCGCCCTGTTTTTGCAGCTGTTCGATATGAACGCCAAAAAACCCGCCGGCGACTACGGCAAATACTTTTTAACAGAGCATCCCGTCTTTGAAAACGGCGGCTATATCCACCCTTTCGGCGACGGTCCCAAACCCTTCTACACCGAGCAGATAGGTGAAAACAACTATATAAACCTCATAAACGCCGCAAAGCGCTATTGCTATATAACAAC
>CANRCK010000003.1 GCA_947629095.1 uncultured Clostridia bacterium | reverse complement strand
CCGAACCCGTCGCCAACAGGCACTACAAGGTTCGGATTATTATCATTTGGTACTCCCGACGGGAATCGAACCCATAACTAGCCCTTAGGAGGGGCTTGTTATATCCATTTAACTACGGAAGCGTATAAGTTAAAACTTAACTCATTTATAATAATACAACAACGCCGCAAAAAAATCAATCAATTTTAACCATATTGCTTTTAAATCAATTTATTGTGGATAAATAAACCGTTTATACGCAGTTAAAGTCGATAAATAGCGTTTTGCATAGTACTTCGCCACACCTAAATTCTGTTCCAAGTAGTTTCCGCACTCTTCAGGCGTGGCGCCGGGAACGGCTCCTTCATAGTTCAAAATGAAATTACAGAGATCTACTGCAAGCCCGTAGATTTCCTGAGGAGCTATATCGCCGAACATCAACAAATAAAAGCCCGTCCTGCACCCCATCGGTCCAAAGTAAACAATATCATCCTTTCTTTGCGAATTGCGCAGATACATTGCGCCAAGGTGCTCAATGGTATGAACAGCAGGCATATCCATAACCGGCTCTCGATTGGGCGCCGTAAAACGCATATCGAAAGTTGTAACCGTGCAGCCGTTTGATTTATCCTTTCGGGAGACATACAGCCCTGGCTCCAATTTAAGATGATTGACTTTAAAGCTCTCTATCTTCTCCATTTCACTTGCTCATTTCTTCCGCAAAAGCATTCAGCTCCGAAAGGCTCTGCTCATTCAAAGCCGAGCGTATTTTAACTGAATTTTCCGCAAATATTATATCTTTGCTGTTTTCAAGCATACCTGCGATGGTTTTTGCTGCAACAGGCGCCCAGCTTCCGTTTTCAATCAAGCCTACTTTGCGGCTGCGGAAATTGCGCTCGGTGAGGCTCTGTATAAACTCACGCATTGACGGGAAAATGCCGCCGTTATACGTTGTGGTGGCAAAAACGATTTTTGAATATTTGAACGCTTCGGCTATGCAGTAAGTCCTCTCTTCCCGCGCCACATCGCACACCTTTATCTTTACGCCGAGTTCCTGCAATTTGCAAGCTAACTTTTCCACTGCAGTTTTAGTGTGTCCGTATACCGAAGTATAGGCAATGAGCACGCCATCGGTTTCTGGCTCATACGCAGACCATTTTGAATACAGCTCAAGATAATGACCGAGGTTCTCTTTAAGCACCGGTCCGTGCAACGAACAAATCGTTTTTATATCGTACGCCGCAACCTTTTTAAGAAGAGCCTGCACCTGCACGCCGAACTTGCCCACGATTGCAAAATAGTAGCGGCGCGCCTCGTCGTCCCACTCCCCGCCTTTTGATACTGCGCCGAACTTGCCGAAAGCGTCAGCCGAAAAATAGGTGTTGGTATAGCTCTCGTAAGCCGTCATAACCTCCGGCCAATGAACCATAGGCGCAAATATAAATGTCAGCTCGTGCTTGCCCAGCGTGAGTTTGTCGCCGTCCTTCACAACAATTCTTCTGTCGGCAAAATCCGTTCCGAAATATTCACCGAGCATAACAAAGGTTTTGTTGTTGCCCACGATTATAGTTTCGGGATACTTTTTGGAGAATTCAAAAATGCTTGCGGAATGGTCCGGCTCCATATGGAGGATAACAAGATAATCGGGGGTTGCGCCGCTTAAAACTTTTTCCACATTGCCGAGCCACTCGTTGCAAAAATGCGAATCCACGCTGTCCAAAATTGCAATCTTATCGCTTTTAATCACGTACGAATTGTAATTAATCCCGTCGGGTACAGGCAAATAACCCTCAAACAAATCGATTTGCGTATCCTCTACACCGACATTATATATTGCCTCTGCAATATCCATTTTATATCTCCTGAAATTATTTCTTTCTTTTAAGCTTCAACACGCCGCTCACTTTTACAAGATGGGCAGACGAAAATATGTTCAAAATTATCAAAAATAAGCTGAAGAGCGCCAAAGTGAGCGCCTGATAACCCGGAGTTACCGAGGCTCCGAAAAACTGTAAATTGAAACCGAAGCTCGTGTTTACGCTTTGTATAAGTTGGGCGCCGCCCTCTATTGCCTCTAACTGCGCAACCATATTACTGATAGGCGTTGACAAGAATGCATAGCGCAACAATGAACAGGTGTAAGTTCCCGGGAAAAATCCGCACAAAGTCCCTACCCACGGCGGCATCATTCCCAAGGGCATATAAGCACCCATTATAAAGCCGACCGCGGTTGAAAATATCATTACTATGCTGCCCATAGTTGCGTCGCGCTTTATAAACGAACAAATGAATACCGTAAAAAGCACGGAACTTATGGACGAGTAAACCATTATGGCAAATATCTGCAAAAAGTTTACAAAATTGATGGTAAACTCCCCGAGGCAGGCAAGATAAATGAGGCAAACCATGAGGAATATAAAGCAGATAAATACCGTTACTATAATATTATACAAAAAATAGCTTGCAATCAAAAGTCCTTTGTTTATGGGTGAAGAGGCAAAATCGCGGTTTACGCCGTTTTCCTTATCGTTTACTATAATATTATTTGTCTGCAAAGAAACGGTAATAGTAGATATTGCGATAATCCCGCTCAACATCCACGAGTCCACTACCGTTTCAATCGCCTTTTGATACTCTGCATAGGTGATAGGCTTACCGAGCTTCAAGTCCGAATTGATTTGGTTTATGGCAGACTGCACGCTCTCAAGCTCAAGATTTCTCAAAAATAGGATATACACCGCAAAAATGATTAGCGGAGCCATTACCGTAAAGAACATACGGATTTTATTGCGGAACAAAACCAACATATGCCGCTTGGTCAGATGGAGAAAAATATCCAGGTAATTTACCTTCCTTTTAACCGTTTGCATCTTCTTCCCCCGCCATACGTATGTTTTTGCCCGTAACGTTTAAAAATACATCGTCCATCGTGCCCTTTAAAATTTCAATATCGGTAAGATAACCGTCAAACTCGGCAATAAGTTTTTTTGCATCAGCGGTATCTTTGATATAAATTTTATATGCAAGATGCTCTTCGTCAAAAGTAAATGAAACGCCTTTTGCCGTAAGCGCGCTCTCAAAATCCGTGTTACGCTCTTTACAGAAACTCTTAATGTAGTCCTTTGAATAAGCGTTTTTGAGTTCATTGGGAGTGCCGTGGGCAATAATCCTGCCCTTGTCCATAATAACAACGTCTGTTGCCAGCTCAGCCTCCTCCAGATAATGAGTCGTCAAGAACACGGTCATTCCCGTTTCCGAGCGTATTTTATCAATAAGCGACCAAACCGCCATCCTCGTTTTGGGGTCAAGCCCGGTAGTAGGTTCGTCCAAAATGAGCAGTTTGGGGCGGTGCACCATTGCGCGGGCGATATCAACCCTTCTCATTTGTCCGCCGCTGAGATTCCGTACGGGTTTATTTAAAATGGGTTCAAGGTCGAGAAGCTTTATGATATCGGCAATATTTTTCTTTTTTTCTGCCTTTGAAAGAGAATAAAAAGACGTGCGTATGTCAAGATTTTGCTTCACTGTAAGATCTTTGTCGAGCACGCTCGTCTGAAAAACTATTCCTATTTCCGACTTGACCTGCATGGGATTATCGTCTATGTCGTATCCGTCTACGTAAATTTTGCCCGAATCCTTACCGAGAATGGAGCAAGTTATATTTATGGTAGTAGACTTCCCTGCACCGTTTATGCCCAAAAAAGCAAACAGGGAACCCTGGGCAACTTCAAACGAAATATCGTCCACCGCCCTTATTTCCCCGTAGGACTTACGTAAATGCTCTATTTTTAATGCCGGTTCCTGCTTTTCCAAATATTCACCCAAACTGATTATTTTTTGCCCGTGTTGCGCTTAACTTTGACCCACTTGGGCTTAGACATCGTGCCTATGCAAATGGTTATGGAGTACACAATCAAAAAGAACGGGAACAATAATACGGCGCTTGCCAACTCGCTGCGCTTTTTTGCGCCGAGTTTTTTATATTCTGTTATCGCCAAAATAAGCGCCTGTATATAGCCGAAGAATACAAAAAGTCCCAAAAGAATGCTTGCGCCTATTATTATGGTATTCCATAGCAGCGTTTTATAAAATTCAACGGGATACAACATAAGTTGCAGCCCTCCATACGCCGCAAAGCCCAAAAACGTAAAATTGTAAATGTAAAATGCGGGAATCCATATTGCAAGCAATACGGTATAAATCAGCAGGCTGTACGTCATAAACACTTCAAGGCAGGACAAACTGCCCGTAGTGAAAAAATGCCCCAAAAGCTTGAAAAGCTTTGTTTTAAGGAGCTTTGAGGTTCCGCTGCCTATCCTTTTGTTTCTGTGATATGTAACTTTAAGCGAGGACGGCATATCCTCATAAACGACTGCGTCCTCAACAAACCTGCCCTTGATGCCCTGCAACAGACGGTTGAAATAGTATTCGGCGTCCTCCGAGATTGTCTCACAGTCATAGCCGCCCGTCGCCTTGAGCATTCTTACGCTCATCATTGCGCCGCTGCCGTTTACGTGCGCCCCGAGATTCAATCTTTCGCGCACGCGGCTGCCGTAGCGCGATTCGAACACGTAGAACATTGCGCAGGCTTTGGTAAAGAAGTTCTGCGTGCCGTTCAAGGCGCCCTCGTAAGGACGTGCAAGGTCCACGCCCGATTGATAGGCGTCGTTCATTTTTGCTGAATAGACGGCGTTTAAATGGTTGTCGGCGTCCACTCTTATGATTATTTCATAATTTTCGCTTTCAAGCGACATTATATGATTTATGCCATAGCGAAGAGGATAAACAGCCATATTGTGTGAATCGTCGGGGTCGTTGAGAGTGAGCACTTTGGCGCCTGCCCTTTTTGCTTCTTCGGCGGTGTTATCCGTGCAGTTATGTGCAACAACAAAGACGTCAAATTTCTCGCGCGGATATTTTTGGTTATCCAATATGGATTTTACGGAATTATATATTACGTCCTCTTCATTGTGCGCAGGTATAAGATAGGCTATCTTTGCTTTTACGTCGGATTCCTTCCATGTTTTCTTTTTGACAAACGAAAAAAGCACATAGAGAATCTGGATTACAAGAGGTATTCCTATCAGTAGTAAAACGATGTAGTTTAAAATGCTCAATACGCGATATAAATATTCGTACCACATAATTTTTCCTGCGTTTGCGATTTATATTACGGTTACAAATAATTTTGGGGCTTTACTTGTAAACGTATCGCACCTCTCGCTCTCTACACTTTATTATATATTTCTTTCACAGTATACTTAAATTTGCCTTCAATGTCAAGAATTTAGCTGTTAAATGATTAAAATGGCTAACTGTTGCCGAAAACTTTAAAGGAGGTATTTATGAATCCGATAAAAGAAAAAAGCAAATCGCTTGAAAACAATTTTTTACCTTTAAGAAAAATGTACCCGAAAAGCTATAACAAAGATAAAACGTCACCCTATACCAAAACTCGCGTAATACTTATGAACGGCACCGAGTTCGAGTCACAGTGGTTTATGCATAATTTTGCGCGGCACTGCGACGAACCGGAAATTTTGCAGGCGCTTGCCATAGTGCGCAGACAGGAACAGCAGCAACAGAAACGTATAAGCTGTTTAAAACCGATAAACGAAAGTATACTTGAAACAACAATCGCTTACGAACAGCTTGCGGTGGATTTAACGGCGGTTCTTGCCATTAACGAAAAGGACGAAAATAATATAAAGGCGTTGAATTTTGCGCTTTTGGAGGACTTTGACCACCTCTACCGCTATGCGAATCTTCTTAAAATGGATAAAAATATCGACGCGGATATGCTTGTGGGAAAATATACCGAAATTATGCCCGGGCGACCCACTGTTGCGGAACACAGATATCCCGCAGACGATATCAAACCGCATTTAAATGCCGACGACGCCGATTTATACAGCAAACTCGTAGCTTGCACGATAACCGCCGCCGAACAGCAGACGATGAACTACTATATGAATATAGCGCAGTGGTATAAAAACGACCTTGGGCGCAAACTCTATGCGGAAATTGCAATGATTGAAGAGGCGCACGTAACGCAGTATGAAAGTTTAAAGGACCCCAATATGACTTGGCTTGAGCAATGGGTAATGCACGAGTACACAGAATGCTGGCTGTATTACTCCGCAATGCAGGACGAGAGCGACGAATCTATAAAAAAGATTTGGACGGAGCACTTCAAAATGGAAATCGCCCATCTTAAAACAGCCGCAAAGCTTCTTAAAAAGTACGAGAATAAAAATTATGAAAGCGTGTTCGGTTCGGGGGAGTTCCCCAAGCTTTTAAAGCTCGGCGGCAACAAGGAATATATAAGGAAAGTTTTGGGGACCACCGTTCTCCTTACCGCCGACAATACGCAAAACCGATTTGACTATAAGGATATAAAAAAGATTTCAGACGGGCACAGATACTTTGAATATCAAAAATATATGTCAGGCGACCCCGATAAAAATCCTTCGCACCTCGTCATAGAAAAAGCGATAGAAAAACTCGGGAAAGACTTCCGCTACCAGGACAGCGAACATCCCGTAAAAGAACTGAGAAACCGCAAAGACGACAACGTAAAAATAGCAAGAACCAAGTAAAATTTATAACGTGAATCCAAAAGGCGGTTGCGCGTATGATTACGCGCAACCGCCTTTTGATTTATTTTTTCTTTTTACTGTCTTTAACGTATTTTTTCAACGCTTTGAAAGTTTTTTCCTCGCCTTCATCTTTGATCATCGTAAGATAATATTTAAGCCGTTCTGCGGTTTGCCGGTTCATTCCCTGTATGTCGGTCTTGCTTTCAAAATACTCCAAAGGACTTGCGTTCGTGTATTTAGCCCCGAGATAAATTTTGCTTGCGGCAACCCTGTCGCATACCATCTCGGCAAAATACTGCGGCGGCATATCAACGTAAACCTTTTTGCCGTCGGCAAAGTCGGTCCAATATTCAAAATGATGCTTGTTTCTTCCCTTATGGTGAAGCCATGCCGCGGAATATCCGCAAATCTCCCTCTCCTTAGCCTGAGGACTTCTGTAACCCTGATAATATTTTACACCCGGTTGAAACTCCGCTTTGGAATATTTGGAAAGGTCGTGCGTAAGCCCCTGCCGTATAAGCCCCACTTTAAAACATAACTTCCTCACCGCTTTACGGTGACGGCGGACCGTAGCAAGATGTTTAAAGAAATTCATTTAAAATTCAACCTCTAAGCCGTCGTAAGCGGCAATTACGCCGTAACGCTCGCTTAATCTTTTCAAAACGGTCCCATACGGCTTGCCGTTGTGCGAAAAATGGGTTATAACAATTTTTGTGTTTTTATCTATGATTCCGCGCTCTGAAAGCTTTTGCTTCATCAGCATATCGTCCTCAATACCCATATGGCGGGCTGTTTCACTGCCGACATTTTCAACAAACGTACAGTCGAAGCTTATCAAATTTACCCTTGCTCCCTTTTCTTTGAGATAGTCAAGCGCCTTACCGCCAACTCTGCCCGTATCGTAAAAATGAAGATATCCTTTACCGCCGCGCTCTACGTAGAACAGAAGCGCGTCCTCCGTTTTGCCGTGGTTGGCGGGAATTGTTATAACACGGTAATCGCCTATATAAAATTCACTGAAAGATTTAATTTCGTTGAATTTTACGTTTGGCGCAACTTCAGGCTTCATCTCACGCGCGGTACACTCTTCAAAAACACTCTTCACTTCCGCATTCCCGTAAATTTCCATTACGGGCTGTGACAGGCGCGCATATTTATATCCGCGCAGAATAAAATCGTGCGCGTAAAAATGGTCCATATGCGAATGGGTGACCAACAAGTATTTGAGGGCAGACAGATCCAAACCGTATTTAAGCGAATGTGTATATGCCTCGGGAGGAAAATCTATGCAGACCGTATCGTCTAAAACAACCTGCGAACGGGTGCGGAATTCCCCTTCGCCCAATTCCCTGACTTTTTTGCAAAAATCGCAGCTGCAGAACATTGCGGGAATGCCTTCTGCCGCGCCGGTACCTAAATAGCGTATTTTCATATAAATACCAAAACAGGGCGACAGCTCGCCCTGTTAAATTTAAATTTCCAAAATGATAGTTACAGGTCCGTCGTTGAACTGTTCTATCTTCATATCCGCACCGAAAACACCCGTTTTTACGGGCACACCCCAGCCGCGCAATTTTTCGGCAGTCAGCTCATATAGTTGCACTGCGCGTTCGGGACGTTCGGCGTCTGTAAAACTCGGGCGGTTACCATGTGAACAATCGCCTAAAAGCGTGAATTGGGAAATAAGCAAAACTTGCCCGCCCACATCTTTTACCGACAGGTTCATTTTGCCTTTAATATCCTCAAAAATACGGAGATGAGCTATTTTTTTAGCCATTAAGTCCGTCTGCGCCGCTTCATCCCCGGCTTTTATGCCGAGAAAGACGGCAAGTCCGAAATCAATTTCGGAAATCAGTTTGCCGTCCACCGAGAGCGCGGTGTGCTTTACGCGCTGTACTACCGCTTTCATTCAATTACTTGCCGACTCTGGACATATACTCGCCCGTGCGGGTATCTATGCGGATTGTTTCGCCCTCTTCTACGAACATAGGCACCTGAATGGTAGCGCCCGTTTCGACTACGGCGTTCTTCATAACGTTGGTCGCCGTGTTGCCGCGCACGCCTGGCTCGCACTCTATAATCTTAAGCTCAACAAAATTTTCCGGCTCTACGGAGAACGCCACGCCGTTTAACGATTTAACGGTAACCATATCGTTTTCCTTGATGTATTTGAGCGCTTCCTCCACCTGGTCATGGTTTAAGGTGATGATATCAAAGGTATCGGGGTCCATAAAGTTATAAAATTCCCCGTCGAAGTAGGAATAGGTCATTTTCCTCGTTTCCACCTGAGCTGTTTCGAGCTTTGCCGTGGGGTTGAACGTAATGTCGGAAAGAACCTGCCCCGTAACGACGTTTTTAAGCGTGGTTCTCACAAACGCTGCGCCCTTGCCGGGTTTTACGTGCTGGAATTCCGTTACCGTGTAAACGCCTTTGCCGTTATACTCGAAAGTTGTTCCCTTTCTGATATCGCCTGCTAAAATCGATGCCATAAAATTTCTCCTTATAATAAAACCTTTATAAAACGGTTAATTTTTTATCCGAATTTGTAAGACTTTCGGCGTGCCCGTCACTAAGCATAACCGTGTCCTCTATTCTTATGCCGAACTTCCCCGCAAAATATACCCCGGGTTCATCGGAAAATACCATATTGTTCTTTAAAATTTCCTCGCTTTTAGGCGACAAATAGGGGCGCTCATGAATGTTTATCCCTATTCCGTGCCCGAGCGTGTGGGTAAAGTATCCGTCGAGATTGTAACCGCGGAGATAGTCCCGCGCAAATGCGTCAGCCTGTTTACCGCTCACGCCTTCGACAATTTTTTCCTTTGCCAGCATGTGCGCGTTTAAAACGTGACCGTACGCAGTTTTAAACTCTTGATGCTTGCCGTCGTCGCCAAAGAGAAAAGTTCTGGTGCAATCCGAACAGTATCCGCCGTATTTGCAACCGAAATCTATTAAAATTATATCGCCGAATTTAAGTTTTGTATAGCCCGTTTCGTGATGGGGCACGCTGGAATTTTCACCGAAAGCCACTATCGTATCAAAACTCGTGCCCGTAGCTCCGTAGCGGCGCATGAGATATTCAAGTTCCGCCGCAACTTCGTTTTCGCTCATTCCCTCTTTTATTTTTCCGAGGAGAGCCACAAAAGCCTTGTCGGCAATTTTGCACGCCTCCTTTATGAGCGCTGTCTCCTCCTGCTCTTTAACCGCCATTGCCGACTCGAACGCAGGAGTGCTGTCCACTATTTTTAAATTCATATCCGACAAGCTTTTCCAACTTTCGTAAAGAGTGCGCGAAAGGGGAATGGCGACCTCGTCGTATGGTTCCAATATTTTTTTTAGGGGTTCTTTAAACAGCTTTACATTTATTCCCGTGTTTGCAAGAACGTTTTCAGCCATTTCGAGATATCTCGGGTCGGTATAAAATGTCGAACCGTTTTTATCGCTTAGAACATAGCCGAAAGACGTGGATAAACCCGTAAGATACTGCCGCAAATCACTCTGTTCGGTTAAAACTGCCTGCGACGATACGGCTTTGAAGATTTTTCCGGTGTTGTTGATTGCCATATAATGCCTTCCGAAAATATTTTATCAAAAAAATCCTTACGTGTCAATACAATTATTTATGAGTTTATATATACGTTTCATTTCGGCGGCGTCCTCCGCCTGTGTGCCCGCCGACTCGCTCACTATGTATGGCCCGAGCTTTAAATCGCTTAAAGCCACTGCAAGCGGTTCGAACTCCGGACCGTAAACAGTATCTTCGAAAGTCAGGTGCTTTATTTCGCCTTTCCCTCCGTACATAATTTTTGAAAAATGTACGTGGAAATCCTTTACCCTTTCGTAGCCCAATTCCGCAATCATATATTCAAGACGGCTTTTGTAGTCGCCGACAGTTTTCAAGCTGCCCCCTTCACGGGCGTTGATATGTCCGAAATCTATTGCCGGCGTGTAGCATTTATCTATTTTGCAGAATTCCACAATCTCTTCGAGCGTGCCTATCTGGGCAAGCTTACCCATCGTTTCGGGACAAAATTTAAAATTTTCATACCCGTTAAGATAGATAAAATCGCGCAGAATTTTTAATCTGTCCGCAGTTTTTGCAACTGCCTCTTCCCTTGAAACTTTGCCCTGAGCCGCGGGATGGAATACTATTCTTTCGCCGCCCATCAGCTTCAAACAGCTTGCGCTTGCAAGAACGTAATTATATGACTTTGCAGCAGCCTCGTCGTCGGGGTTGGCAAAGTTTATAAAATACGGCGCGTGCACGCTGATTTCAACATGCGCGTTTTTGAAAGCTTCGCCAATCTCGATTGCCTTGCCCTCGGAGAGGTTAACCCCCCTGCCGAAGGAATACTCATAGCAATCAAGCCCGAGCGCGCGGCAATATTCCGCCGCCTCGGTTGTATGTTTATGTCCCGCGGCGTAAAAGGAATCGCAGTTGCCGCTCGGTCCGAATTTAATCATTGTTTTCTCTTATTTTTAAAATATCTTTATCCAGCTGCTCTTTGAGCGCCTCCGCGCTATCGAACTTTTGGATATCGCGTATGTATTCACAAAATTCTATTTTAACGTCTTTACCGTATAGATCGCCCTCGAAACCATCAAGATATGCCTCGAGAACGGTAGTTTCCTCATTGAACGTGGGTCTTGCGCCATAATTCGCAATACCCTTATATGTATTGCCGTCGACGGTGCACAGAACAGTATACACTCCCGTTTTAACCTCGACTTTGTTTTCGGGATAGGTAACGTTTATCGTGGGATAATTGAGGAGCTTGCCGCCGCGTTCCGAACCGTTTACGACCTTTCCGCATATAAAATAATTTCTGCCGAGAAGCTCGTCGGCAAGCCCGATATCGCCGTTTTCCAGCATTGACTTGATGAGCGTAGTGCTGATTTTTTCATCGCCGTAGGTTACGTCCTTGACCGATTCGTACCAAACTCCGTTTTCTTCGTCATCGGCATAGCTTTTCAGAGTAACCGACTTGCCCTTTGCGCCCGCGCCGAAACGAAAATCCTTACCGCTCATCAAACCTTTAATATTGATTTTTTCGTCGATAATATGCAAAAATTCCGCAGCTGTTGTTTTTTTGAACTCTTCGTTATAGTCTATCTTCAAAACAAATTTAACGTTATATTCTTTAAGGAACTCAAGCCTCTCTTCATAGGTAAAGACCTGCTTGCCGCCTTTTCCTTCCGCAAAGAGCATAACGCCCAAATCAAGACCGTTTATTTTTGCCTGCAGCTTTGCTTTTTTTAAAAGCGCCGCGTGACCTTTATGAAGCGCGTCAAAACAACCGAGCACCAAAAGACTCGGGAACCCATATTCTTCGTTATTGTAGTTAATTATTTCTAACATAGCTTCGTTTTGACCTTCAATGCGTTTGATTTGACTTCCGCAAGACCGTAAAACTCACCTGCACCGTCAAAAAATTTGTAAATACCGTCGGGCTTGTTGCACTTTACCGTAAGTCCGTTCAAAAGCTTGTCCGCCTCAGCCGCGGAAGGGTAAATGCTTGAAAAACTTAACACGTCCTGCGTTTTTATGATATAGTTATCTATATTTTCAGCGGTAAGATTATCTGTCCTGACCGAGTTTTCAATGGTAAAAATCCCGCTTTTGGTGCGCACAAGACCGCTCATTGCGGCGTATGTGCCGAGCCGCATACCCAGATCGCGCGCAATAGAACGAATGTAGGTTCCGCTGCCGCACTCTATTTTAAACGCAAACTCATCTGTACTTATGCTGTCTTGCAACGAGATTGAGTCTATCCTCACTTTTTTGGGCTGCAACTCAAAATCTATTCCCTCGCGGGCAAGCATGTATCCTCTTTTGCCGTTGACGCACTTAGCGCTGTATTTGGGCGGAAGCTGCTCCACTTCGCCTAAAAATTCGCAAAGAACGCTTTCTATTTCCCGCCGAGACGGAATTCTGCCTTGGGAGGACAGTAAATTGCCGGTTGTATCAAGCGTGTCATAATCGACGCCAAATTTAAAAACCGCGATATATGTTTTGTTTTTCGATAAAAAATAGTCGAAAAGCCTGGTTGCATTCCCTATGGCGACAGGTAAAACACCAGAAGCCATCGGGTCGAGTGTGCCCATATGTCCGCAGGGCGTTTTTGTTAAAAACTTTATTTTGGCTACTTCCTTTGCCGAAGACAGCCCCTGCTCTTTATTTACGTTAATAAAGCCCATCATAAATTCAAAGATACCGCACGGGTCAACCGCTCGACAACTTCTTCAAGTTCCCCGAAAAGCATGCAGCCGCTCGCCAAAACGTGACCGCCGCCGCCAAAGACAGAGGCAACGGCATTGACGTTAACTTTTCCTTTGCTTCTGAGCGAAGTCTTGTATTGTCCTTTTTTAAACTCCATTAATGATACGGATACTTCCACGCCGTCAATAGTAAGCGGGAAGTCAACAAAGCCTTCCGTGAGACTTCCGTCCGCGCCGAAATCCGACATATCGTTTGCGGTAATAACTATTATTGCCAGCTTGTCCCCGAGGTCAAAGCGTATTTTGTCCATCACCCTGCCGTACAGAAGGGCGCGCGCCTTGGGTTGGCGCACATTGACATTATAATTAATCGTATTGCAGTCCGCGCCCTTTGAACAAAGGTAGCCGGCAACTTTAAAAGTGTTTTCGGTCACGTTCTGATGGGTGAAAGTACCGCTGTCGGTAATCAAGCCGAGCATTAAAAGATTTGCAATCTCGGTTGAAATTTCATAGCCGCACTTTACCAATATATCGGTCATTATTTCACAGCAAGCAGGGCAGTCTATTACGTAATTTGTTTTTGCGTAGCCATTGTTGGAAACGTGATGGTCGATATTTAGGGTATCCTTTTTAAATCGTGAGTAACGCTTCGAGAATGCGCCCATTCTCGTAATATCCGAACAATCGACGCTTACGAACAAGTCGTAATCCCAATTCGGCAACTGCTGCAAAACCATATTCATAGCCGGCAAAAAACGTACCTTTTCGGGCGGAACGTCCTCACAGCACATAACCGCTTTTTTTCCTGCATTGTGCAGAGCCAAAAGGAGCGCAAGCCCGCTGCCAAGAGCGTCGCCGTCAGGTCTTACGTGGCAAAAAACAGCCACGCATTTTGCATTTTTTAGTTTTGCTACCGTCTCTTCTAAAGTATTATTCATCTTCGGTTCCGATATCGGAAAGAATCTTGTCTATTCTCTCGCCGTATTCCATGCTGCCGTCCAAAATAAATCTCAGCTCCGGCATTGTTCTTATACGCATTACCTGCGCAAGCTCGTGTCTTATAAAGCCTGCGTTCTGCTTTATTATATCAAAGCTGTTTTGCGCTCTCTCCTTATCCGTATCGTATATGCTGACGTATATTTTTGCACTCTTTAAATCGGGCGCGATATCCGCAGCCGTGACGCTTATTATGGCAGAAAGCTCAGGAAACTTAGCCTTAAGCTTCCCCGCAATCACGCTTGATATTTCCTTCCGGAATTCACCGGCAAGACGTTCTCCTCTCACACCTTTCATTTTTTACACCGCAGCTATCTGCTCAATGAGATAGCACTCTATTATATCGCCTATCTGTATATCGTTAAAGCCTTCGATTGCACAGCCGCACTCAAATCCGGCGTTTACTTCCTTTACGTCGTCTTTAAAGCGTTTGAGCTGCTTTACGTTGCCTTCTACTATCAACACATCGTCACGATATATGCGCAACTTGCCGCCGCGCACGATTTTGCCGTCGAGCACGTAGCAACCCGCAATATTGCCGACCCCGGTTATTTTGAAAGTTTGACGAACCTCGCACTTACCGAGAAGTATCTCGTGATATTTAGGAGCAAGCATACCTTTCAAAGCTGCCGTAACATCGTCAATCAAATCGTAAATTATGCGATATGTTCTTATGTCTACCTTGCTCCTTTCTCCAAGCACCTTGGCTTTTGCATCCGGGCGCACGTTAAAGCCGAGGATTATTGCGTTGGATGAATCGGCAAGCATAACGTCGGTTTCGGTTATGGCGCCGGCTCCGCTGTGAATAACTTTGACCTTAACCTCTTCGTTAGAAAGCTTGACAACAGACTGTTTTATCGCCTCGACCGAGCCTTGCACGTCGCCTTTTATAATGAGATTGAGAGTTTTTAAATTACCCTCGGCAATGTTGTTGAATATATCGTCGAGAGAAATTTTGGAGGATGATTTTATCATCGATTCGCTCTCTTTTCTCTTGCGTTCATCCATAACTTGCTTCATGAGCGACTGGGATACGGCAAAAATAGAATCGCCGGAGTTGGGGACCTCTTCAAGCCCCAAAACATTGACAGCCATGGAGGGTCCTGCCTCTTTAACCGTCCTGCCCTTGTCGTCTATCATCGCGCGCACCCTTCCCGTTACGGTGCCGGAAATAAGGTTGTCGCCCGTATGCAATGTGCCGTTCTGCACGAGGACGGTGGCAACGGGACCTTTGCCCTTGTCGAGCTGAGCTTCGATTATCACGCCCCTTGCCTCTCTTGCGGGATTTGCAAGAAGCTCTTTCATCTCCGCAACAAGCAGCAAGCTTTCAAGAAGCTGGTCTATGCCCTCGCCCGTCTTGCACGAGATGGGACAAACTACCGTGTCGCCGCCCCATTCTTCGGGAACAAGCCCCTGTGCCGTAAGATCCTGTT
The DNA here is from genome assembly GCA_947629095.1 of uncultured Clostridia bacterium. Lineage (GTDB taxonomy): Bacteria > Bacillota > Clostridia > Christensenellales > Borkfalkiaceae > Coproplasma. The sequence goes on along the minus strand of CANRCK010000003.1, from coordinate 181,070 downwards.
TAACCTTATCGATATTTGCGCCGGGTTTATCAATTTTATTTATGGCGGCAATTATCGTAACGCCGGCCGCTTTGGCATGGTTGATTGCCTCCACGGTCTGCGGCATCACGCCGTCGTCGGCGGCGACAACAAGAATTACTATATCGGTAATCTGTGCCCCGCGGGCGCGCATTGCCGTAAACGCCTCGTGCCCCGGGGTATCGATAAAGGTTATGCCTTTCCCGTTTACCGTCACCGTATATGCGCCTATATGCTGGGTTATGCCGCCGGCTTCTCCTGCGGCTACTTTTGTATGCTTTATATAGTCGAGAAGGGAGGTTTTGCCGTGGTCTACATGTCCCATAACCGTAACCACAGGCGCGCGGGGAACAAGACTTTCAATCTCTTCCACAGTGTCAGCCTGCTTTTCAAACAGTACTTCCTCCGCCGTTTTTTCGGGCTTGTATTCAAGCTCTATTCCCAAATCTGCGGCAATAAGCGCGGCGGTATCGTAGTCGATAGACTCATTTACCGTTTTCATTATTCCCTCTTTGAACAGCCGCTTGGTGATTTCCACAGCCGAAATTCCAAGCTTTTCCGATAACATTTTCAAAGGAATTTCGTTGGTTGTAACCACCGCTTTTTCAATCTTTATTACCTGCGTATTCTGTTTGGTCTTTTCCTTTTTTACACGCAGCTTTCTGTATCCGCTCTTGTCTTCGTCAAAATCCTCAATGCTTGCGCCCTGCTGCTTTTGGAGAGCGCGCTTAGACGGTGCGCGGCGCTCCTTTTCAACATAGGTTTTATCGTAACTCTGTTTCTTTTTATCGGGTCCGAAATTCTTTTTGGGCGCCTGTGCCGCCGGCGCCGGAGCTGCCGCGGAAGAATTAAATTTTGCACCCGCCTGCGGACGACCCTGCGTTTGCTGGGCGGGGCGTTGGGGCGTGGCGGAATGAACGGATCCACTCTTTTTGTCGGCTTTGGGAGGGCGGACATCGCGGTTTATAAATGTTTTATTGTCTTTTGCGGGCTGTTGAGGCTTTTGCTCCGCAGAAACTTCGGTGTTTTGCTGTACGGGAGAAGGCACCTCAACGGGAGTTTCTTCGATGGGCGCTTTTGCCGTTGTTTGCTGCTCCTCTTGTTTTTTGGCTGCTTCCAGGGCTTCCTTTTCGGCGGCAAGCTTTGCCGCCTCTTCGGCAGCGGCTTTTTCCGCAGCCAACCTTTCCTCTTCGAGCTTTGCCTGCAATCTGGCAGCTTCAACGCCATTCAATTTTTTAAGGACGTCCGCCGCAGTACGCTCTGCCGCAACGACCTTTTTTGAGAGTTCGGAAATAGCTCCGTCAGAAATGAGCTTAACTATATTTTCGATATTCTCGTACTTTTTTGCCATATTTAATAATTGCCTCCGGCATATAATTCGTAGTTATCGTCTAAGTTATCCAAAATAGCTTTTGCCAGCTGTCCGTCCCGCACCGCCGCAATTTTACAGCCCGGTTTATTTACAATAAAATCAAATTCGGATTTACAGATAAGCAGCGGGCACATAAATCTGTTTTTATATTTTACGGCAAGCTTTTTTGTGTTTTCGGATGCGTCGGCGCTGACTATCAGCAAATATACTTCCTTTTTAAGCGTATCGACCGCACCTGAGCCGAGCGAAAGCTTGCCTGCCTTTTTGCAGAACCCTATGAACGTTTCAATTTTGGTTCTTCCCAAAATATTCCTCCTCAACGGCGGTATAAACCACATCGTCCACCGCACAGGCGAACACCCTGTTCAGAAGCCGTCCTTTTTTAAGTTTTTTAATACACTCGGGGTTGTTGCAAATATAAGCTCCCCTCCCCGCCGCCTTTGAGGAGAAATCAAGAAAAATTTTGCCTTCGGAATTCTTTACAATCCTCAGCATCGACCGCTTTTCCTTGAGTTCTCTGCACGCTATACACTGGCGAAGGGGAATTTTTTTATCGGGCATAAACTCTTCCTTATTATCCCTGTTCGGGCGCTATGAAACCGAGCTTTGCAGCCGCGGATTCGCTTTTAACGTCGATTTTCCAACCCGTTAGTCTTACGGCAAGACGTGCGTTTTGTCCGTCCTTGCCTATTGCAAGCGACAGCTTGTCGTCGGGCACTACAGCCATGGCTGTCTTGTCGCCGTCAAGCTGCGTTACGGAAATTACCTTTGCCGGAGAAAGCGCCTTTGCAATAAACTCCAAAGGATTGTCGCTCCAGGGAATAATATCTATCTTTTCGCCCCTGAGCTCTTCTACTATGGCGTTTACCCTTGCGCCCTTATTGCCAACGCACGCGCCTATGGCGTCCACTCTTTCGTCTTCGGAGTAGATAGCCATCTTGGTTCTTGCCCCCGCTTCCCGGCTGATTTCTTTTATTATCACGGTGCCCTGCTTTATTTCGGGAACCTCTTCTTCAAAGAGCTTTCTCACCAAACCGGGCGCAGAACGGCTTACCAGCACTTGTGCGCCGTTATAACCGCTCTTTACGCGCTTTACAAAGACCTTTATTTTGTCGTTAACGTTATATTTCTCCCCGGGCACTTGGTCGGAAGGAAGCATAAGCCCCTCCACCTGCCCTTTGCCGAGTTCGACGTAGACGTTGCGTGCGTCGATTTTTCTTATAACGCCCACCAAAAGCTCGCCCTCTTTGTTGGAGAACTCGTTCATGGCGGCGTCGCGCTCGGTCTCGTGGATCTTTTGCAGAATAACCTGTTTTGCCGTTTGCGCAGCTATGCGGCTGAAATCTTTGGGGACAAACTTTTCGGCAACCTGATCGCCTACTTTGTAGCTTTTTTTGATTTTTTGGGCGTCCTCCAAGGAAATCTCCGTCTCGCGGTCGACTACTTCTTCAACAACCGATTTAACGGTATAAAAGTCGATCGTGCCCTTTTCGGGATTGAGCTTTATATCCACCTTCCCCGCCGCACCGGCATATTGCTTTTTGCATGCTGAAACGAGGGCGTTGGAAAGCGCTTCCATAAACACTTCCTGAGGTATGCCTTTTTCCTTTTCAAGGTCTTCCAATGCTACAAAAAAATCTTTGTTGGTCATTTTATTTCTCCTGACAATTTGTAAGGTTTATTCAAATTTAATTGCTTTATTTATTTTTGCGACTTTGTTGAGAGCGATTTTCAACTCTTCCCTTTCGGTTTTTAATGTAATGCAGTTGCCGTCATAGCCCGTCAACATCCCTTCGAGATATTTTTTTCCTTTTAAAGGCGCATAGAGTTTAACCTCCACTTCCTTGTTAAGGTTCCTTTCAAAATCCCTGTCCGTTTTAAAAGGTCTGTCAAGTCCCGGGCTGGATACGTTAAGCGTATATGGTTTATCGTATGTCGGGTCCAATTCGTCGATAGGGTCCATTATGGCATTATGGAATTTTTCGCACGTGTCCAGATCCACCCCGTTCTCCGTATCTATATACACGGTAAGCTCCGCCGAACGGTCGTTCCACTCCACATCAACGACTTCAATGCCCATGGGACCGGCTATGCCCTCGATAAACGCACGGATCTCGCACAAAGGTTTTACGTCCATACAATCCTCTAATACAAGTATTGAGTGCCCCGAAGGACACTCAATCTTAACATTTCTATTAAGGTTATGTTTATTTTAACATACCGTAGCTAAAATTGCAACTTTTTTTTGGCAATTTATGCCGTCTTGGGCAAAGATTTTTTAAGTTTTATAAGCTCTATAAATATTTTTGCCGTGGCAAGCGCGTCATCTATAGCCCTGTGATGATTGAAAGTTATATTAAACTTCTCCGCCACGGTATTGAGCTTATAATTAGGCAAAAACAAAAGCTCCTGCGAAAGCGGAATGGTGTCAATCATGTTTCTGTCGAGAATATAGCCGAGACGTGCGCAATAATACTCCACAAATTTATAGTCAAAACCAACAATATTGTGCCCTACAAGTATGCTGCCGCTGCAAAATTTGTAGAAATCCGGCATAACTTCCTCATACGTGGGCGCGCCGGAAACCATCTCTTCTGTGATACCCGTAAGTTTTATGATTTCATCGGAAAGTTTCCTTTGGGGATTTATAAACGTAGAAAAAGATTCACAGATTTGCCCGTCAACGATCTTATAGGCGCCTATCTCTATTATCCTGTCCATATTGCCTGATACGGGCGAAGAATTCAAACCCGTCGTTTCGAGATCGAAAACCACAAAAGTGTTGTTTTTCAAGCATTCGGGGATTATTCTTTGGGTAAAGAAATCGGTCTGCTCGATATCGGAAAACGGCTGTGGAGAAACAAAATGATAGTATTTTGGAACGGGTTTTGATTGCCTTTGTTCCGGCACGAAATTTTTAGGAAATTTGCCGTAATCTATGATATTCGCGGTATATCTGAGGCTCCCGTTATACATTTCGTTCGAGCCTGTGCAGACTATACTGTCGCCGACTTTGAGACTCTTGATTTTATCATAAGTTTTTTGGCGGATGAAGTAAGTTATATGTACGCTTGCGGTCGTATCGGAAATAATCAATGATAAATATGTTTTTTTGACGCCCTTTTTATTGGTATATTCCCTCTCGTTCAGCTGTTCTATGGTTCCGCAAATAACAACCTCTTCCGCCGCAAAATTCAAATCGGCAAGATAAACCGCCGAAGTCTGTTTTTTTGTACCTTCGAGATACCTGAAATCATTTATAGCAAATGTGCGCACGGGGATTTCATATTCTATTTCATCCGGTTTTTCGGCTATATTTATATCGCTCACCCCCCTCTGTGAAGAAATGCATTCCCCGCTGAACTCTCCGCAGAAGTTTGCGGAAAGATATGCGTTGATTTTTTCGGTAAAATCCTGCCCGACCTGCAAAAAGGGCATCACCGCAACCGTATAATCAAATCCGCTGGTGGTTTTTTCAACCGTTACGTCCCCTTCGATCAAAGTAACATAAATTGCCTTGAAATTTACGGATATGGCTTCCTCTATTTTATGTTTTACCATTTCGCAGTCGGGCATCAGCTTTATGACGTTGACGATACAATCGAAATATTCGGGAATATAAGGCTTAACAGCGCCCAGCGCGGAATTTGTGTCCGCTTCGCTGAAAGTATTGTCCGTTACAACTTCTATTTTTACTGTGCGCGTTGCTCTTTCCACGGTGACGGAGCGCAATATGGCGTTTTTTAAGTTTTGTGACGAAGCGCGCACTGCCGATAAAATATCACCGCTCATTTAAAAATTTATCTATCTCCTTAAAAAATTCTTTTTCGGCGTCCTTTGCATCAACTTTTGCTATAATTTCGCCGCCTTTGAAAATTATGCAATAGTCCTTTGCTCCGGCAATCCCGAGATCGCAATCCCTTGCCTCTCCGGGACCGTTCACAACGCAGCCCATTACGGCGATATTTAGCCGCTTGGCGCTGTTCTCAACGTACCCAGACACTTTGTTTGCGATCTCCATGGAATTCCACATACATCTGCCGCACGTCGGGCAGGAGATTACATTCACAAAATTCATGTCGAGACCGACGGCGCGCAGCAGCCTGCGCGCGGCAATAACTTCCTTAACCGGGTCGTCGGTTATGGAGATACGCAATGTGTCGCCTATTCCGTCCAGAAGAAGAGCGCCCAGAGCAGCTGACGATTTTACCACCGCCATCTGTTCGGTGCCGGCTTCGGTCACCCCCAAGTGCAGCGGATACTGTGTGCGGGTCGCCAGCAGCCTGTACGCCTTGACGGTCAACGGCACGCTTGAAGCCTTTACGGAAATCACAATTTTTCGGACTCCGTACTTTTCCAAAATTCCTACGCTTTTTAAGGCGCTTTCAACCAGTGAGTACTCGTTTTTGCCGTACTTTTGAAGAAACTCTTTTTCTATGCTGCCGGTGTTCGAGCCAACTCTTACGGCAATATCGTGTTCCTTTATGCAATCGGCAACATACTTTATTTCTCTTTCTCCGCCTATATTGCCGGGGTTTATGCGGACCTTATCGCAACCGTTTTCAATTGCTTTTACCGCAAGCGCGGCAGAAAAATGTATATCCGCAACCAAGGGAATATGAATTTTCTTTTTTATTTCTTTTATTGCATACGCATCGCTTTCGTCGAGGACCGAAACGCGTATAATTTGGCACCCAGCCTCTTCAAGCCGCAAAATTTGTGTGCACGTGGCGTCAATATCGGACGTCTTTGTTGTGCACATAGATTGAATTTTTACGCTTTCGCCGCCGCCGACGGCGACGTTGCCTATTTTGACTTTATCGGTTATATATTGCATAATTCAAAGAATACAGACAGTGAAATTCACTGTCTGCAACAATTAATTTTTATTTTCCATCAGCTTTTGAAGCTCTTCCATAAAGCTTGGTATATCCTTGAACGAGCGGTAAACGCTTGCATATCGCACATAGGCGACTTCATCTACCTTTTTAAGCTCTTCCATAACCATTTCCCCGATTTTTTTGGAGGAAATTTCCTGCTCCATGGAGTTGTAAATTTTTTTGGTTATTGTTGATACAATGTCGTCAATCGCGTTGAGCGATACCGGGCGCTTTTCACAGGATTTTATAATACCGTTTTTAATCTTCTGTGGATCGTATGCTTGGCGCAGCCCGCTTGACTTTATAACAAGGACGGGCGTATCCTCAATCGTCTCGTACGTAGTAAACCGCTTGCCGCATTGAATGCACTCGCGTCTTCTTCTTATGGTCCTTCCCTCGTCCGCAGAACGGCTGTCTATAACCTTGCTGTCCTCACAGCCGCAATATAAACATTTCATACGTCAACCCCTCGTCATATATTGTATTGTTTGTACTATTATAACACGATATATTCCTTTTGTAAAGCGTTTGAACAAAAACCGTAATCTGAGCGATTGAGCCGTTTGTTGCATTATTTAAAATATTTAACGCCGCTCTCGAATATCTTCATATCAAAATTTCCGTCGAAATTTTTATAAAGATTTACGCCTGTTCTCTCGCTGTGCCCCATTTTACCGAACACTCTGCCGTCGGGCGAAGTAATTCCTTCAATCGCCCAGTTGCTCCCGTTTGGATTGTAGGGACTGAGCATTGTGGGCTTGCCGGATAAATCCACGTATTGGGTTGCAATCTGCCCGCTCCGGCGCATCTTTTCAAGCTCCTTTTGCGGCGCAACAAGCTTACCCTCGCCGTGCGACACAGGCACGGAATAAATTTCGCCCACTTTGCAAGCCGAAAGCCAGGGGCTTATCGTCGAAGCAACGCGAATATTTACCATAGTTGAAACGTGCCTTGAAATATTATTGTACGTTAAGGTGGGCGACCCCGAAGTTAGAGGACAAACTTTACCGTAGGGCACGAGTCCGAGCTTTATCAGCGCCTGAAAGCCGTTGCATATTCCGAGGACAAGCCCGTCACGATGGTTTATCAGCTCCATAATCCTTTCGGAAATTGCAGGATTTTTAAACGTTGTGGCTATAAATTTCCCCGAACCGTCCGGCTCGTCGCCGCCCGAAAAACCGCCGGGGAAGGCGATTATATTACAGCCGTCTATTGCTTTTATTATTGCACGCACGCTCTCCTCGATATCCGCAGGCGTGCGGTTTTTTATTACGAGTATTTCCGGCTCGGCTCCGGCAAGAGCAAACGCACGCGCCGTGTCAAGCTCGCAGTTTGTTCCCGGAAACGCGGGGATAAATACGCGTGGCTTGGCAATTTTGGTTGCAATACATGTATATTTCTTTTCGCCCGAATAGTCGCAATCGGGTATATCCCCACCGGCAAAAGCCGTTGCCGGGAACACACCTTCGAGCTTGTCGGTATATGCCGAAAGTGCTTCGGCAAAGGAAATACTTTCCTCTCCCAAAGTAAACCCGCCTTCGGCTGTACTGCCGAGTTCAACAACTTCGATGCCGTTAAATACGGTAATATCTCTTGCGGAAACGATTATTTCACCGTAACGCTCGGCAAAAAGCGTATTGTAATCTGCCGTAAACACAAAACCAAGCCCGTTGCCGAAGCATGATTTTGCAACCGCGGCAAACGCGCCGCCCTTTTCTATAACCGTTGCAAATTCAATGTTTCCGCTTTTAATATTGGAATTTACTTCGGAATACAATTTTTTAAGATATTCAAAGTCCGGAATAAGGTTCTTATCCTTTTTAATGGGCAATACATAGAGTTTTTCACCCTTTGAGCGGAGGACGTTGGTTATGAGCTCAGAAGCCTTGGAGGGCGCCAGCGCAAACGAAATCAGCGTGGGCGGGACGTCAATATCCTCAAACGTGCCGCTCATGCTGTCCTTTCCGCCAATTGCGCCAAGCCCCAGCCCCATCTGCGCATACAACGCGCCGAGAAGAGCCGAAAGAGGCACGCCCCATCTCTTTTTATCCTCCCTGAGCCTCATAAAGAACTCCTGGAGCGAAAGTCTTATATCTTCATATTTAGCCCCAACCGCAACAACTTTTGAAACGGAAGCCACTATTGAATAGATTGCCCCCGTAAAGGGCGAAGCTGACATGAGGTCCGGGTTATAACCGTACGCGGAAACGGTACAGTCGTCGGTTTCACCGCCCGTAAACTTGGCAGCCATTGCAATAACCGGCGTCAATTGGTATTTGCCGCCGAATGGCATATATACGGATTTTGCGCCTATTGTTGAATCAAACATTTCGGCGAGACCCTTTTTTGAGCATACGTTCAAATGAGCAAGCGTTTCCTTTGCCGCAACTTGGAAAGGTTTTTTATCCGGAGCGTCAAAAAACGTAGTGATACTTTCGTTTATTTCTGCGTCAGTAACCTGTTTTACACCGTTTGTATCCAAAAAATCGCGTGAAATATTTACAATGGCTCTGCCGCGGTAGAACATTTTTATTCTTCTGTCGTCCGTCACCACCGCAACGGGAGTGGCGTTGAGATTTTCCGCGGCGGCAAGCGATATAAACTTTTGAACGTTCTCTTTTGCAACCACTACCGCCATTCTCTCCTGAGACTCGGAGATTGCAAGTTCTGTCCCCGAAAGCCCCTCGTATTTTTTGGGCACGCGGTCAAGCTGGATTTCCAGCCCGTCGGCAAGCTCGCCTATGGCTACGGACACGCCGCCCGCGCCGAAATCATTGCATTTTTTTATAAGCGTGGTAGCTTTTTTGTTTAAAAACAGCCGCTGAAGCTTGCGCTCGGTCAAGGCGTTGCCCTTCTGTACTTCTGCGCCGCAGGTTTGAACGGATTTTTTATCGTGCGCCTTGGAAGAACCCGTGGCGCCGCCGCAGCCGTCCCGCCCCGTTTCGCCGCCCAGGAGAACAATTATATCGCCCTTTTTGGGTTTTTCACGGTAAATCATATCCGATTTTGCGCCGCCGACAACAAAGCCCGTTTCAAGTCTCTTTGCCCTGTAACCGGGGTGATATACTTCGTCAACCTGCCCCGTAGCCAAACCTATCTGATTGCCGTACGATGAAAACCCGGCGGCAGCCGTTTTGGTTATTATCCTTTGCGGAAGCTTGCCGGGAAGCGTGTTTTCAATAGGCTCCGTGGGATCAGAACAACCTGTGACGCGCATTGACTGTAAAACATAAGTCCTGCCCGAAAGAGGGTCGCGTATGGCTCCGCCAAGACACGTTGCGGCGCCGCCGAAAGGCTCTATCTCCGTGGGGTGGTTATGGGTTTCGTTTTTGAACATTACGGTATATTTCTGAGGCTTGCCGTCCAACACGGCGTCAACCTTTATAGAGCATGCGTTGATTTCGTCCGACTCATCCAAATTATCGAGCTTACCCTCTTTTTTGAGCTTTTTTGCCGCAATCGTTGCAATATCCATAAGGCAAGGATACTTTTCGGGTCTGTTTTTATATAGCTCCGCAAAGAGGCTTCGGTACAAATTTAAAGCCTCCTCCACTTTGGAGTTGTCGCTGTTTACTGTTATATTATTAAGCTCGGTTGAAAACGTAGTATGGCGGCAATGGTCCGACCAATAGGTGTCTATAACCTTGATTTCCGTCTCGGTGGGATTCCGCCCCTCTTTTTTGAAGTAATCGCGCACAAAAGCAAGGTCCTCCACGGACATTGCAAGCCCCATTTTTTTGTGATAGCCGCGTATGGCGCAATCGTCAAAGGTTATAAAACCTTCAACGTCCTTTACGTCCTCCGCTTCAACCGTGACATGGCAGAGCGACGACGGCTTTTCAAGCGATACTTCCTCGCTTTCTACGGGGTTTATGAGGTGCTTTTTAATTCTTTCAAGTTGACCGCCGTCAGCGCCTTTTATCGCATATATATTGGCGCATTTTATAATGGGACGCTCCTTTTGTGTGAGGAGCTGAACGCACTGTGCCGCACTATCCGCGCGCTGGTCGTACTGCCCCGTGAGATAGGCTATTGCAAACACGCTGTAGCCCTCGGGGAAAGATACTGTTTCAAAATATACGTTATCGACGGGCGGTTCGGAAAATACGCAGGGAACCGCGGCGTTAAATTCCTCTTCGGATATGCCGTCGACATCATAGCGCAAAAGCAGACGGACGTCGTCAACAGAAATCTTTAAAAGATTTAAAATATCGCTTTTAACTTGCTTTGCTTTTAAATTGTTCTTTTTTTCAACGTAAATCCTAAACATCTTTAACCTTCACGATACTTTATGCCTATATCCTTGCGGTAAAACATATTTTCCCAACTTATATTTCCTGCGGCGGCGTATGCCTTTACCCTTGCCGCCTCGATATTTGCGCCTTTTGCTACGATGTTTAATACCCTGCCGCCGTTAGTTACGAGTTTACCGTCCTTTAAGGCAGTGCCTGCGTGTATAACCGTGCAATCGCCTACGTCGCCTATCGTAATTTCTTTACCCTTTACATAACTCAACGGATATCCGCCGCTTGCAAGCACAACGCAGACGCATGCGCCGCTCTCCCATTCGATTTTGATATCCGAGAGCCTGCCGTCGGTGACTGCCTCGAAAATTTCCATCAAATCCGTTTTGAGCATCGGCAGAACGACCTGAGTTTCGGGATCGCCGAAACGGGAATTGTATTCAACGACTTTTATGCCCTTATCCGTTCGCATAAGTCCAAAATACAGGCACCCCTTGAAAGTTCTTCCCTCCGCATTGAGAGCGTTCATAGTGGGAATCATTATTGTTTCAAGAACTTCCCGTTCAAGCTTTTCGGTCCAGAAGGGACAGGGGGAAAACGTGCCCATTCCGCCCGTATTCAGCCCCTGATCGCCGTCGCCGGCGCGTTTATGGTCGCATGAGGTTATCATGGGCACAATTGTCTTTCCATCGGTAAATGCAAGCACGGAAACTTCTTCCCCGGGCGTATATTTGAGGCCGTGCATACACTCCTCAATAACCACCACGTTGCCAGCGGCGCCGAACGCTTTATCGAGCATTATTTCCTTTAAGCCCTCTTCAGCCTCTTTTAAAGTTTCGCATACCAGCACACCTTTGCCGAGAGCAAGCCCGTCGGCTTTTAATACTATCGGCGCTCCCTTGCGACGGACATATTCAAGCGCCTTTTCATAGTTGTCAAATATCTCCGCCTCTGCGGTGGGGATATTATATTTTTTCATAAGGTTCTTGGCATACGCCTTGCTTGATTCTATTACAGCCGCATTTTTATGCGGACCGAAGCAGCGCTTGCCCATGGCTTCAAGCTCGTCTACAAGCCCCAGCGCAAGCGGGTCGTCGGGAGTTACCACATAGTAATCAATTTCCGGATGTTCTGCGACAAATTTTGTTACCGCGGCAATATTCATATAGTCCACGTTTACGTTTTCGGCAATTTCGGCAGTACCCGCATTACCTTTCATACAGTAAAGTTTATCCACCTTGGGACTTTTTTTCAAAGCCAACAATATGGCGTGCTCCCTGCCGCCGTTACCTATAACAAGAACGTTCATAACCTACACCTTAATAAAATTAAACTCAATGTTTGAAGTGCCTGTCGCCTACAAAAACCATTGCGATTCCCGCGGCGTTGCATGCGTCAACCGAAGCCTCGTCCTGAATGGAACCGCCCGGCTGGATTATGGCGGTAATGCCCGCCTTTACGCACTCCTCCACGCAATCGGGGAAAGGAAAGAACGCGTCCGAAGCCATAACCGAGCCTTTTGCCTCCGCCCCGGCGTGGGCAATTGCCTGCTGCGCCGCCCATATGCGGTTGGTCTGCCCCATACCAATGCCCGTGGTTCTGCCCGTTTTCCCTATAACAACGGCGTTGGATTTTGTATGCTTTACTACCTTCCAATTGAATAAAAGCGCTTCAACCTCCTCCTGCGTGGGGATACGGTCGGTTACAACGCCCAAGCCGTAACTCTTCCTCTTTTTACCGGAAGCCGTGGTTATTTCCTCTACCTGCGCCCTGTTCTTAAATAAATTCATATCTTCGCCGCGGATAAGCGTTTCGTCGTACTGCTGAACGAGAAGTCCGCCGTAAACCTTTTTCATATCAAATGCGGCGGCTTCGCGCCGTGCGGAAATATCGTCTATTTTGAGGAGACGGATATTCTTTTTTGATTCCAGAATACGGAGCGCTTCGGGCGTATAGTCGGGCGCCATTACTATCTCTATGAAAATTTTATTGATTTCGGTTGCCGTATCGGCGTCAACCGTACCGTTTATTGCAAGTATGCCGCCGAATACGGAAACAGGGTCGGAGTTATATGCGCGCATATACGCCTCATAGATCGTTGCGCCCGTTCCCACTCCGCAGGGATTTGCGTGTTTGCATGCCACAACCGCGGGAGTACTGCCGAACTCCTTTAAAAGTTCGAGCGCGCCGTTGGCGTCGTTTACGTTGTTATATGAAAGCTCCTTGCCCCAAAGCTGTTTTGCGGACGACAGAGAGCCTTTGCGTATAAACTCTTCGTTATAAAACACAGCCTGCTGTTGGGGATTCTCGCCGTAACGCATATCCTGAGCCTTTTCGTATGCAAAAGTAATTTGGTCGGGGAAAGTTATTCCAAGCTGAGCTGCAAGATAGTTGGAGATCAGGCTGTCATAAACGGCGGTATGAGCGAACACCTTGTATTGGAGATATTTTTTTGTTTGGAGCGTAACCCCGCCGTTATCAAGCTCTTCCAAAACTTTGCCGTAGTCCTTGGGGTCTACGATCACGGCTACGTCCTGATAATTTTTAGCCGCGGCTCTTATCATTGTGGGACCGCCGATATCTATATTTTCTATGCACGTGGCAAAGTCGGCGCCCTTAGCAAGAGTTTCTTTAAAAGGATACAAGTTTACGCACACGATATCTATGGTGTTTATATTGAGTTTTTCAAGCTGTGCCATATGTTCGGGATTGGAACGCATTGCAAGAAGCCCGGCATGTACGTTGGGGTGAAGAGTTTTTACCCTTCCGTCCAGACACTCGGGGAAGCCCGTAATTTCGAAAATACCTATAACGTTCAGCCCCGCGTCCTTTAAAGCTTTTGCCGTGCCGCCCGTGGAAATGATTTCAAAACCGTTTTCAACAAGTCCTTTGCAGAACTCTACCACTCCGGTTTTATCGGATACGCTCACGAGCGCACGCTTTTTCATAATCATACTTATATCCTCCTGAAATTTATTTTATTGTAACCTGTCTGCCGTGCTTTTCTATTTTACCGAGGCAGAGCATTTTTACGCAATACGGAAGAAGCTTATGTTCTTCTTCAAGAATACGCGCCTGTAGAGCTTCGGGCGTGTCGCCGTCCTCCACTTTTACCGCAGTTTGAGCGATTATCGCTCCACCGTCCGGTATTTCATTCACGAAGTGCACGGTGCAACCGGAAACTTTTGCACCGTATTCCAGAACCGCGCGATGTACATTCAATCCGTAATATCCCGCTCCGCAAAATGCGGGAATGAGCGACGGATGAATATTTATGATTCTGTCGGCAAAGGTCTTTATAAAACTTCCCGGAATTATTTTAAGCCAGCCGGCAAGCACTATATAATCTATTTGCTTTTGTTGCAGGAACGTAGTCAGCTCCGCATACAGCGTTTCAAGGTCGGAGTAATCCTTTTTGGAAAAGACTGCCGTATCTATACCGTGTGAATGTGCCCTGTCTATGGCGCCGATACCCTCTTTTGACGCTATCAATACGGAAATTTCACAAAAATGTTCCCTTTCGTTGGCGTCGATAACCGACTGAAAATCGGTTCCGCCGCCGGACGCAAAAACGGCTATACGCTTCATTTTAAAACAACTCCGCTTCCCTTTACGGTTTTACCGAGAATCACGCAGCTCTCGCCCGCGCTTTCAAGCAAGGCAATTGCGGCGTCGACGTCCTTTTTTGCAACGCAGACGACCATTCCGATTCCCATATTGAAAGTGTTGTATGCCTGCTGCTTGCTGATTTTCGCCTTTTTGACCATAATTCTGAAAACCGGCGGAACTTCGTAGGATTTTGTATCTATACGGCATCCTATGCCGTTCGGGAATATGCGCGGAATATTTTCAATAAACCCGCCGCCCGTTATGTGGGCTATGCCCTTTACTTTAACCTTTTCAATGAGGGCAAGGATACTCTTTACGTATATCTTAGTAGGGGTCAACAAAACGTCCAATGGCGCGGCGCCGAGGTCGGCGTCGTATTTTTGCAAATCTTCCACATCCTCTCCCCAAAGCTTTCTTACAAGCGAATAGCCGTTTGAATGAATACCGCTTGACTTTATTCCTATAAGAATGTCGCCCGGCTTTATATTGCTGCCGTTTATAATCTTCTTTTTATCCACAACGCCTACGGCAAAACCTGCAACGTCGAAATCGCCGCCCGGATAAAAGCCCGGCATTTCGGCAGTTTCGCCGCCGATGAGCGCCGCCCCGGACTGTCTGCACCCTTCCGCAATACCCGAAACGACCTCGGCTACCTGCGCGGGGTCAAGCTTGCCCGAGGCAAAGTAATCAAGGAAAAACAGCGGTTTTGCGCCTTGGCAAACTATGTCGTTCACGCACATAGCAACCGCGTCTATGCCGATTGTATTGTATCTGTGAGACAATATGGCGTATTTTAATTTGGTGCCCACGCCGTCCGTGCCTGCAACGAGCACCGGCTCTTTCATGCCCTTTGGCATTGCGAAAAAGCCGCCGAACGACCCGATGTCACCGAGCACACCTTCGGTATAGGTTGATTTGACGTGTTCTTTCATAAGGCGCACCGCCTCGTATCCTCTCTCCACGTCTACGCCGCTGTCTTTATAGGAAATTGCCATATGTGACCTCCGTTGTAATCATTATTCAAGTTTGGACTTGTCCGTTTCGTACTCTTCGGGAGGATATGGATATTCTCCGTTGAAGCACCCCAAACAAAATTCGGTGTTTGCGCCACGGCAAGTGCTTATAAGCTGATCTATTGTCAGATACCGTACGCTGTCAGCCCCGAGGCTTTCACATATCTGCTCCTCGTCTTTATATGCGCCTATGAGTTGAGAATAAGTTTGAATATCTATGCCGAGGTGGCAAGGATGCTTGATTATGGGGGAACATATTCTTATATGAACCTCCTTTGCGCCCGCATTCCTCAACATTTTTACTATTTTTCGCATTGTGGTGCCGCGAACTATAGAGTCGTCTATTATGATGACCCGTTTATCGCGTATATTGGCGCGCAGCGCGTTCATTTTTACGTTTAAACTGCTCTCCCTTTGCCGCTGGTCAGGCTGAATAAACGTCCTCCCCACGTATCTGTTTTTTGCAAGCGCCTCAACAAAAGGTATTCCGCTCTCCTCCGCATATCCTCGCGCGGCAACGTTTGCGGAATCGGGAACTCCCGAAACGAGGTCGGCTTCCACGGGATAATTTTTTGCAAGCAATTTACCCGCCTCCTTGCGCGCGGCGTAAACGCTGTATCCCTCCAGAATGGAATCGTGACGGGCGAAATATACGTATTCGAAGATACACATTCTCGGTTTTTCGGGTATATTCTCCATTAACTCCGAGTGTATACCCTTATCGTCAATAACAACTATTTCGCCTGGCTTTACGTCGCGCACAAAATTGGCGTTTACCGCGTCGAGGGCGCACGTTTCACTCGCTACAACTATGTCGCTGTCGGTTGCCCCTATGCAGAGCGGGCGTATGCCGTACGGGTCGCGAACGGCGATAAGCTTATCGCATGTCATTATAACGAGAGCATACGAGCCTTTTAGCTTTGCACAGGCACGCCTGATTCCCTTTACTATATCCCCGTCCGAAAGGCTGTTTATCATCACGGCTATAACTTCCGAGTCGATAGTCGTCTGAAAAACGGCGTTCTGCGCGATCAGTTCGTTGCGCAGCTGCCTTGTATTTATCAGATTTCCGTTGTGCGCCACAGCCATTTTACCGCACTTCCCCGTAAAAACCACGGGCTGGGCATTCAAAAGCCGGCTGGCGCCCGTTGTGGAGTAGCGCACGTGCCCTATGGCTACGTCGCCCTCGGGGAGTTCGTCAAGCGCGCCGTGGGCAAACACGTCGGCGGCAAGCCCCATACCTTTGTAGTAAGTCATTTTATCTGCAAACGCAACGGCAATGCCAGCGCTCTCCTGCCCCCTGTGTTGAAGGGCAAACAGCCCGTAGTACACCGTTTGGGCTACGTTGCGGTTTTCCTGCGAAAACACCCCGAAAACGCCGCATTCCTCATGGATTTCACTTTGAATATCATCCATACTTAATCCCCGTGAGATTCTATTCTTTACCCGTCCAGCAATAGGTGCAGAGCTTGCACGGCTCCAAACCTATCGCCTCAATCAGTCCGTCGATGGATTGAAACTCCAAAGATTCAAACCTGAATTTATTGCAAATCGCCTTGCGCATTGCCTTGCCGCGCACGGAATTCGAATCTGCGTACTCGTCCATATATTTAACGGCTTCCTCGCCCTCAAGTTCCATCATCGTGCGGCGGGTAATCAGATCCATGTCGCTTGAAGAGCGCGAAAAATTCAAATATTTACAGCCGTACATTATAGGCGGGCACGCGGAACGCATATGCACCGCTTTTGCTCCGTGTGAATAGAGAAATTCAACGGTCTCTTTAAGCTGCGTGCCGCGGACTATGGAATCGTCCACGAGAAGCAATCTTTTGCCGTCGATAAACTCGTGGACGGGAATGAGCTTCATCTTTGCCACTTTGTTGCGCTCCGACTGGTTTACGGGCATAAAGCTGCGCGACCATGTGGGCGTGTATTTTATGTAAGGGCGGGCAAACGCAACCTTGCAGGCATTTGCATATCCTATTGCGTGGGGCGTGCCGGAATCGGGAACCCCTCCTACATAATCAATTTGGCTCAAATCGTGCGTTTTTGCATCGTTTTTTGCAAAAATTTCGCCGTTTCGGCACCGCATCGCTTCAACATTCACACCCTCGTAGCTGGAGGTGGGATATCCGTAGTACGACCATAGAAAGGCGCAGATACGCATTTCCTTCCCCGGGGGAGAGAGCTGCGTGATTCCGTCTGCCGTAAGCTCCACCATTTCAGCCGGACCAAGCTCCCGCACGTCGGTATAACCGAGTTTTCTATAAGCAAAATTCTCAAAAGACGCGCAGTATCCGTCCTCGCACTTGCCTATCCGTATGGGCAGCCTGCCCATTTTGTCGCGCGCGGCAATTATCGTGCCGCGGTCGGTCAAAAGCAATATGGAAGCCGTGCCTACAATTTTTTCCTGTGCGTAGCGTATGCCGTCCACGTAGTTGCTTTGGCTGTTGATGAGCGCAGCAATAATCTCGTTGGCATTCACCTTGCTGCCCGTCATTGCGTCGAAATATCCGCCGCGCCCGAGCACTTCCTTTATAATCTCTTCTTCGTTATTTATAACGCCTATTGTGCAGATTGCATAAGTTCCGAACTTTGAAACCATTATCAGGGGCTGCGGATCCGTATCGCTTATACAGCCTATTGCCGCGGTGCCCTTCATTTCGGAAACCGCTCTTTCGAATTTTGTTCTGAATGGCGCGTTTTCAATGTTATGAATTTCACGCTGCAAGCCGATTGCGGGATTGTAGGCTGCCATTCCGCCCCTCTTGGTGCCGAGGTGGGAATGATAGTCGGTGCCTATAAATACGTCGAAAACGGCGTCGGTTTTTTTGACTGCCCCGAAAAATCCGCCCATAGATTACTCTTCTCCGGTGAGGCGTTTAAAAATTTCGCGATAGGCGTCCTCTACGCCGCCGAGATCGCGGCGGAATCTGTCTTTATCGAGGCTGACATGCTTGGTGGTATCCCAGCTATCCGCTTCCCAAAAACGGCAGGTATCGGGTGAAATTTCGTCGGCAAGCACTATCTGACCGTGGAATCTGCCAAACTCGAGCTTGAAATCGATAAGGTCGATATGAAGCTGCTTAAAGAACTCTTTCATGGCGTCGTTTACGGCAAACGCCATCTTTTTTATTGCGTCGATTTCTTCCGCCGTGGCAAGATTGAGCGCGAGCGCGTGATAATCATTAATCAAAGGGTCGCCAAGCTCGTCGTTCTTATATGAAAATTCTATTGTGGGCGATTTGAATGCCGTGCCCTCGGCAACGCCGTAGCGCTTTGAAAAACTGCCTGCGGCAACGTTTCTTATTATTACTTCGAGAGGAACTATCTGCACCTTTTTTACAACCGTATTTCGGTCGTCGATTTGCTCTACGAAATGCGTAGGTATGCCTTTCTTTTCAAGCATGGTCATCATAAGATTGCTCATTTTGTTGTTTATGACGCCCTTGCCTGCAATCGTACCCTTTTTGAGACCGTTAAACGCCGTAGCGTCATCCTTGTAGGATACTATTACGTAGTCGGGATCTTCCGTTGCGTACACTTTTTTTGCTTTGCCTTCGTAAAGCTGTTCCTTTTTTTGCATAGGTTTTCTCCTTTAAAAAATTAAAAATGTTGCCGAAATTTTCGGTATTATAAAAAGCTATAACCCGCAGAGTGCACTGCGGGTGTTGAATTAAAGCTGTTCGAGTTCCGCCTGCAAAGAGGCGTCGTCCGAATTGATTTTTTCTCTCATTGTTTTTTTGTAGTCGGCAAGCTTTGCGGAAATTTCGGGATATTTAATGCCGAGAATCTGAAGAGCAAGAAGTCCGGCGTTTTCCCCGCCGTTTACGCCCACTGTGGCAACAGGTATGCCCGACGGCATCTGAACCGTTGAAAGCAAGCTGTCAAGCCCGCCCATCATATCGGTTTTTACCGGCAGACCTATAACCGGCAAGGTTGTGTTTGCCGCAATAACCCCGCCGAGATGCGCAGCCTTACCTGCCGCGCAAATTATGACTTCTACCCCGCGGGCTTGAGCCGTGCGCGAAAACTCGTGCGCCTCTTCCGGGGTGCGGTGCGCGGAAATTACGCGGACTTCGCACTCTACGCCGAAGCTTTTTACAATACTTACGGCAGGCTTAACCACACCGAAATCCGACTTGCTACCCATTATTATTGCAATCCGTGCCATAGCATTCTCCGTATTTTTAAGCTGTATTTGAACATACTTTAAGTATGATTTTGCTGTATATAATCTTTTCAGTCTATATTATGGCAATCAATTTTTACGCCGTTATGCTAATCCGCACCCAAAGGGACGAATACGGCGACGACCCATCCCGCGTAACCGGCGACGGAAAGCTGATTCTTACGGCTATTTTGGGCGGAGCCATAGCTATTTACGTGAGTATGTTCGTAATGAAATACAGGCTGAAAAATATGCTGCTGATGGTAATCCTGCCGGTAATAGGAGTATTCAATGTGTATTTCTTCTATCTTGCCTTCCGCTCGGGATTTACGTTTTTTATCCTATAACACAATATTTTCAAAATTCATTTAAATTATAGCACAAGATATAGTAAAAATGAAAACGTTTAGCACGGTATTTGCAAAATATCTTTTACAAAAATTTCAGAAATAACCCTGCCAAACGGTTGACAAATACAAATTAACATTTTATGAAAAAAATTTACGCCGCCCGCAGCTTACACGGACGGCGTTTTCAATTTAACTATTCGGATTTCCCGCTCTGCGCCTTTAAGAGGTCGCGGATATCGGAAAGCAACTTCTGTTCGCTTTCGGGAGCGTTTGCGGCAGCTTCCTCCGCAGCCTTTTGGGCGGCGGCTTCAGCCTCGGCTTTCTTTGCTGCGGCAACGGCAAGAATTTCGTCGTTGCTCTTTCCTGCTCTTCTTAAAGCCTTAACTTCTTCCTTTGTAAGAGGAGCATATTTGCCCTTCTGCTTCGCTACACCCTCATGCAGACCGTTTATCAGCTTGATGATAAGGAACAGCACAAGAGCGATAAGAAGGAAGTTGATTATAGCGGTAATAAACGCACCCCAATCGATGTAAATGGATTTTGTTAAATCAACCACATTTGTCAGTTCGCCGGCGTCGTTTACTTCATATACCTTGCTTAAATATGTATAAATTTTGTCAATACCCTGACCGCCGGTAATCGCAAGAAGCACCCAATTTATTAAGGGCATCAAAATGTTGTTGGTCAATGCAGTGACAATTGCGCTGAACGCGCCGCCGATTATAACGCCGACAGCCATATCTATTACGTTACCGCGGGTTATAAACTTTTTAAACTCTTGAAAAAATTTCTTCATTTCGTTCTCCTTATTATTTTACAAGGACAATTATAAAATTCAAAACAGATAAAGTCAAGTAAATATCGGACTTTAATTTATTTTATCAACAAATTGACGAGTTTTTCGCGTAGCTCCCCGCCTGCGTACAGCGACCTCGGCGCATCTGTTTGGGGAGTAAAATCTTCGGCAATGCGCCCGTCTTTTAAAAGGAGAACGCGCTGCGCAATCGCCGCGGCTTCGTCGGGGTCGTGCGTGACGGCAAACACCGTGCGCCTGTCCTCCTCCCACATCTCGAAAAACAATTCGATTATCTGTTTTTTTATTTTTAAATCGAGAGAAGCAAACGGTTCGTCCATAAGAAGAATATCGCTTTTGCAGAGAAAAGCGCGGGCTATTGCAGCCCTCTGCGCCTCGCCGCCGGAGAGGTTTATGGGATAGCTTTTATCCTTGCCTTTAAGCCCCACGCGGGAAATCATATCATTTATTGCCGCTTCTTCCTTGCAAACGAGCTTTAAATTGCCGAAAACGGTAAGGTTGGGGACGAGTGCGGGCGATTGAAAAATATATGAACAATTCAGCGCGGGAACTTCGCCCTCAAACGGAGTTATTCCGGCGAGCACGTTCAAAAGCGTTGTTTTGCCGCTGCCGCTGCTGCCCAAAAGACAGGTGATTTTGCCCTCATCAAGCGAAAGATTGAAATTGCTGTAAATAACCTTGTTGCCGTAGCTTTTATAAAGATTTTTGATTTCAATCATCTTGCGCTCTCCTTCCTGCTCCACTTATAGGTGACGCGGGCAAGCTGTGAAAAGGCAATATCGACTATAAGCCCAAGTAACACAGTAATAACAGTCAGTGCAGCGAGACGAGCGATCATTATATCGCTGTTCGCGTTGTGCATCAACCCTCCTAATCCAAACGTACTTGTGATTATTTCTCCGGAAACCATTATTTTGAGACCGAGAGATATGTTTGCGCCGATTTGACTCAAAATGTTAGGACATATAGCAGGCAAATAAATTTTAAATAATGCCACGGTTCTTTTAATTTTATAAACCTTGACAAAATTTCCAAGTCCTGTATCTATTCCGTCCGCCGCAGCCAAAATTTGCGCGTATATCATGGGAAACAATACAAGAACAGTCACTATTATAGGCGCAATATTTTTGTTTGTTTCGGTCCACCTCAAAATGATTACGATAGCTGCAACCGTCGGCAATATCCTTATAAACGCCATTACCGGGCGAAGGGCTGCCCGAACCGGCGGTAAGCAATATGCAGGCGCCGCGCAAACCACCGCCAAAACAAAAGAAATTACGAAAGCCGTGAGCGTTCTCCATAATGAACCGCCCAAAGCCAACCAAAAATCGGCTTCCGTAAAGCACGCGAACATTTCCTTGAATGTATTACCGGAGGACGGGACAATCAAACTGTTGCCAACGGCTTTATACGCAATAACCCATACCGCCCACATTAGAATAATGGCAATCAAAGAATAAATTATATTGAATTTTCTGTTTGAAAAAAATTTCTTCATTATTTGACGGACATATAAAAGAAGCTGTCGTTAACTTCTTTTGCAAATTGGGCGTTTACGGCTTTAAATTTCGTAAGGAGAGATTGAACCGCGGTTTTGCAAGATGAAACTTCTTCAAAACGCACAGCGCAGCCGGAAATAACATTTTTCGTAAGATTGGTAAACGCCGGAGTTGTATTGTCGGGGTCGGGATAATGCGCTTTAATGGCAGACAATATCATATCCGAAGTAACGCTATCGCTCATAAGCCATTCACCGGCACCTATAAGCGCATCCGTAAAATTGTTTATAAACGCCGGATTGCTTTCAATCAAAGCTGTTTTTGCCATAATCACGGCTTGGGGATATCCACCCTCCCCATAAAGCTCCTGCACACTTCCGACAATTGCAAGCTCGGTTGCAGCGTTTCCCGCCTTTGTGCTTGCTGCCGGTTCGGGAACTATAAAGTAATCGTGCGTTTTGTCTGTTCCCAATACACTTTGAGCATCTACGGATGAAAGTTCGGCTTCAACCTCGTAATCGGCAAGCAACGTATTAAACATTACCCCCGGAAATTCCGAAAGATTTATAACACCCACTCTTTTACCGCTTATATTTTGGGCAAAATTGTCTTTTGTAAGCGGCTCCGTATCCTTGTTTGCAAGGATATAAAGATTGCCGTGCGTAACAGCTCCGAGCATTTTATACCTTGAACCGTCAGTAAGCAATTTGCTTGCCATGTTGACGGGCATAATTATCAAATCTGCGTTTTTATCCTCTTCCTCAGCCGTAACCCGGCTTGCCAACGTGCCGGCGTCAACAATGTGATAGCTTACATTTTCGCCGAAATCGTTTTCTTCATGCATGAGCTTGGCAAGCGCAAGCGCCGGCGCACCGTCGGGGGCGTAGACATCTATCACCGTTGCGCTGCCATTGTTGCATGCCGTAAAGCCGATAGCTGCAACTACCGAAATTACCGCAAGTAAAACTGTTGCTAAAAATTTTTTCATATTTGCTCCTTTTCGGTATCAGGCTTAACCTTTTACCTCAAAAATTTTAATCAGTGCTTTGACATCAGGGTTTTTGCCGTTACGCCCTTCAACTGCCCGATTTTGCCCGTTATGGTGTTTATGACTTCTGCGGGGGCGTCAACGGCGACGCTTATTATGAATACGGATTTTTGTTTATACGGTATTCCCATTCTTCCGATTATAAAATCGCCGAACTCCGATAAAATTGCGTTAATTGCGGGACTTTGCTCCCTTGCCTCGGTTATTATACTGATTACGGCTATTCTGTTTTCGGACATAAAAAATTCCTCCTCGGGTTTAAGGGGGAAAAGGTATACCTCCGCCATTTTTATACGGCGGAATATTAAATCCTTTGCCCTCAGATTGCTCTTTGCGTTCAGGTAATTTTATTTTACATATATTTAACAAAATTTGCAACTTTTTGAATAACGTAATTTTAAATATCCATACTGTAGATATGAAAAAATTACTGTTTTTTATTGTAAGCGTTTTAAGTTTGGCGATAATCTTCGGTGCAGGCTGGTCTGCGGCGGGCAGCACCTCGCAACCCGCTCCCGTATACTCCGGTAAAACAGCCGAAGAGAACGGAAACGAAGAACCCGAAAAAGACGAATGCCCGGACGGGAAGTGCCCCGAATGCCCGCATAAGGACTACCACAGATACGGATTCAGATTTAGAACGCCAAAACCGCGTATAGGCAACGGCGTGCCTTTAATTCCCAAAAAAGCTATATAAAAGGAGCTTCGCGATATGCGAAGCTCTGATTTTTATTTGGCTTTGTTGTAGTTTATAAGGCAGCCCGAGAGGATTATTTTCTTTTCCTCGTCGGTGAGTTCGCCGAAGCTGAGTTCGATATCCTTTACTTTGTTGCCCGAAACGTGCTTTGCGGGGATTACCGCGGTGCCTTGGGAAATAAGCGTTGAAATATTTTCGATATAGATATAGTCCCCCGCCGCAAAATTGAAATTTTTACATACGAGCGGCAGCATACCCCAATTTATCAAGTTTGAGCGGTAGCGCTTGGTTGCATACTCCAAAGCGATATTCGCAACTCCGCCCAGCACGCGCTGACAGGATGCCGCCTGTTCGCGCGCGGAGCCGTCGCCCGGCTTTTTGGCTACGACTACGCTGCCGTAAACCGTATCCGCGGCAACTTCAAAACCCAATCCGCTCAACACAGACTGCGGCAAAGCGCCGTTTTGTCTGCGGTAAATTTCATCCGCCCTTACTTCCTTGGCTTTTGAAACGTATGACGGATCTTTGCGGGAGAGCGCAAATTCGGAAAGTCTCAGCGGATTTGAACGATATGAGGACGTTTCGCCCGAGGGAATAAGCTCGTCTGTTGTGGTTACGGGTTCCGAAAGCACGGAAACGACTTTCATTAATATATTATTTGAAAGAGGTATTTGCTCAGGCCAGTCCGCGATATTCGGTCCGCAAACAATTTCTACGCTATAATCGGGCTTGCCGGCACCGAGGTAGACTCTGTTATCGTAGATAGTTTTATCAAAATAATATTTTTTGATTTTTTTGACGTATTCCGTTTCGGTTGCGGGAGTGAGCGCACCGCCGTTAAGGGCGGTTGCCGCTATAGAACGGGCGTCCATAAGCGCCACCGCGGCAAGCTGACCCTCGGCGGGCTTGCTGCCTTCACGGTTTTCGAAATTGCGGGTTGTGTGGCGGACCGACAACCCGTTGTTGGCGGGTGTATCGCCCGCGCCGAAGCAAGGTCCGCAGAACGCTGTTTTTATTATCGCACCCGAAGATATAAGCCCCGAAACATAGCCGTTATCGGCAAGGCACTTGAAAACGGGCTGGCTCTCCGGATAGACGCTTAAAGAAAATTCTCCGTTGCCGCAACTTCCGCCGCGCAAAATCTCCGCCGCTTCGGCTATGTTTTCATAACTGCCGCCGGCGCATCCCGCTATAATGCCCTGATTTACATAAACTTTGCCGTCTTTTATTTTGTTGCGGAGGCAGAAAGAACCGTTTTTGAGAAGTTTTGCCCCCTCTTCCTCCGTCTTAGCCAAAATATCGTCTGCGTTCTCCAAAAATTCTTTTATGGTATAGGCGTTGGACGGGTGGAATGGCAAAGCAATCATCGGCTCTATGCGCGACAGGTCGATTACGACAGCGCCGTCGTAGTAAGCGGGCTGAACGGGATGCATAGGCTTATAATCTCCCTCTCTTCCGTGCGTCTTGAAAAATTCTTTGGTTGCATCGTCCGTTTCCCAAATGCTTGAAAGGCAGGTCGTTTCGGTAGTCATTACGTCTATACCGCAGCGGAAATCCATGGAAAGGTTTTTGATTCCCGGACCTATAAATTCAAGCACCTTGTTCTTTACAAAACCTTTTTTGAACGTTGCCGCAACAAGGGCTATCGCCACGTCGTGGGGACCGACGCCCTTGCGGGGCTTGCCGCGCAGATATACGGCAATAACTTCGGGGCGCTTTATGTCGTAGGTTTGGTTTAAAAGCTGCTTGACAAGCTCGGGACCGCCTTCGCCCACAGCCATAGTTCCCAGGGCGCCGTAGCGCGTGTGGCTGTCCGAGCCTAAAATCATGGCGCCGCACTTTGCCTGCTGTTCGCGCATATATTGATGGATAACGGCAAGATGCGGGGGAACGAAATTCCCGCCGTAGCGCTTAGCCGCAGTGAGACCGAACACGTGGTCATCCTCGTTGATCGTTCCGCCCACCGCGCAAAGCGAATTATGGCAATTTGTAAGCGTGTACGGAACGGGAAATTCTTTAAGCCCGGAAGCCTTTGCCGTTTGGATTATGCCGACATAGGTGATATCATGGGAGGTTAAAGCGTCGAATTTTATTTTCAAATTCTCGTTGTCGCCCTTGTTGTGCGATTGAAGCACGCCGTATGCCATAGTGTTTTTTATGGCAGCCCGCTTTTTGCTTTCGACCATAAAGGCGACGTTCTCTTTTACAAGCCCGCCGTCCATATAGTAAACTCCGTTCTTAATAAGTTTTATCATAACGTTTTCCTTAAAAGTTGATATGTTTATTTTACAACTATCCGCGTATTTTTTCAATTATTTGGAGGCTATAATTTAAAATGAGATATTTTTGTTGATTTTTGGGTTAGGTTGAACTATAATAACGGTATGAAGATTTTTAAATTCAAATTTTCAAAGCTCACAACTGCTTTCATTTATGCAGGTATAGTTCTTGCAGTAGCCGCGTTCGGCATTACCTTATACAACGTTATAAAAGCCGATTATATCTATACAGACAAGGCAATTTATTCCATAATAGGATATGTTGCGATGTTCATTGTGTCCGTTTTGCTGCTTGTGATTTTAATCAGCCTGCTTTTCTCTTCCTATTACTCCCTTGGCGGAGACGAGCTTAAAACGAGTTTCGGGATAATTAAAAGCAAGTTCAGAATAAGCGATATCGAAAAAGTTATACTTGACAGATCCTCCGATAAGCTTGCGGTCTATTTTAAAGACGAGTCTTTTGTGATGATCGTGGTAAAACCCGAGTGGTATGAAGAATTTGTGAATGAACTTTTAAAATGCAACCCGAAGATTGAATATATTATAAATTCCGTTAAAAATTCACCTGACGACCAACTGAAAAAGTAAACCAAAAACAATTTGCGCCGCCGAGCTTCTCGGCGGCGCTTATATTATGCCTTTTTTTTATGTTTGCGCACGGAGGTGCGGTGCTCTTCACCGGCAAGCAGCCGCCATATGTTCGCGCGGTGGGCGGTCCATGTGAGAACGTTTATCCCCAAAATAAGCATAAGGGTAACAATTACCCATACGCTGTTTAAGCAGTCGCTGTATTTTATTATGGTGACAACAGCCTGGAATACGCTCAAGCCGGACACGCCGAGAAGGGACCCCATGCTGCCCATTTCGGTAAAGACTATGTACAAGAGCACGCCCGTAAGAAAGAGTACCACAATGAACGCATACCACCATTCCTCACAGGAGACGGCAAAAAGAAACAGACCCATTGTTGAGGCTATTCCCTTGCCGCCCTTGAATTTCATTGTGACGGGGAAAATATGACCGATTATAACCATTATGCCGAAGAAATAGCGGACAAAATCCCCGACTATAAACGCGGTGCCCTCAAAATAGTAGTCCTTGAAAATCAGCCAGCCGGCAAGCGCGGGTATGCCGCCCTTGAACACGTCGCAGAAAAAATTTATTGCGCCGAATTTAAGCCCGAAGCTTCGGGTCATATTCATCGTGCCCGGATTGCCGCTGCCCATATCGCGTATATCTTTCTTTTTGAAGTGTGAAATAAGCACGGCAAAATTAAAGCAGCCTATCATATAACTTGCTATGCCGCCAAGCAAAAACCAATACCAACTTGAGGCAAATGAAAGCGCCGTCATTGTTCGCCTCTTTCTCTTACTATTATTTTTATGGGAGTGCCCGAAAAATCAAAGCTTTTGCGCAGAGTATTTTCCAAAAATCTCTCGTACGAAAAATGGAGCAGATCCGTTGAATTTACAAACAGAACAAACGTGGGCGGAGTTACCGAAACTTGCGAAGAATAGTAAATTTTAAGCCTTTTGCCATTGTATGAGGGCGGCTCGCTCGTGCGGACCGCGTCGGCAATGACGTCGTTCAGCGTGCCCGTTGCCACCCTATAACGCGCATGGCTGTACACCTCGTCCACAAGCGCAAAAATTTTTTCGGTGCGCTGACCGGTTTTTGCGGAAATATAAATGCTCTTGAAGTAGTCCATAAATTTCAGGTCCTCTTCAAGCTGTTTGCGGAACTTGTTAATGGTGTTGGTATCTTTTTCAACCAAATCCCACTTGTTCATCACTATTACGGAGGGCTTGCCTTGCTCGTGCACGTAACCTATAATCTTGGTGTCCTGCTCGGTCAGTCCCCCGGTGCTGTCCACAACGAGCAAGCACACATCGGCGCGGCGGACTGCGTCGAATGCGCGCATAACGGAATAGTACTCAACGTCGTCCTCTACTCTACTTTTCTTGCGGATACCCGCCGTATCGATTATGGTATAATTTTTACCGTTATACGAAAATTTTGTATCGATTGCGTCGCGCGTGGTGCCGGCTATGTCGGTGACGATGGAACGCTCAAAGCCCAAAAGTTTATTTACAAGGCTGCTTTTACCGGCGTTGGGTTTGCCTACAACGGCGATTTTTATACTGTCGTCCTCTATGTTTTCACCCTTTTCAAACCAACTTACAACCTCGTCCAGAACGTCGCCGACGCCCTTTCCGTGCTCGGCGGATATGGGGTAGGGTTCGCCCAAGCCAAGAGAATAAAATTCGAAAACCTTATCCTCGGAGTACTCGTCAACCTTGTTAACAACCAAAATGACCGGCTTTTTGCAACGGCGGAGCCTGTCGGCAACGTCGTAATCGGAAGATGTAAGCCCCTCCTTACCGTCCACGAAAAACAGTATCACCTGCGCGGTTTCTATGGCAATTTCCGCCTGGTTTTTGATTTCGCGCCACATAGTATCCTCCGACCGCATCTCGATGCCGCCGGTATCGACCATTGTAAAGGGCTTTCCGCGCCACTCCGCATCTACGTAAAGCCTGTCGCGGGTGACGCCCGGTCTGTCCTCGGTTATGGAAATTTTTCTGCCGGCAACCTTGTTAAAAAAAGTGCTTTTACCAACGTTAGGTCTGCCGACGATTGCAACTAAAGGATTTGCCATAATTGAAACTCTTTAAAAAAGACGATAAATGCAGAAGCAGGCATAGAATACCACGGCGGCTATGTAAACAATTTTCCATGCAAGTTTTTTATTGTGAACGTAGCCGTAAGCAGGAACCCCCACCGCAAACAAGAGAGCAAGCTTTGACACAAAATCAATTGCAGTCATAGCTACGCCCAGATTGTCGGGATGAATGTTGAAAGTCTGGTCGAGGAGTTGCAAAAGTGCGTTTACCGCAAACAAGAGCGCGGCAAGCGTTATTCCCCAAAAAGCGCAAAATTTGGAAAATCCGCTGTTTGTAATCTTGCGCGATTCGCGTTTGGAGGATTTTTCGGGTTTCTCCGCGGTCTCCGAATTCTTCTTGTTTTTTCTTGCCATAGTAGCCTCCTTATTTAAATCTATATTTCGCTTAATTTTGATAAAACGTCTTTAAAATATTCGGGCAAAGGCGCTTCAAACAGCATCTCTTCCCCTGTTTTGGGGTGAATAAGCTGAAGCTGCCATGCATGCAGAAGCTGCCCGTTCAACGCAAATTTCTGTTTTTTTGTGCCGTATACGGGATCCCCCACTACCGGATGCCCCATATAGCGGGCGTGAACGCGGATTTGGTGGGTTCTGCCCGTGTGCAGGTCAAAACGGCAAAGGGTGTAACCCTGCTTGTACCTCTTTATAACTTTATAGTCGGTTATGGCAAGTTTGCCCTTTTCGGGCGGCACCACCGCCATCTTTACCCTGTCCTGCGGATGCCTGCCGATATATGTTGTAACCGTGCCGCTTTCATCCTTTACCAATCCGTCCAGCAGGGCAAGATAGGTGCGGCGGCAAGCTTTTTTTTCTATCTGCGCCGAAAGGCTCAAGTGCGATTTATCGTTTTTGGCAACCACAAGTAGCCCCGACGTATCCTTATCTATCCTGTGCACTATACCCGGTCTGAGCACGCCGTTTATGCCGCTCAGATTATCCAGCCTATATAAAAGCGCGTTTACGAGGGTGCCCTCGGTATTGCCGTTACCGGCATGTACCGTCATTCCCTGCGGCTTGTTCACAACGGCGATATCTTCGTCCTCGTAAATAATATCTATAGGGATATCCTCGGGCTTTGCGTCGTAGGTGACGGCGTCGGGCAGCGTGATTTCCACTTTATCGCCGGCGCATATCGCCGCGGAGGACTTTGCGCGCCTGCCGTTGACCAAAACGCTTCCGTCGTCGAATAATTTTTTTACCGACGAACGGGTGTGCCCTTCGAGCCGCGAGCTTACGAAAACGTCGGCGCGGCGGCACGGTTCAGTTGCCGTCAATATTTCCGTCTTCATTGCCGTTCCCACCTTCCCGCGGGGCGTCCGCGTCTCCGTAAGAAAAATTATCTGCGCCGCTTTCAGTTGCGCTGTCTGATGCCGGGCTTTGCCCGTTATTCGCTTTCTCCTCTTCCGCGCGCTTTGCCTGTGCGGCTTTTGCCTTTTTTGTGAGAGGGAATACTGCATTTTCATTTAAAAAGAGCATATCGGCAAGTATTAAAACCGCGCCTATTACTATAAAAAAGTCCGCAAGATTGCAATACACCAGACGGCTACTGTTAAAGAGCATATTCAAACCTATAAAATCCCTCACCTCGTGAAGCATACATCTGTCCACGAGATTGCCTATTGCGCCAGCTATGATGATTGAAACGGCGATTTTAATAACCGTAAAACGCTCGGGCGTGACCGTGAATACGAATATCAAAACAACGAGCATTAATGAGGTAAACGAAATCAAAACAGGCTGTCCTATCTGCGGGTTATCGTTTAAAAAACTGAAAGCGCATCCCTGGTTGCGCAAGCGGCTTAAAACTTCGATAAAGCCCGGAATTACGGTAAAATTCCACCCATATAATTCTTCAAAGTATTTAGTTAAAAGATCTGCGGCAATAAGAACTCCGCAGACGGCTATTAGAATAATACTTTTTTTGCCTATATGTGGTTTGAATCTGGATTTTATCATACAAATAATATAATATAATAACGTGGACCGTTTGTCAATTAAGTTGGGGCTTCAACAACCGAAATAAAGGTGAAAAAGCAAAGAACGGCGTGCAAACCTGCACGCCGCCCGCGTTATTGTTTTACAAATCCGAGACTAATCAGTATCGCCCTATCCACCTTGGACATTGTGGTTAATGGAAGCTCGCCTATACGCTCCTTTAACCTGCGCTTGTCGAGAGTACGTATCTGCTCCAAAAGAATTACGCTGTCCTTCTGCAATCCGTACGTATCGGACGGAAGTTCTATGTGAGTAGGCAACTTAGCCTTGTTTATTTTGCTCGTTACCGCCGCCGCTATAACCGTGGGGGAATATTTGTTACCCACGTCGTTCTGCACTACGAGCACGGGGCGGACGCCTCCCTGCTCGCTGCCTACAACCGGCGATAAGTCGGCATAGTAGAGTTCTCCGCGCTTAATAGTCATATCAACCTCTTTTCGGCAGGGTATATTCCATTATATGTACTGCCTACTAATTATTGTTGACCGACCGCCGCCCTTTTATACGTTAAAAATCGACTGCGAAATAAATTCTGCCGTTCCCGACGGAAGATAAAAATGTAACGCGTACTGGTTGAGGAAAATAAAAGTGTAGTACACAGCAAAGCACGTAAGCATAACGGCGCCGGCGACCTTGCCGAGACTTTTGGATTTGCTGCCAACCGTAAAGCTGAAAATAAGCAGCGCGGCAGCAACCGAAACGATTCCGCCGACCATTCCCTCCATGGTGAAAGGAATCCCGCGGCTGCCCGTGCAAAGCGCTCCTACGCCGCCTATCAATAAAATATTTGCTATATTACTGCCTATTATGTTGCCCGTGGCAATGCCTACGTCTCCCTTTTTTGCCGCCGAAACGGAAGTTATCAGCTCAGGAAGAGAGGTGCCGAAAGCTACAACCGTCATTGCCACAATTTCCGTGGGGATATGCAAAAGATTTTCGGCAACGACCGTAGCGGAATCGACGACCAACTGTGCGCCTATAACGACCATACCCAAACCGAACACCGCAATAACTATCAAAAACCAGGTCTTTGCCTGCATTTTTTCATACCATGGGTCGAATTTTTGATACCATTTTAGCCCGTCGTCTGAAATAACCGCTTCATCGCCTGCCGTCACCGACACAGCCACAGCCTGTTCGAGCTGCGCTTTGGACTGCTTTTTAGCAAGCAGAATGTTATATACCATGAAAGCAACATATAAAACGATTAAAATCAAGCCGCAGACCCAATTCATAACGGCGTCGAGATAGAGTTGACCGCCTGCCGTATGACCGAACTCGAACGGTCCGACAAAGACGCCCAAAACCAAAAAGAGAACGGACACAAAAATCAAAAAAGGCATATCTATCATGCGCGTGGTCTTTTCGGAGGGGAGATTGCAAATGAGGGCGGATATACCCAAAATCAAAAGTATATTGAGAGCATTGCTGCCTATTATATTGCCCACGATTACGGCGCCGCCGTCGGGCTTAAGAGCGTCGACTATGGTTACGGCAAGCTCGGGAGCCGACGTGCCTATCGCAACGATTGTAACGCCTATTATGAAGGTAGAGATTTTAAGTTTTTTTGCAATTCCCGCCGCACCGTCGACAAAAAAATCAGCACCCTTTACAAGTAAAACGAAGCCGACGATGAGCAGCATTATATTGACTACCCACGTTGCGCCGACGCTTTGCAAAATTACTTTGAAATTCATAACATGCCTCTCATTCTTATTATGATCTACAAAATAAAAACAAGACTTTCGACTTAAACTTTTAGAAATTTAAGTCGAAAGTCTTGTTCCCGAAAGTACGGGTGCGGCTCCGGGCAGATTATGCCGGTTATGTCGTAGCCGCCCTTGTAACTACTCCCCTTCAACGCAATCATTCTAACAGACAAAAATCAATCTGTCAAGCGCTTGACCGCAAAATGAATATTTTTGATTATATCGTTGGAGCTTACGCAATACTCGGTTTTTTCATCGGCACAAATTTCGGCGGTAAGCCCCAAGACGTATGACGCCGCGGCAACTGCGTAGACGCCCTCCACTCCGCGCGCGGCAATTCCGCATGCTAATCCCGTAAGCATATCCCCGCTGCCGCCCTTAGAAAGCGCCGAATTTCCCCTCGTCAAAAGATATTTTCGCGTTCCGTCCGAAAGCACGCTCACGGCTCCCTTTAAGAGCACGGTTACACTGTACTTTTTTGCAAACTCCGCGGCGCGGGTGAGGGGGTCTGCAAGGATATCTTCGACGGAAAGCCCCGTCAGCCTTGAAAATTCCTTTACGTGCGGGGTCAGCAAAACGTTGCAATTTTTGTTTTTGAGCGCGTCCAACCCGAATTTTGCAAGCGAATTTAAACCGTCGGCATCTATAATCAACGTGCCGCAATAGGATTTTAAAAGATTTGTGACAGAGCCGTACAACTCTTGGGAAACGCCACAGCCCGAGCCTATTGCAATGCATTCCGCAGAAAAATCCATATTGTCGTTGAAGATAATCTGAGGCAGTTTTACGGCAAGGCGGGGGCGTAAATTTGCACCTGTGTTCAGTTTTACATAGCCGCAACCGGATTTTAAAGCGGCTTCCGCGGCAAGCACGGCAGCGCCGTAATACCTATCCGAACCTACAACAAGCTGGGCCGTGCCGTATGTCCCCTTGTGGGAATTTCGCTTGCGTTTGGGGAAAAAAGACGCAATATCGCTCCCTTCGAAAATCTGAGTATATTGACTGCGCGGGCAAACTATGCCGATATCTTTTTTTATGATTTTTCCGCAGAAATCCGTTCCGTCATTTAAAAAATAGCCCGTTTTATACTCTGCGATTGCAACGGTAACGTCGGCTTTTACGGCGCAACCTTCCGCAAGCCCGCTGTTGCCGTTCAAACCGCTGGGGATATCCGCCGAAACGACCAACGCCCCCGAAGAGTTTATTTTTTGAATAATTTCGGCACATTCACCCGATACCGTCCGGCTCAATCCCGTGCCGAAAATGCAGTCGACTATCACGTCGCCTTCGATATTTTGGGAGTACTCCCCGCAATATGCAGCCTTTTCACGCGCACAATCATCCGACAGCCGACCCGAAACGGCATAGACTTTAACGTTATAGCCGCGCAGTTCAAGCTCGCGGGCACAGACATAGCCGTCCCCGCCGTTGTTCCCCGTGCCGCAAACCACCAATACGCGGGAGCTTGGGGTGGCTACGGCTGCAACCTCATCGGCAATAGCGGAGCCTGCGCGCCCCATAAGAACTTCCGACGGGATATTGAGTTCGTTTATTGTATAATAATCGGCTTCACGCATTTCGCCGACCGTTAAAACTCTTTGCATAATAGCCTTAAACCGACCTCCGCCGAACTTATTTCGGATAAAGAGCCGTCCTCTTCTTTTACTGACAGCCTGCCGTCGCCAAGAACGTCAAGCGCCGTTGCCTGCCTCTCCGCGCCGTCCGCAAAAATTTTTACACGGCTGCCGAACCAATTTATATAACTCTTGTAATCGTTGATTGTATAGTCTTTTCCAAGGTTGCCAAGCAACCTGTATTTTACGTCGTCTACGGAAATTTTTGCGGATACGTGTTGAGTTATTGACGTTGCGATGTTGTTTAAGTCGCCCGTAAAGCGGTTGTTGACATTGATTCCTATGCCAACGATTGAGCGCACGATTTTATTGCCCCGAACAGTATTTTCAATAAGTGTGCCGCAGATTTTTTTGCCATTTACGAGCACGTCGTTCGCCCAACGGATTACGGGTTTTAAATTAAAATTTTCAAGCGTTTTGCATACGGCTACGCAGTGGTTTACCATTATTTTAAACGCGTCGCCCGCGCTCAGATTATTATAAAAGCGCACGACGGAAATATAAAGACCGCCCTCGTCGGAAACAAAGCTTCTGCCCTTTGTGCCCCGTCCTGCCGTCTGCCTGCGCGCAATAACCGCGGCGTCGCAGGAAATATCAGACCGCTTTATATACTCGTTTGTGGAGTCGACCTCGTCAAGCTCAATAATCTTCATCTATTTCCCCCAGACGACCCAGCACAGCTTTTGCCGTTTCCGCTTCATAGCCCTTGGAAAGTAGATATTTAAACGCCTTACAGAGAGTTTGCTTATCCGTGTTTTTGCCCCGCATATACTTCTGCAAGACGATAAACGCCTCCTCTTCGTCCTCCTCCGTTTGGGCAAGGACCTGTTCTATGGCATTTTTATCGGCGCCGCGCTTAATCAAATCCAGCTCTATTGCCCGCTTGCCCTTACCGTGAACGCTTTCGGCATATGCGCGGCAGTAGGCATAGTCGTCGATAAATTTATAATATTCGAGGCGCTCCAAAACATAGTCCTGCACGGCTTGTACATAGCCTTTTCCGGAAAGAAAATCGCGCATTTGCTTTGCAGTTTTCATGGTTGACGAAAGATGGGTCAAAGCCTTATCGAGCGCTTGACTCTTTTCCGTTTCAAGCTGAATTTCATCGAGCTGCGATTTATCTATATGCATACCGGCTTTCAAACGGTACTTAACCGCAACCTCGAGTTTTATTCCGCAGTAAAACCTGCCGTCCACGTACACGTTGCAGCGCGTTTTATCCTTTACCTGCGGTTCTATTGAAGTAATCTCGGACATATTTCCCTCTTCTCCGATTATTTTAGCACCGGCGCATAAATTTGTCAATCCACGCGTTTGACTTTAAAACCGGGCGGTTGTATAATAAAATCAAATTTTTAAACGAAGGTTATTTATGTCTGTAAATATTGACTGGGCAAGCCTCGGATTCGGATACGTTAAAACTCCCTATCGCTACGTTAGTTTGTACAAGGACGGGAAATGGGACAACGGCGTGCTGACGGGCGACGATAAAATAGTTATGACGGAGTGCGCGGGCGTTTTGCAATATTCGCAATCTGTATTCGAAGGATTGAAAGCATATACTACCGCAGACGGCAAAATTGTCACTTTTCGCCCCGATTTGAACGCGGAGAGAATGGTTGAATCGGCAAAGAGGCTTGAAATGCCGCCTTTCCCTGCCGAAAGATTTTTGGAAGCCGTGGATAAAGTTGTTTATGCAAACAGGGAATATGTTCCCCCTTACGGCAGCGGCGCAACGCTTTATCTGAGACCGTTTATGTTCGGCTCTTCCGCCGTTATAGGCGTAAAGCCTGCGGCTGAATATCATTTCAGATTGTTTGCCACTCCCGTCGGTCCTTACTTTAAGGGCGGTATTAAACCAATAACCATACGCGTGAGCGATTTCGACAGAGCCGCGCCGCGCGGCACGGGGCACATAAAGGCAGGCTTGAATTACGCAATGAGCCTGCACGCCATAGTAGACGCGCACGAACAGGGATTTGATGAAAACCTGTATCTTGACCCGGCAACGAGAACTTACGTTGAAGAGACGGGCGGCGCGAACTTTTTGTTTGTTACCAAGGACAAAAAAATAATAACGCCCAAATCGGACAGCATCCTTCCCTCCATTACGAGGCGTTCGCTTTGTTACGTAGCGGAGACGTATTTGGGGCTTACAGTTGAACACAGACCCGTAAAGTTGGAAGAAGTCAAAGACTTTGCCGAGTGCGGCTTGTGCGGCACGGCTGCGGTTATTTCGCCTGTGGGAAAAATTTACGACCACGGCAAGGAGATAGCCTTCCCCTCTGGTATGGAAAAAATGGGCGAAGTTACAAAAGAACTTTATGAAACGCTTACGGGAATACAGATGGGCAGACTGCCTGCCCCCGAAGGCTGGATAAGGGAAATAAAATAATTGTCAATCTATTAACAAAGTTTAATATTGGGAATAATTCTAATTACAAATAGCGGTTGCAACAAATTATTTTGTTGCAACCGCTATCCATATAGGTGCGTTATATTATTAATTATGAACAAAAGATTTAATAATTTTTTTCAATGAATAAGGCAACTTTTTTAATAATAAGTTTTTGAATTGCAGAAATATATTTTTCCATAAAATCAAAATCTACTTGCCCATTTCTCGTAGGAAGCGGCACACAGCACTGTTTAGCTATCTTCCAATGTCGAGCATACCCACAATTTGGAATTTGTTTTGTCCATGCGGCGATAATGAACATCAATATGTTTTCATTAAATATGCGCGGCTTTAAAACTTTTACATTATCTAATACCGAAAAACTCATTTTAACTATATTAAATACTCTCGTATGATCGCCAAATGTAACGTAGAGTGGAACATTTTTATCACAAATAAATTCAGCACTATTGGCGTAACCAACCATACTACCATTTACTGTTGCAGATGAATACGCTGGATATTTAAAATTGTCAGACAATTCTTTCTTTGATAATTTATGCTTTATTGGTTGATAAACAAAAAAACGATTGATTTTGTATTCTTTCCATTGAACGATTTTTAAATCATTAAGAGCACTTTTTTCCTCTTCACTCAAAACATAATTTTTGAATCCAGCATCAACAAAATAAGCATTGAGCTTAGCTATATATGATGCTTCTATCTCTGCTATAAAGTTTTCCATAAATTCAAAATCAATGTGCTCTTTTTTTGTGGGCAGAAGTATGTTTTCTGTTTTAATTTTTTCCCATGAGCACATGTTTTCAAATCCGTATTTTTTGTGCAAGAAATGAAGGGCATTTGACAAAAATATTCCTTGCCGTTTTGTTATTGTGAATTTCGGTTTTATGGAAAATACTCTTGCGTGCGTAACCATTTTATATTTAAATGCACGATAAAAAGCATAACCAAACATATCAACGGTAATTGTACCGCTATCAAATAATTTTGCAGGAATATCCGTCTTACCTAAAACTCCATTATTAACTAACCCCGCAGTAATAACTAAATCTCCATACCCATTGATATGTCTTTTTTGGATATCAACATCACCATTGCTACTGGTAAATAAATCCTCAAGTTTATATTCGCCCCACTTAACATTTTGTAATTTCCCGTTAAGTGAGGCTTTCATTTTCCCAGGCAATTGTCCTCACCCTGTTTCATCACACGGGAAACTTCCCATACGAGATAATCACTTACAGTATTGACAAAATCATTAAACGCAGGCTTTGTTTCTAAAGGTGCTGTTTGATTCCAGTCAGCTCCGTTGTTTGGATCAATATGTCCTTCAAAATATTCCTTCTCGGTAAAAATTTTCAGTTTGGATTTCCCAAAACGAACCAAGTCAACTATTTCTTGATAACGCCCCTTAGCATTATCTGTATCTTTTAAATTGCATTTTGCCTTTTTACGATTTGATCTTGAATAACCGTCATTAGAAAAGTCAATAAATTTTACAATGTCATCTTCTTTATGTTCCTCTCCCACACGAAAGACATAAATATGTGTATGGACACTAGACCTGCCGACAAACAAGTCTTCAGGCATTTTTATACTTGCAAGTAACGTGTTGTGTTTTAATATTTTTTTGTTATATTCTATAGCTTTCCCCGAACCAGCTGAACTCTGAATAATGATTGCCGCATACCCTCTATTCATCATAGAGAGACCGTGTTCAACAAAAACCATGCCGTTCCCCGCTGTTGAATAAGGAGGATTAAGCACAAATGCTGTTGCCGGAAATGGCTTTTCTGCGTTACAAAACCCATAATTACCGTCAAAATCTTTTAATGAGTCTTTATTGAGAATATTTGAGCTACCATCACCCATTAAAATCATGTTAAGGATCGCAAGCATGTATACACTTGAGATTATTTCAAGCCCGAGCAGTTGATTTGCTTTGATTGTGGCAGCTTTAATTTCAAATTCTTCAGGAGATTTAATTTTTCTTTTAGCATCTATAAGCATTTCATTCATTGCAGCAACAAGAAGTCCTGCTGAACCTGTTGCAAAATCCCATACATAAGAATCCATATTTACTCGCGCTAATTTTGCCAAAAGAGTTGCAACATATGATGGCGTCAAAACCACGTCATTCAACTTGTCTTGGGAAAACCCAAGCCAGTTATACATTTCGTTAAACAATCTACCTGTAAAATCTGTTGTTAAACCAATTTTATAGTATATCCCCAAATCATCAACAATTTTTACAAAAACTCGTTTTAATTGACTTTCTCCATTTTCCGGTTTATTAATATTATCGGTAAGAAGCGTATTTGCCAGTGTACGCTCGATCATTTCTTTTTTTTCTTGCGGCAACTTCTTCTCATTTAAGAACGCCTTGATTTTGCGCAAAATAATATCACCATCTCGATTACCTTCTTCAACAGAAGATTTTAATTCACTTTTTTCAAGTACGGCAACTTTATTAGGAATTCCAAGTGTAGCAATAATAGATGCCGCAACAAGATAAACTCGATCTTGTTCGCCTAATCCTTTTTCGTTTTGATAAATGTCATTATTAAGTTTCACAAGACTTGCATCTATCTCGTGTTCACGCTGTTCTCTTAATCTATCAATCTCATCTTGCGATAAAGAAAGTCGCTTTACTTTCTGTACGAACTCATCGAAATTTTCTTTTTTCAGAAATGAAAAATCCGTATATTCTCCAATTTTTTGCCCTAAACCAAAGTTGCTTTTAGAAACATAATAAACGCCGATTTCGTATTGTAATTTCTCAAATTCATCTTTATAACCAGTCATACCTATGGCAAATATGCTGGTATAATTTGTATAATGAAGCAGTGCATTGGCATAATGCACTGCACCGTTTACCGCATATGAGTTAATAGTTTTAAAATCGGGAATATTTTTTGTAGTATTGTTTGCAACTTTTCCGCTACTATCTAATTTAACTAATTTATCCTTATAACCTTTATATTCAATTAAGACGGGATAAGCATTTAAATTTTTATCATAGAGCAACAACTTAGCATCTGGGCGGTTACCTCCAACACCACCATTTTTGGAAGCATAATCATTTAAAGCTTGATCTATTTCAGCATTAATAGATTCCTGTTCCAACTTATAATTCAAGTTATACGATTTAAGCCAGCTATTCCCCAAATCTGCTATATTTGGTTCAACTGATTGTATAGTTTTCTTCGCCATACTTTTCTCCCGAAGAAAAATATTTTTTTATATTATAACATACATTTGAAAAGTTTCAAAAAGGATTTATACTGTAAATAAAAAATTCTCTAATCCTTTGCAAAACGTTTTTACCGTTCACCTGCATACAATAAGGAAATATGTTTAGCGGTTTGACTACCTCCCAAACAGCTTATGCAAAAACACAATTAAAGGCGGCATTGCCGCCCGTTTTTATATTTTAAATGGAAAGAAATATTCTTTTAATTTTTTTATAGTAACTCTGCCGTTGAGGGCGTTGACCAGCGAAGAATCAAACTTCTCCTCCTCCGCCTTTTTAACGGCTACGGTGAAGCGCACGTCGTTTAAATATTCAGTCGACAAAATGTTTGCGCCCCTGCCGGAAAAAAATCTTATAGCCGTATCGACGTTTGAGTAATCCGTTATATAAAGGCTTTCTGCGCAGACCTCATATAAGACTTTGGCTGCGGCGTCAATATTTTCGGCAACCGCGCCCGAATATGCCCGCACCAGCCCGCCCGCACCGAGTTTTATTCCGCCGAAATAACGCGTAACCACGACGCAAACTTCATAAAGCCCGTTGTTTTTTAAAACCTCGAGCATGGGCATACCCGCCGTGCCCTGCGGCTCGCCGTCGTCGGAAAAACGGGGAAAATTACCGAGGCTGTCGGCTATATACGCGTAGCAGTTGTGCGTTGCGTCGGAATATTTTTTGGATATTTCCGCGATAAAAACCCGTGCCTCTTCCTCCCCGGAAACGTGCCGCGAAGTAGTAATAAATTTTGATTTTTCTATCACTTTTTGCGTGACGCACTCGCCCGAAAGCGATTTATATGACGGAGACATTTATTTTAAAATTATTTTTACATGTACTTTTTTACCCTTGTGCAGGATATCGCCCGTTTTTACGGGCACGTTGATATCGGTTATTTTGTCGTCGTTTAAAGATACGCCGCCCTGTTGAATAAGTCTGCGGGCTTCGCCGTTGGAAGCGCAAATCCCGGCTGCCACAAGAACGGGGATAATTGTTGCCGTTTCAACCGAAATTTCTTTTTCCGGCAGGTCCCCGCTGCCGCCGAACGCCGCCTTTGCCTGCGACATAGCAAGCGTAGCCTTGGCTTCCCCATGCACAAGTTTGGTGAGTTCGTAAGCCAAAATTTCCTTCTTTTCGTTTATGCGCGACGAATCCCACTTTTCCATTGCGCGGATTTCTTCAATGGGAATAAATGTGAGCATTTTTATGCACTTCATAACGTCGGCGTCGTCTACGTTGCGCCAATACTGGTAGAAATCGTAGGGACTTGTTTTGTTTTCGTCGAGCCACACTGCGCCCTTTGCCGTTTTGCCCATCTTTTTCCCCTCGCTGTTCAAAAGCAGGGTTATGGTCATTGCATAGGCGTCCTTGCCGGATTTTTTGCGTATAAGTTCGGTGCCGGCAAGCATATTGCTCCACTGGTCGTCGCCGCCGAATTGCATATTGCAGCCGTAATGCTCGCTTAAATACCAAAAATCATAGGACTGCATTATCATATAGTTGAATTCCAAAAAGGAAAGCCCCTTCTCCATACGCTGCTTATAGCACTCGGCGCGAAGCATATTGTTCACGGTGAAGCATGCGCCGACGTCGCGTAAAAGATCAATATAGTTGAGCTTTAAAAGCCAGTCCGCGTTGTTTACTATAATTGCCTTGTCGTCGCCGAACTCGATGAATCTCTCCATCTGCTTTTTGAAGCACTCGCAATTGTGGCGTATGGCTTCCGGCGTAAGCATAGAACGCATATCCGTTCTGCCCGAAGGGTCGCCAATATATCCCGTGCCGCCTCCCAAAAGTACTACGGGCTTATTCCCTGCCATCTGCAATCTTTTCATAAGACAGAGCGCCATAAAATGTCCTACGTGCAGGGAATCCGCAGTAGGGTCAAAACCTATATAAAAGCGCGCGCCGCCGGTGTTGATGAGAGTTTTTATCTCTTCCTCGTCGGTAACCTGCGCTATAAGCCCGCGTTCTTTAAGTTCACTGTAAATATCCATACGTATGCCTTTGCCTTATATTATTTTTTAAAATAATATAGCAAATGCGGGCGGCTTTTGTCAAGTTTAATCGGTAAGGAAATCGTCCTTATTGAGGTTTTCGCGCGCTTTTTCTATGGCGCGCTTCTCTATGCGGGAAATATAACTCCGCGATATACCCAACTTTTTGGCGACTTCACGCTGGGGCAGCGCAGTGCCGTCTATAAGCCCGTATCTCAATGCGAGAATGGTAAACTCCCTCTCGTTTAAAAATTTTTTGAGTACGGCAATAAACTTTTCGCGCTGGACGCTTTTTTCAACCTGCAAAAAAACACTGTCCTCCTTTTCGGAAAGAAGGTCCATCAAGGTGAGTTCGTTGCCGTCCTTATCGGTGCCGACGGGATCTGTAAGCGAGACGTTGTTTTTATGCTTTTTACCGGAGCGCAAAAGCATTAAAATTTCGTTTTCTATGCATCTTGCCGTGTAGGTGGCAAGCGCCGTGCCTTTGCCTTCACGATAGGTGTTTATGGCTTTTATCAAGCCTATGGAACCGACGGAAATCAAATCGTCTGTTTCGGCTGCCCCCGCGTATTTTTTTACCACGTGCGCGACAAGCCGCATATTGTGCTTAATCAATATCTCCTTTGCCTCGGCATCGCCCTTCTTAGCCAGAT
Source organism: uncultured Clostridia bacterium (assembly GCA_947629095.1). Classification (GTDB taxonomy): domain Bacteria; phylum Bacillota; class Clostridia; order Christensenellales; family Borkfalkiaceae; genus Coproplasma. The sequence continues at coordinate 138,739 of CANRCK010000003.1, read as the reverse complement.
CGAGGTATTTTTTTTCGTCTTCGGGCGAGAGAGGCTTGGGGAAAGTCCCTTTGTTTTGGATAAGTCCCGTAAAGAAAAATATTTTAGAAAAAAGCAACCCTATAAAATCAAAAAACATACGCCGTACCCCCTGTAGTTCAGGCTGTATAGTGTATGTTTTTGACAGTTTGTACTATTCTTTTTATTGCCGAAATTATTCGAGTTCGAACGCGCCGGTATAGAGCTGGTAATACTTGCCTTTTTGCTCTATGAGCTGTTCATGCGTGCCGCGCTCTATGATTCTGCCGTGCTCCAGCACCATTATGGCGTTGGAGTTTTTGACCGTTGAAAGCCTGTGGGCGATTACAAATACCGTTCTGCCCTCCATCAATTTATCCATACCGCGCTGGACTATTGCCTCGGTGCGCGTATCTATCGAGCTGGTGGCTTCGTCCAGAATCATTACGGGGGGGTCTGCAACGGCGGCGCGGGCAATGGACAAAAGCTGGCGCTGTCCCTGCGAAAGATTTGCGCCGTTTTGGGTGAGCATGGTCTTGTAGCCTTCGGGCAATCTCGTTATAAAATCGTCGGCGCCGGCAAGCTTTGCGGCGGCAATGCAGTCATCGTCGGTAGCGTCGAGCCTGCCGTAGCGAATATTATCCATAACCGTGCCCGTAAACAGGTTTGTATCCTGCAAAACCATACCTATCGCACGGCGCAACTCACCTTTTTTGATTTTATTTACGTTTATGCCGTCGTAACGGATTTTGCCGTCCGCTATATCATAAAAACGGGTAAGCAGGTTGGTTATGGTGGTTTTACCTGCGCCTGTCGCGCCCACAAAAGCAACTTTTTGCCCGGGTTTTGCATAGAGCGAAATATCGTGCAGCACTATTTTATCGGGCGTATAGCCGAAGTCAACGTTTTCCATTACTATGTCGCCGGCAAGGCGCTCGTAAGTCAAAGTGCCGTCCTTATGGGGATGTTTCCACGCCCAGATGCCCGTGCGCTCATCACATTCCACAAGTTTACCGTTCTCTTCCTTGGCGTTGACCAAAGTGACGTATCCGTCGTCCTGTTCGGGCTTCTCGTCGATGAGCGCAAACAACCTCGCCGCGCCCGCAAGACCCATTACTACGGAGTTGACCTGGTTTGAAACCTGGTTAATATTATTTGTAAATTGCCTCGTAGCCTGAAGGAACGCAAGAATTATGGCTATACCGCCGGCAACCGAAACTACTCCCGCTGCGTCAACCGACGAGAATTGCATACCGGGGATATGCATAGCTTCGGAAACGTTCAGTGCGGAGGCAAGGCTCACGTTTGTGACGCCGTATATTACAAACACCCCGCCTATCAACGCTACTATTACATACAGCACGTGCCCGATATTGCCGAGTATTGGCATAAGCATATTTGCATATGCGTTTGCTTTTGTGGATTGCTCACAAAGGTGATCGTTCACCTTGTCGAATTCAGCCTTTGCCTCCTCCTCGTGGCAGAATACCTTGACGACTTTTTGACCGTTCATCATCTCTTCGATATAGCCTTCGGTTTTTGCCACCGCGCGCTGCTGCCCGAGGAAATACTTGCCTGCGCCCCCGCCGACCACTTTGGTGACGAAAAATATTACAAAAACTCCGAACAAAACGATGAGCGTAAGCCACACGCTATATAAGAGCATAAGCACAATCAAGGTTACACACATAATTGCCGAAGTGAGTAATTGCGGCAGGGATTGCGAAATCATCTGGCGGAGAGCGTCTATATCATTGGTATAATAGCTCATTATATCGCCGTGATTGTGCGTATCGAAGTATTTTATGGGCAGGTCCTGCATTCCGTTGAACATCTGCCCGCGCATCTTCTTTAAGAATCCCTGGGTGATAATTGCCATGAGCTGCTTATCCACGGCGCCCGCGATGAGCGAAACTGCGTAGAGCGAAATCAGCGTGACCATCGTGACGGTCACCTGTCTGCCGTATTCCGCCCACGAGACGGCAACGCCGGAAGCGCGAGCCGCCTCGGCAGTTTCGAGAACGGTATACACATTGCCCATAAACAGCGCAGGCAACGCAGACACTACGGCGTTGAAGATTATAAGTATCAACGTGAGGGGCATCATCACCGGATAATAATGGAACAAAGCCTTTAAAGTGCGTTTAAACGTGCCCTTGGGCGCTTTCATACCTTTGAAACGTTTAGCAGGCATCTGAAGCACCTCCTTCACCGTTCATTTCCCCAAACGAAGTTACGGCTTTGCCGCCCTTGTTTTGGGTAGTGTACACTTCGGTATATATGGCGTTGGTGCCCAAAAGCTCCTCGTGGGTGCCGATAGCGTCTATTTTTCCGTTATCCATTATGATTATCCTGTCGGCGTCCTCAACCGAAGAGGTTCTTTGGGCGATTATAATTTTAGTGGTTGTGGGGATATATTCCCGGAATGCCTTCCTTATAAGCGCGTCGGTGTGCGTGTCTACAGCCGACGTGGAGTCGTCGAGAATAATTATTTTAGGCTTCTTCAGCAACGCGCGGGCTATGCAGAGCCTCTGCTTCTGACCGCCCGAAACATTGGTGCCGCCCTGTTCTATATATGTATCGTATTTTTCGGGGAAAGTCTGAATAAATTCGTCCGCCTGAGCAAGCTTGCAAGCTTCGAGAAGCTCGTCATCGGTAGCGTCGGCATTGCCCCAGCGGAGATTTTCCTTTATGGTTCCCGAAAATAAAACATTCTTTTGAAGAACGACGGCAACTTGATTTCTGAGCACTTCCAAATCATATTCACGCACGTCCCTGCCGCCCACTTTTACCGAGCCGTCGGTTACGTCGTAGAGCCTTGAAATGAGATTTACCAGAGAGGTCTTTGAAGAGCCCGTGCCGCCTATTATTCCTATTGTTTCACCCGAATTTATGTGCAGATTTATATTTTCCAGCACGTTGCGTTCGGCAGTGGCAGAATATTTGAAATCAACGTTTTCAAAATCGATTGAACCGTCGGCAACCTCGGTAAGAGCGTTTTTGGGGCTGTGGAGAGTGCTCTGCTCATTCAAAACCTCGCAGATACGGCGGGCGCTCTCTATCGACATCGTAACCATTGCGAATATCATTGAGAACATCGTAAGAGACATCAGAATCTGCATTCCGTAAACAATAAGCTGGGAAATAGTTTCGGAATTAAGCGAAGCGCCAAATCCTACGGAAATATTTTCGAGAATCAAATAGGAACCGACAAAAAGTATGGACGAGAGAACGCCATAGAAGAAAAACTGCATTACGGGGTTATTCCAGGCAAGAATCCTCTCTGCCTTGGTAAAGTTGACCTGCAACTCCGTTGCCGCGTCGTCGAACTTGGATTTTTCGTATTCCTCGCGCACGTAAGACTTTACTACCCTTATGCCGTTTACGTTTTCCTGTATGGACTCGTTGAGATTATCGTACTTTTTAAAGAGTTTTTTGAACAGCGGCAAGGTTTTTATCATTATCAAAAACAGAATTGCCGCCAAAGGGAAAATAACCCCCACGAATATCCAGGCAAGATTGCCGCCCATCGTAAACGCCATAACTGCCGAAAATATCATCATCATGGGGCTGCGGATAGCCGTGCGAATTATCATCATATATGCTAATTGTACGTTTGTTACGTCGGTTGTCATGCGGGTAACAAGGGACGACGTGGAGAATTTATCAATATTTTCGAAAGAAAACTCCTGAACCTTATAGTACATATCCTTGCGGAGATTTTTTGCAAAGCCCGCGGAAGCCTTGGCGCAGAAATATCCCGCCAGAGCGCCGCACGCCAAAGAAGCGAGAGCCATCAAAATAAGGATGAGCGCATATTGACCTATACTCAAGCTGTCCCATGAAGTCCACTCCCATTGCCAAAGATTGACGCCCTTTTTGATTGAACCCATCAGATTTTTAATAACAAAAGGCAGCAGACATTCCAAAATTACTTCGAAAGACACGAACACAGGCGAAAGTATTGAAGCCGTTTTGTACTCCCTTACACTTTTTAAAAGGGTTTTAACCATTCATTCACCTTAATCCTTTATTACCAAATAATTATAGTATTATGTTTACGCGTTGTCAAACTTAAATTGCCGCAGAATTATGAAAATTACGTGAATTAACCTTTTAACTTAATATGTAAAAAAATTTCATAAAGACGCATTTTTGCTTGCAAAGCTCGATTTTATATGTTATAATCACATAGCAATTGAGGAAAGCAAAATTTAATATGGCCCTGTGGTCAAGAGGTTAAGACGGAACCCTCTCAAGGTTCAATCCCGGGTCCGATTCCCGGCAGGGTCACCAAAAATAAGAGCACGGATTTTTTCCGCGCTTTATTTTTGTGATTTTGTTACGAGAGGACACGTGCGGTCCGCGCTAGCGGAGCGAAGCTTTGCGATAAAGCTCAAGATTGCTGATTGAATTTTAAATTACATATTGACTTTGTTGGGATTAGATATTAAAATATTTTATGAAATAATATTATAAGGATTTAAATTTATGAAACCTATCTACTTTCCCGAGCCTTTCAGAATCAAGAGCGTTGAACCCCTTAAAATTCTTACGAGAGAAGAACGCGAACAAAAAATTGCCGAAGCCAACTACAATGTTTTTTCATTGGCTTCGTGCGATGTTTATATAGACCTTTTGACAGACAGCGGCACGGGCGCAATGAGCTCAAACCAGTGGGCGGGCGTAATGCTCGGCGACGAATCTTATGCGGGCGCAAGCTGCTACTATAAGGTTCAGGAAAAAGCGAAAAAAATCTTCGGGCTTCCCTACGTTCAGATAGTCCATCAGGGAAGAGCCGCCGAAAAAGTGCTTCTACCTATCCTCTTGCAAGGCAAAAAATACGCCATTGCAAATATGCACTTCGATACAACCCGCGCGCATGTTGAGCTTGCCGGCGCCCGCGCCATAGACTGCGTTGTGCCCGAAGCCCTCGACACGGCAAAATACTACGATTTTAAGGGCAATATGGACTGCGTAAAGCTTGAAAAATATATTGAAGAGCTGGGAGCGGAAAATATAGGCGTAATTATAATGACAATCACAAACAATTCCGCCGGCGGGCAGCCCGTTTCGGTTGAAAATATACGTCAAACGCGGGAAATCGCCCATAAGCACGGAATCAAATTTATGATTGACGCGGCGCGCTACGCAGAAAACTCATATTTTGTGCAACAGCGTGAACCGGAATTTAAAAACAGCTCCATTATGGATATAGTGAAGGCGACGTTTGAGGACGCAGATTGCTTTACCATGAGTTCCAAAAAGGACGCCATTGCCAACATGGGCGGACTTATCGGTTGCCGCGACAAGGAAATTTTCGAACTCATAAAGCAGCGCACTATTTCGTTTGAAGGATTTATTACTTACGGCGGTATGTCCGGCAGAGATATCGAGGCGCTTGCAGTAGGTCTCGAAGAGGGAATCGACGAAAATTATCTTAAATACCGCATAGGTCAGATGCAATATCTTGCAGGCAGGCTTGAAGAAGCGGGAATACCTTTCCAAAGCCCCGTGGGCGGACACGCGGTGTTTGTAGACGCAAAAAAACTTCTTCCGCATATCCCCTACTATGAGTTCCCCGCACAGGCGCTTGCGGTAGAGCTATACAAGGAAGCCGGCATACGCGCGTGCGACATAGGCTCCTATATGCTTGGCAACGACCCCGACACGGGCAAGCAGCTGCAAGCCGATTTTGAATTCACCAGACTTGCGATACCCCGCAGGGTTTATACGCAGTCCCATCTGGATGTTATTGCCGACGCGCTGATAAATATAAAGGAGAGGGCGGCAAGCATAAAAGGTTACAAAATTGTTGAAGAACCTCCTATTCTCCGCCACTTTACCGCAAAGCTTGCGCCCATCGATTAAAAATGATTATGTAAAAGGCGCTGCGCGAAATCCGCGCAGCGCCTTTTACAATAATCCGAGATTAATCTGTAAGCCGAGTTCTGTCGTGTACGGTCATCTATCTACGCGCATGGTCGCCCGTGCGCTCAAGCGATATTAACGGACGTATGCGGGCGGGCAGCCCCCGCATTTAAGCGAGCATACGTCCCAATCTTGCATCGGGTGGGGTTTAATTGGCTTGCCGCGTTACCGAGGCAACGGTGAGCTCTTACCTCGCCATTCCGCCCTTACCGCGCAAAATGCGCGGCGGTATATTTCTGTTCACTTTCCTTAAAGTCGCCCTCACCTGCCGTTAGCAGGCACCCTTGCCCTGTGATGCTCGGACTTTCCTCACGCTGCAAAAGCAGCCCGCGACCGTATGGTTAACTCAGATTACATATATTTTACCACCTTTTTTAAATTTAACACAAGTATTTTTACGTTTGATATTGATTTTTGCGCAGATTTACATTAAAATGTATTCGTTAAAATATTAATTTCAGGGGTTGATTATGAAAAAAACCAAAATTATCTGCACACTCGGTCCCGCCAGCGACAACGAAATAGTTCTTTCCGCTATGATTGACGCGGGTATGAACGTTGCAAGGTTGAATTTTTCGCACGGGACGCATGAAGAGCACGCCCAAAAGATTGCCATGATAAAGAGACTGAGAGAGCGCAAAAACGTGCCCCTTCCCATTATGCTTGACACAAAGGGACCCGAATTCAGAATAAAGACGTTTGCCGAAGGAAAGATAACACTAAAGGACGGCGATCCGTTCATTTTTACAACCGAAGAGATAATCGGCGACAAAACCAAAGTTTCGGTTACGTTTGAAGGGCTTTGCGACCAGATGTATCCCGGCGATAAAATACTCCTTAACAACGGGTTGATGGTGTTTGAAGTAGTCCGTGTTGAAAAACCCAACATTATCTGCAAGACAATTATCGGCGGAGAACTTTCCAACAGAAAAAGTATGTTCTTCCCCGACAAGCAGCTTGATATGGTGTACCTTTCCGAACAGGATAAGGACGACATTAAATTCGGCGTTGAGCAGGGCGTGGATTTTGTGGCGCTCTCCTTTGTTTCCAAAGCCCAGGACGTTATAGATGTGCGCAACTGGCTGAAAATGTGCGGTTCACCCGAAAAAGAGATTGAAATAATAGCAAAAATAGAGAGCCGTGCGGGCGTAAATAATCTTGAAGAAATTCTTGACGTAGCCGACGGGATAATGGTTGCGCGCGGCGACCTTGGCGTTGAAGTGCCCTTTGAAGAGCTGCCCGGAATACAGAAAAAGATTATAAATGCCTGCCGTATACGCGGAAAACGCAGCGTTACCGCCACGGAGATGCTGGAATCGATGATAAAGCAACCCCGCCCCACCCGTGCCGAAATTTCAGACGTTGCAAATGCGGTTTACGACGGTTCCTCGGCAATTATGCTTTCCGGAGAAACGGCTGCGGGCGCATATCCCGTTGAAGCGGTGCGCGCAATGGCAAAAATAGCTCAGCAGGCTGAATCCAACACAAATTACATAGCGCATATCGACGACAGTAAATATCATATAAAGAATCTTTCGGAAGCGCTTTCACACTCCGCCTGCACGCTGGCACAGGACATAGACGCAAAGGTTATAGTTGTGTGCACAAGAACGGGCGGCACGGCGAGAACCGTTTCGAGATTCCGCCCCATGATAGATATAATAGGTATGACTACGGACGAACGCGCATACAGAAAGCTTGCGCTGAGCTGGGGCGTTATACCCGTTATGAGCGAAGAATTTTATTCGGTTGACGTGCTCTTCCACTATGCAAAGCGCGCGGCAATTGACACGGGTCTCGTTAAAAAAGGCGACAAAATCGTTCTCACGGGCGGCACGCCCAACGGCAAGAGCGGGAACTCCAACCTTATAAACGTTGAAACTGTGTAAAAGTTAAAAAAGCAAGCAAAAAGCGGACGAAAGTCCGCTTTTTTTAATACTGCGTTATTCCAAGAAGATAATCCGATGAAATGTCAAACAGTTTGCACAACTGCGCAAGTTGCTCATAGCTGCACTCGTAAATGCCCTTTTCAAACCGTTGGTAAACAGGTTGAGCCACACCGAGCGCTGCAGCCACTTCCCTTTGGGTTAAATGGAGTTGCTCCCGCCGCTCTTTAAGTTTTTTCCCCACACTTTCCTTCAACATAATAAAATTTCTCTTTTATTTTATTGACATTATGATACATTTTCTGTATAATAATTTTAAATATACAGTTTCTGTATCAAAATTACGGAGGATAAACAAATGGCTTTAATTACATGTCCGCAGTGCGGACAAAGCGTGAGCGACAGCGCAATGACATGTATCCACTGCGGCTGTAAACTGAAAAAAGAACCGGAAAATTTTTATGCACTTCCACCGTCAAAACAGTTAACATTGCAAAGAGAATACAGTGCAACCGGCGGGATATTACCGCAAGATTTTAATACTCAACATAGAACTTATTCAAAAAAACTAAAACTATATATTGTCTTTTTGATTTGGTTTATATTTCCGTTAGTAGGTTCTTTTGTTGCCGCATTTTTTGCAGATATGTTACTTTTGACAATTTCAGCTATACCGCTATGTATAATCGGTGTCTTGGTGCTACTGCTTTCAAAAACCGTTAAAAAACATAATACCACAATGATGAATATGATACAAAACAGAGTTCATTTTGAGAAATGGTTAAATGATACGCAAAATCTCAACATAACCTGGGAGTGGGGTTCCTCTTCTCAATATTATCTTGAATATAAAAAACTTAAACAAAAGGAAGGAATGAAATAAAATGGCATTATTAAATTGCCCGGAATGTGGTAAAGAAATTTCTTCTAATGCAAAAACCTGCCCGCACTGCGGATGCGAAGTTACTGTGTGCCCCGACTGCAACGCGGTGTTTGCACAAAAACCCGAAGTATGTCCAAGTTGCGGACATGTTTTTAACAATGTGATTCATAATGTGGAGCAATCCGTTCAAGACGAATTTAAGTATTACATAAAAGGCAAGCTAACTTTTTTAAAGATTATGCGCTCAATACAAATTATCTTGGCAGTGCTAAATGCTGTCGCTTTTGCTGCAATAATCATAGTGTTAAGCACATTGTCAAAAGACGACCCAATAGAATATTTATATGCTTTACATAATGCACAACAAACAGCACATGTTCTTATTATTTGTTGTGGAATTGCAGAATTTATAGCCCAAAGCATTACTGTTGTTTTTAATTTGCAATGCAATTTTTTACATACTCTTGCCGCTAACGAAATGTCCTTGTGTGAAATTGACGGCGTGCAATATTGCAAAGAACACCAAACCACTTTGAATAATGTAAACAAAAAGGCAAGTGAGTGGACTTTTGCCCTTAATGCAGCATACAGGCAAGACAATAAATCATCAATCAAATATAATATCCTTATTGTTGTGTTCGGTTTAATGTTCTACGCCATACAAGCTATATGCCTAACTATATGTTTATATCAAATACTTGACAAAGGTATTTACTGCCTTGTTTGGGATGTAGAATTTGATTTTTTGGGAAGTCTTAATTACGTTGCTTTGGTACTTTGGCTCGTCGCAGCAATTGCCGATATTATTGTACAAACAACATTACAAAATAAGCACGCTGAAGATTTAAAGAAATGGTGCCTTTCTAAATCTTTACCGGTAGATATTAAATAAACATATAAAGACACGCCCGCGGCGAAATGCCGCGGGCGCATTGCTATACTAAAAGATTATTCAGTCCTCCAAACCTGCCAAAAAATCTATTGTGACACCGAAGAACTTTGATATTGAAACCAGCTTAGAAAGCGTGGGCTCGCATTTGCCAAGCTCCCACAAGCTTATAACGGACTTACCGACATCAAGCTCCTTTGCAAGCTGTATTTGCCCTATCCCCTTTTCAAGACGCAATGAACGCAATCTTTCGCCGAACTCTTTCATATAATTATTTTCCCATAAAAATGGGAAAATTACTTGACTTCCCATTATAATGGGAATATAATGTGTTTAAGTAACAGACAAAGGATGGAAAATTTATGTTTTGCAAAAATTGCGGAAAAGAAATTAACGACAACGCCGTTATATGCCCTAATTGCGGGGTGCAGATAGCGGCATTTGAGAAAAAAGAGTCAAAAGAAACTTGCACTTTGGCTATAGTTGGATTTGTGCTTTCATTTCTCATACCGATAGCGGGATTAATTTGCAGTATTATTGCGCGCAAAAAGTGCAATGAGGAAAATCTTGAAGGCGGCGGGCTTGCATTTGCAGGAATAATTATAAGCGCTGTTGTCATGGCAATCACCGTGCTATACGTGATACTTATGATTATCGGAGTTGCTGCCTTAATGGCTTGAACGACTATTTTGTAAAAGGCGCCCGCGGCAAAATGCCGCGGGCGCCTTTTAACGCTTTGCACAAATTAAGACGGCGACGCAATTTTGGGGATTGCGGCGCCGTCTCAGAGAGAATATGAAAAAAAGTTGTGTATTAAAATTTAAGCTTGTACTTAAATTATAGACATCAATTGTGAATTTTAAATGAAAATTGTATGATTTTTTAAGTTTTCAAAGATTTTTTCGGCTGTTTTTATGCCGTCAGCGGCAGAACTTGTTATTCCGCCCGAGTATCCCGAACCCTCCCCGCAGGGATATAAACCCGCCACGGAAACGCTTTCGGCATTTTCCCCCCTCTCGATTTTGACGGGCGACGAAAAGCGGGTTTCAACGCCCGTTAAAACCGCCGAAGGATTGGCAAACCCTTTGAGCCGCCTGTCCATATCGGGAATTGCAGCCTTTAATGCCGAAACGGCAACCGGGGGCAGCACCTCGTTTAAAGGCGCAAACTTGGTTCCGGCGGCATAAGTGGGTAAAACTTCGCCGAAGCTTTGGGAAATTCTGTCCGACGAAAAATCCTTGTAGAGCTGTACCGGCGCGGCATAGGTTCTGCCGCCCGCCTCAAATGCTTTGCGCTCGATTTTCCTTTGAAATTCCATTCCCGAAAAAAGATTTTCACCGAAATCCGATGGTTTCATCTGAACCATAAGCGCGGAATTGGAGTTTACGCCATCCCTCAGATAATTCGACATACCGTTTACAACCACGCCGCCCTCTTCGCTTGCGGCAGGTATAACCACCCCTCCCGGGCACATGCAGAACGTGAATACGGTGCGTTCGTGGGCGTGACTTACAAGTTTGTAATCTGCGGCGGGCAAAAGCTTATAGTTTTTACCGTACTGTGCAAAACCTATTTCCGACGATAAATGCTCGATCCTAACTCCTATGGCAAATTCGCGTGGGGACATTTTTACGCCCGAATTGTGGAGCATTTCAAACGTATCGCGCGCGGAATGACCGACGGCAAGCACCGCAAGCCCCGTTTTCAGTTCGCGATCCTCTCCCGTTCTTGTATTTTTTAAAATTATAGACTGCAAGCTGGAATCATCCGATTTTTTTAAGCCGATAAATTCGGTGTTGAAAAGGTACTCTCCTCCGTTTTCCACAATGAAATTGCGGATATTTTTAAGAACGGATTTAAGCTTATCGCTCCCGATATGCGGTTTGTTGAGATATAAAATTTCTTCCGGCGCACCGAAACGGGCAAAATACTCCAAAACGTCACGGTTGAAGCCTCCGTGAGTTTGGGTGTTGAGCTTTCCGTCCGAAAATGTGCCGGCGCCGCCTTCGCCAAACTGAACGTTGGACTTGGGATTTAATATCCCGCGATCAAAAAATCTCCGCGTGGTGTTTTCCCTCTCCTCCACACATTCCCCGCGCTCGATTATTATAGGCGCAACGCCGTGTTCAACAAGGCGCAACGCGCACATAAGCCCGGCAGGTCCGCTGCCGATTACGGCAACGCGGGGGGCGTTTTTCAACTTTTCCAAAGCGGGTTTTACCTTTTCGGGTTCGTCGGAAAACGCTATGGAATATATCCATAAAATATTGTTTTTATCGCGGGCGTCGAGCGATTTTTTGATAATTTTGAAGAATTTAACAGGTCTTTTGAGACTTTTTTGGGCAATTTTTATAAGATTTTGCTCGCTTTCGCCTATATGAAGTTTTATATTGTCAAGCTGTTTTATCATTTTTTAAATTTTGAATTGATGTCGTCTGCAACCGCAACGCCGCTCGCAAAAGCCCAATGGAGATTGTAGCCGCCGCAGTCGCCGTCGACGTCGAGAATTTCTCCGGTAAAATATAAGCCTTTGCATAGCTTACTTTCAAGATTTTCCGCTATGTCGCGCATATCTATACCGCCCTGCGTAACCTGCGCATAGTCGAAGCCGAGCGTTCCCGTAACTTCAAGCGTAAAATTTTTAACCGTTTTTACTATCGAATCAACGTCCTCTGCACCCACGCGTTTTAATACTGCGCGGGCTATGCCGTTGTGGAGAATGCCGCCTAAAATATCGCAAAAGCTTGTCCCTTCACTGAGGCGGCTGTTGAGCACCTCCGCAACGGCAGCTGCGGAAACGTCGGGCAAAAAATCGATTGAAAGCGTGCCGCCGCGCGCAGAAAGTTCGCTCGAAAGATAAAAAATTGCGTTGCCGGACACGCCGTAATCGGTGAAAATCACATCGCCCTGAACGGATTTTATGCATTTGCCGCCTATAATTGCCTTAACAAAGCAATTTGCGCGTATGCCCTTTAAACCCTTCGTATATTGAGTGTCAGTTTTCAGCTGCACGATTGCAGGACGGGTGGGCGTGAGCTTATGCCCGAAATTTTGGGCAAGCTTGTAGGCGGAGCCGTCGGTTTTAAACTGCCGCTGCGCCTTGCCGCCTGTGGCAAGCACAACAAAATCTGCGGAAAAACTTATATCGCCGCAGTCAACGATAAACCCCTCCCTTATATCGAGAACAGTGGTTGACAAAAGCATTTGAACGCCGCGGCTGTTGAGCCTGCGCAACAGAATATCGGTGAGCGACGAAGCCTGTAGGCTCTGCGGATAAACTCTGCCGATATTGTCGCACTTAAATAGCATAGAGCCGAAAATTCTTCGGCGGACAGACTCGGGGGACAGCCCACGGGAAATTATTTTATCAACGACGGGTAAATTGCCGCTGCGGTAATGGCTCAGAGATGTATCGCAGTTCCCGACATTGCCCTGACCGTTGCCGGTGGCGGAAAGCTTTTTGCCGACGCGTTCGCTTGCCTCGATAATAAGAATATCAATATCGGTATTTTCGGAGAGAGCTACGGCACAGGCAAGCCCCGCCGCTCCGCCGCCGACGATAATTACATTGAACCTTTTCATCGGCTAAATTATACTTTATTTTAAAGCAATATGTCAACCTTTGAAATCATTCAAAATGCTGTTGAGCGCTTCGAGATGCATTATTTCGTCGGCACGGATCCGTGAAACAATTTTGATTAACTGCGCGTTTTTGAGCTTGCCGAGCATATGGTCGTACTGACATATAGCCTGCCTCTCCCCGATTATATCGTCCTCCAACATAAACTTTAAGGAACGGGAATAAGCGACATATTTGGTACTGTAAAAATCAAAGCCGTTATACGGGCAGCGGCAATAGACCGGCGGAGCGCCGAGAGCAAGGATTGTTTGACCGAGCAAACTCAGATGGAGCATTTCTGCCACAGCAATGGAGACGAGCTTTTCCGCCACCTCTCCATAGCCGCGGCTTTTAAAAAAGAACGAGTGATATATGTACTGCAATACGGCGTTTAATTCGCCCGTGGAGGACGCGTACGCAGGTGAAATGAGTCTGAGGCTATAAGCGTCCTCGATTAGACCATCTGTAGTGGGGAAAGGGGTGGGAAGAGTTAAAGGCTCAGGCATCGGCAGCGCTCCTTAAACGGTATAATTCAAGGTATGAAATTATAAAAATTTTGGTGCCGTATAAAATTGCCTTTAAAACAAAAAATCGTCCTTAATTTGTAAAACAATGCCAAAATTTAGTAATTATGTGTGACATAGTACTATATTTATGGCAAAATTCTTAATAATTAACCAAAAATTGGCAGTCACTCTGTATAAAAACGACTGCCAAAAGGATATTTATTTGAGTTAAGCTTTATTAAAAATCCTTTTTAAAAATTGCCCCGTATAGCTTTTGGGACAGGCGGAAACAGCTTCCGGCGAGCCGGTTGCAATCACCGTACCTCCCCTGTCGCCTCCTTCGGGTCCCAGATCTATAATCCAATCCGCGCACTTGATAACGTCGAGATTATGTTCGATTACGAGCACCGTATTTCCGCCCGCCCTTAAGCGGTAAAGTATTTTTATCAGTTTGTCAACATCGTAGCTGTGAAGCCCCGTGGTTGGCTCGTCGAGTATATAAAAAGTTCTGCCCGTACTTCTCTTTGAAAGTTCGGTTGCAAGCTTTACCCTCTGCGCTTCGCCGCCGGATAAGGTTGTTGAACTTTGACCGAGCTTTATATATCCCAAGCCTACGTCGTTCAAAGTGGAAATTTTATTGTAAATTGCGGATATCGGTTTAAAGAATTCACAGGCTTCGGCAACCGTCATTTCCAACACGTCGGAAATGGATTTGCCCTTGTATTTGACTTCCAATGTTTCACGGTTGTACCGCTTGCCGCCGCAAACCTCACAGGGAACGTAGATATCCGGCAGGAAGTGCATTTCAATCTGTATTATGCCGTCCCCCTGACAGTGTTCACATCTGCCGCCCTGTATATTAAATGAAAACCTCCCGCTCTTGTATCCCCTCTCCTTTGCGTCGGGCGTTGCGGCAAACAAATCGCGTATTGCCGTAAATACGCCCGTGTAGGTTGCAGGGTTGCTCCTTGGCGTTCTGCCTATCGGCTGCTGGTCGATCGCTATGATTTTATCAAAATTTTCCAGACCTTCAAATCTGTCGGCATTACCCAAGGGCTGACGTGCGCGGTTTAACTCTTTTGCGAGATAAGGATATATTATTTCATTTACAAGACTCGACTTGCCGCTACCCGAAACGCCCGTCACCGCGGTTATAAGCCCCGCAGGTATTTCTACGTTGATATTTTTTAGGTTATTCTGTTTGCAGCCGTACACTTTCAGCCATTTATCGGAAGGTTTTAAGCGGACTTCGGGCACTTCAATCTTTCTTCTGCCTGCAAGGAAATCGCCCGTTATAGAACGAGGCTCGTTCATTATGTCCTTTTGGGTGCCGCACGCAACGATTTCGCCGCCGTATACGCCAGCCATCGGACCTATATCCACAATGTAGTCAGCTGCGCGAATAGTGTCCTCATCGTGCTCAACCACTATCAAAGTATTGCCAAGGTCGCGCAGACCTTCAAGGGAATGTAAAAGTTTTTCGTTGTCGCGCTGGTGAAGCCCTATGCTCGGCTCGTCGAGAATGTACAACACGCCCGTGAGCGCGCTGCCTATCTGAGTTGCAAGCCTTATTCTTTGACTCTCCCCGCCCGAAAGCGTTGCCGCAGAACGCGAAAGCGTGAGATAGCCCAAGCCAACGTCCTCCAAAAATTTTATGCGGCTGTCAATTTCCTTGATTATGCTGTCGGCAATCAAATGTTCGGTTTTGTTGAAAAATGAAAAATCGGCAAATGATTTAAGGTCATCGACGGACATATCGCATACTTCGGCTATATTTTTTCCGCCTACGGTTACTGCCAAAGCCTCTTTTTTGAGCCTTTTACCGTGGCACAGCGGGCAATCGGAGGTGCGCATATAGCGCTCGATATCCCATTTTACACTGTCGGACGAAGTTTGATTATAACGGCGCTGCAAATTAGTTACAAAACCTTCCCATGCGGTTTTATAGCTGCCCGTAAAGCGGTAAGCGTTGTATGCAAGGTCTATCTGTTCGCCGTCGTTGCCGTACATCAGCATATTGTAAATTCCTTCAGGCAAATCCTTGACGGGTACGTCGAGTGAAAAATTATATACTTTTGCCAACGAGGTTAAATACATCTGCGTCATGGCGGAGCTGTCGAGATTCCAACCGCTTATTTTTATTGCGCCTTCACGCAGGGTTTTGGTTTTATCGGGACAGATCAGGTCCGGATCTACAATTTGCCTGAAACCAAGTCCTGAGCACTCCGGACACGCGCCCCACGGGGTGTTGAAGGAAAACAGGCGAGGTTCGATTTCTTCAATCGATACTCCGCAGTCGGGGCAAGCATAATTTGATGAATACAACTCTTCCTTGCCGTCGCAGTCGATTATAACAAGCCCGTTGGCAAGAGAAAGCGCATTTTCAAGGCTTTCGGTGAGCCGCTTCAATATTCCGTCTTTTATGACGAGGCGGTCTATGACGACGGCGATATTGTGGCGGATATTCTTTTCGGGATGAATTTCTTCCTGCAAATCATATATTATGCCGTCTATTTTCACTCTGCCGTAGCCGCTCTTTTTCCAACTTGCCAACTCCTTTTGGAACTCGCCCTTTTTACCGCGCACGACGGGGGCTTCGACTATTATTTTGCTGCCCTCGGGCATTGAAACTACCCTGTCGGCAATTTCGTCCACGGACTGCCGCCTTATTTCCCTGCCGCAATTGGGGCAATGGGGAATGCCCACGCGCGCGAAAAGCAGGCGGAAATAGTCGTAAATTTCGGTAACCGTGCCCACCGTTGAACGGGGATTGTGCGAAGTGGTCTTTTGATCTATGGATATTGCCGGCGAAAGCCCGTCGATAAGCTCCACATCGGGCTTTTCCATTTGCCCCAAAAATTGGCGGGCGTAGGACGAAAGACTCTCTATATATCTGCGCTGACCCTCGGCAAAAATCGTGTCGAAAGCAAGCGTGGATTTTCCGCTGCCAGAAAGCCCCGTAAACACAGTTAAAGTGTTGCGGGGAATATGGACGTCGATATTTTTGAGATTATTCTCCTTTGCGCCTTTGACGTAAATTTCTTCTTTCATGATTTTTTGCTCATTAAAAGTTTCTTTTTTAGTTGAGAGATAGTATCGCGTATCTCTATTGCGCGCTCAAAATCAAGCTGTGCGGACGCAACCTTCATAAGCGCCTTTAATTTTTCTATTTCGGCGGGAATGTCCTTTAATTTTATTTCGTCGCCAACAGACTTTTTGCCCGTTATGCCTATGGAATTTTTAACTTCCTTGATTATGGTTTTGGGCACTATGCCGTGGGCTTTGTTGTAGTCGCTCTGAATTTTTCGGCGGCGGTTTGTTTCGTCGATGGCTCGGCGCATACTGCCCGTGATAACGTCGGCATACATTATAACTCTGCCTTCGGCGTTACGCGCCGCCCTGCCTATCGTCTGCACGAGCGAAGTTTCGCTCCTTAAAAAGCCCTCTTTGTCGGCGTCGAGTATGGCGACAAGCTTTACCTCGGGCAAATCCAAACCTTCGCGCAGAAGATTTATGCCACACAAAACGTCAAATTCGCCGCCGCGCAAGCCGTTGATTATGTCAATGCGCTCCAAAGCGTCTATATCGCTGTGCATATAGCGGACTTTAAGCCCGTGCTCTTTTAAATAGTCTGTAAGGCTCTCCGCCATGCGCTTGGTCATTGTGGTGACAAGCACCCTGCCCTGCTCCGAAATGACTTTTTTGATTTCGCCCAACAAATCGTCAATCTGCGTTTTTGTGGGGCGGACTTCGACCTCGGGGTCCAATAGTCCCGTAGGGCGTATGAGCTGCTCGACAATGTTGCCCGCCTGCTTCAATTCATACTCGGCGGGAGTTGCCGAAACGCATATAAGCTGCGGAACGCGCTCGTCAAACTCTTCAAAGGTCAAAGGGCGGTTGTCATAGGCGGATTTTAAACGGAACCCGTAGTTTACAAGATTTTCCTTTCGGGAACGGTCGCCGTGATACATTGCGCCTATTTGCGGAATAGTCATATGGCTCTCGTCGATAAACACAAGAAATTTTCCCGCGGGGAAATAGTCCAAAAGCGTGAACGACGGCTCCCCCGGAAAACGCCCGTCGAAGTAGCGGCTGTAATTTTCCACGCCGCTGCAATAACCTATCTCGCGCATCATTTCCAAATCGTAAGTTGTGCGCTGTTCGAGGCGCTGCGCCTCCAAAAGTTTTCCCTCGTCGCGGAAGGCTTTCACCTCGTCGTGCATGTCCCGCTCAATCATTGCAAGCGCCGTCTGCATCTTGTCGGAGCCTACGGCATACTGCGACGCGGGGAATATCAAAACGTGTTTAAGCTCGGAAACTATATTGCCCGAAACGGCTTCCTCTTCGCAAATTCTGTCTATCTCATCGCCGAAAAACTCAACACGTATTGCGATTTCGGAGTTTGAAGCGGGGAAAATTTCCACAACGTCGCCGCGCACGCGGAAGGACGAACGCTGAAAATCTATATCCCTCCTCGCGTACTGAATTTCAACGAGCCGACGGATAAGCGCGTCCCTTTCAAGCTCCATTCCCGGGCGCAGACTTATTGCCAAACGGAAATATTCCTCGGGCGCGCCCAAGCCGTAGATACAGCTGACCGAAGCAACGACAATAACGTCCTCCCGCTCGCCCAAAGAGCTTGTGGCAGAGTTGCGGAGCTTGTCTATTTCGTCGTTGAGACTCATATCCTTTTCAATATAAGTGTCCGTTGAGGGTATGTAGCTCTCGGGCTGGTAATAGTCGTAGTACGACACAAAATACTCCACGCGGTTGTTGGGGAAGAACTCCTTGAACTCGTTGCAGAGCTGCGCCGCAAGCGTTTTGTTGTGCGCAATTACCAGAGTGGGTCGGTTTACGTTTTTTATTACGTTTGCCATTGTAAACGTTTTTCCGCTGCCCGTAACGCCCAAAAGAACTTGGGTGCGGATACCGTCCAGCACTCCCTCCGTCAGGCTCTCGATTGCCTGCGGCTGGTCGCCCGTAGGCTCAAACTTTGAGTGTAATTCAAATTTCATAATCTTTACAAAATTATAACCCTTTTTTTGACCGTTTACAACAAATTATCGCCGCTAAAATCCAAATAAACTTATGTTTAATTATAACAACTGCGCCAAAATTTGTCAACCGGCTTTTAGCCGATAATACGCGCGCTCCTTCCTCTTATTTTAAAAACTTCTTGACTTTTTTATATTATAATGATATATTTTAAGTACCACATTTCACAAACTAAATAACTGCGCGAATTTTTTTGTGCAATTTTTCACATGTTATTAATACTTATTAAGGCAGTGCGTATCTCTGTTTCTGTAGCGTATTAATAACTTGTGTAATTTTCGCGTGTACAGTTTGTGAGGTGTGGTAACCGTAAGAGATACCGTGCGGTGTGCTCTTTCGGGAGCACACCTTATTTTTTACCGCACAAAGGAGATACCATGAAGAAAAAATTTTTACTTTTACTTGCCGTACTGTTTACATTTAGTTGTTGCACGGTTTTTGGTTGCACTGTAGATTCGCATACACATGATTGGGGCGATTGGCAAGTAACAACCCCTGCCACCTGTGTTAAGGAAGGCTTGGAAACACGCACATGCAAAACCGACGGAACTCACAAAGAAACAAGACAGATTGCCATAGACCCAAACGCGCATAATATTGTGCATTTAACCGCAAAAGCCGCAACATGTTCGTCAACCGGCTATAACGAGCATGACGAATGTAGTCTCTGCGGGTATTCAACCAACAAAGTTGAAGAACCTATCAACGCTAACGCGCACGATTTGACGTTGATTGAAGAAGTTTACGCAGATTGCGAAACAGACGGAGTTGCGGAGCACTATAACTGCTCTCTCTGCCATAAAAATTTCGACGAAAATATGACTGAGCTGGAAGCTAAAGATTTAATTATTGAAAAATACGGACATTCATGGGACAACGGAACCATAATTGCCGAAGCAACCTGCAAATCCGCAGGAAGCATATTATACACTTGCCAATGGGACGACAGCCACACCTACACTGAAGAAATACCGCTGAACCCCGAAGCACACGTTTGGGAGAGTGAGCTCACAAAAAACAATAAAAAGAAATGTTCGCTTTGCGGTAACGAATATGATTTATATACTTTGAGTTCAGACGGGACAAAAATATATTTCGGTGAATATCCGCAGAGCGAAGTCAAAAATGATGAATTAATTGCCGCTCTCAATAAAAAAGCCGGTCCCAAACCCGGCGGACTTTTCCCCGCCAGTAAAAAATGGATTGCTTACAACTATTATATAAGCGGTAAATTGAGCACATATATGTGGTATCAAGATATCGAACACGAAAACGCTAAATATCGCGGCGTTTGTTTTTCAAAATACAGACCCGAATGGACTACAAAACCATCGGATAAAAGCGAAAGCAATATCGATAATAACGGATATAAGACAAATACGGTCTATTGGTTTAAATATGAACCGATAGAATGGCGCATATTGTCTCACGAAAACGGCGCTGCATTTTTAATGTCGGAAATGATTTTGGATAGCCAGCAATATTACGTGAATGATGAGGACAGAACAATAGACGGAGAAACTATTGTTGCATCAAATTATGCAAAAAGCGACATACGCACGTGGCTGAACAATGATTTTTATGAAACAGCGTTTGATAATTTCCAAAAAAAGATTATAGAAAAAACTTTGGTTGACAATAGTGCGGATTCGGTAGATCCGACAGACAGAGACTATCTCAGTGAAAGCGGGTGTATTTGCGAAAATACGGAGGACAATGTATTTTTGCTGAGCTATAAAGAAATCAACGGCGTAAACGGTTTTGCCGCAGGAAACATTGCCGATCCGGCAAAACAGCTTAAAGCCACGGACTATGCAAAAATACAGGGAATTGACTATATGTATGAAACGCCTTTTTGGCGGCTGAGATCGCCGGCAACAAAACGGGCGGGACAGGTTGTTTTTTATAACGGATATAGCCAAAGTTCATCCAACAGAAGCGTCGTATATACAACCTCGGACGGCGTTGTCCCCGCTTTGAATATTGAATTATAAAACTTATTTTGTTACACAAACGCAACGGCCGCCGCGGCAGAATTGCCGCGGCGGCGTTTTATTTACAATTTTTTTGTTGCAATTATTTGTTGCAAATTTTAATTTTAAGATAACTTTTCGAGGAGCTTGAGGTCGATGCCCTTGTCGCCGATTTTTATAATTTCAACCTTTACCGTGTCGCCGATATTTACAACGTCCTCCACCTTGTCCACGCGCTTATCGGAAAGCTTGGAAATGTGGATCATGCCGTCCTTGCCGGGAGCGAACTCTACAAACGCGCCGAAGTTCAATATTCTTACTACCGTGCCCACGAACATATCGCCGACTTCGGGGTCGTGAGCAATGGAAAGCACAATCGCCTTTGCGCGCTCGGCGTTCTCGATGGGACCCGTGCAGGCGATATAGCCCCTGCCGCTGTCGTCCTCGTTGAACTCTATTTCGGTGCCCGTCTCCTCCATTATCTTCTTTATCACGCAGCCCTGCTTGCCGATAACGTCGCCGATTTTTTCGGGGTCGATTTCAAAGCTGATAATCTTGGGAGCGTAAACGGAGAGCTGGGGCGCAACTTCGGGCACACATTCGAGCATTTTGGAGAGAATGAACTGTCTGCCTTCGTTTGCCTGGTCGATTGCGGTGTGCATAATCTCCTCGGAGATGCCCTTGATTTTTATATCCATCTGAATTGCGGTTATGCCCTTTTGGGTGCCCGCAACCTTGAAGTCCATATCGCCGAGGAAGTCCTCCAAGCCCTGAATATCGGTGAGGACTTTAAATTCGCCCGTCTCCTGGTTTTTAATAAGCCCCATTGCAACGCCCGCTACGGGGGCCTTTATGGGCACGCCTGCGTCCATTAAAGCCATTGTGGAACCGCACACGGAAGCCATTGACGACGAGCCGTTGGACGAAAGAATATCGTTTACCACCCTTATTGCATAGGGGAAGCTCTCCTCGTCGGGAAGCACGGGAATGAGAGCGCGCTCCGCAAGTGCGCCGTGACCGATTTCACGCCTGCCGGGGGAACGGAGAGCCTTTGCCTCGCCCGTGCAGTAGCCGGGGAAGTTATATTGATGCATATACCTCTTGGAGGTCTCCTCGTCAAGCCCTTCGAGCTTTTGAGCCTCGGTGAGCATTGCAAGGGTGCAGGTTGTCATGGTTTGGGTTTGTCCACGGGTGAAGATTGCAGAGCCGTGAACTCTGGGAAGTATGTGGCGCTCGCACCAGATGGGGCGCACGTCCTTTAAGCCTCTGCCGTCGGGACGGATACCCTTGTCGAATATCTTTGCGCGGACCTTTTCCTTTGTGAGGTAATAGAGGCTGTCCTTAATCTCGCGCGCGTTGTCGGGATAGATTTCGGCAAAGTGCTCCAAAACTTCCTTTTCAGCCTCTTCCTGTCTCTTCTCCCTTTCCTGCCTGTCGAACGTGTCGATAGCCCAGTCGATTTTTTCGGAGGCGTATTCGCGAATGACCTTGTCAAGCTCTTCGGGAACGTGATAGAGCTCAATCTCGCGCTTGGGCTTGCCCACTGCGGGAACGATTTCGTTTTCGATAAATTCGCAGATCTTCTGAATTTCCTTGTGACCGAACATTATTGCGCCGACCATCTGCTCGTTGGTGACTTCGTTTGCGCCCGCCTCGATCATAAGAATCGCGTCCTTTGTGCCGGCGAGATTCAAATGAATGTCGCTCTTTTGCCTTTGGGCAAGGTCGGGATTTATAACGTATTTGCCGTCTACAAGACCTACTACAACCGAACCCGTGGGACCCGCCCAAGGGATATCGGAGATTGCGATTGCAACCGAAGAGCCTATCATTGCAAGGGGCTCGGGGGAAATGTCGGGCTCAACCGAAATTGCCTGCGCCGTTACCACAACGTCATTGAAAAGACCCTTGGGGAACAGTGGGCGGAGAGGTCTGTCTATAAGCCTTGCGGTCAAAATTGCCTTGTCGCTTGCCCTGCCCTCGCGCTTTTTGAAGCCGCCGGGGATTTTGCCTATTGCGTACATTTTTTCGTCGTAGTCAACCTGCAGGGGGAAGAAATCCATGCCCTCGCGGGGAGCTTCGGACATACATACCGAAACTATAACAGCCGTTTCGCCGCAACGGACCACGCACGAACCGTTAGTTTGTTCGGCGTACTTACCCGTCTCTATAATGACGTCTCTGCCGCCGATTGAAAGTGTAAATTGTTTAAAATTCATTATCCATATCTCCTTTTCTGTTCTTGTGCCTGCGGCGCCCGCCGCAAACTTATGAAAAATGAGCGGAATAAAACACCCCGCTCAATTTTTTTAAAATAATTACTTTCTGAGTCCCAAAGCGGCGACAATCGCACGGTATCTTTCGATATCCTTGCTCTTTAAGTAGTCCAAAAGACCACGGCGGCGACCTACCATTTTGAGAAGACCGCGGCGGGAGTGATTGTCGTGAATGTGCTCTTTAAGATGCTCGTTGAGGTGGTTGATTCTCTCCGTTAAAAGGGCTATCTGCACTTCGGGAGAACCTGTGTCACCCTCCTTTAAAGCATACTTTGCAATGATTTCGGACTTTTCCATTTACTTTATCCTCCTATGGAAATATTTGCGGGAAACAAAGAAAGCCGTTGAGTGTTCGCACCCCTTTGTATCCGTATCAAATAGTATTTTACCATACTGCTTTTAAAATATCAAACGTTTTTAGGAAGAAAAAGTAAAAAGAATTGGTTGTTTAAGCTATTATTGTCCGCTTTTGGTAAAAGTATACTCCTTGCCGTTTTCGTCTGTGTAAATAAGACAATTATCGCCTATTTTAAGTTCTGCTGTTGTATCGTCGTCAAAGATAAGTATAATCTTGTCGGTAGATATAATTTCCCAATCAAAATACGAACTGCTATTTGTTTCATAATGACCGGTGAAACTTCTTAAATAATCAAAGAAATCATAAAAAGAAAATTTCAACTTATGTTGTACGTTGTCCTTCTCGTAGGTATAAGTACCTTCTAAGTCGCTTGCAATATTATTTAATGTTTTGGTCAGTGCAGCGGATGTTTTTACCTCTTCCGGAAAAGTTACCGTAGCGTCACCGTAAGTCAAAGTGTGCGTTACTTCAACAAAATTGAAATCATTACGTATATTAAGATAACTTATTTTTCCGTTTTTAAATTTAAAGGTAAAAACTACTTCGCCAAAATATTCATCCTCCAATTGATAAGTATATTCAGCCGTCTCTTCGTTAAATACCACCGCCGCGTAAATACTCTGTGCCGAAGCATTCACACCTTCCTCCGTTATTTCTACGTCTGCAGAAAGGGGAAAGCCGTAAATAGTGCTAAGCGTTTCTAACGTAAATTCATCTATGAAAGGTCCGTAGAGAACATTATTATAAAGCGTTGAAAGATATTCATTGTCAAAATGCATGGGATAAGCATTAGTATATATATACCAATAGCTCTTTGTTGAGTCATATTTGTACGGTTCATCCATATAAGTTGTCACAGTATTACCGCTGTATTCACGATATTCTTGCCGGAGAGTCCACAAATAGTTATGCTCATCAGCAGTGAACTGAGAAACATTACCTTGCCGCTTTCCCGTTACGATATTATTCATATCGCGGCTTGTATCAATGTAATGTGTGTTGATGGTGTAATTTTCGGCGGTGAGAGTGTCGCGAAGAGCCTGATACCACTCGTCAAAATTATCAACAGTCGTCTTGACTACGCTGCCATGGCTGCCGCCGTTTTCACCGTTACCGTCCGTACATGCCGCAAACGCGAACACACAGCCGAACGCCATCGCCGCGCCTAAAATAAGCGCTAGAAGTTTCTTTTTCATTTTATACCTCGTGTAATTAGATTGGTTACTATTTTAGAAACCGTAATTCATTATAATTACGATTTTAGTAATTGTCAATAATTTAGTTACTATTTTTGATACTATTTTTTTGAGGTTTAAAGTGAATCTATTTATTTCAAGATTAAGAGAACTTATAGTTGAAAGCGGTAAAATGCAAAAGGATATTTGCGCAGATTTAGGCATACCAAAACAAAAATTAACACGCTGGAAAACAGGCTATAACGAGCCGAGTATTGACGAAATTATTATGCTTGCACTGTATTTTAATGTAACGACGGACTACCTTTTGGGGCTGGAGGACGAGACGGGCGCAAAAGTTAAATTTAATATCAAAGATATAGAGTAAAAGCACGGCGACGAACCGTGCTTTTATATTGTAAACCGAAAATTTATTTGAAAAACTCAATACGGTTTGAGATTAATTGATTGATTTTATTTATATAAGTTGGTATATCCTTGGGGGTAGCAAAGCGCTCTATGCGTTCCTCGGCGGCAAATACGCGCTTTGAAATTGCATTTGCGCCCACGGCGATATTGTCGCCGAGTTCTTCCATCACATCTATATTGTAGACGCAGGCCTTTTGGGGCTTGCACCAGCCAACGTTTTCCAGCCCGCCAGCCTGATATTTTTGGCGGTAGAGATAGTAAGGAATGTAGCCTGCCGCAGTGAGCATTTCCCGCGAAAGGGCAATCATCTGCCCTATTTGCCCTACGTGAAGCTGCTTTATGTTTTCTTTGAGTTTTGCACCCGATTTCAGCGATAACGTATGCACGGTTATATTTTCGGGATTTAAATTTATGGCGGTTTTAAGCGAGTATTCAAATTCGCTTAAACCCTCGTCGGCAAGCCCCGCTATTAAATCGATATTAATATCAAAGCCGTATTTTTGCGCCATTTCATACGCTTTAAGAGTTTGCGCGGCGGTGTGCTTTCTGCCTATCGCCGCCAAAGTTTCATCGTTAAAAGACTGAGGGTTTACGCATATGCGGTTTACACCGTTTTGGCGGGATATGTTGAGTTTTTCCTCCGTAAACACGTCCGGTCTGCCCGCTTCAACTGTGTATTCGACGGGAGTTTTTATGATGGAAGATATGGCTTTATAAACCATTTCAAGCTCGGCTGCGGAGAGAACGAACGGCGTTCCGCCGCCTATATATACGGAACGGACGCCATTTACAAACGGAGAAACGCTCTCGATTTCACGCACAAGACAATCCATATATGCGGCTACATACTGTTTGGTCTTTTGGATAGGCGCAGTTACAAACGAGCAATAGTCGCACTTTGTGGGGCAAAACGGCAAGCTGACATACAGAGATTTGCCGCCCTGCCTGAAAGGCTCCTGTTCCCTTAAAATCTGTTCCGTGATTTTTATATTGGATTCCGACACGCAGAGCTTTTTGAATAGCTCCTCAAAATCCCTGCCCGCGGTTTGCTCCGTAAAGGCGAGCTTTGTGGGGCGTATACCCGTGAGAGCGCCCCACGGCAGTTCAACGCCCGTGGATTTTGAAAGTACCTTATAGAAAGCAAGTTTGGAAAAGCGCTTTGCATAGCGCTTAAACTCCAAATCGTTTGCGGGATTGAAGTCGTCCTCAAAGTCGTAAAAACGGTTCCTGTATTCAATTGTGTTGAAAAATTTGCCGCCGGAATATGAAAAATAATGGGCGAACTCCTCCTCTTCACAATCAAAGGCACGGAGTACGTCCATTATTTCAGGGCGAAGATATTCGCTGTTAGTATTTAACATAATTTACCTTATATAGGGGTTGTTGCGGCGTTCGAACCCAAGCGTTGTATTCTCGCCGTGCCCCGTATAAATTTTATAATCGCCATTTAATGCGAAGAGCTTTTTTGCGCTGCTTATAAGTTTGCGCATATCACCCGTGGGAAGATCCGTTCTACCAACGCTGCAACGAAAAAGTGTGTCGCCGGAAAAAATGCAATCGTCCGCAATATAGCACATGCTGCCTTCCGTGTGCCCCGGAGTGTGAATCGCGGTGAAAGATATGCCGCAGAGAGTAAATTTTTCGCCGTCATTAAAAGTGCGGTATATTTTGAATTCGGGAATGTAAACCCCGCCGAAAATACCGCGGTTTGCGGGACTGAATATAAAATCTTTTTCAAGCTCGCCGCAGCAGATACGTGCGCCGCCGTTATATAATTTTCCGCATAGTCCAACGTGGTCGAAATG
Organism: uncultured Clostridia bacterium; assembly: GCA_947629095.1. Lineage (GTDB taxonomy): Bacteria > Bacillota > Clostridia > Christensenellales > Borkfalkiaceae > Coproplasma. The sequence continues at coordinate 111,957 of CANRCK010000003.1, read as the reverse complement.
TCCGTGAGTTAAAAGCACATATTCGCAAGTGAGATTTTTGCGCCTCAACTCATCAATCACGCTCTCCTCCGACGGGTCTATAACCACGGCGTTGCTGCCGTCAGCCGTTAAAATATATGAATTGCTTGCAAAATCCGACGGTTCGATTTTATAAACTTTCATCAGTTATTTGTTCTGAAAACTTCTATAATGCGGTTATCGCGCTTTAAACGGTTCATTAAAAGGTCGATATCCGAGCGCTTGTTCAAGGTTACCTTTATATCAAACTCCGCCTGTTTTTCCTTGTTGATTCTTCCGACGATATTTGTCATGGAAAGTTGCATGGCGGAAATTTCGCCTGTGACGTAAGCCATTACGCCCGTATCGTTTGTGGCGATTATTTTTATGCCTGCGATGAACTCCGATTTAAAATTGCCGGTCCATTGGGCGGGTTGAAGGCGTTCCCTTTCAAGACTGCGGAGATTGGGACAGTCAGCCCTGTGGACTATAACGCCCCTGCCGCGGGAAATAAAGCCGACAATATCGTCGCCGGGCACGGGATTGCAACAGTGCGCCAAGCTTACCACAAGCCCCGTAACGCCCTGCACCAAAACGCTGCCCGCGGGAGTATAGCGAAGCTTTGCGTCGTCTATAGCCGAAGCGGGCTTTGGCGCTTCCTTTCTGTAATAGTCGATAAGCCGCCCTATAACGGCGTTTACCGAAACTGCGCCGTAGCCTACGGAAGCCATCATTTCATCTTCCGAGGCAAAGACCATTTTGTTGGATATCCTTTGAAAGGCGTTTTCGGTGAGAAGATCGGCAAGGTTATATCCCCTGCGTTTTGCCTCCGCTTCGAGCATAGCCCTGCCCGTGCGGACGTTGTCCACCTTCATCTCCTTTTTGAAAAATTGCCTTATTTTTGCCCTGGCAGACCCGGATTTGACAAATTTAAGCCAGTCCCACGAAGGTCCCTTGCTGTTGGATTGGGTTAAAATTTCAACTATGTCGCCGGTGGTCAGTGTTGCCGTGAGCGGCACTATTTTACCGTTTACCTTTGCGCCGACGCACTTGTTGCCGACTTCGGAGTGAATTGCGTACGCAAAATCCACGGGGGTGGCGTTAAGGGGCAATGAAATGACCTTGCCCTTGGGCGTGAATACGAGGAGTTCGTTGTCGTACAAGTCGTTTTTGAGGCTGTCAACAAACTCTTTGCTCTCCCCCATGCTGCCCTGCCAATTCATAACGTCGCGAATCCAGCTAAGACGGTCGTCAAAGTCGGTTTTGCTGGTCTTTTGCTCTTTATACATCCAGTGCGCAGCAATACCGTATTCGGCAGTCTTGTTCATTTCAACCGTTCTTATCTGTATTTCGAAGAACTGCCCGAAGTTCGTTACGACCGTTGTATGCAACGACTGGTACATGTTGCGCTTGGGGGTTGCAATATAGTCCTTGATTCTGCCGGGCACGGGCTTCCACTTGTTGTGAATTTTCCCCAAAATTTCATAGCACTCTATTTCGGTATCCACGATTACGCGCACAGCCGTTATATCATAGATTTGGTCGAGCGTTTTGTTTTGGGTTTTCATTTTGCGGTAGATGGAAAAAAAGTGCTTGGGGCGACCTATTACTTCGCCCTTTATATTGCTTTCTTTCAATATTTCCTTGACTTCGTTTACCACCAAATCCACAAACTTGCGGCGTTCGGCAATTTCCTGGTGAATGTTCTTTACAAGAAATTCATATGCCTCGGGGTCGAGATATTTTAAGCACAAATCCTCAAGCTCGCACTTGATTTGCGAAATACCGAGCCTGCCCGCTATGGGCGCATATATTTCAAGAGTTTCTTTGGCAATACGCTGCTGGCGTTCGTTTGACAAAAAATTAAGCGAACGCATATTGTGAAGCCTGTCGGCAAGTTTTATAATTATAACCCGCACGTCGTTTGCCATTGCAACAAAGATTTTGCGGAAATTTTCGGCGTCCTCCTCTTCGTGGGAGTGATAGTTGATTTTATCGAGCTTGGTGACGCCCTCAACAAGCGTCATTATCTCTTTGCCGAAGCGGACTTTGATGTCCTCGTCCGTTGCAGGGGTATCCTCTATTACGTCGTGTAAAAACGCGGCGGCAACCGAGGGATAGTCAAGCCCCAAATCTATCAATATTTCTGCAACGGCGCACGGATGCGTAAAATAAGGTTCACCCGAAGCTCTCTTCTGCCCACGGTGCATAAGCTCGGCATAGTTATAAGCCGCCAGCAACTGTTGCTGTTCGTCGCCGCTGTATTTAGCATGAATTTTATCGAGTACTGTCATTTTCTGCCTCTGCATTGTATAGTGCGGACTCTGTTGTAGAGAGACGAATTAACCAAATCGGTCTTTATGCCGCGGTAAACCATGAGGGCGCCGTTTTCGAAAGATATCAAGCCGAGTTGCAGGAAAACGTGAAGGGCAAATGCCACCTGCATGGACGACAAACCCCAGAGATTATATTTTACCACTTCGCTTACGGTGCTGCCGCGAACGTTATTTATATTTGAACAGAGTATAGAATATATGTTGAGCAAATCTTCACGTACGACCGATATTCCGTCTATGTAAGTCGGCGTATCGCCCTCGGCATTGAATTCCACCTCTTTGCCGGCAAGCGACGGCAAAATATCGGTGTGACGCTGCAAAAAGATTACGCGGCGATAGCCGCTCAAATCGGCGTCCGGCTGGGGCGACAGAAGAATAACCGACGCAAAATTCCTTGTGGAGGGAACAAACAGATCCACGTCCAGCTTTTTTGCGTTTTGGAACTGCTCTATGGCGCGGTATTCGTTGGCGATGAAAACCGTGCCAAAATCGGGGCAGCTGTCCATTGCCTCCTCTATCTGTTCTTTGGTAAGCTTTTTAGCTTTTTTGAACCCTCCGTAGACAAGAGAGTTTACGCCGTTCAACGCAATTTCTTCGGTTGCGTATTCACCCGCGTTTCTATTATATATGACGTCCCGCACGAAGCCCTTTACATATTCCTTTCCGCGGAAAGACGACACGTTATATTCAAAAATAAGGTCTTTGGGGGCGCCGCTCTCTATCAGATTGGAAAAACGGCTGCCGCCGAAATACATAAGCTCTATGCGGTTGTCCTTTATTGACAGATGGCTGGTCTGCAATTTTCCCCAGCGTATGGGCGTTGCGCCCTCCTCAAGCAAAAACAACGGGCGCTTGTTGCCTACGCCGAACGGCTCGAGCAGTTCAAGCTCTTTGGCAAATTTAGCGGAATATTCGCCGCGAAGCACTCCGTTTATGCGAATAGTGGGTATAAAGTCCTCTTCGGAATAATGGGAGGAAGTATATTCATTCAGCGCGGCTTTGAACGCTTCGAAATTCACTGCGTTGACATTTACCCCCGCAGCCTGTGAATGCCCGCCGAATTCTTCGATATAATCCTCGCAAGCCTTTAACGCTTCGAATATATTTACGTTTTCGACGGACCGCGCGGAACCGCGCATAACGTCGCCGTTGCGAACGAATAAAATCACCGGACGGGAAAATTCATCGGCAAGCCTTGCCGCAACTATCCCTACAAAGCCCGCATTCCAATTTTCACCCGCAAGTACGATAACGTTTCCGTTTATCCCCTCCCGGATGAGCATTTCGCGCGCGGAAACGTAAAGCTCATCACAGCATTTTTGCCTCTCCATATTATATGAAGTGAGCTTTGCCGAAAGCTCGTATATCTTGCCCTCGTCCGTTTCGTTAAACAGGTCGAGCGCGGCACGCGCATCGCCCATTCTGCCCGCGGCGTTAATTTTTGGCGCTATGGAAAATGCAAGGGTTTGCGATGTTGCGTCGCCTTCAGACTTGTAAAATTGCGAATAGCACGAGCGGGGTTTGGAATTTATCAACTTCAGCCCCTCAAAAACTATGTCGCGGTTTTCGCCCGTAAGAGGAACGCTGTCCGCCACAGTGGCAATTGCGGCAAAATCGAGATATTTATACGCCTTTTCTCCCAAAAGCGCACACGCCACCTTGAATGCCACTCCCGCGCCGCAGAGATTATCGTAAATATATCCGTCGTTGAACTTGGGATTTATACAGATGCAATCGGGAATGGTTTGGGGAAGCTCGTGATGGTCGGTGACAATCACCTCCGTTCCCTGCTCCATTATATATTGCACCTCCGCAGCTCCGGATATACCGCAGTCAACGGTAATTATAAGCTGGGGATAGAACTCGTCGAAAATATCGTCGAGAAGCTTAACGGAAAGCCCGTAGCCGTTCCGTCTTTCGGGTATGCAAAGTATGGGGTCGATGCCGAATTCCTTTAAGGCATTGCCCATTATAGTGCTTGCGCAGATGCCGTCGGCATCGTAGTCGCCGTAGACGACAACGCACCACTCCTCGTTGCGGGCGCGCGTAATCATATCCACCGCCTCGCGCATGCCGCTCATTTTAAACGGGGATATAAAGTGAGCCTTTGAGGGATTGAGAAAGTTATGAATGCTCTCTTTATCGGTGAGCCCTCTGCCATAGAGAATTTTAACCGTGTCTTCGCAGAGGTCACACTCGGCAGCAAGCTGCTTTACAATATTAAGTTGTTCCGGTGTAAAATCAAACTCGGTTAAAATTCTTTTCATAATAAAAGATAAAAAGGCGGGTTGCCCCGCCTTTAAAGTTTAAGGTTAATTACCCTGCTTTTTAGAGGGCTTTGCGGCAAGCTTTTTGCCGATATTTTTTATGAAGATATATAATTGAGGCATTAACACCACGTTACCGTATACGGCTATTGCAAACGCAACAAGCGCAAGTAGCATGGGAACGAGCGCAGGTATCAGCGAAAGAGCGCTTACTGCCACAGCCACAAAGAACAGAACCGCAACTACCGCAAGCAAAGCAGGTAAAGCAACGTTCGTTTTAACGGTTTGACGGGCGGAAAGCGACGCCAAATCCTCAACGGAAAGATTTGTGTTTTCCTTTGCGTTGCGCCTGATTCTTTCAAGCGTAAACGTTACGCCTATGGCGGTGACGAGAGTGAGCAGTACGGCAAATACCATTGCCGCGGAAGTTACGGGTATGCGGCAGATTGCAAGCACGGCGGCAAAGATTACAATATTGTGCAAATCCATTGCTATTGCCGTGAACGCAGCCGAGAACCTGAACCTTATCATAGTGTAGATAAGCTGGGCTACGACGATTACCGCAAGAGCCACAGCCGCTCTCCAAAGGGCAAAGCCGCCGCCGAGCAAGCCGTCGTTTTCAGACAGCCTTGCAACGGATTTTATTACGTCGGGGTTGAGATAACCGGACAGGTCTTCGGAGATTTTTTTGTTTATCGCCTCAACCGCAGCATTGAGAGCCTCGTCGTTTTCGGAAGTGGCAAATCTGTATTCAACCTGCTTTACGTCCCTTAATGCCGAACCGTTCATTTTGGCGTAATATTTTACGCCGGCTTCGTCAAAGGCTGCGGTGCAGATTCCTTCAACGTCGAAATTTTCACCGTTTACTTCCACAAGACTGTATGATACAGTCACGGATTTATAGCTTGCATATTCACCGCCGTAGTTGAAAAATCCGTTTGAAACAAAATGAAATACTGTTCCGAGCGCCATACCTATTATTATAATAGCGCAGGATATGATGGCGATTACGCGAAGCTTTGCCGAGGAATTTAACTTAGTCATCTTCTTCTACCTCCCTTGCATAGCCGCAGAAGGCAAATTTGTTGTTTGAAAGCGACGATATAACGTACCACATAAATCTTGTGAACCAGTAGAGCGCAAACGAAGCTATGGAGCCGATAAGGAATATAAGTCCGCATGCGGACAGCTCGCCCACACCCACGAGGGTCATAACGATTGCCGCCACTATAAGTATTACGTGGATATCTATTATGCCGAGCATCGATTTTTTATAGCCGAGCTTTACGGAGGACTCTATGGTTCTGCCGAGAGCCGTTTCCCTTCTGACCGCTTCGAACGTAAAGAAGTTTGAAAAGCTCAGAATCGCAAGCCCGAGTACCGCCGCAAACAGACCGACGAGCGTAAGCTCAATGCCTATAAGATAAATTGCAATAAGCATAGCTATGGAATAGGTTAGCACCATAAGCGCATTCACAAGCCCGAGCAATTTGTATTTGATTATAGGCAGCCCTGCGGCAAGAAGCACTGTTAAAAGCACTACCACTCCCACGGCGATAGCTACGTTTTTCCCCGCTACGGGAGAGGACATTATTACGTTTTCGTTATTGATATCGCTCAAAGCGTTCTGAAGCATTTTGCCGTGGGCGATTGAATTGATCAGTATTGCGTAGTCCTCGGAGGAATCACGGGCGGACTGGAAATACAAGGTCTTTTCAGTGAGCGCCGTGCCCATCGTGAACGTGAGATTGAGGCTTGTTTTGCCGGCATAGAGATATGCCGTGCCTTCGGATGAACCTGTGAGAATTTTATTTAATTCTTCAAAGCCCTCGTCGGTTAAATCAATCTTCAACGCGGTGGTTCCGCTCCTCTGGAAAACGGAAGCGCCTTTAAAGAAGCTGTTGAACTTATAGGGATTGTTTTTATCAAGTTCTTTATATAGAGCGTTGGTATCCGAATAAGTTGATTCGGAACGAATGCTGAGCGCACCTTCAACCGTGATATAGTTCAGAGCGTGGCTTGCAACCGCATAAGCATTGTTGCGGAGATTGACGTCGTCAATTTGGGACTGAACGTAGTTGAAAGTTGAAGGAATACTTACCTTGATGAGATAGTCGTTGACTACCGCAACTGAATATGATGAATATCCCTTTTCGCCGAACCTTGCGGAGAGAAGTTCCGCATCGGATTTTATGCTTTGGATAAATTTATCCGTTGCGTCGACCTGCTTGCCGTCAACAGTTTCGGTGAGCTTGTCCTTTTCAACATAAAGATGCGCGGACTCAATATAAGTATATTTGTCCTGATATTCCTTGGCTTTTTCGTCGTTCTCGTAGGTATCGCTTTCGTACTTTGCTTCTGCAATAACTCCCTCGGGGTAGAACGTAACGGACATATCGCCCGAAAGTTCTCTGCCAAAAGGAATATTTATCATGAATGCGTCGTTTGCGCCCGACACTCCGAACGATATTGTGGCAAACAGCGTTAAAACAATAATTGCCGCCACTAACAGCGCAGTTATTATCGCCGATTTAACTTTGCCCATCGCATATCTCCTTTTATTTTTAACAAAACAAAAATTAACTTCTATATTATATAGAAAAAATCTTATGCCGTCAATAATTTTACGCCGATATTAGACATTTTTGTTGTCTTTTTTGTGCGCAAACGTATGCATACCGCACTCTATGCGCTTTTTCATCATCGAGCAAGTGATCTTATAGGGCTTGTTTATATCGCCCTCGTAGTGATAGTTGTTTGCCGCGCAGCCGCCGCTGCATATGAATTTTGCAAAGCAGCTTTCACACCCCTGACGGGTAAAGAGGCTGGAATTTGCAAATTCCGAGCGGATTTGGGGATTAAGCTTGCCGTCGAAAACGTTGCCCATCAAAAAATCCTTATCCCCCGCGAACTGGTGGCAGGGATAGATATCTCCGTTTGGAACTACCGAAAAATATTCATTGCCCGCGCCGCAGGCGGAAACCTTTTTACGCAGGCAGACGCCGCCCTCCAAATCCACGTTGAAATGGAAAAAGTTGAACCCCTCGCCTTTATCGTACTTGTCGAGATACTTGCCGAGCAGATTCTCGTATTCGGCGTTTATCGCGTCGAGATGTTCGGCGCGTATGGCAAGATCGGGGATATCCGTTACAACCGGCTCCATGGAAATGCTGTCGAACCCGTTTTCGGCAAGAAATATTACGTCCTTTGAAAAATCGAGATTTTTGGCTGTGAACGTGCCGCGCACGTAGTACGACTTGTTTCCGCGGCTTTTTACGAACTTTTTGATTTTATCTATAATCAGGTCAAAGCTGCCCCTGCCGTTTACCGTTTTGCGGATAGCGTCGTGCACTTCCTTTCTGCCGTCTACGCTCAAAACCACGTTCTCCATTTCGCGGTTGAAAAAGTCGATGGCGTCGTCATCCAAAAGAAGAGCGTTAGTTGTGGTTGTAAACAAAAACTTTTTGCCGTCTTTTGCGGATTTTTCGCGGGCGTAGGCAACTACGTTTTTTATTGTAGGCAGACACATCAGCGGTTCGCCGCCGAAAAAATCCACCTCGAGCACTTTTCTGTTTCCGCTGTTTTCAATCAAAAAATCTATGGCCTTTTTTGCCGTCTCTTCGCTCATAAACTCGCGGGCGGAATGATATGCGCCCTCGTCGGCAAAGCAATAGCGGCACCTGAGATTGCAGTCGTGGCAGATATGCAGGCAGAGCGCCTTGACCTCGGTAGATTTTAAAGGATAGGTTTTTACCTCTTCGGCATTAAAAAGCCCCTGAGCCTTTAAAGGCGCAAGGTCGTTTTCTATGCTTTGAATCTGCTCCTTGGAAAAAGCGGACAAATCGCCGCTGTTTTCGTACTTGGCGGCGACGTAGTTTTTGGTTATTTCATCGCACTCGTGCAAGCTTTCGCTCCCCGAGTCGAAAATATAATACTTATCCTGACATTTAAAAGCGTGTACCATATCAAAAATTAAGGAGCAGAGAATTCTGCTCCTTTAAAAATTTTTACTTAATTTTTTCGGGGTTTTGTTCTCTTGTGATTCTTTCACAGCTCTGATTGCCCACCGTGCAACTCGTTTTGCAAGCCGACTGGCACGTGCTTCTGCATTCGCCGCATCCCGTTATCTTTTTTTCTACAGGTTTAGCAACTGTCTTTATCATTTTTAAATCTCCTTGGAAATCAGTAAATTTATTACATTATAAAATATACGTATAAAAAAATCAAGTATTTTTTAAGTCTTTCTTTTTATATTGACGGCAATCACGCCCGAAACTGCGCCCGCAACGGCGCCTATGATAAGCTCCAAAATAAATTTCCAGTCGCACGAGAGCGTTCCGGCTATTGCGCCGAACAGTAGAAACGTGAGAATAACCGCAAGGACTCCGTGTATTGCGCCCTTTATAAGCCCCTTTTCGCCGCGGATGAACAAGAGACCGCCGAACGCTATGGAAAGCACTTTGAAAACTTGGTTTACGGGCTTTATTGCCGATGCGGGAACGGAAAAAAGCTGTATTATAACCGTAAAAACAAGCACGAAAGCAAGGGACAAAATTATGGAGCCAAGCACCGACTTTGCTATTTGAATAATATGTACTCGCATAAAAAACCTCCGCTATACTATATGCGGAGGTTTTTGAAGTTATTATTATTTTGTTTCTTCGGTTTGACCGACCGCCTGCTCTTCGGATTCTCCCGTTACGGTTTCCGTTTGGGCTTCTTCGGTTGCGGGTTCCGCTTCGGCAGGCTTGGAAGATTCCACAACTGCGTCCGTTTGATAAATTGCCTGCTTGTCAAACTTGATGTAGCTCTTTCCCGAAGTTTCGGAACCGGTTTCCAAAACGAAAGTATTTTCCTCGTTGTCAACCTCAACCACAATGCCGCAAATGCCGCCTATGGTTTTTACCTTGTTGCCGGGTCCGACGGCATTGATCAGGTTCTGCGCGTCCTCCTCCTGCTTCTTACGCTTTTTGCTGGTGATTACCATCCAGACTATCAACAATACGATTATTACGCCAAATACAATGTACACTGTCCACTGGGGCATATCTTCATCTCCGATTTATTTTTTTACTACTATAATATAATTTTTGAATTTTTGCAAGCGATTTAAGCGGCAGACGGCATTTTTCATTTATTTTACATACGCCGAACATATTTATTTAATGCGAAATTTTCAGACTTCTTTATAATTTGCGTAAAATTCTTCGGTAAACTCGGTGAGGCTGTCGGCAAAAATCGCTTCGCGCATACCCTTCATAAGTTTGTGCAAAAACGTTACGTTGTGCAGGCTCAAAAGCATTGCGCCGAGCATTTCGTCGACGTTTATAAGATGGCGAAGATATGCCTTGGAGTAATTTTTGCAGCAATAACAGTTGCAATTTTCGTCAAGCGGCGTAAAATCCCTTGCATACGCGGCGTTGCGGACAACCGTCTTGCCCTTTGAAGTCATTGCCGTACCGTTGCGGGCTATGCGCGTTGCAAGCACGCAGTCGAACATATCCACCCCGCGCTTGACCCCTTCGATGAGGCAATCGGGGCTGCCGACGCCCATCAGATAGCGGGGAACGGCTTCGGGAAGTTCGGGGCGCATTAAATCGAGAATCCGGTACATGCGCTCCTTGGGTTCGCCGACGGACAGTCCGCCTATGGCTATGCCGTGCGTTGCATAAGGCTTGGCGCGGCGGAGGCTTTCAAGGCGCAGATCGTCATAAAAATTCCCCTGAACTATGGGGAAAAGCGCCTGGTCGTCCCGCGTTTTGCTGTCGAGACAGCGTTTAAGCCAACGGTCGGTAAGTTCCATTGCCTTTTCAGCCTGCGCATGGGTGTAGCCATACTCGCTGCACTGGTCAAGCTGCATTATTATGTCGGCGCCGAGGTTTTCTTCAATGCTCATTACCTTTTCTGGCGAAAAAAGATGCTTTGAACCGTCTATATGCGAATTGAAATATACCCCTTCTTCTTTGATTTTATTCAATTTTGTAAGAGAAAATACCTGAAAGCCGCCGCTGTCGGTGAGAATGGGTCTGTCCCAATTCATAAACTTGTGCAGACCGCCCGCTTCCTTTATAAGCTCGTCGCCCGGACGGAGATAGAGATGATAAGTGTTGGAAAGTATGATCTGAGAGCCTGCTTCCTTTAAGTCGCGCGGGTATACGCCTTTTACGGTTGCCTGCGTGCCCACGGGCATATATACGGGCGTTAAAATATCGCCGTGCGGAGTGTGAAAAATGCCCGCGCGCGCCCCCGTGCGTTTATCGATATGTTGCAGTTCAAAAGAAAAATAGTTCATAACATAGATTATCCGGTTGTTAAATTTAAAGTGGAGCCGTAGGTATTAAGGCGAGCTGAAAAAGAAAACTATGGGAAAGTTTTAAAACAAATCGGAATGTGAACCCGTCCTTATTAATTTCAAAATCAAATATTCCTGATAAATCTTATAGATTAAAAGCCAGTTCGGTTGAATATGACATTCTCGCACTCCGTTATATTCCTTCGAATTGGTTAATGCGTGGTCGCGGTATTTTTCCGGTAAAAGCTGCTCGTTTGCAAGAAGCGATATTACCTTTTGTAATTCGGCAATATCGCATCCTCTTTTTACTGCAAGCTTAAAATCTTTTTTAAATTGACCTTGAAATTCGATTTTAAGCATTCAACGCCTCCATAAGCGCCTCTACACTGTCAAAAGGTCCGTATACGTCATCTCCGTTTTCGGAATCGGTTATCGCTTTTGCCGTAACGGTATTCGGGACTTCACGCGTAACCGCAAATGGAATGCCTTGTTCTGCCAATGCTTTTTTCAGATATATATTTATTGCGGTGGACAAATCCATACCCAAATCCGCAAACAATTCCTGCGCCTGTTTTTTTACTTTCGCATCGATAGTTATGTTTGTAGATACCTTAGCCATCTTTATTTCTCCTCTATACCTATAAGAACATTTTAATATATTATACGAAATTTGTCAATATTTTATGCGCATATTATATTTAAATTTAAACAATAAATATGGCGTTCCCATATCTTACGGGGAACAGGATTGCTTGTTTTTAAAAACGAGCAAGACAAGGAGAGTACGTAAGCGACGACGGCGCGTACAAAGAAGTACGCAACCAAGGAGCGCGCAAACTCGACACAGTATTGCGAAGTTTATAAGAACAAGCACGCGTCGCCGAAGGAGAAAAAGCGGTATTTTTCCTTAACGGCAATATCGTAAACTTTAAGAATTTCTTCCCTGCCGGTCATGGCGGCAACGAGCATTATCAACGTGCTTTCCGGCAGGTGGAAATTGGTTATGAGCGCATCTACGCATTTGAATTTGTAGGGAGGGTAAATGAATATGCGCGTGTTGCCTTTTTGAGGAATGACAACGCCGCTTTCGTCGGTTGCGCTCTCCAAAGTGCGGACCGACGTGGTTCCCACTGCGATAACCCGCCTTCCTTCGCGCTTGGCGGCGTTTATTTTATTTGCCGCATCCGCGGAGACTTCAAAGTATTCGGAATGCATTTTGTGGTCGGTAATTATATCTTCCTTTACGGGACGGAACGTGCCCAAACCGATGTGCAGGAGTACCTCCACTATTTCCACGCCCATATCACGGATTTTTTGCAGGAGTTCGGGCGTAAAATGCAGCCCCGCCGTGGGAGCCGCAGCAGAGCCGTCGTACTTTGCATAGACCGTTTGATAGCGGTTTTTGTCCTTTAATTTTTCCTTTATATACGGGGGCAGGGGCATACTGCCCACTTTCTCCAGAATTTCCTCGAACACGCCGTCGTATTCGAATTTTACTATGCGTTCGCCGCTGTCGGTGACGGAAAGCACTGTACAGGAAAGCTCTTCCGAGACTATAAGTTTTTTGCCGGCAGTACATTTTCTGCCCGGCTTTACCAAAACTTCCCATGTGTCTATATTTTGCCGTTTAAGCAAAAGTATCTCCACGGCGCCGCCGTGCTCGGTGCGTGCATACAGGCGCGCGGGCAAAACTTTTGTGTCGTTTACAACGAGTACATCGCCCGCCTTTAAATAATCGGTGATATCGTGGAATAGTCTGTGCTCTATGCTTTTTGTAGCCCTGTTATATACGAGTAGCCTCGACGAATCGCGCGGGGTTGCGGGAGTTTGGGCAATCAGCTCCTGTGGCAAATCGTAATAAAAATCGCTCTTTTTATATTGCATATTAATAAATTTAATGTAATGCGGGAATCAATCCCCGTCGTCGAACATAGACACTTGCTGCCTCTGCTTTTCGCTCATTTTATAGCCGAGATGTTCGTAGCCGCCGCGGAGAATCATTCTGCCGCGCGGGGTGCGGGCAATAAAGCCGAGTTGCAAAAGATATGGCTCGTATACGTCCTCGATTGTGCCAGGGTCCTCGTTTATTGTTGCGGCAAGCGTTTCAAGACCTACGGGACGACCGTCGAACTTTTCTATCATTGCGCGAAGAAGGGCGCGGTCGACTTCGTCAAGACCCAAATCGTCCACTTCCATCTTTGACAGGGCGAATTTTGCGTCGTCCACAGTTACGGTTTGGTTGCCCTTGATTGTGGCGAAGTCGCGGACGCGCTTTAAAAGACGGTTGGCTATACGCGGGGTGCCGCGGCTGCGGCGGGAAATTTCGGACGAAGCTTTATCTTCGATATCTATCCCGAGGGTGCGCGCAGAACGGGTGACTATTTCTTTAAGTTCTTCGGGAGAATACATTTCGAGACGGCAGATTATGCCGAAACGGTCTCTCAAAGGGTTGGCAATCATACCTGCGCGGGTAGTTGCGCCTATCAGCGTGAATTTTTTAAGCGAAAAGCGGATATTCCTTGCGCCCGGACCCTTGCCTACTATGATGTCGAGGGCGTAATCTTCCATTGCGGAATACAAAATTTCCTCAACGCTGTGGTTAAGACGGTGGATCTCGTCTATAAACAGAACGTCGCCCTCGTTAAGGTTTGTAAGAATTGCGGCAAGGTCGCCGCTGCGCTCTATTGCCGGCGCGCTGGTAAGCTTGAGCTGCCCGCCCATTTCGTTGGCTATGATGTGTGCAAGGGTTGTTTTGCCCAACCCCGGAGCGCCGTATAATAGGACGTGTTCAAGAACTTCGCCGCGCTGCTTGGCGGCGTTCATATATACTTTTAAATTTTCCTTGACCTTTGTCTGCCCAACGTAGGCTTCGAGCGTTTTGGGACGAAGCACGTTTTCTTCTACGTCGAATTCTCCCTTTGTGCTTTGGACGAGCCGCTCTTCCGCCCCGTATTCCCCGTCGTCTTCAAAAAACATAATTACATTCCTTTAAGCGCTGACATTATAATATCTTCCACGGAAGTTGCGCCGCCGTCCTTTGCGCGGGCGATTGCCTTTACGCTCTCCTGCCGTGAGAATCCCAAAGTCATCAATGCTACAACCGCGTCCTCGTCGCCCACGGATATGGGCGGCAGCTGAACGGCTTTGGCACCGCCTTCGGCGGTGGAAATTACAGAAACCTTTTCCCTAAGCTCCAAAATTATGCGCTCCGCCGTCTTTTTGCCCAATCCCTTCACCGCAGAGAGCCTTTTTACGTCGTTGGTGGCTATGGCGGCGGCGATATCGCTTGCGCGCATACCCGAAAGAATGGAAATGCCCATTTTGGGTCCCACGCCCGATACGGTTATGAGCTTTAAAAACATTTCCTTTTCCTCGGTTGCCGCAAAGCCGAAGAGCGAAACTCCGTCGTCGCGGACCTGCATATAAGTGTATAGCTCGCCTTCCGTTTTGCCTGCAAGTTTATCGTAAGCCGAAGCGGAAATCAATAGTTCAAAGCCGACCCCGGATGAAGTGAGGATTAAAGCCGAGTCGGGCGAAAGAGATTTAATTTGACCTTTTATATATCCTATCATAATGTTACCTTATCCCGAAAAGTTTGCCGAATCTGGAGGTGTGGGCATGGCAGAGCGCCACGGCAAGGGCGTCCGCAGCGTCGTCGGGCCGCGGGATTTTGTTGAGATGCAGTATAGACGTGATAACGTGCTGCATCTGGATTTTATCTGCCTTTCCGTAGCCGGTGAGAGCCTGCTTTATCTGGTTCGGGGTGTATTCATACAGTTTTCCGCAGTATTTTATGCAGGTAAGAAGCATTACTCCCCTTGCGTGGGCTACGGGAATGCCTGTTGTGATATTCTTTGAAAAGAACAGCTCCTCAACGGAAATTTCTTCGGGCTTGTACTTGTTTAAAATTCTGTTAATGCCTTCCTCAAGCATTGCAAGCCGCACGGGCAGACTTTCGTCCTTGGGCGTGAGAACTACGCCGTAGTCCACCGCTATTATATTGTCGTCAGGTTGTTTTTCTATTACCCCGTAGCCCATTGTGGCAAGCCCCGGGTCAAGTCCAAGAATAATCATCGGCGTATCCACGGCAAAAAACTTGATTTATCGATTTTTATAACTTATAATTATATTGTAATTTAATTTTAAAGATAAGTCAACTTATTAAAGGAAGGTTGAACGATGAAACTGTGGGAAGGACGTTTTGAAAAGCCTTCGGCAAAGAGTTTGGAAGAGTTTAACGACTCCTTGCCGTTTGACAAGGAGCTGTGGCAGGCGGACATAAAAGGGTCGTTGGCGCACGCGGAAATGCTTTTTAACTGCGGCATTTTAAGCGAAGCGGACTATACGCTTATTGCAAAAGGGCTTGATGAAATTGCCCGGGATATTACAAGCGGAAAGCTTACCGTAAAAGGCGCAGAAGATATTCACTCGTTTATAGAAAACGAGCTGACCGTGCGCGTGGGCGAAGCGGGGAAAAAATTGCACACGGCAAGAAGCCGCAACGACCAGGTGGCAACGGACTTCCGCATTTACGTGTTGTCGGCATATAAGACGCTTGGCGAAAAGCTGCAAGGGCTTATACGCGCGCTGTTGGTAAAAGCAAAGGAAGGGCTTAAACTGATTATGCCCGGATATACGCACCTAAGAAAGGCGCAGCCAATGTGCGCAGGACACTTTTTTAACGCGTATTCCGAAATGTTTTTGCGCGATCTGGAAAGGCTTGCCCAGAGCAAAAAGCGCGCCTCAGTGTGTCCGCTCGGGAGCGGCGCCTTAGCCGGGACCTCCTATCCCATAGACAGATTTATGACTGCTGAAAAACTCGGCTTTGAAAAGCCCTGCGAAAATTCGCTGGACGGAGTTTCCGACCGCGATTTTGCAGCCGAGTACCTGTTTGACTGCTCGCTTATAATGGCGCACCTCTCCCGCCTGTGCGAAGATATAATTTTATACTCCGCCGAAGAATTCGGCTACTTTGAGATTTCGGACGAGTATTCCACGGGGTCGTCGATTATGCCGCAGAAAAAAAATCCCGATATCCCCGAGCTTATCCGCGGCAAGACGGGCAGGGTTTACGGGCATCTTATGGGGATTTTAACTACGGTAAAGGGAATTCCCCTTGCCTACAATAAAGACCTGCAAGAGGACAAGGAAGGGCTTTTTGACGCAAAAAAGCAGACCGAAAACTGCGTTTTTGTGATGGCTGAGCTGTTGCTTAACATTTCCTTTAAAGAGGAAAATATGTTTAAAGCCGCAGGCGGGGATTTTTGCTGCGCAACGGATGTTGCCGACTACCTTGCAAAAAAAGGCGTACCCTTCCGCACCGCCCATGCGGTTACGGGGAAAATAGTGCGCAGCTGCATTGAAAAAAATATGACGTTGCAGGATATGACCGCCGGGGATTACAAAAAATTCAGCGAATATTTTGAAGATGATATAGTTGAAAAGGTCAAGGCGGAAAATTGCGCGGCGGCACGCACTTCCTACGGCGGAGCTTCGCCCGAACGGGTAAAAGAAAATATAAAATCAATTAAAAAACGTCTGAAAAAATTCAATTGAAAAATTTTGCAGACGTATAAGATTCTACCCACCGGCACAGCCGGTGGGTTTTTCGGTCGGACATAAAATTCGGATTTCTCCGTCCGATTGGTTTATATGAAAAACAAAGGGGTGACGGAGTAGTCTGCCGACGACTGCCACGACCTGTTGTTGGGACTTGTGGATTCATACATGAAGAAGCGGAAATCCTGCGAACCCGCAGCACGGGGCAACAGAGAGCCTATTCCGCCCGCATCCCCTTCCGCTCCTTCAAGCTCTGAAATGTTGACTTTAAACTCCTTTAATCCCGTTGCGCGCGCAGAGTCGAGCTTGGACAGTGAGACCTGACAATAGTTTCTGCCTCCACCGTAAAGAGCTATGCCGCCGTGCACATATCTGCAACCGTCCTCTTCATCTATAAGCGTGTTGAAATCCGGGTTGGAGGCGCACATATAATCTATCATTGCGGCAAGGTCAAGCTTTAAGGGGAAGTCATCCACGCTTGACTGAATCAGCGTGTCGCTGTTGATATTGTTTAGGTCCTTCCAATCGTACATACGCACGTTGCCTGCCAACTTGAGCATAGTTGCAAACGACGTGCCGCCCACGCCCGCCCAGGGTCCCAAGAAATCGGCAAAATCGCTGTCGGTGGCATATCTGCTGCCCTCCCAAAGCATCTCTCCGGCAAAGTTTGCCTCTACGCCTACGCAGAACAACCCGCTCTTTTCAAGCACGGAATCGGACAAAGTGACATCGGTTAGAACGTATGTGTTGTAGAAATAATCGTCGTTGACATAATCATCGTTCTGAGACTCGTAGTTGCCGCTTCTGCCCGTGAGCAATGGCTCCATTCCGAGGCGGACCGTGGCGCGGAGAGCGCGGTTAGCGCCCGTTTTTAACACAAACTCTCTGCTGTGGGAGAGCACGCAGCCCTCTATGCGGACCACCGCCCTGTCCTCGGCGGTTAAAACATTTTCGGAAAGGTTGTCGATGAAATAATTTTCACCGTTGCGGTTGCCGCCGTAGACGCGTACGACGTTTCTGCCGTTGCGCACACGGCAATTGAGAACGTTGACGTCCGCATTTATATCCAGCACGGTGCCCGTGTTGTTCAGAAGGGTAAGGTCGTCAACCTTTGTTCCGGGATTGGTGCGCGAACTGTCGCTGCAACCCAAAAGCGTTGCGTTGTAGAGAGTTACGCCGTCCGTGCGGCAGAGATATACTATATTATCCTGCGCGGCGACGGAAGCAAACTCGCCGAGGCTCACGAGATTGAGAGGACCTGTGAACAAAAGAGGTTTGCCCGTGGCGTCCGTTTCGTTTGAAAAGTATTCGCCGCAGACAGAGTAGCCGTTGCCGTAGAGGTCGTTGGTAAATTCAACGACGTAGTTGACATACGCGCTGTCAACCGCGCCGCTCTTTGTATAATAGTCGGTGTTGTACGTTGAACGCATGCGTTTGAGCATGGAACGGCGCGTTTCGATGGGCAGAGGCGCGCCGCTGTCGTCGGCGCCGAGCATTATGTCGGCGCCGAGCACGACGGGATTGCCTGCTACGGTTTCGGCAAAGAACGTGCTGCTTGTGGTTACTTCCACCGCCTCGCTGTCGACGATTAGAGGAACGCTGATTTCGGTGTAGGGTTCGTTTGAGCGCCACTCCTCGTTGCCCTTCCAGCTTGCGGTGAGAGTTATTTTACCCTTGCCCCTTATTTCAAGGAAAATGCATTCGTCTTTAACGAGCGGTCCGCCACCTTCGGTAACTATTGCGGCAGTCCTTGAATCCAAAGCAAAGTCGAGATCGTTTATGCCGTCGGCAAGGGCGCCGGAGGGGCTATATGCGGTTATGCTGACGGGAAATATGTTTTTAACTTTTTCGCCGTTTTCATACTTCCAACCCGCGACGGCACGGCTCTTGGCAAGACCGAGCTGAGTGTTGACGCTCTGTATACCTATTACGTTGTTTATTACCTCCACTTCCACCTCGTGCGCGTCCATATTAACTATTTCGCCGTTGTCGCGGCGGGCTTCAACCACTATTATGAATTTATCGCGCGCGTTGGCTGTGACGGTGCAGACCGAACCGTCGGCGTTGGTTTCATAGGAAAGGTCGTTCATGTCGCCGACGTTGATGAAATCCCATTGATAAGTTATACCCGTTGCCACTACCGTGGGCTTTGCATAGAAGGAAACGGGCGTGCCCATAAGAATATCCACGCCCCCCGACGCGTCGAAACCGGGGATATCGGTGCGGATTATGAAATCAAACTTTGCGGCGCTTGCGCGAACGGTTTTTGTTACCCCCGCCGCGGAGACTTCAAAGGTGAAATTGTCGCCTGCGGGAAGCTCGGCGCCGACCGACCAGCCGTTTATAGTGCCGTTGACCCGGGTTACGGAAACAGTGGCGCCCTGCTCGTAGCAGGTGACCTGCGGCTTTACGGGAGCTTCGACGAAGAAATCAACCCTGCGCGACTCTCCGTCGAAGTTTATTAAGATGTTTGAATCCGTGCTGCCGTTAACTGAAAAGTTGCCTGAGCCGAGACTTTCGTTGGTGACGTTCAACTCTACGCGCTTTTCGAGCACGCCCTTTGCGCCGTTTGGAATGGATACTTTAAAAGAGGTTTTGCCCGTAAACGGCAGAGTTACCGTGCCGCCGGCGACGTCAGTCTTTATAAAGCCCTCCTCAACTTCAAATTCGGGGCTTAAATGAGTGCCGGGT
The DNA here is from genome assembly GCA_947629095.1 of uncultured Clostridia bacterium. GTDB lineage: Bacteria > Bacillota > Clostridia > Christensenellales > Borkfalkiaceae > Coproplasma. The sequence continues at coordinate 92,815 of CANRCK010000003.1, read as the reverse complement.
TTGAGCTTTATGGCAAATCCATATTGCCCGGCGGACAATTCCGCCGTGTAGCCCCACTCTGTTTCGGTTAAGACGTTTTGCTTATCGGCGCCGTTATACATTGAAAAATCGAACGCATAGGGCTTTGACGAACCGACTATTGCGGTGACGCTGTCCTCGTAGCCGCCGTCCTTGCTGACCGCGACTATGCGCACCGTGCCTACGGCGTTGGCTTTGATTTTATCAACACCGCCCTCGTTGACCACCTCCACGACCTTGCCTGCCGCAACTTCATCGTCGGTTGCGGAACCGGATATGCGCTCGTAGCGGTATTCGAACTCCTTGTTGCTGGCGTTGGCGGGAAGAACAGACGGAGTTATTTCATAGCTGTTGTCATAGGAAGCCAAATCTATGCTTACGGCGTCGCCCGGATAACGCTCCATTATCTCTATGCCGTTGACGGAAATCCGTACGTCGAGGCTTGCCGCGTTAACTGCGCTGTATACCACGAGCACGAAAAGTATGGGCAATATGAGCATTAGCGCTATTATATTCTTTCTCAAAACTGACCTCCTCCGCTGAATTCGCGATATCTGTTTTTAAGATTGCGTATAAAATAAATATAGGAGAGCGCGGCAACTGCCAGAGAAAAGCCGCCGACAATCAGATAAGTAATAAATCCGTAGCCCGAAACAAAGCGAAGGGCGAACATAAGGCGCATTAAAAGCACGCTGCCGCCTATAAGAAACGCCGTGACCATTCCTATTACTATTATCACGCTGACGGTGTTGCCGGACTCCTTTATTTCGCCGTCCTCCTCGGTGGAGAACTTGGCGTGGTTGAAGTCGTAGCGGGTGGCAAAACAAATTTGGGCAAAACTGCACAGTAGTCCGCTTACAAAAATAAGGAACGCCTGACCCCAGCCGACATATCCCGTTGAAAGAATCAGGACAACAGTGATAAGCTGGGAAATAGAAGCGACTATCATACACAGAAATATCTTTGAAAAAAATACCTGCCTGTAATCCACGGGATACGCCTTGACGGAGTAGAACATTTCCCCGTCGCGGCTTATGTTGGTGGAACAGAATATGTTTGTAAGCGCGCCGAATAAAAGCGTAAGGAATATGGATACCTCGAAATTACAGTTCATTCCTATAAGCTTTTGTATTATGGACGAACCGATTGTAAGGCAGAAATAGACCATCAGGGGCATTATTACGGCTATTGAAAAATAGGAAAATGTGTAGGACGGGGTGCGGAATATGTGCAGAAAGTCCTTTTGCATAAGGGCAAGGAAGGGACGTTTGTTCCCCTTGACTTCCTTTTTTTTGTGAATGAAGTTTACGTTGCCCGCGATCCTCGACTGCATAACCCAGCGCATAAGACCGTGAATGACAAGGCAGGATATAATAAGACATACTACCGCTATGCCCGTAAGCCAGAGCCACGAAGCCAAGAGATTTGCGCCGAGCAACACGTTGGAAAACCAGACCGCGGGATAGAGATATGCGGTGAAACGCTGCAAAAAGTCCATTACCTGCTCGTTGAAAAAATATTTGAGGGAATCGCCGAGAAGCATATCCCTTATGGCGCCGAGTATTACGGAATAGAGATAGAAAAGCGCCGCGGTGACGAGCGTGACCAAAATGAACCGGATAAGAAATTTATCCTTTAACAGCTGCTTTACGGTATGATACGGCATTGATATGAGCGCGGAAATGGCAAGGGATATCAACGGCAAAAGGAAACAGAACAGAGCCGTAAATACAAAAAATGTTGCACCCTGTGCGACGTGCGCCGCAACGGTGACGCTGACGACGAGTACGCACGCAATCGAAATTATAAGCTGCCCGAAATATATGCTTATGAGCTTTGACACAAATATAGTGCTGGCGCCGACGGGCATACCCATGAGAAGCTTTATGTCGTCCGCATCGAAAAGCCGCCCGTTAATCTGACCTACGCCGCCTATTATCATAAATATAAGAATAACCGTGTAGATCATTGAAAGCAACTCGAAAAGCCGCGCCTGCACACGCACAAGCCCGTCGGTTTTTACGGACAGATAGATATCGGTGAATCTGCCGAAAAATATAACGAATACTGCCAAAAATACTATTACGAGCGCCCAGCGGATTATAAACCCGAAAGCGTCGAAATTACCTTTCCTGTACGCTGATCCCCTCTCCCGCAGCTGCTTTTTGAGAAGGGCTGCCACATGTTTGAAACTAAACTTGTCCTTCATGCTTTAAGAAATACTCCTCAAAATCAAAATTGGGGTCGACGGTCATAATTCTCTTTATATTAAGCTCGTCGAGCTGTCGACCTGTGCGCATAAGCACTACGCGGTCGCACATTCTTGCCACTGTTATCAACGCGTGCGAAGAAAAGATTATGCAGTTGCCAGCATCGGCATATTCACGCATAAATTCCCGAACGGCGTGCATTGTGCGGGGGTCAAGACCTGTCATAGGCTCGTCGAGGACCCAAAGCTTGGGCATATGCATAAGACTGCCCATCATACATATCTTTTGCCGCATACCGTGGGAATATGATGATATAAGATTGTTTATTGCGCCGCCGAGCATAAAGACGCTTTCGAGCTTTTCCACGCGCTCCTTGCGGACCTCGGTGGGAACGTCGTAGATATCTGCCATAAAATCGAGATACTGCATGCCCGTCATTTTTATGAACGTGGCGTGGTTATCGGTGACGAAGCCCATATTTGCCTTGGCTTTTATGGGCTCTTTTACTATGTCGTGACCGCAGATTGAAATTGTGCCCTTATCAAAAGGCAGCATGCCCTCGAGACACTTGAGCGTGGTGGATTTACCCGCGCCGTTGTGACCCAAAAGCCCGACGATTTCACCTTCGTAACAACGGAAATTGACGTTGGATACGGCATAGTCTGCCTTTTTGGAGTATTTTTTGCAGAGACCGTCCACAACTACGATTTCAGCCGCCTCCTCGCCGTGATGGGCGGAGACCGCCATTATCTCTTCGGCTATTTCCTCGGTTATTTCTTCCGCACTGCTTAAACCGTGCTCTTCGAGTATCTCCTCCACCGTTTCGGCTGCCGATTCAACGTGCTCTTCATTTTCCGCAGGTCCTTCGTTGAAGTCAACAGCCGTTTGGGCGGATTGTCCTGTTTCAGATCGGTCAAAAAGCGGCGCCGAGGTTACGCTGACGGGAATTTCCGCGGCAGAAGCCGCAGGAGAAATGGCGGCTTGGGGACCGCGGATGCTCTTTTGGGACGGGGTGTTTATGATTTTATAAATCAAAAGCCCTATAACGGAGCATAGAAAGCTTATGATAATAGGCAGACAGACCGACAAAGTAATTTGCGCGCCCGTGAGTGCGTTAAGTGCTGAATTCAAATTTATTTCCTCCGTGGGGATTTGTATTTTTATGGATTTAGACGTTGGGTGCCCGCGGCGGGCGGAAGCCTGCCGCGGGAAACAAATATTAGGTTATTTGACAGTTAAGCTTTGTGATTGCTTGTTACTGCTGTTGACGCTGCATTTGTAAGTGTAACTTACATCGTCGTTTAATTGAATATTGTACTTTGAGTTTTGGTCGTCCTCGGTATTGTCGTGTTTGAACGTGACGGTTATAGTTTCGCCCGGCTTAAAGTACAGGGAATAAACGTTTGATTTATGCTCTGTATTATTTTTGTCGTTTTGGTTGCGGAACGTGGCGCTCAATACTTCCCGATCTCCGTATGCCACAACAACCGCGGGTGATTCCGCATAATAGTCGTGTCCGCCCATACCCAAAAAACCGGCAGAATAATTATTCTGATAAACCAGTGTCACCGAAAGCGTAACCTTAGTCTCCCACTTGGCGTAGAGTGTGACCTCAGCGCCGCCCTCTTGCTTTTGCAATTCTTCGGTTGAGAATGAAACGCCGTAGCCGGGGTCCATAAACCATCCGCCGAAATAATATGCGACGGCAGCGTCATAATCCCTGCTTTCGATATATTTACCGCTATCCGGTGTGAATGAAGCAATATTTTCAAGCAATACCGTTTCGTCTGCTATAACTATTTTTTCGCCTGCGCCCGGATAGTCGGTATGATATTTGATTGTAAGTTTTTGATTTTCTTCTACCTTTGCAAAAAGACCATAGACCGTGACGCCGTTCAGATAGTCTTTGCCGAAGAACGAAACAATCCTTGAATCTTTGTTGCAATCTTCAGCGGTATACCAACCGAAGAACGTCAATCCGTTGCTTTCGGCATTCTGCAATATAAACTCCGAAGTGGTGTAAGTTGACGGATTGGGATTTTCAACCGCGCCGGAAACGTCGGTTATGCTGCCGTCCGGTTGGCGCAGCTTAAATAAATAGGTTATTGGCAATCCCCGATCGGGTGCAATCCACGCATTGTTATGGTAGTACCATGTGCCCTGTATGATTTGACTCACGGTTCCGTCAGCGTCCTGCGAGCGCGGAACTTCCGTTATAGAGGCAACCTCATTGAACTTAAACTCGGTTGATACGTTTGAGCCTGTTTTGGTGCCGTAACCTTCTCTGCTTGTTACGCTGCCGATATTATTTGCAACGATTTTCGCTCCATCTGTATCCGAAGTTATTATTCCGCCCAAAGGAGCGTCGATTACAACCGAGCCGTTTACCTTTAAAGTTGCGGGCGATTTGCTTGGATATTGGGGACTGATTGTGCTTGTATCGTTGAACTCACGATAAAAGATTGTATCGGCAGTTATATTGAGTGCGGTTCCGTCATTTACTGTTACACTCGAACCCGTTATGAATTTTACCTTTGTACCTATTGTGGCTGTGCCTTCGGCAATCACAATATCATATTTCCACGAAACGGGGAAATACACCTCCGCCGTACTCACATTAACTTTTTTGGTGCCCAGCACGGGGAGATTTACACGCATAGTGAGAGTCATAGAGCCGAGATTTGCATCACCGTGAATTTCGAGCTTTGTTCTGCCGCCGGTAGAATTGTTAACCGTATATCCGCCCCGCGTTGCATCGTAACTACCCGGTGTGTAGCGAGCCAAAAGGTAGGACGAAGCCCCCGTTAAATTTATAACCGCATTATTTGCCGCTATAATGGTGACGTCAGCCGTATTGTGCTGAGCCGGGTCGCTTGTGTATAAATCCACTAAGCCTATAAGGGTTGCGCTATGCGTGATTTTCAGCGTTGCCTGAATATTGGGCATATCATATACGCTGAAAGGCGAAATTGTGGGGTTGGTAATTTTTATTTCGTCGGCGGACAAGCTGGATAATAAATCGCCTATATTGAGTCCGTCCTTATAAGAGCCGACGGTATTCGTGCCGCCGCGATAATCGTATATGACGAACGGCGCGCTTATTTTAGTTGCGCCGTTTGCCTCAACGCTTGCCTGTGTATCAGCCGACGGCGTTTTAATATAGCCATAAAGATTCATTATTGCGTCGTCAAGAACAATTTTTGTGTTCCCATACATAAGAATCTGGGAATATTTGCCGGAAGTATGCGCGGATAAGCCGGTGCCGGTGTGTCCCACAATGCCGCCGATATTGAGCGTGCCGTTTACTGTAAGCGTTATATTATCCGCGATTGAAAGGATATATACGAGATTGCTGTCCACAGCGGTCTTTGAGCTGTCCGCAAACGCAGCCTCCGTTCCCTCACGATTGCCGTAATTGCCGTTTGCGTCATACGGCAACAGGAGAGTTACATCCTTTTTGACGGTGTAGTAATCCCCGCCCACATAGCCTGCCTTTTGCGCAACGGTATCTTTTTCGGCAAAAGACGTGTTGCCTTTTACGGTGATTGTTTGACCGCTTGCCGCAATATATAACGCATCTTCAATAGTGTGGAGCTTTCCGTCTACTTCAACGGATGTCACTTTGAGTACGCTGTCAAATTCGGTTACAGCGTCTTCTTTTAACTCATAATAGACGTTATCGTTGACGCCGAAAACTATGCCGATAAGATAGGTGCTGCCGATATCCTTGCTATAATTGCCGCGGATTTCGTGTGTAATATCGCCCAGCTCTTCCCCTGTAAGCTCGCGCTCTCCCTCGCCTTTAAACGCAAAAGCCTTTAATAAGCCACTGACGTCAGGGTCTTTATTTAACTCCGATTCGATTATGCCGTTGCCCGATTTGGTTATTGTAATCTGTTCCTTAACAGTTGTGAAGGCTATGGCGATATCATAGTTTTCATAATTGTCGATATCTGCATTGTAATATGCATTATAGTCATTATTGCCCAACACAAGCGGGCTGTTTGAATTTTCCCAAAAGAAGTATTGCGGAAGCTTGATGTCATTAAGAGTTTTGTTGAATCTGTTGGTTTGTTGCGAAATTTGCGGAACGGTTACCTCGCCCTGAGTATATTTTGCCCTGTAAATTTTGAAAGTGAACGATATGACGTCCGTCGTGCTGCCGTCATTTGGCGTAGACCACTCGTAATTTTCATCGTTTTTGAGCGAGACTGACACCGTGTAACCGCTTTCATTGGCTTTTTTCTGCTTATTGCCGCTGATATTCATTGTATCGGCGTTGAAATCATTGAGTTCGAACTCTATTTCGTTGCCGCGGTCGTATATATAGGTCCTCTCCACAGCCGTGGGACGTGTGAGCTTTGCGGGGGTGATTGTGATTTTGTAGGTGCTGTTGAGTTCTTCGTAGTTTTTGCCCGCGGCGATTTTATACCATACGTCGCCGGAATCCCTTACGTTGACGAAGGTGGGTTCTTCGGACGTATATAATCCCGTTTGCGTGCTGCTGTATGTTACCGAAAACTCGTCTCCGTTCACAAGTCCGCCTATTTTATCCGCGGTAATTGCCGCAAATTTATTTTTGGCGTTGTAACCTTCGGTTATATCGCCCTGCAAGGCACTGAGAATAGCTTTTGATATCGTTACGGTATAAACGCCCGTATAGTTGCCGTTGTCGCCTTTGAAGGTGTAATTATTGCTTGCGGGAATAGCGGTGACGGTTACGCTTGTTTTGGAAATCGCGTCGGTAAAGACAGGCGCGGTTTTGGTGGTGCTTCCACCCTGAACTTCGTAGCTTACGGTTGCAATATCGTTGATATCTTCGTCAACGTCTATGGTTATGCCCGCGCCGCCGTATTCCGTGCCGTTGTAAATTCCCACAATATCTTTTGGCAAGGTTACCGTGACAGCCCTCGGGTTGATTTTTACTTGATAGGAACCCGTTGCCTCGTTATAGTTTTCGCCCGCGGTCACTTTGTAGTATGCGGCGCCGCTATCGCTGACGGAAACAAACGAAAGAGACTCTTCGGTGCACTTATCTGCCGATCTGCCGTAGCTTACGGCAAAGGCAAACTCGCTGTCGCCCGCAACGCCTTCAACCTGTTCAACCTCTGCGAAGTGGTTTGACTTATCGTAGCAGGTTTCCACGTCAGGAGGGTTGGTTACCGTGAGATCTGCCTTGTTTATTGTGATAGTATAGGAGCCTTTGTTTTCGCCTTCGGGGAACCGATAGTTGGCGGAAGCCGTCAATTCGAAGCTTATGGTGTGTTCGCCCGCATTTTTACACTCGGCTTGCGCGTAAGCAATTTGTGCAATTGCATTTTGCGCTGTTTCTTCCGCCACTGCACCCGAGACGGCGCCGTAAATATTACTGCCGTTTTCACTGTATTGGTCGCCGCCGTTATAAGTCAGACCGGAAATGCCCTCAACCTCACCCAAGCTCAGGGGCGCCCTGTTGATTATGATTTCAAACTGCGCGGAAGCGCCGAGGTAGTTCTCCCCCTCGCCCAAGGTGACGGTGACGGTCTGCCTGCCGTCCTTTGGAACGTCCTTGAACGTGTTGCTGGAATAGGTAAGCGCGCCGTCGCCGGTATATGTTGCGCCGCTTTCCACGGTTTGCAAGGCTCCGTTATAGGTGTATTCCTTTTTTATTCCCTCGGTGTTGATTGCAGACTGCGCCTTGTTGATTGTTACGGTGAAAGATTCTTCAACCGTATTATAGTTGGCGCCGTAAATTTTGACGTAAATAATATAGGAGCCCGCGTTGCATATATCCATGGCTTCCGCAAGAGAGTTAACCCAAACGATTTCGGAAGCGAAGGATAAGCTTGAGCCATCTGATTTTTCCACGCCGAATTTTACGGTACAATCGTCGTCGGCGTATGTGTCGGCGTAGCCGAGGGCTGCGGCAAAGACGTCGTTGCGCCTGGTTGCGTCGTAGGTTAAAACTCTGCTCTCCTCGGGCAGGATGACTTTGGGAGTTGCTCTGTTGATTGTGAGTTGATAACTGCCGCTATAATCGTTATAGTTTTCGTTGCCGAAAACCTTATAGCCAACGGGTACGGCGCCCGCCTTAACGGCTGTGGAAGCGCTTGTGAATTCAACCTCGAACCCGTCGCTGCCGTAAACCGAGACAAGAGCTTTAAGCTCTTCCTTTGAACGTCCCTGCGGGGTGTTATTATAGACAAGGTCTGTTGAATCGGTTACTTTTTCAACATTGTAATCCGCCTTGGCGATTGTGAACGCAAAGGTCAACTCGTCCTGCCCGCCGTCTGCCCATTCGTAATTCTGCTTATCCGCTAAATTTACTATGACAGTGTGCTCGCCCGCAGACGTCTGCTCGTTTCCGTTTACGGTCATCGTTTCCGCCATAAAGCCCTGCGGGATATAGGTATGACTTTCGGAGTTATATCTGAACTCATCCTGCGAAGCAAGGGGCTTTGAAAGCTGCGCCCTGTCTATTACGAAAGAAAGCGTTAGCTCGGTGTTTTGGGAAGTATTCCACCTGTAATTTGCGGGATCGGCAAGGGCGAGAACAACCTGATATTCGCCTGCCGACGTGCCGCCTTCGTTGATTTTGACGGTGTAGAGAGCGGATTCCTCAACCGCGGCGGTTTGGAGAGCTTTATTATAGGTCTTATGCGCGATTTGGGGAACGGCTACGACCGCTTTGGATATTGTTACGGTGTAGGAACCCGTAGCCTCGTTATAGTTTTCGCCCGCGGTCACTTTGTAGTATGCATCGCCGCTGTCGCTGACGGAAACAAACGAAAGAGACTCTTCGGTGCACTTATCTGCCGATCTGCCGTAGCTTACGGCAAAGGCAAACTCGCTGTCGCCCGCAACGCCTTCAACCTGTTCAACCTCTGCGAAGTGGTTTGACTTATCGTAGCAGGTTTCCACGTCAGGAGGGTTGGTTACTGTAAGATTTGCCTTGTTTATTGTGATTTTATAGGAGCCGGTTGTCTCGTTATAGTTTTCGCCTGCGGTTACTTTGTAGTGAACGGTGCAGCTGTCGGCTGCATTTACGACAGTAAGCGCATTCCGGTTGCAGTCGTCCTTAGCCCTGCCGTAGGTTATTGAGCCGTTGAAGTTTTTATCGGCTTCGACGCCGCCGACTTTAGTAAGCCCGACAAAATGATTTTGCGCGTCGAACGTTGCGGTTATATCGTTTGGTGCGGTGACCGAAATTTCGGCTTTGCTTATTTTGACAGTGAAGTCGCCTTCGGCAGGTTCGGTGTTTTGGGCGCTTATCTTATAGTAAACCTTGTACTCCCCTGCGTTTGTGAACGCGGGAACGGTGCTGACGTAGCCGCCCGAATCGCCCACCCTGTATTCGTGAGTGATATCCCCGGCGGAAATGCCGTCCGCCGTTGCCGTGACGGGGAAAGAACGCTCCACGGCGTTATAAACGTATTCTGTATTTTCGGGAACCTTGACACTGAAGCCGGAATTTGAAAGAGTAAGCCGAAGAATATAACTTATTGCAAAGTTCCCCGTTACTGCCTTGCCGTCCGCCTTTATGGAAAAACCGTTCTGCCACTTGAAGGTTTGACCTATAGACGTTTCGATATAGGTGGCGGCGCCGATTTCCCTGTCCGTGTTGAGTACGATTACGCCTTCGAGAGTAAAACGGTCGTCGCTGATTGATGGCGTATACGACCAATCCGCGCGCTTAGACCAAGGCTCGGAATCGCCGTTGACGGATATGGTGAGAGGTTTTCGGGCGACAGTAAAGCTTAAAGAGGCTTGCTCTTCCACAACGGAGCCGCCGCTCAGTACAACGTAGTCGGCATTTTTATTGCGGCTGACAGTTATTACATAGTCGCCGACGGAGAAATATTTTTCGGAATTTATGGCATAGTATTTGCCGTTTTGGGTGGCGGAAACGGAGAAAGTAAGTTCGTTGCCGAGAATTTCATCGCCGCCGCAGGTATACCAATCGTAATCCCCCGGGTCGTTCGCATAGATATCCCAGCCGCCATTTAGCGCAAGCGTAACGTTGCGGGGAGATACGGTGAAGGCAACGCCTTGGGGATAGGTTATTGCGTAGTCCGTGGAGGTATAGCCGTAGACGGTGAGGGTGTGTTCGCCCGCGCGGTAATTTCCGCTTGCACTCTTTTCGCCCGAGTAATCGTATATCAATTCCCCGCCGAGATTTTTGAGGTCCTCTCCCTCTATAAACCCGCTGTAAGTGAGTTGGGGGGTGGGATTTTCGCCGTACACAATGTCGCCGACGGACAACGAAAAAGTCAAGTCCTTGGGGGTTACGGTGAACGTGTCGGCAGTGAAAGTTATTGCGTAATCGTCCGAAGTGCAGCCGCCTATTTCCACTGTGTATTCGCCTGCGTGATATACGCCGTTTTCCAAATTGCCGGAGTAGATATAGGTAAGTTCCCCCGCGAGGTCATCGGAAGATTCACCCTCGGCAAAGCCGCCGAACGTGGGTTCGGGAGCGGGGGTGCCGCCATAGACGAAGTCGTCGACTGAGACGCCGACATCGAGGCTTCTTTTGTGTACGGTAAAAGTATCGCCCACAAAGGTAATTTGATAATTTCCCGAGCTAAGCCCGCCGACTTCAACGGTGTGGTCGCCTGCGCGGTAGTAGCCGCTTGCGCTCTTTTCGCCGCCATATTCATATATTGCGCTGCCCGAAAGGACCGAAGCCGTTTCGTCATAGGCAAATTCGGTGTAGCCGAGCTTGGGCGCGGGAGCCTCGCCGTAGGTTATGTCGTTGACCGATACTGTGACCGTGAGAGGCTTAGCCGTGACTGCAAACGGGATCTTTTCTTCATAGACGAACTTATAATTGGCTGAAACGTAGCCCTCGGCGGGGGCGACAAAGTAGTTGCCGGCGTTCAGGCGCGCCGCAGTTGTGCCAAAGCCCTGAGCCGTGGAGTACGATAAGCGTGAATGCGGTTGAGCCGTGAATATGCCCTCGGTAAATTCGTTTTCATTCCCTGCAAAACCTTTAAAAGTAAGCCCCGGAGCGGGAACGGAGCCGTATTCATAGGAGTCGCTGACATTGGTAACGCCCACTTCTATCTGTTTTTTGGAAATGCCGAAGGCTGCTGCGTTGACCTGAAGGGGATTATAGTTTTGGTTTTGGGTATATTCAACCGTGACGCGGTAGTTGCCTGCCTGATAGTAAGCGTAGTCGTCGGGGTCGTATCGGGAATAGTCGTTTGCCGCGGCGCGGGAGAAAGTGTAGACATATTCAAAGCCGAAACCGGCGACGTCGCGCGCGAGGACGGTTGAACTGTGGGTGACAGTGGGAACGTCGCCGTAGGTGGCGCCCGTTGCCGATACCGTGACTGCAGCGTTGCGCTTGTGAACCGTGAAGCTGCCGCTTACAAACCTGAAAAAGTAGTTGGCTGAAGTCAACGCGTTTGCAGACACCGAGTAGTTGCCGGCGTCGAAGTAGACGGATTGATATTCTTCGCCGTCACGCGTGTAGGAATATGCGGGAACGCCGCCGAGGACTTCCTCGTTTTCGCCGTAAACGAAGCCCGAATACGAGAGCGTAGGCGCGGGAAGCTCCCTTTCGCCATAAGTAAAGTCCTCAGCCGACGCGGTTACGGTGAGTTCCTTGGGGGTGATTTCAAAGGAAACAGGCGTTTCCTCGTGCCCGTAGGTGATTACGTAGTCTTTGAGATTGCCTATGCCCTTTACGGAGAGAAGATAGGAACCTGCCGCCATTTTGCTCCCCGGCGCGTTCAGTTCGCTTTGGGTGTAGGTTACGTCGCCTGCGTATTCAACGTAGGCTCCCGAAGTATATAAACTCTGTTCGCCGCCGTAGAAACCGTTGTAGCCTTCCCTTTCATAACAGATGGAAGCGACGGGTTTGTTGCCGTATTCCAGCGAAGAGCCACTTACCGCAACGCCGACGTAGAGCGTGCGGGGATTTACGGTTAGAGTTGCCGTTTTAACGGTGACGTTATAGTTTTTGGGGGTTGCGGAAGTGGTTGCCACATACGTGCCCGCATGGAAGCTTTCCGCCTCCTCCCCGTTCTGCATATAGACGATTGAGGGAAGGCTGTCGCCGACGCCGAATACCGAAACGACGCTGTCATCGTACACAAAGCCCGAATAGGAGACGCCGCGATAATACCCCTCCTCCGCGGAAGGCGCGGGGACTTCGCCGTAGAGTATGGAATCCGAGGCAAGGCGGACCGTGAGAAGAAGCTCGGCGGGAGTGACGGTGAAGCCTGTTTTTTCTATAATAAATTTATAATTAAGCGCGGATATACCCTTTACTTCCACCGTGTAATCGTTTACCGTGTGGCGGTTGAGAACGTATTCCGTGCCGTCCTTGGTGCGGTAAGTGAAGCCTATGGCGCCCTGAACGAGGTCGGGGGTGTTTTCGTTTTCGCCGAACTCGAACGCGCCCTGCTCAAACTCAGCCTTGGGATGAATTGCTTCGCCGTAGACGTAGCTGTGCGCAACCTGCGCAGTGACCTTTAATTCCTTTTGCGTGATTGTGAATCCGTCCTCTGCCGCGGGCAGCTGCTCGTAGTCGCCGAAGCCCGTTTCGGTGAAGGTTGCAACGACGTTATAGGAACCGACTATAAAGCGTTCCTCCACGGGGTTGTAGGCGTTGCCGTTGCGGGTGTATGCGTAGGAAGAGACAAATCTCTGCTTGTCGTCCTCGAGAACGTTTTCAAGGGAGTAATTTATTTGGGGTATTACGCCGTAGACGCCGCCCTCTGCGGACAGCGTTGCGCTTGCCGTGCGTTTTGACACGGTGAACTGAGCCGCATCGGGAAGAATGACATTATAGTCGTCCGAAACATAGCCGTTGAGTATTGCCGTGTGATTGCCGGCGTGAAGCAAGTCCTGCTCATAGAAAACGCCGTCTCCCTCTGCCGTGTATAATTCCGCCGGGTCGGCAAGCGTGAACCAGTGCCCGCCCAGCACATCCTCGTCTTCTTCGTATTCAAAGCCGTTAAAACCGATTTGGGGCGCAAAACCTTCGCCGTATCCGTAGTCGTCCACACTCATGGTGACGGTGAGATCCTTTTGGGTTACGGTGAATGTGGGGGAGTCTATTGCCGCGAACTTATAGTTGGGAAGCTCCCCGGGAATCGTTTCTATGGTGTAGGACCCGACGTGAAGCTTGGCGCCGCCGACTTCGGCTCCATCCCGTCTGTATATGAAATTTTGGGTCACGCCCACTTCTTCCTGCGTTTCGCCGAATTGGAAACCGCTGTAAACTATTTTGTTTACGACGGGCGCGGGTGAGCCGTATACCACCGAGTCGGTGTTTAAAGTCACTTCCGCGGAAAGGGTTGCCTTTTGAAGTTCGATTCTAAATTGATTGGAACCGTTTTCGTCCGAGGCGTCGCCCTCGTCTTTAAGAACGCCGTTGTGATAGTCGGCAAAAATATGCACGCCCACGTTGTAGACTCCGGCGTTTTTTACGGGATAGCGGGATTCTTCCGTAGCGGCGCCGCTACTGCCGTTTACAGTCCAGACGAAAGTATATTGCAGACCTTCGGCATAACTGAGACCCGAAACGTAAAATTTGTTGGCTTGGTCGCCGTAGATCATATTGCCTTCGGTTGTGACGGAGGCTGTGGAAAAATCCACGTGATATTTTGCATAGAGATGCAAGTCCTGCGCGGGGATTTCGGAAAGGGTGGCTTTAACCGTGCGTTCCTCGTCCATAAACCAGCCGTCAAACACAAACGCAGAGCTTACTTGGGGAGCTTGGGTAAGGTCGACGGGATCGCGGAATTCAACCTCCGCAGAGCTTGTTTCGCCGAGATAGTGCCAGACGTAGTTATATACGTTCTTTGCGTACACGGCAGTAACTCTTCTGTGTCCGCGGATATCTGTTAAGGCGCCGCCCTCCCACTCGCCCGTGAAGTGATAGCCGGTGATTTGGGGCATTTCGTCTTCCGCGGGCTTGGCTGCGGAGCCGTAACGCTTTACCGTACAACTCGATATGGTTGTGCCGGAAAGGGCGCCGAAATCCTCGCCGCGGGGCATACGGAATTCCACGTTGTATTCGAGATCCGCGCCGCCGTCGGGTAAATCGGAAATTTTGACCGTGCGGAACGCCGCATAAATTACAAGATCGCCTGCTACGTAGTCCGGCTCTTCGAGAATTTCGCTGCGGTACTCATAGTAATTGGGGTCGAGCGTCCAGCCGACGAACTCAAAAAGATGCTCGTCGTCGGGCTGCTCGCGCGTGGGAGTTTCGGCGGGAAATTCATATTTTTCGCCGAGGGCGACTTGCTGAACGTTGAAAATTTCATCGCCGTTCATAAATGTGACCGTACGCTTCTCTTCAACTTGCGCGGGAGCGCAACCGAAAAGCAAGGCAAGCCCCGCCGAAAGTGTTAAGATTGCAGCCGAAATCCACGTTGCGAAATTATGCTTTGATTTCATTATAGAGATTCCTTTTGAATTTATTTTTGACGTTCCGGGTCCCCGATACTTACGGGAAACAGGATTGCTTGTTTTTAGAAACGAGCAAGACAAGGAGAGTGCGTAAGCGACGACGGGCGGGCAGTACGTAACCGAGAAGCGCGCAAACTCGATCAGTATTCGAATAAGAACAAGCACGGGTCACCAACGCAAAAAAATACCTTTTTTACAGCTTGCCGCAGGCGCGAAATTTTATTGATATATCATAAAAATTCTTACCGAAAATATTTTAAACGGCGCATAAAAAAACCGCCCGAGCGCTGTATGCGCTCGGGCGGTTTTTTTATTTTTTAATCTTGTCCGTAAGTGGTGTCGTTGCCGTGTTTCCTTGTAAAGTGCTTTTTGATAAGATAGTCGGGAACAGGCTCGCCGCCCTTTAAAAGAGTCTCCGTAAGATACGCCGTTTTTGCGATCTGCTCGAGCGTGACGGCGGAAGAAATAGCTTCCTCGGGAGTGGCGCCCCACGCAAATACGCCGTGGTTTTTAACGAGAACGGCGGGAATTTCCAAAGGATTCTTTTTGCGGAAAGCTTCTGCAATGACCTTGCCGGTGTTCACCTCGTATCCGTTTTCCACTTCCTTCTTTTTGAGGGCGCGCGTGCAGGGAACATTTTCACGGAATACGTCGGCGTGGGTTGTGCCGTAGATGGGAATGCCTCTGCCGGCTTGCGCCCATGCCGTGGCAAAGGTTGAATGGGTGTGTACTATGCCCCCGATATCCGCAAAAGCTTTATAGAGTTCGATGTGGGTCATTACGTCGCTGGACGGGCGCAGATTGCCTTCTGCAACTTCACCGTTTAAGTCTACGACAACCATATCGTCGGGACGCATAGATTCGTAAGAAATTCCGCTCGGTTTTATAACTACAAGCCCCGACTCGCGGTCGATTGCCGAGGCATTGCCCCAAGTGAGAAGCACGAGATTGTGCGATAGGAGAGATTTGTTTTGGTCACAGACCCGCTGTTTTAACTCTTCAAGCATTGTTTTACCTCTTTTAATTATTATTTTTACGAAATATTTTTATATTTTTGAAGCCGCAAGCTCTGCGGAAAGACCTTTTTTGTAGGCGGAAATGAAGTTGCCGAATTTGAGGCGTTCCGCGTCGCTTGCCATAACCGTTGTCTTTTTTTCTGTTTTGAAAATGTCGTTTAAAAATTCGCCCAAAGGCTTTTTGTTATCCGTTAAATAGATTGCCAAAAGGGCTATGCCCCAGGCGCCGCCTTCGCCGGCGTTTTCGATGACCGTAACGGGCGCGCCGACGAGCGCGGAGGTTGCGTTCTGACCCACGAACTCGGTTTTATAGAAACCGCCGTGCGCCGTTACGCTATCCACCTTTACGTCCTCGCCGCGGAGTATATCCATACCCAACGATATTGTGGCTACGGCGGAATATATCTGAGCCTGCATAAAATTTGCAAGATTCAACTTTCCGCCCTGCGTTCTGAATACCATGGGCGCGCCCTTTTCGGCGTCGGCAAGCGGTTCGCCGGCAAGGAAATTATAGACGGTGACTCCGCTGTTTTCGTCGCTTTCCAAAGATTTTTTGAAGAGCTTTTCAAACAGCGCGGGGCGGCTTATGGTTGCGCCCGTTAGCTCGGCAACTTCGCCGAATAAGCTTACCCATTCATTGATTTCGCTCGTGCAGTTGTTTGCGTGAATTAGCGCGGCGGGGTCGCCCGCGGGAGTGGCGATGACGTCTATCTGCCTATAATATTTTTTAAGGGGCTTTTCGAGGACTACCGTAAGGTTGGCGCTGGTGCCAGACGAGATGTTTGCCGTGCGGGGTGCGACGGCGTTGGTGCAGATCATGCCCGTGCCCATGTCGCCCTCGGGTGGACAGAGAGACACCCCCGCCCGTAAGTTGCCCGAAGGGTCGAGAAGTCGGGCGCCTTCATCGGTCAATTCGCCCGCAGACTGACCTGCAAGGAGGACTTTTGGAAGGACCGTTTTGAAGTCGAACCCCACTAACTCGTTGAATTTTTTGAGCATAGACGGGTCGTAATCGCCGTCGGAGACGGGGAACATTCCGCTGGCGTCGCCTATGCCGAGAACCTTTTTGCCCGTGAGCTTATAGTGGATATAGCCGGCAAGCGTGGTGAGAAAAGCCACGTCCTTTAAGTGCGGACTGCCGTTTAAACAGTGCTGATAGTACTGGGACACGGACCAGCGCATGGGAACGTTGAAGCCGAAGAGCGCGCTCAACTTTTCCGCCGCCCTTGCGGCGTTGGTGTTGCGCCATGTGATGAATGGAGCAAGCTGGTTGCCGTTGGCGTCGAATGCAAGATAACCGTGCATCATAGCAGAGATGCCGATAGCCGTTAAATCGCATATATATGCGCCCGTTTTTAATTTATACGCCTCGTTGAGCGCGGCGTAACTCTTTTGTAATCCCTCCCATGCTTCGTTGAGGGAATACGACCAAAGACCGTCCACGAGGGTGTTCTCCCACTCGTAGCCGCCCTGTGCCAGAACGTTTGCGTTTTCGTCGGTGAGCACGGCTTTTATGCGCGTGGACCCCAATTCGATTCCGAGAAATTTGTTCATATACTTTTAATTTTTGAAAGGATTTTCAGTTTTATATGGCGTTGACGCAGGCTGGTTGTAGCCTATCTTTTCGGCGCCGAGATATTTGAACACTTCGAAAATCTGCTTGCCGCAGTGCCCGAACGCAACCGCGCCGTGGTGCGGGAAACCGTTTTCTATGAGGACGTGGCGATAGAACCTGCCCATCTCCTCTATGGCGAACACGCCTATGCTGCCGAAACTGTGGCTTGCAACGGGCAAAACCTCGCCCTCAGCCACGTAGGAATACAGATGGCTGTCCGCCGTGGATTGCAGGCGGTAGAAGGTGATGGCGCCCGGCTTGATATCGCCCTCCAAAGTGCCGTTGGTAACTTCTACGGGGAGGCTGCGCGCCATAATCTTCTGGAACTTCATTTCGGGATTGCAGAGCCTTTGCGAACAGGTGTTGCCGCAGTGGAAACCCATGAACGTATCGGTGAATTTATAGGCAAAATTGCCCTCTATTTCGCCCTTGTACATCTCGTAGGGAACGGTGTTGTTGATATCGAGCAATGTTACGCTTTCACCCGTGACGCAGGTGCCTATGTACTCGGAAAGAGCGCCGTAGATATCAACCTCGCAGCTGACGGGTATGCCCCTGCCGGTGAGACGTGAATTTACATAGCAGGGCACAAAGCCGAACTGCGTCTGGAAGGCGGGCCAGCACTTGCCGGCTATGGCAACGTATTTTTTGCTGCCCTTATGATTTTCTATCCAATCCAAAAGGGTCAATTCGTACTGCGCCAATTTTGCAAGAATTTCGGGCTTTTTGTTGCCCTTGCCCAACTCCTTTTCCATATCCGCGGCAACCTGAGGAATCCTTTTGTCGCCGGCGTGATTTTTGAAGCTTTCAAAGAGGTCAAGCTCGGAGTTCTCCTCCACTTCCACACCCATTTTATAGAGCTGCCAGATGGGAGCGTTGCAGGCGAAGAAATTCTGCGGGCGGGGTCCGAAGGAAATAATTTTGAGATTTTTTACGCCGACGAGCGCGCGGGCGATGGGAATAAAGCCGTGGATGAGTTCGGCGCAGTAGGCTGCGTCGCCAACGGGAAATTCGGGGATATACGCCGTTACGCCGCGGAGCTTGAGATTATAGCTTGCGTTTAACATACCGCAGTAGGCGTCGCCCCTGTCGGAGTTGAGAACGCCGACGTTTTCTTCGGCTGCGGCGCAGAACATAACGGGATTGCCCGTTTTTGCCCACTCCTCGGCAAGCATAGTTTCGGAAATTTCGGGTCCGAAGTTGCCGAGATATACGCAAAGGGCGTTGCAACCCGCATTTTTTACGTCCTCGAGCGCCTTTTGCATATGTATTTCATTTTCGACTATGCAGACGGGGCACTCATATATTCCCTCCCCGCCGTACTCCTTTTTATAGGCGGCGACGAGAGCTTTTCTTCTGTTCACGGACAAACTTTCGGGGAAGCAGTCCCTTGAAACAGCTACTATACCTATTTTTATTTGGGGAATATTGTTCATATTTTTAACTCCTTATTCTTCGGCGGGAACTGCGGGGGAATATACCCTTGCCGCAAGCTCCTGGTTGAGCATATACAAGCCCTTAGGCTCGTTGCCGAACAGCTTCATCTTTTTGATGAGGTCTTCGGCGTTCTTCTCCTCCTCGCCCTGTTCCTTTACGAACCAGTCCAAAAACTGCATTGTTTTGAAGTCCTTGGCGGCAAACGCCTCGGCATAGATAGCCGTGATGAGCGAAGTGACGTATTTTTCGTGCTCCAAACCGGCAAGCAGGGGGTCGAGATGGGATTTGAATACCTTGTCGGGCTTGGCGATTTCGCCGAAAGTTACCCTGTGCCCTCCGTCGAGCAGATATCTTCTTATCATAAACGCGTGGTCGCGCTCTTCCTTAGCCTGAATTTCGTACCAGTGGGCAAAACCGTCCAACCCCTCGTCCTCGAAATAGTTGGCAAAATCGAGATAGAGATAACCGGAATACAATTCCTTGTTGATTTGGTCGTTTAAAAGTTCTGCAATCTTTTTATCAAGCATAAAGTTCTCCTTATTTGTTTTGGTTTTATGTTTACAATTATATAGCCGCGGGATTTTAAAATCAAGTATATTAAAAATATTTTTTGGATTTTTTGGGGGAAGCGTGCGGTGAAAGGTTTGCAAAGCCGCAAACGACAGGCTTTTACAGAATGTACCAAAAAAACAGCGGAATAATGCGCGGCGATTGAAGCAAAATAATGGTTGACGGAGGAAAGTTATGCAATTCGACGAAACTAAGACTTACAGAAATCTTGCAAGAAGTTTTGCGGGTGAGAGCCAGGCGGGTATGAGATATCAGCTGATTGCGCGCATGGCGACGCAGCAGGGTTATATTACCCTTGCCGACACGATTAAAACCATTGCAAAAAACGAAACGGTGCATGCAAGGCGGTTCTTTGAGGAACTCAACAAGCGCGGCGAAAAACTTGACAATATCGAGCTTGAAGCGGGATATCCGTATCACGGCGGCGATCTTGAAACAAGTTTGAAACTTGCAGCCGAGGATGAACACAAGGAACACGCGGAGGTTTATCCCGCGTTTGCAAAAGACGCCGAGGACGAGGGTTTTAAAGATATTGCCAACCTTTTCAAGCTGGTTGCACAAGTTGAGGTGAGACACGAAATGGTGTTCAATTACCTCTACGAAGCATTCAAAAAAGGCGTACTTTACAGTAACGAGTCGCCTATCCTCTACGTTTGCGGCGAGTGCGGATATATGCACACCTCTACGAAAGCCTGGGACAGATGCCCGCTTTGCAATGCAAGTCAGGGCGAAGTAGAGTTGCACATTCCGTTTGAAAAGGAGAAAATATGAGAAAGACCAACGAAAACAAGCAGTCCAAGAGTAAGGATTGCAGCGGTAAGGGAAACTGTGGCGCGAAGAACTCCAAGAACAGCAAATAAGTTTAAGGATAACTTTGACCCGAACGGCAGCTATACGGGATGTCCCGTTGACGGCGGTAAGCCCGTTCAGGACGCAGACGATTTGTAACGCAGATGAAATTACCGCGCGCGGAAAAAATTCCAATGGCGGCTGATCGCCGGAATTTACCGCGGTTCGGAGCTTGATTTTTTCAAGAACGAAAGGGGCGGCGGACGAAACTGTTTTCGTCCGCCGCCTTTTTAGGCTTTTAAATAATTCAAATATATTCGAGGGGGTTTTAAAATTGCCCCCCGCAATATGCGGCGTTTGCCGTTGCCCCCGCAGTATGCCTCAATCAACGCATTTACAGCCGCTTTATGATTTTTGCGGGATTGCCCGCTATTACTACGTTGGAGGGGAAAGATTTGGTTACTACGGAGCCGCTGCCCACAACGACGTTGTCGCCCAAGGTTACGCCCGGGTTTATTACGGCGCCGCCGCCTATCCAGCAGTCGTTGCCTATGGTCACGGGTTTTCCGTATTCCAGCCCGCTTATGCGCGTTTGCCTGTCCAGCGGATGGGTGGCTGAGTATATGCCGACCTGCGGGGCTATGAAACAGTTGTCGCCGATTTTTACCCTGCAGACGTCGAGAATACATACGCCGTAGTTGCAGTAAAAATTATCGCCGACCTCTATATTGGCGCCGTAGTCGCAATAAAATCCCTGCGCAAGATAGGGGTCCTTGCCGCTCTTGCCCAAAAGCTCCTTTGCGATTTGCGCGCGGCGCTCCGCGGAGATATCCGTGTATAGCTCGCGGCAGAGTCTGTGGGCTATTTCGCCCTCGGCTTTGAGCGAATCGTCGCAAATATACAGCTCGCCGGCAAGCATTTTTTGTTTGTTGGTCATGGTAAACCTCCTCATGCGTTGGGTTTTAAAGTATGCCGTCGATAAATTCTTCGGGGTCGAAAAGCTCCAGATTGTCTATTTTTTCACCTACGCCCGTGAATATGACGGGAATACGGAGTTCGCTGCAGAGGGAAATTATGAATCCGCCCTTTGCGGAACTGTCGAGCTTGGTGAGAACGATGCCGTCCAGCTCGACGGCTTCGTCGAAAATTTCAGCCTGGTTTACGGCGTTGTTGCCCGTGGTGGCGTCCAATATGAGGAATTTATAGAAGTTGGCTTGGGGCATCTCCCGCTCGACCACGCGCGACATCTTTTTAAGCTCCTCCATGAGATGGGCTTTTACGTGAAGCCTGCCGGCGGTATCGATGATTACAACGTCGGTGCCCTTTGCCTTTGCCGAAGAGATTGCGTCGAAAACTACCGCGGAGGGATCGCTGCCCTCCTCGTGCTTGACTATGCGCACTTTTGCGCGGTCAGCCCAAACGGTGAGCTGGTCTGCCGCGGCGGCGCGGAAAGTATCGGCGGCGGCGACGGTGACGGACTTATGCTGCTTTAAAAAATAGTTGGCAAGCTTGCCGACGGTGGTGGTTTTGCCAACTCCGTTTACGCCGACGAGCATTATCACCGCAGGATATTCTATTTGGGGAATTTCGGCTTCGGTGAGCTTTTCTTCGAGGACGTCCTTTAAGAGGTTGGTGACAAACTCCCTGTCCTTTAACTTTTCGTGCTTGGCTTCGGCGCGGATCTCCTCCACAACCTCCTCTGCGGTGGCTACGGAGATATCGGCGCCTATTAAAATTTCTTCAAGCTCGTCGTAAAACTCGTCGCCCAGCTTGTTCTTTGAAAAGAGATTGGAAAGCGCGGACGAAAAGCTGTCCTTGGTTTTTTTGAGAGCGTTTTTGATTTTGGAAAACAGACCCATTTTTTACACCTGTATCGAGTTTTATTGAACGGTGTCGCCGCCCAGCCTCGACTCTACTTCGGAGAGCTTGACGGAAACTATTTTTGAAACGCCCTTTTCCTCCATGGTAACGCCGAAGAGGATATCGGCGTTTTCCATAGTGGGCTTACGGTGAGTGATTACTATGAACTGTGTGTTTTGGGCAAATTTTTTGAGATATTTTGCATAGCGGGCGACGTTGGCTTCGTCGAGCGCGGCTTCTATTTCGTCGAGAACGCAGAAGGGCATGGGGCGCATGCCGATTATTGCAAATAGTATGGCTATTGCAGTGAGCGCGCGTTCGCCGCCAGAAAGAAGGGAAATTTTTGTGAGCTTTTTGCCTGGAGGACAGGCTATTATTTCAACGCCGGCGTTAAGGGGATCGTCGCAGTCGGTGTAGTCGAGCTGAAGCTCTGCCCTGCCGCCGCCGAACAATTCCTTGAAAGTGCGTTTGAAGTTTTCGCTTATCGTTTCAAAACCCTCGTTGAAGATTTTGAGCATTTCGGCGCGAATATCGTCGAGGGCGGTAGTCAAATCGCCTATCGCCTTTTCGAGGTCCTCCTTGTCGACGAGCATCTTTTCGTGACGGGCGACTGTTTCCTCGTATTCGGCAACCGCCTCCTCGTTGTATCCGCCGAGCGCGCCGAGCTGACGGCGGAGAGAGGTTATTTTAGAGTTTGCGCCTGTGGCGTCGAAACCTTCGACCTTATATTCGAGGCAAGCCTCGTAGTCGGCGCCGTATTCCTCCGTGATGCGCTGCTGCAGATTTTCGAGATCGCTGTCGATTTTGAGCACAGCCATTTCAACGGCGTGCTGCCTATCCTGCAATTTATCGCGCTCGGTGGCGCACTCCAATCTTTCGCCGTCTATCTGCTTTATGCGCTCGTTATGCTGCGCCTTTGCGGCGGTTGTCTCCTGTATGCGGCGGCGGAGGTCGTTTACAACAGCCTGTTCCTCGGCGGTGAGGGCGGTGCGCTCCGCCTGCAAGTTTAGCTCCTCTATTTCGCCCTGTATGGCGGGGATATTTGCGTTTATTTCCTTGATTTTATCGGTTAAGGAGTTGCGCTCGTTGGTGAGACGGACGGTGTTTTCGGCGCCCGCCTTTACGGCGCTCTCGAGCGAAGCTATTTCAACGAGCAATGAATTGAGCTTGTCGCTTGCCGCGGTGCGGTCGGCAATGAGTTTGTCGTAGTGGGCGCTCATATCGTCCATCTTTTCGGTAGCCTCGTCCGACTGCGCGGTTAAATCGCTTGCGCCGCGGCTGATGCCGGAGTACTCGCTGTCCAGCCCGGAGAGCCTTTGGCGGAGAGCGGCGACGGACTGACCGTAGGCGGCGTATTCGCTTTCAGCCGAGGTTTGCGCCTGCATCAATGCGGACTGCTTTTCGGTCAACTGAGCGAACTCCACCCTTGCGTCCTGAAGGCGGGAATGAAGCAAATCAAGCTCCTCGTCCGCGGCGGCTTTGGCGGCGTCAAGCTCCTTGCGCCTTTCGCCTGCGCGGGAAAGGAAATTTTGCTTTGTTTCGAGACTTTCCTCCAACTCCTTTATTCTGCGCTCGTTTGCCAGAAGGTTGCCCGAATTTTCCCTGCGGGAACCGCCCGTCATAGAGCCGCTGACGGCGATGACGTCGCCGTTCAACGTGACTATTTTAAACGCGCGCGGATATCTTGCGGCAATGAGCGTGGCGTTTTGTATATTATCGACTATAAGAGTATTTCCGAGAAGATTATGTATTACGTTCTCGTACTTTTTATCGAACTTTACCAAATTTATGGCGTAGCCGAGCGCGCCTTTGTCGCGGACGGCGGACTTTATCTGATCGTTTTCGTAGTGGGGACGCATTGCCTCGATGGGAAGGAAGGTGACCTGACCTGAGCGGGTGCGCTGGAGATATTCTATTAGATACTTTGCGTCGTCGCGGGTGCGGGTGATTACGTTCTGCATGGAACCGCCGAACGCCGTTTCGATTGCCACTTCATACTCCTTGTCGCAGGAGACTACGTCGGCAATCAAGCCCTGTATGCGCGAGGACAGGTCCATATCGTTCAGGCTGCGGCTCAACAAGTTTCTTACGGAATAAACGTAGCCTTCGAACTTGTCGCGGAGCGCCCTGTACGTTTCGAGGCTGGTCTCGATGGATTTTACCAGCGCTTCGGCGTCGTACACCTGCTTAACAAGAAGCTGTACGCGGTTTTCAGCCTCCTCCACCTTTCTTTCCGCTTCCTCCAAAAAGGAGTCCTCGTTGCCCAGAAATTCGGAGAGAGCGTTGCTTTTTTGAATACAACCCGCATATTCGTCGCGGGCGGCGTCCCTGCGGGCGCGTATTTTTTCCATATCGGCTTCGATTTCGGAAAGGCGCTCGGCAAGCAATTCCTTTTGGGCGGAGAGCGAACCCATATTCTGGCGCATTTCGGAAAGGTCCTTGAAAGCGTCCATTACTTTTTTGCGGTGTTCGCCCGTCATATATTCGTATTCGGCGATGGTTTTGGTTAAATCGTTTATACGGCTGCGGAGACCGTCGCACGCTGCGGTCTGGGCGCTGATGCGCTCGGCATTCCTGCTGCTTACGGCTTCGGCGCGCTTTAGTTCCCTGTCGATTTCATCGATTCTCTTTGCGGAATAGCTCAACTCTTCCTGCGCGGAGGCAAGACGCGCCTTTACCGCGCGTGCTTTTTCGGCATAGAGCTGGGTTTGTCCGCTCTTGTGCTCGATGCTGACTTCGTAGCGGCGGATCCTGTCGTTAAGATCCTGCAAATCGATGTCCGCACGGTTTACCATGTCGCGGCGGTCCTGATACTCCTTTAAGAGGTCTTCCGCGCGCTGTTCAACGGCGTTTAAACCCTCGGCAAGCGCGGCAGCCTGCGTTGCAAGGGTGGCTTTTTCACCTGCGGCGCTGTCGTGGCGGACTATGTATAAGTTCATCTCCTGCATACGGAGCTGTGAATATAAATCGCGATACTTTAAGGCGTTTTCCGCAGCCTTTTTTTGCGACGGAAGTATTCTTTCCACTTCCTGTAATCTTTGGTTGAACACAAAAAGATTGTCGCGCGCGGCGGCAAGCTTTCTTTCGGCTTCAGCCTTTCTGTCCTTGAATACGACAATGCCGGTTGCTTCCTCGAATATGGAGCGCCTGTCCTCGGGCTTGGCGTTCATTATCTGCTCTATTCTGCCCTGACCTATGATGGAGTAGCCCTCCTTTGCGGCGCCTGCGCCGTGGAGAAGCCTGGTTAGCTCCTTCATACGGGAAACTTGCTTGTTGAGGACGTATTCGCTGGTGCCGTCGCGGTAGAGGCGGCGGGTCATTTCAACCTCGTCGCAGTCGATATCGAAGATGCGGTTGGTGTTGTCGAAGGTTAAAGTAACCTCGCAAAAGGACATCATACGGCGCTTTTCGGTGCCGCCGAAAATAACGTCCATCATCTGGGAGCCGCGCATCATCTTTGCCGACTGTTCGCCGAGAACCCAGCGAATGGCATCGGCTACGTTGGACTTGCCGCAGCCGTTGGGACCTACTATACAGGTTACGCCCTCGCCGAGGGGAATTACCGTTTTATCGGCGAAGGATTTAAAGCCTATGAGTTGTATCTGCTTGAACGTGAGCATAATTTACCTTGTTGCCTTGTTTTTCTTTTTTTGCGCCCGCCGTGAGCGTAAGCCCTGTCAGCGGCGGTTTAAATATTCCAGAGCCGCCCGTGCGGCAAGCTGGTCGGCGTTTTTTACGCTGCCCGCTTCGCCGGAAAACTCTTTGCCGTCCACATTGATTTTTGAACGGAATTCCGGTTTTTGGGGAGTGCCTATGTCCTCCCGCCGGTACTCCGGAAGGGGCATGCCGCGGCTTTGGAGAAGCTCCTGAAGCTCGCCCTTGTAATTTTTGGGCGGCTGCGCGGGTTTGAATGGAAGCGTCCGATAGACAAAGGACCGCGCCGCGTCCATACCGCCGTCGAGATATATTGCGGCAAGCACAGCCTCGTATGCGGACGGAATGGATTTTTTGAGAACGGTATCCCCCTTGCTCTTGATGAAAAATTCCGAAAGCCCCAAACTTTCGGAGACGGGGGTGAGCGCGCTGTCCGACACGAACATTTTGCGCCTTTCGGTAAGCTCGCCCTCGGTTTTGTCTTCGTCGTAAATTTTTTCGGATACAAGAAATTCGAGAATGGCATCGCCGAAAAACTCGAGAATCTGGTTGTTGTCCTCGGGGTCGTACGACGACAGGGTGAGAGCGCGCTTTAATAATTTTTTATCTTTAAAAACGTAGCCGAGACGACTTTCAATTGCGGGATAGTTCATTAAACTTCCTCGGCGGGAATCAAAGAATCGAGGTCCACCTCGCCGAGAAGCTTTTCAACCGCGGGCACGAGACCGTTGCGATAGATTTGCGCGGCGTTGGCGATAGAAGCGGTGATTGTTTCGGGCTTGGAAGAGCCGTGGCTTTTTACCACTACTTTTTTTAACCCAAGCAGCAGGGCGCCGCCGAAGCGGTTGAAATCGAGCTGCCCGCGCATTCTCTTTACCACTCCCCTTGCGCCCAGATAGCCGAGCTTGGAGCGGAGATTTTTTGTGAATTCCTTTTTCATTACGTCGATGACGAGCTTGCCGCAGCCCTCCATAGATTTCAGGGCGATGTTGCCGGAAAAGCCATCGGAGACGACTACGTCGCAGTCGCCCATCATTATATCCCTGCCCTCGACGTTGCCGATGAAGTTGATGCCGCGCATTTTTGACAGGTATTTATAAGTTTCCTGATGGAGAGGGTCGCCCTTATGCTCCTCGGTGCCGTTGTTCAAAAGCCCCACTTTGGGGTTTTTTACGCCGAAGCCGACTTGGGCATAGGCGGAGGCAAGTACGGCGAATTGGCAGAGCATTGCGGGCTTGCACTCGGCGTTGGCGCCGCAGTCGCAAAGAAGGGTGAACGTGCCGCGGGAATTGGGGATTGCGGGACAGAGAGCGGGGCGCTTTACGCCGCGGATTCTGCCCAAAATAAGCTGACCGCCTACTATGGTGGCGCCCGTGGAACCAGCCGTTACGAGGGCGCAGATATCATCCTGCTTTTTGAGCATCCAATATGCCGTCACGAGGGAGGAACCCTTCTTTTTTACAGCCTCGGTGGGAACTTCGTTCATATCGATAACGTCGGGACAGTCGACTATTTCGAGACGGGATTTATCGTATTTGTATTTTGAAAGCTCCCCGTCTATCTCCCGCTGCCTGCCGGTGAGTATGAGACAGAGGTCCTTGTCCGCCGCAAGCGCGTCTACGGCGCCCTTTACGGTGACGGAGGTGGAGTTGTCGCCGCCCATGGCGTCGAGCAATATTTTAATCATATACTTCTCCGTAAAAAATTGATACTTGTTAAGTATAGCACAATATATTTCAAAATACAAGTTATTGGGTATTAAAAATTAAAATTTTCAATTTTAAGCGGATTCCGAAGGCTCGCCCGCGCCGTCTTGTGGGGACAGGTCCGCGGGAAAAATTACGCGCTTTTGCGGAGCGTAGCGGTCGGTGCGGATCTTTATTTTTTTTATAAAACCCGAGCGGTTGACGACGAGGTAGCCCTCGCTTATCAAGCCGTCCTTCCCCTCCCTGACCTGCGAAGGGTCGGCGCAGAGCTCTTCCTCTGCGGGAATGGTCTGCCTTACGACCGTTTCGAGCGAGTATTTTGCGCCGTCGCTCTTGCCGTATAGCTCAAACGTGACGTAGCCGTTGCCCGTGCGGGAACGGATATAGACGGGGCAAGCCGAGGGGTTTTTGAATTTGAGGTCGCACGAGCTGCCGCTGACCATTGCGTCGCGCGAGGGAGCGACGTAGCCCACCGACAGGGAATGGGGATGATATTCCGTGACCGCCATGCCCGAAAGAAGAGCGGCGTTATAGAGCGTGGTGCTGACCTGACAGACTCCGCCGCCGACACCCTCCACATACTCTCCGTTTTCTATGATTTTTGCGGAACGGAAACCGCGTTCGGGAAGCCTTGCCCCCACAGTATCATTGAACGAAAGCGTTTTGCCGCCCTCTACCTTAACGCCGTTCAACAGCGCCGCGGCAAGGCGGATATTGCACGCGCGGTTGGTGTTTGAGGCGTCGAAATAGGTTGTGAATTTGCCGAGAAGAGCGGTTTTTTGACGGACGGAGTCGAGAGAGGTGCGGCGGAACGCGGTGAGATATTTTATTTTTACAGATTCGAACCCGCCTTTGAGCGCGGCTTGAATGTCGGCTTTGAGCCGGGCTATGTCCGGCTGTTTGCCGTCCGCGCCCTCAAAGTAGTAGAACGGCTCCCCCGAGGTGCGGAACTTGGCGTAAGGCTCCACGCGTTCGACCTTTTCCTCGCGGCAAATATCGTTTATAATCTCGTCCATGCCGCATAGATAATAACTTACGTTTGCGCTATATTCGCCGCCGCGCTTTACCGAGCCGAGCACGTTTTTGAAATCGTCCTTGAAGGAAATTTCGGGATAAGTGAACACGTACCGGGCTTTTGCGCCGTATATGCACAGGGATTTGCCCTTTAATTCCTCCGCCGTTTTTTGGCGCAGCTTTTCAACCGCGGACGGGACAGTAAGCCCGCCGACGTTTTCGCCGTTTACCGTGACTCCCTTTGGAACGGCGCGCAAAAATCCGCACAAACAAAAAATAAAGCCCGCCGTGACGGCGGACATTACGAGGAGTATATTGAGTTTTTTTATTAATTTCAACAAATTTTTAACCTTTTGAGAAGTTCTTCTGACGGGTGGAACTCGGGTGAACCGACTTTGCGGTTGCCGCCTTGGAAATGCGTATCGGAACCGCCCGTTACCAAAAGACCGAACTTCTCGGCTATCTCCCTGAAGTATGCCGTTTGTATATCAGTATGTGCGGAATATACTGCTTCTATGCCGCCGAGACCCGCCCCCGCGAGACGGACGATAAGGGAATACAGGTCGTTTTTGCTTAAATCTATGCGCCCCGGATGGGCTATTACAGCCGTTCCGCCCGCGGAATTGATGACCTCTATAGCTTCTTCGGGCGAAGGACGGCAAATATTTACAAACGCGGGCTTGCCGTACATCATATATGTCATAAAAAATTTTACGGGGTCGGTTGAATATCCTTTTTTTGCGCCGGCGCGGGCTATGTGCATGGCGTGAATGGGCGTTTTATCGCTTATACGCTCTGCCGAAGCCTCCTCAAACGTTACGGGAACGCCGCAGCACTTCAATTTTTTTAAGATTTCCTCCGTCCGCACGTAGGAGCCTTGGCAAAGTTGGTTCAAAAAAGATTGGAAATCGGGATTTTCGGGGTTGAAGCCGTAGCCGAGAGTGTGGATTTTTACGTCGCCGACATAAGCGGAAATTTCAATGCCGCTCACCGTTTTAAGCTGCGATTTTTCGCAGACCGTGTTGAATTTTTGGGTGTTGAACACTGTGTCGTGGTCGGTTACAACCACCAGCCCGAGGTTGGCTTTGATTGCGTTTTCGGCTACGTTTTCGGGAGTGAACAGACCGTCGGAAGCGACGGTGTGAACGTGCATATCTGCTTTCATTTTTTTACTTTGCCTCCTTCTATACGGATTTTTGTGGTTTCAAGCCCGTACAAAACACGCTCGGCGTGGGTGCAGGTCAATATGGTCTGCCTGTCCTTTGTCAGACCGACGAGCTTTTTGCGGCGGGGAAGGTCCAGCTCGCTCATGACGTCGTCGAGGACGAGCACGGGATATTCGCCCGAAAGCTCCCTGAAAATTTCAACTTCGGCAAGCTTGATGGCAAGAGCCGCCGTTCTCGTTTGCCCCTGCGACGCGAAGGATTTTGCGTCGGCGCCGTCTATCTCTATGTCGATATCATCGCGATGGGGTCCCGAGGCGGTATAGCCGAGACGGATATCGCGCTCGTAGTTATTTGAAAGCTCGTTATAGAGGCGCTTTTTTAGCTCCTCCTCGTTGCCGGCGTACTTCTTTTCGGGGGAAATTTTAAGGGTCTCCTCCCCTTCGGTGAGTTTGCGGTGAAAGTCCGCGGCGATGGGCGCAAGGCGGGAAACGAAGTCGGCGCGCTGCCTTGCAACGGTGGCGGCGTATTTGCACAGCTCCTCATCCCAGACGGGCAGTAAATCGTAGACCGTGTTGAGATTTTTTTCCTTTAAAAGATTGTTGCGCTGCTCGAGAATCCTGTTGTAGCGAACAAGGGCGATATAGTACGGGCGGGAAAGCTGGGAGATTGAGACGTTTAAAAACCTGCGGCGTTCGTCGGGACCGTCCTGTATGAGACGAAGCTCGTGCGGGGAGAAAAACACCGCGAAAAGGTTGCCGAGAATATCGGCGTTGCGGGTGATTTTGTTGCCGTTTACCCGTATCTCCCTGCCCGTTTCGCCGATTTTGGCGGAAATTTCCAGATTGCCGTATCTGCCCTCCGCCGTTGCTGAAATTTCGGCAAACTCCTCGCCGTGGCGGATGAGCTGTTTATCGCGCTTTGCGCGCGGGGACGTGCCTGTGCAAAGATAGTATACGGCTTCGGCACAGTTGGTTTTGCCCTGTGCGTTTTTGCCGTAGAGGACGTTCAGCCCCACGCCGAAGTCTATTCTTTCGTCGGCATAATTTCTGAAATTTTTTAAATTCAAATTTTTTATGCGCATTTTTGCTGAAAATACTTTATTTTAATTGTTTTTTGTATTATAATTGTTTTTAAGCATCACGTCTCATACTATTATAGCAAAAATTTTTTAAAATTCAAAGGATATTTGACCCGTTATGGCAGAAAAGGGAAACTTTGACTTTATTTATAATCCCATAAAAGAAAAGATGCAGGAGCTTGTTTCGCACATAAACTATACCACCTACATCGAAAAGCTTACTCCCGTGGATATAGACGGCAGATATATAGTGCTGGAAACGCCCACGGAGAGCTTTGCAAAGTACATAACGGGCACTTTAGCCGAAAAGATGCGCGAGGCTATTATTAAAGCCGACGTGGGGCTTGTGGACTTCCGCCTGAGAGTTGAAGGCAGCGACGGATACGCCTACAACTCGCCCGACGAGGAGAACGAAGTGATTCCCCCCACCAACCTGGACAAGCGGTTCACCTTTGACACGTACGTAGCCTGCAAGAACAACCAGTTTGTCCACGCGGCGGCGCTTTCGGTTGCGGACGACCCTGCGGGAACTTATAACCCGCTGTTCATTTACGGCGGCACGGGCTTGGGAAAGACTCATCTTTTGCAAGCTATCGCAAACAAAATAATTGTTGATAAACCCAATTTGAAGGTTATTTACGTGACCTGCGAGCAGTTTGTGAACGAAATTATAGACACTATGTTCACGAGCCGCGGTCCCGACGCGCGCGACAGGGGAAATAGACTGAGACACCACTACCGCAACGCCGACGTGCTGATTATAGACGATATTCAGTTTATTGCGAACAAGAAAGCCGTGCAGGAGGAATTCTTCCATACCTTCAACGAGCTTGTTTCCAAGGGAAAGCAAATAGTTATATCCTCCGACCGACCCCCGAAGGAATTGGAGGCGCTGGAGGACAGGCTGAGAACGAGGTTCCAGGGCGGACTCGTTTACGACGTGCAGCCCCCCACGTATGAGGACAAGATTGCTATTTTAAAGCGGAAGGCGTTCGACAAAAAGTGCCTTGTGCCGGAGGACGTTCTGGAATTTTTGGCAAACGGTTCGGGCGACGACGTGAGAACGCTTGAAGGAAGGCTTACGAAGGTTATATTCGCCGCAAAGCTGCACGAAGTTGCCATAACCGTGGAGCTTGCGAAGAGCGCGCTGAGCGAAGCCGTTTCCGAGGGAAACGAGGAAATAACTTCGGAGAGCGTTATTTCGGCAGTGGCGGCTTATTACAGAGTTTCAAAATCGGAACTGACGGGGAAGAGCAAGAAAAAAGAAATAGTTATACCTCGGCAGATATGCTGCTACCTTATGTGCGAGCTTTTGTCCCTCCCCCTCATTTCTATAGGCAAGGAGCTGGGCGGGCGCGACCACACGACGATTATCCACTCCCGCGATAAAATCGAGGAAATGGTGAGAGTGAACGATAAAATAGCCAAGGACGTGGACGACATAAAAAATATAATTCTTAAAAAATGAGTTATTGCCCGTGATATGCGGGCAATAATCGTTTTGGGGAAAACCTTAATATATGTTTAGTTTTTCGGAGGGAAAATTCGATATCGTCGTAATCGGCGCGGGGCACGCGGGCTGCGAAGCGGCGCTTGCCGCCGCACGGTTGGGGCTGAAAACGGCTATGCTTACACTAAACCTCGACAGCATAGCTTTTATGGCGTGCAATCCCTCCATAGGCGGAACGGCAAAGGGACATCTTGTGCGGGAGATTGACGCACTCGGCGGGGAAATGGCTGTAAACGCCGACAAAACCGCCCTTCAACTGAGAATGCTGAACGAGGGAAAGGGCGAAGCCGTGCAGTGTCTGAGAGCGCAGTGCGACAAAAACGCATATCACCGCGAAATGAAGCGGACGCTGGAAAATTGCGATAATTTGCGCATAATACAGGGCGAAGCCGTGGAAATTTTGACAGAGAACGGAAGAGCGAACGGAGTTTTGACGGACTACGGCGGAATTTTGGAGTGCAAAGCCGTGATAGTTGCCACGGGGGTATATCTGAATGCCGAGACTATTACGGGCGAAGTGAGAAAAAAGAGCGGTCCGAGCGGTTTTGCGCCCGCGACTAAGCTTACGGAGTGCCTTGTAAAGCTTGGATACTGCGTGCGGAGATTCAAGACGGGAACGCCCGCGCGCTTGGACGGGAGAACAGTGGATTTTGGCAAGTGCACCGAACAAAAGGGCGAAAACGTGCCTGCGTTTTCCTTTTTGCACCCCTCTTCCCCGAAAAATTTGCTGCCCTGCCATATAACGTATACGAACGCGCGGACGCACGGGATAATTCTTGATAATCTGGACCGCGCGCCGATGTATAACGGGGAAATAAGCGGCACGGGTCCGCGTTACTGCCCTTCGGTGGAGACCAAGGTAGTGCGGTTCAGGGACAAGGAAAGGCACCAGATATTCTTGGAACCCGAGGGCGCGGATACAAACGAGATATACGTGCAGGGAATGTCCACCTCCATGCCTCACGACATACAGATTGAAATGTACCGCTCGGTTGAGGGGTTGGAGCACTGCGATATAATGCGATACGCCTACGCGATTGAATACGACTGCATAGATACGCTTGACGTGTACCCCACCCTGGAATTCAAAAAAATAAGCGGCATTTATACCGCGGGACAGATAAACGGCACTTCGGGATACGAGGAAGCCGCCGCGCAGGGGCTTGTTGCGGGAATTAACGCGGCTTACAAGATACTTGGGAAAGAGCCGCTAATACTCGGCAGGGACGAGGCGTATATAGGAGTTCTTTTAGACGACCTTGTGACAAAGGGCACGGACGAGCCTTACAGAATGATGACCTCGCGGGCGGAATATTCCGTTTGTTTGCGGCAGGACACGGCGGACTTCCGCCTGACGCCGAAAATTATGGGGACCGGACTTTTGACGGCTGAGCGAAAGGAAGTTTTTGAGAGAAGAAAAAAGGACTACAACGAAATTCTGGAAGCTTTGGATGAAAAGCCCGCGGGCGGGAGAGCGGCGGAGTTTATTGAAGAGTTTTCGATGCTCGGAACGGCTGAAGGGGCAACGTACGCGGATTTGATACGCCGCGGGGCGAAAATAGAAGATATACGTGAGTTTTTCGGGATTTTAAAGCAATACGGCGGGGATATTTTAAAGACCGCAGAGGCAACGGCAAAATACGACGGATACATTAAAAAGTGTATGCAGCAGATTGAACGGGCAAAAAAGCTTGAGGGAAAGAAATTGCCGAACGATATTGACTATTCGGCGATCGGCGGGTTGAGACTCGAAGCCCGCGAAAAGCTTGAACGGGTGCGCCCCCTGACCTTGGGACAGGCGGGGAGAATTTCCGGCGTGAATCCCGCGGACGTCACGGTGCTGATGGTGTGGCTGGCTGCGGAAAAAAATAAAAATAAGCGTTAAATAACATATTATATTACAATTAAAGACAGAATTTGCGTATTGGGCGGCGTTACCATAGAGGTATGCCGCTCAAAATTAATTTTAAAAGCGTTTTAATGTACGCACTGTATGCCGCCGCGACGGTTTTTATAAATTTTGCAATGCCGGACGCGCCGCTGTCGCTGGGGCTTGCGTTTGCAATGTTGCTGTGCGGAACCAACATAGTTGCCGTGCCGGTAATTTTTATACTCGCCTCCGCGGTGAGTTTGAATTTGACGTCCGGGATACTCGCCGTGTTCGAAGCGGCGTTTTTATCGGTTATAGTGTTTTTATACAGACGATATCAAAGGAAAATAAAAGCCGAAGCGGTAGTTTACCTGATAATCGCGCTGGCGCCGTACGTGCTGTTTTCGCCCTGGCGCGGGTTTGGGGCGGCAAGCGGAATTAATTTATATATAATGAAGTCGATAGCCGCTGCTGTGACGATGATTTTTACGTTTTTTTGCTTTAAGAGCGTTTATGCGCTGATCTTTAAAATTTACCGCTGCCGTCTCAGGGAGGACGAGTTCGTATGCATTGCCGTGGTCTACGCCGCCATAGGCTTTGGGCTGTACACGGTGGCGGGCAAAGCGTTTTACATTATATGCTCTGCGGCGGCGATTGCGTATTTTACGCGGCTGACGCGCTCGCCCGTAAGCGTAATAATTGCGCTGGCGCTTGCAATACCGCACGCGCTGGCGGCGCTGGACCCCTCCCCCCTCACCGCCTATGTGATAATTTCGGCGGCGGCGCTGGTGTTTTTGAATGCCGGGCGGGCGGCTCCCTCCGCGATTGCCGGAACTTTGGCGGCGGCATATGCGTACTACGAAAAGTGCTTTGAATGTGCGGTGGCGCTGATTGTGGTTTACGCCGTGCTGCTGTTTGCGGCGTGCGCGGCGACGGCGTTGCCCTCTTCAGCCGGACTGAAAGAAATAAAGCTGAGACTTGAGTGCGAAAGAATTGCCGACGGAACGCAAGCCGACCGTGCAAGAAGGCGCACGGGGGAAAGATTATACAGAATTTCGGAACTGTTCAGGGAGATAGAATGTGCGTTTATGGCTCTGGACGAGGGCGTGGACGAAAAAGCCGCAAAAGAGCGGATGTTTATGGAGCTGAAAGGCAGGTGCTGCACGGGCTGCGAACGCGCGAAAAGGTGCCAAAAAACGGGAGTTTACCCCGGCTTTGAAAGGCTGATTTCAACGGGATGCATGAAAGGCAGGGTGAACCTGATAGATTTGCCTTCGGAAATAACTTCCGCCTGCATAAAGCCCTCGGAGGTGATGACGGAGCTGAACGGAATACTTGCGGAATACAGGCGGTGCGCGCTTGAAAGCGAAAACGCGCGCTCGGGGCGGAGATTGCTCGCCGACCAGGCGCACGGGGTTGCGGAGGTTATGAAGGACTGCGCAGTGGAACTTTCGCACACGCACGGGCAGGACGTTGAGGGCGAAAAAGCGCTGAAAGAGGCTTTGGCTGCCCATGGGTTTGCCTGCCCAGAGGTGATAACGGACGATTTGTACGGGGAAATTATGCTGACGGTGTGCGGTAATTTCAACGTAAATAATATTTGCGAAATTATAAAGAAAACCCGCGGCAGAAAGTATATTTTAAAGGAAAAGCTTGCATACGACGGCGTGAACACCTGCCTGGTTTTTACTACGCCGCCGAGGCTTGACGCAGCGTTCGGGGTTGCGTACGCCGTGAAAAAGGGAGAAAGAGTTTCGGGCGATACGCACTCGGTAATAAGAATAAACGAACACGCATTTTTGATGGCGCTCTCCGACGGGATGGGCAGCGGGGAATATGCAAGAAAGGTGAGCGAAGCGGCGATTTCCTTAATAGAGGCGTTTTACCGCGCGGAAATGCCGGAAGATACGGTGTTGAAAACTATAAATAAGCTGTTGTCGTTCAACCGCGACGAACGCTTTACCTGCATAGACATTGCGGCAGTAAACCTTGATTCGGGGCGGGCGGACTTTGTGAAGATAGGCTCGCCCGCGGGAATAATAATGCGCGCAGGGGAAATAAAAGTGCTGGAAAGCGCTTCGCTGCCCCTTGGGATTCTGGATAATTTAAAGCCGACGTGCAGCACGGAAATGCTGAAAAGCGGGGATATTATAACGTTTATGAGCGACGGGGTGTCCTCCTGCTTTTCTTCGGCAACGGAGCTTTATGAATTTTTACAGGGGTTGAAGCCGCTGAATCCGCAGAATCTTGCGGACAAAATCCTTGCAAAGGCTTTGGACTTAGCCGGGCACGTTGCAACCGACGATATGACAGTGGTGTGCACGAGGCTGTTTGAAGCTTGACGGGCGGTTGCGATTAGAAAGTATTTGCAATCCCCTCAGTCATTAAAATGACAGCTCCCCTTAAATCAAGGGGAGCTAAGGGAGTTTGTGCAGTGATAGCTACCATATTATGGGGAGCCAAGGGAGTTGTGCAGTGACAGCTTTCTCACACGGGATATTATTTATCTGTTGAAGTGCGATACGAGCTTGCGCATAATTGCCGCATGCAGGCGCGAGGGCTGTTCGGTAAGCCTGAACCGCCAGTTGCCCTGCGGAACGGACGGAGTGTTCATACGGCTGTTGTCGTCAAGCCCCAAAAGATCCTGTATGGGAATTATTGCAAGGCGCGCGGGCGAAGCCATTGCGCACACGCAGAGAGCGAGCGCCGTCTGCTGTTTTGTGACAAAGGGATATACAACTCCCTCGCTTTCAAGGGCGGCGCGGAGACGTTTTTTGAAAACGCCGAATTGGGACGGCGGCATACTATCCATAAAGCCGACTGCGGTGTTGTTGTCGTGCGTGCCGGTGTAGGCAACGGAATTTTCCTCCATATTGACGGGCAGATAGGAATTTGACTGCTTGCCGTCGAAGGCGAAAAGAAGTATTTTCATACCCGGGAATCCCGTTTTTAAGCGAAGCTTTATTACGCCGCTGTCAAGTATGCCCAAATCTTCGGCGATTATGGGAACGTCGCCGAGTTCGCTCTTTATCTTTTCGAAAAACCTCTCTTTGGGTCCGTCAAGCCACTCCCCCGCTTCCGCCGTGGGACTGCCCGCGGGAATGGAATAATAGCGGTCGAGCCCGCGGAAATGGTCTATTCTGACTATGTCGTAAAGCTGCGCAGCCTTTTTTATGCGGTCTATCCACCACCCGTAGCCGTCTGAAGCCATCACCTCCCAATTATAGAGGGGATTGCCCCAAAGCTGACCGGTTTTTGAAAAATAATCGGGGGGAACGCCCGCAACGCACGTGGGGTGAAGCTCGTCGTCGAGTTTGAAAAGCTCGGGGTGACCCCAAACGTCGGAGGAGTCGTAGGCAACGTACAATGGAACGTCGCCTATTATTTTTATGCCGAGGGAATTGACGTAATTTTTTAGCTTTTGCCACTGTTTTTTGAATACGTATTGCAAAAACTGCCAAAAGCAGTAATCGCTCTTGTAGACTTCCGCACGGAAGTCGGCTATGGCAAGATTTTCGGTGTACTTGTAGGCGTCGGGAAAACAGTCGAAGGATTCGGGATAGCGCGATTTAAGGGACATAAACAGCGCGTAATCTTCAAAGTCCCCGCTTTTGACGAAGTTGCAGAAATCCTCGTCCTTTATATTGAAGCGTGCATAAGCAAGCCTCAAAACATTGTAGCGCGTATTATACAGCGCGGCGTAGTCTACGCTGCCGGCGGGAGCTTCGCAGCTTTTAAGCTCTTCGTCGTCCAAAAGTCCCTCGTCGCGCAGAGCTTCGAGGTCGATAAAATACGGATTGCCCGAGTTGCAGCAGACGGACTGATAGGGACTGTCGCCAAAACCCGTTTGCACGAGCGGAAGTATTTGCCAATACTTTACGTGGCATTTTTTGAGGAAGTCGGCAAAGTCATACGCTTCCTTTCCGAGAGTGCCTATGCCGTACTTGCCGGGCAGCGACGATATGTGGCAGAGTATGCCGGAGCCGCGTTCTAAATTTATCATATAATTTACCGTGGAAGATTTTTAGTATATGTATTGGTTATAGACCTGTTTTGAGCAGCCCTATTATTCTTTCAACCGCCTCACGCGTTACTTCTTCGCTTCCGAAAGCCGTTAAACGGAAGAAGCCTTCGCCGTTTTTGCCGAAGCCCGCGCCCGGAGTGCCCACCACCTGCGCGTTGTTGAGAAGGTAATCGAAAAACTCCCAACTCTTCATTCCGCCGGGGCATTTAAGCCATATATACGGGGAGTTTTTGCCGCCCGTGTACCAAATGCCAAGGCGGTCCATGGCGTTTGCTATCATCTGCGCATTGCGCTTGTAGACCAAAAGGTTTTGGGCGATTTCCCTCTGTCCCTGTTCGGTGAAAACGGCAGCCGCGCCGCGCTGGACGATGTAGGGAACGCCGTTGAACTTGGTGCTTTGGCGGCGGAACCACATTTTGTTTGCGCTCATTCCGTTTTTGGTAAGCTCTTCGGGAATGACGGTGTAGCCGCAACGGGTGCCCGTGAAACCTGCCGTTTTGGAGAACGAACAAAATTCTATTGCGCATGTGCGCGCGCCGTCTATTTGGAAAACAGAGCGGGCAAGGGCGTCGTCGGAAACAAAGCACTCGTAGGCGGCGTCGTATAAGATTACGGCGCCCTCCCTGTTTGCGTAGTCAACCCACTCTTTAAGCCTGTCTTTGGGGTACGCCGCGCCCGTGGGGTTGTTGGGAGAGCAGATATAAATTATATCGGCGTGCACTCCCTTCTGGGGCATTGGCAAAAAGCCGTTGCTCTCGTCGGCGTCGGCATAAATTATTTTTCTGCCCGCCATTACGTTGGTATCTACGTATACCGGATAGACAGGGTCGGGAACGAGGACGGTGTTGTCGTCGGAAAAAATATCGAGGACGTTGCCCAAATCGCTCTTTGCGCCGTCGGATACGAAAATTTCGCTCAATGAAAGGTTGACGCCGTGTGACTTATAATATTCCCGTATGCTTTCGCGCAAAAAATCGTAGCCCTCGTAGGGACCGTAGCCGCGGAAGGTCTCCTTTTTTGACATATCGTCCACTGCCGCGTGAAGCGCCTTTATAACTTCGGGCGCAAGGGGCAATGTTACGTCGCCTATGCCGAGCTTGAGAACCTTTTTATCGGGGTGGGCTTGTGAATATGCGGATACGCGGTCGGCCACCTCGGCGAAGAGATAGCTTTCGGCTATGTTATTGAAATTATTGTTGAAATTCATATGCTTTACTTTTTATACTCTATTGCGTGTTTTACGAACTCACGGAATATGGGGTGAGCCGCCTGAGGACGGGATTTGAATTCGGGGTGGAACTGTACGCCTATGAAGAAATCGTTTGCGGGAATTTCCACCGCCTCCACCAACAGCCCGTCGGGAGAGGTGCCGGCAATCTTCATGCCCGCCCTTTCGAATTCCGCGCGATAGTCGTTGTTGAATTCGAATCTGTGGCGGTGACGTTCGGAAATTTTATCGGCTTTGTAGGCTTCTTTCATTATATCGCCCAAAACAAGGCAGGGATATGCGCCGAGGCGCATGGTGCCGCCCATCTTTACGCCGTGCTGGTCGGGCATTAAATCTATTACGCAGTGGTTTGAATGGGGTGCGAACTCCGAGGAGTTGGCGTCGGCATATCCCAAAACGTTGCGGGCAAATTCTATTACAGCGGTCTGCATTCCGAGGCAGATGCCGAGATAGGGAACGTTGTTTACCCTTGCGTATTCCGCGCAGAGCACCTTGCCCTCCACTCCCCTGCCGCCGAAGCCGCCGGGAACCAGAATACCGCTGCAGTCCGAGAGGGCTTGGGCAATATTTTCCCGCGTGAGCTCCTCGGTATCAACCCATTTTATGTCCACTTTTGCAAGATTTTCATACCCCGCATGGGCGAGAGCTTCGGCAACGGAAAGATATGCGTCGTGAAGCTGGACGTACTTGCCGCAGAGGGCGATTTTTACGCTTTTATCGCGCGCGTCGATGCGCCCGAGCATTTTGTTCCACTCTGATAAATCGATTACGCGCGGGTCGAGGTTGAGTTTTTTGCAGACTATTGTGGAAAAATTGCTCTCCTCGAGCATAATGGGGCAACGGTAGAGCACGGGAAGGGTTAAATTTTCTATGCAGCACTCCGGCTCCACGTTGCAGAACATTGCTATTTTTGCGCGGACGTCTTTGGGCATGGGTGCGTCGACTCGCGCCATTATTATGTCGGGATTGATGCCCATTCCCTGCAACTCCTTTACGGAGTGCTGTGTGGGCTTGGATTTGAATTCCTCGGAGCCGGAAATATAGGGAACCAAAGTTACGTGAATGAAGCAGCAGTTCTCCCTGCCGACTTCGCGCGCGACCTGACGGATAGCCTCGATGAAAGGCTGGCTTTCGATATCGCCTATTGTGCCGCCGATTTCGGTGATGACTACGTCCGCGCCTGTGGTTTTGCCGAC
This sequence comes from uncultured Clostridia bacterium, assembly GCA_947629095.1. GTDB lineage: Bacteria > Bacillota > Clostridia > Christensenellales > Borkfalkiaceae > Coproplasma. Next base: position 52,452 of record CANRCK010000003.1, on the reverse strand, counting down.
GTTGTATATAAACGACTTTATTTCGTTGGTTATGTGAGGAATCACCTGAACCGTTTGACCAAGATACTTGCCGTCCCTCTCCTTGTTGAGGACGTTCCAATAGACCTTGCCCGTGGTAAGGTTGGAGTATTTGTTGAGATTTTCATCGATAAATCTTTCGTAATGACCGAGGTCGAGATCGGTTTCGGCGCCGTCGTCGGTTACGAAAACTTCGCCGTGCTGGTAGGGGCTCATGGTGCCCGGGTCGATATTTATGTAGGGGTCGAGCTTTTGGGAAGCAACCTTATAGCCCCTGCACTTTAAAAGTCTGCCGAGGGACGCCGCCGTTATTCCCTTGCCCAAACCAGATACTACGCCGCCGGTTACGAAGATATATTTTGTCATAATTTACTCCGAGTGAATTTTATACTTGTTGCGAAAACAAAAATACCAAATTATTTTAGCACAAAGTTTTGACTATTGCAACAGTTGCACACACAAAATATTGTGGCTTATGACGGGAAAATTATTATATTTCCACATCGCCGACGTAGGCAAGCGTTGCCGCGCCGTACATATACACGGTTTTATCGCTCCAGAGAATTTTTAAATCGCCGCCAAGAAGGCTGACGGTTATCTCCTCGCCGCGGTCGCAGACGCCGTTTAAAACAGCCGCGACAGCCGACGCGCACGCGCCTGTACCGCAGGCGAGCGTTTCGCCGCTGCCCCTCTCCCACACGCGCATTTTGAGGCGGTTTTTGCCTATGACGCGGATAAATTCCGTGTTGACGCGCTCGGGGAAGGCGGGATTAGTTTCGAAGGGCTTGCCGACCTTTTGGATATCGAGACCTATTATATCGTCATAAAACACCACGCAATGGGGATTGCCCATTGAGACGAGAGTTACGTTGTAGGTTTTGCCGTCTACAACGAGGGGTTGGTTTACGATTTTTTCGCCCCTGAAAGTTGAAGGAATTTTTTCGCCGCTAAGCTCGGGCGCGCCCATATCTACCCTTGCGGCGGTAACAACGCCTCCGGCGGAAATTTCAAGCTCGAGCGTTTTGATGCCCGAGAGCGTTTCTACCGTGCAGACGCTGCCTTTTACGTAGCCCAAATCGTGGGCAAGCTTGCCAACGCAGCGTATGCCGTTGCCGCACATTTTGCCCTCGGAGCCGTCGGTGTTGAACATTCTCATCTTTACGTCGGCGACTTCGGAGGGACATAAAAGTATGATGCCGTCCCCGCCTATGGAATAGTGCCTGTCGGAGAGCCGCCGTGAAAGCGCGCCCGGATTCTTCAGCATAGAGTGCATACAGTCGAAATAGATATAGTCGTTGCCGATGCCGTGCATTTTGTAAAATCTCATATATTTGCCGCCTTTATGATTTATTGTATTATACAATAAAAGAGCCGACGTTGGCAAACGAAACGGGGCAGATAAAAATAATACTTGACAAATCATTTGCGGCGGTGGAAAATATTAATATACGCGCACGGGCGCATTTTTGCACATTGGGGAGATTTTATGCCACTTGACAGGCGGGAACAACTTAATAATCTGGTTGCCGCCGTTGCCGAGGGATACGCGGGGTGCCTGGACGGAATTTACGGGCTTGCCGGAGGACAGATGTTTGCGGTGGCTTTGGGAATTTTACGCGACAGGGCGCTTGCCGAGGACGCCGTGCACGACAGCCTTATAAAAATTGCAAGGCACGCAAAAAAATATAAAAAGGGAACCTCAGCGCTGGGATGGATAATGACTATTGTGAGGAACACGGCGCTGGACATTGCGCGGAAGAGAAAGCGGGAAGTGAGCACGGAAGAGTTTTACTCCCTTGCCTCCCTTGACTATTCCCCCGAAAAGCGGGACGAGGCGATAAGCCTCGAACGGGCGATAGAAGCGCTGGACGGAGACGAGAAAAAGATTATATATTGCAGATACTACCTGGATATGACGGTGAGACAGACGGCGGACGAGCTGGATATGAGCAAATCTACCGTGCAGAGAATACAGGAACAGGCGGAAAATAAAATCAAAGAATTTTTGGGCGGGACAAACGGCGATCCCCAAACGTTTTAAAGGTAAAAGATGGACGACAAGAGATTACAAAATGAATTCGACGGGTATTTCCGGGGTGCCGAGCTGCCCGAAAATCTGACAGCCGACGCAAAGGCGCAGATTAAGCCGCGCAAAAAAAGGGGAAGCGTTAAATGGTTTTTAAGGCTTACCCCCGTTGCCGCCCTGCTGGTTGCCGTGGTTACGGCTGCAACAGTCCTTTCCCCGAGGTATTTGCCCGGCGGGAATACCGTTGGCGGCGATGGGTCGTTTGGGGATCACTCAGCGGGCAGCACTCCGCCCGGTGCGGGCTATGAATACTATTCCCTTTCGGAGCTTGCCGAGAGAGACGTGGACCCCTACGAGACTGTGACGAGAGGACTTGAATTTGCAAGGACCTTTGCGTTTGCAAAAAACGCGGACGTGAGCGTTACGGAGTACAGCAAAAACGATACCGTGAGAATTGCGCGGGCGGACGTTGCGCTGGTCAATAACGGATTCAGGCACGACGCGGTGATTTACGCGGAATATACAGACGGTGACGCGCGCTGCAGAAATTTGCTTGAATACGCCGACGGGGAGGAAAATTATTACCGCGGCACGGAATACATTCTGAACACGGAATACGACAACGGGGAAAACGTTTATAAGCTGTTTATAGACGCGGGAACAGTAAAGTATTATTTGAGAATAAAAACTTCCCAATCGCTCGGATACACATATTATTTTGACATATTGGGCATCTGATTTAAAAAAAATTTAAAAATTTTAAAAAAATGCGGGACAAACGGCAAAGCCAAACCGTTTTAATTGCGACAAACAACTTTTGGAGGCGTTTTATGAAAAAATTATCGGCGGCGATAGCTTTAATTACGGCGGCTTTGGCGGCGGCGTCCTTTGCGGCGTGCTCTGCACCCGACAGAAACTTCGGCGACAGCGGTCACTGGTCGGGAATGGAAGTAGCGCCCGACGCGGGCGACGGCTTTGGGGAAGAGAGCGGCGGATTTGTGCATGAGTCCATTGTGGAAAACGGGTTTACGGAAGTTGCGGAGGAGTCCTCCTCCTACTTCTCCCTCGACCGCAACACCGCGAGCTACTCCCAGATGAGATATCAGATTGAAAACGGAAGCAAGGTTTACGCCGATTCCGTGAGAATAGAAGAGCTTATAAATTACTTTGACTATGACTTCGCCGCGCCCGAAAACGGCGCGGTTGCGGTGAGCACATACCTTGCGGACTGCCCGTGGAATCCCGCGCACAAACTGATGATGGCGGGAATAAAGACGGCGGAAAGAAAAATCGAGTCCGTGAACGGAAACTATGTGTTTCTGGTGGACGTTTCAGGGTCGATGTCGGGCGATGACAGGCTGGAGCTTGCCAAAAAAGGGCTTATAATGCTTGCAGATAACCTCGGAGACGGGGACGTGATATCGATTGTGACATATGCGAGCGGGGTTGCTACGGTGCTCGACGGCGGAGAATGTTCGGAGAGCGGAAAGACGGCGGTGAAGTCGGCGATAGATAAGCTTAAAGCCGGCGGAAGCACGAACGGCGGCGACGGACTGAAAAGGGCGTATGCGGTTGCGGAAAAACACTATATTACGGGTGGGAATAACAGAGTTATAATAATTTCCGACGGGGATTTTAACGTGGGAATAAGCGATACGAATACTTTGCAGGAGATGATTTCCGAAAGGACGGTTGCGGAAAAGAGCGTGTACCTCTCCGTTTTGGGCGTAGGAATGGGAAATATGCGCGACGATATGCTGGAAACGCTTGCAAGAAGCGGAAACGGCAACTACGCGTACCTTGACAATATTACCGAAGCGGAAAAGGTGCTGTGCACGGAGCTGAACGGAACGCTGATGACCGTGGCTAAGGACGCAAAGGCGGGCGTGACGTTTGAAGATAACGTTATTAAATACCGCCTGATAGGATACGATACAAAGCTGATTTCAAAGGACGAGTTCGAGGACGACACGACGGACACGGGAGAAATTGGGAGCAACCTGTGCGTTGCGGCTCTTTATGAAATAGAACTTGCGGAAAACGCCCAAGGAAAACTTGCGACGGTTGAAGTGAAATATAAGGACGTTACAGGCGAGACTGAAACGAGCGAGAGCGTGACAGCCGAAGCGCTTACTTCCACCCCCTCTTCCGACGATTTATCGTTTGTTGCCTGCGTGGCGGAGTTCGGGCTGGTTTTGCGGCAGTCGGCATATGCTGAAAATGCAAGTTTGGATTCGGTTTCCGAGAGACTGCAGGGGCTTGCGGAATACGTGGCTTCCGACGCTTACCGCGCGGAGTTTGTGAAAATTGTTGGCAAGGCAAGCGAAATATACGGCGCAGACAAATAAACAGAACCATACAGATATATAAAACGGGAGGCTTTCGTGCCTCCCGTTTTGATATTATTTGTTTTTAATTGTTCGTATACATACGCTTGTAGGGGTTTTCCCTGTCGGGCTGCAACACGAAGAAGTCGCCCGAGAGAAGTTTATCGGAGTTGTATTCCTTAAAATAAGTGCAATAGTCCTCGACTATCTCTTTAAGCTCTGGGATATCGCCGCCGCGCATCTTTTTGCAGGATATCTGCCCGGGAATTCTGTGGGGGAGCCGACTGCACCTTAAATATATCACGCCGCCGTGCATACCCATACCGCAAAAATTGTGGACTACGGGAAGCCCGTCGTCGTTCTGTCCGAGCGCAACTATAATTCCGCCCGCCTGATATTCGCCGAGAAAGGAACCTGCCCTGCCGCCTATAACTATTACGGGCTTCAAATTTTCGTAAGCCTTGACGTGAATACCGCAGCGGTAACCGGTGTTGCCCTGAACATAGATTTTTCCGCCGCGCATGGCATAGCCCGTGGCGTCGCCTGCGTTGCCGTAGATTATAATCTTTCCGCCGTTCATCGTGTCGCCCGTGGCGTCCTGTGCGTTGCCGTGCACGGTGATATCGCAGCCGTTAAGATATGCCCCGAGAGCGTTGCCCGGAGTGCCGTAGATATTGAGAGTTTTGCCGGAAAGCCCGGCGCCGATATATCGCTGCCCCATGACCCCGTTTATGGTTATATCTTTTTCGGACAGTTCCCTTATTCTTCTGTTGAGCACCTGAAAGTGCAGTCCGTCTGCGTTGATTTCCATTTATTTGCGACCTTACTTTGCGTGCAAGTTTTTGAGATTTATAGTTATTGCGGTTGTGGTTGAAGCGAAGACAAGGAGCGTGCGTAAGCGACGACGGGCGCGTACATAGACGTACGCAACCGAGTAGCGCGCAAACGCAACACGGTATTGCGACGTTTATAATCCGCTTGAAGCGCTTAATACATTACGATGCACGCACCCCTCTCAGCCCCAACGGACACATACTTGATTTTACATTCACAGAGCCTTTCGAGGAGGGCGATATAGTTGAGCGCCTCTTGGGGGAGGTCCTCCTTTTTGCGGCAATTGCGTATGTCGCAGTGCCAGCCCTTGACCTTTTCATAAACGGGTTCACACTCGTCAAGGACGTCGGTGAAGGGGAAGTCGTCTATGATTTTACCGTGAAGCTTGTAGTGGGTGCATATTTCTATCTCTTCATAGTCATCTAAAACGTCGAGCTTGGTTAAAGCTATTTCGTCGGCGCCCTGACAACGGATTCCGTAGCGCGAGGCGACAACGTCGAAAGGTCCCACTCTCCTTGGTCTGCCCGTGGCTGCGCCGTATTCCCCGCCGAGTTCGCGGAGTTTTTCGGCTTTGCTGCCGAAGTATTCGCAGGTGAAGGGTCCTGCGCCGACGCAACTTGAATAAGCCTTCATTATGCCTATGGAATTGGTGAGCTTTAAGTTGGGAATGCCCGCGCCTATGGGGGCGTAGGCGGCTATGGTAGATGACGACGAGGTGTAGGGAACAATGCCGAAGTCGATATCGCGCAGGGCGCCGAGCTGGGCTTCGAACATAATGTTTTTACCTTCCTTGTGGGCTTGGTTCAGATATACGCCCGTATCTACGATGTATTTTGTGAGGGGCTTGCCGTACTTTTCGAAGTACTCTATCATATCGTCGACCTTCACGGGCGTGAAGCCGTACGCCTTTATGGTCATATTTTTCCACGCGACTATATCGGGCAGGCGTTTATAGAGAAGCGAAGTGTTCAACAGTTCGCCCATGCGGAACGCCTTTTTCATATATTTATCGGCATATATGGGCGCGATACCGCGGCGGGTGGAGCCGTAGGGCTTGCCCGTAGCTTTGGTGAGCCTATCCTCCTCCATTACGTCCTGCAAGACGTTATAGGGCATGGTTATTATGGCTTTATCGCTTATTTTGAGGTTTTCGGGCGTGATTTTTATGCCGGCGGCACGAAGCTTTTCCATTTCGCCGCAAAGATGCTTTATATCGATGACCATACCGCATCCCATTACGTTTACAACGTTTTCACGCAGGATACCCGAAGGCAGAAGATTCAATATAAACCTGCCCTTTTCGTTAATTACGGTGTGACCGGCATTGTTGCCGCCCTGATAGCGGCAGACTACGTCGAAATTTTCCGACAGAAGGTCTACCATTCTGCCCTTACCTTCGTCGCCCCAATTGATTCCACAGATACTTGTTAACATTTTCCCTTTCCTTATAAAATTTTTTATTTTTGCCCGCAAGCTCCCGTGCGGGTTGATTCCTTAAAAAGCCGATATATACAGGGGGTTACATAGATTCCCCGGCGTGACGTATGCCGAGGATTTTAAGCTCGGTTTCGTTTAAGCCGACGCCGCGGAGCATAAGCCGGTTGCCGCGGAGAGCCTCCACGGAGTTTATGCCCATGGCGCCCATCATCTCCTGTATTTCGTGCCGCCATGCGGTGACGAGGTTGACGAGACGTTTATAGCCTACGTCGGGATTGAGACGCTTTACGAGGTCCTCCCTCTGCGTGGCTATGCCCCAATTGCACTTGCCGGTGTGGCAACTGCGGCAAAGGTGGCAGCCGAGCGCAAGAAGCGCAGCCGTGCCAACGTAGCAAGCGTCGGCGCCCAAGGCGATAGCCTTGACTACGTCGGCAGACGAGTGCACGGAACCGGCTACTACCACGGAGACGCTGTCCCTTATGCCCTCCTGCCTGAGCCGTTCGTCAACCTGCGCAAGGGCAAGCTCTATGGGAATGCCGACGTTGTCGCGGATTCTTGTGGGCGCAGCGCCGGTGCCGCCGCGGAAGCCGTCTATGGCTATGATATCCGCGCCCGAACGGGCTATGCCCGAAGCTATTGCCGCAACGTTGTGCACAGCGGCAACTTTGACTATTACGGGCTTTGTATATGCCGTGGCTTCCTTTATGGTGTATATAAGCTGCCTTAAATCTTCGATTGAATATATGTCGTGATGGGGGGCGGGAGAAATTGCGTCGATGCCCTTGGGAATCATACGAGTTTTGGAGACTTCGTCCGAAATTTTCATCCCGGGAAGGTGCCCGCCTATGCCGGGCTTTGCGCCCTGACCCATCTTTATTTCTATTGCCGCGGCTGCGGAGAGATAGTCGGCATGCACGCCGAACCTGCCCGAAGCTACCTGCACTATTGTGTTTTTGCCGTATTTATAGAAATCGCGGTGAAGCCCGCCCTCGCCGGTGTTATAGAATATTCCCAGCTCCTCCGCGGCGCGGGCAAGAGCCTCGTGCGCGTTGTAGGAGATGGAGCCGTAGCTCATGGCGGAAAACATTACGGGTACGCTGAGTTTGAGCTGGGGCGGGAGATTGTCTACCAATCTTCCGTTTATATCCCTCTTTAATTCAACGTCCTTTTTACCCAGATATACAACCGTTTCCATAGGCTCGCGCAGGGGGTCTATGGGGGGATTGGTTACCTGTGAGGCGTTAAGAAGAATTTTGTTGAAATAGACGGGATAGTCGTTGGGATTGCCCATGGAGGACAGCAGTACGCCGCCCGAATCTGCCTGACGGTATACCTCGTTCATAGTCTGTTCGGACCAATTGGAATTGAGGCGGTAGACATCGGGGTTTTTTATTATTTTCAATGCGTGGGTGGGGCAAAGGCAGACGCAGCGGTGGCAGTTTACGCACTTTTGGCTGTTTGCAATCATTTTTTTAAGGTCGGCGTCGTATTTGTGGACTTCGTTTGCACACTGCCTTTCACACAGTCTGCAACTTGTGCAAAGTTCGAAATTTCTTACTACCTCGTACTCGGGGGGGATATATGTTTCCATTACAAAGCGCCCCCCTTCAAAGTGTAAATTACGGGCTGCCCGCCGGCGGGCGCAAATATCTTATCCACGGCAGGCTCCACCGCCCTTATGCCGCACTCCTCGCTGGATACATAGGCTATGTCGCCCTTTTCGGCGCAAACCATTGAGCGGAGCTTGAGACGGTCGTTCAATGCCATAATGCCCCCCGAAAAGCCGAAAATTATGGAGAAAGGTCCCGTGATGAGAAGGGACGGGAAAGCCTTTCTCAAAAAGATTTCTTCGCGCTGCTCCTCTTCGGTCTTTTCCTCTATGGTGGACCAGAACGAGGCGGAAATTACCTTTGCAACTTCCTGCAAGGTCAATTTTTTTACGCGGAGAAGATAGTCTATAACATAAGTTATTACCTCGGTATCGGTCTGCAAGGAGCACTTGTAGCCGAACATTTCGATATAGCGGCGGTTGGCGTCATAGGATGAAATTTCGCCGTTGTGGACTATGGAATAATCCAAAAGTCCGAAGGGATGCGCGCCGCCCCACCAGCCGGGGGTGTTTGTGGGATATCTGCCGTGAGCCGTCCAGCTGTAACCCTCGTACTCCTCGTCCAGAAGATAGAACTTGCCGATGTCCTCGGGATAGCCGACGCCCTTGAATATGCCCATATCCTTGCCGCTTGAAAATACGAATGCGCCCTTGATTTCGGCGTTGATTTTATTTACGCACTTTACAACGTACCTCTCCTCGTCCAGAAGAGAGTTGGCAAGCCGCTTTGAAAGGGGATACAAAAAATAGCGGTAAATTACAGGCTCGTTGGTTATTGATTTCAGTTTTCGGGTTTTCATCTCCGAGGAATAGGCAACTTCGAAATGCTGCATCAAAAAATCCTCGGTTTCCTTTTTTGCGTGGAAATCGTTGTAAAAGAGATGAAAAGCGTAGTATTCCTTGTAGTCGGGATAGATTCCGTAGCCCGCAAAGCCGCCGCCCAAACCGTTGGAACGGTCGTGCATGGTGGCGATGGAACGGATTATTTTTTCACCCGTCATTTTTTTGCCCGTGCGGTCTATTATTGCGCTTACGGCGCAACCCGAAGGGATTCTTACCTCTCCCTCCCACGGAGCGGTTTTCAGTTCCAAATCGTTGAAAATCATATTATCTCCGCCATCTGCGCAGAGAACGCAGAATAACACTTTACTATTATAGAATATATAAAAGGCTAAGTCAAGTTAAAAGTTTGTTTTTACGCGCGCACGTGCGCACGTAAGTTTAAATTATTTGTGATAATATTCATAAGGACAACTTATATTGGGGCGCCGCGGGAAGTGGCATGGGAAAAGCCCGCCTACAAGAGTAAACGGGCTTCCCTTAAGTATCTATGAGAGAGCTGTGTGTTTTTGAATTATTTGACCGAATACAGAAGGTCGAAGTACGAGGGATAGGGCCAATAGTCCGAAGAGGTAAGCGTTTCCATTTGGTCTACCGCCTTTCTCAATACTTCCATATCGGGAATTATTACGTGAGCCATTGCCTGTGAAGCGGGACGGAAGTCGTCCTTGTTTACCGAGCCGAGATCGGACTCGAGCTTTTCCACCGCAGCGCTCGCCTCGTCGTTCAAGCCTGCAAGCTTTTGGATAAGGTTCTTTTCGGTTGCAAAGGGAATGTGTTCGCACACCGCCTGCTTTGCCGCAACGTTCCGGCAGAGATCGGCTATAAAATCCGACACGGCGGGAATTACGTCCCTCTTTGCCATTTCGAGCATTGTCAATGCCTCGATATTTATAATTTTAGTATAATTTTCAAGCCGTATGTCGGCGCGGGCGATTGCCTCCTCGCGGGTGAATACCCCCTGCCTTACGAATACGGAAATATTTTTTTCCTCATACAGAACAGGCACGGCGTCGGCGGTGTTCTTTTTGTTCAGAAGTCCGCGCTTTTCCGCCTCCGGCTCCCACTCGGGACCGTAGCCGTCGAGATTGAATATTATGCGATAGTGCGCCTTTAATTCGCGCTCGATAATTACGTTTGCAGCCTTTTCGATATCGGTTGCCCTTTCAAGCTCGTCGGCAATCTGCTGGAAGGCGTCGGCAACTATTGTGTTGAGGCAGATGTTTGCGTCCGAAACGTTAGCCTGTGAACCCAACATTCTGAACTCGAACTTGTTGCCCGTGAACGCAAAGGGCGACGTTCTGTTTCTGTCCGTTGCATCCTTGGGGAAAATGGGGGATTCCGGAACGCCGATGCTGCCTTCGGGCGCTTCGCCGGAGACGTATTTTTCACCCTTTACTATGCTGTCCACCATGGCGCCGAGCTGGTCGCCGAGGTAGATTGAAATTATTGCGGGGGGAGCCTCGTTGGCGCCCAGACGGTGGTCATTTGCAGCCGAGGCAACCGACGCGCGCAGGGGTCCCTGATAGTCGTCCACCGCCTTTATTACAGCCGTTAAAACGAGCTTGAACAGAGTGTTTTCTTCGGGATTGTTGCCCGGGTCGAGCAAATTAAGACCCGTATCGGTTGACATTGACCAGTTGTTGTGCTTGCCGCTGCCGTTTATGCCGCGGAAGGGCTTTTCGTGCAAGAGGCAGACAAGCCCGTGCTTTTTGGCGACTTTTTTCATTATCTCCATAGTGAGCATATTGGTGTCGACCGCAACGTTGGTTGTGGAGTAAACGGGCGCCATTTCGTGCTGGGCGGGCGCAACCTCGTTGTGCTTGGTTTTTGAGAGTATGCCGTAGCTCCAAAGCTCGGCATCCAAATCGCGCATAAACTCGGAAATTCTTGTTTTGAGTACGCCGAAATAGTGGTCCTCAAGTTCCTGACCGCGGGCGACGGGCGCGCCGAAAAGCGTTCTGCCCGTGAGGCGGAGGTCTTTCCTTTTATAGTACTCCTCCTCGGATATAATAAAGTACTCCTGCTCGGGTCCGACGGTTGTGGCGACCTTTTTGCACTGTATGCCGAAGAGCTTTAAAATTCTCTTTGCCTGCGCGTCGATAGCCGTCATTGAGCGCAGAAGGGGTCCCTTTTTATCGAGCGTTTCGCCCGTGTAGGAGACGAATATCGTGGGTATGTAGAGTGTGCCCTCCTTTACGAATGCGGGGGACGTGGGGTCCCATGCGGTGTAGCCGCGCGCCATATACGTTGCGCGGGAGCCGCCCGAAGGGAAGCTGGAGGCGTCCGGCTCGCCCACTATAAGGCTCTTGCCCGTAAGGCGCATTATAACTTTGTCGCCGTCCGGCTCGATGAAGCTGTCGTGTTTTTCGGCGGTGAGACCGGTCAGAGGCTGGAACCAATGCGTGTAGTGGGTTGCGCCCTTGGATACCGCCCAGTCCTTCATTGCGGCGGCAACGGCGCCCGCGATGGACGTGTCGAGCGGCTTGCCCGCCTCGATTGTAGCCCGCAGCGCCTTGTAGACCTCTTTGGGAAGCATCTCCTTTTGCACGGAGTCGCTGAATACGTTTTTGCCGAATTCAGAGGGAACGTTCATTAAAAATATTCTCCTTAAACTATGAAATCAAGCCGCTCTCTCAAAAGCCGCTCGTCGATTACGTGTTTGATTATAAAAAATTATAGCAAAATAGTCAAATCAATTGGGCGCGATTGTTGTTTTAAGGTTTTTATAAAAGATATAAGCAACGCTTATGGCAAAACGGGATTGCGATTGAACTAATCGTCGTCCTTTTTGCCCCTGTCCTCGAAGTTGGCGGGCTTTATCACGTGGGAATTTTTTACGTCGTTGCGCATCTGCCCGGGGTCGTTGGCGAGAAGCCCGCGCTGGAGCTTGTCGTAGCCGTGCTTTTTGCGTATTTCGTCCACGGTGCGCTCTACCTTTTCAAGCTTTTTATAGTTGCCGAAGCTTTCGTCGAAGGTGACCTGCGAGGAGCCGTTGTCGAAGCCCGAAACCGTTACGCCGAGAGCGCGGATTTTGAACGGGGGCTTTACGTTTTCCTTGAAAAGGTCGAAGGCGTGGCGGGCTATTTCGCCGCACAGCGCGGTGTGGCGGACCTTTTTTTGCACCGAAATGCTGTTCATATTGCTGTCGCGGACCCAGAGATGGACAGTGTCGGCAAGACCCTGATCTGTTTCGCGGAGGCGGGCGGCTACGCTTTCGGAGAGAACGTAGAGGCAGCGCTCTATTTTATTTAAGCTTTCGATATCCTCGGGATAGGTTGAAGAATTGCCTATGGACTTGTACTCCCTTTTTTCGTCCATATGCTTTACGGGATCCTCGTCGCCGCCGCGGGCATATCTGAGCAGAGTTTCGCCCATTTTGCCGAAAACGGACTCTATTTTGTCGTCGTCGGCGGAGGCAAGCTTGCCGATGGTGGTTATGCCCATTGCTTTGAGCTTTTGGCAGGTTGCCTTGCCCACGAAAAGCAAATCTTCCACGGGCAGACCGGATACTACCTGTTTATAGTTGAGATAGGAAATTACAGAAGTGCCGTCGGGCTTTTTAAGGTCGCTGCCGAGCTTGGCAAAGACTTTGTTGAAGGATACTCCGCACGATACGGTTACGCCAAGCTCGCCCTTTACCGTGTTGCGGATAGTGTCGCCGAGAAAACGAAGATATTCATCGGTGAAGTGGCGCTCCCCCTCCCTTTGGATATACTTTTGCCCGAACTCGGGGAATATCAGGGTGGAGTGCGTGACGTCAAGCCAACATTCGTCGATGCCGTAGCTTTCGATAAGGTCGGTATAGCGCGCGTAAATTGCGCGGACTTTGCGGGAATACTCGATATATTCGTTGAAATGGGTGGGCACGATTACTATATCGGGGCACTTTTTTTGCGCCTGCCAAACCGTGTCGCCCGTCTTTACGCCGAAGCGCTTTGCTTCCTCGCTTTTGGCAAGAACTATGCCCTTGCGCTCCTCCTTGTTGCCGCAGACGGCAATGGGCTTGCCGCAAAGCGCGGGGTTGAGAATGCGCTCCACGGAGGCGTAAAAATTATTAAGATCGGAGTGAATGACTATGCGTTCCATATACGGATTTAATTTTGGGTGAGCTTACAGCAGAGACTGTCGAGCACCTCGAAATAGTTTTTAAAGGTTTTGGAGCATACTTCGGGGCAGTCGATTTCTATGCCGTAGGTGCGCAGACCGGTTATGGCGAACGCCATGGCAACGCGGTGATCGCCGAACGTTTTTATTGTTGCAGGCTGCGGAACGGAGGGATAGATTTTGACTCCGTCCTCCCTCTCCTCGCAGCGGACGTCCATTTGGCGAAGATTGTAACAAATGGCGTTTATCCTGTCGCACTCCTGCCCGCGGGTGTGGGCTATGCCTACGATTTCGGTGGGCTTTTCAAGATAGGGGGCGATTGCGGCAAGCGTTAAAGCCTGATCGGAAAAGGAGGACATATCCACCTTGCCGCCGTTGAAATTTTTTAACAGGTTTATAAACTTTATATCCCCCTGCATACTGTGGGGAAGGACGCCTCTGACGGAGATATCGGCGCCGAGAATTTTATTGGCGGCATAAAAATAGCACGCGGCGGAAACGTCCGGCTCTATATCGTACTTCTTTGCGGCATAGCTGCCGTTGACGACGTAGGACCCGTCCTCTTCCTCCACTGTTACGCCGAATGACCACATCATATTGAGGGTCATATTTATATAATCAAGCCCGTGACGCCCGACCGTGTGAAGTTTTACGCCGTTTTTTGCGCAGACGCCGGAGATGAGGAGAGCCGAGAGATATTGGCTGCTCTTGGTTATATCCACCGTGATTTCGGCTGCGGGGGAGGCGGTGCCGCGGATTGTAAGCGGGAAAGTGCCGCCGGTTGAATCTACCGCGGCGCCTGCGGCGCGGAGGCTTTGGATAAGCGGCTCTATGGGGCGCTTTTTCATCTGTTCGGAGCTGTCAACTATAAATTCGCCGTTGGAAAACGCCAAGAGCGCAGTTAAAAAGCGGGCAGCCGTGCCTGCGGAACCGACGTTGATTTTTGCGCTTTTTACAGGGAGTATGCCGCCGCAACCGCAAATTTTGACCGTGGTGCCGCTGATACTGCAGGGAATGCCGAGGGATTTGAGGCACTCGGCAAACGTGGCGCAGTCATCGGAAAGCTGGGCGTTTACAAGCGTGGATTCGCCGTTGGCAAGCGCGGCTATGAGCATGGCGCGCGCCGTTATGCTTTTGGAACCGGGGACCTGCACGGAAACGCTTCCGTGTTTGATTTTTCCATAGATATTTTTGACAAGATAACTCATTTTCTTCTCCTCAGAATGTCGCCTGCGTGCAATTCGTAAGGACAGGGAACCTTGTAGACCGTTTGGACGAGCTTGCAGTCATTCACCTCTTCGCCCGTGGGAAGATACGCCCGTTCAACGGCAAAGGACTTGCCGAAACAGGAGTGCGGCGAAAGAATTTCTAGAACGTCGCCCGCCTTGAAACGGCCGCGCATCTCTATATAGGCGAAGCCGTTTTTGCAGTCCGTAACGTTGCCTATATAATCACAGTCGCCCTTTGCCTGACTGTCCGAATAGTTGACCGTTTTTTGATTGTCGCCAAGAGCGTACGCCGTGGTGTAGTCGCGGTGGGCTGCCGTTAAAAGCTCGCGCTCGACAACTTCGGAATAGCCGCCGTCGACGCAGCGCCGGTAGGCGTTTATGACAGTGGCAAGATAGTATTCGCTCTTCATTCTGCCCTCTATTTTAAAGGAGCAGACGCCCGCTGCGGTAAGCTTTTGAAGATGGGCGCTCATATTCAGATCCTTGGAATTTAAAATATATGTGCCGCGGTCGTCCTCCTCCATATCGAGCCAGCCGCTGTCGGAAAGCTCGTCTTTTTTTCTTACGGAGTACTTCCAGCGGCAAGCCTGCACGCACTCGCCGCGGTTGCTTTCCCGCCCGGCAAGATAGTTGGAGAGAAGGCACCTGCCCGAGTAGGAAATGCACATTGCGCCGTGGACGAAGGCTTCAAGCTCGATATCGGGGACATATTCGTGAATTTCTGAAATTTCGCCGAGGGACAGCTCGCGGGCAAGAATAACGCGGGCGGCGCCCTCGTCATGCCAGAACTTTACGGCGTATTTATTTGTGAGATTTGCCTGCGTGGAGATATGTACGGGCAGCTGCGGAGCGGATTTTTTTGCGGCAAGAAATGCGCCGCTGTCCGAAATTATAGCGGCGTCCGCGCCAGCCTCCCAGAGAAAGGCAAAGTAGTCCTCCAAAAGGGGCATATCGGCGTTTTTTGCAAATATATTTGCCGTTACGTACACTCTTTTGCCGAGGGAATGGGCGTAGAGCACAGCCGCTTTGAGTTCTTCGCGCGTGAAGTTATCGGCAAAGGAACGCAGGGAAAAATCCTTGCCGCCTATGTAGGCGGCGTCCGCACCGAAATAGAGAGCCGTTCTGAGTTTTGAAAAGTTGCCCGCAGGCGCCAATAATTCCGTCATAATCGATAATATATTGAATGTTTTTATTTTTTTACGGACATTGCAAGTCCGTTGCCGACATTGAGGATAACCGTTGAAAGCTCTTCGTCGGAGGTTACAGCCCGAATATATTCCCTTATGTGCTCCACAAGCATTTTGCGCTTTTTGGGAACGGGAACTTCGCCGCCGACGTAGCCGTAGAGAAGAACGTCGTCGGCAAGAAGGACGCCGCCGTCGTTTAAAAGCCGCTTTAAAGCCAGAAGATACTTTACATACTGCACCTTTGCGCAATCCAAAAAGATGCAATCAAACCGTTCGGTTAAATTGTTTATAACCTCGCCGGCGTCCCCCTCCACGAGGGTTATTTGCGGGGATATATTGAGTTTTTTGAAATTTTCACGCGCTTCGAGGGCAAAATTTTTATCCCTTTCGACCGTGGTTAAACGCGCGTTTTTGCATACCGAGAGCATTGCCGCCGCGGATACACCCACCGCCGTGCCAAGCTCAAGAATGTTCTTTGGCTGAAGCGCGGACAGGAGGGAGGTTAAAAACGTGAGAGTCTCTCTGTCCGCAACGGGTATTTCGCGCAGGTTTGCAGAGGATATAATTTCCTCAAGCTCTACGCAGAACCCGACCCTGTTGAACTGTGCCGTGGGCGTAGTGCGCTCCGGCTCTGAGGTGTTGTTGTGGGCGTAAGTGAAGTCCATTTAAAGCTCCACCACCACGGGAACAATCATGGGCGATTGCTTTGTTTTTTTGTATATATAGCTTTTGAGCGCGCGCTTTATAACCCTTTTAAGCTCGTCAACCGAGCCTTTGTATAGGTCGTACCCGGAAATTGCCCTGTCGATGACCTCGCGCATTTCCCTGTTGTAGTCGCGGTGGAAATCGAACACGAACCCGCGGGAATTTATTGCAGGCTCCCCAAGCACCACGTTGCCAGAAACCGCAACGGAGACTATGAACAGGCCTTCCGCCGAGAGCTGGCGCCTGTCCTCGAGGACGGTGGAAGCCTTTTCGTCCTCTATCCCCTCGCCGTCGATGAGCCTTGCGCCCGAGGGGACGTCGCCGAGACGTTTAAGCCCGCCCTTTGAAGTTACTTCTATGCAGTTGCCGATATCCGGTATAAAAACGCGACCGGAGGGCATACCCAGCTCTTCGGCAAGTTCGGCGTGCTTTTTAAGGTGCCTGTATTCGCCGTGAACGGGAATGAAGTACTTGGGTTTAAGCAGGGTGTGCATAATTTTATGCTCCTCACAGCAGGCGTGACCGGAGACGTGAATGTTTTTTATGCTCTCGTACACGACCTTGGCGCCCTTTCTGTAGAGGTTGTCTATTACTTTATAAATAAGCTTTTCGTTGCCGGGTATGGGAGACGCGGAAATTATGACCGTGTCGTTTTCACCGACGGTTACGGCGGAATTTTCACCGTTAGCCATGCGGGTCAGCGCGCTCATCGGTTCGCCCTGGCTGCCCGTGGAGACGATGACTATTTCGCTGTCGCGAAGGTTCTTTATGCGGGAGACGTCAATTAAAACGTCGTCGGGGATATCGAGTTCGCCTATCTTTTCAGCCGCCTCCACCACGTTTTGCATACTGCGCCCGGAGAGCGCAACTTTTCTGCGGTGCTTTACGGCTAAATCGACTATCTGTTTGAGCCTGTGCACGTTGGAAGCGAAAGTGGCGATTATTATTCTCCGCCGCGAATTTTCGGAAAATAATCCGTCGAGCGTGGCGCCTACAACCGTTTCGCTCATGGTGAAGCCCGGGCGCTCGATATTGGTGCTTTCGCCAAGATACAGCAGAACGCCCTTTGAGCCGATTTCGGAGATGGTTGTGAGGTCGATTGGCTCGCCCGCAACAGGGGTAAGGTCTATTTTATAGTCGCCGCTGTGGAATATTACGCCCTGAGGGGTGTCGATGGCAAATGCAAGAGAGCCTGCGATTGAGTGGTTGACGTTTATGCAGCGCACGGAAAAACAGCCGAAGCGCACTACGTCGCCCGGGGTGACAACCTGCATTTTTACGTCGTTTATGCGGTGCTCGCGCAGCTTGTTGTCTACAAGAGCCAAGGTGAGCTTGGTTCCGACAACGGGGACCTTTATCTCCTTTAATAAATAGGGAACTCCGCCTATATGGTCCTCGTGCCCGTGCGTTAAAAGGAGAGCGCGGATTTTTTTGGCGTTGTCAATAAGATAGGTGATATCGGGCACGACGAGGTCGAAGCCGGGCGTCTCCTCGGTGGGGAAGATTGCACCTGCGTCGATTATTATAATATCGTTGCCGCACTCGATTGCCGCCATATTTTTGCCGATTTCACCAACGCCGCCCAAAAATACCACCTTTACAGGCTTTTTACCCGGCTCCTTGGGGGGCTTGGGCGCACGCGGCGCGGATTTGTTTTGCTGCTTTGATTTTTCGGCGCGCGGTTCCTTGTTTGCGCGCTCCTTTTTAACTTTTGCGGGTTTTACCGTTTGTTTACGCGCTGTCTGTATGCGGCGGCGCGGGAGTTTTTGTTCGGTAACTCCGTTTTGTTCCTTTTCCAAATATAAGTCCTCTTTTAGGTTTTTTGATTTAATTTAATAAAGGGGGCAAGCCCCCTTTGAATTTTATTTGTTTTTTTCAACGTTCTTGACTAGCCCGTCCTCTATGAGTTCCTCTATGGTTTCATAGGGATACATCGCGGCGTAGTCGCGCTCTATTACGCGGTTGCGTTTGACAGCCCCGCGCTTTTCGAGCATATCGTCGATGAGCCTTATTGCCTTTTTTGCGCCGCGGGGAGACTTGATTTTTACCATTAAGGGCGTGCCGTGCAGGCTCTTGTTGTCTGACACGTCGACCTGATGGTACACTGAATAGGGGTATTCGGCGGGGTCGAGCGCAAGATATAAGCACAGCGTTTTGCCGCGGATTTTAAAGCGGGCGATGGTCTCCCGCCCTTTGTTGAAGCGCTCGGCGCCCCACGCGACGTTGGAATTGACCTTGGCGTAGGACAAAAGCGCGGTTTTTACGCTGCCGTAGTATCCCTTTTGCTCGTCGGTGCTCTGGATTATGCGGGCTATGAACGAGCGGTTATACTTCATCATATTTTCAAAGTCCACGCCGCCTTGACTTTTGCCGTCCTCAACGGCAAGCGCGGGGGCTTCGTAGTCATCTTCCGGACCGGCGACCTCCGGCTCTTCGTCAAGCTCTTCCACAAGCTTGGAAATTTCGCCGTATTGCCCTGCTACATCCTCCGTAATTTCGCCCTCAACAAGGTCGCTGACCGTGACGAGAGATTCCTCGGCGACGTAACTTTCGTCCGAAGCCGCTGACGAAGCGGCAACTTCGCGTATAACGCCCGAAGCAAGCATTGCTTTGATATCGGCGATGTCCTTTTCGATTTTATCAAAGCGTTCGCCCGTGGTTTTGTTAAGCTCCCCGGTGACCTGCCCGGTTATTTTTTCCACGCCATCGTCGTCGAGTACTATTTCGTAATCACGGTTTTCACCTGCCTCTATGAGCTTGTCTGCGACGGTTTTGCTGATGGCTTCGCCGTCGACCTCGGTTGCGGTGGGCATTACGCTGATGAGCTGGGCGGCGATTTTATCGGCTATATCGTCCGCGTCGATTTCCGGCAAATAGGTTGAAAGAACGTTTGCAGCCTTTTCGGCTATGGCGTCCTCGTTTATGCCGGCAACTTGTATTTTATCGCCGATGATGGAAGCAACTTCTTCATAGTCCGTTTCCCTGTCGGCAAGATATTCCAAAGTGACGCGGAGCTTTTCGGCTATGGCTGAGGATATCAAATCGTAATTCAGCCCGGAGACGATGGCTTTTGAAATAGAGGAACAGCCGTCGTCGTCCACGAGGATATCGAAGTCGTCCGCCTTTATGCCGCCGACCTTCAACGCAATTCTGTCGGCAAGGTCCTCCTCGTCAAGCTGCAGGTCGACGGGAACTCTTGATACGGACCGCGGCTCCCCTGCGGGCGCAGCTTGCGCGGACGCGTGAGATTCAGGAACGACAATCTGCTCGGCAACCTTGCAGGCGATATAATCGGGGGAAATATATTCCTGAACGGGCAGCATTTCGGCTATCTTGGCGGCAAGCTTATCGTAGTCAATTTCCGCGCGGGGTGCGGGAACGCTTTCGGGCGAGGCAAACGACAGGGGAGCAACGGGCGCGCCGCCGAGAGCGGCGGTGAGATTTTGCAACTGCTGCTGCACGGTAAGATAGATGCTCTCGTTCTGCGCGGCAAGATACTTTATCTCCTGCTTAACCGAATCGATTTCCGCCTGAATGGAATTTTGTACATCGGGTCCGCCGACATTGCCGTTGCCTGCGGTGGGCTTTGAAAGAGCGGATATGCGCTCGTTAGTCCCGATAAGTTCGTCGGAAAGCTTTGAAAGCTTTTCGAGAATTGTCAAGTCGGTCTCCAGAATGAGATCGGCTTTGCTTGCGTTCTTTTTGTTGCTCTTGTAGTTGAGGTCCTTTTTGTTTTCCTCTTTCTTGCCGTACGCCATATATTCTCCTCGTGAACAGAAAAATCAAAAAAATTTTTTGAACGTTCTCTTATATAGTTTACACCAAATGCGGAAAAAAGTAAATATAATTACCTTAAATTTTAGCGTTATTTTAGTATTTTTTTATAAATAGTCGGGGCATATTATGGGGGGTATCCGTTTTTGCCCGCTGAAAACGCGTTTTGGGGCGGTTTGTGGCGGACGCGGTGGGCGCGGGGTATAAATAAATAAGCCTCCGCGCATAATAAATAAAAACGCGGAGGTTTTTTATGGGTAAAAAAAAGAAGAAAGTTGCAAAGCTGACCGAGGAACAATATAACGCTTATATAACCACTTTGAAAGACGACGCGGCGGCTTACAACGCCGACGGAAAAATTTACGTTCCGTTTACATTGAGAAAGGAAGAGGATAAAAAGGACTACTGACGTTTTAAGCGCGCCGCCGGACAAAGGCGGCGCGCTTTTTTAAAGCAGAATACAGATTATGCCGCCCTTACCTTCGTTTATTATGCGGGTTATGGCGCGGCGCATTTTTATTTTTGCCTCCTCCGGCATGCCCGAAACTTTGCCCGAAAGTCCGTCCTTTACCATATTTCTGAGAGACTTGCCGAAAACGTTTGTATCCCACATGTCGTCGGGGTGGGCTTCGAAACCGTCCATCATTCCGCGGACTATGGACTCGGACTGGGCGGCGGCGCCCATTATGGGACTGACTTCGCCCGTGACGTCTATTTTTACTACGTGATAGCTGGGCGCGGTTGCGCGGAGTTTTATGCCTACGCTTCCGCCCTGCCTTACCACGGCGGGGCTTTCGAGGCTCATATCCTCGTCGGAGGGCTGGACTATGCCGTAGCCGTTGACGCGGGCGCACTCGAAGGCGTCCTTTATTTTATCGTAGCTGCGCTTGGCTTCGGAAGAGCCGCGGACATAGCGCATTATGGAATACTCGTCGGAGAGTTCTTCGCCCGCGATTTCGGAGAGCATATCGAAAAACACTCCCTCCTTTGCCTCCGCCGAAAGCTTTACTTTGCCGTCGGCAAGATTGAGCGACAGGGTGCAGTCGCTCTTCCAGAATTTGCAGTCGGAAAGAATGGAATCGAGGGACGGGCAGTCCTTCATTTTGGCAACGCTTTGCGAAAACGCTTTGACCTTTGCAATAATTTCGGCGATAGCCGAGCTGTCCTGCGGGAGAAAACGCATCCAGCCGGGGATATCTACGTCCAGACCCGTTACGGGGAACTCGAAGAGGACGGCGCGGAGGATATTTATAAGTCCGCTTTCGCCTACGGTTTGACAGTTTTCCGCAATACATGTTACGTTATATTTTTCTTCGAGCTGTTTTTGAAGGGCTTTGGCGCTCTCTGACGCAGGGTCGGCGCAGTTGAGAACGATGACAAACGGCTTGCCGGATTTTTTGAGCGACGACACCGTTTTTTCCTCTGCCTGAATATAGCCACCGCGGGGAACGTCGACTATGCTTCCGTCGGTTGTTACCATAATCCCTATGGTGGAATGTTCCGAAATTACCTTTTCGGTGCCCAGCTCGGCGGCGCGCTCGAAGGGCAGAGGGGAACTGCTCCACGGCGTATGTACAAGGCGGGGCGAGCCGTCCTCCTCAAAGCCCGTGGCGCCCTCGGTTATAAAACCGACGCAGTCGCAAAAGCGAACCTTTGCCGTGGCGTTGTCGATTTTGACTTCCGCAGCCGCGGCGGGAACGAATTTGGGTTCGGTTGTCATGACGCTCTTGCCCGAGCCGGACTGGGGAAGCTCGTCGGTCATTACCGCACGCGCATTGCCCTCGGCATGGGGAATTACAAGTTCGGTCATGAACC
Source organism: uncultured Clostridia bacterium (assembly GCA_947629095.1). Taxonomy (GTDB): domain Bacteria; phylum Bacillota; class Clostridia; order Christensenellales; family Borkfalkiaceae; genus Coproplasma. The sequence continues at coordinate 30,544 of CANRCK010000003.1, read as the reverse complement.
TGTTTATGAGAGTGGACTTGCCCGTGCGAACGGGTCCCACCACTCCTACGTATATATCGCCGCCGCTCCGTTTGGCGACGTCCTCGTAAACGTTGTAATCAAGCATAAACGCCTCCGCAAAATCTATGTACAATAACATATTGCGGAAGCGCGTATTTTAGAACGGATTTATGAAATTAAAGGCTGAGGCAAAGCCCTCGCCTTTGGCGAGAGGAGAACAAAGCCTCCCTTCTGTCATTCTGAGACGTTAGCCGAAGAATCTGTTGCGAAGCAACTTTTCGTTTCTACTTTCCCAAACAATCCACGGGGGGATTATTTCGCTCAATCGCCCGCTTTCAGCGGGTCTCATTTCGACTCAAAATGACACGGTTTAATGTGTTTTGCTATTATTAAAAATTGCGGGGGCAGACTCAAGCAGAACTTCCTCATAAAACTCATCCATCTCCTCCTCCGTTTTGAATGTGGCAAGATACATTGTGTTGCCCATTGCGGGGGAAAGCGCGTAGGGAATTCTGCCGACGGTTTTGAGGTTGTTTTTATATTTATCGATTATATCCTGTTCGGAATATGCAAAGTTTTTGCCGTCGCGGCGACCGGCATACGCGCAGTACCACCGTTCGCCCGGGACAATATCGGTTTTGTCGTAGGCTATCATATCAGCCCATATTTTATATACGTCGGTTGAGTTGGCGTAGTTCATCATATCGGGTGAAAAGCCGCCGCAGGGGCGCATGTTTACTTCCAGAGCTACCACTTCGCCCTTTTTGCCCATATACTGGTCCCTGAGGAGGCGGAAAAATTCAAAGTGAACAAAACGGCTTTTTACACCGAACGCCTTTACCGTTCTTCTGCCCACTTCCCTTACGTCGGGGAAAGGCTCGTTTACCATGTAATAGATACTGTTGTCGTTGTTATTGACTATATCCATTATGGAGTTGGGGGTGACGTTGCCCGTCTCGAAAATGGGGTTGCCGTGGCTGTCGATTATGGCGTCGTAGGAGTTGACCTCGGCGTCGACAAACTCTTCCATTATATAATTTTGCGGCTTTGCGGCGAGGAACGCCTTTAGCTCCTCTTCATTGGAAATTTTATAGGTGTCGTTGGCGCCGACGCCGTTATCGGGCTTGACTATTACGGGATAGCCCACTTGGCTTATGAATTTTATGCAGCCCCTTAAAGTACCGATAAGATAGTACCTTGCAACCTTTACGCCCGCTTTTTTATAGTACTTTTTCATTTGGGACTTATACTTTATTTTTTTGATGTCCTTTACGGTGAAGCCCGTTCTGACGTTGAAGTCGGTGCGCAGGCGGGCGTCGTTTTCAAGCCAATACTCGTTGTTGCTTTCAATGAAGTCTATTTTGCCGTATTTGAACGCAAAAAACGCAACGGCGCGATAGACTTCGTCGTAATTTTCGAGAGTATCCACTTTGTAGTACTCGTTGAGCGAAATTTTAAGCTCGTAGGAAAGATTGTCGTAGGGGCAATCGCCTATTCCAAGCACGTTGAAGCCGTTGTTTTTGAGGTGACGGCAGAACTTATAGTAATTTGTGGGGAAGTTTGGTGAAATGAAGATAAAATTTTTCATATGTAATCCTCGGAACGTAAATGTGCAATTTGAAAAAGTTTATTTGGGCGGAAAATTACAAATCGAGCAGTTTGGGGAGAAAGTACGCTGCCTGAACGTACCACCAATCCCAATCGTGCCTTACGTCGTAGCCCCAATAGTCCACCCACGCGCCTATGCCCTTTTCGGCGAGGACTTCGGCAAAATAGCGGGTGCTTTCGAGAGTTTCGTTTTCCCACGCGCCCTGACCGACGCAGAAAATCATTTTGCCCGAGCGGTATTTTTCTATATACGGGTGGTCCTCAGCCATACCCTTTATGAACTGCTGCGGCGAGTTGATATAGGTTAAATCGTCGTGATAGTCGCCGAAATGATACTCCGCTGTGTACACGCCGCTAAGCCCCATGACCGCGTCGAAAATTTCGGGAAAGCGGAAATAGAGAGTTGCCGCGTGAAGGGCGCCGAGGCTGAGACCGGTTACCGCAAACTTATAGTCCGAACCGTTTATTTCCACAAAGGCGGGGACGGCTTCCTCGATTATATAGCGTATCCAGCTTTCGTGGCGCTCGATACGGGCGCGGGGGTCGCCCGGGGCGATGAAAGTTTCGGAGTCGATGGAATCGACGGTAAAAACCTGAATGTCGCCGCTCTCTATGTACGGTGCGTAGACGTCGAGCATATGCATATCCTCGAACTCGTAAAATCTGCCCGCCTGACAGGGTATGCAGATTACGGGCTTGCCGCCGCTGCCGTACACTTTAAATTCCATATCCCGCCCGAGGCGGCTGCTGTAAAACTTGTGATATTCTATGTTCATAATTTAATCCGTTTATTTAAAATTTTACCGCGAAGGGAAAAAACCGAGCGTGTGCATAAAATAGGGTATTTGCCTCTCCCACGACGCTTCGGAATGGACTCCGCCCGGAACTATGCGGGCGGTGAGATTTATTCCCTTTTCGATAAGCTGCGAACACGTTTGGGCAAAAGCCGCGCGCTGGGAGGCGTGGTTTAGAAATTCGCGGCTGCCGTAGTCCATATAGATTACCGTGTCGCGGCGGAACCTGCCGTTCATAATAAAGGGCAGCGCGCTTGCGCCGTTTATCCAAAGGCTTGGAGAGAGCGCCGCGCCGCGGGAGAAATATTTGTTATAGCGGGACATTGCATACAGAGTCATAAGCCCGCCCATGGAACTGCCGCCTATGGCGGTGTGCTCCCTGCCGGGAAGAGTGGGGAAATTCTCGTCTATGTAGGGCTTGAACTCACCTACAAGCCAATCCATATATTTTTTGCCCCTGCCCGTTATGCGGGAACCGTCCGGCATGGTGAAACTCAGCGGAGAATACTCCGAGAGCCTGCCGTTGCCGACGGTGTTGCACTCCACCGCCGCGACTATTATCTGCGTTTCGGTGTAGTCGAGATAGTCGGCTAAACCCCAGCTTTTGCCGTAGGTTGCATCTTCGTCCGAAAACAGGTTGTGACCGTCGAACATGTAGAGCACGGGGTAGCGCTCCACCTCTTCCTCCTCATAACCCACGGGGAGATAGACGTACGCCTTGCGCGTTCTTGCGCCCGTGAGACAGGGAATGCGGATATCCCATTTTAATATCATATATGCCCTTCTTTTAAAAAAATGTCAGGAACGTGTTGAGTTTTTAGTGAAAAAGTCGAGCAAATCGGCTTGAACTTCGTCCTTGCAGAAGTCGTTTAAAATTTCATGGCGGGCGCCCTTGTAGAGCTTGATGTCAACTCTGTGCACACCCGCTTTTTTTAATTTGACGTATGATTTTTTTACGCCCTTGCCGTAGTCGCCCACGGGGTCGCTGTCGCCCGCAACGAAATATACGGGGAGATTTTTGGGAACAGCCTTTATCGTCTTGCCCGCGCAGGCGCCTTTTATTGCCGAAAACAGAATATAGAAGCCGTTATCGGTGAAGCGGAAGGTGCAGAATTTATCCGCTTCGTAAACGTTTACGTTATTCTTATCCACGGAAAGCCACGAATGAGAGCTGTTTTCGTCCTTGAAGCGCTTGTTGTAGGCGCCGAATGCAAGGGAATCTATAAATTTGCTTCGGTTATCCCAACCCTTGAATGCGGCGTTCATACGGGTGAGGCACAGCGCGGTTGAAAGAAGCAATTTGCCCTTGTTGCCCGTGCCCATAACCACCGCGCCGGAAAGTTCGGCGCCGTATTTTGCAATGTAGTTCCGGCAGAAAAAAGAACCCATGCTGTGACCCAAAATAAAGTAGGGAAGCCCTTCGGTCTCCTTTTTTACCCTTTGGTGCAAAAAACGGATATCAGCCAGAACCATTTCGAGGCTCCTTTCATCGTTGAAATAGCCGAGATTATCGTCGCCGGAAGCAGACTTGCCGTGACCCGCGTGGTCCTCGCCGCAGACGATATAGCCCTTGCCCGTAAGAAATTGGGCAAACGGCGCATAGCGTTCGATATATTCGCACATTCCGTGTATGATTTGAACCACGCCGCAAGCTTCGCCCTCGGGGCGCCATATTACCGCGTGTATGGTTGATTTTTTGTCGGCAGACAGATAGGTGATTTCTTCCATTTTTCAATACCTGTATTGCGTTTTTATATTTATTTTACCGCTCTGCGGTGAAATACTTTACGTTCTGCGGGGAGATTTGCAGCTCGCCGCTTTCGATTCGGTCTACAAGCGAAAGAACCTTGAGATTGAAGGGCACGGGTACGCCGGATTTTTTTGCGGCACGGACTATTACGCCGTTTATGAATGATATATCGCACTTTTTGTCATTTTTCAGGTCGTAGTACATGCCCGAAATTATATCTTTGTGGTCCTTCATTGCAAGGGGAAGGAGTTTTAAGGCGAAAAGCCGTTTTATGCCGCCCTTGCAGCCGTAAATTTTAACTATATTGTGACCCTGTATTTTTGCGACGGTTACGCCGCAGCTCTTTGCGACGGCAAAGGCTTCGTTGAGCATGGCAAGGGCGATTTTTTTGGTGGCTTTGCCCGTTGCCACTTCGCCGAAGGTTAAGCCCGTGACTGAGGAAATGGAGGAAAACGCCGAGTTTACGGAGAGCTTTGCCCAGCGTGCGCCGAGAAAATTCCGCTCCACCGTCACCTTGCCCATCAAGCCAAGAATTTGGGCGACGGCGGGGATTTTGGGGTGATCGGGATTGTAGCCGCCAAGCGCAAAGGTAAGTTTTTTGGGGTCTGAGGTGAGTTTGGCGCAGCCTGCCCCGCCGAGCGTGGCGCCCCACGAGACTGCGCAGCCGAGAGTGCGCTCCTCCCCAACTACCGACGCGACGGAAGGTTCCGGCAAGCCGTTCTGCATTGTGCATATCACGCCGCCGTCCGCAAGACGGTCCTTTAAAAACCGGCAAATATCGGCGTTTTGCCGCTGCTTGGTCATAAGAAATATTATGTCGTACTTATCCCTCATTTCTTCGGGCGTGAGAGCCGTTACCGGAACGGTGAAATCAACCGTACCGGAAATTTTGGCTCCTCGCTCCCTGAGCGCCGCAACGTGGGAGACATTGCGGGTGACCAGATCGATTTTGCCGCCGGCTTTTGCAATGTGAGCGCCCAGCACCGTGCCCATGGCGCCCGCGCCGTAGATTGCCGCCCTCATTTGATTTTGGCGAACGCTTCTTCCGCCATTGCCCTGTACGCCTCTTCGCTGGGGTGAAGATGGTCGCCGCTGTCGTAACCCTGCCTGAAAGCGTAGGCGTTGCACTCCGAACGGAGAGCGCGGTCGAAATCTATATAGTCGTCGATATCGGTGTTGCTGCGGATCCAATCGTTGAAGGAACTCTTCAACTCCTCGCGGAAGGGCGCGTAGGTGCGCCAGCCGTAGATTGGCAAAAGAGTGCCGAGAAGAACCCTTAAATTATAGCCGCGGGCGATGTTTACATAGTAATTTATCCCCTCTTCAAGCTCCACGAGGGAGGGAAGGTCGGACATGGGGCGAAAAGGATTGACGTCGGTGCCGACGGGGTGGATAATATCGTTTATGCCGTGCTGGATTATTACCGTATCCGCGCCGGAAACGGTGGAAATTTCACGGTTGAAGCGATGCTTGCCCGAAAGACCGTAGCTTTCATATGTTATGCAGGTGTATTCCCTGAGCACGCGCGTGCCGCTTGCCGCGCGCCTTATTACAGCCGTTCTGTTGTAGGGGTCGTCCATACATTTAAGCGCAAGATAGTCGGGCCAGCTCTGCGACGTGATGGAGTCGCCGTAGCATATTACGGAGCGGCAATCGTCGTCCGTAAATAAATCGACGCCCGTGAGAAAATAGAATACGTTTGTAGTGCGCGTGCGCTCTATGGGCAGCACGCCCGCAAGGGTGCAGTCGCCAACTGAATAGAAGCCCTTTGAGAGGGGACCCGTGATTACGACCGCAGAGCGCATTAGCGTAAAGTCCTTTAAATATATGCTTACGGAAATATTGCCGCGGGGCTTGACGCGGAAGGGAATTTCATCGGAGAATATCTCCTCCCCCGCCCCTACGGTTACAGACTCGCTGCCGCCAAAAGTAACGAGCGTGGCGTCCTTTAAGTTTATCTCCCTGTCCGAAAGCGCGGGCGCGACGGTGACCCTGTTAAACGTGACAGGCTCGGTGCCGCAAAAATTTGAAAAATGCAGGCGGACGGCGTTGCCGCCAAGCGCGCATTTTATGGGATAGCGGAGAGTTAAATTGCGGGAATACGTTTCGGGGCGATGGTCCGCAACCGACGTGGCGTTGCCCCAAACTGTTACCCATTTTGACATCAGGCGTTCCTCCGGGAACTGTATTTGAATAATTATGCAAAATTATTTGATTTTATTTTTGTGATTTTTGGCGCTGCCGCCCTTGAAAAACAGGGCGAAGCCCTTTATATATTGACCGTTCAAAAGTTTTATAAAGCCCTCGGTGCGCATAGCGTCGAACGCCGCAAACTGGGCGACTACCTTTACGGGAGAGTGCCTGAGCGTGCCGAGCTGCATGGGCTTGCCGCGCATTGCCCAAAGGGCTACCCTTACAAAGAGACGGGTGAGCGCGGCTTTTGAATTTTTAAGTTCGCCGAATGGCGTTAAAAGCTCCGCCACTACCCTGCCGCGGGAGGTGAGATTGAGCTTGGGCACTGACGGCGCGTTTGCGGGCGGAAGGTCGGCGGGAACTTCTGAGCTTGCGCCTTCTATGGAAATTTCGGCAGAATGTATTACGTTTTGGCTGTTTTTTGATACCTGTATTGAGTATTTGCCGCCGACTACCGTGTTCTTGCACGCGCGGACGTCGTAGACGGAGAATGTTTCGGGAGTGAACGGAATGAATACCGTTTTTGTTTCGCCCGCCTTTAAAAATACCTTTTCAAAGCCCGCCAAGCGTGGAAATTCATGTGCGGATTGTGGAAATTCAACGTATATTTGCGGAATTTCGGCGCCGTCCGCCTTGCCCGTGTTTGTGACGGAAAAGGTTACGCCCTTCAGGTTGCACACGGGCTTGGAATAGGTGAAATCTGTGTAGCTTAAACCGAAGCCGAAGGGATATTTTGCGGGAACGTGTTGAGTTTTATAGTATCTGTAACCCACCGCCATACCTTCGGCATAGACGGTGTAGTACTCGGCTTGGTTAAAATATTTTGTGGAGGGAAGCTCCCACACGCTGTTGAAAAAGCTTTCGGCAAGCCGCCCCGAGGGATTGACTGCGCCCGAAAGAATATCCGCAGCGGCGCGCGGGGCGCCCTGACCGGACAGACCGAGATATAAAAGGGCGTTTACAGAACCGTCCCACGAAGTATCTATGGCTCCGCCGCCCGTGAGCAGGCAAATTACCTTTTTGCCGCAGCCTGCAAGGGAGGCTAAAAGCTTTAAGCTTTCGGCGGGAAGTTCGAGGTTGGTTTTATCCATACCCTCGGTATCCCCCAAAGCTGCGACGCAGACTATTACGGCTTGGGATTTGTTGATAAGCTTGCGGGCTTTTTTGTTGAGCTTTTTCAAGCTTGCGATATAGCCCGTGACGGTGAACGCTTTTCTGAGCCACGGCAGTACGCCGGAAGCCTCGCTTGCGTGGACGTGGGAAGAGCCGCCGCCCTGCACGGGAGCGTTTTCGGCGGAGCGACCGAATACCGCAACGCGGCTGCCGCGTTCGAGGGGAAGCACGCCGTCGTTTTTCAAAAGTACGGCGCTTTCGCAGGCGGCCCTGTATGCAAATTCCGCGTGTTCCGCCCCATCGTATTGAGTTTTTTGCGGTTTGGGACGGGCGGAAGCCTCTTTTAAGCGGGCGGCGCAGGCTTCTATATCGTCACCCGAAATGTCACCGCGGCGGAAAGCTTCAACCAACGCATTTGTGGAAGTTGCGCACGCGGGCATTTCCAAATCCGCGCCCGCCTTTACGGACTCAACGCGGTTGTAGGTGCCGCACCAATCGGATATAACCAGCCCCGAAAAGCCCCACTCGCCGCGGAGAACGGAGGTTATAAGCTCCTTATTTTCATTGCAATATACGCCGTTGATTTTGTTGTAGGACGTCATTACCGCCGCAGGTGCGGAAGTTTTGACGATGTGCTCAAATGCCGAGAGATACTGTTCGCGGAGAGTGCGCATAGAGACGACGCTGTCGCTTGCGCTGCGGGCGGTTTCGCGGTTGTTGGCGGCAAAGTGTTTTATGCACGCGCCGACGCCCGTGGACTGGACTCCCTCAACAAACGCCGCGCCCAATTCGCCCGTGAGATAGGGGTCCTCGGAAAAATATTCGAAATTTCTGCCGTTATAGGGACTGCGCTTTATGTTTATTGCGGGGGCAAGGAGAATATCTACGGAGTTGAAAGCCGCCTCCTCCCCTATTCTTCTGCCGACGCCGCGGACAAGCCCGCGGTTGAAAGAACAGGCAAGCGCGGAATGCGCGGGAAAGGACGTTGCGGGCATTGAATCCTTTAAGCCGAGGCTGTCGCCGCCGTCGCGCTGCATCCTAAGCCCCGAGGGACCGTCGGAAAAGCGCAAATCCCCGGCTTGCCAAAAGTTTTTGCCCGTGATATATTCCGCCGACGTGCGGATTGTTTCAACGGTATATTTATTCATAAAATATTAAACTATTTTATATTTTATCATATTATATTTATTTTTGCAACGATTGGGGCAATGGTTACCGCGGTTTTTTTTAGATTTAGGGGTAGACGCACGTTTGATTTGCTCTATCGCTGATATACGGTAATGCGGGGAACGGGCAGCAAAAGGGGTGCCTGACGGCACCCCTGCAAACCCGTTTTATGCAATTATACGTTCTGTTCGCTGCGGCGGGCTTCACGCTCACCCTCATCCCTCATTGCAAGGCGGAGTCCATGTCCCGAGATGATTGGCGAGATTATCAGCCAGATTGCCGCAAGGGTTATGAGTGAGTAGATTATAATCGAACCAACGCTGCGGGGTCCCTGGAATATCCAGCTTACGAGATTGAAGTTGAATATGCCGTATAAGCCCCAGTTGAGTGCGCCGACGATTACGAGTACGTAAGAAATGACGTTTGCTATAACCATATTTTTTTCTCCTTGAAAAAAGTATGGACCTTTTGGTAAAATTTATACGGGTATTGAGCGCTGCCCTTTCTTGACACGGCGGGCGCAATACTTTATAATAATATCCGTTATGAAAACTTTTAAGGGCTTGGACGTAGCCTTGAAGGTTTTTACGGGGATAATGCTTGCAATTTCCCTTGTACTTACTTTCACCGTTTCGGACTACTACATATTCGACAAATTCAATCAATACAATCCGTTGTTCATCATTTGCCAATGGATAAAAAAGTCGGGGCTGCTGCTATTGCCTTTGGCGGCGTTTTTGAAAAAGAAGAGCTGCGCGGACATAGCAAAATATCTGTTGCCGGTGTTTGTGATAATTTCAATGTTCACATACGGTGATTTTTTTGATATTACGATGCTCACAGACGCCGCTTCGCCTGCGGAAAAGGTGTATGCGCACATAAACGAATTTATTCCGAAGGACGCGCATATGCTGCTGTTCTTTTTGGAGAGCGGGTTTATGCTGGGCGCGTGCGCGCTGCTGTTTGTGCGCTACGGATTCAAGGTTGAGTGGAAATCGTTCGGGTTTTTGCCCGTTGCCGTGCTTGCCGTTACTCCGCTGGATATTTTTGAAAATTTTTACAACGAAAATTTATTCGATAACCGTTCGCCGGAGTTTGTAGGGGACAGCTTTTTGCTTTTTAAGAGCTTTACGGTGTGGCATTTGCTTGTGCTTGCGATTTTGGTAGCTTTCACCGTTGGGTGCTATTATTTTTTAAGAAAAAAGTCAAAAGAAAAACAGAATGAGTATCTTGCGGCAATGGCTGTTATACTGCTGATACAGTATCACAGCAAGGACTCGGTGGTGATGGGCGACGGCTACAACGTGTACTACACTGTGTTTGCCTGTATTCCGCTGTTTATCTGCAATATAGGCGTGTACGTGGCGTGCCTTTCGGTGTTTTTGAAGAAGAGAGTGCTGTACTCCATTTCGTTTTTTGTGCATGCGGCGGGAGCTTTGACGGTGTTTGCGTACTTCGGCGACAAAATATCGAACTACGGAATTTTTTGCGGATATTCGATTTTATATTTCTGCCTTACGCACTGCCTTTTATTCACCCTTTCGGTTATGCCGACGGCGCTGGGGCACTATAAGTTCAGACCCAAGGACGCAATTATCCCCCTTATTTACTACTGCGCGGTGATAGTGGTTGCCGCCGTAGCAAGCGCGGTGGTGACTTCCGCTTCCATGGGATTTACATACGACGGATACACCCTGCAAGACGGGGAATGGCTGTACCCCAACTATGCGTTCACGCAGAAAAACCCGTTGCCGATTCCCGAACCTGTGCTGAATGTGAAGATTTGGAAATGCGATATGAATATTGCATACCTTATAATACTTTACGCGGTGTACGTGGGGCTGTTCTATGCGATGAACGGAGGATACTATGCGTTTTTGGCAATCCGCAAACGCGTTCTTGGCAGGCGCGCGCCCGCTGCGTTGCCCGAAACCGCCGAGCCTGCGGGGCTTGCGGAAGCAGAAGCCGAAGCGGCTCTTTCGGACGAGGCTGAAAAGGAAGACGAAGAATAGCGGCAAGAGCTTAAAAAATATAGCCCCCTCGGCGAGCCGAGGGGGCGCTGTTTTTACTTTTGGAAAGAGAGTTACTTATGCGCGTAAGGCTTGACGGAGTTGGCTATGTTGGTCATATGGTCGCCGATGCGCTCCATGCCTATGGCAAGCTGAAGGAATATGGCGCCGGCTTCGGGCGAACAGCGGTTTTCGCTTAAACGCCGCAGGTGCGACTGCTGCATCTGCGCGCACATATCGTCCGTCGCCTGCTCCTCCTCGTCTACCTTTGACATATAATTCAAATTGATTTTTTCAAAGGTCAGCTCTACGTTTTTATACAGTTCCGTTAAATGGTAATCCATTTGGCGTATCTCCTCCTGCGCGTGGTCGGAGAACACTATTTTATCCTTTACAGCCGTTGTGGCATACTCCACTATGTTTTCGGCATAGTCGCCGATGCGCTCGAGGTCGCTGGTTACGTGGTAGAAGGACGAGAGCTTCTTTTCGTCGGTCTGCGACAGCGGCTCCAAAGAGAGCTTGACAAGGAAGGAAGATATGTAGTGGTTAAATTCGTTTATGTGCTTTTCGCGCGCGGCAAAATCCTCGGACCGTGAGAGGTCGCCCGAAAGAAGCATATCGAGCGAAAGCTTATAGTTTGCAAATGCAAGCTGACCCATCTTGATTATCTGTTTGCGGGTTTGACCGATGGCAATTGCGGGGGTCTTTAAGAGACGGTAGTCGAGAGTTTCGTCCTCCTCCCCGCCGTCGCTCTGCGCGCCCTTTTTATCGCGTATTACGCACATTGCAAGCTTTACCAAAAGATTTTGGAAGGGAAGCAATATGAGCGTGGTAACTACGTTGAAGAACATATGGAACACGGCGATTTGTATTGCGACGTTGGGAATAAAGGACTGCAAAAACGATACGAGGGCGCCGCTTACGGCGTGGAAAGAAAGCGGAACTATAAAGAGTATGCCGCCTATCAAGTTGAACGAGAAGTGAACAAACGCCGCGCGGCGGGCGTTTACCGAGGTGCCGAGGGAGGATAACAAGGCTACGGCGCAGGTACCGAGGTTGGTGCCGAGAATGACGAAGATTGCAAACTGCATATCCACCGCGCCCTGCGAAGCAAGGGACATCACTATTGCCGTGACTGCCGCAGACGACTGCACAAGCCCCGTTAAGAGCGCGCCCAAAATGAAAAGCACGGGAATCTGCCACGTGAGCTTGCCGCCGCCTCCGCCTATTGCGGCAAACATATCCTTGACGGCGGAAGCTATGGGATTATCCACGAGCTGACCGTCCGATACTATTTTTTCAGCCATAAGCTCGCCCATGGACGAGGTCATGGTGGTCATACCTACGAATATCAGACCGAGACCTGCCAAAATCAAGCCGACGTGCTTTAACATATCTTTTTTGGCGAACATATTCATCATAACGCCCACAAACGCCAGAAATGCAAATATAGCCGCCGTTTCTATGCCGCCGCCCGTTGTGGAGATTGCGGTGATGAGCGCGGTGACCGTGGTGCCTATGTTTGCGCCCATAATTACGGGGACCGCCTGCGTAAGGGTCATAAGCCCCACGTTGACAAAGCCGACTATCATAACCGTGGTTGCGCCGGAGCTTGTGACAAGCGCCGTTACCGCGGCGCCCGTGCCTACGCCCAAAAAGCGGTTTTTGGTTGCCTTTGCCATCAGCCTGCGCATATGCCTGCCCGCGGCCTTTTCGAGGTTGTTGCCCATCATATTGATTCCTATCATCAACGCCGCGATGCCGCCCAACAACAACAGGAAATTGTTGATTATCGTTAGCACGTCGCCGAATGCAAGCGACGCAAGCAGTCCAGAACCCATAAATTTCTCCAGCCTGAATTTGAGGAATTTTAAACCCCGCTTTTTATATTGTAACAGTAAACGGCAATAAATGTCAATAAAATTTTAATCCGTTATGAGTTGCATTTCCGCCGCGTTTAAATTACAATATAGATATGTTCAACATAGTTTTGGTGGAACCGGAAATTCCGCAGAATACGGGAAATATTGCAAGGACCTGCGCCGCGACCGGCTCGAGGCTGCACCTTGTGCGCCCGCTCGGGTTTGAAGTGGACGACAAGCACCTCAAACGGGCGGGGCTGGACTATTGGAGCGGGGTGGAAATTTTTTACTACGATTCCTTTGGGGACGTTATAAAGGCGTTCCCCTCCTCCCGCTTTTGGTTTTTTACAACCAAGGGCAGAAAGAAGTACTCCGACGCCAAATTCGGCGATGGCGATTTTTTGGTGTTCGGGAAGGAGACAAAGGGGCTGCCGGAAGAACTTTTGAAGGCGCACGCCGAATTTTGCCTGCGTATTCCCATGATAGGAGAAACGAGGAGCCTGAACCTTTCAAACTCGGTGGCGGTTGCCGTTTACGAGGCTTTGAGACAGGCGGAATTTAAAGGTTTTAACACAGAAGGACAACTGCACAGGTTAAAATGGGATTAACTTCTTTACATTTTGAAGAGTTTATAATATAATATAAATATGGAGCTTACTAAAATCGCCGTTGCAACGGGCAATAAGGGAAAACTGAAAGAGATAAAAGATATTTTTACGGGCGTGGAGCTTGTTTCCCTTGGGGAGCTTGGGTTCACCGGGGAAATAGAGGAAACGGGGAAAAGTTTCCGCGAAAACGCCATGATAAAAGCCGGAACGATTGCAAAATTATATAATCTCCCCACCCTCGCCGACGATTCGGGGCTGTGCGTGGACGGGCTGAACGGCGCGCCCGGGATTTATTCCGCACGGTTTTCTGGAGAAGGCGAAGCCGCGAACAGGAAGCTGCTTTTAAAGAGAATGGAGCACGTGGGCGACAGGAAAGCGCACTTTGAATGTGCGGTGTGCCTGTATTTGCCCGACGGACATACATATTTCGGCGAAGGAAAAACCTACGGAAAAATCCTGTATGAGGAGATAGGCTCTTCGGGGTTCGGATACGACTGTCTGTTCTATTCGGACGACCTTAAAAAGTCGTTCGGGCTGGCGACGGAGGAGGAAAAGAACACGGTCTCCCACCGCTTCCGCGCGTTGCAGGACTTAAAGGTTAAAACAGGGCAATTATGAAGAGCGTTGTTATAGTTTCGGATACTCACGGAAACAGGCGGGCGCTCGAGGGGCTGTTCCCCGTTATGGAGGAGAGCGACTACATAATCCACCTTGGCGATACTTCACAGGACGGAAGCTTTATAAAGGCAAGGTTCCCGCAAAAAACGTACCTTGTAAACGGGAACTGCGATCTTATGAAAGCGGGCGAGGACGAGCTGACGCTTGAAATAGAAGGCGTTAAAATTTTTGCCTGCCACGGGCATATGTATTCGGTGAAGTACACCGACAGGAAGCTTGTGGCGCGGGCAAAGGAATTGGGGTGCGCCGTGGCGCTTTACGGGCACACGCACTCGGCTTTTGAAGGAGAAAGCGACGGCGTGCTGCTTGTGAACCCCGGAACGTTTTCGAGATATTCCCGCAAAAGCTATTGCTATCTTTTAATAAACGGCGAAAAGGCGGTTGCGAAAATCGTTGACGCCGACGAGAGGAACATATGAAATTCAAACATACTTTCCACGTGTTTGTGGACAACTTTGCGGTGACGTTCAAACAGCTTTTATACAGGCTTGTGATTTTGATTGTTGCCTTTGGGATAAGCTGGGGGTGCCTGACGCCGTTTATAAAGGAGTTTATAAATTCGGAGGCGCTGAACTCCCTTTTGGGAAACATTAGGAACTTTATTGTGCAGTTCCTTCAAGGCAACGTTACGGAGCTTTCGCAAATTTCCGACAATATATACGCCGCATACGAACAGGTTATACACCTGCTGAACACGAGAATTACGCAGATATGCCTGATGGGTCTGCTGCTTTTGGCGCTGTTTTTGATTGAAAAGTGGTTCACGGGATTGGGCAACTATACCACCGCTGTGATAATCAACGATAAGATGGCTTTGAGAAAGACCTCCTCCTTTACCCGTACGCTTATAAGCCACTTCAAAGAGGCGGCTATATATAATCTTATATACGTTCCCCTCTCCGTTTTGTACGACCTGCTCATTGCCGTGGGGCTGATAGTCACTCTGTTCTACATGATGCACGGCATAGGATACTTTTTTGTAAGCCTGTTTATATTCGTCCTTATAATGATATTGGTTATAGCAGTTAAAATGACCTTTACCTGCAACTGGCTGCCGGCGCTCATTCGCGGAAAAATGGGACAGAAACGCTCCATACAGTACACCTTTTCCAGAAAGGGTAAGCACACCGTGGAAGTTTTTGCAACCTTTATAATTCTGGAGCTGATAATTTTAGCCGCAAATATGATTGCCGTTATTTGCACCTTCGGCGTCGGGCTGCTTATAACGCTCCCCGCAAGCTTTGTGATAATCATTACATACGAGATGGTGAATTACTACGACTCGATGGATTTGAAATTCTTCCTGGATAAGTTTACCATTATAAAACCCGAAAAAGAGAAAATTATAACGCGAGAACAGTTCTTTAAAGGGTATGATCCCGACGACGAACAGTAAAAATATCGGTTAAACAACAAATTTTTTGGCTTCCCCCCCTTTACAAGGGGAAGTTTTTTTTATATAATTAAGTGAGGTATATGCAGGTATTTTTTGCATGTACGAAATTAAAGGAGGATAAGATGAGTTATATTGACATCTACAAACAATGGATTACGGATCCCCGCATTTCCAAGGAGGGCAAAACCGAGCTTGAAAAAATTGCGGGCAACAACGAAGATATAGAATACCGCTTCGGCGCGGAGCTTGCGTTCGGAACGGCGGGTATGCGCGGAATTATCGGGTTCGGAACAAATATGATGAACGTTTACACCGTTAAACGCGCAACGCAGGGACTTTCGGAATTTATTAAAACAAAGGGCGCGGAGGCAATGGAACGCGGCGTTGCGATTTCCTACGACACGCGCTTGAAGAGCGACGAGTTTGCAAGAGCCGCCGCCGAGGTTTTGGCTTCGAACAATATTACGGCGCACCTGTACTCCATGGAACACCCCGTGCCCATGCTTTCGTTTGCGGTGAGAGAGCTGAATACCTTTGCCGGGATTATGGTGACGGCTTCGCACAATCCCAAGCAATATAACGGTTACAAGGTTTACGGCGAAGACGGCGCACAGATGAGCCCCGAGGACACCGAAGTTGTTGTTCAATTCATAAAGCAGATAGACGACTACATAGACCCCCACACCCCTACCGAGGAACAAAAATTAAAATATATAAAAATAATCCCCGACAAGGTGGACAAAAAATACTACGACGAGCTGGAAAAGCTGACCATATCCAAACAGGCGATCAAAAAATACGGCAAGGATCTGAAGCTTGTTTATACGCCCGTGCACGGCTCGGGATATATACCCGTTACAACAATATTGAAGAGAATAGGAATAAACGCAACCGTGGTTGAAGAACAGGCGCACAGAGACCCCGAGTTTTCAACCGTGGAAGTGCCCAATCCCGAGTTTAAGGAAACGCTTTCCATGGGAATTAAATACGCCGACAAGATAGGCGCAACCGTGGTATTCGGCACGGACCCCGATTCGGACCGTTTGGGAGTTGCGGTTAAGAACAACGAAGGGGAATTTGAAGCGCTTTCCGGCAACCAGGTGGGTATTCTCCTTTTGGACTACGTTTTGAACCGTTTGAAGGAAGAGGGAACAATGCCCGAAAATCCCGCGGTGGTAAAATCGTTTGTAACAACCGGTATGGCAAAGGCTATTTGCGCAAGATTCGGCGTTACTCTGTTCGAAGTGCCCGTTGGATTTAAATTTATAGGCGAAAAAATAAAGCTTTGGGAGCGCCCCGACTGCGAACACCCCTACACCTTTGTGTTTGGATTTGAAGAGAGCTGCGGATATCTGCGCGGAACGCACGCGCGCGATAAGGACGCCGTTGTGGCTTCTATGCTTTGTGCGGAAATGGTTTGCTATTATACTTCCGTGGGCAAAACGGTTTACCAGAGATTGCTGGAAATTTACGATACTTACGGCTATGTGCTGGACTGCAATATTTCAATACCGTTCAAGGGGCTGCACGCTATGGACGATATGAACAAGGTTGTGGACGGCTTGAAAGTAAAACCCGCCGAAAAATTTGATATTTACAAGGTGACCGCGGTGCGCGACTACTCCAAAAACGTGAGAATAGACCTTGTGACGGGCGAAAAGGGCGAAATCGGGTCGCCGCTTACAAACTGCGTTTATTATGAACTTGAAAACGGAAGCTTTATTTGCGTGCGCCCTTCCGGTACGGAGCCGAAGCTGAAGATTTATTTTTCCGTGAAGATGCAAAAGAAAAGCGACGCCGAAGAAGCGCTTGAAAAAATGCAGAAAGCCGCCAAAAAGCTTTTGGGCGTGCAATAAAATTTGCAATTGAATTTTAAAACTTGATACTTATAACGCCGCCCGCGCAAATTTTTGCGCGGGCGGCAAGCGTTTTGCGCCTCGGGGATGCAAAGGTGTGTTAAGCAAGATTTTCGTTTTTGGCGGCGGCTAAAATGTAACGCGCGACGGATGGCGCGTTTTTGCTGCCTACTATCCCCGCGCCCATATCCACCGCTGCGGAAAGCTCGCTGACGGTTGAAACGCCCTCCGCCTTTATTGTGCACTTGTCCTTTACCGCCGAACGCACTTCGGCTATGGTTTTGCTCTCCTCCCCACCGTAGCCACCGGACGTGGTTTTGACGGAATTGACGTGGCAGTCGGCGGCGATTATGGAAAGGCGCATTATATCGTGCTTTGTGAGAAGGGAACACTCGGCGGATATCCTCAAAGAACGGTTTTTTGCCGCGCGGCGAAGCTTTTTGATTTCACGCTTTACATACTGAAAATTGCCGTCGCGGATTTGGGCTATGGGGGCGGTTACCTCCACCTCGTCCGCGCCGTCCTTTATGGCGCGCTTTACGGCTTTTACTTTTATTTCGGTTGTGTCGCCGCCGTTGGGATAGCTGATGCAGGCTATAAGCGAACTTTTGCGCTTTGCAGCCGCGCCGAGAAACACCGAACAAGACCGCACGAAGCTCGGCGCAACGCATATCCCGCCGAGTCGCAGGTTGGTTGCATCGGTGCAGGCGGATTTCAGGGCGGCAAGACCTGTGGTTATGTCGGCAAGATTGTATTCAATCTTTTTTATCTGGGCGTACGCCGCCTGTAAATTTATTTTGCGCCGGAAATCCTCGTAAAGCTCCCTCTCGTTCTTTTTGAAGTCGGAAAAATCATCCATAATTCTTTTTCTCCCAAAAAATAACAATATGTATTAAGTTTTTCGGCGGCGGAAGCTCTATAATGCATATATGCTGATTGGTCTTTTGTATACTTTGTTGACCTTTTTGGTCTGTTTTATTCCCGTGTGCGTTTTTAAACTTACGTATTTGGGGCTGCAATCCTTGAAAAAGCCGCCGGAACCAGAAAAAAAGCCCGAGCCTGAAAAGAAGCCCGAGCCGGTTTACTATATAGTTGAAAGAAAGCGCACCAAAAAGAAGTACTCAAACCCGCAGGAGTTTGAATTTAAAAAATAAAATGCGTTAATTGGGGCATATTACGGGGTCAATCCGAATAATGGACGAGGTTTTGACCGTCCTCCCACAGACGCTCGAGATTGTAGAAATCCCGCTCTTCGTCGCCGAAAATGTGGACTATTACGTCGGCGTAGTCCAAAACAGCCCAGCGTCCCTCGCGCACGCCTTCGGCGCGGCGGGGCGTGAGCCCGTGTTCCTTTTCGAGCTTTTCTTCAAGAAATTCCGCAAGGGATTTTACCTGCGTTTTGGAGGACCCGCCGCAAATTACAAAGTAATCGCAGATGGAAGTTTTGTCCTCGACGGCAAGATATACGATGCCCTTTGCCTTTCTTGACGAGAGAGTTTTGCAGATCAGTTGAGTTTTTTCGAGACTTGTCATAATTTTTCCCCTTAAATTTGTTCTTTTAAATATTCATAAGCCCGCCGCGTCAACGGATATACGGGCTTTTTTTGTTGTTCGAGATATTCGAGCTGGTGTTCCAAAGCCGCCAAAAGGCACTCGTCTACGTCCTTTGCAAAGAGCTTGCGCAGGTGCTCCACGCCCTCGAAATCCCTGCCGTCCTCCAACAAGTCCGACAGAAAGATAAGCTTTTCGAGGTTGCTCATATTCTCCCTGCCGCTCGTATGGTATCTTATGGCGTTCAAAACGTATTTATCGGTAATCCCGAAGGTGTGTTCGGCGACGTACGCGCCCGTATATTGGTGCATGACGGGGGCGGGAACGCCCGTAGGGAACTCAAAGCCCCTAAGCTCGGGCGAGCTTTCGCCGAGATATTTTGCACAGTCGTGCAGAGCCGCGGCTACTATTGCGTCGTACTCGAAAACCTTTAATTTGGGCGCATACTGTGCGGCAAGCAGCGCGACCCCTACGGTGTGCTTAAACCGCTCCTCGGTCAACAGCTTTTTTACGCCCCAAACCTCGGGAATTGCATATAATTTGCGGGAACGTATTGAGTTTTTGACCTCTTCGGGAACATAATCGGATATATCCTCGCCGAGGGCGGCAAGGGTTCTGACCTGCGTGGAGCTGACGCTTTTGCCAACGTAGGAAAATGAGACGACGTCGCTTTTAAAGCGCGATGAAAAGGCTTTAATATAAGCTTTAAGCTCTGCGGGATTTTCGCGCGCGCACACAAGGGGCGTGACGCACTTTAAAATTTCCTCCGGCTCCTTCCAATTTGCAAAGCTTTTGAGCATATCGGCGCCCATTATAAAGTAGATTTCGGCGCCGGGATACAGCTTTTTGAATCGGCGGCAGGTTACGTATGAATAACTTATGCCACCGCGATTTATTTCGCAGTCGGAGACTTCAAAGCCCTCCTGCTTTAAAAAGGCAAGGCGGCACATATTGAGCCTATCCCTCGGGCTTGCGGTAAGTAAGCCGCTCTTGTGCGGGGAGAGATTTGTGGGAACGACTATGATTTTATCCAGCCCCAGCTCCCGCTTTGCGGCAAGTGCCATATTGATATGTTCGTTGTGGACGGGGTTGAACGCCCCACCGTAGATTGCGATTTTCATATAGTATAAATTATTTGATTAAAGGCTATAACAAAAGTATGAAAAGATTGAATTTGCCGCTGGCGCTGGATACGCTTTTTGTGGGCGTATGCGCTTTTTTGCTGTTTTTTACAGCCGTGAGATTTTACACGAGAAGCGTTGCGGCGGCGCTCGTATTCGGGATTACGGCGGCGTTTTTGTTCGGGACGCTCGCATATGTGTATCTGAGCGGAAAACAGAACAAAAAACTGCTGCTTTCACGCGATGAAAAAAATAAAAAGCTGCTTGCGCTGCACCTTTCGCTATCCTCGGACGGATATATTAAAAGACTTTTTAAAAGCCTTTGGGGAGAGGGTGCAAAGATAAGCGGACAAAAAGTGGTTTGGAGAGACGCGGCGAACTTTTTTTGCTTTAAGATGGAGCCGCTGACCGAGGACGACGTGGCGAGGGTAATAAAATACCGCTTCGACGGAAAAAAGCACATATATTGCGCAAAATGCTCGGCGGAAGCAGCGGCGCTTGCCGAAAACTTTTTGATTGGAATTACGGGGATAGACGGGGTATACTCCGCCCTGAAAGAGAAAAATCTCCTGCCGGAAAAATACGTTTACGAGGGCGCGGAAAAAACGGGATTTTTTAAAAGGATAAAATCGCGCTTCAACCGTAAGCTTGCCGCGCCGCTGTTCTGGTCGGGCGCGGGGCTGATGGCGCTGAGTTACTTTACGTTTTTCCCCGTATACTATATTGTGAGCGGTTCGCTTTTGCTTATTCTTTCGGCTGTATCGCTGGTGACGGCTCAGAGATAGATGTGTTCCAAGTCCTGCCGCGACGATCTTCTGTAAAGAACAGCCTTTCTGCCTATGACTATAACGCACTCGGCGTTGAGTTTTGCGGCAAGCTCCCTGCCTATTTGCTGCGGGTCGCCTTCGGCGTTTTCAAGTATACTTATTTTAATAAGCTCGCGCTTTTCCAGACAGTCGGAAAAGCTTGAGAGCATATTTTCCCCTATCCCTTCCTTGCCGACTTGCCCTATGGGCGATAAGTTTGCGGCAAGGCTTTTTAATTTGGAACGCTGCTTGGACGTAAGCATAAGTTTTCTCCTTTATAAGTTATTTGCGGTTAAGAAACGAAGTCGAACTCCACTTCGCCTATTTCAACGGTGTCGCCCTCTTTTACACCCATTTTGGTGAGTTCGGCTATTACTCCCTTTTCCCTTAAAATCTTTTGGAAGTATGCCATTGAATCGGGGTCGGAGAGAACTACGTTGCGGCAGAGCATATCGACGAGGGTGCCGACGACTACATACGTGCCGCCGTCGACGTAAATTTCAAAGCCTAAATCTCCGCTCTTGCGGTAGGTGAAGCTTTCGTCGCTCTCCACTCTCGATACGGGCGGAAGCGTTTTAAGCTCTTCGAATATCGATTTTATGAGTTCGTTGAGTCCGCTGCCGTCGACCGCGGAAATTTTGTGTATTTTATATTTTTTGCCGTACTTTTTTATAAACGCCCTTGCGTTTTCCTCGGCGCCCGGAATATCGCACTTGTTGAGGGCTATTATCTGGGGGCGCGACGAAAGGGTTTTGGAATAGCTTTTTAGCTCGGCGTTGATTTTTTTGAAGTCGTCCGCAGGGTCCCTGCCCTCCACGCCGGAAATATCGACGACGTGCAGGAGCATACGGGTGCGCTCGATATGCCTTAAAAAGTCGTGACCCAGCCCCGCGCCGGAAGAGGCGCCCTCTATAAGCCCGGGGATATCGGCTGCGACAAAAGAATTATCGTAATATTTTACGACCCCGAGATTGGGCGAAAGAGTGGTGAAATGATAGTTGGCAATTTTGGGCTTAGCCGCCGAAATTTTTGAAAGAACAGTTGACTTGCCGACGTTGGGAAAGCCTATTATGCCTACGTCGGCAATGACTTTAAGTTCCAGAATAAGAACGTGTGGCTCGGTCTTTTCGCCCTTTTGCGCAAAGTTGGGGGCGTGCCTGCGGGAAGTGGTGAAACGGACGTTGCCTTTACCGCCCCTGCCGCCTTCGGCTATTAGCTTTTTTTCGCCGTCGGAGAACATATCGCAGATGACGGAACCCGTCTGCTCGTCACGCACGACGGTGCCGACGGGGACTTTGATTACCACGTCCTCGCCGTATCTGCCGAAGCACTTATTGGAACCGCCGCGCTCGCCGTTGCCCGCAGTATACTTGGACACGTAGCGGAATGAGAGCAGGTCGTTGACGGAAGCGTCAGCCTGAATGTAGATATTGCCGCCGTTTCCGCCGTCGCCGCCGTCCGGTCCGCAGGCGGGCTTGCCCTTATAGGACTTGAAAGAGTTCATTCCGTCGCCGCCGTCGCCCGATTTGATTGTGATTTTGACCTTGTCTGTAAAAAGTTTATCTGCCATTTGAAATTATTTCCGCATTGCTTGCGGTACTCATAAATATATTCAATACATCCGCGGGGTTCTTTTTGCGGAAAGCTGCGGCTGCGGCAAGCTCCTTGGGAGTTTGAAGATAATCGCTGCCGAGCGCAAAGGATCCGCAAATATCGATTGCGGGATAGGATTCGTTGGTTATAACGAGCCGCATATTTGCGGCGCTGAACAGAAGGGCGGAATTTTCCGACGAGTATTCGCCCGTGGCGCTTACAAACCCCACTACCGTGAGCGACCCGCCCTCCTCGGCGTTGATTGCCAAAGATAAAACGCGCATTGCCGCCGCGCCGAGAGAGGAGAGACCGCAGATTATCAAAACGGCGTTTTTGCCGCACTCGGCAATTCTTTGGGAGTACTGCGCAACCAGCTCAGCCGCAGCGGCGTTTTCCTCCGCGCTTGCGGAGAGAGAAGTTGAAAACACGTCCGCGCCCGGGAACGAGCGGCGGATATCGGTGACCTCCTCGGGATAGCCGCCGACGAGAAAAATGATTGCTTGGGACTGTTCGTTTGAGGATATTGCCGAGGCAATCGGCTTAACTATGGAGATTTTGTTGAAATTTGCGGGAACGGAGACGACGGCGCGCTGTCCGTAGCCCAAGGGAGAGAATAAATCGACCATTCGTGCCCATATATCCTGCGACGAACCGCTTAAATTTATTTTGGCGTGCGGATATATATGGGTCAGGGAGCCGAACTCCCTGCGGGGGAATGAGTCGGGCGTGAAGCCGTTGACGGAGGTTATTGCCGAAACCGCGGAGCCGTTTTGCGTGCGGTGGCTGACCCCCTCTATTTTATCGCCCGGCTTTAAGTTGAACCTCTTTATGACCGTATCCGCAACGTATACGTCATTGGGGCTTTTGAGCAAGCCCCCGGTGCGGAGAAAGGCGTATTTTTCGGACCTGTCCAATAATCCCGAACAGCGCTGTTCGCCGCCGTCCGAAACGGAGCAATCGGAGGGCTCGGAGCCTTCGGCATCCACGCAGGAACCGAAAAACTTAATACACTCGCGTATATCGGTTACGATTGACTCGTCAAAGCCGTTGGATTTGGGGGGCGCGCCGCGCGCAGAGCGGGGCGTGGGAGAAGTTTTGCACGAGGCGATTTCGATTATTTTGTCTATAATAAAATCCTTTTTGCCGTCCGTGGGATTGCGGACCCCGACCGCGCGGGCAATGAGCCGCACTTCGTGTATGGATTTTTTGTGAAGCCGCTCGCGCAGATCGGCAAGCATAGTTTCACCCGCCATGGTTTATGCCCTCCTTAAAACTATTATACGCATTTTGCCGCAAAGGTCGCCCGGTGTGAGTTCGATTTCGCAGGAACCGTCTTGGGACACAAGGCTTTTATCGAATAAATTTAAAAAAGGGCGTATGCCTTCGATATCCACTTTGCAGCCTTCCGCGCGGTAGTGCATCGGTATTACGACGCCCGGGTTGAGCCTTTCCACGTACTCCTTAGCCGTTGCCGCGTCTATGGTATAGTTGCCGCCGACGGGAATCATAAGGACGTCCACGGGGGAGATATTTGCGATAAGGTCGGCGGAACACGCTTCGCCCAAGTCGCCGAGATGGCATACGTCTATGCCGTCGACGCGGAATTTGAAAATTATGTTTTCCCCCCGCTTTTTGCCGTGAACGCCGTCGTGAAAGCTATTTACGGCGCTTATTTCTATTCCCTCCGCATTGCAGGTTACGGCTTTGTCTATTATGCGGGGATTGCCGCCGACGGCGCCTGTGCAGTCGTGGTCGAAATGGTGGTGCGAAACGGTTACGACGTCCGCCGTGACGCAGGACATTGCAAAGCCCACTTCGGGAGCGTACGGGTCGGTGACGACCGAAACTCCCGCCGCGGAGGTGAGCTTGAACGAGGAATGACCGAGATAACGGATTTTCATTTTGTCTCCTTTGGGGATATTACGGCGGAAAGATTCAAATTTATTCTTGCGCCGCCCAAATAATAATCTATATATACTTCTACGCCGCCGTCGCTCTGAACGACGGAAAGAAATTCGGTTTTTACGGGCACGCCGCCCGTGAGTTCGCCGGAAAGCAGCATACATATTGTATTTTTGCCCCGTGCGAAGGTTATATCCGTGTTAACGTTGCCGCGGCGGCTTTGGGTAACCGTTCCGCCCGAGTACGACAGGCAGCACCTGTCCTCCCCTATTTTATATTTCAGCTCGAAGCCCCGCCCGTCGAAAACAAGTTCGCCGTCGGAAAAGACCGCGTCCGCGTCCCGGGAGCCGTATATGGTAACTTTGCAATTCATAATTAAGCCTTTATGCGGGTTATTTAAGGTCCGTTACGACTATATCGCCCCAAAGCGCACGCTCGTCGCGCCTGGACTCGAAGAGGACCCTGCCCTCCCTTAAAACTTCTTCGAGGCGCGCCTTGTCGCCGCCGTCGATTGCACGGCGAAGCTCGCTTAAAGAATCTATGAGCGCGGATATATCGTCAGAGAGGTTGGCGGCGTTTTTGAGATAGAGCGACGACCAAACGCGCTCGTCAACGCCGGCTATTCTGGTCATATCCTGAAAGCTGCCGCCCGTAAAACCTATACAGCCGTCGAGCTCGCCGTTCTTTACGTAGGCGTTGGAAACTATATGGGCAAGCTGGGAAGTGTAGGCTATTTTTTTATCGTGCGTATCTGCCGTGCACTCCACTACCCTTGCAAAGCCCATCTTTTGGGTAAGCCCGAAGATAACATCTACGGCGCTTTGGTCGGTGCTGCCGCAATAGGTTATAATCATATTGGCGTTGTCGAATAGATCCGCACAGGCGTTATAGATTGTGGAAACCTCCTTGCCTGCCATGGGATGGCAGCCGACATAGCGGAAGTTGCGGGGGACTTTATGGATTTGCTCCTCTATCCAGCCCTTTACGCCGCAGATATCGGCAACTATTGCGCCGTTTTTGAAGGCGTGCGCGTTGATAAACTCCACGGTGGCTTCCGGCGGAAGGGCAACAAAAACCACGTCGAACGCGGCGAAGTCGCGCGCGGAACCGTCTATAATGCCGTTGCGAAGGGCGTAATCGGTGATTTTGGGGGAACGGTTCCAGCCCCAAACGTGCAGCCCGGCACGCTTTAAAGCCATGCACATAGACCCGCCTATTAATCCAAGACCCGCAACGCAAATATCCATTTATATTCTCCGACAATCATTTCTTTACAAAATTATAACATAAGGGGCGGCAAAACTCAATAATTTTTAAAATAAAAATGACTCTTGCGGGGAAATTTTGCGCGAAGGCACTTATACGCTACATTTTTATTTGATTTGTTTGACTTTTGATATTTTTTTATCTATAATTATCACGAATGAAAATTTAAGGAGTTTTTTGTTATGAACAAGATGTCCGTAAAGGATTTAAAGGACCTTAAAGGCAAAAAAGTTTTGGTGCGCTGCGATTTTAACGTACCCATGAAGGACGGCGTTATTACCGACGAAAACAGAATTATAGGCGCGCTGCCCACTATTAAGTATTTGCTTGACGCAGGCGCGCGCGTTACCCTGTGTTCGCATATGGGTAAGCCCCACTCCATATATTCGGCCGAAGTTAAATTAAATAAAAAGGATAAAGCCAAGGTTGAAAAGGGCGAAACTACCGCCGAGGCTATTATTGAAAAAGCCAAAAAGGACGAACCCAAGAAGTTGACCCTTGCACCCGTTGCAAAGAGACTCAATGAGCTTTTGGGCGGCAAAGTGGTATTTGCCAACGACGTTATAGGTCCCGACGCAACCGCTAAACGCGACGCGCTCAAGGACGGGGAAGCCGTTCTTTTGGAAAATCTCCGTTTCCACTGGGAAGAGGAAAAGAGAGACGAAGGATTCTGCAAGGCGCTTGCCCACGACGCGGATATCTATGTTAACGACGCGTTCGGAACGGCTCACCGCTCCCACGCCTCCACCGCCGCTATTGTTGAATACGGCATTATAAAGACCGCCGTTTGCGGATTCCTCATCGAAAAAGAGCTTACCGTTATGGCAGACACTTTGGAGAACCCCAAGCGCCCGTTCGTGGGTATTTTGGGCGGCGCAAAGGTTGCGGATAAGCTGAATGCGATTTCAAATCTCCTTGAAAAATGCGATACGCTTATTATAGGCGGCGGCATGGCATATACCTTCCTCAAAGCAAAGGGCTATGAAATCGGTACTTCGCTTTTGGACGAGGAAAAAATAGATTACTGCAAGGAAATGATTGAAAAGGCGGAAAAACTCGGCAAAGAGCTTGTTTTGCCCGTTGATACGGTTGTTACTTCCTCCTTCCCCGAGCCCATTGACGCACCCATAGAGGTTGAAACGGTTGACAGCGACAAAATCCCCGCAGACAAGATGGGTATGGATATAGGCGAAAAGACCCGCGCCCTCTATGCAAGCAAGATTGCAAACGCAAAGTCGGTTGTGTGGAACGGACCTATGGGCGTATTTGAAAACCCCATACTTGCAAAGGGCACCATTGCCGTTGCACAGGCGCTTGCAGACGTTTACGGCAAGTGCACCACCATTATCGGCGGCGGCGACTCCGCGGCAGCTATACAACAGCTCGGCTTTGCGGATAAAGTTACGCATATCTCCACCGGCGGCGGCGCTTCCCTTGAACTGTTCGAGGGCAAGGTGCTTCCCGGTATCGCGTGCCTGAATGAGAGAAAATGATTTCACGATAAAACAGACATTCGACGATGTCTGTTTTTTCGTGAGTTTTAGGAGCTCCGCTCCTCTTTGCACCATTATTAGGGGCGCACCAATATATAATGGTGCAAATTCACCTCAGCTGAGGCGCAGGTATGCGCAAATTGAGTGCGCGGGCGCAGGCGTAGCCAGCTTGCGCCGTAGATTATTTTGAAAGGTTTGCAACATATAAGTCGGTTATAGGGAAATCAATATGAAAAAAATTGTTTGCGGCGCAGTTTTTTGCGCTTTAAGCTGTTCGTTGCTGTTGGGCGGCTGTTTGCACAATTCTATTTCTATACCCAAAAAAACGATAACGGGCAATTTTTTCGACGGGGAAAATTTAGCCGAATACGGGCTTGGTTGGCTTGAAAAACCCTCAGGAGCCGTAGACGAAGAGCAGACTATAGTGGAGCGCGTAACCTACGCTTACCGCTATTCCGCATATATTGCCGACCCTGCCGTCTTTGAAAATTACACGGAAAACGTATTTGAAGAATTTAAGTCAAGAAATTATACCATCGCCTATTTTATTGACACGGGAAATGCGGGCGATTACTGGGACCATATAGATTATCAACGGGTGGCTTTATCAGACAATTTAAAAGATTATAAAACGCCCTCTGCACAGACCTATTTTGATCATACCGGTTACAAGTTTTATTATACTTATGACGGATTAGAAAACTATTCCGAGAGGTTTGGCGGCAAATATATGATTAATGCCAAATGTCTGTATATGTATATGGACAACGACGCAAACGAACAGGGTCTGCATAAAATTGTTTTTGAACTTTATTACGATGTTGAAAACAAGGGAAGAAATCACGAATACGGCGGCGCTTACGTGTGCGACTAATTCGGTGACGGTCCCCCGCTTAACTTATGGAAAGCCGAGGGCTCGGTGCAAATTTTATGAAGTTTTCGGCGGCGGGCGCGAATTTTCGCGCCCGCCGCTTGTTTGTTGAAACGGGTTGTAGCGCTCAGCGGAATGTATGGCTAACGCAGGTTGAGGTTGTAACGCTCGGTCCGCCCAAAAACATTTAAATAATTTTTAGAGCGGAGCGATTGCATTTGGCGGAGCGGTGTGATATAATGTTTCGGAAAAAATCATTCAGGAGAGTATTATGAGCAGAAAACCCTTTATTGCGGGAAACTGGAAAATGAATATGACGGCGGCGAGCGGCGCAAAACTTATCGAGGACTTGAAGCCGCTGGTAAAGGACGCTAACTGCGACGTGGCGTTGTGCGTTCCCGCCATTCTTATCCCCGAAATGGTGAAAGCCGCGGCGGGCAGCAATATAAAAATAGGCGCGGAAAACGTACACTGGGCGCCCTCGGGCGCGTACACGGGCGAGATTTCCGCCGAGATGCTTAAAGAGTACGGCGTGGAATACGTGATTATAGGTCACAGCGAAAGGCGGCAATACTTCGGCGAGACGGACGAGAGCGTGAATATGCGCCTGCACGCCGCCTTAAAGGCGGGGCTTACACCCATTATGTGCGTGGGCGAGATGCTTGCAGAGCGCGAGGCCGGAAAAACCGAGGCGGTGCTGGACAGGCAGCTTTCCGTAGGCTTGGGCGGCATTGAAGATATAACAAAGGTTGTTATTGCATACGAGCCGGTATGGGCGATAGGCACGGGCAAAACGGCAACTGATGAACAGGCGCAGGAGACGATTGCGCATATAAGAAAGAAAATAGGCGAGCTGTTCTGCCCCAAGTGTGCTGAAAAGGTGATTATTCAATACGGCGGCTCCATGAACGCCAAAAACTGCAAGGGGCTTATGGCTCAGCCCGACATTGACGGCGGACTTATAGGCGGCGCTTCGCTTAAACTTGATTTTGCAACGATTGTAAATTATGATAAGTAATTCACGAAAATTTCGGGCGGTTGCGCGCCCTGCAATTTTTCGTGATTTTTGGCGGCTCTGCTTCTCACACGGCGTAAGGAACAACGCCGTGTTCGGTCACCGTTCGCGCGGGACGTATGCGCTCACTCATCTCGCGCGGCAAAACAGCGCACTGTGCTGTTTTTAGAAATCCGCGCTCGTCCCTCTGCGCCATAATTAAGGGCGCACCAATATATAATGATGCAAATTCACCTCAGCTCAGACAAAAGGATTTGCAAATTGTATCTTGCGGCGCAAAAGCGTAGCCTGCTTGCGCCGTAACAATCCCCTCAGTCTGCTACGCAGACAGCTCCCCTTGCTAAGGGGAGCCTTTTTTCTTTGGCTGCCCTTTTGGGGAGCCTTTTTTGGACTGCTCCTTTTAGGGGGGACCTATGTGGGGTGTTAATAATAGTGCGAGCGGCGCACCAAATGGCGCGCCGCTCGCACTTATATTGTTTTTGAAAAATTAAAACTTTAAACTGCTTTTTTGTTCAATACATCTATTAATTGGATAATCCCCAGGATAAGGTGAAGCATTTAAAATATTATACCCATAACTAAAAGCTGTTATATCTTGGAGGGAAGATTGATATTCTTCCAAATTTCCGTAATCTACTTCAGCAGGTTCAACCAGATAATTTACATTATTATCATAGATTTGTACTTGTGCGAAAATAGAGGGTAATAATTTTATTTTGCCGAATTTTGTGGTATATTTGGTTGAAACATCTGCAGCTCGTACAGAAATTTCAATTTCATTTTTGTTAAATACGTAAATATCCATATCAATTTTGTAATATTTGTTAAAGTTTATATTTTTAGAACTTGAATATTGTTCAATCATATCATCATATGACTTTACGGCAATGTTTATTTGATTTACAATTTCCGGTGTTTTTTGGTTGTCTAATTCTTGGATAAATAGCAAACCTTGAACATATCCATCTCCATTAATACCTTTATTAAGATATACATATTCTTCATATTCCCGGTTTGTCAACGGATATTTTAAAACATAGTTTGTGTAGTAATTGCCGTATTCGTGGTAGGACACATTTTCCGCCTTGACGGAAACGTAGATATGGTTATGGTCGTTGTCGTAAATATAACTGCTTGCAAAGACGTTCAGTGTGCCCTCCAAATACGCGTCCACGTTATGACCGTGTTCACGTAAAAATTTATAAGGAATTGGCAACATATTTTTTTCTACTTTTGTTGAGTCGTATAAAATAGTTCGAGCAATATTGTAATAATAATCGTCGGTCATAAGTTTGATTACAATATCACTATATTTTTGTTCGTTATCGCCGCCATTGCTATCGGAGCCGCCGGAGGCGCTGCCTCCACCGCTGCTTTGGTTGCTTGGAATAGTCAAGCCTTGGCAGTTTGGAGAACAGGCGGTGAATGCAAACGCGGAAAATATAAAAATAAACACAAAAATCAAACTTAAAATAATTTTACTGTTTTTCATTTGAAGTATTTACCTCTAAAAATTTTAGATTTACCGACATTATATCCTACAAAAAGTAGGAAGTCAACAAAATGTAGGAATATTGAGTTAAATTATTGTTGATGAAAAACAATATTTTTGGTAACAAACTTAAAGAACTTAGGCTTGAAAAAAAGCTGTCGCAAAGAAAATTGGGGGAAATGCTTGGTTTTTGCAACCAAACAATAAGTTTTTGGGAAATCGGCAGGTGCGAACCCGACTATGACGCGCTTGTTGCCATAGCGCGGTTTTTTAATGTTTCCACTGATTTTTTGCTTGGTTTAAGCGAAGTGTGAATGATGGTTTTGAATATAAAAATAAACGGCTGAGGAAAATTCCGCAGCTGTTTATTTTATGCGTAGTTTTATTAAAACATGGGCGA
>CANRCK010000002.1 GCA_947629095.1 uncultured Clostridia bacterium | reverse complement strand
CCATAATATATTTTATGCTATTGTGCAATTATTATAGCATAATTATGTACCACTGTCAATAGGTGCATACCACACAGATGCAAAAAACTATTGGCAAATTTCTAAAAAATTGTACAACAATAAAGCCCAACCTCGCACACCGAAAAAACAATAAGGTTCGCCTTTGACCTTGTAAAAGTGCGAGGCAGCTCGGCAAACCTTTTGCCGAGTGAGAAGTAGGACATACTTCTTATTATAACGCCTTATAACGCCGCTACATTGCGGCAAGGGCATACTCCGCCCCCATATTTTTATGTAAACTCAGATACTATTTTTTAAACGATGTTTTCACAACTGACTACTATTTATAACAGGTTTGCTCTTGAAATTGTAAAAGTATATCATTTTAATAACTTCATAAATTCATTCATAGCACCGTTCGGATCACTCCCTAGTATGTCCCAATCATCACCAGAATTTTGCCGTAACCGTCTAGAGATATCAATATAATCAATACGACCCTGTTTTTTTAGAAACTCAACAATGTTATTTAAGTACAACATTTTTTTGTTTACTTTGCAGTAAGCACCTATTATTACAAACAGTGTACCAACAAAAACTATTGTTTGTTGATCATTGGGAAGATTAAGTCTACAAAGTTCAAATAATGTAAAGGCATTCCCTAAAAGTTGTCTTGCTAAGTCTGATTCATTATCTTTTATTGCTTCATACAATCTCCACCCCATGAGATTTGACACGCGTTTTATAACCAACGGCTGATTCTTTTCAATTCCGTCAATGCCAACATCTGAAATACAGCTATATATTTTTTTACTTAACTTGTAGTGACTAACAAAATATAAATGCTCATCTTCAGAAGCCAATCTTGCGAGCAATTCAACCACTTCACAAACAAAATCTACATTCTCTCTGTATCTGCCTACGCATAAATTTCTTAACTCACTTATAACCTCTAGAGACAATTTTTCAGAGATTGTACGATTTTTATCCATCTCCCTTATAGTATTTATGTACATATACAGAATAAGCTCATAAATAGAATCATCATGCGAAGCATGATCAAACGCAAGGTAGAATACGCTCATCCAATTTTTTTGTTGCTCTTTTTGCTCTTGCTTAAAGGTTGGTAATATATCGACCAAATCATGTAGCAAAACTTTTAAGTTGTTCAATCTGTTTTTCGAAATGCATTGAACAACCAAATCTTTGCAGTATTGTGAATATGCTTTATTTTCTTCTGCAGTTGTACCTTTAACAAACTCCTTAAAGTCAGGCATAAGAGATGCCGAAACATCTTCAATAAATCTCAACGAATTGTATGCAAGGATATATTGTAAATTCCTAATTTTGGGCAATTCTCCAAAATTTTTATCCGCATAGAACTGTAACGAATTACTGATAAATTTAACCGTCTCAATATTTGCATAAGTGTTTCTAGTATTTGTCATATTATCCAAAAGATCAAAATATAATTTTTGTGCTTTATGATTTTTACAAAACTCTTCATCCGTTATATAAGCTTGTAACATTAAACAAGGATACTCAGCATCCTTAAATTTAGTTGAGTGAAATATTAAGTCTGCAAGATGGTTATGAATTAACTGATAGTATCCCCAACTATCATCATTATTTTCCTCTAAAATAGCATATAGGCTTGAAATAAAAAGATTACATAATAATTGAATGTTGTTATACCCTTTTGTGATTTCCAAAGAAAATTGAATGTGTCCTATCGCTTCCATAATCAAATCAAATAACTCTTTCTTATTATCTTTAACTGCTTGTATAAGTATACATGTCAATACTTTATACAGGTCGTCATAATAAATCACATCAAAAGGTTCATTGTTTGTTGTAAATCTTTCATATATTTTTAACACCGTTCTTAACACTTCAATATTATTACATTTAATTGCATTTAGAGCAATAACACGTGTTGCTGAAATTATTTGGCGATTAGTGGAAATCGCCAAGTCGGAATTTTCACTTTTAAATAATCGGATAATACTACTACATAGGCTTGAGTTGAATTTCTCCACATCTTCTTTTCCGCTTTTTAAAATTTTGTCATTGATGTCTATTAAATGTTTCCTTAAAAATCCGGTATAAGCCCTTATAATTTCTTTGCAGGAGTAGGCATCACTTCTATAAAAACACTCATCATAAACTTGATTTATTTCTTTAAGATTATCTTTCATTGCATTAATATCATCAGCATCGATCTTGTCTATGATTTGTTTAGTTCTCTTTGAAATAGAAATAGATAACTCACTGCTTTCCACTTTACTATAAAGATTTTTAGCGCAGAGAACAAGATATACGAAGCATAAAACACAATATGAAATATTGGTTACTACATAGGCATTTCCTAAAATACTTAAGACGATTCCAAAAAGGAAAAGAACTATAAAATTAGATATGATAAAAAGCCTTCCTTCGTTTATGACTTTCTTAACCGTTTCTTTTTCATGGTTCTTTTGATAAATTTGCTTCATTGCTAAAAGGTAAGAAAACCATACAGTAAAAACAATCGTAAGTATAGTTATACTAGCATTACAAGCTAATTCAAAGTTAGACCTGATATTTATGCGCACACAAACGTCAATGGCTATTGCTGACCCTAAAATCGCCAATGCTATAATAACAGTAATAAAGGGTAAAAAAGTTTTCAATTGAACCTTTTTCTTCATTTAATTTCTTCCTCCGTACTTGTTTTTTGTAAATCATCTTAAACGTAGTAATTTTATTAATTTATCGTCTAGTACTTACTCCCCGAATAGCTCGTCTATCTTGGTGGCGAGGGTGCCGGATTGAGCGCAGGGGAGCGAATCGAGCAGCTTTAAATTGTGCTTTTCGATTTTAATATTGTCGCTGAAACCCAAAATAAACGCCAACGCAATCCTATAAATAATCTCCGTGGGAGCAAGCCCGTACACCTGCTTTTCAAAGATATGGTTAAGCCTTTCCGCTTCGTCGGGGTAAAGCGATTTTATCTTTTCGCTTCTGAAAAGCCGTTTTACAATTTCCGCAATGTACAGCCCCGACTTCATATACAGGTCGGCAAAGGTAAAATCGGGATTGTAAAAGCAGCCGGGGTTTTCTTCTTCCAGCTTATCGACCATAAACTTCACAACCTTTTTTGGCGTGAAAATCTGGTTGGTTTTCTGCGGCGGGATATAATCGAATATATCTTCCGTCATATCTTCTTCAAAGTAATTTGCAAGGCGGGATTTCAACGCCAAAAATTCCCTGATTGAATCGTTGAACACTACGCCGTCGAAAAATCCGTTGTAATGCACGTTTTCGCCCGCGTCGTTTACATAATCAAACCCGTCGCGTAGCCTCCTGAACTCCGCAAGCGATATACTCGTAACTTCTTTAAATACGCTATCGGGTATTATCGTGTCAAAATTTTCAAGCGTAGTTTCGTTTGTGCCATACGCCATTAAAAACGACGGAATAGTCCTTGAAAAGCCCCTCAAATGGTCGCGGATATTACTTTCGACTTCGTTCTTTTTCTTTTCCTGTTTGTCGGTTTCAACCGCCTCGACGATGGTTTTGCCCGCGTTGTCAATTACAGTTTTGACCTGCGCCTGTATGCCCTCCAAAAATTCGGTTTGAACAGACTTTTTCTTTTCGTCGAACTGCTTGTCTATTTCGGCAACGCCCGCCGTATCCGCACCCTCGGATATGGCTTTTTCTTTTGCCTTTTTGCGCTCGTTTTCAAGCGTGTTGGTCTTTATCTGATAGTCGCCGTACTGCTTTTTGACAATCGTATCGGCGGTGTTATTGATTTTGCGGACTAAACTCTGTTGCGTGGAGCGCGACAGCTCGCCGCCGTATTTTTCACTTGCCGTCTGCACAAGGCTATCGGTAATTCCCGTATGGAACGCATCGAGCAACCTGTCAAGCGCCTCGTTCTTTTTGGTTTTGGGCTTGTTCTGTTCCTCGGCTTGTATGGTTTCAACCGTGCTTACAAGCTCGTCGGCAATATCGCCGTACAGCTT
Source organism: uncultured Clostridia bacterium (assembly GCA_947629095.1). Lineage (GTDB taxonomy): Bacteria > Bacillota > Clostridia > Christensenellales > Borkfalkiaceae > Coproplasma. Next base: position 286,905 of record CANRCK010000002.1, on the reverse strand, counting down.
TTCACCGAATATATCGCTTGCCATACCTATAACCGTTTCTTCGGGTATCTGCACTTGCCCGTTATCGCCTATGTTCAATTCGTTTTTCGTATCGGGAGTTACGCCCACAGGCTCGGCGGCAGGCTCGAACTTTTGAATAATATCCAGCACCTCTTGCGGCGCGTTGAATATATTGCCTATATTTTGGAACAGCAAATTGCTCATAAATCCGCGGCGGACAACTTCCTTTGCGTAAATCGCACGGGGAATAGAAAGCACTCTTTCCGCGTCCAGCTCAACCATTTCGCCGCTGTCGTCCTCGGCATATACGGGGAAGAAGTTTAAAAGCTCTCTAACGTTTTGTTTGCGCATGTCCGAATCGCCCTTGCCGTTTGCCGTATCGGAAAGCAAATCGTTTGCAAATTCCTCTATAATGGTAAGCGTTCTTGCGGGATCGAAGTCAAACACATACGCATTTTGCTTTCTTAATTGTTTGCCGTTTATAGAGAACAGGCAGGGGTTTTGGGCGCGGAAAGCCGCCTGCATATACAGCGCGGGGCTTTTCACGTTTGAAAGCATCATAACGGCAGTCCATTCGGGAATGGTTATGCCCGTAGTCAACTGTCCTACCGAAATGGTTATCGTTTTGGCGTTATTCTTTATGGCGTCAACAACCTTGTCGTAAGATTTTTTGATATTGTCGCTGTTTTTATCGGTTGAATTGCCCTCGTTATCCACTTTGCCGTCGCCTGCGGCAAGCACGATTTTATAGTTTGACCCGAATACGGGGTGCTTGTTCAGCTTTCTTGCCAACGCCTTTGCGCTGCTTACATACTTTAAAAGCCAAAGAGTATGATTAAGCTCGTCTCTCAATTCTTCGGTAGAGAACGGGAATTTTTCCTGCGTTGTCAGCGCGTCCAAAAACTTATCTACGGCTTTATCGTGAATAAAATTCCCGCTGTCGTTGGTGGCAAAAAACTCGTTCAAATCCCAGCAAAACGCCTCGTTATCGCCGTCGTCGTCAAAGTCCGCGCCTTGCTTTGCCCTGTCCAAAACAATATCGGACATTTTATAGGTGAAAAGATTGAGTTCAGGCAAGTTGGCGTAGGGATTTTCTTCCTCGCTTGAATTATCCCAATTCTTTTTTGCCTCTTGCTCGTCGGCATACGTCCAATTAAATATGGCAGAGGCAGGGAATTTTTCGTTTGCCAACGCCTTAAAGGGAGTGCCCGACAAATGCAAAGTGTACTTTCTTTGAATTTTATCAAACGCTATATCCGTTTTATATGTATCAACGCCCTCGTGCGCCTCGTCTATAATCAAAACGTCCCACAAAAGTTCTGCTACTTCGCCCAATTTATCAAAGTATCCGCCGAAATAAACAGAGCCTTTTAAGTCTTGCAAGGACACAAACTCGATACAGCCCTTCGGTTCTTCCGAGTTTAAAACGTAATCGGAATATTTTTCACGGGTCAAGACGTATTTCTTGTCCTTTAAGGCGTCAACGTTGCTTACAAAATAATACCCCGACTCCGTTCCGAAAAACTTGACGTAATCGTCGTACCACGAATTTGCTATTGCGGGGCGGTTGGTAACTATAAGCACCTTTTCGGCTTTCAGCCTTTTGCATAAGTCATAGGCAGAGAGCGTTTTGCCGAACCTTGGCTTTGCGTTCCACAAAAATTCGGGGTTGGAGTTTGCAACAAAATAATCCTGCGTTCTTTGAACGGCTTGCTTTTGTTCGTTGCGCAAAACGTAGGGAACGGCACAGAGAGATTGCAAAATTCCCGTGTTCCTTCTGAAATCGCAAAAGAGCGCGTAGGACTTTTCTCCGTCAATAAAAAACCATTCCGGGCAGCCCTCGTCGTCGGGTTGGGGATCTTTGCGCTTTATATCGTTTTTGGCAAGATATGCGTGAAATTCCTTATCGGTAAAACGGGTTTTGCCGTCCGTAAAAATCGCCACGTCTTGCCACTCTTTATGGGCAATGATATTTACGGTTTGCGTTTGCTCTTTAATTCGCGCGTCAACATCGCGTTCGGTATAACCTATTTTGGTCCAGCCGTCGTGATATACAACGCCGGGCGTTGTGTATGCGTATATCATCGGCACGACGGGAGCGGCGGTATTTATTTTGATTTTAGCCATTATACCATCTCCTTTACATGCGATTCGATAAACGCAATTTCCTTTTCGTCCAGCCCGTACTTTTTATAAAGTTGAACGTCAATTTCCGCCACAGATTGTGTCCAATCAATGTCGGAATTTGACGTAAAATCTTGAAGTGGAACATACTTCCACTTTTCGGGGGTTATTGCCTGCGTAACTTTTAAGACACCCAAAAGCACTCTTGCAAATTTTGTTTTGATATATTTCATGCAATTTTCGGCTTCAATACAAGTATCAAAAGTGCCTATACTTAAAAAGGATTCTGTCGTGCCGATTAGCGGCGTGCCGATTAGCGGCGTGCTTAATACTTCTCCGATAGCACCGCTTCCATTAGCCCCGGCAATAAAAACTTTATACTTTTCAAAGTTACATGTATTTGTAATATATCTTCGGTCAATCCACTTATAAGTCCTTTTTAAGTCTAACCTACCTAAAATTTGAACATAATCTTCAGAAACTTTTTTATTAAAAAAGATTTCAGGTAATAGCTCAAAAACATTAGATTTCAAATCATATTCATGTCCATTGCTTAATCTATTTAATAATTCTGGATGCTCTTCATATAATTGTTCTGTAAAATGATAAGAATAAGCGGATTCTATTATTGAACTTAAACTTTCAAATCCAGCCGTTTCGCTTACCTTTTTAAATGTATGATTCAATTCCTCAAAAGGAGTGAAAACTGAAATAGCACCATAAATCTTTGTGGTATCTCTGTATGTAATTGCAACACCACCTTTAATATCTGTATTAGGGAATACAGTGGAGCTTTTAGCAAAATATGCGCATACTTTTAAATGCTCATCATGTAACATTTTCTCATTCCACTTTTTAGGCGTACTGCCCGCATTGAATAAAAATCTTGCAGGGTGAACCATCTCTACTCTATCGGATAAAGTATAAGCGCTATCAAGAAAAACATTGTAAATTTGTGGTGCAAATGTTTTATTATCACCGATTGTATCATCTTGATAGGGCGGATTGCCTATTACAAAATCGAATTTCATATTTTTTCCTCCGAGCAAATCGTAGAATTTATAATTTATTTTGGAACGCCAATTTTTTATAAGGGGATAAATCCCTATGTGTTTTGAATGGTCGCCATTTAGGCAACCGGGACACTCTACATTTTCCTGCTTATCGAACAGCGAAAGCTGTCCGTTTGTTGTAGGCTTGCAACTGTACGGAATTACATACTTTAAACCGTCCATCTGAAAGATATTCCAAGCGAGTATATTTGCAAGCGTAAGCAGGTATCCCTTTTGGGGAAAAATGCCGAATTTATCTATGAAGTAGTCTATAAACGTGAACAGCAGATTTTCACGCGCAATGAGGAGGCTGTCGCCCTGCCACTCGAAGCCGTAGGTTGATTGATAGGCTTCAAAAGCGTATTTAACCCAATCGTCCTCGGAATCGACGTTTTCGTTTATAACGCGGAGTTTTCTGTCCAGCATACCCACGCGGGAATTTACGTCTATCCAATCGCCCGTTACCGTGTCGTATCGGCTTGCGAGGAAGGGGGCTTCACCGCAGGTGATTTCCAGCACCCGAAGTCTTACATACTGTTGCCACGTTTTGCCTTCGGGGAAAGTGATTTTTTCTTCCGTCTTATGCCACGTTACGCCGTCGGGGGTGTTGAACACGTTTTGTCGCCCGAACCACCCGTCGAAGCCGCTCGCCATTTCGTTGCATATCCAAGAGGGGGTGAACACCTCGCCTTTCTTTTTTATGCGCTCTTTTTGCTCCTTTTTCGACTTTGTGATTCGCGGCTTTATCACCGTGCCGCGCCTGCCCGTGATTGACTGAACGGTTATCTGGTCCTGCGGCGAAAACCCAAACCCGCGCGAAACGTAGGTATCCGTCGCCCACAGAAGATTTTGCCCGGAGCTTTTATCTTTTATGAGAACGCCCAAAAGAGCAGCATCCAGCTGCTTAATGTAGTTCTCTTTTATGTCTATCCCCAAAAGCTCTTTATCTAATTCCATTGTAACGCTCCGAGTGTATTATAGCACATATCCCGTATAATTGAATAGCTAAAATTTAAGCCTCCCTGTGCCCATTTTAGCCTCCTGCAAACATTATACAATACTAAATATGACAAAAAACAGCACAATTAAAAAATTTTTTCAAAAAACTTCCTTATATAGAATAACATTTTTTAACGGTAAAATCAATAGTATGCCGTGATTTGATTTTATAATCAAGTTATTCGGTCGCATATATCTTTCCTTTACTTTTTACGGATTTTGTAGTAAAAATCTTTACTTTTTGTGAGTGGAATGCTATAATAAGTAAAGATTGGAGAGGTGAGAAATGATTTCTTATGCGGGGCTTTTGGAAATTTTAAAGAAAAACGGGCTGAAAAAGTCCGATTTGGCGGCGAAAGCCGGCATATCTTCGCGCACGATTGCCAAGATTTCAAAGGGCGAAAAGATTGCCGACAACGTCATTAAACGGCTATGCGAATTTTTCGGCTGTAAAAGCGAGGATATTTGCCGCGAAATAAGCGACAACCTCGTTTTGCAGGTGTTGCGCGACGAAAAGAGTGCAAAGTTAAGCGGTGGGTTGTATCACGAAACGCAAATCCGCCTGACGTACAACTCCAACCGCATTGAGGGCAGCCGCCTTTCCGAGGACCAAACTCGCCTGATATTCGAGACAAACACGATAGGCGCGGAGGAAGGCGTACCCGTGGACGACATCATCGAAACCGCCAACCACTTTCGTGCGGTGGACTACGTGATAGATTGCGCCGAACAGCCCCTTACCGAAGAGTTAATCAAGACTCTACACAAAATTTTAAAGACGGGCACGAAAGATTCATATCTCGCCTGGTTTAACGTCGGCGAATACAAGAAAAGAGCCAACGTGGTAGGCGGAATTGAAACGGTTGCGCCGTCCAAAGTCGCAGAAAAAATGAATGAGCTGTTACAAAACTATAACAGCAAAACGGAAATAAAAATCGAGGACATAGTTGAATTTCACTACAATTTTGAGCGTATCCACCCCTTCCAGGACGGAAACGGCAGAGTTGGAAGGCTGATTTGCTTTAAGGAGTGCTTGCGGCATAAAATTATCCCATTCATTATCGAGGACCGCAAGAAAATGTTTTATTACCGCGGCTTGCGTGAATGGGAAAACGAAAGAGGTTATTTAATTGACACCTGCCTCGACGGGCAGGACGCCTACAAGGCATTGCTGAGATATTTTGGGATAGTTGAATAATCGGAATTAAAGGCAGAAAACTTCCCGTGCAAGGTCGAAGGCAAATACTATTCCGCCACGCGTATCTCTTTCAGATGCTGCTTTATCGCCTCGATAACCGCCTTGTGCGCTTCCTCTATTTCCCCGTCTTTTTCATAAAACTGTTCAACATATTTTTGCGGTATCCCGAATTGTTCGCTATATACTCGATTATATAAATCAAACAGATCGCGGCAAAGAGATAAAAATTTCATAAAAAGCTCTGCAATATTCTCCTCGACGAATGCCAACGAACTTCCGTATATATCCATAAAAGAATTTACGCAGTCAACAAAATTTTGGTAGTGATTATTGTGTCGATTTATAATTTCGTCTTTATTTTTTAATAGCGCCTTGTTGTAAGGTGTTATTGAAAAACACATTAATAAAACTCTGTGGCTCGCCTGTGTTAAACTTTTGATAGCCGAAATTTCTATATCATATTGAATCTTTGATATATATGTCAGTTTTTCGTTTGTTGCCTTAACATTTTCAAGTTCACACGACAGGGCATTTTTATACTCTTCTATATCTTTTTGAAATTCGGCTTTTTGTTTTTCCAGAATTTTATTCGCCCACATTTTACCGAAAAACGATGAAAGAGCCAAAATAATTGCCCCCGCTCCGCCTGCACTTGCTATTGCCGCTGCAATAATTTTGAGAATATCTTCCCACGACATATCATTTTTCTCCTCGTGTATTCACGTAATTCTGATTTTATCTGCTTTAATTTATCTATATCTCGTATAATTGAAAATGTCCTTAGCCCGCGGCATGCGCGGGCTTTGATTTTTTATGCGGGCTTTTGCCGCTCAATGCCTCTTTTTCCATTCCTTTATTTCGTTCAGCCGCGCCTTTATTTTCCCCTCTATCCCCTCGTCGGTGGGGAAGTAATATTCCTTCCCCGCAAGGCTGTCGGGCAGGCACTGCATATTTGTCAGCTTGTCCTCGCTGTCGTGCGCGTATTGATAACCCTTTCCGTAGTCCAGCTCCTTCATAAGCTTTGTAGGCGCGTTCCGAATAACCAGCGGCACCGGCTCGGCAAGCATTGTCAACGCGTCCTTTTTTGCCATTCCGTAGGCTACGTCCAGCGCGTTGGATTTGGGCGCAACCGACATATACACCACCGCTTCGGTCAAATGCACCGTGCACTCCGGCATTCCTATAAAATGACACGCCTGATACGCCGCAACGGCTATCTCCAAAGCCCTCGGGTCGGCAAGCCCTACGTCCTCGCTTGCAAACCTCGTAACCCGCCTTGCTATATACAGCGGGTCCTCCCCCGCCTCCAGCATCCTCGCAAGCCAGTAAACAGCCGCGTCCGGGTCCGAATTCCTCATGGATTTGTGCAGCGCAGATATAAGATTATAATGCTCCTCTCCCGTTTTATCATACAATAACGATTTTTTTGAAATGCACTGCTCTATCGTCTCCCGCGAAACTACCGTTTTATCCCCCTCCAGCTCGCCGTTCAAAACAGCCATCTCCAGAGTGGACAGCGCACTGCGCGCGTCTCCGTTGGCAAAGTTTGCAATCGCTTCCAAAAGCTCGTCCGCAATTTCCACTTTCTGCCTTCCGAACCCCCGCTCGTCGGCAATAGCCCGCCGCAAAAGCCCCGTCAGCTCCTCCGTCTTTAACGCCTGCAACACAAACACCTTGCAGCGGGAGAGCAACGCCCCGTTCACCTCAAACGACGGGTTCTCCGTTGTTGCGCCGATAAGTATAATGCTCCCCTTTTCCACAAACGGCAAAAACGCGTCCTGCTGCGCCTTGTTGAAGCGGTGTATTTCGTCCACGAACAAAATGGTCCTTTCGCCGAACCGCCTGTTCTTTTCCGCCTGCTCCATAACCTGCTTTATTTCCTTAATTCCGCTGGTCACGGCGGAAAAATCAATAAAATTCGCCTTTGTTTTGTTTGCTATAATCCTCGCCAGCGTTGTTTTCCCCACCCCCGGGGGTCCCCAAAATATCATAGAGCCAACGCTGTCGCTCTCAATCAGCCTCCGCAAAACTTTCCCTTCGCCCAAAAGGTGCTTCTGCCCGCAAAAATCTTCCAACGTCTGCGGGCGCAGCCTCGCCGCCAACGGCTCGCTTTCCTCCCTCTCAAACAGCGTTTTTTGTTCGTCCATTTGCTTTTTTCCTCCAAAAAAATTATAACCGCCCGCCCGCTCCGGTGTCAAGCCCCTGCGCAAAAATTCCTCCCCTCCGCCCTCACGGCTAAAATTTTTTATTTTTTTATATCTCCCCGCAAAACCGTTCAAAAATATGTTAATTTGAACACAATTCACAGCATAAATGTTAATTTTGTGATTTTTAACCCCCTGAAATCCGCCCAAAAATTTTTTTGGTTCAAATGCTTGACTTGTTATATTTGCATGCATAAAATGACTCTATGTAGGGGATTATCCTACGCAAAAATAAAATAAGGAGAAATTTATGAACAAGATTACACGCTCTGCGTGGTCAAGGCTGAAGCGCGGCTTCACCTTGGTAGAGCTGGTAATCGTAATTGCAGTTATTGCAGTTCTCGCGGCTGTGTTGGTGCCGACATTTATCACAGTTATTGATAATGCCAACAACAGCGCGGATCTGCAACTTACGGCAAGCGCAAACACGATACTGTCCACAGACTTAAGTGCGGACAGTACGGCTACTGTTGAAAATTTGCGCAAATTGCTTAAGGATAACGGCATTACGGACCTGACCACGAAGCAAAAAGACAATGTTATACTTTATAACAAAGAAGCTAAAAAGTTTGAGCTGAAAAAACTCAACGACAAAACCGCTATCGGAGTAAAAGACCCCGAAGCAAGCGCGGGCACAGCCAAAACCGTTGCTGCCGACAACGGCGACTTGCTGGTTGATTTTGCGGCTTACTGCCCCGAAGAAGTTTTTGCGGGATACATACTTGTAAGCACGGGCGGCAACCCCCTTTCCGAAGGCTTGTACAAACTGCATAACTGGGAAACAACGCCCACCGAAAGCAGCGATATTTTAAAAAATCTTAACGAAAACGTAAAAACCGCACTTGCAACGATAGTTCCCAAAACGCTCTACGTTGCCAAAGACGGTAAAATGTTCCGGCTTGACTACGAGGACGGCACTTTGAGTGTAAATTCAGCACCTTCGGAAGCCGTAAGCAATGTTGTATTCCACGAAGAATGCACAACGATAAAATTGAGCGATCTTGCCAATAACCTTAAAGAAACGGAGAGTTTGATTGTTACTCTCCCCGAAACGTTGGAAAGCGTTACAACTAATGCCTCGGCGGGATCCCTTGCTGGCGTAACGTTGGCGGGCAATACCGATATTGTTAAGCTGCCCGAAAACGACGCTTCGGGCGTGGGCGTTTCAAACAAGTCTGTTTCCGAACTCAAAGATTTGCTCAACGACGAAGATAATTTAAAACTTGCATATCAAAATGAGTTTTATGTAAGCGCAACACAGACGGGCGACTATTACTACTCCGACCTGCAGGCGGCACTGAATATTGCCAATAAATCTGCCGATTTGCTGGGAACAACCGCTTATAAAAACGTTATTTTGGCGGATAAAACTTATACGGTTGAAAATGCTATCACCATTCCCGCAAATGTAAGTTTGATATTACCTTATTATGATTATGAACAGGATGGGCAACACAAATATTATTCGGGGATAGGTTTTAGCGAAAAAACAGAAAATGTGGGGTCTGGCAAATTTAAAGGTGAAACCTCCATAATTGACGATGAATATTTCTCCAGAGATGGTAAGACATATAAGCAATGTGAAATTACATTCAACAACAATGTGACGATTGCAAAAGGCGGTAAGTTGGAAATTGGTGCGGTGACTTCATATAAAGATCAGTATTATCAAGGTCACGTTTCAAGCTACTATGCACAAGCAAATATTGCCGAAAATAAAACAATAACAGTCAACGGGACGCTTGATTCATTTGGCTATATAAAGGGTAAAGGTAAAGTTGTTGCAAACAATGGTGCTGAAGTTACTGAACCATTCATAGTTACCGATTATGCAGGTGGCTCTAATTGTGCAAGTTTATTTTTGAAAAAGCAATCGCCGTTTATGCGCTATGCAATGGTTAATATTCAAAGTTCGTTGACAATCAATTATGGCGCGAAGTTGTTCGCTTATTGTAATTTATGGGCTTTAAGTCAGTATAATACAACTAAGGCAGTTGTAATCGGTTACGGTGATAAGGCATCGAAAACCAAAGGACTGATTACGCTTGAAAAAGATAGTTATGTTGAATGCGAATATTTATATAACTCATCAATAGCTGTAAGTGATAGTGCTGTAAAAAACAATTTAAAAAGTGATATCGGTAAAACCAAGGTTATCATAAATGGCGATGCGAGAACAGAATCTTTATCGATTAAAGTTTATGGAATGGATATACCAACTTCATCTGTGCTTTTCCCTGTTCCTTACAATTTTGATTTTATAATAAATACAGGCAATTTCCGAATCATAAATCAATATATAATTTTGCCTGGTGCAAGTGTGCAGGTGAATAGTGATGCACAGTTAACTGTTACACAAGATTCAACGTTTTATGTTGCTGATTATTTATATCAATCAGACCATTTGGATAACAAAAAATATCCTACCGCACAACAACTGAACAATGAAACCACTAAACTTAGCACTTCTGGCACACTTATTGTAAATGGTACAATGGAAATTGAGACAGGTGCACATGTAGGTGGAATTGTACGATCTACAGAAGCCAACGCCAAGCTGAATATCGCAAATGATGTAGATGTTTCGGGTAAGTTTACTTTAGGTTATAAACAAAAAACCGCTAAAGATAATTCTTGTGTGTGTGATTTCCCTTTGCGCATAGCTTCCGGTACAGAAATAATTAATGCCGAACCTAATACGCAATATCAATCGTCTGGTACAAAAAAGCAGTATTCAATATCCAAAACAATAACTGCAGAAGAAGAGGCTAAAACCTATTCATACACTTTAACCTTAGACAGTTATCAATGGACAAAACAAACCGCTTAAACAACCCTAAAAACTTAATGTAACAAAACAAAGCGCCCCGCGGCGACTGCCGCGGGGCGCTTTAAAAAAACCTGCACATGCGGCCAAAACTTGCGCGGGGCAATAAAAAGGCTTTACAAATTTTTGCAAAACGGTTAAAATTTTGATTGTGTGTTGAATTTTTATTTTTTGGGGTGGCGTTTTGCCATTCTCCGGAGATTTTTTATATGAAAGCTATAGAAATTTGTAACTTTTCCGAAACTTATTCCAACGGCTTTAAAGCCGTGCAAAACGTCAGCTTTGACGTGAACGAGGGAGAAATTTTTGGATTCATAGGCAAAAACGGCGCGGGAAAGTCCACCACAATCAAGTGCCTCACGGGGCAGCTGCCGATAACCGAGGGAACTATTTCCGTTTTGGGCTGCAACGTTGCGCAAAACCCCATTGAAGCAAAGCAAAAAATCGGGTTTTGCCCCGACAACCATGCCGTTTATGAAAATATGACGGGCAGGCAATTTGTAAACTTTATTGCGGACGTATTCAAAACGGGCGACGGGCGCGAAAAGCGGACGGAAGAGCTTGTTGAAAAGTTTGGCATAGGGAACGCGTTTGACAGGTTTATTGGGACTTATTCCCACGGAATGAAGCAAAAAATCTGCCTTATCGCCTCGCTTGTGCACAGCCCCGAGCTGTGGGTTTTGGACGAGCCGCTAACGGGGCTTGACGTGCTGATGGTGCACCAGGTTAAGGAGGCAATGCAGGAGCAAAAGGCGCAGGGGAAAACGGTGTTCTTCTCCTCCCACAATCTGGACGTGGTGCAGAGGCTGTGCGACAAAGCCGCGCTCATAAACAAGGGAAAACTCATCGACGTTATAGACTTAAAGCAATTCAACCGGACGGAGGAATCGCTTGAGGATTACTTTTTTGAAGTTACGGGGAATTAAATAAAATGAGTTTGTTCGCGTTACTTTTAAAAAAGGAACTCAAAGGGTTCAAAAACTACAAAAGGAACATTGCGGGGAGCGTTATAGGCGCGGTTGCCGTGCTGGCGGTTATGGCGGTGTTTGTGTATCTGTTCATAGAGCTGAACGGCAAATTTATCCCCCTTGGCATTTCAAATGAAATTTTATCGCTGTTCATAGCGGCGATTATGATATTTTCGGTTATACTTTCGCTGAACAAAGCGGCGGTTATAATGTTCACCGCGGAGGACGCGGATATTTTAAGGCCGCTGCCCCTCAACCCGCGCGTGGTTGTGCTTAGCAAGGTGGCTGCGCTGCTTATCTACGAGCTTGCCTCGGTTGGGGCGTTTTCGCTGCCCATATTTGTTGCGTTCGGCATAATAAACGGGTTTGGCGCGGGGTTTTATTTCAAGGCGCTGTTCACTATCATAATAATGGCGGTAACCGTTGCGGCGGTCAGCGGGATAATCGCCCCCGCGTTTAACGCGGCAAAGCAATTTTTGCTTAAACACGGACCGCTGTTTTTGATACTTTCGCTCATATTTATAGGTCTGCTGTTTTTTGCCTATAAATATGTGCTGGATTTTTTGATTATGCTAATCCGCAGCCGCAAGCTGCAATTTATATTCAACTCCACCGTGGTAAAGGGAATCCGCGCCGTTGCGGGCGGGCTGCTGTTCTCCTCCTCTTTGGGAATGTTTTTGAACGGCGCAAACTATTGGCGCGTTTTTATATGCTTTGCGCTGGCGGCGGGGCTGATTGCGGGGTGCTATTTTATGTGCGCCGCGCTGTACGGAAATCTTAAAAAATCGCGCGCAGCCGAGGCTAAGGCAAGGCCCGGAAAGCGCCGCTCGGTTAAAGGCGCGCTGCTGTTCAAGGAAATCAACGAGCTTGTGCGCACGCCGGGGTATATGTTTTCCTATTTGTCCATAGTGCTCTCCCTGCCCGCGCTCACCTATCTCACCATGGGCGTTCTCAGGGAAGTTGTTTCCCAGCTTTTAACGGCGTCGTTCGTTGCGCCGTTCGCGCTTATGATAGTTGTGCTCTACTCCACCGTTTCCAACACGTTTGCGGGCGACGCCGTCTCCCGCGAGGGCAGCAAACTTTCCATAATAAAGACGATACCCGTAACCTACAAAGTTCAGGTGGGCATAAAGCTTGCGCTTGCGCTTGGGATTGCCTGCTTTGCGCTTATAATAACGGCTATCCTGCTTGTCGCCTCGGGCTTTGTGGGGCTTACGGACGGCTTGATGATATTTTTGGTGACCCTGCTCTCCACCGTTGCAACAATAGTGAGTATGGTCAACAACGACCTGAAGGGCGTCAATTCCGAAAAAAACGCGGCGGGTTCCGTTATGAAGTCGCTTGTATACGCCCTTTTGACGGGCGCTATTGCAACTGTTATGTGCTTTGCCTTCGGCGGGCTTGCAATGTACCTGATTCCCGCCGTCGTTTCTGCGCTGTACTGCGCCGCGGCGGTTGTGGGATACGTTAAAAATCTGGATAAGAGGATGAAAGCGTTATGAAAAAGAGAATTCTGGCGATTATGCTTCTGCTTCCGCTGCTTGTGGCGTTCATAGCCATGGGCTTTACAAAGCTCGTTTCCTTAGTCGTGCCGCAGCTGCCCGAATTTATCGACTTCGATTACAGCGAAAACCAGGCGTTTGAGTTTAATGAAATCGGGGATTCCATGGAGCTGAGGGCGTTCATCTATCCCGAAAGCGCCGCCGGCGAAATTATATGGACGTCGTCCAACGAAGACATAGCAAAAATAGAGGGCAACAGGCTCACCTTTGTTTCGGAAGAGCGGGAATCGGTTACGATAACCGCCTCGGTTAAAAACACGTTTATAACAAAGTCCTTCAAAGCAAGGCTTATGCAGTCCGGCGACATTCCCAAATATATAGGCTACAACTACGTTTACTCCTGCGAAAACGGGGAAAATACGGTTGCGCTCTACGACTATGCCGACCCCCTTTCGGGCGCGGGGACAAAGGCGCACACCGAGGAGATTGAATTCAACGTATATCCGCTGAGATCCCCGCAGGACGTAACGGTCACCGTTTCGCCCGAGTGCCCGCTGAGCACAACAATCGCCGCGGATATGGACGGCATTTCAAAAGTAAGCGTTACTCCCGACCAAACGGGGGAATACACAGTGACCGTTGCAAGCAAAACCAACCCCGAAATTTTTGAGGACATAAAATTCAACGTTGTTGACGGCGTAAACGTGTACTCCTACGAGGACATAGTCCGCGCAACGGACTATTCCACCTCACACCCCGCTCCCTTTGCGCTGAGGGTCAACCTGGAAAGCTCCTCAAACCTCGGGCGGTCCAACAGCAAGCCTATGGCTTACGCTTCGGGCGCACCTCACCATAAATATTATTCCGAAGAATCCACCTACGACGTGCAATATTTAAAAAACTCGGGCAAAAGTACAGACGTTCTTGCAATACTTGTGTTCCGCTCCGACGTCTACGGCAACGGGCACACAATAAATTTGCACGACCTTGCCTATCCCACGGAAACGAACTCCTCGGGACTGGCAATTCCGGGCATCAAAGACGACTTTGCGGGCGAACCGCTGCCGTTTGTATCCGCTGCCGGGCTTGCCGTGTTCGGGCAGGGCAACCGCGGGTTCCTTATAAAGGGCGACAATATCACGCTCGACAACATTGTTTTAAAGAATTGCAACAACGTGGATAACCTTTCCAACCTCGACTACGTTGGCACCGTGCTCGAAGTGGAGGGCAACAATGTAACTATACAGAATTCCACCGTGCAGAACGGCAGAACGGTTGTGCGCAGTATGTCAAACCAAAATCTGCTGATAAAAAACTGTCTGCTTGCCTACGCGCGCGAATTCATATTTAAACAGGGCAGCAACACGTTTGAATATCCCACCCCTTCGGCAAACAGCGATTGGAATACAACAATCCGCGACCAGCTGTTTGACAAGGACAGCGAGCTTGTGAAAAAGGCAACCGCGGAGTGCGACAGCACCGCAACCATAGAGGATACCGATTTTTACACGAGCGGAATATTCTGCATAGGTATGGACACGCACTTTGCGGGGCAATACCTCTATAAATGGAGCAATAGCAGTTCCATACACGATATGGCGGCAACAAGCCACAAGAGCGTTTTGCATCTCAACAAAAACGTGAAATTCTACGACTGGAAAATAATAAAGAATATGAACAGCTCCACCCTTGTAAGCGGTATGGGCGAAAAGTTTTCCCTGAACATAAACGATATGCTTCAAAAATATAAAAACGTGTATCCCGACAGCCAAGTTATAAAAACCGTAAACGGAACGGACTACGCGCACGGCGGCATTGCATTTTTCGGCGGCGGAAACAACCTGAGCGAAGTGTATTTTGACGGAAAGAGCGTTAAAGCCGTTGAGGCGGGCGGAGGATTGAACGATGAAATGTTTGAAAGCCTAAGCATTTCGCTCAGCAGCAAGAACAATCCGCTTGTGGAACAGAGCGAGCTGATAGGACGTGCCGCGGGCGAAGGTCCTTTCTACTTCTGCCTGTACAGGAACACCTACGAGGGAATAGGAATAAACGACGTTCCTTCCCGTTACAAGGCGTAAGGCTCCCCTCCTGTCATTCCGAGGCGTCAGACGATAATAAAAAAGTACGGCGGCGGGCGCGAATGCGCCCGCCGCAAGCGTATCGCTTGAGCATAGTATCTTAATTGCATTGCCGCTTGACAATTGATAGCGCAAATCAAACGGTATTGAGGGGGGGTGGGTTGCCCGCCGCTATTATATATATTGGGCGGAATAAAAAAACATAAAAAGACTGTTGACTTTTGGTCAACATTGTAATATAATAATATCGTAGACGGGAGGACATAAAAAATGCCGATGACGCCAAAAGAAATGGTAAAACTTTTAAAAGAAAACGGCTTTGAAGAGCTTCGGCAGCCCGGAACGTCGCACTTGCGTTTGCGGAATCCCACAACGGGCAAGCAAACAACGGTTCCTATGCACGCCAAAGAATTGGGGAAAGGACTTGAACAGGCAATACTCAAGCAGGCGGGCTTGAAATAAGTAGTTTTGGCAAAAATATAGTATAAGGAGAAGCGTTATGGAAAAAATAGTTTATCCCGCAATTTTTCATAAGGACGAAAAGCGCGGTTATTGGGTGGAGTTCCCCGACCTTCCCGGGTGCCTCACCGAGGGGGAAACGCCGGAAGAGGCGTTTCTTATGGCAGGCGACGCGCTTGATTGCTGGTTTGCCGACCCTGGGCAGCCCCGCCCCACCCCCACGCCCATAACCGAAATAAAGCCGGAAGAGGGCGCAGTTGTGCAAATGGTTCAGCCCGCACCGTACGTAAGCGAGGGGGCAAAACAGTTTTTAATTGAAGAAGCAATTGAAAACGGCTTGCAACAGCGCAAGCTCAGCAAAAATCAAGCCGCCACAATTTTGGCGGTTGACCGTTCGTATATTA
The DNA here is from genome assembly GCA_947629095.1 of uncultured Clostridia bacterium. Lineage (GTDB taxonomy): Bacteria > Bacillota > Clostridia > Christensenellales > Borkfalkiaceae > Coproplasma. The sequence continues at coordinate 271,090 of CANRCK010000002.1, read as the reverse complement.
CCCATATCGTAAACGGCAAAAAAACTCCTTCGCCCGATATGGCAAAGCGTATAGGATTGCTGCTCGGCTTCGACTGGCGCATTTTCTATGCCAACGGCAATCTGTCATAAAAATATTTTCGGCGGGCGCAAATGCGCCCGCCCCCAAAACAAAAAATCCCGCAAAACGCGGGATTTTTTTGTGTTAAGTAATTTGGTTTATTTGTTATGCAGTAGGTGCTTTCCAGTCTTTATTCAATACAGCACTAACTCCTGTTGCGGTTATTGTAACAACGTAACCATTTGTCGTTTGATATTCAATTTTATTGTTTGCCGGGTTTTCGCTATCATAATATATTACAATTACACTATTAATATTCGCTGCAAATTCTCCAAATGTAGGTATGTCTGCCTCAACATCAGCAAATTTTTTCATTGTTTCACCAGCCAAGAGCGCTGCCTCACCTTTGTTCGTAAGTACAACTGCCTTGCTTGTTGGCTTTTGCTCTACATTGTCTTCGTCCTTAGCGCCATAATAATCTTTGCAGTACTTATCGAATTGACCTTGATAGATTGCAAGTATTTCCGTCTTAACATTTGCGCCTTCCTGCTCAGCTGCGGACTTGTTTGCGTTACCTATTACGGTGATGAATGTGGGAATCAAAACAGCTGCAAGAATTGCAATTACTGCGATGACGATTACCAGTTCTACCAACGTAAAACCCTTTTTGTTCTTATTAGTTTTCATTGTTTTTTCTCCTTGTTTAGTTCGCGGTTGCAAAAGTGTAACAAACCATGACTGTGCCCAATTATATCACACGAATATAAACTCGTCAAGTAAATGACGAAAATTTTAGCTGATTTTTTAAAAATTTTGCCCATAATAGCCCTGTAAGGGGGAGTTGAACCCTTTAATTTTGTTGCTTTTGCAAAAGCATAGTGATAAAATATAATAAGGCGGGCGGCAACCCGCACAAGGTTTTTGGGGGTTGAAGGCTTGCGCCCGCGCGGTCGGCGGTATGAAAAAATATGCTGTGCACAATTTGAATAAAAGCCGCGGGTTTACGCTGGTGGAGCTGGTGGTTGCAATTGCGCTGCTGGCGATGGTGGGCGTGCTTGCCACCTCCGTTGTGCTTTTGACAACGCGCTCCCAAAATGAGTTTACAATCAGCGCAAAGAGCCAATCGGAAATTACAAGGGTGGAAAAGCTGATAAAGGACTGGCTTATGCAGTACGACACCGAGGAATACACCATTTCGGTTGACCCATCGGAACCGAGCATCAAGGCAACGATAAATCCCGGCAGCAGCGAAGGAATTTTCTTCACCGCAAAGTTTGAAAACGGCGTTTTCACCTGCGAAATGCCGCCGGACGATTCCACAAAAACGGAAGAGCTGAGCGAAATTGAAGAGATAAACTTTGAAATCAGCGACAGGATAGTTTGCTGCACCGTAACATTGAAGCAAAATTCCGATCAATATAAAATATTATACACGATGCGGGCGGCGAAGCTTGACCAGACGCCCGCCGGAGAATAGAATGAACAGTATTGTTTTTACCATAGACGAAAGAGAATGTAAGTTGAGGCTTGCCCACACAAACGACGAAACGGTGAACTACAAGACCTACCGCTTCAGCCGCGACTATCTGGACGGGATTATACCAAACTACGACAAAATTTTTGCGCATACGCTGGACGACTATTTTAAGCAAAACAAGATCCACGGCGCAAAGCTTGTGTACGTTATGTCGGACAAGTATTTCTTCTACGATTTTGTGGAAACGCCTACAATATTCGGAAAGCGGCAGCAGGACATTCTTGCTTTGGAGCTTGCCTCCCGCTTCCCCATGCAGGGGGTATTCAAAACGGTGTTCGTGCCCTATGCAAAGGAAAAGGGCAAGGTTGAGTCGGTGGCGTATATGGTGCGGAACAGTCACATTACGGCGGCGAACAACGCCCTTAAAAGATACAGGTTTGTAAGCCGCGCAATAACGTTTGAGTCGGCTATGCTTGCCAATGCATATATTACCTACGAGCCTGCAAGCAAGCGCCGCCCGGTTATGTTTGCGGCGATACAGGAGAATAAAACAAGGATTATAGTGCTGCGGGAAGGTCGTCTGCTGTTTTTTGCGGGCGTGCCCTACGGGCAGAACGTTTGCGCCGTTAAGGAGGAGCTTTTTGAAACGCCCTCCGTGCTGATGCGCACAAAGCCCGCAATAAAGAATGCGGAAGAGGAAGACGGGGAGAAAAAGCCCGCCGACAACAATAAATATATTTTGAGAACGCTTGCCGAAATGCGCCACGTGCTGGTGGAAAAATATCATTTGGAACCCCCCGTTTTGCGGTACTGCATAAGCGACGAATACGCCGCGGACTTTGAAAAGAGCGCAGCCGAGGCGGGTTTGGATTTGCGGAGAGTTACGGCGGACAACCTAGAAACTCAGTGCGAACTTGATATTTTTGGGGCGTTTTCAACAAAAATTTATAACAAAGGGTTAGTTTTTTAATGAAAGCCAAAAAGAACGGATTTACTATTGTGGAGGTGGTGATTGCGCTTGCCGTGATTGCCATTGTAACGCTTACGGCAACCACGATAATACTTTCCGCCTCCAAAATACAAAGGAATGCCCACGAGGAATTTTTTGCGGTGAACCTGTGCGAAAATTCGCTGGAAATATTCCGTGCGGCTTCCCATGAAAAAACGGACGACCAAGATATTTACGATAGCTGCATTTCCGAAATGGACGTCATTTTGGGAATAAAACCCGAACAGCCAACGGGCGCTGCGGGCGAATATACCGCAAAGCTGAATTGGAACTTTAAGCAGTGCGGCGAGGGCGAGGAAGAAAAATATATATGTTCGCTTAAATTTTCCAAAGCGGACGGGGGCTTGGAGCTTACGGTAAAAGTTTCCTCCGCGGGCGGCGCAACGCTGCACGAGGCGTCGTTCCTCTCCTATAAGGGGGGCGCGTGATGAAAAACGGGCAAAGGGGCGCGGCTTTGGCATACGCCGTTATGCTCACGGTTTTGGTGTTTGCAATTTGCACGGCGGTGCTTACGGTTATGCTTTCGCACACGAGCGATACACGAATATATAAAAATAACTCCCAAACGGAGCTAATTTGCGCGCAGATAGGGGAAATATTCTACGGCGCGCAAGGCAACAGCACGGATTTTAAAAACAAACTCAAAGAGCAGGGGTTTGAAGTTACAACGGGCGACAAATGGACGGCGGAGTACGAAGAACAGAGCTTTACTTTGGTTTTTAAGGAAGAAACACCTTACAAAAAATTGGAAATACAGAACAAGGGCGGCACGCAAACATATCTCTATGTGTGGCTTGACACCGGCAAAATAGTGCGCTGGAGCAGCAGGGACAGTTAGCCGATGAACGCTGCGGTTGAAATAGTTTGCGACATATTTATCGCGCTGGCGGGGCTGTGCATAGGCAGTTTTTTGAACGTGCTGATATACAGGTTGCCGCTGGGGATGAGCCTTATCTCGCCCCCGTCCCACTGCCCCCAATGCAACGCAAAAATAAAATGGTATGACAATATCCCCCTCGTCTCCTATTTGGTTTTGCGGGGAAAATGCAGGCACTGCGGGCAAAAAATCCCGTTCAGATACTTCTTTGTGGAGCTTTCCAACCTGATACTGTGGGTAGCCGTTCTGGCGGTGTTCGACCTTTCGGTATATTCGGTGGCGTACGCCCTGATTACCTCGGTGCTGATTGCAATAGTGTTTATTGACGCGGAGCATCAGATAATCCCCGATTCCCTGAACATAGCCATTGCGGCGATAGGGATAGTAATCACCGTGTACAGCGCGTTCTTCCCCCAAATAACGGGGGTTTTGGGCAGCGCAACCGTGCTTTGGTGGGAATATCTTGCGGGGGGATTCGGCGCGGCGCTGCTGTTTGCCGCGGTGTATCTTTTATATAGGCTCATACGCAAAAAAGAGGGCATGGGTCTGGGCGACGTTAAGATGATAGGCGCGCTCGGGCTGGCGCTGGGATATAAGGCGGCGCTGCTCCTTATAGGGCTTTCGGCTATATTTGCGTGTATATATATTCTTATAATGAAAATAGCGGGTAAATTGCAGGCGGACAAGCCGTTTGCGTTCGGTCCGTTCATTGCCGGGGCGGCTTATGCGTGCATGCTTGCGGGTAATTATGTTATAGGGCTTTATCTGAGTTTGTTTTAAGGAGTTTACGGTGGCGGATAAAAATGAATTAAAAAAATATAAATACAGGGCGATAGACGTAAACAGTAAAAAGTCTACGGGCGTAATGCTTGCCAAAAACGAGGACGAGTTGAGAAGAATGTTGGTGGAAACCAACCTGTATCTTATCTCCTGCAAGGTTGTAAGCAAGAACGCAGTGTCCTTTTTCTCCCTTTCGAGCCGCGTGAAAATGCGGGAAATAACCACCTTTGCAAACGAGTTTGCAATTATGATAACGGCGGGAATTTCCATAATAGAGGCACTCGATACGCTGAGAAACCAATCCTACTCCTCCCTCTTTAAAAGGGTTTTGAGCATGGTGCACGACGACGTGCGCTCGGGCGCGCTGTTGAGCGAAGCGTTTTCAAGACACAAAAAAATATTCCCCGAGCTGTTTGTGAGCATGACGTACGTGGGGGAAGTGAGCGGTTCGCTGGACGCGATTTTCAGGGAGCTGGCGGACTATTACGAGAGGGACGATAAAATAAAGCGTAAGGCAAAGAGCTCGATGGTGTATCCCATAGTGCTGCTTGTTATAACCTTGGGCGTGCTGGTGCTTTTAGTTACGGTTATTATCCCCACTTTCAAAAACACGCTCTCGCAGTTCGACATAGAAATGCCGGGGCTGACTCTGGCGATTCTGGCAATAAGCGACTTTGTTACAACGCATTGGAGGCTTGTGCTGATTGTTTTGGGAGCCATTGTGGGAGCGGTTTTTATAGCTTTCCGCTTTGAATCGGTAAGGTACGCGTGGGACGCGGTAAAAGCAAAGCTGCCGGTTATAGGCAACGTTACCGAGAGTTTGGTTGCCTCGCGGTTTGCCCGCGGGTTCGGAACGCTGGTTGCAAGCGGCACGGACGTTATTAAATCTTTGGAAATTATGAGCGGAATTTTGGGCAACAGATACTACCAGAGGAAGTTTTTGAAGGCATATATAGACGTGCGCGAAGGGCACAACATTTCGGACGCATTCCACGCGCACAAAGTTTTCCCCGAAATTTTGATTCAGATGATAGCCGTAGGCGAAAAAACGGGATCCCTCGACAGCGTTATAAGAAGAACCACGGGATATTTTGACGACCGCGTGGAGAGTTCGCTTACGCGTATGGTTTCCCTTATGGAACCGTTGATGATAATAATTATGGGCATAATCGTGGCTCTGGTGGTTCTTTCGGTGTTCATGCCTATGCTCAGTATCATTACCAAGTTCGGAGGCTGAGAATGTTCAAAAGCGAAATTATAAATGAATTTCTCACAAGAGGATATATAAACGAAGAGCAAGCCGCGCAGGTTGCCGAGCAATGCGCCGAGGGCGACAAGCCCGAAAAAATCATTGTTGATTTGGAGTTATGCACGGCAGAGGACGCCCTTAAAGTTATGGGCGATTACTACGGCTTGCCAGTGAGCCACATAGACTCACTGGAAATAGAGCGCGAGGTGCTGGAAAATATTTCCCGCTTTACCGCGCTGCAAAACAAATTTTTGCCCATTTCGCTCAGGGACGGAGTTTTAACCGTGGCGATATGCGACCCGCTGGATTTTGTTGCGCTTTCGGCAGTAAAATCAATACACAACGGCGAAATTCACTATATCCTCGTAAACGAGGACCAGCTTATAGCCAAAATTCAGTCGCTTGCGGCAACCACCTCCACCACCAGCGTTTTAAACGACATAAACGAAACGGCGGCGAACACCGACGAAGAGGAAACGACGGACGCCGACGAAATACAGAACGCACCCGCCGTAAAATTAGTGGATTCACTGCTGAACGAAGCCATTTCCTACCGGGCGAGCGATATTCACATAGAGCCGTTTGAAAAGAGCGTGCGCGTGCGCTACCGTATAGACGGCGCGCTGAATGACCGCGCAAAGTTTTCGGTGGAGTCCTATCCCGCAATCTGCGCCCGCCTTAAAATTCTTTCGGGCATAAACATTGCAGAAAGGCGTGTTCCGCAGGACGGGCGTATAAATATGACAATACAGGACACGGAATACGACTTCCGCGTGTCCACCCTGCCCACCGTTTACGGCGAAAAGTTTGTAATAAGAATTCTCGACAAGAGCGCGTTCAACTTTACCCGCGTGGAGCTTGGCTTCACCGAAAAGGAAAACGACGTAGTGGACAGGATTTTGGCGCACCCCTACGGCATAGTGCTTTTGACGGGTCCCACGGGCTGCGGAAAATCCACTACCCTGTACTCCTTCCTTAAAGAGCTGAACAACGACGACGTGAACATAGTCACCGTAGAGGACCCCGTGGAGTATACCCTGCACGGCATAAACCAGACTCAGGTGAACATAAAGGCGAACCTGACGTTTGTAACCGCGCTGAGAAGTATTCTGAGGCAGGACCCCAACATAATAATGATAGGCGAAATCCGCGACGAAGAGACGGCGCAGATAGCCATAAGAGCGGCAATAACCGGGCACCTTGTTTTTTCAACCCTGCACACCAACGACGCGCCCGGCTCCATAAACCGTCTCATAGACATGGGCGTGGAACCCTACCTCGTTGCCGACGCCATTGTGGGCGTTATAACGCAGCGCCTTGTAAAAAAGCTTTGCCCCCAGTGCAAAACAAAGGCGCTTACCACCTCTGCGGAGATGGCTATGCTCAAACTTGACGCCCCCGCGGAAATTTATCACCCCGCCGGCTGCCCCTTCTGCAACAACACGGGCTACAGGGGACGTACAGCCGTCCACGAGATAATGTATATGAACGACAAGCTGCGCAACGCGATAAACGACAAGTCCTATCTTGAAAACCTGCGCGACCTGGCAGTGGAAAACGGAATGGTTCCGCTGTGGAACGCCTGCCGCGACCTTGTGCTGGAGGGCGTGACCAGCCTCACCGAGCTTATGGCTCTATTCAACGAATAAATAAAAAGACAGGCTGCACCTGTCTTTTTTTATTGCTTTAATATATTTAAACGCCCGCTCAGCCGCGCTCCACAGTCACCGAAATGGCGTATCCTTCCGGGAGGTCTGCCGCTTTGCGGACCTCCGCGCTTATTTCGGAATCGGTGAGTTTGAGGGAATATGGCGCAACCACGTCGAAAACAAGCTTGCAATTTACCCCGCGCACGAGGCGGAAATCGTGGGCTTCCAGCCCCATTCCCAGGGAGGGCAGCACATTTTTTATCTTCTCCTCCAATACGAGAGCCTCCTCGTCCTTTAAGTCCAGCGGGTCGAGATGGGTGGTGAGATTTACGCCGAACTTACTGTGGACGCCCTGTTCCAGCCCGTCCAAAACGGCGTGGGCTTGGAGAGAGGGAATTTCGCCGTCCATTTCCACGTGCGCCGTGGCGTAGTACACTCCCCTGCCGTAGTTTATTACGCGCAGATCGTGAACGCCGAGCACGTTTTCGCCCGAGAGAATATATTCCCTTATCCCCCTGACCAACGATTCTTCGGGCGCCTGCCCCAACAGCTCGGAGACGGCGGGCTTTAAAACGGAGACGCCCTGCCATGCCACAAAGAGCGCTACGGCGCAGCCGACGTAGCCGTCCGCCGGAAGGGAAAAAAGGTCCGCGGCAAGCATGCCTATTATTACGGCAAGAGTGACGGCGCAGTCAGAGGCGCTGTCCACCGCGGCGGCGTGGAGAGTTTGGGAGTTGATTTTTTTTGAAAGATAAAAGAGATATACAGCCAGCCCCGCCTTTACGGCGATTGACGCGCCCGCAACGGCATAGGCTGCCGCGCTGCCCGCGGAAAGCCCGCCCGAAATTATCTTTTCCAGCGATTCGCGGAAAAGCTCAACGGACAGGGCAAGTATCATAAAGCCTATTATCATCGCGGCGACGTACTCGGCGCGGCGGTGACCGTAGGGGTGCTCCTTGTCGGCGGGCTTTTCGGACACGCGGAAGGAAACGAGCGACACCGCGCTGCTGCCGCAGTCGCTGACGTTGTTGAAGCCGTCCACGAGCACGGAAATAAGCCCGCACGCAAGCCCCGCGGCTATTTTGGCGGCTGCCAATAAAATATTAAAAACTATACACACCGTGCCGGCAATAACGCCCGCGCGGGTGCGGCTTTGGTTTTCGGTCATAATATTATTATACGGAAAGGCGAAAAAAAAGTCAATAGCGGAGTTTTCCGCTCCCGCGCTTGAAAGCCGCGGGCATTTGTGATAAAATGTAATAGATAAAGTTTAAGGGTGAAGTTATGGACGTGGCTGCAGCATTGATTTACAATTCCGATAACCGTTTTTTGATATGCCAGCGGGCTAAAAACAAGGCGCGCGGGCTGTTTTGGGAGTTTGCCGGCGGAAAAATAGAGTCGGGCGAAACGCCCGAAGAAGCCGTGGTGCGGGAGTGCCGCGAAGAGCTTGGCGTGGAAATAGAGACGGAAGGAATATTTACGGAAGTCACGCATAAATATCCCGATACAACCGTGCACCTTATAGTTCTGCGCGCAAAAATCAAGGAGGGCGAGCCGAAGCTTTTGGAGCACGAGGCGATGAGGTGGATATACCCTTCGGACATAAAATATTATTGCTTTTGCCCCGCCGACGACAAGATTTTAAAAAAGATTGTTGCAACCGACGGCAAAAAGAACAAAAAGCTGGGCGCAAAAGGGGAAAAGATTGCCGCAAGGCACCTCAAAAGGCTGGGATATAAAATTTTGGAGAGAAACTACAAAAACGCCTTCGGGGAAGTGGATATAATAGCAAAACGCGGGGACGTGTTGAGTTTTTGCGAGGTTAAAACAAGGCTGAACGACCTGTACGGCGCGCCGTCGGAAGCCGTGGACAAAAAAAAGCGTATGCGGTATATTCAGGCGGCGCAGCACTACGCGCGGGACGGGGAATACATAATACGGTTTGACATAATAGAGGTATATAAAGGGAAAGTCAACTTTATAGAGAACGCCTATTTTCAATGAGCGGGGCGGCGCGCGGGATATAATCCCGCGCGCCGCCGTTTTTTTTGGGGGATTTTGGCAAAAAACGCAATACGTATGCGCTTTTTATGCAAACATAAGGGAAATATAAAGCCCGCCGAGGGCGGCAAAGAGCGCGGGAACAGCCACGCATACGCCTATCTTCAAAAAGTCGGCATAGCCGAACTTCAAACCGCGGTGGGTTAAAATGGAGCTGAACATTATCCCAGCCAACGCGCCGACGGGGGTGAGAAACGCGCCGAGGTTGGAGCCGATAACCGTTGCAAACACGGCGGGAAGCCCCTCCCCCGCGCCCGCTATAACCGAGGAAAACAGCACGCTCATGGGGATATTGTTTATTACGTTCGCTGCCAAAAACGACGCAACGCCGTACACGAGCACGGGCTGAGAGCTTGCAAAAAATTCACCTATTTTATCCGTTACTCCCTTTTGGTCCGCAATAACTATGAGTATGAACATGGACAGCACAAAGGGAACCAGCTGATAGGGCGCGCGCCTTATGCAGCCGATAAGCTCGGCGGGCTTTTTTTTGCGCACTGCGGCGGTTACCGAGGAAATTATAAAAAGGCTGACTACGGCGCAGAGCGCAACGAGCCACATTTCAAGACCTATATAGGAGCCGACGGCAAGCAGGAGCGTGCACGCGCCGAGGTGGACTATGCCCACCCAAAGCTGGAATTTATCGTCTATATGCCCCGCTTCCTCCTCCCCTTCCATAGGCAGGGCGAGTTTTTTGCGGAACATAACAAACAGGCACGCAAAGGAGACTATGCCTGCAAAAACCGTGGGAATTGCGCTTATTTTTACGTAGCTTGCAAAATCCAGCCCGTACGCCGTGGCGAGATATATGTTTGTGGGATTGCCGATTATGAGCGCCATACTCCACGTGTTGGCTGCAACAAACTCCGCGGCAAGATAGGGCATTGGGTCTATTTGGGCGTGCTTTGCAAAATAACATATAAACGGCGTAAAGGAAAGTATTATTACGTCGTTGGAGGTGAACACCGTTAAAACCGAAACGGTTACGTAGAGATATACAAAGAGCTTCCGCTGCCCGTGATGCGCCATTTTGAGAGCGGCGCTCGCCAGATAGCGGAAAAACCCAAGCTCGTCCAAAAACACCGAAAGCACGGTCATGGACAAAAAAAGTACGAGTATTTTTACGGGGTTTACGGCGGTGTTTGCCACGAGCGCCCTGCCGAGAGCGCCGAAATCGGGCTTGCAGATTGCCATTGCAAGGGCGGCGCCGAGCGCGGCTATAATCCAATAGCTGTCTATATGGAGCTTGCCCAATCTGATTTTTGGAAAGAACAGTATGCCGCAGATCATCAGAATTATGGTCGCCGCACAGATAATTATAATTGCCGTCATATGTTTGTTCCGATTAACGAAAAAATTTTATCACCGCCGCCGCAAAAAAGCAATTAAAAACGGGCGCATAATCGCCTTATTCCGTCCTATTTTATTTGCCCCGCGCCCGCGCGGGCGGACCCGATGTTAAGATTTTTCAAACGGCGTTTTCGGGCATTTCCGTTGATTTTGCCGCGCAGTTGTGATATAATGCAAGCGAAAAATTTCTTTTTTGGCTTTTATTATAAAAATTTTTATTTACGGGAGTTTTATTTATGCTTGACATGGCTTTAAACAAAACCAAACTTTCGGTAAAAATTACCGTAAAGGCAACCATTGCGGTTTTGCTTGCCGTTATGGCAGTAGCCCTGCCCCAGCTTACGCACGCCCTGGGCGGCGCCGCCGCGGGCGGAATTTATATGCCCATGTATATGCCCGCGCTGCTTGCGGGGATACTGCTGGGCTGGCAGTGGGGGCTTGGCGTGGGGCTGTTATCCCCCATTATAAGCTTCGGGTTCACCACCCTCACCCTTTCTTCGGCAATGCCCTCCCTCGATAGGCTGCCCTACATGGTTTTGGAGGTGGCAACCTTTGGCGCGGTTGCGGGATTATTTGCAAAACGCGCTCAAAAATCGCCCCTCGTCTCCTTCCCCGCGGTGCTTACCGCACAGGCGGCGGGCAGGCTTGTATACGTTGTGTACAACCTGATTGCGGGAAAGAGCTTTGCTTATCTTTGGAACTCTGTTGTTACGAGCATGACGGGGCTTTGGCTGCAAGCCTTGATAGTTCCCCTGCTCGCTATGCTTCTCTTTGCGGTGCTTGATCATGAACAAAAATCTTAATAAGGCAAAACAACTTTTACAGGAAGGCGCTTCCCTTGTCATAGTAAACGGCGGCGGAGTGCTCACTTACAACAAACACGGCGTCGATACCCTTTTATCGCTGCAATCCGGCTCCCTTACGGGCTCGTTCGTTGCCGATAAAGTAGTGGGAAAAGCCGCTGCGATGCTGCTTGTCCGCGGCGGCGCAATAGAGGTGTATGCCGAAGTAATTTCGGAACCCGCGCTTGCAATGCTCAAAAAGCACAGGGTAATTTGCCTCTACGGCACGCTTGTTCCCAATATCATCAACCGAAACAACACGGGCATCTGCCCCATGGAACAGGCGGTTCTGAACGTGGACAACGTGGACGACGCCTACGAAATTTTGATTAAAAAAACAGGCGGTGAAAGGTGAAAAAACTCGGGTTCGGGTGCATGCGCCTGCCGGTGCTCGACGGCGATAACTCCAATATAGACGTGGAACGGTTCAAGGAAATGGTTGACCTTTTCCAGAGCCGCGGATTTACGTACTACGATACGGCGTACAATTATCATGGCGGAAAGAGCGAGTGCGCCCTGCGCGAAGCGTTGGTTGAAAGATACCCGAGGAACGCCTTTACCATAACCACAAAAATGCCCATGTTCCGCGTGGAAAAGGCGGAAGATTTCAAAAGAATCTTTTTTGAGCAGCTTCAAAGGCTGGGCGTAGAGTACGTGGATTACTATTGGCTACACGCAATAAACAAAAAAGAGTATGAAAAAGCCCAACAGCTGAACGCGTTCGGGTTTATTTCACAGATGAAAGCCGAGGGGAAAATAAAACACATAGGCTTTTCGTTCCACGATTCCCCCGAACTTTTGGACCGGATTTTAACAGAACACCCCGAAACGGAGTTCGTGCAGCTGCAGATAAACTACATAGACTGGGACTCCCCCGCCATTTGCGGAAGGCAGTGCTACGAAACGGCGGTAAAGCACGGCAAGCCCATAATAATTATGGAACCCGTAAAGGGCGGCGCGCTTGCAAACGTGCCCAAGCCCGTGGAGGAACTGTTCAAAAAAGCCGACCCGGACGCCTCGGTTGCAAGCTGGGCGGTGAGATACGCCGCCTCCCTCCCCAACGTTTTGACGGTGCTTTCGGGAATGAGCAACATAGAGCAGGTTGACGACAACACCTCATATATGCGGGATTTTAAACCGCTCGACAAGGACGGCTTCGCGCTGGTGGAGACCGCAGCCGAGACCATAAAAAATTACACCGCAATCCCCTGCACTGCCTGCCGCTACTGCGTGGACGGCTGCCCGCAAAAGATATCCATTCCCGATTACTTTGGGCTGTACAACGAGTATATGCGCATGAAAAGGCATCTGGACGGAGATTACAAAAACGTTCAGGGCGGAAAGCCCGGGCAATGCGTGTTGTGCGGACGGTGCGAAAACGTATGCCCGCAGCACTTAAAAATAAGAAGCTATCTTAAAGACGTTGCGGCAATTTTTGAAAAATAATATTTTCGGGGCGGCGGAAATTCCGCCGCCCGTTGTTTACGGAATATTTTTTAAGGAAATAAATAGCTTATGTGTACGGCAATAGGAATTAAATCAAACGACAATTACTTTTTCGGGCGGACGCTGGACGTGTGCTCGGGCAACGGCGAAAGGACTGTAATAACTCCCCGCAGCTTCCCCGTTAAATTCAGGGCAGCCGAAACCCTGAAAACCCACTGCGCGGTTATAGGTACGGCGTTGGTTGTGGGCGGCGCGCCCCTGTACTACGAGGCGATGAACGACTGCGGGCTATGTATGGCGGGGCTGAATTTCCCCGGGAACGCAGTATATCACCCCGTGGACGGGGACAAGATAAATCTTGCGCCGTTTGAAATAATTTTATATATTTTAGGCAAGTGCAAAAACCTTGAAGAGGCACGGGCGGAGCTTAAAAACGTAAATATAGCCGACATTTCCTTTTCGGAAGCTCTCCCCCACACCCCTCTGCATTGGATGATAGGCGACGCCTCGGGCGAGATAGTTGTTGAGAGCGTTGAAGAGGGGCTTAAGGTTTACGACAACCCCGCGGGCGTGCTCACAAACAATCCCACCTTTGAAAAGCAGCTGTTCAACCTTAAAAACTACGCCGCGCTCTCGCCCTACAACCCCAAAACGGCGTTTACGGATAAGCTGGACCTTGCCCCCTACAGCCGCGGAATGGGAGCCTTGGGGCTGCCCGGCGACTGGTCGTCGCCGTCCCGCTTTGTGAGAGCGGCATTCGTAAAATATAATCTCAAGCCTGAAAAAAACGAGCTTTCCGAAAGCGACTTTTTCAATCTTTTGGAATCGGTCAAGGTGCCCAACGGCTGCGTGGAGGGCGCAACGGGCTTCCAATACACCGTGTACTCCTGCTGCTGCAACACAATGGATAAATCGTATACCCGCAGAGCCTATTCCGGGGAAAGCGTTAAAAGCGCGCTTACGGAGGAAAATTGCAGCGGCAGCGAAATAGTTATCTGCGGCTGACCTTCATTCAGGCACAAAAAAAGACGGAACCGAAGTTCCGTCTTTTTTTATCCGAATGTTTAGTTTGCCGAGGGAACGTATTCCGTATATTTGTCGAGGTCGGCGGGCGCCGTTACCTTCTCGGCAGTGTTGCCGAGCGACAAATCAAACTTAACGGCAACGCCGCCCGTAACCGTGCCGACGTTGGGAATTACAAGTCCGTTTGCGTTTACGTCAAGCTCTAACTTGAGCTGTGCCGAAGACAGTGCGCCATCGGCATCGAGCATAACGCCTACTTCAACAAGGCATCCGTTGTAGGTAATCTTATCGGAATTGAGATAGGTTAAAATATTCTGGGGAATGTTCAGCGAGGTATCATTGAGAACAGAAATAAGCGAATTCTTGTCTGCGGTCAACTTAACGCCGAAGCCGTCCTCGCCGTCATACATGGAAACGCCTACCTTGTACTTTGCACAATACTGCAAAACGCTGCCTACAACTTGGGATATATGCTGTTTTTCGGTGGGTTCTACCGCTGCCGTAGCCAATGCGTAGGGACCCGAGGGGTTTGAATACGCCATGGAAATCTTGATTTTGCCGCTTTCGGGCAGACCCAATCCGCCTGCAAGGCTCTCGGGCACTGTTACATACGCTGTCATATTCTCGTCGATATACGCGTCGAAGGAATAATCTCCCTTGAGAACGCTATCCAAAAGCGTGTACTGCGCGTCTTCCATTCCCGTCATTTTCTTTATAAGGCTGACTGCGCTCTCGTTGAGGGTGATTTCGCCGCTCTTTTTAAAGCCGACTTTTGACGTAACCTTGGGTGCGGACGCGCCATCAATCTGTTCGGCATAGGCGGTTTCGTTGGCTTCGAGCTTTATGGAACCGTTCACGGTTGCGGCTTCGGGAGCCGTTTGACCTTCGGGAACGGCGGGAACGAGCGAAAGATTTTTAAATTCTACCGAAATAGCCGTGGTGCCCGTTGCGCCGTAGGATAAACCTTTTGAAGTGTCGCCGAAAAGCTTGTCGACGTCGATGTGGTCCACTACGCTCTGCTCAACCGTCTGCTGTTGCGTTGCGTCGTTGAGGTCATAGTCGTTGTAGTTTTTGTCGAGAGGTTTTGTTGCGGGTGTGTTACCGCAAGCCGCAAAACCGAACGCCATGGTAAGCGAAAGCGCGGCTGCGGCAATTGCCATTAATTTTTTCATTTTCTTCTCCTTATAAAAATATTTTGGATTTTTATGTATAAGAATATAGCCCCAAATTTACAATTTGTCAAATAAGCGGCGGCAAAAGTTTTAAACGGCACGGAAGTTGAAAATACTTGACACTTTTTTGAGTTTTTTATACTATATTAAAGGATTAAAAAGCTATGAAATTACGCAATCCCTTTAAGGGCTTTACAAAATTCGAGTGGTGCCTGTGGATAGGGTCGCTCGCTGCAATAATTACTGCGCACTTTGCCGTTCTGAGCACGGACTACGCCTCCCTTGCCGCGTCGCTTGTGGGGGTGACCTCGCTTATATTCGCCGCCCGCGGCGACCCCATCGCGCCCGTGCTTATTATAATTTTTGCGGTTATATATGCTATAATTTCCTATTTCTTCGGGTATTACGGCGAAATGATAATCTACCTTGCCATGCAGGCGCCCGTTTCGGCGGTTTCGCTGTTTACGTGGCACAAAAACGCAGAACAAAACACTGTGAAAACGGCTGAAATAACCCTTAAAAAGGTTGCTGTTATGCTGGTTTTGAACGCCGGAGTGACTACGGGATTTTTCTTTTTGCTGAGATATTTCAACACCGCAAATCTTATACCGAGCACTATTTCCGTTGCAACAAGTTTTGCCGCGCTGTTTTTTATGTGCCTCAGACTGCCGCAGTACGCCCTGCTGTTCATTTTGAACGACATTGTTATGATTGTGCTGTGGTCGCTGGCGCTTGTGCAGAGTATAGATTATATTTCGCTCGTGGTGTGCTTTTCGATATTTTTGATAAACGACACCTACACCGCCATAAGCTGGCTCCGCCGTTCCCGCAAGCATAACGCTTGAGCTTGATATCTTAATTGCGTTGCCGCTTGACAAGCGATAGCGCAAATCAAACGGAATTTGACAATCCCCTCAGTCACTTTCGGTGACAGCTCCCCTTACTAAGGGGAGCCAAGTGGTTGGGTTCGGTGACAGCTTTCTCACACGGCGCAAGGAAAACGCCCTCTAAAATTGGCTCCCCCCTTGCAACAAGGGGGGAGCTGTCTGTTTACAAAATCAAACGGGAATTGATACCGATTGAAATTCAATGCAGATATCGCTATAACCCGTAACATATTTAAAACGCATAATTTTTATTCCGTCGGGTTCGATTTCCATATATGGATCATTGTTGACGTACATGATAACCTTGTACCCTTCAACCGCATAGACGGAATAAAACAATTCTGTTCCCGCCCAAAACGAATCCCCCTCTTTGATTTCAAAGCCGATATTATCATCGCACGTCAAGCTGATATTATATTTAAAATTATGATGCGCAACGGGACTTTCCTCTCCCTCTGAAATAAATTTCAAAGTTGCGCCACCCTTTTTTTCATTGAGCTTATAATCGATTTTCAGTTCATCTGCCGTTTTGTCGCCGTCATTATCTATCAGTTGCATTTCAATGTCGGATATATTCAGTTTACGGTCAAATGTATCGCCTTTAATATTTATAAACTTATATGTATCTGTCGTTTGGAAATTTTTTGCAGCTAATTCGGCAAACTCCAAAACATAATTTTCGTTACCTTCGCTCAAAACAAAATTGACGTGATATGACGTATAGAACTTTGTATCTACCGTAGACAAATCTTTGGCTTTATTCGCATTGGTTTTAATATATTCCATTTGGTCCGTTTCTGAAAATTCCACACTGATTGTCAGCCCGGAATTATCATCGGATATCCCCTGAAACAGCCCCTCCCTGAAAGAGATTTCAAATTGTTTGGGTTCCGCGCAGCCAACCGAACACAGCCCCACAGCGAACAATAAAAATACAAGTAAAAATTTTTTCATAACTTACCCTTGATTTCAAAATTATTGTATCACAGGGGGTAACCCAAGTCAAGATTTGACAATCCCCTCAGTCACTTTCGGTGACAGCTCCCCTTACTAAGGGGAGCCCAGAAGTGGGGTTGACGGTGACAGCTTTCTTTTTAAATTTCTATCAAAAATCCTGCGCGGCGGAGCTGATTTTCAATTTCGTCAAGCGTTTCCTCGTTGTCGGCGGTGACGGTGTGATAATGATATCCGTCGGTTACGCTCATGAGCGGTTTACTTGCGCCCGATTTAAGGGAACGATATAATTCTTCAACGTGCGTGCGGTTATAGAGGTCCAGCCGCGCGGAAATTTTTCCGTACAGGCGGTGGTTAACGGAAATATCCTCTATCCTCCCGCCCGCGGATATTATCAGGTTACCCTCGTCCACTATCTGCTCAAAGGTATGGCGGCACTTGAACACGCGGCTTGCGCGCGCCTTGGTGTTTAAAACGTATCCGCGGCTTGTTGCGGTGATATCGTATCCGTTTGCGCGCAAAATTGCCACGTCCTGCACGATAACCTGCCGGGACACGTTGAATTTTTCGGCGAGTATCCCTGCGGGCAGGGGATGTTCGGCGTTGCCGATAAGGCTCAATATTTCCTCCCGCCGGCGCTCGGCTTTCATTCTTCTTCTCCGATTGGGTGCAGATTTTTGAGAGACAAATCGAGTATGGGCGCGGAGTGCGTAAGCGCACCGCTGGACACAAAGTCAACGCCCGTCTCCAATATCGCCGCTATATTTTCCCGGGTGACGTTGCCGCTGCACTCCGTTTGGGCGCGCCCCGCGATTATTTTAACCGCTTCCTTCATATCCGCAACCGACATATTGTCCAGCATTATTATATCCGCGCCCGCTTCCACGGCTTCGCGGACCTGCGCAAGATTTTCCACCTCGATTTCTATTTTTCTTACGAACGAGGCGTATTTTTTTGCCATATGAATTGCGTTGGTAACGCCGCCCGCAGCGCCTATGTGGTTATCCTTTAAGAGAATCCCGTCCGAAAGGTTGCAGCGGTGGTTTTCGCCCCCGCCCACCTTTACGGCGTACTTTTCGAAAATTCGCATATTGGGTGTGGTTTTTCGGGTGTCCAAAAGCTTGGTCTTGCTGCCGCCAAGAAGCTTTACCATCTGCCGCGTGTAGGTTGCCACGCCGCTCATCCGCTGCAAATAGTTCAGCGCAACCCGCTCGCCCGAAAGAAGAACGCGGATATCGCCCGTTATTTCGGCGAGGAGCTGACCCTTTAAAACCTCGTCGCCGTCCTTTACATAGGCTTTTACCTTTGTTTCGCCGTCCAGAATTTTAAAAGTGCGTTCAAACACTTCCAGCCCGCAAAATACGCCGTTTTGCTTGCATATGAGCTGCACGGCGCCCTTTTTATATTCGGGCATAACGGCGTTGGTGCTTACGTCCTCGTTGGGGATATCCTCCCTTAAAGCAGCTTTTATAAGTTCGTCGGCGTTAAGCACAGCCGAAATGGGGTTTATCATTTTCCGCCTCCTTTATAGCGTCTTTTACCATATTTCTGTAATTTTCAAGTAATTTTTCGGGGTCGGAGTATTCTTTGAAATCAATCTCCTCCGCGGCGGCTTTTGCCGCGTCCTCCGGCGCACAGGTGTATTTTGACGATATATCCAGCGCCGCGCGCTTTGCAAACAGCAAACTTTCCAGAAGAGAGTTGGAAGCCAGCCTGTTTGCGCCGTGAACGCCGTTGCAGCAGGTTTCCCCCACGGCATAGAGGCGGTCCATAGTTGTCTTCCCATCGAGGTCGCTGCGTATGCCGCCCATAAAATAATGCTGCGCGGGAACAACGGGTATGCACTCCGTGAACACGTCGTACCCCTCCTTTGCGCATTTTTCCACTATGGATGGGAAGTGCGCTTTAAGCTCTTCCCGCGGGATGGGGCGCATATCCAGCCAGACGAAGTCCGTTCCGTCCTTTTTCATCTGCTCGTATATTGCCGCCGTAACAACGTCGCGGGGCTGAAGTTCGTCGGTGAACCGCTCATAATTTTTATCGAGCAGCACTGCGCCCTCGCCGCGGACGGATTCCGAAATCAAAAAGCTTCTGCCCGCGCGACTCTTGGTGTAGAGCGTGGTGGGATGAATCTGTATATAGTTTATATGGTCTATGGCTACGCCGTGTTTAAGGCAGACCGCCAGCCCGTCGCCCGTAAGCAGGCGGAAGTTTGTGCTGTGCGTGAATATCCCCCCTATGCCGCCGCACGCAAGCACCGTGTAGTCGGCAAAAACGGAAAATACCCTGCGCGTTTGGTTATCCATAACCACAAGCCCGTAGCACTCGTTGCCGCGCTCTATTAAATCGAGCATGGTCGTTTCGGGGATTATGGTAACGTTTTTCAGTTTTTTCACACGCGCAAGCAATTTTTCGGTTATCTCCTTGCCCGTGCAGTCCTCGTGAAAGCAGATGCGGTTGCGCGAATGTCCGCCCTCGCGCGTGACGGCCAAAGTGCCGTCCGGATTGCGTGCGAAGTCCACGCCTATGGAGACGAGTTCGTCCACTATCTCCTCGGAAGAGTTTATCATACATTCCACCGCGGCGGGGTTGTTTTCCGAGTGCCCCGCGCGCATGGTGTCGGCAAAGTAGCCGTCGTAGTCCTCCCGTCCCTGCAGGCGGCAGATTCCGCCCTGCGCCAGATAGCTGTCCGAACGGTCGGGAGTGCCCTTGCAGAGCACGGCAACTTGCTTATCCTGCGGCAGATGAAGCGCGCAGTTCAAGCCCGCAACGCCCGTGCCTACAATCAATACGTCGTAAAAATTTTTCATAGCGTTTATAAACCCTATGCCTTATAAATTTAAAACAATTACGCTTAGTATACACTTCAACTTTACACCTGTCAAGTCATATGTAAAGTCTGCAGAAAAAAATATTGCCCGCGGGCGGAATAATTCCGCCCGCGGGCATTCGCACGGCTTTTAAGAGTTGTTTTTGCGTTACATTGCCTGAAAATGATAAAAATGTACTACGAGCCGTGGTCGGCATCCAGCGCCTCACGGGGAACCTCTATTGAAACTTCACCATAGTCCAAAGTTAAGGTCGCCCCTCCCCACGATATTTTATAAACTTTTCCGTCCTTAAAGGAAATTTTATAAGTTTCGGTCTCCGCCCACTCCGTGCCGGGATTTTGCGTGAGCTTTGCGGAGTACGTATCCGATGAGCTATCGTAGACGAATGCCGCAAACAGATCCTCTATCTTTCCCTTTACTGTTGCAGTGCCCGCCGTTGCGGCGTATTCATAGCTTACAGGCAGAATTTGCGACAGGGGGTACTGAGCTCCGATTTGCGCTATCGCCTCTTCGGCGGCGCCGTAATCCTGCGTATGTACGCTCCAATAGTACTCGCCGGTGTAATAATATTCGGAATATGTATATTTTTTTACGCTGCTGCCTGCCGCAACAGTGTACACTTCCTCCCTTTTGGTCTGAGGTGAGCCGCCCGCGACACTTTCACTATTTAAATATGCTTTGCCGCCGACATAATCTATAAGATATTCGGATATATACGTCGTCCCGCCCGACTTTAAAACGGATTCTATGCCGATAGTTTTTGATGCGACGGTGTCGGCAAACGCCTGTTTCCACTGCGCCGCGGTTGCGATGTCCCCACCGGCGCGGCGTTACCGCCGCTGCCCGTATCTCCGTTGCCGTCATACAAACCGCCGGAGCCCTGGGTGGCGTTCCCGCCCGGCTCCTCTGTACCTCCGCACGCCGCAAAACCGAACGCAAACGCAAACGTCAGCGCCGCAGCTGCAAAAGAAATAATTGCCTTTTTCATAAGTACTCCTCTTTACCGCAATTATACAAAAAAATGTGACTGCTGTCAACTTAACGCGCGGGCGCGGCGGGAATTTGCCTTTCGCCGGGGCTTGCAGCCTGCAACAACGGCGGCGGTCACATCGTAAAAATTTTTCATAGCGTTTATAAGCTCTATGCCTTATAAATTTAAAACAATTACGCTTTGTATACACTTCAACTTTACACCTGTCAAGTCATATATAACCTTTTAAAATATTTTAGCGCAAAAAAATACCCGCCGGCACAGCCGGCGGTGTTCTTTTTATTCGGTATTGCTTTTATGCTTCTTCCGGAACGTAAGGATAGATGAACAGGGCAGGGTATCCAAAACCGCTCGGGGCGCCCTCTATAACAACGGTAACCTCTATATCCTCGCCTTCGGTAAGCTCGATATTTATCAGTGTAGTATCGGCGCCGCTGAATTCATAAGTCTTATTGTTGATAGTCAGCTTTACGGTTCTCGTCCCGAGAGACGCCATGGGGAAGAAGAAAGTATATGTGTCGGCTTTTTCTACATTTAAATAACGCGTGCAGGACTCCGTAAGCATATTCGCATGGACTTCCGGATGTTTATCCTGATCTTCCAAAACGTAGTAGGGGCTTATTACCAAATATTGTTTTACTTCGCCCTCCTGCAACGTGAACTTATATTCGCCCGTTACGCCGAAGAAATCAAAAATCACCGTTTCGCCCGCGCTTACGGAAAACGTACCTATATTAAGCCCGGAGGAATTGACTAAGGATCTGTCGTTCAGCATAATTTCGTAGGCGTTGTTCTCATCTGCTATAATCGAGTACTTGCCTTCTTTTTCCGCCGTAAATACAAGCGTTTTGTGCCCTGCGTCTTCATCTGTAACGGTTACGGACACTTCGCCGACGCCGATTGTGTTATCCGCCGTAGATTTTATTATAGTAATCATATAGTTCGCGGAAGTTGCGGAAATATAAGCGCGGGTTGCAACATAGCCGCTCTCCACCTCGTCGATCTGCGCAACATATTCGCCCGATTTAAGATTGAACTGCGCGATACCGTAAACGGAATCTTTTTCACGGCTCACTTCCGCGCTCTCTTTTTCTGTTGCTTCTTCATAGACTTTAACGGTGACTTTGGCGGTCTCGGGATAATCTTCGGGGAATTGCACCGAAACGATTACAGACATTAAAACTTCAAACTCCACCGCGTTGGAAGGTTCGCTGTTTTCGGTTGCCCCCACAGCCACTACAGTGTAACTGTGTACGCCGGGGTTGCCTGCGCCTATGGTGTAATAAGAATCTGCGGTATTACCTATTATTTCTCCATCCTCATAAATATCGTAGCTTACGGCGCCGTCCACAGCAGCCCACGTTATTTTGCCCGTATCGTCTATCGATATTACGGGCGCGGAGGGCTTTATAGACGCTTCCACTACGTACGTGACGGAATTAGAAAGGGCGCTCGCCTCATACTCGCCCGTGGAGCAGAGCGCTCTCACGGTGTACGCATATTCTCCCGTCTCCGTTTGGGTAATGGTGTAGGTAGTCGTCTCAACAGTGGCTACGGAAGAATTGTTTTCAAAAACTTCATAGCCCGTGGCGTGTTCCACCGCCGTCCAGCTTATAACTTTATCGGTAAGGGATATTTCGGGCGCGGTAAGCGCGGTCTTTTCGTTTCCGCCGCCTTCGCCACCGCATGCCGCAAATCCGAACGCCATTGCAACAGCCAATACAGAGCCGACAACAGACATAACAATTTTTTTGATTTTCATTTGGCACCTTTTTTAATAAAATATTTTGCGCATAAAATTATAAAAAAACCATAATTTTCACACACAGAGGGCTGTAAAAGCCGTATAATTATACAAATTATATCACATTTTACACTTCTGTGCAAGCAAATAAACGCCTCTTCGGCATTTTTAAAGACAAAATGTTACCTTATTTATATATCTTATCGATAACGCGCCCGCCGTCAGCGCGGGTCGGTTACCGAATAGGTGACCGAAGCCGCCGTAACGCAAAACACCTTTGCCGCGCCCGCCTTTTTGAGGCTTTCCGTAATGCAGTTTAAGGTTGCGCCGGTGGTCATCACGTCGTCCACAATGAGTATTGTTTTGCCCGCGACGGCTTTTTTATCGGACTTAAAGGCACGGGAAAGATTTTTTATGCGCTCGGCGCGCGTAAGCCCCTTTTGATTTTTTGTGTCCTCTGCCTTTATAACGGCGCCCCAAAGCACCGGTATGCCCTTTATTGCGGATATCCTTTGGGCAAGCAGTCCCGCCTGGTTGTATCCCCGCCTGCGCTCGGCTTTGCGGGTCATCGGAACGGGAACTATTCCGTCCGCGGCGGGGAGAAGCGCAGCCTTTGCCGCCATTATCTCCGCAAACCAGTCCGCAAGATAGGGGCGGCTGTTCTTGAAGGAAGTTACAAGCTGCGGGGCGGCACCGTCGTACTCGAGGGCGGAAACAGCCTTGTCAAAGGCGGGCAAATACGCCTTACATTCAATACATATTTCGTTTTTCATTGTTTTTCTGCCGCAGACGGGGCACGTTTCGCCGTCGTTGAATTTAAGACGGGCGTAGCACTCCGCGCAGAACCGCGCGCCGAACACCTCTATCCCGCACAGAAGGCACCCATAGCCGGGGTAAAACGTTTTTGAAGCGCTCTTTATGAATTTTTCCCTGAGCGTGTTGAGTTTTTTCATATCAATATAATATCACGGCGGGCTTTTTACGTCAATAGCGGAATTTAAAACGGCTTTATGCGCATACTGCCTTAAAGCGGCGCCCTCCGCGGTTTTGCTGTGTTTTTTGAAAATTTGAATTGTTAATGTATAAATCCGTTCACCTGCGGCAATAACCGCGGTATGAAAAATTTTTGTATAGTTTTTTCGGTATTATTCATAATAATTGCAACGGTAGTTTGCGCAACGGCGCTCTCATCCCCCAAGACGGAGACGGAGTACCTCAGAATCCACGTGCGTGCGAACTCCAACAGCCAGATCGACCAGGCGGTGAAGTACGAAGTAAAAGACGAGGTTGTTAAGTTTTTTACCCCTTACGCCGCGGAGTGCACCTCTAAGGAGCGGGCGGAGGAAATTATAAGGTCCCTCTTGCCCGAAATAGAAAAAACGTGCGACCGCGTGCTCAGGGAAAAGGGCTTTGATTATTCGTCGCGGGCAAGCCTCAAAGAGGAAAAATTCCCCACGAGGGTGTACGGCGATTTGACCCTTGAAGAGGGAATGTACGACGCTTTGATAATAGAGCTTGGCTCGGGCACGGGCGACAACTGGTGGTGCGTGGTGTATCCGCCCCTGTGCTTTACATCGGGCAACGGAAACGTGAAATACCGCTCGGCTATTGTTGACATAGTGCGGAAGTTTTTTGATAAATGACCGCTTGACATATTATTACGCTCGCCGTTTGCGGGCAAGGAGGAAAAATGAAAAAAGCACTTAAAATGGGTGTGGCGTGCGTTGCGGTTGCCGCAGTGGGCTGCGCCACCGCCCTGTTCCAGATGGGACACACGAGCGATGAAGTCGCCGCGCCCCCCTACGTTCAGACTGCTGTTTTGAAGCAGGGTGCAAGCGGCGGCGAAGTTAAGGAATTACAGAGGCGTTTAAAACAATGGGGATACTATAACGGCGCCGTGGACGGAATCTACGGCAAAGCCACAACGGAAGCCGTTAAATATTTTCAGCGCAAAAACGGACTTACGCCCGACGGCATAGCCGGAAAAGCTACGTTCGAGGCGCTGGGAATGAACGAGTCGGCAAAGGCTCTCGAAAATCAGGGAAACTCCGGCTCCTCTTCCTCGGGGTCCACTTACACCAGCTCCGACACCTATCTTCTGGCAAAATGTATTTATGCCGAGGCGCGCGGAGAGAGCTATATGGGGCAAGTGGCTGTGGGTGCGGTCATACTGAACCGCGTTCGCTCTTCAAAGTTCCCCAACACAATTTCGGGCGTTATATACCAATCAAACGCGTTTACGGCTGTAACCGACGGGCAGATAAACCTTTCGCCCGATAAAACGGCTTTGAACGCCGCGCAGGACGCCATCAACGGCTGGGACCCCACCTACGGTTGCCTATACTACTACAACCCCGCGGTGGCTACGAGCAGCTGGATTTTCGGCAGAGAAACGGTTACCACCATCGGTAAACACGTATTTGCAATTTAGGGGGTAGAATATGGAGAAAAAACAAGTTTCAAGCGGCGCCGAAAAGGCGGAAAAACTTACGCGTAAAACGCCCGCAAAAACCGCGGCGAAGAAAAACACCACTAAAACGACCGTAAAGGAAACGACCGCCAAAAAAACTCAACACGTTCCCGCAAAACAGTCCAAAAAAGAGGTTGAAAAAAAGGTTGTAAACGAAAAGAGAGCGGCTAAAAAGGACGCGCGCGAAAACAAAAAGCTGGAGCGCGCAAAGCTCCGCGCCGAAAAAAAGCAGAAGAGGCTTGAAAAAAAACTGGACGCAAAGCAGAAAAAGCTGGACAGGATAGCCGCGTTAAAAGAAAAACGCGCCGAAAGAAAGGAAGCGCGCATAGAGAAAAAGGAAATGTTAAAGCATGAGACTAAAGAGGCGCGCATAGAGAGAAAACGCGCCGAAAAGCAAGCCCGCATAGAGGCTAAGGTTGCCAAACGCGAAGCGGCTGCGGCAGAGAGGCAGGCTAAGCGCGAGCACCGTCTTAAAGTGCGCGCCGAAAAGCGCGCCGCCAAAAACGACAAGAGGCACGCGCCCGGCTTCGGCGGCTGGCTTGCCGCGGTAATAAGCCTCGGCGTAATAACCCTTGCGCTGGGCACCATGCTCTCCTTCGGGTGGATGTACACGGGCGGAATGCAGGCAGATATGGCGTCCATACACACGGAAAGTTTGTACGAACTCAATTCCGTTATAGATAATCTCGATACAAATCTTTCAAAAGCCCGCGTAGCAAACACAAAAAACGAACAGGTGAAGCTCCTTTCGGAGATTGCCGTTGAAAGCGAAATGGCTGAAACAATTCTGGAACGCTTCCCCATCGAAACGCAGCTCACGCAGAATATGACGTCCTTCGTAAACAAGATGGGCGACAGCGCGCAGGGAATGCTCTATTCCGTTGCGGGCGGCAAGGGGCTTACCGAAAGCCAGATTGCAACGCTCAACTATATGTACGAGACGAATAAACGGTTAAAAGAAACTGTAAACGGGCTTGCCTCGGCGGCGGGAGAAAACGATATTCTCGAAATGCTGCGCGGAAAGACGGACGGAATTATATACGTTGCCTTCGGCGACATAGAGAACACCCCCGTTGAAGTGCCCACGGAAATCCACGACGGTCCTTTTGCCGAAAATACCGACAAGGTGAGCGCAAAGAATCTGGAGGGCGCGGAGGAGATAACCGCCGCAAAAGCCGAAGAACTTGCCCAAAAATATTTTGCGGACTACGGCGTGACGGGCGTAAGCTGCACGGGCGAAGTGAACGCCCAACAGCTGCAGTGCTATAACGTGACCCTCTCCACGGACGACGGGGATATGTGGGCGCAGCTCTCCAAATTCGGAGGAAAAGTGGTTGAATTCAACAGCTATAAGGATTGCTCAAACAAAAACTTCTCGGTGGAAAGGTGCACGGCTATAGCCGAGGACTTCCTCGCCGATCTCGGGTTTGCAAATATGAAAGCCGTTTGGACGAGCGAGAACGGAACGACGTGCAACCTCAACTTTGCATACGTGGACGACGGCGTGATAGTTTACAGCGATATGGTAAAGGTTAAAGTGTGCGAAGAGAGGGGTATGGTTACGGGAATGGAAGCCATAAGCTATGTTTTGAACCACACCGGCAGGGAGATACCCTCCGCAAGCCTTTCAAAGGCTGAAGCAAGGGAAAAACTGAACACTAACCTTGAAATTAAGACCTCGCGGCTCACGCTGATACCCGTTGAAAACGGCGAAAGACTCGCCTGGGAATTCTACGGGGTGTACGGAGACAACGATTACTATGTGTACGTTGACGCAAAAACCGGTCAGGAGATACAGCTCTTCACCGTTGTGGGCACCGCGCAAGGCAGAGCACTTATGTAACAAATGTAACGCTTAGCATAGTATCTTAATAACTTAACCGCTTGACTTGCCTTTGCGCTCGTCAAGCGGTTTTATTGTACTCCATCCACTCGGCTCCCCCTTCCTGTCATTCTGAGGCGTTAGACGAAGAATCTGTTGCAAAGCAACTTTTTACAATCCCCTCAGTCACCTTCGGTGACAGCTCCCCTTACTAAAGGGAGCCAAGGAGTGAGGTTTGCGGTGACAGCTTTCTCACACGGCGTGAGGAACGCCCCTCTCTTGGCTCCCCCCTTGGCAACAAGGGGGGAGCCGGCTGCAACGCAGACTGAGGGAGCAAGAATGACTCTGCTGTTTTTAAAGCCGGACAGCGCAGGTAGAACTTACTTTTCCGCATACACTATTCCCGCGCCGTTGGGACCTATGTGCGCGCCGATAACAGGACATATATTGCACTTTTCGGTATACTGTACGCCAAGCCTCTCCATAAGCTGCAGCGCGTTGCCGTCGTTCATGGAATACAGCATATACACGGGCTTTGAATAGTCGATTTTGTTTTTATCAACCCTTTCGCAGATATATGCGAAGCTCCTCGAAGCGCTTATTTGCTTTGACAAAAGCGCAACCTCGCCCCTTTCGTTTATTGTAACCACGGGTTTTATTCTAAGCGCCGTGCCGAGCATTGCCGCCGCCTTTGGAATTCTACCGCCCTTTGCAAGATATAAAAGAGTGTTCGGAACGGCGTAGAGCTTTATTTTTGGGCGGTACGTGTTGAGTTTTTCAATTACCTCCGCCGCGCTCCTCTCCCTGTTTTCAATAGCCTCTAAAACGAGCATCTTCAGCATTACGGTGGTACACTTTGTGTCGTAAACATATACGTTTTTATATTTTTCCGCCACTTCCCTGCACCTTTCGTACGAGCCGGACAGCGCAGAAGATATCGGCAAAATCAAAACCTCGTCCGCGAGGGATAGCCCGCGCGCAACCGCTTCCTCGATCTGCCCGTAATTCAGCTGCGCAGTGTGCGGAAATTCGCGGGACGTGTTGAGTTTTTCATAAAATTCAGACGTCTTTATGTCTATTCCGTCGCGATATTCTTCTTCGCCGAAGATTATTGTGAGAGGCATTACTTCAACGTTTTGGCACTCCCCGGGCAAAATGTTGCTTGATGAATCTGTTATTATCCAAAGCATATACTTCCTCCGCGCCGCACAACGCGGCTTGAAACTATTTTGAAGTATAGCAACCAAACGCCCGGCAGTCAAGCATTTACGGGGACAATATTCAACATTTTTTTAAATTTTGTTTAGTAACTGTCGCTTGCGCGGCGTATCGCCGCAGCAAAGCAACTTTTTTACAATCCCCTCAGTCACCTTCGGTGACAGCTCCCCTTGCTAAGGGGAGCCAAGGGGAAACGGTTCGGCGACAGTTTTCTCACACGGCGTAAGGAGCTGTCTGCAACACACTTTCTCCCTTGGCTCCCCCCTTGGCAACAAGGGGGGAGCCGGCTGCAACGCAGACTGAGGGGGCAAATAAAATTCACATTGGTAATAAAAAACAGACATTGCGGAATGTCTGTTTTTGTGAACTTAATAATACGTCACTACAACCTGTTCGGGCTGTTCGGCTTTTTCAACCTTTTCGGCAAGGAGCACGGGTCCCTTTGCGCGGTAGACGGCGTTGTATTCATATATTATTTTTGCCGTGACCGTGAGCCAATCTCGCGTTTGCAATGAGGTCGTGTCCCCTATTTTTGTGGCAAAGCCGTCGTAGGCGATATCCGCCTCGCAACAGGTCATTATGTGCCTGCCCAAAACCACGTATCCCTTTGGCACCTTTTTGGAGAGCGCAACCATTCCCTTGAATTTTACGCGTTTACCCACGTAATCCATCGTGTTTTCCGCCATATCGCGGTAGAACCACGCAAAATCCCTGTCCTCAATCTCTATAATTTCGGCGTTTTTATCGAAGGGCATGGGGTCCTCTATCTCGTCGAACTCGGCTTTTCCGCCGATATATTCATATACTATATCCGGTCTGCGCGAAATTCCGCGGACAATTTTGTGGAACTCCGTTTTATCCATCTGCGGCTTGAACCGGTTGAACACAACCATCTGCGTCATCTGGATTTTATCGAATACGAGCTGCCGCATATTTTTATTGAAATTCAAAAATGTGCCCGCGTCGAAAAAGGTCATCATCTGGTTTATCACCCAGCTTTCGGGCATGGCGTCAAAGAACTGCTGCAAAAGCCACGTGCCGTTGAACTCCACTATTACCCTCTGCGGCGCATGTTTTTTGGTGAGCTCTTCAAGATTATCAAGCGTCAGCTCCTCCGCCCCGTCAAGAGTGACAACAACCACGTTCCGCACCTTAAAAGTGTGCGGGTCGTACTCCTCCTCGCCCTCCTCGCATACCAGCAGCATTGTCTTTTCGCCGTTATCCATGCGCGGATCTTCAAGGGTTTCCTGTATGAATTTTGTTTTGCCCGACTCCAAAAAGCCGAGAAAAAGATAGACGGAAATTTCGTCCATAATTTTACCTTAATATCAATACGTGTTGAGTTTTTTAAACTCCGAACAGCTCTTTAAGCTCCTCTTCGTCAATTTTTGAACCTATTACGCACAGCCTGCCGGTGTATGCCGCGGCACCTTCGCGGATGTCGATTTCACCGGGCACGTAGTCAAAATGAATCCACTTGCCGTCGCTACCCGCAACTATGCCCTTTGCGCGGAGTATAGTGCCGAAACGAACCGCTTCGGAGAGCTGCAACAACATTCCGTTGAGCTCGTCCTTTGCAAACGCCTTGCCCGTCTCCACGCCCCAGCTTGTGAACACTTCGTCCGCATGGTGGTGATGGTGATGGTGTTCGTGCTCGTGCTCGTGTTCGTGCTCGTCGTCATCGTCATCATCATCGTCGTGATGGTGATGGCAACAACATTCGTCGTCATCGCCGTGGTGATGGTGATGCTCCTCGCCGTGGTGGTGATGGCAGCACTCGTCGTCATCGTCGTCATCGTCGTCATCGTCGGCACGGGCGCTGTTCATAAGCTCCTCAAGCTCGCTCTCCAAGGTGTCGGCGTGCTCCATTGCGGATAGAATGTCCTTGCCGGAAAGCTCGTTCCACGGAGTGGTGACGATTGTTGCCGACAAGTTGTGCCCGCGCACAAGTTCCACCGCCTTTGCAAGCTTTTCGGGGGTGGCTACGTCCGCGTGGGAGAATATTATGCAAGCCGCCGTTTCGATTTGGTCGTTGAAGAACTCCCCGAAGTTTTTCATATACATTTTACATTTATTTGCGTCGACTACGGCAGAGAACGTATTTATTTTTGCGTCCTCAAGCCCGGCTTGCGCCACGGCGCGGATTACGTCCGAAAGCTTGCCCACGCCCGAAGGCTCTATGAGTATTCTGTCGGGATTGAATTCCTTTTGCACCTTTTTTAATGCCTTGGCAAAGTCGCCAACGAGGGAACAGCAGATGCAGCCGGAGTTAAGTTCGTTGATTTTTATGCCCGCCTCAGCCAAAAATCCGCCGTCTATGCCGATTTCGCCGAACTCGTTTTCAATCAAAACAAGTTTTTCGCCGGCATACGCCTCCTTAATCAGCTTTTTTATGAGCGTGGTTTTGCCTGCGCCCAAAAATCCCGAAAAAATATCTATCTTAGTCATTTTATACCTCTTGATTCCTTTGAATTTTCAACAGTTATTTTATACCCTTTTTTATTGTTAGTCAACCAAAGAGTCCCGCGAAATTTCGCGGGACCCGTAATAATTATGTAGGTTCAGTACAGTTTTTAATACGTGAGCTTACGGAAGGAACCGTCCTTTTTGTGGATCATAATGTTCGCTTCCTGGTTGTCTGCAAGCGTCTTGCAATACTCAATGGCTTCCGCCTGCGTATTGAACAGCTTTATTGCCTTTTCTGCGTTTGCAGCCTTAACCTGCCACATTCCGTCAGACTTTCTGAGAGAGATATGATAGGTCTTTGTTGCAGGCTTTGCAGCGGGCGCCTTTGCGGGCGCGGGCTGGGTTTTTGCAGGTGTGGGTTGTGCTTTTGCAGGTTGATTATCTTTCACTTTTTCCTCCTCGCTCTTAGCCTCGGCGGCTGCAGACTCCGTCTGTACCTCTTCGGGCTGAGATTTTTCTTCCGTTTTTTCATCCTCAGAAACCGCAACAGGCTCTGCCTTCTCCTCGGCGGGTTGTTCTTTCGCGGGCTCTGCCTCTTTTGCGGGTTGCTCGCATTTGGTCTCCGCCTTAACGGTTACGGGAGACTGCTCCATCATCTCCGTGCTTTCCTTGCCGACTCTCAGCACAATGGTTTCGTGAGTTTCCTCTTTGGACTCACTCTTCAATCTTTTGATCTTAAGCACGGTCAAAATAATCAATGCCACGGCAATCGTAGCAAGCATTGCGACTATTAAAAGCCACAGCCAATTGTACATACCTAATGTCGGTTCGCCTAACCAATACATAGAGCTTTTACCTCACAAGTAGAACTATTTAGTATATTATATATCATTTAACTTATAAAATCAATAGTATATTGAAATTTTTTTATAAAATTTAAACGATTATCCGCACCCCGAACACCCCGAGCAATTGCCTGAGCACTTTTTGGGCGACTTTCCCGTTGCCGAATACATTGTGCCGCACCAAAGCCTTTCCGCCGGTTTTTTGCAAACCGGGCAAAGAACCTCGTCTAAATGGTTCTTTACAAGTTCGTCAAAAATTTTATTGCAGCTTGTGCACTTATACTGTAAAATAGGCATTTTTTACCCTCTTTTGCAAAAAACTCAACACGTCCGCGTGTTTTTTTAATACGGAGTTTATCGTATTATATAACTTTCGGTTTGGTTTTGCAAGTGTTCGGGGCAGTCAAAGCGCAACTTCATATTAGAATTTTTCCCTCTATGAACGAGGAGAACATTTCCTCCAAATCCTTGCCGCAGGGCGTAAACGAGGATATAAGTCCCTCGGCGGGCGCTATCTTGCCGCAGTACGTGTTGTAATAATTTTTAAGGCAGTTTGTAAAGTTGTTGTCGCCAACCGATTTTCTCAAAATATCGAACATAATGAGCGACTTGTTGTAGGCTATGTTTGTGTACTCGAACTCACCCGAAAACGCCCCGAGATTCCTCGTCATAGTTGTGTCCACGCTGCCGTTTAATTGATTATATACCGAGAAAAACGCCCTGTATGACCTGGTTGCCGAGTCGACCATCGCGGTGCGGGTGTAGCCGTAGCCGGGATTGTTTTCAAAGAACATAAGCGTGGAGTATTCGGCAAGTCCCTCGTCCTGCCAGCCGCAGGTGAGCTGGTCGCTGCCGACCATGGCATACCACCACTGGTGCGCCGTCTCGTGAACTACGGTGTACACCGTGTCGTCCGTTTCCTGTCCCTCGGCTATCATCGAAAGCCCCGGGTATTCCATTCCGCCGTAGCAAAATCCCGTTTCCACAACGGAATACGTGGGATATATGTAGTCTCCGAAAGTGCGAGACATATATTCAATGCTCTCCGAAGCCGCTTTAAGCCCCGCTTCGGCATTGTCCTCCCCAACGCAGTAGTACTTCACTTCCACGCCGTTTACTGTGTTGCTTTTAACCTTGAAATTTTCCGAAAGAACTATGGCAAAATCGCGCGCATTTGTCAATACGTATTGAGTTTTCCGCTTTCCGTCGGCAACCGAGGAGCTTTCCTCCCTGCCGCTTGCCGCTGCAAAAAAAGTTTCGGGAACGGTTAGTGTAACGCTGTAATCTGCGCACTCCGAAACGAAGGGATCGCCGCAGGTATAATAGGGGCACTCCACAAACCCGGCTTGGGTGTAGGCGCACAGCACTGGATAAAAATTGCCGAGGTTAACGGTGTTTTTTGTGATTCCCGTGCGGTGGTTTATTTTGGCGAGAGTTAATAAAAAGTCCACGTTCACCTGCACGCTCTCCCCGGGATACACGGCTTCGTTTAAGGTGACGGTTAAAACGTTTTCGTCCTCTCCGCCAACGCTCCAGCTTGCACAATTTTCAACGGAGGAAATTTCCATTTTGCCGTAGCTCACCCCGGCGTAGTAGGCGCGGGCTTTAAAGCTGTCGGACACGGGCTTATAGCTTGCGCCCTCGCGGAATGCGTTGCCGTAGAGATTGAATTTCAATTCCGAAAGCTCGTTTTCCAGGGAATTATAAAACGTAAATTCTTCCCTGCCGGAAAGCGTGCCGTCGGCTTGGTAGCTTACGGAAATATTATAGGATGAGCGCTGCGCCTCCTCCTTTTTGGCGCATGCAGAAAGGGCGGGGATTGCCGCCAGCATACATAAAATAATAACCGTGCATAATAATTTTTTCACTTGACACCTCTCAACTGCAATATTCTATGCTCAAAATGCTTTGCGTAAAACTTTTTTAACACATTTTGCCGCGGAAAAATACAATATAGAGTATGGTGGTCAGTGTTATATGCATGGATGAGGTTGAAAATTACCCTTTGCCCGAGTGCGATTTGGCGGTATTCGGGTTTGGGGGGCTTGGCGAAGTGGACTTTGAAAGAGAGCTGACGGGCGACAGCGAAAAGTTTGAAAAAGCCGCAAGGCTTTCCCAAAAACATAACTGCGGAGTGATTTGCGGCTGTAAAACAATAAGCCGCGGGCTTGTGCGAAAGTCCGTGGCTGTTGCCGACCGCGGAAAACTACTCGGAATTTCCGATATGAACCACGTGCTGGACGGAGAACAATTCAAAAGCGGCGTCGGTCTTGGGTTTTACAGGGTAAACGGCTGCAAAATAGGGCTGTGCATAGAAAACGACTTGCTTTTCCCCGATACGTTCGGGGCGCTTTCTCTGTGCGGCTGCAACGCCGTTGTGGTCATTTTAGAGGAGATAAAAGACAATATTCCGCCCCTTCTGATAAGGGCGTATGCCTATTTGTACGGGGTTCCGGTGATAATGTGCGCGGGCAGAACGGCGTATTTTGCCGACGTTTCGGGGGCGATTGCGACTTCCGTTCAGGACGCGACTCTTTTTGAAATTACGGGAAGAAACAGATATCACGTAGTCACAACCCGTACCCGCGGCATCTCCAACGAGGAAAAAACCGACTACTGACAAGCGTAACGCTTGACCATAATTTCTTTATTGCATTGGCACCTCACACACTCGCCGCACGGCAACAAGCGTTACGCTTGAGCATAGTTTCTTTATTGCGTTGACACCCCACACACTTCCCGCACGTCAACAAGCGTAACGCTTGAGCACTTCTAAAATAATGCGGCGGGCGCGATTTTCGCGCCCGCCGCAAATATTTTTATAAGAAAATTTAAACCGTTGTCATTTTAAACGAAAAGTTGCTGCGCAACAGATTCTTCGTCGGGCTGCGCCCCCCTCAGAATGACAGTAAGGGGGGCGTTTTCCTTGCGCCGTGTGAGAAAGCTGGCTGCGAACCTACCCCCTTGGCTCCCCTTGAGTCAAGGGGAGCGGTCGAGCAAAGTGAGACTGAGGGGATTGTCAATTCCCGTTTGATAAGCGCTGATATAAGCCCGGCGCTACCGTAATTAAGATACTATGGTTCAGCGATGCGCTTATTGTTTTCCTATGATATCGAGTATCTCGGCAATACGGTCCAAATCGTCGCGCGAATAATAATCAATATAAATGCGCCCCTTTGTATCCGTTCCTATCAGGCTCACCTTTGTTCTGAACGCAAATCTCATGCGCTCGACAAGCTGTTTCAGCTCAACCGAAGCAAGCGCGCGCTTCTTTTTCTTCTTCTCCTCCAAAACCTCGGGGGGAATATTATAGGCGCGCACCTTTTTTTCAAGCTCCCGCACCGAATATTGGTTCTTTATGGAATCCCTTGCAAACTCCAGCTGGTCCTCAGCGGGTAGCGGCACGATAGTCCTTGCGTGCCCCGCCGAAAGCCTTCCCTCGGCAACCATCATCATTACTTCGGGGCAGAGATTCAAAAGCCTTAAAGTGTTTGCAACCGCCGGTCTGGACTTGCCTATCCTCTCGGCAAGCTCGTCCTGCGTCAATTTATAATCCACCATCAGCTGCTTCATTGCCGTGGCGGCTTCTATGGGGTTTAAGTCCTCGCGCTGCAAATTTTCGATGAGCGAAATTTCCTTGATTTCGCGCGCGGAATACTTTTTTATTACCACGGGAATGGTGGTTTTGTTTGCAAGCTTGCACGCGCGGAACCTTCTCTCGCCCGCGATGACCATATACGTCCCGTCGCCGTTGTCGTTCACGACGATGGGCATTATTACGCCGTGCTTTTTTATTGAATCGGCGAGTTCCTTTAAGGATTGCTCGTCAAAATTCTTACGGGGCTGGTCGGGGTTTGCAAAAATCTTGTCAAGCTCCATCTCCTCGGCGTTCTTCCGCTCCTCCTCGGTAAACTCAAACGCGTGGTGTCTGAACGCCTCCTCGTAGGCTGCGCCCGTCTCCTGCATCAAATCATCCAATCCTTTTCCCAGTCCTCTTGCCATAATTATACCTCTCTGATTTTTTCCGTATTTTTCTTTGCGCCACAAAAATTATCCTGCGCCGTATTTTTATATTTTTATTTTTCTGCGCTTAAATCGCAATGGAACTCCTCATGGGTGCACGATGAAAATATACACCTGCGCGCCCTGTAAAAAGCCAAATCCTCCAATCTGCGCATATCGTAATCGTTTTTAAGTTTTTTAAGCCAGCCTATGCTCTCTGCGTTTAATTCGAAATACAGGGTTTTTGAAAGCTGTCCCGAAGCCGTGCAGTGCCACACAAAGCCCGTCTCCACTCTTTTTAACGCGCTTTTCAGCGGAGCGTAGTACTCTATGCCGAGTTCCCAATCGCTTGGGCGCGTCTTTGTGTTTTTCTTCATCATTTCAAGGGTATACAGGCACGTGCCCTCAAAGTCAACCGCGCTGTACATCTGCTGCAGCCCATCATACTTTGAATACTTTGCGTTATCCCTTGCAAATTCGTCACCGAAGAACACGTTTCCGCCGTGCTCTTCCATAAACTTCCCGCGGGCGGCGGCATAGCTGCGGTACTCCGCTTTCACCTCGTCGTAGAGTTTCTCAAAGGGCGGCAGCTCTCTCCTTTGCCCGTCCGAAAGCCGTTTGTACGCCGACAAAGCCGACTTTTTTGCATACTCTTCAATTCCCTTTTCGGCTTCCGAAGCTTCGCTCTCCCCCACTTTATATATTCCGTAGGGGTGTTCCGCGTCGTACTTGTTAAACGACGTAGTCAGCGAAAATTCGTCGGCAATCGGCAAATATTTTTCAAGCAGCCCTGTCATATCGATATGTTTGAACCGCTCGTCCGCAAGGTATTCGTCATAGGTTTCAAAGTCCCCGGCGGAAACGATTTTAATTTCCTCTCCGCCTTGCCGTAAAATTTCTAAAACCCGTTCAAAGTTTTTGCAAGCCGTCTTATCGCCCTCAGAAAACAAATTGAAAGCAGTTGCTTTCCATTCAGCCGCCCCGTCCGAAAAAACCACGCTTATCTCCGGCTCGATTCTGAAAATTTTTCCGCCGGCTTCAACCGTAACCGTAACGCAGTTCTCTTCCAGAAGCCGCCTCAGCTCCCTTGTCATTTCTGCCTCGATAAAAATTCCTCGGTCAACGCCCTATATGCCCGCGCCCCTACGCATTTGGGGTCGTAGAGCATAATAGGCACACCGTGCGACGGCGCCTCGGCAAGACGGACGTTGCGGGGAACTATAATTTCATATAATTTCTCTTTAAAAAACTTTTTGATTTCAACCGTTATCTGCTTTGCAATCAACGCCCTGCCGTCGTAGAGGGTTATAACCACTCCCTCTATCCTCAGCGCGGGGTTCAGGTGCTGTTTGACCATACTTATGGTGTTCATAAGCTGGCTCACGCCCTCCAACGCGTAGTACTCCGCTTGCATCGGGATTATAACCGAGTCGGAGGCGACCCACGCGTTGATTGTCAAAAGCCCCAGAGAGGGCGGACAATCTATAAATATGTAGTCGTAGCTGTCCTTTACCTTTGCAAGGGCTTCCTTGAGGATTTTTTCGCGGAAACGTTTATAAACCAAGTCCACTTCGGCTCCCGTAAGGTCCACGTTCGCAGGCAAAATGTCCAAGCCGTTTACCTGCGTCTGCATAATATTCTGCGCAGCCGGCTCATCCTCCACAAGAACGTTATATACCGATTTTTTAAGCGAGGATTTTGAAAAGCCAAGTCCCGTGGTGGCGTTCCCCTGCGAATCCACGTCCACAAGCAGAACTTTTTTGCCCATATCGGCACAGTACGCCGCCATGTTCACGGCGGTAGTGGTTTTGCCCACGCCGCC
Organism: uncultured Clostridia bacterium; assembly: GCA_947629095.1. Lineage (GTDB taxonomy): Bacteria > Bacillota > Clostridia > Christensenellales > Borkfalkiaceae > Coproplasma. The sequence goes on along the minus strand of CANRCK010000002.1, from coordinate 234,124 downwards.
CTTTTTATTTGAAAACGATATTATTTTTCCCATATCTCACCTGAAAGTTTCACGAGAAACATTTTTATCTTTGAGTATTTTTACTTGTTTACAAGGCTTCAATCTTTGGGGGCGTTGGGATTATCCCCTGACTCCGTTTGGGCGTTCTTTGAAGCTTCGGCTTCTTCCTTTTTGTCGGCGTCCTCCTCAAAGCGTTTAAAAGGATTTTCCTTATTTTTGAAGTCGTGTTCGTCCATATAGGCAATCACCTCAAGGTGGCTCTTGCCCTCCATCAAAAGGTCAACCTCCTCGGTATAAATGGTTTCGCGTTCGATTAACACGCGCGCCATATTGTCGAGGATATTTCTGTTTTCGGTGAGAAGCTTAGTTGCGCGCGCATGCGCGGTCTCTATAATTGTACGCATCTCGTCGTCAATGGCTTTTGCGGTCTGTTCTGAGTATGCGTTGTGCGTTTCCATATCTTTGCCGAGGAACACCGTTTGGGAATTTGAACCGTAGGTTACAAGCCCCAACTTTTCGCTCATGCCCCATTCGGTGACCATGCGCTTAGCGTTTTCGGTCACGCGCTCAAGGTCGTTGGAAGCGCCTGTCGTAATATCTTTTATAACTATTTCTTCGGCAACGCGCCCGCCGAGCATCATACAAATCAAGTCGTTCAGCTTTGCCTTTGAAAGATGCATATCGTCGCTGTCGGGGCGGGTCATTGTATAGCCCGCCGCATTGCCGCGGGGTATTATGGTGACCTCCTGCACGGGGTCGCAGTTTTCGCAGAGCTTTGCAATTATAGCGTGACCGGACTCGTGGTAGGCTGTTATACGCTTGTCGCTCTCAGTCACAACCCAGCTCTTCTTCTGGGGACCCATAAGCACCTTGTTTATGCCCTCATAGAGTTCGGAGTTGGTTATAAATTTTTTGCCTGCACGCGCAGCCAATATAGCTGCCTCGTTCAAAAGGTTTGCAAGGTCCGCACCGGAGAATCCCGCCGTCATTCTTGCAACCGTTTTAAAGTTCACGTCGGGTGCAAGCGGTTTGTTTCTGGAGTGTACCTTTAAAATCTGCTCCCTTCCCTTCACGTCGGGGAGATTTACGTAAATTTGTCTGTCAAACCTGCCGGGACGCATCAAAGCGGGGTCGAGAATGTCCGCACGGTTGGTGGCAGCCATTATTATAACGCCTTCGTTGGACTCAAAGCCGTCCATTCCCACAAGTATCTGGTTGAGGGTCTGTTCACGCTCGTCGTTGCCGCCGCCGAGACCTGCGCCGCGATGACGACCCACTGCGTCAATTTCGTCGATAAAAATGATGCAGGGCTGGTTCTTTTTAGCCATATCAAATAGGTCGCGCACGCGGGACGCGCCCACGCCTACGTACATTTCAACGAAGTCCGAACCGGAAACCGAGAAAAACGGAACGCCGGCTTCGCCTGCAACGGCTTTTGCAAACAGCGTTTTACCTGTTCCGGGAGGACCCACAAGCAACACGCCCTTGGGAACGCGCGCCCCCAAATCGGCGAACTTTTTAGGCTGGCGCAAAAATTCTACAATTTCCGCAAGCTCCACCTTTTCCTCTTCGGCGCCCGCAACATCCGTAAAGCGCACGCGTATATTTGTTGTAACACTTGCCTTGGACTTCGCAAAGCTTGCAATGCCGCCTCTGCCGCCCATCGTTGAACGAATGAGGAAGAAGAATATCAAACACACAATGACCAGCGAACCAACAGTAAGGGCAGTAGACCACCAGTTGCCGGCGTTGGGATTTTCAAAACTCAGCGCAACGCCGTATTCCATCCAAGTCTGAAGCACCGAATCGTCCTTCAACGCCTCGGAGGAAAACGCCGAGGGACCGTAGCAGGTATACTGCTGACCCCAGCTGCCGCCCGCGTTCAGTCTTGTACCGGTATATTGGTACGCGTCGAATTGTATGCGCTTAATTGCAACAAGTTCAACCTTCTTGCCGTTTTCATCTACCTTAACCCACTTGCCGTCTTCAATTGAGTATCCGTCCGGTGCGGTGCCATCTTCGGCGGTTCTCGCATTGCCCTCATCGTCAACATACTTCGCGTTTTCAACGTATTCGCGGAAAACGCTATAATCGACCGATATGGCGCGCGGCAATGAATTCATCACAATCATAACCACTACAGCGATAATGAGCGCAAGGATAATCGCCCACATCACTATTTTGCCTTTTTTGCTCAAATTACTACTCCTTTATTTTAATTTTGGTCTATTATTAAGATATTATTTATTCTATCACACATTCGCGCGCATTTCAAGTATTTATAAGCCCTAAAATCGGTTTATCACACAATTTTTATTTTCTCTACACGCAGTCAACTTTGGGCTAATTGTTCGTAAAATACACTAAATTGGTCAAATTTTTCGTTTGCGCCTGACGGTTTTGGGCAGAAAAAATGTTTAACGTGAAACATACAGCCAAATTTATTTGGTCATAAATAGTTTCACGTGAAACCAAAAGCGCGGTAAAATTGCCGATTGTGGACGTTGTGGATAACTTTTTTGAAGTTTAGCCTTGTTTTTTTATAAGTTTTGCGTCGTTAAAATAAGTAAAAGTTAACAAAATGCTGATAAATTATCGGAATTTTCAGGTAAACCAAGCGGATTAAGGACTATTTTAGCTTAGTTTGTGTAGATTTGTGGATAAAATTCTTAAAAACCTACCCCATCGAGTTAATTTGTTCGGTGGAAATGTTGTTGAATTGTGGAAGAAATGTTGACAATTTTTCCAAACTTTGAATAATCGCCGCGCCAAACAAAAAACTAATGCGCTGCAGGCAAATGGCGCAGTGTCTTTTTTGAAGGCGCAAAACTTTGCTTAAACGAGATTAAGTTTTAATTCATATTATATAGCGTGGGATTTTGCCGTGCTGCGGATAAATTTAAAAGTTCCTGTCAATAAATTTTGGGAGGAACGATTATGGACTATTCATTCAATTTATATAATTCGCTTGCGGCTGACGGCATTTGCCTGTCACTGAAAAAGAGCGTGCCCGGGGGAGAGTTTGCGCCGGTGATTTTATGTATCGGCAGCGACCTATCCGTGGGAGACAGCTTGGGACCTGTGACGGGCACAAAACTTAAGGAAAAGCTTGCCGGCGGAAATTTTTTTGTTTATGGAACGCTTGCAAAGCCAATCACCGCACACGAAGTAAAATATATGAACGATTTTTTAAAGTTCACGCACCCTGGCTGTCCCGTGATTGCCGTTGACGCAGCCGTGGGGCTTGCGGGGGATATAGGTCTTATAAAAATCGCAAAGCGGGCAATAAAACCGGGAAGCGGAGCAAATAAAAAACTTTCCAAAGTGGGCGACGTCTCCATTATGGGAATTGTTGCCGAACGATCGGTATTTAACTATTCGCTGTTTTCGGCAACAAGACTGAATATTATCCATAAAATGTCAGAAATTATCTCCGATGGAATTGCCGATTTCCTCACTGCCGCAGTGCAGGCTTAGCGTAAGTTTTACAAACGACAACACAAATTGTCATTTCATATTATTTGTAAAGAAGAAATGCAAAAGATATTTGGTAACGGCGACACGCCGCCCAGAAGGTCAGTTTGCCCCTCAGTCTGCTACGCAGCCAGCTCCCCCACAACGTGGGGGAGCCAAGGTGAAAGGGTGGTTACAGCCAGTTCTTTCACAAAGTGAGGGAGCCGAGCAACGCGAGACTGAGGGGATTATTAAAAATTGCTACGCAACAGATTCTTCGGCTGTCGCCTCAGAAGGACAAGAAGGGCTGACTTAGCGCCCCTTTGTAAGGACAAGCGCAAACTTTTCCAAACAGCATAGTGCGCTATGCGTGCCGAAGCGATGAGTGCGCGCAAAGTGCAAGGCGCGCACGGTGCCCGAACACGGCGTTTCCCTTGCGCCGTGTGAGAAAGCTGTCGCCGTTACTCCCCACTTGGCTCCCCTTGGCAAGAGGAGCTGTCGCGCAAAGCGAGACTAAGGGGATTATTAAAAATTACTTCGCGGCGGATTCTTCGGTTAGCTCCAAGAACAACAAAGAGGGACGCTTCCAGCCAATTGCAAAAGGGGCGCAAACTCAAATAATAAAAATGTGCGCATTTTTGAATAGCGCTACCGTTCGTAAAGCGATAATATTAAAATATCGGGCAGCGGCGGCGCGCCGCTCAAGCGTTACGATTGCCCCCGCAATATATGCCAATGAATACTTTGAACAAAATACGCAGCGGCAGGCGCATTTTTTGCGCCTGCCGCTGCATTCGTTCCATAATATTGCCCGTCGTTTCAAAAATCAGAATCGTAAAAATAATTTTAAAAATCGTCCAAAAACCGCAATTCCCCCCGTACTATATGCCATTAAACGCACAATACATTTAACCGTCTGAATCACAGTTTAATAACCTTTTTCCCCGAGCTTTCCGCGTACTTCACAGTGTAAAACGTTCCTCCCGACTTTTCGCGCAGATAGCTTAAAACCACGTCTGAGTTGTCCACCATAAACCTGTCGCGCACGTGCATACAGCCGTTGTAATAGCTTTCGGAAAGAGTTATAACTTCCGAGCAAAAGGATATTATCCTGTTGTATCTCCACCTGTCGGAGGAGGAATAGTTAAAAGACTGTTCCCCGCAGGGAACGCAGGCTATGAGTTCAACGTTCGGATAAACTTTTTTAAGGGCAATCACGCTCTCGGCGGCGGCTATGTCAAATCCCTTTGCCATTCCGCACAAAAACCTTCCGCATCCGTTTTTTATCAGGTCTGTCACCACACGGTCCAAAAGAGCCGCGTCCAAATCGGTTAAAATCCTATGACCGGTAAAGCAGCAAGTTTTCATAGAGGGTTCTTTCTCTCCTTTCCGTTGCCGCGCGGATATTTAGAGGGAGTGGGAGCCGTCTTTTTTATTATTACAAGCGTGCGCCTGCCGCAGTTCTCCAGCTCGAAGCGGTCAACCTTTTCTATTTCCCCGCCGAGAATTTTTATAGCTCTCTTCGCGTCTTCAATCTCGCCATCGCAGTCTCCCTTATAGGAAACAAACCTTCCGCCCACCTTAACGTAGGGCAGGCAGTACTCTGCAAGGGTATTCAGCCGGGCAACGGCACGGGCGCAGCAAACGTCGTATCTCTGCCTGTATTCCAATTGCTTTGCCCCGTTCTCCGCCCGGATATTGAGCACTTTTACACCGTTTAAGGAGAGTTTATCCACAACGGCGTTCAAAAAATTGCACTTTTTACCCGTGCTTTCTATCAGCGTAAACTTCAAGTCATCCCTAATTATTTTAAGGGGCACCGAAGGAAATCCCGCCCCCGAGCCTATTTCCGCAACGTTTGCTCCGTAAAAAAAGTACTCTTCTCCCACTACGCTGTCCAAAAAATGCTTATAAAAAACGCCTTCGTCGTCAAGAACGGAGGTAAGATTGTACATTTTATTATATGCTTTCAAAAGCTCCGCAAAGGCGGAGAATTTTTGCCCGTATTCTACCGAAACGAGGGTTTTAAGGCGTTCAACGTCCATATCCCAAGTATAGCAAAAGATTTCCTCAATTTCAACCTTTATTTTATCCACAATCCACAAAAAACGGTTGAAATCTTTAAAAACCCCCTTTTCCCGCCCCTAGCCTTGCCTGCCGCGGTCAAATTTTTTTCAGTCCTTAAAAAAATCCTTGCACCTTTCCACAAACGTTCAACCTATTTCTCCACAAAAATTTAAGTTAAATTGTTGACAGTTTTGCGCCTAATCGTTTGCTTTTTTATTAAGATTTTGATATTATATATTTAAGTTTTGCGCGGGCGCGTAAAGATATAAACTTTTCCACCGCCAACTAATAATACTTATACCTATTAATTCTTTTAATTAAATAAAAAATAAACATAGAAAGGCTTAATGCAGCCGCAAATAAAAGAGGAACAATATGAAGTGTGTATGTGAAGGTATAAATTTGTCGGAAGCTGTTTTAAAGGTAGTAAAGGCGTGTTCCGCAAAAACTACCGTGCCCATTTTGGAGTGCGTAAAACTCTCTGCAAAAAACGATAGGCTCACTCTCTCCGCAACGGACGGCGAAATAGCCATTATAAAGAGTATTCCAGCGGAAATTTACGAGGAAGGGGACGTGTGCGTTCCCGGAAAGTATTTTTCCGATTTCATCAAAAAGCTCGAGGATGTCCAGATAATGCTCTCGGTTGAGGACAGAAAGATGGACATAGTATACTCGGACAGCCAGACGAGCATGCAGATAGTTTCCGCCGACGATTTCCCCGTAATCGACACGGAAATTAAGGAAAACAGCTTTAAATTAAAGACTGCCGACCTCAAAAAATTTATAAACGCCACATCGTTCTGCTGCGCTGCGGACGATTCCCGCCCCATTTTAAAGGGCTGCCAGTTTGTTATAAACGGCGACGATATCGCCGTAACGTCGCTGGACGGATTCAGGCTTGCCACCGTTTCCGGCAAGGTTGTTTCGGCTACGGGAAACATGGAGATAGTCTGCCCCGCGAGAACCTTAAACGAAATAGAAAAGATGATTCCCGATACTTCGGAAGAGACCGAAATTTTTGTGCAGAGGGGAATGATACTCGTCTCGTCGGAGAACACCGTGCTCACATCAAGGCTTTACGGCGGAGACTTTATAAAGAAGGAAAACATAATCCCCCGCACGTTTATAACCGAAGTTACGGTGAACAAGGAAAAGCTCAAAGAATCCATAGAGCGCGCCGCAATTCTGGTGAGAGGTGATAAAAACAGCCTAATAACCTTCGATATTTCGGGCGAAACGGTGGAAATTTCCTCGTCGTCCGAAATAGGCAACGTACAGGAGCCGGTAAAGGCGCACATAGAGGGCAAGGACGTTAAAATAGCAATGAACTCCAAGTTCATAATAGAGGCGGTTAACGCCTTGGAGGAGGAGCAGATTTTGCTCTCTTTCAACAACCAGGTACAGCCCTTCACCTGCACGAATGTAACCGATAAAAGCGCTTTATATCTTATTTTGCCCGTCCGCACGTCAAATAACGCTTGACTTTGGGGCGATTTTCAAGGTATAATGCAACGTGGCGTCCGTTTAAAACGCCGCTCGACACACTGAATAAGACCGCCGCGACCGAAAAAAGCGGCGAAGCCATAAATAACATAAAAGGAGCAAGATATGAAAAGGACTTATCAGCCCAAAAAGAGAACCAGAAGCAAGGTACACGGCTTCAGAAAGAGAATGGCGTCTACGGCAGGAAGAAAGGTTCTGAAGAGAAGAAGAAACAAGGGCAGAAAAAAGCTCACGGCGTAAGTTGAATTATCTAAGAATAAAAAAAAATCAGGAATTTACCAAGATTTTCAAGAGGGGGATAAAAGTACGTTCCCCCGCTCTCTCGTTGATTTTATTTCCCTCCGGGGATATGAAAATGGGTATAGCCCTCTCCAAAAAGCACGGCAAGGCTGTGGTAAGGAACCGCATAAAGAGGCTTCTGCGCGAGGTATTTTCAAAAAATTCTCACCTTTTAACAAAAAACTGGGCGGTGGTAATACTGCCGCACGTTGCGGAGGAATATTCCTACGGAGCCTTTGAAAAGAGTATGCTGCTGTGCTTTAAAAAGGTAAACGGCGGATGCGGAAAATAACTAAGTTCTGCAAATTTTTAAGAAAAAAAGTTTTTAAGCCTTTTTTGAGAGCAGGCGCCATGCGGGCAATCGTATTCTACCAGAAGCGCCTCTCCCGCCACACTTGCCTGTACACTCCCACGTGTTCGGAGTACGCCAAGCAGGCAATAAACAACCGCGGGCTTTTTGCGGGGATATTTTTGGGAATGTGGAGGATCCTCCGCTGCAATCCCCTTTCAAAGGGAGGTTACGATCCCCCTCCCGAGAGAGTTTTCAAATACAAGTGGGTACTTTAATAAGATGGGTTTAGCAAATTTACTTACAAGTTCGGAGCTGATTCAGGTTGCGGTCGACGGCATAGGCACGGTGGACCTCAACTGGATAGGCTTTGTAATAAGCTGGATATTCAATCTCGTATCCGACTTCCCCGGCGCTATAGCGGTGGGCGTTATAATCTTTACGCTCATGCTCAAAACCATAGTGCTTCCCCTCGATATCTATTCGAGAGTAAAGATGAAAAAGCAGTCGCTTTTGATGGAGAGTATGCGCCCGGAGATGGAAAAACTGCAAAAGCAGTACGCCAACGATAAAAATATGTACAGCCAAAAGGTGCTGGAGCTGCAAAAGGAAAACGGCTATAACCCCCTCGGCGCATGCCTTCCCTCAATAGTTTCGCTCGTAATATTCATGGTAGTGTTCTCGGCGTTTTCACAGTATTCCCAATACGCAAACCTCACCGCGTACAACGAGATGACAAAGAGCTATTCCAAAGCCGTGTACGAGTACGTTCAAACGGAGGACGGCGAAAACGGCGACGGATACTTTCTCATTGCCGCCGTGGAGGACGGCTTGAACAATCCCAAGCCGTACAAGCCCTTCGCGGGGGAAAACGGCAAGCTTTTGGACGCCGAAGGGAACGAAGTGGATATCTACGGCTACTATGTGGATTACGACAAGTTTGCATCCTTTTATACGGCATACGCACAAGCTTCCGAAGAGGATGTCCCCGCCCTGCCCGACGATTGGGCGGAGCTTTCCGAGGAGCAAAAGAACTTGTTCGTTTCGGACTTTGTGAGACTCGGCGCAAGAGAGGCGGCGGCAAATTACTATATAAAGAACAAACCCAAAACTTCCCTCTTGTGGATAGGCAACGTGTGGTATCCCGACTCTATGCTCAACAAAGAGGTTCCCGATTTTTCCAACTTCCGCTCCACCATACAGCGTGCGGCGGGGTCCATAGACACAAACTACGAGGAGAGTTATAACGAAGTAACTTTCAATCTCTCCAAACAAAAGAGCACATATAACGGATATTTCGTTTTAATAGTGTTGGCAATAGGCTTTATGTTCCTGCAACAGTTCATAACAATGCGCTCGCAAAAGGCGGCAAACGAACTTAGCTCGGTGGACGGACAAGCGGCGGCTACAAACAAGATGATGATGGTAATGATGCCCATAATTTTCGGTATATTCTCATTCTTCTACAGCGCGGCATTCTCCATCTACATGATAGTAAACACCGTGTACAGCCTCATTTCCACACTGATTATAAATAAAGCAGTTTCGGTACGCTTTGAAAAGGACAGCGACAAGAAGGAAATAGAAAAGCTGCGCGGGCGTGCCGGCAGAAAGAGGTTAAAGTAAAATGGAAGAAGAAGCAAACGTATTTTATGGCAAAACGTACGAAGAGGCGGTTAACAACGCGCTCATGGAACTCGCTCTCCCCAGCACGGACGTTGAAATAACCGTGCTCGAAGAGGGTAAAAAGAAGCTGTTCGGTTCCACAAAATGGAAAATCAAGGCTGTTGAAAAGAGGTCGGACGGCGCGCGCGCGGCGGAGTTCATAAAGGGGCTCTTCAAAATCCTCGGCGTAGAGGGCGACTGCGAAGTTGTCTCCGAGGAAGAAAGCATCAAAATCGACATTAAAACGGAGTCGAGCGCCAAAGTTATAGGCAAGCACGGCGACGTTCTGGACGCAATCCAGTGCATGGCGGGCGCCGTTGCAAACATCGGCAGGGAAAAGTATATAAAAGTGGTGGTCGACTGTGAAAATTACCGCAGCCAGCGCGAGGAAACTTTGGTTGCGCTTGCCCATAAGGTTGAACAGAAAGCCATTGAAAAGGGCAGAAAGATGATTCTGGAGCCCATGAATCCCTACGAAAGACGGATAATCCACTCCGCACTTGTTGACAGCGAACACGTAAAAACCTCGTCCGAGGGCAAGGAACCTGTAAGGCACGTTGTGGTTATCCCCGACAACGCCAAGCCCAACGACCGCGGCTTGCGCTACGGTGAAAACAGGCGCCACGGGGCAAGGGAAGAGCGTTACGGCAGACCTCCCCGCGGAGACAGACGCGACCGCGGCGGAAAGAACCGCGGAGACAGGCGCGGAGGACGTGGCGGGAACCCCGAGTCCGGCGAAAAGCGCGCCAAAAAAGAAATAATTTTCGGGACGTTTTTGGGGAATAGCGGAAACAAAGGCGAGTAATAGGAGTTCACAAAAATCTCGGGCATTTGCGCGCCTGTGATTTTTCGTGCAAATTAATTTTGATGGTTTTCGGCAAAACACATCGTTAAAAAAACCGAGGAGTAGCGTTGGCGAAACGGACGGTTTTAATCGTCCGTTTTAATTTTTTCCAACGTAAAAACAGAATATGAAAAACTTTTTCACAACCAAACGCCTGTGCCGCGCGGGGATAATAGCCGCGCTGTACGTGGCTTTGACCTACGCGTTCGGCGCAATCGCCTATAACGGCATAGTGCAGATACGCCCCGCGGAGGCGCTCACTATCCTTCCCCTCTTTTATGCCGAGGCTGTGCCCGCACTGTGGATAGGCTGTATGCTTGCAAACTTAATGTCGCCGTTTATTATTTACGACGTCCCCATCGGCGGCGCGGCAACTCTCATTGCCGCAGTGCTCACCTACATGGCGGGCTATTTTATAAGGAACCACGCGGCGCGTATGGCTCTCGGCGGAATTTTCCCCGTGCTCGTAAACGCATTTCTTATCCCAGTTATAATAGTGTTTCTCTGCGGCGACACAAGCGGCTACACGTCAACCGTCGCCTATTGGATAAACTTCGGCTCGCTTGCCGCAACCGAAGCCGTTTGGGTGTACGGCTTGGGCATTCCCGTATATATCGCTTTGGCAAACCTGCAAAAGCGCGGCGTTCGGGCGTTAGCCAAAAAATAATCTACATATGTAAAATTTTAGCCGCAGCGCGAATTGTTCGCGCTGCGGCTACTTTTAATAATCCGTTCTTCCAAGCAAAAAATCGGACGATATCGAAAAATAATCGCACAACTTCATAATTGCCGATAAATCAGGCTCTATCTTTTTTGACTCCCAATAGGAAATCTTGCGTTGAGTTGTGTTGAGCGCTTTGGCTAATTGCGCCTGCGTCATGTTTTTTTCCAACCGCAACGCTTTCAACCTTTCGGCAAAAATTATTTCCATAAATATATTTTAGACAATAAATATCTTAAATTATTGACATAGACAATTATTATCTATATAATAATGTGTGCTTATAAGGCGAATAATTTTACAAAGGAGAATGAAATGATTTGCAAAAATTGCGGCGAAAGTAATTTGCCGGAAGCGCTGTATTGCAAAAAATGCGGAAAAAGGCTGTTGGACGACCACTGCCCCGTGTGCGGCGCCGAAGTTGCCGACGGCGCACGGTTCTGTATCTATTGCGGCGCCGATTTAAAAGCAGATGTTCAATGGCAGACAGGGGCGGCGGATAACGGCAACGATGTCGGCGGCGTTGCGGCTGAAAACGCAAAAAACGGCAGCGTGATACAGGAGGACAACGGCGGCAGGGCCGAAAATGTTGAAAAAACGGGTTCAACCTATAAAAAGGTGATGGGAATAATCTCCGTCGCGTTCGGTTTTGCGCTCGCAATATTCACCACCATATTCGTATTTTTAGTGGGACTTCGTGAAAACGCGTTGGTTGCCTCTACCGCCAACGCCTCGTCTAACGTCAACATCTCAAAAAATTATTATACATATTATTTTTTCGGTGAAGTATATAAAGATTTGAAACAATCGCTAAGCGCGTTGACGCCGTCGGTTTTCGAGCTTGAAACAAATTACAAAGCATATAAAACTTTGTCATATCTTCCTGCCGTATTCGGCACTGTAATTTCGGCGGTATTATTTTTGGCCGTCCTGTCTGTCGGTATAACCGCAATCGTGAAATGTGCAAAAAAACTCACTTCGGGCGAGGACAACGGGGGAATCAAACTTGCGATAATTACCTATGCCGTATATCTTGCGGGCGCGCTTTCCCTTCTTGCCCTTTATAACGCCAACGCATATGGCGAAGCGTCTGGAGCCTTGGGAATAAAGGGAGAAATGTATTTAAGCGGCGCGACAATGGCAGGAATAATCGTCGGCGGAGTGCTTGCGTTGTGCAGCATAGGCTGCGCCGTGGCGGCAAGGGGAAAGGAGGCGTTTTCTCCGAGTAACATACCGCCATTTGTAATCAATGTAGTCAAGATAATTTTAGTGCTTGTAGTACTCTTTTTATCGGCGGGTGCGGTGATTACTATTCAAATTCCAGACAGCGCAAATAGTAATGCAAGTTTTTCTGCCATGTATATATTGTCTGTAATTAAACCTTTGCTGTTCGCCGATTTTTCTTCGAAACAGGCAACAGCCGTAAACATTTCCACCGTATTCACTTGCCTTTCATATGTGGCGACCGCCGCAGGGCTGATTGTGGGCGCGCTTTGGTCTGCAAATAGCCTGTCCGAGGTGAAAAACGTCTCCGGCGCCAAGCCGCGCGGATTGGCTTTGGCAATATCCTTTGCCGTAATTGAAATTCTCAATATGATATTCATAATTGTTGCGATAAACGGATATTGCGATTATTACGGGGAAACGGGAGAGCAGTTGTCAGACATGATTGAGTATCCTGCAGTCATAGCTTGCGTGGTGTTGAGCGTTCTCGCGTTCGCGGCGGAAATTGCTTTGACTGTGTTGCATTATTCGAACGTCAAAAAGTTCGATAAAACATTATAAATAAAAGCGGCGGGCGCGAAAGTTTTCGCGCCCGCCGCCTTCCTTTCACAAAAAAAACGGACATCGTCGAATGTCCGTTTTTTTACTTCTATTAATTCTTGCAATTTTTCTTTAAAGTTTCAAGGCAGTCCCAAAGCTCTTGGGGAATTCTGTCTTTAATGGTGCCCTTGTAGTATCCCTCAATTTCTTCGGCTTCCTTTGCCCACTTCTGCTTGTCGACGGTTAAAATGGCTTCAAGGTCGGAAATACCGAACTTTTTCCCCTTTTCAATCTCGTAGTCCAACTCGGAAATATCTATATCCTGTGCGTAGGGCACGTAGCCAATAGCCGTCTCTTCGGCGTCCACGGTTCCGTCGCAGCGCTTTAAAATCCACTCGAGAACGCGCATATTGTCGCCGAAGCCGGGCCACATAAAGTTGCCCTTTTCGTCCTGGCGGAACCAGTTTACGTTGAATATCTTGGGGGGATTTTTAACTTTTTTGCCCATCTCTATCCAATGCGCAAAGTAGTCGCCCATATGATATCCCGCAAAGGGCTTCATAGCCATGGGGTCGTGCCGCAAAACGCCCGTTGCGCCCGTTGCCGCAGCGGTGGTTTCGGAGGACATTGCCGAGCCTATGAACACGCCGTGGTTCCAGTCGCGGGATTGGTATACGAGGGGAGTGGTGGAAGCTCTTCTGCCGCCGAAGATTATAGCCGAGAGGGGAACGCCCGTCTTGGAATTGAACTCGGGGGAAACGCAGGGGCAGTTTACCGCAGGCGCGGTAAAACGGCTGTTGGGGTGCGCCGCGCAGGTGGATTTATCCTTTTTGTCAAACTTTTTGGGATCCCAAGGCTTTCCCGTCCAGTCGATAACGTGTTCGGGGAGCTCTTTTGTCAAGCCTTCCCACCAAACGGTCATGTCGTCGGTATTCAGCGCAACGTTTGTGAAAATAGTGCCGCGCTTTGTGGATTCCAAAGCGTTATAATTGGAGTGTTCGTTCGTTCCGGGCGCCACGCCGAAGAACCCGTTTTCGGGATTTGCCGCCCAAAGCCTGCCGTCCTCGCCCACGCGTATCCACGCGATATCGTCGCCCACGCACTCGATTTTATATCCTTTTTCAAGATAATGTTTGGGGGGAATAAGCATTGCAAGGTTTGTTTTTCCGCAAGCCGAGGGGAAAGCCGCCGCAACGTATTTTTTGTCGCCGTTGGGGAAGGTTACGCCCAAAATCAGCATATGCTCCGCCATCCAGCCTTCGTTTTTGCCAAGCCAGGAAGCAATGCGCAGGGCAAAGCATTTTTTGCCCAGAAGCACGTTGCCGCCGTAAGCCGAGTTCACCGAAATTATGGCGTTGTCCTCGGGGAAGTGCATAATGTATCTCTTTTCGGCGTCTATATCGCAGCTTGCATGGAAGCCTTTAATAAAGTCGCCGTCCTTTCCGAGCGCCGCAAGGCAGTTTTTGCCGACCCTCGTCATTATATTCATGTTCAGAACCACGTAGATGGAATCGGTAACCTCTATGCCGATTTTCGAAAAGTCGCTTCCCACCACGCCCATGGAATAGGGGATAACGTACATTGTTTTACCCTTCATTCTTCCGCGGGCAATCTCGTGGGTAAGCTCGTATGCCTGCTTGGGGTCCATCCAGTAGTTTACGGGACCTGCGTCCTCTCTGTTTTTGGTACAAATAAACGTTCTGTCCTCCACGCGCGCAACGTCGTTCACCTTTGTGCGGTGAAGATAGCAATCGGGCAGAAGCACGGGATTCAGCTTTATAAGCTCCCCGCTTTTAACGGCTTTTTCTTTGAGAGCGGAAATCTGCTCTTCGCTGCCGTCAATCCAAACTATTTCGTCGGGCTGGGCAAGCTCCGCGCTCTCCGCCACGAAATCAAGAACCTTTTTATTTTTTGTCGGTGCCATTTTTTGTTAATGCTCCTTAAAATCAAAATCTTTTCCAAATACCATTATAATTAAAATTTGCAAAAATTGCAAACGGAAACAATAAAGTACAAAGGTAAAATTTATGTGAAAAAAAAGTCCAAAAAATTATGTATTTTTACATTATTTTTCAAAATAAGCGTGTGTTACACAATATATTATATTATCGGGCGGAAAAACTGTCGCCCAAAAGGTTCGTGCTATGGGATACACAAAAAATATTGCCGTGTTAAAGGGCGTCCGCGGGGGATTTTCTGCGGACGGCGGAAAGCTTTCGGGGCTTGTAAAAGCCGAAAGATACGCCTCGCAGCTGCGCGTTGAGGTAAGCCTTATAAATTTTGCGCCGCTCACCGAGGGCAGGTACGTTGCCGCAATTTCAAACGGCGAAAAAACGCAGATTGTGGAAAACGGTCTGTTTGAGGGTTTTTCGGAAGTGGACACCTCCAAAGGCTTTGCCGCGGCGGTGTACTATGTAAACGGCGAAGTAAAACTTTTGGCTTCGGCTGTGTGCGGAAATTTCGAAAGCGTTGTGCCCGCAATAAAAAAGGAGATCGAGCGCGCGGAAAATGTAACAGTCCCATCCCCCGGGGAAAAGGAAGTTAAAGCGGCGCCCGTTTCGGGATATGAGGACGAGGCTATTGCCGCGGAGAATTACTATGAATACACCCAAACTGATGAAGGCGGTGAGCCTGTATGCCAAAGTGCGGAAAAAGAAGAAAACGGGTCTGCACCTTGTAAAAATGAAGAGGACCCTGAGCCTTGCAAAGAGGGAGACTCCTTCTACGAAAAAATGAAGGACGAAATAGAGAATATACTTTCAAAATATCCGCAGGCAAAGGAACTGTGCAGCGCGGTTGAGGGGTCGAAATGGGTTGAAATAAACTATGGCGAAGGCGTGTTTTACGTATTTGGAGTAATTTACAGGGACGATAAGCCAAAATATCTCTGCTACGGAATACCCGCCTCTTCTCCCGATTCCCCGCCCGCAAGCATGCGCGGGCTGTGCGAGTATTTAGAGGTAAAAACTCAACACGGTCCCGGCTTTTGGGTGATGTATCAATCCGTCTCGGCGCCGTAACGCCGCCCGACGGCGTAACGGACGTTTCAACAAATCAAGCGGGAATCTCCCTATTTCAGACCGCGGAACGGGCGGAAAACAAAAAGGGCGTATAGGGAAAACAATCCCGCAACCAAACCTATTGCAAGGGCGCTCCTGTATATAACGGTGCTGTAAAAACATAAAAACAGCAGCAGGTTAAACCCGGAAAACGCGTAAACGCCCCCGCAGACGGAAAGCGCGCACAGTATCAGAATGCATAGATTGCAGGAAAATCTCATAAAAAAAGTATGGGATATATCCTGTTTTTATATACTAAAAAAAGGGCGCCGCCGGAATTTCCGGCGGCGCAAAGTCATATAACGATATTATCGAGAACCAGCTTGTCAAAGTCCGGCGTTTCGGCAAAATCCCGCGGCAAAAATCGCACCGTGTTGAACTTTGCATAGTTGAATATATGCGTTTTTAAAAGTATGGGCGTGGCAATGTCAAGCCCTTCGCAAATATCCGAAAGATAGCAAAAAAACCGCGAGTAGGTAAATTTTTCCGTCTGCTCGTAGGTCAGCTGTTTTACTATTTTTCCGTCCTTTATTACCTTAGCCCAAATTCTGAACATATTCAAATTATATTAAATTGCCCCGCCGCACGCAAACGTTTTTGAAATATATTGACAAGTTATTTTAAAAAAGTTAAAATATTTAAAATATTAACCTTAAAACAACGCTTGAATAGCGCCGCCAAGGAGTATTATTATGACCAAAACAGACAGAGACATTTTGGAGTTATTGCAACAGGATTCGCGCCTGACCCCCAAAAAGGTGGCTGCGGCGATAGGCATAACCGAGGACGAGGCAAAGGAGCGCGTCCGCGCGCTTGAAGAGAGCGGGATAATAGTAAAATATACCGCCATAATCAACGCCGAAGAGCTTGAAGAAGAGGCGGTTGAAGCGCTCATAGAAGTAAAAGTCACCCCGCAGAGGGGTCACGGCTTCGACAAGATAGCCAGCGAAATTGCCGGGCACGAGGAAGTTCAAAATTTATATCTTATGAGCGGCGGCTACGATTTGGCGGTTATAGTCCGCGGAAATTCCCTTAAAGCCGTTGCGCGCTTCGTATCCGAAAAAATATCCACCTACGACACCGTAATTTCCACCGCCACGCACTTCATTCTCAAAAAATATAAGGTTGAAGGGGCGAGGATGATGGGAGAAGTTGGGGGGGCGAGGTTGAGCATTCAGGCTTAGCTCCCGCTTCAAGCGGATTATAAACTTCGCATAGCTTTGTTGCCTTTGCGTTTTTGCTCAGTCACGTACTTCTGTGTACGCTCCTGTCGCAAAATCCGCAGGCGCCTCGCTCTGCTCGTTTCTAACCGCTTGATAACTCCGTAATTGCTCGCTTCTACCCACCGCATAACTCCGTAACTGCAAGTCTTGCTCTAACCGCTTGATAACTTCGTAATAACAACCCAACCCCTTGGCTCCCTTAGTAGGACGAGCGAGGAGTTTCATAGCACAGCACAGTGTGATGTGCGTGCCGAAGCGAGAAGAGTGCGCGCATACGTCCCGCGCGCACGGTGCCCGAATACGGCGTTTTTCTTGCGCCGTGTGAGAAAGCTGTCTCAACCCACTTCCTTGGCTCCCCTTAGCAAGGGGAGCTGTCACCGCAGGTGACTGAGGGGATTGTCAAAAAGTTTCTTCGCAACAGATTCTTCGACCGACGCCTCAGAATGACAAGGGGGGAGGCTTCGTCTCCTCAGAATGACAAGGGGAGGCATTTAAAACAGGTAACACATCAATGAGAAAATTTGTAAACAGCCGTGCGGAGTCATTACAGCCGAGCGGCATAAGAAAATTTTTTGATATAGTCCAAAAGATGGACGGCGCCATATCCCTCGGCGTTGGCGAACCCGACTTCGTAACGCCGTGGAACGTCCGCGACGCCGCGGTGCGCTATATCCGCCTCGGGTACACCCAATACACCGGCAACCGCGGGCTTTCGGAGCTCAGGGAGCTTGTGTGCCGCTATTTAAAGGAGCGGTTTTCGGTTGAATATCCCCCCGAGCGCACAATTATAACGGTTGGCGCAAGCGAAGCTATAGATCTTGCTTTCCGCGCCACGTGCGAACCGGGCGACGAAATTCTCGTGCCGGAGCCTTCCTATGTGAGCTATTCCCCCGCGGTAATACTTTCGGGCGGCACCCCCGTTCCCGTAAAATGCTCTGCGGAAAACGATTTTATTCTCACTCCGGAAATTCTGGAAAGAGCAATAACGCCCCGCACAAAGGCGCTCGTTCTGCCCTATCCCAACAACCCCACGGGCGCCGTTATGACAAAAGAACAGCTTGAAGCCATAGCGCCCGTTATAAAAAAGCACGACCTTCTCGTTATTTCCGACGAAATTTATGCCGAGCTGACCTACACGGGCAGGCATTTTTCCATAGCCTCTCTTCCCGGAATGGCTGAAAGAACGGTTTACGTTGGCGGATTTTCCAAGGCGTTTGCAATGACGGGCTGGCGCGTGGGGTTCGTGTGCGCCCCCCAGGATGTGGACGAGGCAATGTTCAAAATCCACCAATACACAATTCTCTGCGCCCCGAATATGAGCCAGCGCGCGGCGGTCACCGCCTTAAAGGAGGGCTTCGAGGACGGGTTTTCCACCGTTTCGGAGATGCGCGACGAGTATGAAAAGCGCGGCAAGTTCCTTGCGGACTCCCTCAACGGCTTGGGGTTGAAATGCTTTAAGCCCAAGGGCGCGTTCTATATATTTGCCTCGGTTGAAGGCACGGGAATGGACGGCGAAGAATTTGCAAACGAACTGCTGTCCGCCCAAAAAGTTGCCGTGGTGCCGGGCAGCGCGTTCGGCGCGGCGGGCAAGAACTTCATCAGGTGCAGCTATGCCGCGTCCATGGCACAGCTGAACGACGCCGTGTCCCGCATAGAGGAATTTTTGAACTCGATAAAAGTTAAAAAGCCTTAAAATTCGGGCGGGGCGGCTCTTATTGTTGACAAATGCGGCGGCAAACTATATAATAATGTTGCGACAAGAGCGTGATTCCGTAAGGCGGAATCACTTTTGTTTATATATTTCGTTTCAGAGGTAATAAAATGTCAGAACAGATCGTTATGACCCAAAAGAATTACGAGGACCTTAAAAAGGAGCTGGACTACCTCGTAAAAGTGAAGAGACCGGAGATAATCGAGCGCATTGCCGAGGCAAGAAGCCACGGCGACCTTTCCGAAAACGCCGAGTACGATGCCGCGCGCGAGGAACAGCGCTCCAACGAGGGCAAGATTGCCGAAATCGAATACAAAATAAAGAACGCGGACGTCCGTGAAGAAGTAACCGACACAAGCTACGTTCATCTCGGCAGCGTTGTAACCGTGTATGACGAGGATTTGGGCGAGGAGGACGTTTACACCATAACGTCCGTAACCGAAGTTGACGTTATGAACAACAAAATCTCCGTGGAGTCCCCCGTGGGCGCGGCGCTTTTAAGAAAGAGGGCGGGCGACAGCGTGGAAGTAAAGTGCCCCGACGGCAGCGCGTATACACTTATAATCAAGGCGATAAAATAATTATGGCAGATATAAACAATAAGCCGCTCACGGAAGCGGAGGAGACGGAAGCTCTGGCCGAACAGGCGCAGATCCGCCGTGAAAAACTTCAAAAGCTTGCTTCGGAGGGTAAAAATCCCTTTGCAAAGGTAAAGTACGGCGTCACCTGCCGTTCCGCGGAAATCATAAACAATTTTGCGGAGCTTGAGGGCAAGAAAGTGTCGCTTGCGGGCAGGCTCATGTCCCGCAGGATAATGGGCAAGGCGTCCTTTTCCCACATACAGGACGGCGCGGGGCAAATCCAGATCTATGTCAAGCGCGACGACGTGGGCGAGGAGGACTATGCGTCCTTTAAAAAGGACTACGACATAGGCGATATAATAGGCGTAAAGGGCTACGTTTTCAAAACGCAGACGGGTGAAATTTCCGTACATTGCAGCCATATAGAGATGCTCACAAAGTGCCTTTTGCCCCTGCCCGAAAAGCAGCACGGGTTAAAGGACCCCGACACCCGCTACCGCCAGCGCGATTTGGACCTCATTGTTAATCCCGAAGTAAAAAACGCCTTTATAAAGCGTTCTCAAATAATAAAGGAGCTTCGCGCCTTTTTGGACGGCAGGGGCTTTTTGGAGGTTGACACCCCCGTTTTGACCACCCTCGAGATAGGCGCGGCGGCGCGTCCCTTCAAAACCCGCCACAATGCCCTCGACATAGATATGTATCTCAGAATCGAAACCGAGCTTTATCTCAAACGCTGCATAGTCGGCGGCTTGGAGCGCGTGTACGAGGTGGGCAGAATTTTCCGCAACGAGGGAATGGACGCATTCCACAACCCCGAGTTCACCACAATAGAGGTGTATCAGTCCTACGCCGATTACTTCGACATGATGCAGCTTGTGGAGGATATGTACAGAACGGTTGCCAAAAACGTCTGCGGAACCGATAAAATAACCTATCAGGGCGCCGAAATAGATTTCGGTTCGCCTTTTGCAAGGCTTACTATGAAGGAAGCCGTAAAAAAATACTGCGGGGCAGACTACGATCTTTGGAATTCGGACGAAGAAGCGCGCGAATGTGCAAAAGCCTTGCACGTTGAAGTAAAGGAGGGCGCGGAAGCCACAAAAGGTCACGTGCTCATAGCCCTTTTCGAAGCGTTTGTTGAGGATAATCTCGTCCAGCCCACCTTTATATACGACTATCCCGTTGAAAACTCCCCGCTTGCAAAGCGCAAGGAGGACGACCCGGCGTTCACGCAGCGGTTCGAGTATTTCATCTGCGGGCACGAATTCGGCAACGCCTTTTCGGAACTCAACGACCCCATAGACCAAAAGCAGAGATTCATAAAACAGGTAGAGGAAAAGAAAAAACAGGAGCCGGGTTGCAACGCGCAGATTGACGAAGAGTTTATAACTGCGCTCGAATACGGCTTGCCCCCCACGGGCGGCTTGGGCTTCGGCGTAGACAGGCTCGTTATGTTGCTTACGGACAGCCCTACTATAAGGGATGTGTTGTTGTTCCCCACAATGAAACCCAAAAAATAGAGCTCCCGCTTCAAGCGGATTATAAACTTCGCATAGCTTTGTTGCCTTTGCGTTTTTGCTCAGTAAGGCTAGCGCCTTCGGTACGACACGTACTTCTGTGTACGCTCCTGTCGCAAAATCCGCAGGCGCCTCGCTCTGCTCGTTTCTAACCGCTTGATAACTCCGTAATTGTTTGCTTCTACCCACCGCTGACTCCGAAACTGCAAGTCTTGCTCGTTTCTAACCGCTTGATAACTCCGTAATTGCTCGCTTCTACCCACCGCTGGCTCCGTAAGGGCATCCCCTTGACATGATGGGATTGTCAAAAAGTTTCTTCACAACTGTATCGTAGTTGAAGCGTTAACTTATGTATGATTATTTAATTTACAATCAACTTAAAAAATACTCCGGGGCGGAAAAGTCCTTCCATATGCCCGGGCACAAGGCTAAGGCGGATTTTAAAAAGCTCTTTCCCGTCGCCGATATGGACGTAACCGAGCTCCCCTATTCCGATAACCTTGCAAACCCTTCGGGGGTGATAGCCGCCGCACAGCGGGATATCGCCTCAATATTGGGGGCTGCGCGCTCCTGCATTTTGACGGGCGGCTCCTCGCTGGGCGTTTTTGCAATGTTGTACGCCGCGTCAAAGCGCGGCAGCAAGGTAATAGTTCCCCGCAACAGCCATCAGAGCGTATGGAACGCCTGCCGCGTGCTGGAGCTGGAGCCGATAATAGTTCAGGGCGAAACAAAGGACGGAATAATGCTTCCCCCTCCGCCCGAAACGGTGGAATATATTGCCGAAAACGACGCAACGGTGGCGGGGCTGATTGTTACTTCCCCCGATTACTACGGCAATTTGGCGCCTCTCGGCGACTATGCGTGTATTTTAAAGAAATATAAGAAGATACTTATGGTAGACGGCGCGCACGGCGCGCACCTTGCGTTTGCCCCCGAAAGGGAGGGCTATGCGGGCAAGTTTGCCGATATCTGGGTGGACGGCGCGCACAAAACCCTGTGCACGCTCACGCAGGGCGCTATTCTCAACATAAACGACTCCGAACTCTTTGCGGACGCCGAAGAGGGGCTTTCGGTTTTTTGCACCACGTCGCCGAGCTATCCTATAATGGCTTCGGTGGAGTACGGCGTAAAATATTTGGCAAACAATCCCTCAGCCTATGAAAAGGCTGCGGAAGCCGCGCTCTCATTGAGGGGGCACAAGGGAATAAAGGTGTATCCCTCGGGCGACTGGGCAAAAATCGCCGTGGACTGCGCGCCATACAACGTTTCGGCGGACGAAGTCTCGGCGCAGCTTGAAAAACGCAACATATATTGCGAATTTTCCGACGGCAGATATGTGCTATTTTACATTTCGCCCGCGGTGGAAGCGGGGGATATAAAGAGGATTGGCAAAATAATAAAGCCCCTGCTCTCCAACAAAAAGCTTGCGGGCACTTACCGTCCGCGCCCGGTCGTGCCCCCCATGGCACGGTCTTACAGCTTCCTGTATGCATTTAAAAAGCCCGCCGAGTGGGTGGAGCCGGAAAGAGCCGTGGGCAGAATGTGCGCGCAGAACTTCGGGCTTATGCCCCCCTGCATTCCCGTATGCGTTGCGGGGGAAATGATAACGGACGCGGCTGTCCGCGCCCTGTCCGGCGGAAAAACTTACGGTTTGCGGAACGGCAAAATAAAGGTGGTGGCAAAGTGAGGGGGAAGTTTATAACTTTCGAGGGCTGCGAAGGCTCCGGCAAGAGCACGCAGCTCAAGCTTCTTAGCGAATATTTAAAGAGCGCGGGCGTGGATTTTATAACCTCGCGGGAGCCGGGCGGCAGCGAAATCTCCGAAGACATAAGGAGAATTATTCTAAACGGAAAATACACCTCCATGTGCGACGAGTGCGAAGCGTTGCTCTACGCCGCTTCCCGCGTGCAGCACATAAAAGAGGTCATAGAGCCTGCCCTTGCCGCGGGGAAGCTAGTTGTGTGCGACAGGTTTGTGGATTCATCGTTTGCCTATCAGGGCTATGCGCGCGGTCTGGGGGAGCAATTTATAAAGAATATAAACGCATTTGCACTTGAAAAATACACCCCAGACCTCACCGTTTTTTTGGATATCGTCCCCAAGGACGCCTTTGCAAGAAAGCACGGCGCCGACGATTCCGACAGAATGGAAAAACAGGGGCTTGCCTTTCACCAAAAGGTGTACGAGGGCTATAAACAACTTCAAAAATACCCCCGTTTCTGCCCCGTGGACTGCTCCGGCGACAAGTGGCAGACGGCGGAAAATATAAAAAATCTGCTTAAATCGAGAAATATAATCAAGTAACGTGGAAAAACTTATAAAGGGCACAACGGCATACAAAATCTTTGCGGCGGACAGGGCGCAGAACAAGCTGTCCCATTCCTATTTGCTGCACTTTGCCGACGCCAAGAATCTCCGCGCGGCGCTCAAAATTTTTGCCGCCGAGTTTTTCGGCGCTTCGGGCACGCTTTTGTCGAGAATTCTCAACGAAAGCTACACCGATCTTACAGTCTATCCCGCCGCAGGCGGAAAAATTTCCGCGGACGGCGTTTCCGAAATAATCGAGGACTGCACGCTTAAACCCGTGGAAGGGGATAAAAAGCTATATATAATCACCGATTTCGACTCGGCAAGCGCGCTCGTGCAGAACAAGCTGTTAAAAACTTTGGAAGAGCCGCTTCAGGGCGTCCATTTTTTGCTTGGCGTAACAACTCTTGCGCCCGTTCTTGATACGGTTCGCTCCCGCGTAAAGCTCCTTGAAATTCCTCCCTTTTCGGCTGACGAAATTTTATCCGCGCTCAACCGCAAAGGGGAGAACGGCGAAAACGCCGCCGCGGCAAGGAGCTGTAACGGCGTTTTGGGAGTTGCCGAAAATATGGTTTCCGGCGGCTGGTTCAGGGAGATACGCGAAGCCGCGCGTGAGATATGCTTCAACACGGAAGTGTGCAACATTTCGCGGCTTGCCGCAAAATACGGAGATACAAAGTATAAAAAGGAACTTCTCTCCGAAATGCAGAACGTATACTTTTTTGCGCTCACCGAGGGCGGAAAACTCAACACGGTACTGCAAAAACATACTATTTTATTTGCCCTTGAGGAAATATCGCGCGCAAACAGGGATCTTAAATTCAACGCGTTTTTTCAGGGCTTGTTATACGACTTTATGTTAAGGGTCGTAAAGGAGAACGACAGATGGCTAAAATTACAGGCGTGACCTTTAAGGACGGCGGAAAGGTTTATTATTTTGCGCCCGGGAAGGAGAGATATAAGGAAGGCATGGGCGTGATAGTGGAAACCGCGCGCGGCGTTGAGTACGCCACGGTGGTAATCCCCTTTGCCGAAGTGCCCGAGGAAAAGCTCGTTTCCCCGCTTAAACCCATAATGCGGATAGCCACACCAAAGGACAGGGAAACTCACCGCAAAAACCTTGAAAAGAAGGACGGGGCTTTAAAAATAGTAGCCGAAAAAATAGAAAAGCACGGTCTGGAAATGAAGCTTATAGACTGTGAATTCACTTTCGACGGCGCTAAGGCTATATTCTATTATTCCGCGCCCCAGCGCGTTGACTTCCGCGAACTTGTAAAGGAGCTTTCGCAGGTGTTCAAAATGCGTATAGAGCTGAGGCAGGTGGGTATTCGCGACGAAATAAAGATGATAGGCGGGCTTGCCCCCTGCGGCAGGGAATGCTGCTGTGCAAGCTGCGTGCCGGACTTTAAAAAAGTATCCATAAAAATGGCAAAAAACCAGGGGCTTTCGCTCAATCCCGGCAAAATATCGGGGCTGTGCGGAAGGCTTATGTGCTGCCTTGCGTTTGAAAACGACTACTACGCCGACGCCTGCAAAAAGATGCCCAAAATAGGCGCCGAAGTCACTACGCCCGAGGGCAAGGGCACGGTAGTAAACGTCAATATGCTCAAAATGGAAGTGCGCGTGCGCATAGACGACAGGGAAAAGGATATTTTCACCTATCACGACTACCCCGTTGGCGCAATAAAGTTCAAACCTTCCGCAAAGCCCGAAAAGGAAGAGGAAGTTCCCGCCGACTTAAAGGATATTCTGGACTGATTTTTTGGGACTTTGGTAAAATAAAAAAATTTTACTTTTTCTCTTTACAGTTAAAAATTTGTGTGATATAATACCCCTAACAACGTATAAAAACGTATAAAACATGGAGGAAAATTATGGCTCACGTAATATCTGACGAATGCGTAAGCTGCGGTGCTTGCGCAGCTACCTGCCCCGTAGAAGCAATCTCGGAAGGTCCCGACAAGTATGTTGTAAACCCCGACGTTTGCATCGACTGCGGTGCGTGCGAAGATGGTTGCCCCACGGGCGCTATCCATCCTGCGGAATAAGTTAAAAAAAGGGAAAGGCGGAGTGCGCCGTTTTAAGGGCGTAGCTTCGTCTTTCTTTTTTTGCCGGAAAGAGTGGCGGCAAATTCAAGCCGCAAATCATATGTTATGGTAAATTTAAATCCTGGCGAAGTCCTCGAAGAGTTTTTCGGGGATAAAAAGATAATACAAAACGTCTCCCTCTACCGGTTCACCTCGGACAGCATTCTCCTGTCTCGGTTTGCGCGGGCAAAGGCGGGGGACGCGGTTGCCGATTTTTGCTCCGGCAGCGGGGTGGTGGGCTTTCATTTTTTGTGCTTAAACCCTATAATCAAGTCCCTCACCCTCTTTGAAATGCAGCCCGAGCTTGCGGAAATGTCTCAAAGGACTGCTCAGCTCAACGGCTTTGACTGCACCGTGGTTTGCACCAAAGTGCAGGATATCCCGCGGGAATATAACGATAAATTCTCTCTCATACTCTGCAATCCGCCCTATGAGCGCGGCGGTTTTGAAAACGACGACTATAAAAAAGCCGTGTGCCGCAAGGAAATAACAATCACCCTTCCCCAAATTGTTGAATCCGCCGGCAAAAAGCTTAAGTTCGGGGGGCGCGTAGCCCTTTTAAACCGCGCCGACCGCACTGCCGAGCTGATATATCTTTTAAAAAGCAAAAATCTTGAACCCAAGCGTATGCAGTTTGTTTGCGGCAGGTCAGGCGCAAAGCCCTATCTCGTTATGGTGGAAGCGGTTAAGGGGGGGAAGGAGGGGGTGGAGGTGTTGCCCACCATTATAAATGCTACCGAGCGGCGTGTATAAGCGGCGTTCTGCTGTGTCAAGCTCCGCGCCGCCTCAGTCGTGTACGTCTGTGTACACTCCTTTCGTCGGTGCTCGCTTTCCTTGCATAACTTGCTTCTACCCACCGCATAACTCCGTAATTGCCCCCAACCCCTTGGCTCCCCGTAGTAGGGGGAGCTGTCACCGCAGGTGACTGAGGGGATTGTCAAAAAGTTTCTTCACAACAGATTCTTCGGCCGACGCCTCAGAATGACAGGAGAGAGTTCAACAGATTCTTCGGCTGACGCCTCAGAATGACAGGAGTGGAAGCCTCGGCCGACGCCTCAGAATGACAGGAGGGGAAGGGCGCCGTTTAAAATAGTGAGTACTTCAATGGACACAGTTAATGTATATTTCGTTTCAACACCCATAGGCAACTTAAAGGACATATCTTTGCGCGCTATTGAAGCGTTGCAAAGTACCGACGTAATCTTTTGCGAAGATACGCGCCATTCCATAAAGCTGTTGAACGCCTATCAGATAAAAAAGCCCCTTTTCGCCTGCCACAAATTCAACGAGCGCGAAGCAGCCCAAAAAATAATATCCGCCGCCGCGGAAGGAAAGAAGGTGTGCGTAATTTCCGACGCAGGCATGCCCGTGATCTCCGACCCGGGCAATGTCGTCTGCGCCGCCTTAAAGGAGGCGGGTGTGGGCTACACCGTTATCCCCGGCGCAAACGCCGCGCTCTCCGCGCTCATTCTTTCGGCGTTTCCCGCGGACCGTTTTGCGTTTTTGGGCTTTTTGCCCGAAAAACAGAGTGAAAGAAAGGAGCTGTTAACTGCCTATAAAAACCTGCCCTGCACGCTTATTTTTCACGTTGCCCCGCAGGATTTGGAAAGGGATATTGCAGACATGTATTCGGTTTTCGACCAAAGACGGGCGTGCGCCGTGCGCGAAATAACAAAAATCCACGAAGAGGCGGTATATTTCAATCTTGCCGATGGTTTTAAGGGGGAGAGCCGCGGCGAATTCGTGGTGCTGGTGGAGGGTGCGCAGAATGTCCCCAACGAACTCAACGCCCTCTCCGAAAGAGAGCACATATTGCACTATATAAACCTCGGTATGGATAAAAAAGAGGCAGTAAAGCAGGCTGCAAAGGACAGGGGAATCCCCAAGTCCGAAATGTATAAATTTTCTATAGACTTATAAAAAGAGGCAATATATATGGAGTTTTTACAACTTATTGAAAAATTGAGCAACGCCCGCGGCGTAAGCGGGTTCGAGGACGAAGTGGTTGAAATTGCGCGGGAATACGCAAGGGATTTTGCAACTTTTGAAGAAGATTCAATGCGCAATCTCTATATTTTCCCCAAATACAACAGGGGTAACCGCCCGCTTTTGATGCTTGACGCCCACGCCGACGAGGTCGGCTTTATGGTCCACGCCATCAAGCCGGACGGCACTCTCCGCTTTGTGAATCTGGGCACGTGGAACGAAAAGTCCCTGCCCTCCTCCCGCGTGCAAATCTACACAGAAAATGGCTATATACCGGGCGTAATTTCGGCAACTCCGCCGCATTTTATGACCGAAGCCCAGCGCATGTCCGGCGTTACCTACGCCGAACTTTCCATAGACGTCGGCGCAACCTCCGCCAAAGAAGTTGCTGCCCTCGGCATAAAGGTCGGCGCGCCCGTCGTGCCCTTGGCGCCCTTTGAATATAACGCCGGAACGGGTCTTTTGTACGGCAAGGCGTTCGACGACAGGCTGGGCGTGGCTACCGTTCTTGAAATTTTAAGATTATTGCAGCACGAAGATATAAATATCGACGTCGTTGGCGTAATCTCCTCACAGGAGGAGGTTGGGCTGCGCGGCATAAAGGCGGTTATGGCAAACATAAAGCCTTCCGCGGCCATATGCTTTGAGGGCTGCCCCGCGGACGACACGTTCACCCCAGACTACCTCGTGCAGGACAGGCTCCGCGGCGGGGTTATGATACGGCATATGGACAGCACCGTGATTTGCACCCCGCGCTTTGTGGCGTTTTCGGAAAAGACGGCGGAGGAGTGCGGCGTAAAAGTGCAGATGGCTGTGCGCACGGGCGGCGGAAATAACGGAGCGTATATAGTTTTTGCAAACGGCGGCACGCCCGTAATAGTTGCTGGCGTTCCCGTGAGGTATATCCACACCTTCCACTGCTATGCCGCTTTGGAGGACGTTGAATCCAACGTAAAACTCGGGCTGGAGCTTTGCAAAAAGCTGAACGGCGATATCATAAAGGGCTTTTAAAATTTTTGTTCATATAAAACAGGCGCGGAAGCGGCTTTTTGCCGCTTCCGCGCCTCTTTCATTTATTAATCAAAACATTTACGGCTTTTTTCTTCTCGTCCGTCAGCCTCCTGTAACTGTGCAAAAGTTCCTTTTCGTCCTCGGATAAAAATTCCCCTTCGTTCCCGTCCGCAAAAAACTGCGCAAGCGTCAAGCCGAACGCCGTGCATATCATCTCCAGAATATCCAATTTGGGCGGAGTGTTTCTTATATACATTGCCGAAAGGGTGGAGTAGGTCAGCATTGCTTCTTCGGCAAGCTTGTATTTTGTCCAGCCCCTCTCTTTTCTCAATTTCTCTATTTCCGCAATAACATCCATAATACACCTCAATATCATTTTATGGCGTATTTACGTTATTTTTACTACATAAAAGTGTTGACATTTATCACGCGTTTACGTTATAATTATGTCGCAAATACACAGGAGGAGCAACAATGAAAAGATTCAAACCGATTTTTTATGTTATGATTTTTATGCTTGCAATTGCAATGGTCTTTGCCGCCGCATGCTCCGTGCAGGGTGAGCGCGGACCTCAGGGCGAGCAGGGAATTCAAGGCATACAAGGTATACAAGGCGAAAAGGGCGAAACAGGCGCGCAGGGACCCCAAGGAGAAAAGGGTGAAACTGGTGCACAAGGTCCCCAAGGCGAAAAGGGCGAAACGGGCGCACAAGGACCCCAAGGCGAGAAAGGGGAAACAGGCGCACAGGGTCCCCAAGGCGAAAAAGGGGAAACCGGCGCGCAGGGTCCCCAAGGTGAAAAAGGGGAAACAGGCGCACAGGGTCCCCAAGGCGAAAAAGGGGAAACCGGCGCGCAGGGTCCCCAAGGCGAAAAGGGCGAAACAGGCGCACAGGGTCCCCAAGGCGAGAAAGGTGAAACGGGCGCGCAGGGACCCCAAGGCGAGAAAGGCGAAACAGGCGCACAGGGACCCCAAGGCGAAAAGGGTGAAAAGGGCGACGACGCCCCGCACGCCAATGAAACGCACACCGTAAAATATAATGTAAACGGCGGCGAGCTGCCGCAGGACGTGCAGGAAGAAATAACGGTAAACTACGGCGACGTGCTCGATTTGCCCATACCCACGCGCGACAATTACACGTTTTTGGGTTGGTTTACGGGTGACACCGTAAACGACGGGCAATTTACTACAGTAACGCCCGTAACAAGGGACGTGACCCTCACCGCACGCTGGAAAGCGGTTGCAAAGTATAAGGTCACATTCGATACGGCAGGCGGCGACCATATGGACGCGGTCGAGTACTATGCGGACGAGCAGATAGAAAAGCTCCCCGACCCCACAAAGACCGATTATGACTTTGTGGGCTGGTATACAGACCAAGACTACGCCGAGCCCGTGCAGTATCCTCTGCAACTTTCGGGCAACATAGTTGTGTATGCGCTGTGGAAGGAGGCGGAGTACACCATAACTTTCCACACCAACGTTGCGCTAACGCCCGACCCTATAAAGGCAAAGGGTGGTACGGAGTATCGGAATTTCACCGTGCCCGAGGTTGAAAATTACACTTTTATCGATTGGTATTTTAATGAAAATTATACGCAAAAGGTGGAATTTCCCTTTGTGCTGCACGCCGATGTGGATATTTACGGCAAGTGGGAGTATGACGACCCCTACAAGGACTACACCAAAATCAAGGACATAATGCAGCTCCAGAACATTACGGATATGAGCGGCAAATATATTTTGACCGACGACATAGACTGCAAAAACGCCGAACTGCGCACATTCGGTTCGGAAAGCAACCCGTTCAAGGGCGAATTTATAGGCGAAGGTCACACCATTTCCAATTTCTCACTTTATGCGGACGCCGCCGTCAACTACTACGGACTTTTTGCCGTGAACGAGGGCACAATCGCAAATGTCAGATTCGAAAACGCGACTTTAAATGCTACTAATTCCAACAAAGTCGAGCGCTATATCGGACTTGTGTGCGCCTACAACAAGGGCACCGTGAAACAGGTTTATTGCAACGCAACCGTAAGCTTTACCGATAAGGTTGATGAAGGATATAAGTCATATTTTGGAATGATAGCCGGCAAAAGCGAGGGCAATATTTTGGATTGCGAAGTTGTCGGGGAAGTTTCTTCAAAAATAACTAGTGGGATAAATTATAATAGTATCGCAGATATAAACGTGGGCGGTATTGCAGGCGAAAACACCGGCACGGTCGGCAAATGCCTTGTTATGTCCACGATTAATGTTTCTAAGAAAAACAGAACCGGGAAAACCCACCTTGGCGGTATTGCAGGGGTAAACAGTGGGACTGTGGAATACTGTTTATTTACAAGCAGCGTCAGCGTAAGCGGTTCTTCAGACGTAGAATGTATTGACGCCATAGCAACAAACACGGGTGAGGGGAAACAAACGTCTTGCTACCGCGCGTACACCGTAAAGGCTTCGGGCGGAATGATGGTAACCGAGGAGTATTTAAACGACAAAAACACATTCTATGTGGAGATGCTCGGGTGGAGCGAGTCCGTTTGGGATCTTTCCAACCTCAATTTTGCCGAGGGTCTGTATCCCGTTTTGAGATAACCGACTTGCGGTTAACTAAACCAAATAAAAAATACAGGCGGCGGGCGCGAAAATTCGCGCCCGCCGCTCAACTTTAAAAATAAATATTTTGCGGAAATTTAATCAGTATATAACCTCTGTAATAACGCCGCCGCCGAGGCATGCAACGTCGTCGTAAAACACAGCGTACTGCCCCTCGGTCACGGCGCGCTGCGGCGCTTCAAACTCCACAAGCGCCCCGCCGTTTTCCAAAGTAACGGTAACTTCCTGTTCGGGCTGGCGGTAGCGGAATTTTGCGTTTACAAACTGCGTTTTTTGCGGCTCGTAGCCTATCCAATTCAAATTTTTCACCCTGCACGCGCGGGAATAAAGGGGGCTTTCGTCGCCGTGGGAAACATATAAAATATTATTTTCAACGTCCTTCCGCGCAACAAACCACCTGCCCTCTTCGCCGTGCTTTCCGCCCAAATCAAGCCCCTTGCGCTGCCCTAAGGTGTAGTACATAAGCCCGATATGCTCGCCCACGGCTTCGCCGCCCAGCGTAACTATTTTCCCCGGCTGCGCGGGCAGATATCCCTGCAAAAATTTGCGGAAATTTCGCTCGCCTATAAAACATATTCCCGTGGAATCCTTCTTTTTTGCCGTGGACATATTGAGTTTTTCGGCAATTTGTCGCACTTCGGACTTGTCCATATCGGCAAGGGGGAACAAAACTCTTTCAAGCTGCTCCTCGCGCACCTGGTTCAAAAAATATGTCTGGTCCTTGGAGGCGTCCTTTGCCTTTAACAGGCGCGTTTTGCCCGGAACGTGTTCGATTTTGCAGTAGTGACCCGTGGCAATAAAGTCCGCGCCCATATTCAGCGCGTACTTCAAAAACGGTCCGAATTTTATCTCGCGGTTGCACAAAACGTCGGGATTGGGCGTTCTGCCCGCGGCGTACTCTTCAAGGAAGTATTTAAACACGCGCTCGCGGTATTCCTTTGCAAAATTAACGCTGTAATAGGGAATTTTAAGGGCGGAGCAAACGCGGGCAACGTCGGCAAAGTCACCGTCCGCCGTGCACGCGCCCGAAGGGTCCGTCTCCTCCCAGTTCATCATAAAAAGCCCTACTACGTTGTAGCCCTGCTCTTTTAAAAGATAGGCGGCAACCGAGGAATCCACGCCCCCGCTCATTCCCACTACAACAGTTTTTGCCGACATATTTTTCTCCTTTTAAATGATTATAACATATTGCAATATCGTTTGCAAATATTTTATTTTGTGTTATAATCTACTTATGGAATTGCCCGCGGACAACTTTATTCTTCTTTCCGTGATTAACACCGCCCTGCGCGACGGCTATTCCTCTTTTGCCGAACTGTGCGAGGAAGAGGGGATTGACGGGGAGGAGATAGAATCGCGCCTGAACGCCGCGGGATATTTTTACGATAAATCGCAAAACGCGTTCAAATAAACCAAAACTACCTGTAGTGCAGCTGGATAACACGTCAGACTCCGACTCTGGAGACCCGCGGTTCGAATCCGCGCAGGTAGACCAAAAAAGAGCAGGTTAAAACAACCTGTTCTTTTTTTGCGGCAAAATCCGCCCCCGCGGCGCGTTTTATGCTTGTGTTATTATACAACGTGTAGTATAATATCCATAATAAAAAAACGGCGCAAAGCCGTTGAGGATAAAGGAGAGTTATATGTTTGAATTTCAAAAACTTTGCAACGAAGTTGAAAAGCTGACCCCTGCGGAGAGGGGAGTGCTTATTGCCGATAAAGCCCTGTCGGTTGTGGCGGGTCTGCACGCCCTCGGCATAGAGGGGACCGACCCTGTTGAAACATTGGCGGCGTTCATAGTGGGTTCTGTAGTTGCGGACGGCTCCGTAAGCGAAAAGGACTATCTCAATATTTATCCGTCGCTTGAAGAGGCGTTCGGGGAAGCCTGCGACCTTGCGGGGATAAAGAACACCATAAAAGTTTCCCGCGATGTGCAAAAATTGATAAAGGGCTACACGGGCGAGCTGCTCTCCGTTCTGGCAATGGCAAACGAAGAGCTTGCCGCGGACATAGTTATGCTCTGCCTCTTGGTTACTTCGGTGGACGGAAAAGTATCGCTTAAAGAAAAGCGCTACATAAAGCAACTGTGCATGGCTTAACCCCGTGCAGGGAAACGTGATTAAGTTTAAAGTGAGTTCGGTATTGTACCGGACTCACTTTAGGTTTTATAAAAATAATAACGTTTATTAGATATAAGTTTCAGTATTTCTTTTATTGAATTTTGAATAAAAAGTTTAAATAAAAGTGTGGCGCGGTATAAATAATTTACATATCTATATTTTTGCGGTCAGTAATAAAAATTAAAAAATCCAAAAAATCAGTTGACAGTTTGCAAGTCACGGCATATAATTAAATTAGTATCTTATGATACCAAAAAGAACAAGGGGGACGGCGATGGCAACTGAAACGCTGGATGAAGTAATAGATTTAATAAAAACATCGTGCATAATAATTGCCAATCGCGATAAGAACGCCGCTACCCGATACCGCTTGGGGATTACGGTAGATGAGCAAAAAGACATAATTAAATCTTTACAAGTACAGGATTACGAGCGAGGTCCGGAGGCGGATTATGACGGTTCGCCGGGGAATATATGGATTTTTAAAAAGAAAGCATATGGTGAAGTTTTTTATATCAAAATAAAATATGTTAAACCGATAAGGGCAATAAGCTGTCATATAGATGAAATATAGTGGTAAAACCGAATTAGGATTAAGTAAAGAAACGAACAGTAACGCATGGCGGAAGACGGAAAGGAGAGGAAATGAGCAATTTATTTATAAAATATTATTGTGATGAATGCAATGAAGAGAACGAAACAAAAATAAAACAAGAAGAAAAAATATTTACTGTAAAAGATACGCAGGTTAAGGCAGTAATCGAAACACGCTATTGTTGCAAATGCGGGCAGGCTGTTTGGGATGAAGAACTTGAAAAGAAAAATGAAAAGATTGTTTTTAATGAATATCGTGCACAGAAGCATTTTTTATTGCCGGAACAAATCAAGGAGATAAGGGAAACCATCGGAATTTCACAATCCGCTTTCTCGCGTTTACTTGGGTTTGGAGAAAAAACAATAACGCGGTATGAAAGCGGTGCGCCCCAGGATTCGGCACACAATTTGCTTATTTGTTTTATGAAAGATAAAAAGAACGTTAAAATAGCGTTTAACAAAAATGAATCTTTATTAACAACAAGAGAGAAAAGGCAAGTTAAAGAATATCTCGATAAAAGTAATATTGACCTATTGCAGCTGCCTGAAAATGCAAAAATATTGAAATCCGTAACTTTGCATAACACGTCGCCGTATTACAATTATATGTGGAGGGAGATTGAAAATTATGGTTGAAAGTATACTTAAATTAATCCGTTACGATGTGTTGAAATTGAACTTTGCTTTAAATTTGAACTATTGTTATAACGAAAACAGAACCATTGAAGTAAATCCCCAATTGACTCGACAAATCAATAAAATCGATGAAAATCAAGCCGAGGTGGTTCTTACTTTTGCCATAAGCAGCGCCGAGGATTTAACGACTCCATTTGATTTTGAATTGTCCATAAGGGGTATTTTTGAAAGTAATCAATGGGAAACAACGTGTCCGGACGTGATGAAAATAAATACTGTGGCAATACTATTTCCTTTTTTGCGGTCGTTGATTGCCACAGTCACAGCCAACGTCAATGTTCCGCCCTACGTTTTGCCTGTTATAAACGTTGAACAATGGTTAAAACAATCGGAACAGGAGCAGGCAAATCAATAAGCTAAAAATCCACAAAAACATAGGGCGCTGTTAACGGCTGCCCTTTTTTGTATGGAGCCGTTTTTCCTTTTGGGAATAGCAAGGGTATTTGTAATTTCTTCACAAAACAACGAAAAATAAAAATTTTTCAAAAAAAACTGAACCTTGGTTATTTTTTTGTTGACAAATTTAAAATGCGCGCTATAATGGATAGTGAAAATAAACCGTAATTAAGTTTTTGAGGTGATTTTTATGCCGATTGCCATTGCTCCCGCAGGTCGGGAACTGCTTGTAAGAAAAGTAGCGGCGGAAGAAAAATTAAAAAAACATCTCCACGAGCTGGGCATCTGCGAGGGCAGCAAAATAACCCTCGTTTCCTCTACCGGCGGCAATGTGATAGTTATCGTAAAAGAGGGCAGGCTTTGCCTGGACAGAACCCTTGCTGGGAAAATTATGGTGGCTTAAAGCCGCTTAATTTTTCGCCCAAAAACATTAACTGCGGTTAAGATTTTGTACCGGAGGATTTATGGCAACAAAGTTATTGAGCGATTTTTCCGTTGGCGAAGGCGGAAAAATAAAGAGCGTTACGGGCGAGGGAAAAATCCGCCGCAGGCTCTTTGACATGGGGGTCACGCCCGGCGCCGAGCTTACAATGCGCAAAAAGGCGCCCCTCGGGGACCCCATCGAAATCACTATCCGCGGCTACGAGCTTACTCTCCGTAAGGTTGAAGCCGCATGCGTGGAGGTGGAACTCAAATGAAAAATTTTGCATTGGCGGGCAATCCCAACTGCGGCAAAACAACCCTTTTCAACGCCCTTACGGGCGCAACGGCGCACGTTGGCAACTGGCCCGGAGTAACGGTCGATAAAAGAGAGGGAATTTATAAGGGCGGCTCTGAACAGGTGGCAATAGTAGACCTGCCGGGAATATATTCGCTCTCCCCCTACACGCCCGAGGAAGTTATTTCGCGCAATTATATACTCGACGAAAAGCCCGCGGGCATAATAAATATAGTTGACGCAACCAATCTCGAGAGGAATTTATATCTTACTACGCAGATTCTCGAGATGGACGTTCCCGTTATCATAGCCCTGAACATGATGGACGCGGTTGAAAAAGCCGGCGACAGGGTGGACGCAAAAAAGCTTGAAAAGGCTTTGGGCGTGCCCGTGGTTGAAATTTCCGCGCTGCGCGGCACGGGCATAAAGCAGCTGATGGACAGGGCAATTGCAATGCCCGCGCAGAGGAAGGGTACAACCGTTTTGCAGGGGGCGCTCGGCAGCGAAATCGCCGCGGCGCAGGCATTTTACGAGGAGGACGGACAGTCCTCGCCCCTGTTCCACGCCGTAAAGCTTTTGGAGAGCGACGAGCTGGAGCTTTTAAAAAAGGGCGCCAAGGAAGCTCTTGCAAAGGCTGTCGGCGGGGCGGATATGGAGGCGGTTATCGCCGACGAAAGATATAAATACATATCCGCAAATTTAGCCCCTGCAAAGGTGAAGTCGGGTGGCGAAACGCTCACGAAATCCGATAAAATAGACAAGGTTTTAACGCACAGGGTTTGGGCAATCCCCATCTTTCTCGTAATACTGTTCGCAATATTCCACCTTACGTTTTCGGAGGACCTCTTGTTTATAGGCTCCATAGCAAACGCGGCGGGCAATCCCCTTCCCGCGCTGGACGATCTGGGGCTTTCCGAGGGCGGAGCAATGGCGCTGGGGCTTATATACGACGGCGCGGTGTTCTCGCCGGGCGTAATACTCACGAATATTCTTTCTCTTATAACCGATAA
The DNA here is from genome assembly GCA_947629095.1 of uncultured Clostridia bacterium. Lineage (GTDB taxonomy): Bacteria > Bacillota > Clostridia > Christensenellales > Borkfalkiaceae > Coproplasma. The sequence goes on along the minus strand of CANRCK010000002.1, from coordinate 197,910 downwards.
TATAACCCTCGGCTTCTCAATGCTGATCGAGGTCTGCGGGGGTGCGGCGTGGGCTGACAGTTTGGTCTGCGACGCGGTTTTGGGCGGTATATTTGCGGTTTTGGGCTTTTTGCCCCAGATACTTTGCCTGTTTTTGTTCTTCTCCATTCTGGAGGACACGGGCTACATGGCAAGGATTGCCTTTGTGTTGGACAGAATCTTCCGTAGGTTCGGGCTTTCGGGCAGGGCGTTTATGCCCATGATAATGGGCTTCGGCTGTTCCCTTCCCGCAACCATAAACACAAGGACGCTTGCAGACGACAAGGAACGCACGGCTACAATACGCGTAATACCCTTCTTCTCGTGCGGGGCAAAGCTCCCCATACTCACCGCAATGGCGGGCGGCTTGCTTGCCGTGTTCGGCGTGGGCAATGTGGACGCAATAACCTTTGCAATGTACGTTTCGGGCGTGTGCATAGCCATCTTAGCCGTGTTGCTCATGCGCAACACCACGCAGCGGGGAGAAACTCCTCCCTTCATAATGGAGCTTCCCGCATACCACGTGCCGGGGTTCAAAAACCTCATGCTCCACCTGTGGGATAAAACAAAGCACTTCGTAAAAAAGGCGTTCACAATCATATTTGCATCCACTGTAATAATATGGATATTGCAGTCCTTCAGCTGGAATTGGGAGTTTTTGCTGCAGGACGTGGAAGATTTGGTAAACGGCGTAAATCTCACGCCCGCACAGCAACAGCTCGTTGCGCAAAACCCCGCATACTTCTCATATTTCATCGATCCCGAATCGGGCGAACTGCTTGTTGAAGGGCTTGTAAATCTCCGCGCCAACGAGTCTATTCTGGGCGGCATAGGCATGCTGATACAGCCTCTGTTCACACCTCTCGGCTTCGGCTCGCAGCTTACGGCTTTCGGCTGGGTGTTTGCGGCTGCGGCGCTCACGGGTCTTGTTGCAAAGGAAAACGTAATAGCAACCTTCGGCGCGCTTGCGGCGATAGTTGCGGGGCAGTATATTGATTGGGAAGCCGAAGAGGGCGCCGTGGAAGCGGCAACGGCAATGATTGCCGGCACCGGAATAACCATTCCCGGGATAATCGCATTTATAATCTTCAATATGACCACAATCCCCTGCTTTGCGGCGTGCGCAACGGCGCGTGCGGAATTGCCCGAGGGCAAATTCAAGTGGACTCTGCTGTTCTGGATATGCACAAGTTATATTGCTGCGTGCGCGTTCTATACCATAGGTAGCTGGTGGTGGACCTGCTTCATCTGGCTTGCGGTTGCCGCTGCGGTCACTGCTCTGATAGTCCTCAGAAATCTCAAAAAATTCGATATATGCGCAATATTCAGGCGCAAAAAGAAGGAATGATATGGGACCTTTCGATATTGCCGTTATAGTGATAATTTCCGTGGCGTTCTGCGCCGTTGCGGGCTGCGCCGTGTGGCGCAAAGTCAAGCGCAAGGGCGGCTGCGACTGTTCATCATGCGGCTGCTGCCCGGGCTGCGCGGCTTGCAAAAAGCGAGACGGGCAAAAAGATTGAACACACTTTCACTCTCCGATGTTTTAATACGTAAAGTGCTGCGGCGCAAAATTTGCGCCGCAGCGCTTATTTTACTGCGGCATTTTAACGCCGCCGCGGCTATCGGCGGCACAGCCCTTTTAAAACTTGGGCGCGGCTGCCGCAATTCCCAAAAAAAGGTGGGGGAATTTTTGAATTTTCCAATGAAAATTGCTTTGTATTTTTGTATATTGTCTGTTATAATGAATCAGTATTAAAATATTTATTATTTAATAGGAGTGAATCAATGTCAGAAATAACCTTTGAGGGTACGCCCGAACAGATGGCAGCCCTGAAAAGCTGTATTGACGAACACCGCGGAGAGGCGGGTGCGCTTATGCCCGTTCTGCACGAGGCGCAGAATATCTACGGATATCTGCCGTTCGAAGTCCAGACGGTCATAGCCGAAGGGCTTAACGTGTCCCTTGCCGAGGTCTACGGGGTTGCAACTTTTTATTCGCAGTTTTCGCTTAGCCCTAAGGGCAAGCACAAGGTGAGCGTTTGCCTCGGAACCGCATGCTACGTAAAAGGCTCGGATAAAGTTCTTGAAGCCGTTGAAAAGCAACTTGGCATAAAGTGCGGGGAATGTACGCCGGACAGGAACTTCTCCATAGACAGCTGCCGCTGCGTGGGCGCGTGCGGTCTTGCGCCCGTTATGATAGTGGACGGAGAGGTTTACGGCAGGCTGACCGCAAAGGAAGTTTCGGGTATACTTTCAAAATACCGCGAAGATTGAGGTGAACGGAATGACAGTAGAAGAATTACGTAAAATTGCCGCCGAAAAGGCGGACCTTATCAACGTTCGCCGCATTGTGCGCGAACAGGCTGAAAAACTTGCCGTAAACACGGGTTACAGAAAGCAGGTTCTCGTGTGCGGCGGCACGGGCTGCACGTCCTCCCATTCGTTGCAGGTTATAGAGCAGCTCGAAAAGAGCTTTAAGGAATTGGGCATAGACGACGTTTTAATAGTAAAAACGGGTTGCTTCGGGCTTTGCGCGCTCGGTCCCATAATGATAGTTTATCCCGAGGGCGCGTTCTATTCCCAGATGACCCCCGAACACGCAAAGACGGTTGCCGAAAAGCACCTTGTAAAAGGCGGTTCCATAGTAAAGGAACTTCTCTACAAGGACACCGTCCACGAGGACGGCTCGGTAATTCCCTTTGCGGAAATACCCTTCTATAAGCACCAGATGAGGATAGCTCTCCGCAACTGCGGCGTAATAGCGGCGGAGGACATCCGCGAGGCTATCGCGGCGGGCGACTATTCCGCGCTTGCAAAAGTTTTGACGGAGATGACTCCCGAAGAAGTCATTGCCGAAGTAAAGGCTTCGGGGCTTCGCGGCAGGGGCGGCGCAGGCTTCCCCACGGGGCTTAAATGGCAGTTCACGCGGGACGCAAAGGGCGATAAAAAATACGTTTGCTGCAACGCGGACGAGGGCGACCCCGGCGCGTTCATGGATAGGTCTGTGCTCGAGGGCGACCCCCACACCGTGCTTGAAGCAATGTCCATCGCGGGCTATGCCGTGGGCGCGGACGAGGGCTATATCTACGTGCGCGCGGAATATCCCATAGCCGTGGAAAGGTTAAACATAGCAATCAAACAGGCGAGGGAGCTTGGTCTCCTCGGCAAAAACATATTGGGTTCGGGCTTCAACTTCGATATCCATCTCCGTTTGGGCGCGGGCGCGTTCGTCTGCGGCGAGGAGACTGCGCTCATGGCTTCCATAGAGGGCAAACGCGGCGAGCCCAGACCCCGTCCCCCGTTCTCGGCGCAGTGCGGCGTGTTCCAAAAGCCCACCGTTTTGAACAACGTTGAAACGTGGGCATCGGTCAACCCCATAATTTTGAAGGGCAGCAAGTGGTTCTCGTCCATCGGCACCGAAAAGAGCAAGGGCACAAAGGTTTTCGCCGTGGGCGGAAAAATAAAGAACGTAGGGCTTGTGGAAGTTCCCATGGGCACCACGCTCGGCACAATAATATATGAAATCGGCGGCGGAATCCCGAACGGCAAAAAGTTCAAAGCCGCGCAGACGGGCGGTCCCTCGGGCGGCTGTATCCCCGCAAAATATATCGATATAGGCATGGATTTCGACAATCTCGTTGCCATAGGCTCCATGATGGGCAGCGGCGGACTCATTGTTATGGACGAGGACACCTGTATGGTGGATATCGCCAAGTTCTATCTGGAATTCACCGCGGACGAGAGCTGCGGAAAGTGCACCCCTTGCAGAGTGGGCACAAAGAGACTTTTGGAAATTCTCACCAAAATCACCGAGGGCAACGGCGAACCCGAGGACCTTGTAAAAATCAGGGAGATTGCGGAGCATATGAAGAGCTCTTCGCTCTGCGCTCTGGGTCAGTCCGCGCCCAACCCCGTGCTTTCGGCAATGGAGCATTTCGGCGACGAGTACGAGGCGCATATCAACGAAAAGAAATGTCCAGCAGGGGTATGCAAGTCGCTTTTAAGCTACTATATCGACCCCGACAAGTGCCGCGGCTGCACCATGTGCGCAAGGAACTGCCCCGCAAACGCAATAACGGGCGCGGTAAAGAGCGCGCACGTAATAGATACGACAAAGTGCATCAAGTGCGGACAGTGTATGGCGAACTGCAAGTTCGGCGCAATTTACAAGAAGTGAGGTGAGGCATATGGTAAATCTTAAAATCAACGGCATACCGGTAAGCGTACCGGAAGGTTCCACAATTCTGGAGGCGGCTAAGCTCGCCAACATCCGCATACCCACCCTGTGCTATTTAAAGGACGTGCAGTGCGTAGGCTCCTGCCGTATGTGCCTCGTTGAGGCTACGGGCGCAAGGGGACTTGTTGCGGCGTGCGTATACCCCGTTTCCGAGGGTATGGAAGTTAAAACAAATACCCCCAAGGTAAGAAAATCAAGAAAGACTACGGTGGAGCTCATTCTCTCCACCCATAAAAAGAAGTGCCTTAGCTGCGTGCGTTCGATGAACTGCGAATTGCAGAAGCTGGCGCTTGAATATAACGCAGAAGAGGACCGCTTCGGCACCGACCACGACTTAAAGCCCATCGACGACCTCTCTCCCTCGGTTGTGCGCGACAACTCCAAGTGCGTAATGTGCACCCGCTGCGTTGCCGCCTGCGCAAAGCAGACCATAGGGGTGATAGGTCCCAAGCACAGGGGCTATGCAAAGGTAATAGGTTCCCCCTTCGACGCGTCTTTGGCACACACGTCCTGCGTAAACTGCGGACAGTGCATAGTTGCCTGCCCCGTCGGCGCTCTGTATGAAAAGAGCGACGTTGCAAACGTATGGGGGGCAATCGTCAACCCCGAAAAGCACGTTGTGTTCTTCACCGCGCCTTCAATAAAGGCAACCTTGGGCGAAGCGTTCGGTCTGCCCGTTGGCACCAACGTGGAAGGCAAGATGGTTGCTGCCATAAAACAGCTCGGCGACGTGCAGTGCTTCAATATGGACCTCACGGCAGACCTCACCATAATGGAGGAGGCAAACGAGCTTCTCCAAAGAATAATGAAGGGCGGCAAGCTCCCCATGTTCACAAGCTGCTGCCCCGGCTGGGTTAAGTTTGCCGAGCACTACTATCCCGAAATTCTTCCCAATATTTCCACCTGCAAATCCCCGCAGGAGATGTTCTCGGCGGTTCTCAAAACATATTACTGCCAAAAGCACAACATAAAGCCGGAGGATCTGTACGTTGTTTCGGTAATTCCCTGCACGGCTAAAAAGTTCGAAATCACGCGCGACGAAATAGGACACTATACGGACGCGGCTATAACCACCCGCGAACTTGCCAAAATGATAAAGGAAGCGCACATCGACTTTGCAAATCTTCCCGAAGAGGACTACGACGCACCTTTCGGCGAAGCGAGCGGCGCGGGCATAATCTTCGGCGCAACGGGCGGCGTTATGGAAGCGGCTTTGAGAACGGCTGCATACGTCCTCGGCGGCGAGGGCGCGCCCCTTGAATTCAAGGAAGTGCGCGGCACCGCGGGCCTGAAAGAAGCCGAGTACGAAATAGGCGGCTCCAAAATAAAGGTTGCCGTAGCCAACGGCTTGGGCAACGCGCGCAAGGTTATAGAGCAGGTGAAGAGCGGCGAAAAGGACTACACGTTTGTGGAAGTTATGGCGTGCCCGGGCGGCTGCATAAACGGCGGCGGACAGCCCTATGTCCACGACGAAGTCCGCAACAGCATAGACCTTAAAGCCGTACGCGCGCAGGCGCTGTACAACGCGGATAAGGACAACAAAATCCGTTGCTCTCACGAGAATTCGGCTGTGGATACTCTCTACAAGGAGTACTTCGGCAAGCCGCTCTCCGAAAAATCGCACGAGCTGTTGCACACCCACTATCACCAGAGAAACAAATATTGATATTGAACAAAAAAAATATGCCGCCGCGGTGAATTTCACCGCGGCGGTCTTTGCGTTTTTCAACTTATAATATTTATTAAAACTCTTTATTGTCGCGCGCCGCACTCACATGTTCCGTCTACGTATTCGTGGGATTTCGTCCCTGATTTGTCCTTACAGCCCTCCGCAATGCAGGGGTGCCAATGTTCCGTACCGTCGTGTTCCCATTCGTCAACGTTAAAGGCATGCTCGGGCGGGGTTATCACGGTAGAGCCGTAATCGTAGAAAGTAACGGTGGTGACCCCCACGGTTTCGTCTTCCGAACTGCTTACTACAAGTTTTGTCAATTTTTTATTTTCAAAACTTATTTCAACTTGGCAATCGACGGGCGTAGGCATGCCTACGACGGGCATCGTGCGAGTATAGCAATGCTTTGTTTCGTCATACGTGTACAAGCTGCTGTATTCGGTATATAAAGGAAGGGCATACGCTAAAAATCCCGCGTCGTCGCCGTAGTTTCCCGATTTATAAGCTTTAAGGTCGATGTAGCTGTCGGGGTCATACTGCCACGTATCTCCCGTATCGGTATGATGGTTATACGAGGATACCGTGTTATCGCTGTTTACTATAAAGTAACATTCGCCCCAGCCTATGTTCTCGCAAGTCTGGTGAATACTGCCGTTTTCAAGCATCTGCAAGGTGATAGAGAACTGTGAATTTGCATCGCCCGCCACTACGGTATATGTAAGGTTTTTCCATCTTAAGGAAACGGCTTCCGTCCATTCGCTTTCCGTAACCGTATAATCCGCGGCGGTCCCTGTCGTCGGGTTACCGTTTTTATCGCCGCATGCAGCAAGCCCGAACGCGCTTAAAAGCGCCGTCGCGGATACCAAAAGTATAGTTGTAATTTTTTTCATGTCTGCCTCCTGTAACATTTATACAATAGTGTATTTACAGCAAAATGCTGTATTTTAGAATATAATACAGCAGTACGCTGTAAAATGTCAAGTGAAATATGAAAATTTTTTCACAGAGATTGAAGGAATTGCGCAAGGCGGCGGGGCTTACGCAGCAGCAACTGTCGGACAAGCTGCATATACGCCAGCAGTCGTATACGAGATACGAGAACGGGACGGGGGAGCCTAATTTGGAGACCGTTGCCGAGATAGCAAAGATATTTGACGTAAGCGCGGATTATCTTTTGGGGCTTTCGGAATTTTGAAAACAAAAATATCTTTATAAGCGTGGATTTTTGTGTTTTATATAAAACAAATATTGATATTTCGCATAAAGTGCAAAAAATAATGCGGCGCGCCGAAAGGCGCGCCGCTGTTGTTTGTTAAGATGAAATTGCCCGCACTTGCGGGAGAGAGGGACGCGCGCCGGTTAAACGGCGGGGGCAAGCTTTTTGCCGCCTTTGCGCTCCTTTTTAAGTTCCTTTTCAAGTTCCTTGCATGCCTCCTGGAACTCTTCCTGCGTTTCCGCAACCTCTATGCCGTCAAGAATATCCTGCAACTTGTATTCACTCATCATAAATCTCAGCGTCTGATATCCTATAACCGTGGTTAGCGTACCGTTTGCAAGCCCCTGCACGGAGCTGTCAACAAGCACTGCTATTGCCGAACCGAGAATGGGTATTCCCTTTACCGCGTCGCCCATGGTTCGCACAACGGAATTTCCTATCTGCATTCCGCCCAGACCGTAGGCTATCAGCGCATTCTGTATAACTCTCACAAATATTTTTGCAAGCTTTGCGTCCGAGGGGCGGAATCCGTAGAGATACACCAAATCCTTTATAAGCTGAACGTTTACAAGCACTACCAGCGCCGAGTCGATTTTTGAAGTCTGGGAGAGCGCAGAGTACATTGCCGACTTCATCGAAGCTTTAAAAATCATTTGCTTTGCGGACTTTTTAACCGACCCGTTATAGAGCGCGGTGAGATTGCGCTTTATGCCGTCGTTGTCGTTGGTATTCACGGCTATGGCAAGCTTTCCAACCGTTTCGGAATCATACCAGCCCACGCCGTCCACCTTTGCGGTAAAATCTATTATCTTTGTGGAAATATCCTTGCGCAGTTTTTTATTGTGACGCTGCGCCTTTTTTGCGTTGTAGGCGTTTACGTTTGTAACAAAGTATCCCGTGCGCAAAATCTTTACAAGGGGCACAATAAAAACGAGTATGTAAACCAAAATACACGCCGCGCCCACGCCGTAGCCCGCGTATTCGTTTATTTCGTAAACTTTAAAGAACACCAAAAGCAGCACCACAAACAAAAATACGCCCACAACGCCCGCGATAAACCCCAAAAAGAGCCGTGCGCCGCGCACGTTTTCCCGTTTGGAATAACGCTGCTCGTATTCGTATATTGTCATTTTGGATAAGTCCGCCTGTTTTTTGCCGTCCCCAGCCGCCTGTTTTTCGGTTTCGGACTTTATGCGCGCGTTTATTTCCTGCTGGCGGTCTGCCTGTTCAGCCACGCGCGCCACGACTTTGCTTTTATCATTTTTAGCCATAGCCGTATCTCCTTGGTTTTTTGATTAATAATATAATACTACATATTTCGCCGTTTGTAAAGTGCCAAATTTCAACCCGCCACATGCTTTCCGCAGGAGTTGTCCAAATTTTCCTTTACATAGACTATGCTGTCCAGCTCGGCGTTATATCCGTCGGTTTTTTTATATCCGCAGGCTTCAAAGAACGGCTCCGAGCCGAGCGCGGGCAGCGCATAGCTCTTTTTAACCCCGCTCTCCCTCAGACGCATTTCGGCGGTATATAAAAGCAACGTTCCCGCGCCTGTGCGGCGGAGGGAGGGGACCACGTAAATTTCGCGGATATCCCCAAAACCTTCCATAAAATTCCAGTCGTTGTTTATATCGTCCTGCTGGTAGATAATAAACCCCGAAAGCTTGTCGTTTTCCGAAAGTACGTCGATTTTTATAAGCCCCGCCAAAAGGTCGGGAACAATGTACTCCGAAACAAGGTGTTCGCAGTCGTCGTCGCAGCCAAGTTCCGCGTAGTAATCGGTGAACAGATTTTTAAAATTTTCCAGCGCGCTGTCGCGCAGGGGTGAAACTTTAAGCATTATTTTCCTACCGTTTTCATAAAATTCAAGCGAGAACCGCAAAAGGCTCTCGCTTTAAAGCTTTTTATTCGGCAACCTTTTCTTCCGCAACGGGATAAATAGAAACCTGTTTGCCGTCCTTGCCCACTCTTTCAAACCTCACAACGCCGTCGCAAAGCGCAAACAAAGTGTCGTCCTTGCCGATGCCCACGTTGTTGCCGGGCTTGAATTTGCTACCGCGCTGTCTTACAAGGATATTTCCCGCAAGCACAACCTGACCGTCCGAGCGTTTTACGCCGAGGCGCTTTGCATTACTGTCTCTGCCGTTGTGCGAAGAGCCGGTACCTTTCTTATGGGCGAATAACCGTAAAAATAACATTTTATTATTCCTCCTTGAAAATTACTCTGCCGCAGCTTCGGCAGCATCCGCTTTTGCGGCTTTGGCGGTCTTCGCTTTGGGAGCCGTAGCGCCTATAGCCGTTATTTTGATCTGGGTGTAGGGCTGTCTGTGACCCTGCTTTTTCCTCTCGTTCTTTTTGGCTTTGTACTTGAAGACAATAATCTTCTTTGCCTTGCCATGAGAAACCACTTCGGCAGTAACTTTAACGCCCGAAACTTCGGCGCCGACCTGAATTCCCTTTTCGTCAGCCGTTAAAATAACGGGGAATTCCACGGTTTTGCCCACTTCAACGTTGAGCTTTTCAACCTTTATAACGTCGCCAACGCTCACTCTGTACTGTTTGCTGCCGTTCTCAAAAATAGCGTACATATTTTACCTCCTCTAAACCAGTCTCGCCGGATACGATATATCCAAAGGATTAGGCGGCGCAGGGCGCACTTAAAAAAGCCCGTTCCGAGCGGCTCGATAATAATTTATCATACCTTAAAATTTAAGTCAAGCATTTTTTTGTTGTTTTAGTATACTTTTACACCCGTTTTGCAAACTAATAGCGTGGACGGAAGGGTAAAATTATTACATATCGGAGGAATTTTATGAAAGATAACAAAGACGTAAAAAAAGACAGCGAGGTGCTGGCGGAAATCTACCGCAACGCGCAGCTTGCATTAACTTCTATTTCTGATATACTTCCCGAAATCGAGGACGAGGGGATAAGGAACGAAATTATCCGCGAGCACGAGGAGTACGAAAGAATCAGCGGGGAGGCGGCAAGCCTTGCAAAAAAGTACAATCTGGAACTTAAAGAACCGGGAGCCATGAAAAAGGCTATGATGAATATGGGCATAAAAATGAACACAGCAAGCGATAATTCCGCAAGCCATATTGCCGAAATGATGATAAAGGGTACGGTTACGGGGATAACGTGCCTTAAAACTTCTCTTTCCGAGTCCGAGCACTGTATGGACGAGGAAATAAAAAATCTCCTCTGCGACCTTATTGCGGTTGAGGAGAGTTTTGAAACCAAATTGAAGTCATATCTATAAAAGTTTCGGTTGCAACCAATTCACCCCCTTGGCTCCCCTTAGTAAGGACGAGCGAGGCATTTCACAGCACAGCGCAGTGCGCTGTGCGTGCCGAAGCGAGAAGAGTGCGCGCATACGTCCCGCACGCACGGTGCCCGAACACGGCGCTTTCCTCACGCCGTGTTTCCCGTAGCTTTTAATTTTTTCCCTTACGGTTCGTAGTGAAGTTTCTGTTTTTTAACACACTTACAATGGATATATATTGTCTATTTTGCCGTCTTTGAGGTCCACGGCAAAGTACTTCACGTTAAAAAGATTGTTTTTTATGGGATAGCACAGCCCCGCGGCAAGCGCCGCGGGGCGGTTTTTATAAAATCCCGCCGCAGGCACGGTCACCTCCGTGAACTTGCCGAGATATTCCTTTAAATTCCCCGCATGCTCCTCAAGCTCCGCCGAAAGATACTTTTTAAAGTCTCCGCCGTATAAAATATTTTCAAAAAACGCAATATGTATTGAGTTTTCCGCGGGCGTGTTCTCGCAAATTTTGTATGAAACCAACTTCAACTCTTCGCCGTCGTAGGAGTAAACGCAGTCCGCCGCGGCATTTGTGCAGGTTTTGAGGGGGATACGCACGTTCAACGTTTCCCCAAACTCCGCCTCTGTAGTCTCGTTTGCAAAAATTCTTGCGCCCGTGTGCGAAATTATAATAATATCGTTCCCCCCGCGCAGCGCCAAAACGGGATATCCCGCAATATTTTTTTCTTCGGCTTCCACAGCCGAAAAATTTTCCCCGAGCGCGCAGAAAAAGTATTTTTGCCCCTCCACGGCAATATAAATTTCCCCCTGCGAAAACACGGTTACCAGATTCCCGCAAAACCGCGTTTGGAAAATTATTTTAAGCCGCATATCCGCGCTTTTGAGGGCGCGCAGCGAAACGAGAACTTCGCCGCCGCCCAAAAGATATACGTCTGCAAAATCGGGAGGGGAGGAGAGCAGCGCGTCGTCCACAAAAAAGCTTGCGGGCAGCTTGCCCGCGGCGCACGCTTCGGCAAACACCCCGTCTTTCAAATTTATATTCACGCTTCTTTCAAAGCCGTCCAGCCTGCCCGCAAACTCCCCGTTCAGTTTGAGCGCGGCGGGCGTGCGGGATACAAAATAAAACTTCATTTTCCACCTTTTTTATTATTTAATGAATAGCTTTTTAAAAATATGTCAATATACGCACCACAGGAGGCAGATATGAATAAAATCAACGGTTACACGGAAGAAGAGGCAAAGAGCCTTGTGGAGTATATTGCCGAGGGCAAAAAGAGGGGGCAGACCCTCACGGGGCTGTTCGAGGGCTATGCAAAAAAGACGGGCAGGGCAAAGGGCAGCGTAAGGAATTATTACTACGCCCTTCTCCGCAGCACGGGCGACGCGCGCGTAAAGCAGATTTTGCGCGGAAAAAATTTAAAAGCCGAAAAAATAATCCCTTTTTCCGAGGAAGAGACCGATGAAATTTTAAGGCAAATTCTGGAGCAGAAGCAGAGGGGAATTTCCGTGCGGCGCGCCGTTTTGAACCTTTCGGGCGGGGACGACAAGCTTATGCTGCGTTATCAGAACAAATACCGCAACGTTCTTTCCAAGCAGCCCCAAAGAATGGAAAAAATCATGCGAGAGTGCGGCATTGACGCAGGCGACGACGCCCGCGCGCGGCTCGAGCAAGAGATAAACGGTCTTTACGACCGCCTTGCCGAGTCCCTTAAAGAGGAGAACAAAAAGCTGACGCAGATAATAAAAAGACTTACCGACGAAAACGCGCTCTTAAAGCTGCAGATAAAAAATATGTGTTAAGCGGGGCTTAAAAGTAAAATATTTACATTCATATGCCGCGCCAAGCTGCCCATACTCTTTATAAAGGGAGCATTCCCAAAGGAGAGTTATGGAAAAATTCTTTTTAGGCGCCGTCATAGGTATGGCGGCAGGCGCTGTTATTGTTGCAAACAACTGCAAGCTGAGGAACCTTGTAAAAAAGAACCAGGACGACCTCATGGAAAAGGCGGAAGCGTATATCGACACCAAGCTCGAGCAGCTTGAAAAGAACGGCGGCTCCAAAAAGAGCGCACAGTCCGCAAAATCCGCCGAATAAAAAACGAAGAATGCCCGCAGCTTGCGCGGCATTCTTTGATTTTACTTGAAAAAACAATTGCGGTGTGCTATAATACGCCTATGGAAAGATATGTTGCCTTCGATATAGGCGATAAGCGCATAGGGGTTGCCGTTTCCGACCCCTTCAACACCTACGCTCTGCCCTCGGAAACGTATTTCAGAAAGGGCTTTAAAACGGACGTTGAGGCACTTGCAAAAATCGCAACCGAAAAGGGCGCAACCGCCGTTGTGTGCGGCTTGCCCGTCAACTTCGACGGCACCGAAGCCCTGCAGACGGAAAAAACCCGCAGGTTTATAGAGGCGTTAAAGGCGGCTTTGCCCGTGCCGGTTATCTGCGAGGACGAGCGTTTTACAACACAGATGGCGCACGAAACTCTCATTTCCGAGGGAATGAGGCGCGAAAAGCGCAAACAGTTTGTGGACGCCCTTGCCGCGGCAAACATTCTGGACGGCTATCTTTCGAAAATCAACAAAAAAGGAGTTTGATATGAGCGAGGAAGAGGAAGTTCTCGATGACGAAATAATAGAACTCGTGGACGACGACGGGAACGTGATAAAGTTCAAGCTTTTGGACGTAACCGAATACAAGGGTGAAAAATACACGCTTTTGCTTGCAGCCGAACCCAACGACGAGCTTGCCGAGGACGAGGTTGCGATATTCCGTCTTAACGAGGCGGAGCAAACCCTCGACCCGGTTGACGATGACGGGCTTTTGGAGGAAATTTTCGAGTACTACCGCAGCGAGGCTGAGGAAGAGGACCCCGAAAATTGATTATTGACAAAACGTGCGTTTTGTAATATAATTTGTGTATGGAACGCAGCAAGTCCATAGAGGACTATCTTGAAAATATATTGCTTCTTTCGCGCGAGTCGGACTACGTTCACCGCGTGGACGTTGCGCGAAAAGTGGGCGTAAGCCAGCCCGCCGTGCAGAAAGCCGTTAAAATTTTAACGGCTTCGGGCTTTGTGGAGTGCGACGGAATGCACATATATCTCACAAAAAAGGGCGCGGAGTACGCGGAGAGAATCTACGAAAGGCACTGCACCCTCCGCGAATTTTTAACGCGGCTGGGGGTCAACCAACGGGACGCCGAAGCCGACGCCTGCGAAATGGAGCACGTCATTTCGGAAGCTACCTACTCCGCAATAAAGGAATATCTCAAAACTTGCGTGGAGCAATAAAAAACGACCGTTAACCGACGGTCGTTTTTTATTGCCGAATTTTCACACAACGTTTTGTGGGTGACCTTCAATGAACGCTTTAAGGTTCTGCGCGGCTATTTTCAAGAGCCTTTTGCGCGTTTCCAGCGGCGTCCAAGCCACGTGCGGGGTAATAAAGCAGTTCTTTGCGCCGAGCAGGGGATTTGAGGGCTTCATCGGCTCCTCGCTCACAACGTCCAGCCCGGCAGCCGAAAGCTTTCCGCTCTCCAGCGCGCCGCGCAGCGCCTCCTCGTCTATCAGCCCTCCGCGCGCCGTGTTTATGAGCACCGCGCCGTCTTTCATAAGGGATATTGCGCGCCCGTCTATAATTTTTTCGGTGGAGGGGTTCAGTGGACAGTGCAGGGTGACAATGTCGCTCTTTGCAAGCATCTCCACGAACGTTACAGTTTCATACGGGCAATTTTGGGGCGGGGTTCGGGTGGATATAACCACGTTCATGCCAAAGGCTTTTGCAATTTCTGCCACGGCTTTGCCGATGTTCCCATATCCTAAAATCCCCAGCGTTTTCCCTGCTATCTCATAAGTCCGCCAGGGGAAATAGCAAAATGTGCGGCTTCTCGTCCAGTCGCCCGCCTCAACCGAGGCAACGTACTTTGGGATTTGACCGTATATAGATAAAATAAGCGCAAAAACGTGCTGCGCAACGGCGTTAGTGGAGTAACCGGGCACGTTGCACACCGTAACTCCCCGTTCGCGGCACAGCGCGGTGTCCACCACGTTGTATCCCGTTGCAAAAACTCCAACGTATTTTATTGTGGGGCACGCGTCCAAAAACGCCCTGTCTATAATCACCTTGTTCACTATTATCGCGTCGCAGCCGCGGGCGGTGCAAAAAAGCTTCTCCCGCGAGGGTTCGTTTATGTACGCCACTTCGCCCAGCGCCTTAAAATCGTCAAAATCGATATCGTCGCCCGAAAAGGCGGCGTTGTCTATAACAATCTTCATAATTTCATTTTATCACAGGGTTCCCCAAAAAAGCAACAAAATTTATTTTGGGGCTGTACAAATAAAAAAAATGTGATATAATTTTTATATGATAATAATTTCGGGGGAAATTTTATATGGTTGATAAATCAAGCATCAAATTTATTACTATGGGCGAGCTTCTTTTAAGGCTCTCGCCCCCCAACTATGAAAAGATAAGAACTACCGACGAATTCAAGGTCACCTACGGCGGCGCCGAAGCCAACGTAGCCGCGTCGCTTGCAAATCTGGGCATAGACTCTTCATATTTCACCGTCGTGCCCGATTCCTCCATAGGCAAGGCGGCAATCCGCTACCTCAGGTCCAACGACGTCCATTGTTCTCCCTGTATCTATTCAAAAGAGGGCAGAATGGGCATATATTTCCTTGAAGAGGGCTTCGGTGTCCGTTCTTCTAAGGTGACTTACGACAGAAAGGAATCGTCCTTCGCCCTCTACGATTTTTCGCAGATAGATTTCAAAAAGAAGCTCGAAGGCTTCACATGGCTGCACCTTTCGGGCATCACGCCCGCCCTTTCCAAAAACTGCCGTCAGCTCATAATGCTTGCCCTGCAAGCGGCAAAGGAGCTTGAAATTACCGTCAGCTTCGACTGCAACTTTCGCTCCGCGCTGTGGAGCTGGCAGGCCGCGCGCGACTGCATAACGGAATATCTCCCCTACGTGGACGTTCTGTTCGGCATAGAGCCTATAAACCTGCCCGGACCCGACGGCAAGGATTTGAAGGACGGTTTGTCCATGACCCCTTCCTACAAGGAACAGGACAGAATTTTCCGTGAAATCTCAAAACGTTTTGACATAAAGGCTATTGGCAGGCACATAAGATATGTCCATTCGGGCAGCGAAAACAGCCTTAAAGCGTTTATGTGGTACAACGGCGAAACTTACGAAAGCCGCACTTTCCGCTTCGGAATTCTCGACCGCGTCGGCGGCGGCGACGCCTTTGCAAGCGGTATGATATACGCAATGATGCGCGAGATGCAGCCCGACGACGTTGTAAACTTTGCGGTTGCGTCATCTGTAATAAAACATACTATGCACGGCGATTTCAACATTACCGACGACGAAGAATCCATAATCAAGCTCATGAACCAGGAGTATGAAATAAGAAGATAGATGGGCGGTAAATTCAGCTACGGCGCGGTAGACGCGGCGCTCGACCGCCGTTCGGTCAAATATCTGCTCGGCGGAAAGATGGCTGTGCGCGGCAGCGAGTGCATAAACGCTTTTTGGTACGCGGCGGACGGGGATTTATTCTACTACGCCAAACTCAACTGCGCACCGGACGACCACCGCGATTGCAGTATGCTTGTACTTGCCGACTACTGCACGCTCATACCCTACGGCGACGAGGGCTACGCCGTTTTTGAGGAGTTTGTAAAAAAGGAGGAGGGCGTCTCCGCCGCCGAATGGCGGTACAACGCTTTTTGAAAATTCTGGGCAAGAGCGCGCAAAACTTTACAAAAGCGCAGCTCGGCAGAATCAAACGCTTTTTTGCAAGCCGCAATTTACAGGAAGTGCACACAAACGATATCGGCGAGGTCACGGCGGGGCTGCTCCGTGCGCGGCACAGGGCTGAAGCGGCTTCGGCAACGGCGGGGAACAAGCGAGGCTTAGGCGGTTCCACGCAGGAATGGGACGATAAATTTTCCCTGCTTGCCGACGAGCTTTCCAAAAGGGAGGTAATGTCAATGGACGAACTGCTCTCGTATTTTCCCGAGCCTGCCCCCCTCGGCGAAGAGGAGAAGAACTTTGCTCTGGCGGCAAAGGAAAGGATAGAGCGAATTATAAAAAATGCAGGGGATTAAACTCCATACGTATCAACAAAAAACGCCGTGCGGCTTGCTGCCGCACGGCTTTAATTTGTTTATATTTTACGCCTGCAAAACGTAGTCCAGTGCGCCGAGGTTATAAACCAGCGGTTCGGTGTACTTCACCATCAGCGTGCGGGTAGTGTTTTCCGCGTCTGTTGCAAACCAATATTTTTGGGAAACTCCCGAAAAGCTTCCGCCGTTGAAGGTCACCGTTGCGGACTTGGTTTGAAGTTTGGAAAGGGTTGTGGTTCCGTCCTCGTTTTCAACGGACTTCGGCGTGAACATTCCCTTTGCTTCCAGCACGGACTGCACCTCCGCAAGCTGCGCGTCCGCCTTGTCGGCGTCCTGCAACAGCGCGTCGTTCCCCACTGTAACCGAGTAGTCTCTGGGCGCCAGCCCGGGGGTATACAGAGTGAGCGCGAGCGACGTTCCGCGCATCGCGCGTATCACCACGTCGAGGTAGGTGTAGTCGAACACGGAGTTATGATATCCTTTAAGCCCGCCCGCTTCGTAAGTCTGCGGTTCGGCGCCGTCCGCCGAGAGGTCCGTTATATAGCTCGTAACATTCCCTCCCGAAATATTGTAAAAACTCTCGTACTTCATATCCGATTGTGTGTAGCATCTCGAAAGTTCGGCAGCCTGCAGTTCTGCGGGGAGGGCGCGGTGCACCGTCCTTAAAGTGTACACGGGGGAAAGATAGTCCGCAACCGAAAGGAAATAGCTTTCGCTCACAACGCTCTGGTTTTCAAAAGTCTTGCTTTCGTTGCCCAAAGTAAAGGTAACCGAGGGCAGCAGAAGCTCCGTCTTATAGTAGTACAAATACATAAATCCCTCCGAGCCGAGGGACGCGGTGTACTCGTCTCTCCATTTTTCAAGTGTTATGGAGGAAAGCTCCGTTTCGGTTATCTTTTTTGCGTAAAACTGCGTGTTATACGTTCCTTCGGCATACTTCACCGAATAGTAACCGTTGCCGGAGTCGTCGGACTGAGTGACCTTGTAGGTATAATTTTCGGCGTTATTTCCCGTAAAGGTAGGCTGTATATTCTTGAATGCCGCGTCGCTGTACCAGTTTGAGGAGAGCGAAGCAAGATTTTTTGAACTGCTTCCGCAGCCTGCGGCGGTCAGGGCAACCCCCGCAACCGCAGCCGTAAGTAAAACGGCAAGTCTCTTTTTCATAGACAAAAATCCCAATCGAGTCCAAATAGGACGTAATTTTTTCACATTATACCATATAATTTTAATTTTGTAAAAACTTTTATGCCCCAAATTCTTTAAAATTACCCCCACTTTGTGGTATAATGGCAGAGTATGATAAAATGCGTGAACTGCGCCTCTCTCTCGGTGGCGCTGGAACAACTCAAAACCCTTGTCGCCCAAAACGAGGCGTACGGCAAAAAAACCGTTGTATTCTGCGAGGACAGGCTGTCGCTTGCCGCCGAACGCACGGTTTGCGAGGCCGTGGAGGGCACTTTTTCAACCTCCGTGTATACCTTTGCGCGGTTTTTGGCGGAGGAGTGCGGCAAGCCCCAAAACGTGCTTTCGGCGCAGGGTTCCGCAATGGCTGTCAGGAGGATAATAGAGGAGCAAAAGTCAAAGCTCGCCCTGTTCGGGCAGCTCTCCGCGCCCGGCGCAGCCCAATCCGTCTACGACACCATAGCCCTTTTATATTCCTCGCGCGTGACGGCGGAGGACGTGCAAAAGGCGGCTTCGGAAGAGGGGCTTCTCGGCGGCAAACTCAGGGATTTATCCATAATATACTCCGAATATATGCAATATCTCGAACGGAACGGGCTTCAGGACAGGAACGGCTATTTAAAGCGCCTTGCCCCCGTAATAGAGGGCAGCGCAAAAATAAAGGGCGCCGCCGTTGTGTTTTTGGGCTATCAGGCGTTCACGTGCACAATAACGGAGTGCGTCCGCGCGGCGTTTGCCGCGGCAAGGGATGTAACGGGGCTGTTTGTGGGCGGCAGCGCGGATATCTACGTTAACGAGGCGGGCGCGTCGTTCGTCTCTGCCGCCGCGGAGATCGGCGGCGCCGAAGTGTGCACCGCCGGGGGCGGGCTTATTGCCGAGGCGGATGCTTTGCGGCGTTCCCTTTTCGACCCGGAAAGTTTTTACGGCCCCAAGACATGTACCGACAGGGTTTGTGTGTACGAGGCGGACGACAGGGAGTCCGAGTATGAGTTCATTGCCGCCGCCATAAAAAAAGAGGTCCTCGACGGGGGCGAAAGATATTCCCAAATATCCGTAATGCTGCCCCGCATAGAGGAGAACGGCGACGCGCTGGCGCGCGTTTTCAACCGCTACCGCATACCATTCTACGAGGACAGGCGCATACCCCTCTCCGAGCACCCGCTGTGCGCGTTTATATTTTCCTGCCTCGGCTGCGTGATTTCGGGCTGCCGCCCGCAGGACGTGGACGGGGTTGTGTCGTCTCCTTTCTTCCCCGCGGAGCGTAAGGACAGGGATATATTCCGCAATTACGCTCTGAGGTTCGCCGCATACCGCGGCGGGGTGTTGCGCACCCCGCGGGAGGGCTTAAAGGAGAGCGGTTGGGATATCGACGCGGTGGAGCGCGTAAGGGAGACTTTTGTAAACGGATATTCCCTCATAAACAAAAGGGGCGATACCCGCGGCATTCTGAGGGGGCTTTGCGAAATGTTGAGGATATACGACGTTTCGGGCAAGCTTGAAAGTCTTTTTGAAGAGTTTAAATCCTCCCGCCCCGTTCAGGCGGCGTTCGGCAGCCGCGCGCTCGAAGGCGTTATGCAGGTTCTTTCGGAAGCGGACGAGCTTTGCGGCGATATGCCCATAAGGGACGTTGTAAAAATACTTAAAAGCGGTTTTGCCGCAATGGAAATATCTCTCATTCCCCCCAAGGCGGACGCCGTGTTCGTGGGGGACATAGCCGCCACGGTGAACGTGGGCACAAACATAGTTTTTGCGGCGGACCTTACGGAGGACGTTCCCTCTGCGGGCGCGGACACCGCCCTTCTCACCGACAGGGAAATATCACGTCTGGAAAAGTTAAACCTCGATATATCCCCCAAAATACGACAGGTGAACCTGAGGATAAGGGAAACCACGGGGCTGAACGTGTGCGCGTTCAAAAAGCGGCTGTATCTCTTGTATCCCTCCGCGCAGGGCGGCGAAGCCACTGCAAAGAGCGAAATAATAGCCTATGCTTCGGGGATATTTAAAACCGGGACCGGTTCCGGGCTTGTTCCTGTCTCCGTAAAGCGGCTTGAAAAAAGCTCCGCATGGCTGCCCTACTACGCAGCCGAAAAGCTGCCCGCCGTAAAGCGGCTGACCAAGCTCAACAAACATTCCGCGGCTTTCGGAGCCGTATATTCCGCGCTTTCGGAGGGCGGATACTCAAGGGAGGCGGACGCAGCGCTTAAAAACCCCGTAAACCACGGAATAACCTGCGCACGGCAGCTCTATGTCAGCTACGACAGCATAACGCCAACCGCCCTCGAAACGTATTTTTCCTGCCCCTACGCCGTGTATATGAAGCAGGGCTTGAGGGTTGCGGAAAGGGAGGAGGGTCCCGTGCGCGCGGTTGATACGGGCAACTTCATCCACTCCGTTCTGGAGGAGCTTGCAAAGGAAGTCAACGGCATAAGCACGGCGGAAGAGCTGAACGTGCGCGCGTGCGAAATCGCCCGCAACAAGCTCTCCGTGCCGCCCTATTCTTCCCTTTCGGACGCAAAGAGCGGGGAATACACCGCCAACGCGCTTGTCGAAGAGGCGGCAAAGGTCTCCCTGGGAATGTACGAGCAGCTCAAAAATTCAAAATTTACCGTCACCGACACGGAGAGTAAGTGCGAAATAAGTCTGATTCCGGGCTTGAAGATTTTCGGCAGAATAGACAGGAAGGACGAGTGCGGCGATATGGTAAGGATAATCGACTACAAGACGGGCGTTATAGACAGCTCGTCCGAAAAATATTACACGGGCGCAAAATTACAGCTTCCGCTCTATCTTCTTGCGGCTTCGGGCGGTAAGCGGGCGGCGGGGGCGTACTACTTCCCCGCGTTGGTGGTCTACCGCGAAAAGGAGGACGGCGTTTTTCGCCTTCAAGGCTTTATGGACGGCAGCGAGGAGGTTGTTTCGGCCTCCGACGTAAACGTTCTGCCCAAGATGAAATCGCAGTACGTGGACGCTTATCTCAACGGCAGGAGCGTTCAAAGCGCCATGAAGAGGGAGGATTTTTATTATTTTCTCTCATATTCCCGTCTGGTTGCGGGCAAGGGGGCGGAGGAGATGCTTTCGGGCAACACCGCGCCCTCCCCTGCGGAAAAGGCGTGCGACTACTGCAAGTTAGGCGGCAGCTGCGGCTTTGCCGTGGGCAGGGACGGGGAAGAAAGAAAAGTCTCTTCGGTCAACTGCGCCCAAATCGCCGCAATAGCGCGCGGCAAGGGGGGCAACAATGGCTGAACTCACAAAAGAACAGCTTGCCGCGGTTGAATCGGGCGGAAAAGTTATAGTTTCCGCTTCGGCGGGCAGCGGCAAGACCTTCGTTATGATAGAAAAGCTCACGCGGGCTGTGGAAAACGGCGCCGATCTGGACAACGTGCTCGCCGTTACGTTCACAAAAAAGGCGGCGGCGCAGATGAAGGAAAAGCTGCGCAAATCCCTTGTAAACAGGCTTGCCGTAGCAGAGGGCGCCGCAAAAAACAGGCTCAAAACGCAGATTTCCAAAATCGCCTCGGCGGATATCTCCACAATACACTCCTTCTGCGCCAGACTGTTAAGGACCCATTTCTATGCAATCGGCATAGACGGTGTGTTCGACGTAATGGCGGACGAGGACCCCGTGGCGTCCGATTTAAAGACCCGTGCATTGGAAAATTTATTCGACGGGCGCTATGAAAGCGGCGACGGCGACTTTTTGTATCTTGTAAAGCGGTTCTACGCAAAGCGCAGCGATGCAGCCTTAAAAAAGCTCGTCCTCTCCGCGTACTCCAAAATCCGCAACGTCGCGCACTATCGCGAAATGCTTGAAAATACGCAAAAACTCTACACGGAAGAGGGTTTTTGGCAGGTCTGCAACGAACTCGGGGAATTTTTCGCCGCGGAATACAACGTTTTAGCCGAGGACGTAAGGGCGTTTAAATCCATCCTTCCGCCCGACGCGGATCCCGCCTATAAAAAACTCCTCGGCGAAATGGAATCCGCGCTCGGAACCGCCGCGGAACAGGGCATATTTTTGCCGTTGCCCCCCCTCACGGTCTCAAAAAAACCAAAGAACGGCGGCTTGGAGGAATACGACGGTTTCAGGGCGGATATCGCCGAAAAGTACAGGGGGATAAAAAAAGGGCTTGGCGATGAGGAGACGGAGCGCGCCGCGTTTTTCGAAAGCGGAAAAACGGCTGCGGCGTTTTCCTCTCTCCTTCTGGCGTTCGACAGCGAGTATTCCCGCATAAAGCTGGACGAAAACAAGCTGGACTACAACGATCTGGAACATTTAACCTTAAAGCTTTTGCGGGACGAAAGCATAAAACGGGAGATAAATTCCAAATACAGGTTCGTATTTGTGGATGAATATCAGGACGTAAACCCCGTGCAGGAGGAGATAATTTCCGCAATGGACGGGGAGGTGTTCCTCGTAGGCGACATAAAGCAGGCAATATACGGCTTCAGGGGCAGCAAGTCTCTGTTCTTCGCCGAAAAATATAACAGAATGAAGGGTGAGGGCAGCGCGCTGCGACTCACGGGCAATTTCAGAAGCTCTGCCGAGGTGCTTTCCTTTGTAAACGACCTGTTTTCGGACGCAATGACCGAAGCTTCCTACGGCTTTGACTACGCGCAGAACTCCAAGATGACGGCTTCGGGCGGTTATCCCGCCGGCTCGGGCGGCGCGGATATCCTTGTTTTCGGCAAGGAGGAAAAGGAAGAAAAGGAGAGGGACGTATATTCGGTTATAGAGGACAGCCGCCCCGCTCCGTATTCCCGCGGCGGGCTTGCTGTGCTCAGGCTTGTGGAGGAGGAGCTTTCAAAACAGCGTTACGACTCCGACAAAAAGCAGTTTGTGGACGTTCAGCCGGGCGATATATGTATACTTGTCCGCAAAAACGCGGGGCAAGCCGAGGAGATTGCGCGCGCCCTGAGGGACGCGGGCTACTCCGTTTCGGGCGCGCAGGAGAACAACATCTGCGACCTGCCCGAAGTGCGGCAGATTGCCGATATATTGTCGCTCATAGACAACGCCGAGCAGGATATTCCCCTTGCAACCGCGCTCCTGTCTCCCCTCGGGGGACTCTCGGAGGATGAGGCTGCGCAGATACGCATAGCCTTAAAACGGGAGGGGAAAATACCTTTCCGCCGCTGTTGCGAGCTGTACGCCCTGCGCGGAACGGATAAAATAGCAAAAAAACTCAACGCGTTCTACCGCAATTTAACCCGTCTCAGGGATTTGTCGCAGATACTTACCGCGGGGGAACTTATCGACACGCTCATCGCAAACGGCGGGTTCGAAGCTGCGTTTTCCGCGGGCACGGGCGAAAAGCTCAAAAACGTTTTAAGGTTTGCCGAAGAGGGTCAAAAGCTCACTCTGCCCGCCTTTCTTGCAAGGCTCAAAGCGGACGGATATGAAATTAAGGCAACGCCCACCGCCTCGTCTGACAGCATAAAAATTATGACAATGCACGCCGCAAAGGGATTGGAGTTCCCCGTGGTTATTCTCGCCGATATCTGCCGCAGGTTCACGGGCAGGGAGGACGATTTGATGCCCTTCGACGATAAATACGGCTTTGCGCCTCCGTCCTTTTCGCCCGAAAAAATGATAAAGCGCTCCACCGTTTTAAAAAAGCTCGTAAAGTGCAGGGCGGAGCGGGAAGATTTAAAAAACGAGCTTAATCTCTTCTATGTAGCCTGCACGCGCGCAATGTGCCGTTTGCACATAATGGCCTCCGAAGTACCCGGGTATTCCGCAAGGGGCGCGCTCAAAGCCAAGTGCTATGCGCAGATTTTCGATATGAACAAGTTCGGTCCCGCTGCGTACGAACCTGCCGTAAGAGAGCGGGAAGGCGAGGCGGTGGAGGCTATGGCGGCGGCGGACGCGGGGCTTGCCGAAGCCGTAAAAAGGCGGTTTATGCAGCCCTATTCCCACGAGGGAAGCGTGGAGCTGCCCGTAAAAAGCTCGGCTTCGGCTATAATAAAGAGCCTGCGCCAAGAAGAGCCGTACTATGCCGAAAACGAACTGTTCAAGGAGGAACAGGGCGAAACGGGCGCCGAGCGCGGTACTGCGTACCACAGGTTTTTGGAGCTGTGCAACTTTGGCATAAAATCCGCCGAAGGCATAGCGGGGGAGATAGAAAACTTCACACGGTGCGGCAAAATGACCCAAGAGCAGGCAGACCTTATAGACGCGGAGCAACTCTCCCGAATTCTCGGTATGCCGGTTTTTGCGGGGCTTGAAAATGCCGAAACCTACCGCGAGCGCGAGTTTTTGTGCAGACTTAAGGCGTGCGACGTGTTAAAGGGCGTTTCCGCAGAGGACTACGTTCTTGTGCAGGGCGCAATAGACCTTATGGCGCGCACGGACGGCGGAGTGAGGATAATTGACTACAAGTATTCCAAAAAGTCCGACGCGCAGCTCATCGAAACTTATTCCGCGCAGCTCAGCCTCTATAAAAAGGCAGTTTCAACCATTTTGAAAGTGGACGAAAGCAAAATTTCAACGGCAATCGTGAATATCTTCGCCTGCCGGCAGATAATATTGTAAAACATAAAAAACTCAACACGTATGCGCTAAAAAGAGCGGCAGTTCGACAAAACTACCGCTTTTTTTTATAATATTCGGGCTATAATTAAACCGATATGTTTAAAAATTTTTCCCAAACCGTCGCCGCCGTGGCGGCAGCCGTGCCATTCAACACCCTTCTTTGGATAATCTGGGGCACCTTTATTGCCGTTTTTGTGCTTTCGGTCACGCTTACTTTGTGCATTCCCACCGTCCGCGCAGCCTCCAAAAGACCCTTTTTATGCCTTTTATACGCCTACACGGCGCTCACTTTTGCGCTGTTTTTAACGGTCAACGCAATAGAGGACGCGGCTTTCACGGCGTGTGTATTCTGGATAGCCGGATATCTTTGCTACGGGTTCCTCTGTGCAATTTCCAATAAAAAACCCGCAAGCGCCTATCCCGTGCCCGTGGCGGTGTGTTCGGCGCCCGCGCAAAACACAGCGTTCCGCCCTCTGCCCCCGCCCGCGCCGCGCCCGCAGTCCAAGCCCGTGGAAAGAACTCCATCGGGGACGTATATGCCCAAAAACAACGTGCGGTTGGAGCACGCAATAGCCGTCACCAACAAGCTTCTCGAAAAGAATTTAGGCAAAACGGACAGGCAGGAGCTTGAAAAACTTAAAAACACGCTGGAGGTGTTAAAGATAAAGGGCAGCCTCACTCCCGCCGAGGGCGAAATATTGAACGAAAATTTCAACACGCTCTTAAAGCTGATGGCAAAGTACAACATATAAAACTGTCCCCCCCTCAGTCTGCAAAGCAGCCGAGAGGTGGGGGTCTTTGCGCCGTGTGTCAATTGTTAAGCGATAAACTTCACCCCAGCGACTTTAAGGTCGTTTGCACGAATTCCCCCTCCGCGGCGGCTTCCGAAAGCATTTCACGGGTCACAAACGCCCCCTTTTTAAAGAGCGGTTTTCCGTCTTTTTTAACCGTCTGCAAAAGCTTCGGCATATCCTTTACAAGAATTATATCCCCCGAAATTATCGCCTCGGCGGGGTAATTTTTTTTGCCTATTTTTGCCGTTTTCAGCCTGCCCCCGGCAATCGTTATGTCCTGCAGGTTCCCCAGATATTTCCCCCGCATGTCAAAGCCCGCGCGCCCCAGCCTTATGCGCTCGGCGCCCTGAGGATGCGCCGTAAATCCATTAAAAATTATGCACTCCCCAATGCTCATAACGCACTGCATATCCACGGTAAATTCTTTTTCGTCGGCGTCCGCGCAGTCCAGATACATTGCGCCCGCGCCCACGCTCACTCCAAGGACATAGCCCTCTTTGCCTGCGGTGCTCAAAATTCTTTTGCCGAAAAATTCAGAAATTTTCATAAAATTCTCCTTACGCTCTACTATATGGCGCAAGGTTGAACTTTTTGCGCTGAATTTTTTCCGTTATTTTGTCGTTTTATTGTGATATTCTTCAAACAGATCGTTCGGCGTACACTCCAAAATATCGCACAACGCCTGCAAATTTTCAAATTTAATGCTCTTGGTTTGATTATATACAAGCTTATTGAAATTTTGAAAACTCAACCCAAGCTGCATGTTGAGCCAATATTTGGTCTTACCCTTTTCTTTTAAAATGTCAAGCACGCGCAGCTTCATAATCTCACCTATACAATATATAATGTACACATTATATTATTAAATTCACTTGACAAACAGATTTAATTGTTATTATAATGTCAGCAATAACTAACGTATACATTAGATAAAAAGGAGAAAACAGTATGAAAAAGGCATTAATGGCAATTGCAGCTACGGTTTTGGCGTTTGGTTTTGCGTTTGGCTTTGCCGCCTGCGGAAACAGCGAAAACAGTAACGGCGGGAATGGCGGAAACAGTGAAAGCAGTGGCGAAAACAACGTCGAAGATATTGTCGACGACAGCGTTTTGACCGAGGAACAGTGGAAAAAGGCTATTGCGGATACTGCCGCCTCAAAAACAGTAACCGTGGATTTGGATTATCATGCCACATATACAGAGTCCAAACACAGCGGTTCCGGCACCGAAACGAGGGTGGCGGTAGGTAAGGAGTGTTATAAAACCGATTTAAATAAATATCTTACATATTATATGACAGAGTACAAGGAGTCGGTGGACGGCGGCGAACAAAAAATAACAAACGATGAGGAGAATTATCTTGAAATTTCCGGAAAGAAATTGATTTGGTATTACTGTTACGGGGAACACGACTTCAGGGTGGAATCAGACGGTGAAGAACCCAATGAATGGCGAGCAGAACCCAATGAATGGCAAGCTATCATATACGATGAGTACGACAGCGCAGATGCCGCAAAGACTGCTTTTGAAGAGCAATACAAAATACCGCCGATTTCGGTTTACGTGCTGGGAGAGTTTACCGCAACCGTGAACGGCGAAACTGTTACAAAGCCTCTTGCCGAGTTATTCGGCGCGTTCACCTATGACAGCTCTGCCAATGTATATACAGGCGAAATTACACAGCACATGGGTCAAATGGACGAAATTATTACAGCCAAAATTACCTTTAAAAACGGAAAGATAAGCAAAATTGAGAGGAGTTATGTTGAAAGTTCTGGCACCGAAGTTAGTACTGTCTCTATGACGTTCAGCTACGGCGAGGTAAACATAGTAATACCGCAGGAAGCAAAGGACGCTTACACGGAGGAACAACAATAAAGTATAACAGCAATAAAACTTGGTAGAGGGTTGCCGTCAACGCGGGGACCCTTTAATTTTTATGTGCTGCAATAAAATTTTCGTCAAAGGCTTGCCTATGTGTTGCCTATGTGATATAATTTAAAACACTAAATTCGGAGAGAATTACTATGTCATATAAATTTACTCTTTCAACCGATTCCACCTGCGACCTCTATCATGACTTTGTTGTGGAAAACGATATCAAGCACGTTCCCCTCACGTTCACCGTGGAGCATAAGGACGGCACCATGGACGAGCGGCTGGATAATTTTACGGAATATCAACAATATGTTGATTTTTATAACGAACTTCGCGCAGGCTCCTTTTCGCGCACGTCGATGCTCAACTATGAATCGCACTACAATCACTTTTTAAAAATTGCAAAGGAGGGCGCGGAGGACGTAGTTCACTTTACCATTTCTTCGGGACTATCGCCCACAAAGGACGTGGCTGCGCAGGCTGCCGCCGATGTAAAAAAGGATTATCCCAAATTCAACGTATACGTGGTAGACCCCCTCACGGCGACCGTAGGACAGGGCGCGCTGGTAAGAATAGCCCTTAAATGCCGCAACGAGGGAAAAACCGCACAGGAAACTTACGACCTTTGCATGTCGCTCAGGAACCATATACAGCACTTTATAGTGGCAGACGACCTTTCGTATCTGCGCAAGGGCGGAAGAGTGGGCGCGGCAGCCGCAATGTTCGGCGGAATGCTCAACATAAAGCCCATTTTGTCCTTTGACAAGCAGGGCAAATTATTCCCCTTGGCAAAAGTAAAGGGCGTGCGCAAGGCTATATCGTTTATTAAAGAAAAGTTACAAACGGAGGGACCCGACCCCGAGTATAACCATCTGTTTATAGTGCACACCGACAACGAGGCAGTCGCCAACGAGCTTGCCGAATACGTGCGTTCGGAGTTGAATATAGAGCCGATAATGTGCATAATGGGACCGGTTATCGGTTCGCATGTCGGACCGGGCGCGTTTGCTCTGGGGTATATTTCCAAGAGCGAGCGAAACGACTTTTAGTTTTTTTAAATCGGCTCCCCCTTGTCTCTGAGGGAGAGCCTTTTTTGTTGTCGCCACACACCACTTTGGCTCCCCACAAGCGGGGAGCCGAGAAGGCAGCGGGCAGCCGCCCCTTTTATTCTGATGCGGCAGCCGAAGAATCTGTTCAAAGCAATGCGGGGCGGTTTGCGCTGACGTAATTCAAATGCAGAATTTTGGCGCTTAAATATAATAATATATTTGCAAATCGTCGGTATATGGGTTATAATAATATACGTATGGCGGTTTTTATTTCCAGGAGTGCGCGGGATACAATAAATTTCGGCAAAGAATATGCAAAAACTCTCCGTGCGGGCGACGTGGTTATTCTCAACGGCGCCATGGGCGCGGGCAAAACGGTCTTTTGCAAGGGCGTGGCGCAGGGTCTGGGCATTTTTGACGAGATTCTAAGCCCCACGTACGCATATATGAACGACTACGGCGGAAAGCTCTATCACTACGACTGTTACCGCCTTAAAAACGGCGCGCAGGCGGAGGCGTTGGGGCTGTGCGATTATTTTTACGCAGGCGGCGTATGCCTTGTGGAGTGGGCGGAAAATATAAAGGACGTTCTGCCCGAAAACTGCAAAACGGTTACTATGGAAATTTTATCTGACAGCGAAAGACGGATATTGTATGAGTAATTATTTGGCCGTGGACGCCTCTTCCAAGCACCTCACGGTGGTTGCAAAAAAGGGAGAGAACACTATAATCAAATACAACGCGGACTGCGCTATGCGGCACTCTGTGGTTTTGATGGACGCAATAAATTCCGCCCTCGACGGGGCGGGTTTGCTCCCCGCGGAGTGCGACTTTTTTTGCGCCGTAACGGGACCGGGGTCCTTTACGGGAATACGCATAGGCATATCCACGGTAAAGGGCTTAGCTATGGGCGCGGGCAAGCCCCTTTTGGGGTTGACCGTTTTTGATACGCTTGCATATAATGTGAACAGCGAAAATTTTTACATGGTCATCGACGCCGCCCATTCCCATTTTTATGCAAAGGGCTACGGCAAGAGCCTGTCGTCGCCCGCCTATCTTAGTTTGGAAGAGGTAAACGCCCTCGGCTGCAAACTTTACGGGTTTGAGGATTTACCCCTTAAAAATTACGAAAAACTCAACATATCCCGCTGTTTGCCCGTTGCGATACAAAAATCGGAGGGGAATCTATCCCAAAACATTTCGGCGATGTACGTGCGCAAATCGCAGGCGGAGGAGGGCAGAAAATGACTTTGCGCAAGTGGAAATACGAGGATATATTACGTATTTCGCAGCTGGAAAGGGAGTGCTTCGGCGGCGAGGCGTGGTCCTATATGATGCTCGTTTCAAGCTTTGAAACCGAAGCGTTCATCGGCATTTTAGCCGAGGACGGGGGCGAGATTATTGGCTACGGCGGCATAACCGCAGCCGCGGAGGTTGCGGACGTTGAAAACATTGCCGTTGCCGAGCCGTTCCGCAGGGGCGGCGTGGGCGGAGCTTTGCTGGAAGAGCTGCTTTCCCAAGCCAAAAAAAGGGGAGTGCGCAAGGTTTTTCTGGAGGTGCGCGTTTCAAACACGCCCGCCCTGTTAACCTATCTGAAGCACGGGTTTAACGGCTTGTACGCGCGCGCCCGCTACTATCCGGACGGAGAGGACTGTCTTGTGATGACAAAGGAGCTTTAAATTTTAGTAAACGGCGAATTTGTGCCCTGCATAGTGCGCGGCTCGGGCGAAACGGTGGCTCTTTTGCACGGCTATCTCTCGCAAAAAGAGAGTTTTTACCACCAAATAGAATTTTTATCGGAATATTACCGCGTGACGGTCCCGGATTTGCCGGGCTTCGGCGTAAACCCGCCGCTGGCTTCGGCGTGGTCGGTGGACGACTATGCGGAGTGGTTTTTAAGCTTTTTAAAGGCGCAAAAGGCAACACAGGTGCATATTTTGGCTCATTCCTTCGGGGCGCGGGTGGCTTTTAAGGCTATCGCCGCGCAGCCCCGGATTGCAAAGAGCCTTATTATAACGGGCGGCGCGGGAATAGTAAAGCCCCGCTCGGCGGAATACATAAAAAAAGTAAAAAGATACAGGCGCGTTAAAAAAATCTTCCCCGGATTTGCCGAAAAGCACTTCGGGAGCGCCGAATACCGCGCGCTTCCGCCCGTGATGCGGGAGAGCTACAAAAAGATTGTAAATGAGGACCTTTCGGAGTGTGCAGCCGCGGTAAAGTGCAGAACGTATTTGATTTACGGCAAAAACGACGCGGTTACACCGCCTGATGAGGAGGGCGAAGCCTTTCACAGGCTCATAGCGGGCAGCCGCCTCGACGTTATGGAGGGCGGGCATTTCTGCTTTTCGGAACATCCGCGGGAATTCAACCAAAAAATTTATAACTTCCTTTCGGAGAAGTGATGGGTATATTTATTTCGTTACGGATAACCATAGAGTGCATTGTTGCCGCACTGTTCTTTGCGGCGGCGTTTTCGGCGACATATGTGCGGATTTTGGGCATTTTGCAGAGTTTTGGATACTCAAACAAAAAGCTCTTCGGCTGGGCGGGCAAAAAAAACAACGCGCTCCTTTTAAGGGAGACGCTGCTGTTTATGCTTTGCGCGCTCTCCTACGCCGTTATATCGCTCTGTTTTTCGTTTGCGGGCAGCTGGGCGGCGGTTGCAGCCCTTGCGGCGTATTTATTATTCTTTATTCTCTACGCCGCAGCCGACAAAAAGAAGGCTCTGCGGTCGCCCGTAAAGTTTACGCCGCGCATAAAAAGGCTGTACGTCGTACTGTTCTTGGTTACGGCGGTGCTTACATACCTTTCGTTCACCCTTTTAAATTTTGCCGATTATTTAATAAACAACAATATATTCAATCTTTTAAGATATCTGCCCCTTTCCCTGTTCCCGCTTTTGTCCCTTCCCATAGTTGCGCTCTCCAATCTCGTAGCAAAAATCTATGAGGTTCCCCGCAACCGCGCTTTTGTCCGCAGCGCCCAAAAAAAGCTTGCCGAAAGGCGGGCTGCGGGCAATTTCACCGTGATTGGCATTACGGGCAGTTACGGCAAAACCAGCGTAAAGCATATTCTGGCGGCGATACTCTCAAAAAAATACCGCGTGCTCTCAACCCCGCGCTCCCACAACACCCCGCTGGGGCTTGCTCTCACGCTCAATTCCGCAGATTTAAGCGGTTACGATATCTTCATCGCCGAAATGGGTGCGCGGCACGTAGGCGACATAGCCGAGCTGTGCGGCATTTGTCCGCCCGACTACTCGGCAATCACCGGCGTCTGCCCGCAGCATCTCGAAAGCTTCGGCTCGGTGGAAAATATAATAAAAGCCAAGGGCGAAATACTTTCGGCAACGAAAAAGCGCGCGGTAATCGCGGCGGACTGTTTTGAAGATTTTAAGGACTATGCGTGCGATAAAGTTCCCGCCGCTTGCGCGTCGGAGGTGGAGTGCTCGTGCACGGGCACGGCGTTCACGCTCACGCTGGGCGGCGAACAAAGGCGCGTATTCACCGGGCTTTTGGGCAGCCATTCGGCTGAAAATATAGCCATAGCCGCCCGCATAGCCTTTGAGCTTGGTATGACCGCGGATGAAATAGCCGCGGCGGCGGGGGAGACGGAGTACGTTGAACACAGGCTGCAGCTTATAAAAAACGGCGGCGTAAATATTTTGGACGACGGCTACAACTCCAACGTAAAGGGCGCGGAGGAAGCTTTGAACGTTTTGCGGCTGTTCGGCGGGGAAAAGACGGTGGTTACCCCCGGGCTTGTGGAACTCGGGATTCTGGAAGAGAGCGAAAATTACGAACTCGGCAAGCGGCTGGTGGGGCTTGACCACGTGATTCTGGTTGGCGACACCCTTGTGACCCCCGTAAAAAAGGGCTATCTCGAAAACGGCGGCAACGCTTCCGCCCTTTGCGTTGCGCCTTCGCTTTTTGCCGCGGAGGAACTTTTAAAGGGCATTTTAAAGGATGGCGCCACCGTGCTGTTTTTAAACGATTTGCCCGATATATATTGAGTTTTTTATAAAAAAATAATCAGATAAAAAGTCACCAAAGCCGAAAAATTTTTAGCGGAGGTGTTTTTTTAATGTCAAAAAAAATTGCCGTCGTGTTCGGCGGCGAATCCAACGAAAACGAAATTTCGGTCATAACTGGCGTAATGGCTTGCAACGTGCTCCTTTCGGGCGGGTGCGAGGTTTTGCCCGTCTACATTTCTCAGAGCGGGGAATTTTTTGCGGGCGAAGAGCTTTTAAAGCTGGAAGCGTTCAAACATGGCGGCTACAAAAACTGCAAACAGGCGCAGATTTTCGGCGGCGCCGTAAATATTTTCAACGCGCGCGGCAAAATAAAAAGCCGCTTTTCGGCGGACTGCGTTTTAAACTGCTGTCACGGCGGTTGGGGCGAAGGCGGGGGGCTTTCGGGGCTGTGCGCGGCGGCGGGGCTGCCGCTTGCCGGGGCGGGCTGCTTCGAGTCGTCGGCGTTTATGGATAAATATTTAACAAAAATCGTTTTGGCGGGTTTGGGCGTCGACGTTGCGCCATATATCTACGTAAGGCAGGGCGAGGGGGAGATCTGCGGGCTGCCGTATCCCCTAATAGTAAAGCCCGCAACGCTCGGCTCGAGCATAGGCATAGCCAGGGCGGACGACGGCGAGGAGTTGAAGGCGGCGCTGGATGTGGCGTTTACGTTCGACCGCGCCGCCGTAGTGGAAAAATTTATAGAGCCCCGGCGGGAGATAAACTGCGCCGCTTACCGCGCGGACGATAAAATAATAGTCTCCCAATGCGAAGAGCCGCTTGCCGGGGGCGAAATTTTCAGCTTCGAGGATAAGTACTGCGGGGGCGGCAAATCTGTGTTCCCCGCCGAAATCCCCCAAGAAATCTCCGAACATATCCGCGAAACCACCCGCAGCGTGTATGAAAAACTGAACATGCGCGGCATAGTACGCTTCGACTATATCTACTCGGGCGGGGTGTATCTCAGCGAGGTGAACACCGTGCCCGGGTCGCTGGCGTACTATCTGTTTGCAAAGGACTTCAAGGACTTTTGCAAAATACTGCTTGGGATAACCGAACAGGCTGAAATGGACTTTGCGCGGTCGCGCAAAAAGCTCGTAACCACGGGAATCCTGCAAAATCTGCCCTCAAACAGTTGTAAATGCGCCCGCAAATAGGTTATAATTTAAAAAAATCAACGGGAGCGTTACTTTGGAAAAGATTGAAATGTCCACCCCGATAGTGGAGATGGACGGCGACGAAATGACCCGCGTTTTATGGGCGTGGATAAAGGAAATTTTAATAGAGCCTTACATAAATTTAAAAACGGAGTACTATGACCTGGGCTTGCCCGAGCGCGACAGAACGTGCGACGGCGTTACGGTTGCCGCAGCCGAAGCCGCAAAGCGGCTGGGCGTAGCCGTAAAATGCGCCACTATAACCCCCAACGCCCAGCGCGTAGAGGAATATAACTTAAAAGAGATGTGGAAAAGCCCCAACGGCACCATCCGCCGCATTTTGGACGGCACTGTTTTCCGTTCGCCCATTCTCGTTAAGGGCATAACCCCCTACGTTCCCGGCTGGAAAAAGCCCATCGCCATCGCCCGCCACGCCTACGGGGATATCTATAACGCCGTGGAGAGCAGGGTGGAGGGCGGCAATTCCGCATATCTCGTGATCTGCGACGGCGAAGGACGGGAGTTGGAACGCAAGCTCGTGCACAAATTTTCTTCGGACGGCGTTGTGCAGGGCGTCCACAACACCGACCAATCCGTCTCCGCCTTTGCAAGGAGCTGTTTCAACTACGCGCTCTCGAATAAAACCGACGTATGGTTCGGCGCAAAGGACACCATTTCCAAGATCTACGACCACCGCTTTAAGGATATATTTGCCGAAATTTACCAAAACGAATATAGAGCCGCCTTCGAAAGTGCGGGAATATCCTATACGTATACGCTTATTGACGACGTAGTCGCCCGCATTATGCGCAGTGAGGGCGGAATTCTTTGGGTGTGCAAAAACTATGACGGCGACGTGATGAGCGATATGGTTGCCACCGCCTTCGGCTCTCTTGGAATGATGAGTTCCGTGCTCGTCTCCCCCGACGGAAAGTACGAGTTCGAGGCGGCTCACGGCACCGTCACCCGCCACTACTACAAGCATATAAAGGGGGAGGAGACTTCCACCAACCCCGTTGCCACAATCTGGGCGTGGACGGGCGCGCTGAAAAAGCGCGGGGAGCTTGACGGCAACCGAAAACTGATAACGTTTGCGCAAAACCTTGAAAGCGCAACGCTCAAAACCATAGAATCGGGCTATATGACGGGCGACCTTGTGCCCACGTTCAGCCTTGCGGGTGTTACTCCCCAAAAGCTCACTTCCCGCGGGTTCCTTTTAAAAATAGCCGAAAATCTTGCAGCGTGCGGCTATTGACGGCGGCGGACATGTGTGATATTATAGTGTTTATAAATATTTAACATTTTTATAATATCAAAATTATGGCAGTTTACTATCTTGGCGGCAAAAACAAATACTATACCCTCTATTCCGGAATACGCAACGACATAATCGTGGGGAAATACGCGCCGGGCGAAAAATTGCCCTCAAAGCGCGCCCTTGCCGCCGACCTCGGCATAAGCGTAATCACCGTGCAGCTTGCATACGAGCAGCTTCTTGCCGAGGGCTATATAACGAGCCGAGAGCGCAGCGGATACTTCGTTGAAAAGGCTGAGGTCCGCCTGCCGGGCGTTTCCCCCGCGCCCCGTAAAAGGGAGGCGGAGCCGCAAAATCCGCAATATATATTGGATTTGGTCAAAAGCTCCGCCCCGGCGGAGCTGTTTCCCTTTTCTGTTTGGGCAAAGCTTATGCGCGGGGTGCTTTCGGACTGCGGGGAACATCTTCTCGAGCGCGTTCCCTGCGCGGGAGATTTGGAGCTGAGGGAGGAAATCTCAAAATATCTCTACCGTTCGCGCGGCATTTCCGCGCCGCCGGAGCAAATAGTTATAGGCGCGGGGGCGGAGTATCTCTACGGCGTAATAGTCCAGCTTCTTGGCAGGGACAAGCTGTTTGCGGTAGAAAATCCCGGCT
The DNA here is from genome assembly GCA_947629095.1 of uncultured Clostridia bacterium. Lineage (GTDB taxonomy): Bacteria > Bacillota > Clostridia > Christensenellales > Borkfalkiaceae > Coproplasma. The sequence continues at coordinate 162,832 of CANRCK010000002.1, read as the reverse complement.
ACGGAAAAATCGCCTCGGCGTACGTTCTCAACGGCGCGCGCGTTGCGCCCGTCGGCGTTACGGATACGGGGATATCCCTCGGCGGCTTAAAAAAATCGGGAGCGGGCGCGCTGCACATATCCCCCTCGCACCAATTCCCCACGGGCGTAATAACCCCCGCAACCGTCCGTTCGGAAATTATAAGCTGGGCGCAGGAGGGGGACCGCTTTGTTATAGAGGACGACTACGACAGCGAGTTCCGCCTCTCGGGCAAGCCCCTTTTCAGCCTGTATAGCCTCTGTCCAGAGCGCGTCATATATCTCAACACCTTTTCAAAGAGCCTTGCGCCGTCGATGCGTCTGGGATACGTTGTGCTTCCGCCCGCGCTTATGGATAAATTTTTATCTCTGTTCGGGCAGAGCGCAAACGTGGTGCCCCTGTTCGAGCAAAAGACGCTTGCCGCGATGATAGGCGGCGGGCACTTTGAAAGGCACGTGTCGCGGCTGAAAAATTATTATAAGGGCGTCCGCCCGCAAACGGTGGAAACGCTCAAAAAATACGACCCGTGTTGCGAAATTTACGATACGGGCAGCGGACCGCACCTGTTGTGCAAGTTCCCGCATGCCTCCTCGGACGGGGAAATAAAGGCGCGCGCCGCAAGCGCGGGGATAAGGCTCAAGTGCCTTACGGATTATCTCATAGCCCCCGCCGCAGGAGCGGAAAAGACTGCGGTAATAAACTATTCGGGCGTGACGTATGCCCGTCTTTCGGAAATAAGGAGCAAATTATGAAGTACAAGGTTATAGGCTGGACGGACTACGGCAACGGCGAGTATCCCGAAAACCCCGACCCGTGCGGACATTCGGCGTGGAAGGCGCTCGTGGAAGAGCTGCGCGCAAAGGGATACCGTTTCGGCGGGGACAGCCACCAATATTGCAGCGGCTGCGTGCCCGTGCTTAACGACGGCACGCGGCTGGAGTACAGCATGCGCACGTGGGGCAGAGCCGTGGCGGAGGCTGTTTACGGCGATAACCCCCCGCCCGGATCGTATATGGACTTTTATATGGACTGCGTTGCCCAAATACCCGAGGGCGAAAAGCCCGATATGCCCCGGTCCTACGTTGATAAAAGCCTCATAGCGCCGGCGGAATCCATTGCGGATACCTACGGCATGAAACTTGTGCCCGCAGCCTTTGCGGCAATAAAATCGGGCAAAAAGACGGTTGAAGCCCGCCTGTACGACGCAAAGCGCCAACTTCTGGACGTGGGGGACTTTATAATTTTTACCGACATCGCCACGGGAGAAAGCATAAAAACCAGGATAGAATGGCTGATTTATGCCGACGATTTTAACGAACTTGCCCGATGCTGCGGCCCTGCGCGGCTGGGCTGCGGGCGCGGGGTGACCTGCAAGCGGTTTGCAAAGTCTATGGAGCAGTACTATTCCCCGGAGGACATATCTAAGTACGGCGTTCTGGGCATAGTTATAAAAATTGTAAAATAAGCAAAGCGCCCGCGGCAAATGCCGCGGGCGCGAGTTTTTCTTATGGTTTTTCCGCCGTGGAGATTACTTTGCGCAATCTAATACAACGTACGAAAGGGGGGATACCCCGTAGTTTTCATTTGCTTCGTCCAATTCGTTGAGCATGTCGTATATCATTGTTAAAATACCTCCTTTAAAAGTATTTTCATCAATCACCCTTAAAACATATAGGTCCGCGGGTGCGGTCCGTTTTGCGGCAGTTCAAAGCCGCAACGCTTTCAAAGGTCTTTCCCTTGATTGCAGTGCAAGTATAGCATTTGATTTTTTGTTAGTCAATGACATTTCAAAAAATTTTAAAATTTGCTTTTATGTTACTTTCTATCAATATTTTATGATAATTATTTTAATTTATGTTAACTTAACAAAAAGTAAAATTTTATCAGTGAAAAATTATTGTAAATTAACATAAAATTAACAAATATTAACAGCCCCGGGCGGGAATTTGAAAGATACTCCCGTTAAAGGCGTTAATTCCTGTTTTTTGCGGGAATGAAGCGTAAAATAAAAAGCCGCGGCGCCCGTGGCGCCGCGGCTTTTGCGCAAAGTTATTTGGAATTGATGTGCAGGTAGTCGTCGGGGTCGGCAATTTCGCCGTCCTTGAACACTTCAAAGTGCAGGTGGTCCCCGTCGGCGTTTTCCCTGCCGGAGGCCGTTGCAACCGTGCCTATAACCTGTCCGCGGTTGACCTTCTGCCCCGATTTGAGTCCGCTTGCGGGGTCCACAAACTTATATACCGTGGTAATTCCGCCGGCGTGCTCGATTTCTATTACGGCATAGTCCAGCATATCGCTCGTCACAATGCTCTTTACCGTTCCGTCCACGGCTGCCATAACGTTTGTGCCTGCGGGCGCCCCGAAGTCCATTGCTTGGTGCAGCCTGTACCAGTCCATAGTCTTGTCATAGCCGAACTCGTGCGACTTTATAAGGGTCACGGTTTCTACGGGCGGAATAAACTCGTACGAGGTTGAAGTGTCAACCGTCCCGCCGTTTCCGTCGTCCTTGTCGTCCTTATCGTCGTCTTTCCCGTCGCTCTGTCCGGGGGGAGTGTCTCCCTGGTTTGTGCCGCTGTCAAGGGTGGGATTGTTCGCCGTGCCCCTCATGCCGAAGATTACCCCAACCGTTATTGCGGCGGCAATAAGTAAGCACGCGGCAACCACAAGCCAGAATAACAGTCTTTTCTTTTTTGTAGGTTTTGTAGTTGTGTTTTCTTTCATAAAAATCTCCTTGCTTTTTGATATTGACTTAAAGCGCGCGGTTTATTCAGTATCCGCCGAAAATTATCGGCGTCCCCAGCTTTACGCCGCCGTCGCGCACACATATCTGTAAATTGACCGTCTGCCCCTTCAGCCTCACGGAGTAGGGCAGCCTTGCCGAGCAGTAGTAGTTCACCGAATCCCCCGCGGTTTCGCAAAAAAGTATCTTTCCGCCCACGCTCTCCAGATATTCTTCGCGGTCGAACTCTTCAAATTCCGCGCTTTCGCCGCATATGTTTTTAATAAAAAGCATTTCAAGCTCGCAGTTTGTCCGCGGGAAGTATTCAATGCAGTCGGCGGAGGAGGACCCTATTATAAAGGCGTGGTTTTTTCCGTTCGCAAGGCACACGCGGGCGGGGAAGAGCGCCAGCGCAAACAAAATAATTGCTGCGCACGCAGCCGAGGCTATGCAGGCAATTTTCATAACGTCCCCCCAAAACAGATTTCCCGCAAGTTATTGCCCCGTTTTCAAAATTTAAAACGTCCTTTTAAATAAAGTTTTCCCGCCGCCCATTTTGTCCCCAAAACGCTTGTAATTTATAAATTTAGTTGGTATAATGTTATTACTTAAAATTTCGGTTTTCGTGGTGGATTATGCTCAGTATGACGGGATACGGCAGGGGAGAATACAGCGACGGCGGCATAGAGCTCTCCGTCGAAATCAAAACGGTGAACAACCGCTATCTCGACGCAGCCGTAAAGGCCCCCAGAATTTTTGCCGCGCACGAGGAAGCCATCCGCGGAATAATCCGCGAAAAGCTCACGCGCGGCCACGCGGACGTTTTTATCTCTTTTTCCGACAAGCGGGAGAGGGAAAAAACTCTGTTTTTGGACGAGGGCGTCGCCCGTTCCTACGTTGAAGCCGCAAAAAAAGTTGCCGCGCTCTTCCCCGGACTTACGGACGACGTTACGGTGAGCGGCGTTCTGCGCTATCCCGACGTTTTGCGGGCGGAGGACGTTTCGGCGGCGGACGACGAAATTATTTTTGCAATGAAGTCCGCGCTTTTAACGGCGCTTGAAAAGCTCAACGCAATGCGCAGCACGGAGGGCGAAAAATTAAAAACCGATATGCTTTCCCGCATGGACGTTATTGAAAAGCTGGTTGGGGAAGTGGAAAAGCGCGCCCCTTTTGTAGCCGAAAATTACAGGCTGAAGCTGGAGAGTAAAATAAAAAAGCTTCTCGAAGGCGCGGAGCCGGACGAGGCGCGCATTTTAACCGAAGCCGCGCTGTTTGCCGATAAAAGCAATATTGACGAGGAGCTTACCCGCCTGCACTCCCACGTTTCGCAATTCCGCGAAATCTGCAACGAGCAGATAGTGGGCAGAAAACTCGACTTCCTCGTGCAGGAATTCAACAGGGAGACGAACACCATTTGTTCCAAATCCAACGATCTCGAGGTGACCCGTCTGGGGCTTGCCTTAAAGAACGAGATAGAAAAGGTGCGGGAACAGGTTCAGAACTTGGAGTAAATATGCGCAATATACTTTTGGTAATAAGCGGTCCTTCGGGCGTAGGCAAGGGCACGATAGTAAAGAGACTCTTATCGGACGGCCGCTACTGCCTGTCGGTCTCCTGCACCACCCGCGCACCCCGCCCGGGTGAAGAGGACGGCAGAGAATATTTTTTTGTCACAAAGGAAAAATTCAACGCCATGATAGGCGAGGGCGGCTTTTTGGAGTATTCACAGCACTTCGGCAATTACTACGGCACCCCGCGGGAGTATGTTGAAAGCAGGCTGAAAACCAATGATGTAATTCTCGAAATCGAGGTAAACGGCGCCTTGCAGGTAAAAAAATCCCACCCGGAGGCTATACTTATGATGGTCCTCCCCCCCGACAGGGAGGAGCTGCGCGCCCGCCTCGTGGGCAGACAAACGGAGAGCGACGAAAAAATAGAGGAGCGCCTCAACAGAATGGACTACGAAATTTCGCTTGAGGACAACTACGACTATATTGTGATAAACGACGACTTGAACACCGCCGTTAAAGAAATAGAAAACATAATAAAACGTGAAAAGGAGCGTATATAATATGATAAATCAACCTTCGGTAGACACTTTGATAGAAAAGCTCAACGCCGACGGGCAGCCCGTATCCCGCTACGCACTGTGTGTGGTGGTTGCAAAGCGTGCCCGCCAGATTATAGAGGCAACGCAGGGCATGGCTACGTCCAGCACCGACGTAATCAAGGAGATATCCATTGCCAGCCGGGAAATCGCGCAGGGCAAGGTAAAGTGCGTAAAAGACTGATTTTTTAAAACCGCAAACGACCGTTTTGCGGGAACGTGTTGTGTTTTCGGGCAAAAAACTGCGCCCGGGACCGCCTTTCCCAAGCTGCCGTTGGCGGTTTTTGTTTAATTGAAATGTACGCTAAGGTAATAGTTGACATAGCCCACAGCCAGGTGGACAGAATATTTGAATACTCCTGCCGCGACGACGTTAAGGCTGGGTGCCGCGTAAGGGTGCCCTTCGGCGGGAGGATAATAGACGGGTTTGTTATGGGGATTTCCGAAAGCGCTTCCTTTCCCCCCGAAAAAATCAAACCCGTATATTCCGTTTACGACGAACCGCCCGCGCTCGTGCCCGAGTGTTTTGCGCTCATGGAGCACATAGCGGAGCGCTACCGCGTTCCTAAGGCTGCGGCGCTTAGGCTGTTCGTACCGTCGGAGATGCGGCTTGGCAAGGTCCACGAAGCGTACGTAAGCTATGTAGTGCTCAAAAACCCCGGAGTTGCCCTTCCCAAATCGGCTAAAAAACAGGCTGAAATTCTGCAATTTCTCAATACGTATGGCGAATTTGAACTTTCCGCGCTTGCCGAAAAGTTCGGCAGGGGCGCCGTAAACGCCTTAAAGGATAAGGGCGCCGTGGACATAGAAAAGCGCCGCAAGCGGCGCAATCCCGCAGGCGCGGAGGAGAGGGAGGAATCCCCCAAAATTCTCACCCCCGCCCAGTCCGCGGCAATTGAAAATGTGGAGAGTTCCCCCAAGACCGTGCACCTCATACACGGCGTTACGGGCAGCGGAAAAACGGAGATATATCTCAATATAATCGCCCGCGAAATATCCCGCGGCAAAACGGCGATTTTTTTGGTGCCCGAAATTTCTCTCACTCCCCAGATGTTGGCCCAGCTCCGTGCCCGCTTCAAGGGCGAAGCGGCAATACTCCACTCGGGGCTTTCCGCGGGCGAACGTTTCGACGAGTGGTGGCGGCTGCGCTCGGGCGAGGCAAAGATAGCCGTCGGCGCGCGCAGCGCAATATTTGCGCCGCTTGAAAATCTCGGCGCGATAATTATAGACGAGGAGCACGACTCCTCCTATGTCTCCGAATCTGCGCCCCGCTATTCCACCGTGGACGTGGCCTCGTGGCGGGCGGCTTACAACGGCTGCAAGCTCATTTTGGGCAGCGCAACCCCCTCGGTGGAGAGCTATTTAAAGGCAATGGAAGGGGAGTATAATCTTATAACCCTCCCCGAAAGGATAAACAAAAAGCCCCTGCCGGAAATTATAATCGCCGATATGCGCAAGGAAGTGAGGCGCGGCAACAACACCGCCTTTTCGGCAGCCATGCGCCAACAGCTTAACGAAACTTTGGAGAGCGGCAACCAGGCGATAATATTTTTGAACAGGCGGGGATATTCCCAAACGGTGATGTGCCGCGACTGCGGCTACGTTGCCAAGTGCGAAAACTGCGACGTAACTCTCACCTATCACAGCGAGGACAACTGCCTCAAATGCCACTACTGCGGCGCAAAGTACAGAATGCTCCAAGCCTGCCCGCAGTGCGGCGGACGGCATATAAGATACAGCGGCACGGGCACCCAAAGGGTAGTTGCCGACTTAAAGGAGCTGTTCCCCTCCGCCAGGATTTTAAGAATGGATAACGACACCGTCTCGGGGAAGGACGGGCACTATAAAATCTTAAAAAAATTTGCCGCACACGAGGCGGATATTCTCGTGGGAACGCAGATGATAGCCAAGGGGCACGACTTCCCCTCGGTGACTTTGGTGGGGATACTCGACGCGGATATGAGCCTGCACTTTGCCGACTACCGCAGCGGAGAGCGGACCTTTCAGCTCATCACGCAAGTTTCGGGCAGGAGCGGCAGGGCGGGCAGCCCGGGCAAGGTTGTTTTGCAGACGTATTGCCCCGAAAATTACATTCTCCGCTTTGCCACGGCGTACGACTACAAGGGTTTTTTTGAAAACGAACGGGAGATAAGAAAAGCCACAAACTTCCCCCCGTATTCCGTAATCTGCCGCATTATGGTCACTTCGGAGGACGAAAAGCTTGCCGTAGCCGCCTTAAAAAACGTATATTTTGCGTGTGGGGAACTTAAAAACCGAAGCCCTGAGGAGTTTATATTTTTAAACCGCATGCATTCCCCCATAAAGCGCATACAGGGCAAGTACCGCTATCAGGTGCTAATGCGCCTCAAAACCGAAAAATTATTGCCTGAAATCTACGATATAGCAGTAAAAAACTCAACACAGTCCACGCTTTGCTACATTGAGGAGAATCCGGGCAATCTTTCATAGCGCTAAAAAAGCAAACAACATTCAACTATCGACCGGCTTATTTTAAAGCAGGTAGAATATAAGGAGAAATTATGTCACAGAGATACGTCGTGCAGACGGGCGACCCCGTCCTCCGCAAAATATGCGACCCCGTAAAAAATTTCAACGGCGAGCTTTGGCAGCTTTTGGACGATATGAAAACCACCGTCCGCGCCGAAAACGGCGCGGGTCTTGCCGCGCCGCAGGTAGGCGTTGCCCTCCGTGCGGTGGTGATAGACGTTGAGGAGGGATATTTCGAACTTATAAATCCCGTTATAATTTCAACAAAGGGCGAGCAGACCGGTCCCGAGGGCTGCCTTTCGGTTAAGGGCAAGCAGGGCACGGTCACGCGGCCCCAAAAGGTTAAGGCGGAGTACCGCGACAGAAACGGCAAAAAACACAAGCTCACCGCCGACGGCTTTTTTGCCCGCGCGGTCTGCCACGAGCTTGACCATCTCGACGGAAAGCTCTACACCGATATAGCCGAAGAGGTTTACGACCTTCCGCCGGAGGAGTGATATGAAGATAGTTTATGCGGGTTCGCCCGAATACGCCGTTCCCGCTCTCCGCGCGCTCAAGGAGGGCGGAAAAAATATAATAGCCGTAATCACCCAGCCCGATAAGCCCGTGGGCAGAAAGCAGGTTTTAACGCCCACGCCCGTAAAGGCTTACGCTTTGGGGCAGGGCATTGCCGTTTACGACTTTGCAAAAATACGCGACCACGTTGACCAAGTGGCTGCGCTCGGCGCGGATATAATGATAACCTGCGCCTACGGTCAGATTTTATCCGAGGATATTCTGGGCTGTTTCCCGGGGGGCGTGTGGAACCTTCACGCTTCGCTTCTGCCCAAATTCCGCGGCGCTTCCCCCATTCAGGCGGCTATACTTGCGGGTGAATCCCACACGGGCGTAACCGTTATGCGCACGGAGCCTGCGCTCGATTCGGGGGATATATTGCTTGTAAAGCGCTGCGAGGTGGGCGGCAAAACGTGCGGCGAACTCTCAAAAGAGCTTTCCGCGCTCTCCGCCGAGGCGGCTCTGGAAGCCGTAAATTACCTCGAGGAGGGCAACGTGCAGCTCCTCGTGCAAGACGAGGCTCTGGCGTCCTTTTGCAAAAAAATTAAAAGGGAGGACTGCAAGCTCGATTTCACCCGGCCTGCGGAGAGGGTTTTAAGGAGAATAAAGGCTTTCAGCCCTCAGCCCGCGGCATATTGCCTTTTGAACGGGGTTTGCCTCAACGTTCTGAACGGCGAGCTGTGCCCCGAAAGCGGCAACGCGGGCGAGGTTCTTTGTGCCGATAAGCGCGGAATAACCGTTGCGTGCGGCAAAAACTCAATACGTATCACGTTTTTACAGCCCGCAGGCGGCAAGGTTATGTCCGCCCGCGACTTTGTGAACGGCAGAAAAATAAAGGCGGGCGATATCCTTGACTAACCCGGTTGTCGACCCGTACTTAATACTTTCAAAGGTATACAGGGACGGCGCATTTTTAAAACAAGCCATAGCTTCAACCGTTGTAGAGCCTGCAAACAAGGCGCGCACGGTAAAAATCTGCTACGGCGTTCTTGAAAAGGACGTTTGGTTAAACGCCGTAATTTCGGCAAACACCCAAAAACCGCCCAAGCCCGCCGTAAAAATAATTTTAAAAATCGCAATATATATGCTCGAATTTATGGGCAAGCACGACTATATGGTGGTGGATTCCGCCGTGGAGCTTACAAAAAAGCTGGGCAAACAGGGCGCGGCGGGCTTTGTAAACGCCTTTTTGCGCTCCTATAAACTCCCCGCTCTCCCCGAGCGCGCCGACGAAAGGCTGGCTTTTGAAACGAGCGCGCCTCTATGGCTTGCAAAGCGGGTGAAGAGGAGTTACAAGGGCGAAGCCGAAGAAATTCTGTCCGCCAAAAGCCCCGGAATATGCGTGCGCTTTGTGCGCGGAGCCGAAAAATATCTTGAAAAACCGCACATTGACACGCCCTTTGCGGGGGTGTATATCTTTGAAAGCTTTGTGCGGGACGAGGGATATCTTGCGGGCGACTACACCTTTCAATCCGTTGGCTCGGTTGCAATTGCCTCGGCAATATCCCCCGTCGAACGCATTTTGGACGCCTGCGCCGCGCCCGGCGGGAAGTCCGTTCTGCTTGCCGGAAAGTGCGGCGAGGTCACTTCCTGCGAACTTCATTCCCACAGGGTGGAACTTATAAAATCCTACGCCCAAAGAATGGGCGTTGAAAACGTAAGGGCAATGCAGGCGGACAGCTCTGTTTTCAACCCGGAGTTTTTTGAAAAATTCGACGCCGTTTTGGTGGACGCCCCCTGCTCGGGCACGGGCGTTATAAACGAAAATCCCGACATAAAGCTGTTCAGAAAGGAGAGCGATATTTCGGAGCTTTCCGCACTGCAGCTTAAAATTTTGAATAACTGCGCAAAGTACGTAAAAAAGGGCGGCGCGCTCTACTACTCCACGTGTTCCGTGCTTCCCGAGGAAAACGACAGCGTAGTCCGCGCATTTTTGGAGGAAAATTGCGGATATGTATTGAGTTTACCGCAATCCCCTTTGGAACACGTCGCCACAAAATACGGCTTGCGGTTTTTGCCGCACATATCCCTTGGCGCGGGCTTCTTTTTAACAGGGTTCATAAAGCAATGAAAAAGATTTTACAGGATTTGGGCTTTGAACAACTTAAAAATCTCGTTGCCGATATGGGCGCGCAGCCCTTCCGCGCAAAACAGCTTATGGAAGGGCTTTCCCGCGGGAAAAAGATTTCCGAAATAAACGTTGACCAAGCCCTCCGCCAAAAACTCCTCGAAGAGTACGAGGACGAGCCTGTAAGTTTGGAAAAGATTTTCCGTTCGGCGGACGGCACCGAAAAATATCTCTTCCGCCTTGCCGACGGAAACGTGATAGAGGGCGTTTTTATGAAATATAAATACGGCAACACCCAGTGCGTCTCCACGCAGGTGGGCTGCCGTATGGGCTGCAAGTTCTGCGCAAGCACTTTGGGCGGGCTTGTGCGCAATCTCACCTCAGGCGAAATACTCTGCCAAACGCTCGTTGTAAACGCAATGCATGCAGCGGGAAAGGAGAGGGGCGTTACAAATATCGTGCTTATGGGCAGCGGAGAGCCGCTGGATAACTTTGACGAGGTTTCGGCGTTTTTAAAGAACGTTACGGCGCCGGAGGGAATAAATATTTCAGCGCGGAATATCTCCCTTTCAACCTGCGGCATAGTTCCCAAAATTTACGAGCTTGCCGACCTCGGCATTCCCGTAAACCTCACCATATCCCTGCACCAGACCACCGACGAGGGCAGGCGGCGCACGATGCCCGTTGCCAACAAGTATACCATAGACGGCATTTTAAAGGCGTGCGAATATTATTTTGAAAAGACGGGCAGGCGGTATATCTTCGAATATTCCCTTATATCGGGGGAAAACGCCGACGAAAAACACGCCGAAGAGCTTATAAAGCTTTTAAGGGGCAAGCCCTGCCACGTAAACCTTATAAGGCTGAACGAGGTAAAGGAGCGCACGTTAAAGGCTGCGGGCGACGCACAGGCTTATAAATTCCAAGCCATATTACAAAACGGCGGGATATCGGCAACCGTGCGCAGGTCCATGGGGAGCGATATAGGCGGCGCGTGCGGGCAGCTGAGGGCGGGATACTTAAAAACCGAACACGTTCCCCCAAAACGTTAAAAAAATCAAACGAAAAACCCATTCCGAGGTAAAAACATGCAGATAAAAATAGCACCTTCAATACTTGCCGCGGACTTCTCCGCAGTGGGCGACGCCGTAAAAGCGGCGGAGAGAGGCGGAGCGGACCTCATTCACTGCGACGTTATGGACGGCAGCTTTGTGCACCCCATAACGTTCGGCGCGCAGATGGTAGAGAGCATACGCCCCCTTACAAGACTTCCGCTCGACTGCCATCTTATGGTTGAGCACCCCAAAACGCAGGTAAAACAGTTTGTTGACGCCGGCGCCGACATAATAACCGTACACTACGAGGCGTGCAGAAAAATTTCTTCCGCATATCTTGCCGAAACGCTGGAACTTATAAAGAGTTTCGGCGTAAGGTGCGGGGTGGCAGTAAATCCCAACGTCCCCGCCGAGCGCGTTTTCAATCTTTTTACCGTTGTGGATACGATTATTTTTATGTCGGTATATCCCGGCTACGGCGGGCAGAAATTTATGCCCGGAACCTACGAACAGCTTAAAAAGGCGCGCGCGTATGCAATAGAGGCGGGCAGACCCGACCTTGACATATCCGTTGACGGCGGAGTTACGCTTGAAAATTGCAAAGCCATAAGGGAGGCGGGCGCAAACGTTCTTGTGGCGGGTTCCGCGGTATACCGTTCCCCCGACCCGTCAAAAGCGATAGCGGAGCTGAGAAGATGAAGGGCGTAATGCTTTTGAACGGAGACCCGTACGAAGGGGAGATAGACGTGCAAAACGCCCTGGTCTACTGTTGCGACGGCGCCTATAAGTGGGCGCACGGCAGGGTGCGCACCGATAAAACCGTGGGCGATTTTGACAGCCTCGGCTACGTCCCCGACCCCGTTCACGACGGCATATATCCCGCCGAAAAGAATTTCACCGACGGGGAAATAGCCCTTTTGGAGCTTATGGAAAAGGGCGTTGACCAAATAGAGATCTACGGCGGCGGAGGCGGCAGGGAGGACCATTTTTTGGGCAACCTGCATCTTTTATACCGCGCCCACGCAAGCGGCGCAGAGTGCAAAATGATAACGGCGCGCTCGGTAATTTTTCCCGCGTCGGGCAAAATTTTTTTGGGAGATTACGCGGGCAAAACCGTTTCGGTGTTACCTTTTGGCGGCAGCCTGAATATAATGGATTTTAGGGGGCTGAAATACTCCTATCCCGAGAGTGTGCGCTATGGCGAGTGCAGGGGAATTTCCAACGTCGTTCTAAGCGGCGACGCCTATATATGCACGGAAGGGGTTGCCCTAATAATCGTGAACAGGGGGGAAGTATGACCATAATATGCGTAAAGCCGCCCAAACCGGTGCGCAAAATCCTAAGGCTCATATGCCGCAAATAAGGGTTGATTTGCACTGCGATTCTCTTACGGCAAGCCCGCCCTTAACGGGTTTGGTAAAGCCCGCGGAGCTAACGCAAAACACCTTTCAGTGCTTTGCAATATTCACAAACGAAAACGCCGCGGCATATGCCGCGGCAAAAGCTTTATTTTACGCCGTTTTTTCGCAAAAAAGATACGCGATAGTAAAAAATTACGGCGACTACCTGCGCGCCCGCGCCCTGCGCCGCGTTCCCTGCGCGCTCACCTGCGAAAACATCGGCTTTACCGGCGGCGACCCCGCAAAAACAGCCGCACTGCGCGCCGACGGCGCGATTATGGCTTCACTTGTGTGGAACGAGGAGAACGCCCTTGCCTTTCCAAACGTCCGCGCGGACGGAAAAAGGGAAAAAAGAGGCTTAAAAAAGAGGGGCTTTGCCGCGCTTGCCGCCCTCGACAAAAACAAAATAATAGTGGATATATCCCATCTTTCGGACGGCGGCGTTGCCCAAATTTTAAAAAACCGTAAAATCCCCGTCGTTGCCAGCCATTCCTGTGCGGAAGCGGTTTGCCGAAACCCGCGCAACCTCACCGACAGGCAACTGAGGGAAATAGCGGAGTGCGGCGGCGCTGTGGGCGTAAACTTTTATAAAAGGTTTTTGGGCGGCGCAGGAGGATTTGCCGAAATTTCGGCGCACATAAAGCATATAATAGCCGTCGCGGGGGAGGACGCGCCGGCGTTCGGCAGCGATTGGGACGGAACTTTGGCGGACGGAATAGCCGTTTGCCCCTGTGATATGGCTGAATTAATGCGCTTTTTGCTTGCCGACGGCATAACCGAAAGGCAGCTTGAAAAAATAGCCTTCAAAAATTTTTTGCGCGTTTTCAAAGAGGTTTGTTCATAAAAATTTCACTTGCATTTTCGGCGCATATATGTTAATATGGTTGCGCTATGAAAAAATCAATTGCAATCGTTGCGGCGTTGGCGGTAGCGGCGCTGTCCGCGCCCCTTATTTCGGGCTGTTCGGCAAGCGTGGGCTACATAAAAAAAACCGACGATTCGGGTAACGAATATTATTCCGTAAGCGTGGACGGCAACGCCTCCTACCTTGGCGGCGAACTTGTAATCCCCTCCCAATACGAGGGATTGCCCGTAAAAGAGGTTGAGGCGGGCGCCTTTACCAACGCAATGTACACCAAAATTACAATCCCCGCAAGCATAGAAAAAGTGGGAACGGCGGCGTTTTCCTATAATTTTATGCTTGAAGAGGTCACATTTGAGGAGGGCAGCGCCCTCGGTGAAATAGTTTGGGGAATGTTCGGCTACTGCAGTAAACTCCAAAAAATCAACGTGCCCGATTCGGTAAAAACTATAGACGGGTATGCGTTTTACGGCTGCGCCTTTCGGGATTTCGAATTCCCCGAGGGGCTTGAATACATAAACGCAAGGGCGTTTGAAGAATGCGTCTCGTTAAAAGAGCTAAACTTGCCGCAGACCCTCAAAAGAATAGGCAATCTGGCGTTTTATAACTGCGCTTCGCTGAAAGAGTTGGTTTTGCCGGACAGCCTTGTAGACGCCGAAGAACCCGTGCTTGACGAAAACGGCGAACAGGAAAAGGATAAAAACGGCAATCCCGTAACGGAGTTGGTTCCCGCGCTCGGGGTGGCAGCTTTCCACACCTGCACCTCGCTCAAATGCGTAAAGGTGGGCAAGGGCATAACCGTAATCGAGCCGGGCGCGTTCGGCTACTGCTCAGCTCTGGAGGAGATATATCTTCCCGCGGGGATTACAACTATTTACGGCTCCGTTTCAAACGACGACGGCGATTTGTTGGTGGGACATGCTTTCCACCACGACGGCGCGCTTGCCAACATATATTTTGCGGGCACGCAGGAGCAGTGGAACGCCGTAAAAATGGAAAACTACGCAATCAGCAGCAACAGCTCCTTGTACGACAATTCGGCGGTGCTCAATGCAAACGTAGAATTCAATGTGGAATATTGACCCGCCGCGGTTTAAAAGCGGTTTTAAAGGAGAATTATGGAAAAGTTCAACGGCAGAATTTTCGTCGTGGGTGATTCAACGGTGTGCAACTATCCCGTCCCCGACAGAATTTATCTTCCCCGCTGCGGCTACGGCGCGCAGCTGTATAACTATTTCGAAGCGGAAAAGGAGCAGATAGTCAACCTTGCCCTGTCCGGGCGCAGCTCTCTCAATTTTCTCACGGATAAATCGGGCAACTATTCAAAGCTCATAGAGGAAATTTCTGCGGGCGACTATCTCATAATAGGCTTCGGGCACAACGACGAAAAGCGGGAGGACCCCGCCCGCTACACCGACCCTTGCAAGAGTATGGACGACGCGGACGTTGAAGGCGGAGCGTCGTTCAAATATATCCTATATGAAAAATATATAAAGATAGCAAAGGCGGCGGGCGCCACGCCCATACTCTGCACACCCATCGTCAGATACGATTCCGCGTGCGAATACGTAGGCACGTCCGTCCACGAGACCGCCGCGGGCGACTACGCCCAAGCTATCCGTAGTCTTGGCGCCGATACGGGCACTCAGGTTGTGGATCTCACTTCTCTGACGCGTAAAATATACCTTTCGGACAACGCCGCCGCGGCGTATTTCCACTCCCACGCCACATATGCGGACGAGGAGAGCAAAGCCCCCGCGGGAATGGACGGCACGCATCTCAACGCCTTCGGCGCAAAGCGCGTAGCCTATGAATTTGCCGCGGCAATCTCCCGTTCGGGTTGCAGCCTTAAAAATTACGTCAAACGGAACATTGCCCCGCCGCAATTTCCCAAGGATTTTGCGGAGGCGGTTTGGGCAGAATATAAAAAGCCCGCGTACGCCCCGTTCGATCCCGCGCACACGGCGGCGGAAGAGCTTGCGCCGGGCTGGTATGCCACGGCGTTCGGCGATTTGGGCGGCAACGGGTTTTCCCCGTTCGGCGTGACCTTTAAAAACGGCGTGTTCTCCGTGTGGTCCGACCCCGGGCAAACCAAGGGCAAAATAGCCCCCTCGGGCGACGGAATCGCAGCCGCGTTCACGGCTGTGCCCGTCACCAAAAACTTCACCGCTTCGGCAAGGGTAAGGCTTTTGGAAGCGGGCGGCGGCGCAGACGGGCAGAGCGGATTCGGGCTGATGCTTCGCGACGATATTTACGTAAACCGTCTGGACGTTGCCGCAGTCAGCGACTACGTAGTTTCGGGCGTGCTCGGATATCCTGAGGGGAACGCCGTATTTTTCCGCGAAAGCGGAAAGCTCAACCGCGCGGACAACCCCGTAACGCTCTCCGCCGGCAGCGAGCTTTGTTTAAAGCTCGTGCGCGAAGGGCAAATAATAACCGCCGAGGTAACGGCGGAGGGCAAAAATTTCAAAAGGCAGTTTTTTGATTTCAAGCTCGACTCTGTGGACGGCAGGTTCGCGTATCTGTGCCTGTTTGCGGCAAGAAGCCTTAAAGTTGAATTTTCCGATTTAAAGCTGGAGCTTACGGGCGACTTTTCGGGCGCGTGAGCAGGGATATTTATTGCGGCTGAAAAACGGCAAAAAAATTGCGGCGGGAGTTGATACTCCCGCCGCTGCTTTTTAAAAAAACTTATGCTCTTTCAACTGATTTGAGGCATCTTGCGCAAACGTAGCCCGTGGTTACTTTGCCGTTTACAAGGTAAGAAACCTTTTGAACATTGGCTTTAAAAGTCCTTCTCGTTCTTCTCTTGGAGTGGCTCACGTTGTTACCGCTGGTCTGACCCTTGCCGCAAACTTCACAAACTCTCGACATAATATTTATACCTCCGTGGGTTAAAATCGTTAAAAATAAAGCCGCCTTGAAATTACGACCTTTCTAAATATAACACGGCTTTTAAAAAAAATCAATCAAAAATCGCTTCAAAGTTTTATTTTTTTATATTTTTCAAAATAATTTATATAGGAAAATATGCGAAATACTCTAAAATGACGGGAAACGCTTGCAAAAAACTTTTAAATGTTATAGAATAACGACGGACGGTAAAAGTTATGTCGGTAAACACAAGCAACGTATACGGTAAAATTTCAATATCCGATTCGGCAATTGCCAAGGTTGCAAAGAGCGCCACTTTGGAATGTTACGGAATCGTCGACACCGTTTCACGCAACATCACCGACTCTATTTCCGAGCTTCTTAAAAGAAAGACGGACGGAAAGGGCGTGAAGGTAGTTACGAACGGTGACAGGATTTTTATCGACGTAAACGTAATAATCAAGTACGGCGTATCCATAAACGCCGTGGCTGAATCGTTAAAAGAAAGCATTAAATACAAGGTTGAACACTTTACGGGTATGATAGTGGACACCGTAAACGTCAACATTATAGGCGTCAAGCTGTAAATTTTCGCACAGCCGTTTTTTAGGGCTGTGCGAGTTTGCCGTATTTTACGGCAATTAAAAGGAGTACTATGCAAAAAACAATCAACAGCACCGAGTTCCGCAAAATGGTTGCCACCGGTGCCAGAATGCTTGAAATAAACAGGGCAAAAGTCGATGCCCTGAACGTGTTCCCCGTTCCCGACGGCGACACGGGCACCAATATGTCGCTCACCCTGCAATCTGCCGTAAAGGAAATGAACGCCTGCACGTCAAACCGCTTCCAGGAGATTTGCGACGCCGTTTCAAAGGGCGCTTTAAAGGGCGCCAGGGGCAATTCGGGAGTAATTTCTTCGCAGATTTTCCGCGGAATATGTTCGGTTATAAAGGACACTAAGGACGCTTTTGACACAAAGACCTTTGCAAAGGCGATGGAGGCGGGCACAAAGGTTGCCTACGGCGCAGTATCCATTCCCAAGGAAGGCACCATTTTAACGGTAGTAAGGCTTATGAGCGAGTCTGCGGGCAAGCTTGCAAGCAAACACAAGGATTTTACGGACTTTTTCAAGGCTCTTATAGAAGTGGGCGACGACGCCCTTGCAAAAACCCCGGAGCTTCTCCCCGTGTTAAAAAAGGCGGGCGTGGTTGACTCGGGCGGCGTGGGTCTTATGCACATAATGCGCGGATTTCTTGCGGCAATCTCGGGCGAGAGCGACGAGCTGGGCGAAATCCCCACCGAAGCCGCTGCGGACGCAAAAAAGAGCGACGACGACATTTTCGGCGACAATTCCGACATAATAAACCTCGATTTGGGCGACATAGAGTTTGCCTATTGCACGGAGTTTTTTGTAATAAATTTAAAGCAGATGACCACGCTTGCCGATATCGACAGGCTGAAAGAAAAGCTGATGCAGATAGGTGACAGCGTAATCTGCATAGGCGACCTCGAGCTGATAAAGGTACACGTCCACACCAACACCCCGGGCATAGCCTTAACCTACGCGCTTGAGCTGGGGGAGCTTGACAGAATAAAAATAGAGAACATGCTCGAAGAGAACCGCGCCCTCAAGGCAAAGCTCGAGGCGGAAAAGAAGGAAATGGGCATGCTTGCCATATGCGCGGGCAGCGGCTTGGAGGAGATATTCAAGGATTTGATGTGCGACAGGGTTATTGAGGGCGGTCAGACCATGAACCCCTCCGCGCAGGACATAGCCGACGCCGTGCAGAAGATAAACGCCTCCAACGTTTTTGTGTTCCCCAACAATTCCAACGTAATACTTGCCGCGGAGCAGGCAAAGGACCTTGTAACCAAGCGCACCATTCACGTTATTCCCACCAAGAACGTTCCGCAGGGCTTTGCGGCGGCGCTTGCGTTCGACCCCGAAGCCTCCGTGCCGGAAAATAAAACCAATATGACCCACGCCATAGACAACGTGGCTTCCGGTCAGGTGACCTACGCCGTGCGCAACACCACAATGAACGGTTTCAAGCTCAAAGAGGGCGACATTATAGGTCTCGACAACAAGAGAATCCTCGCCAAGGGCGACAACATTTCCGAAACGACCTTAAAGCTTATTAAAGCGTTAAAGCGCGACGAGCATGAAATGATAACCCTCTACTACGGGGAGGGAGTAAAGGAGGAGGACGCCGAAGCGCTCTCCGAAAAGATCGGGGAGGAGTACCCCGACTGCGACGTGGATTTCCATTTCGGCGGTCAGCCCGTGTATTATTATATGGTCTCGCTTGAATAACCAAAATCGGTTTTTTTGTAGGGTGCAACAGTTTCAAAAGGTTTAAACGCTTTTTGGAACTGTTTGTTTTTAAATATGCAATTGACTTCCTTAAAGTTCATTTCCGAAAAGCGGGAGAGGGACTTAAACAAACTGAATATCCGCACCGCCGAAGAGCTTGTCCGCCACTTTCCGCGCGACTATCTCGATTTGACGCACGTTACGCCCTTAAAGGACGCCTATCACAACGACGTCATTTTAACGGCGTGTTTTGTTCTGAACGTAGAGCAGAACCGCTATGCAAGGCGCCCCTTTGTAAAGGCGCTCTGCCAGCAGGATAAGTTTATTTTTACGGCTGTGTGGTTCAACCAGCCGTACGTCGCCCAAAAGCTCGTACCGGGCGAATATCTCTTTTACGGCAGGGTGCAGAACAAGTACGGCATGGGCTGCCAGATGGTCAACCCGTCCTTTGAAAAAGCCGAAAAAACAAGCCGTTTGCAGGGCATAATCCCCGTATATTCCCTTGCCGGCTCGCTCACGCAGGGCGTAGTCCGCCAAGCCGTGCGGCAAGCTGTGGAAAAGCTGGATATTGTCTCATATATCCCCCAAACGCTTCAAAAAAAGTACGGCTTGACCCCTTTGAAAGAGGCGTATTTCAGGGTGCACGCGCCGTCGACCGCGGACGACATAAAAACGGGGTCGGAGCGCATTGCGCTCGAGGAGTATTTTTTGCTGATTTCGGCGTTCAAAGTCATAAAGGGCGGGCGGGACGACGCGCGCATGAACAGGTATTCCGTCACGCGCGCAGAGCTGAACTCCTTTATCGCCCGTTTCCCCTTTGAATTCACCGAAGGGCAGAAAGCGGCGGTGGAGGATATCTTTAAGAGCGTGCACTCCCCGCACAATATGAACAGGCTCCTGCAAGGCGACGTCGGCTGCGGCAAAACCGCGGTTGCGTTTGCGGGCATCTACGCGGCGGTAAAATCGGGCTATCAGGCTGCAATGCTCGCCCCCACCGAGGTGCTTGCCCGCCAGAACGCCGCGCTCCTCGAAAAATATTTCCCCGAGTACTCGGTGCGCACTCTCACAGGCTCCACGCCCGCCGCCGAAAAACGGGAGATAAAAAAGGGGCTTGCCGCGGGGGACGTAAATATAATCTGCGGCACGCACGCAATATTGCAGGAGGACGTAGTCTTTAAAAATCTTTCCTTCGTGGTCTGCGACGAGCAGCACCGCTTCGGCGTTGCCCAGCGCTCCTCGCTCTCCGGCAAGGGCGACGGCTGCGACGTTCTGGTTATGAGCGCAACCCCCATTCCGCGCACGCTCTCCCTCATATTTTACGGCGATCTGGACGTAACCACAATCACGGATAAGCCCCGTTCGCGGCTGCCCGTAGCAACGTCTGTAATTCCCGAAAGGAAGTATGCGGATATGTACCGCTACGTGGCTGAGCAGGCAAGGCAGGGCTTGCAAACCTACTTCGTCTGCCCCAAAATAGAGGGCGACGACGAGGGGACCGTTACTTCCGTAACCGAGCTTTACGAGGAGTTGCAGGGCAGAATGCCGGGGGTCAGAATAGCCCTTTTGCACGGCAAGATGCGCGACAAGCAAAAAAACGAAATAATGACCGCGTTCAAAAACAAGGAGTACGACTGCCTCGTTTCCACCACCGTAATCGAGGTGGGCGTGGACGTGCCCGACGCAACCACTATGATAATCTACAACGCCGAGCGCTTCGGGCTTTCGCAGCTCCACCAGCTCCGCGGCAGAGTGGGCAGGGGAGATAAAAAGAGCTATTGCTTCCTCTTGATGGGCGCCGACACCGACGAAGCCCGCGCCCGCCTGGGCGTGATAAAGAACAGTTCGGACGGCTTTGAAATAGCCGAAGCCGACTTAAAAATCCGCGGCGGCGGCGATTTTATGGGCACGCGGCAATCCGGCAGGGTGCTTTCGGAAATAAAAAATCTCCGCTTCCCCGTGGAGACTATTTTCACGGCAAAGGCCATTTCGGACGAGGCTTTTTCGGGCGCGTTCGACATAAAATTACTTTCGCGCATCGCCGCGGAAAAGTACGAAAGCCTGAAGGACGTAATTTTGAACTGACGGCGATTTTATAAAATTATGCAACCGTATTTAATAAACCCATATTGACTTTAATGACCTTATATGTTACAATCATATGGATATTAGGCGTTTAAGAAGGACCGAATAATGATAAACAGAAACGCGCTGTTCAGCGACGAAACCCGAAGATACAAGACCCCTTACGAGCCTGCTGCGGGCGACAGAGTCACCGTGCGCATAAGAACGCTTGCAAACGACGCCTTGAATGTGTGCGTTGTTATAAACGGCGTAAAGCACGATATGAAGCTGATGACCCTGAAGCAGCGGCGCGAGCTTGTGTCCGTAAGAAAGGACGTATATTTCGATTACTACGAATTTTCGTTCAAGTGCCCCGAAAGACAGATAAAGTACTACTTTGAAATCTCCGACGAGGACGACGTGGTATACTATAATCGCCTCGGCTGCGTAGAAAATGTGCAGGAAGAGTATGAATTTTCCTTTTTGCCGGGGTTCAAGGTGCCAGACTGGGCAAAGGGGGCTGTGTTCTACCAGATTTTCCCCGACCGTTTTTGCAACGGCGACCCCTCCAACGACGTGGAGGACAACGAATTTTATTATACGGGCGGGCATTCCAAGCGCGTCCGCGAATGGTATAAATTCCCCGACGAGCTGGACGTGCGCTGTTTTTACGGCGGCGATTTGCAGGGCGTAATGCAAAAGCTCGACTATTTGCAGGATTTGGGCGTTGAGGCAATCTACTTCAATCCGCTGTTTGTTTCGCCCTCCAACCACAAGTACGACACGCAGGACTACGACCATATCGACCCGCACCTTGCCGTGATAGAGAAAGACGTGGACCACAGAATGCAGCATTGGGAAAAGCACAACGGCTTTGCCGCAAGGTACATAGCCCGCACCACAAGTCCCGTAAACCTCGAAAAGAGCAACGAGTATTTTATAAAGCTTGTGGAAGAAATCCACCGCCGCGGAATGAAGGTGGTTATAGACGGCGTTTTCAACCACTGCGGCTCCTTCAACAAGTGGATGGACAGGGAGGGGATATACCTCAACAAGGAGGGCTACGAAAAGGGTGCGTTCCAATCGGCAAAAAGCCCTTACAGAAGTTATTTCAAATTTAAAAAGCCCCACGAAGCCCACAGCGAATACGAGGGCTGGTGGGGGTTTGAAACTCTTCCTAAGCTCAATTACGAACACAGCAAGGAGCTGGAAGGCTATATAATATCCACCGGCAGCAAGTGGGTGGGCGAGCCGTACAACGTTGACGGCTGGCGGCTTGACGTAGCCGCGGATCTGGGGCACAGCCCCCGCTATAACCACAAATTCTGGAAGAAGTTCCGCGCAAGCGTGCGCGAAGCCAATCCCCAAGCCTTTATCTTTGCCGAGCACTACGGCTCTCCCGAGGAGTGGTTCAACGGCGGGGAGTGGGACTCGGTTATGAATTACGACGCGTTTATGGAGCCTGTGACGTGGTTTTTGACGGGTATGGATAAGCACTCCGAAACGTTTGACGAAAGCAAGCTATGGGACGGCAAGGCGTTTTTTGCCTCTATGTTCAAGAGTATGTCCAAATTCCCCCGCCCCGCGCTTGACTCGGCTTTGAACCAGCTTTCAAACCACGACCATTCCCGCTTTTTAACGCGCACAAACCACACGGTGGGCACCCTGCGCACAAAGGGTCCGCACGAAGCGGGTTACAACATCGATAAACGGCTTATGGAACTTGCCGTCCTCATACAGATGACGTGGCCCGGGTCGCCCGGGGTATACTACGCCGACGAGGCGGGGCAAGTGGGTTGGACGGACCCCGACTCCCGCAGGACTTATCCGTGGGGGAGCGAGGATTGGCAGCTTATAGAGTTCCATAAACAGGCAATACGCCTGCGCAAAAAAATAAAGTGCCTTAAAATGGGCAGCATAAAGCAGCTGGACGCGGGTAACGGATATATAATCTACGGCAGGTCGGACGAGGACGAGTGCTGTGTTGTTATAATCAACTGTTCGGAATCGGAACTCAGCCTTAACGTGCCCGTATGGCAGCTCGGCGTTCCCAGAAACGAAGCTTTCATCACCCGAAAATTTTTCTGCGCCGGGGAATCTTTTGACCTTACCGAAGAGCGCGTAAAGGTGCAAAACGGCAGGGCGCTCGTCACCATGCCCCCCGAAAGTGGGTGTGTGTATTATTATAAGTTCGCCTCAGAATGACGTGAGGGTGGCGCAGGGCGCGCAATCACACGAAAATTTTTGTGAACAACTTTTTTGGAGGAATTATGGATAAATTTTTCGGCGATCTGGACAGATATCTGTTCCACCATGGCACCCATTACGAGCTTTACAACAAAATGGGCGCGCACTTGCGCGAAGAAAACGGCGTATGGGGCGTCCGTTTTGTGCTTTGGGCGCCGCACGCAAAGGCAGTCTGTGTCGTTTCGGACGGCAACGGCTGGACCCCGTGGCGGGACATAATGCAGAAGATGGACGACGAAATATGGGAGCTGTTCGTTCCCGGTATGTGCGAGGGCGTAAAATATAAATATCTGATAGTCCGCGCCGACGGCAGCGAGGTTTATAAAATCGACCCCTACGCCTTCCGCGCCGAGCTTCGTCCCGCAAACGCCTCCGTCGTCTGCAATGTGGACAGGTTCCAATGGGAGGACGGCGACTGGAAGCAGCAAAAACATAACGAAAATTTCCTTGAAAAGCCGATGTCCGTGTACGAGGTTCACCTCGGCAGCTGGAAAAAGGATTTATCCAAGTGGGACGAGGACCAATATTTCGACTACCGCACCCTTGCGCACGAGCTTGCCGAATACGTAAATTATATGGGCTATACCCACGTGGAGCTTATGGGAATCTGCGAATATCCCTTCGACCCGTCGTGGGGATATCAGGTGACGGGCTATTTTTCGCCCACCGCCCGCTACGGCTCTCCCGAGGACTTCCAATACTTTGTAAACCATCTGCATAAGTGCGGCATAGGCGTAATTTTGGACTGGGTGCCCGCGCACTTCCCCAAGGACGACTTCGGGCTTGCCAACTTCGACGGCACTCCCCTCTATGAGTACGGCGACCCCTTGCGCGCCGAATATCCCGAATGGGGCACCAAGGCGTTCGATTTGGGCAAAAAGGAAGTCAGCAACTTCCTCATGGCTTCGGCGTTCTTCTGGATAGACAAATATCATATCGACGCCCTCCGCGTGGACGCCGTTGCGGCTATGTTCTATAACAGCTTCGGCAGGGAGCAGTGGCGCCCCAATATGTACGGAGGCACCGAAAATCTGGAGAGTTTTGAGTTCTTCCGCCATCTGAACAGCATAATGCGGCAGCGCACAGACGCGTTTTTAATCGCCGAGGACAGCTCCATAATAGAGGGAGTAACCAAGCCCGCGGCGCAGGGCGGCTTCGGCTTCGGCTTAAAGTGGAATATGGGCTGGATGAACGACACTTTAACATATATCAAAAAGGACCCCATATACCGCCCCTATCACCACTGGCTTTTAACGCACACTTTTGAATATATCTTTAACGAAAACTATATTCTCGTTTTGTCCCACGACGAGGTTGTTTACGGCAAGGGCAGCATGTACAATAAATTCCCCGGCAACAAAATGGACAAGCTGGGCAGTTTAAAGGCTCTGTACACAATGATGATGGGGCACCCCGGCAAAAAGCTGCTTTTTATGGGTCAGGACTTCGCGCAGATAAACGAGTGGAATTTCCGCACGGGTCTGGATTGGTATCTCGCCGACGACGAGGGTCACCGCGACGTAATGAACTGCTACCGCACGCTTTTGCATATCTACCGCGAACGTCCCGTTTTATATAACGACTGCGGCGGTTCCAAAACCTTCGAGTGGATAAACTCGGGCGACTTCAACCGCAATATCTTCACATTCATAAGGCGCAACCCGTGGAACTATAACAACGCGCTGATATTCGTTATAAATTTTGCGCCCGTAGACAGATGGGATATGGGCGTCGGCGCACCCATTGCGGGCATATATAAGCGCATATTCTCAACTTATCCCGACGGCAACCCGCTGGAAATAGAGGCAAGGGAGGAGCTTTGCGACGGCAGACCTTTCAAGCTCACGTTCGATTTGCGCCCCTTTGAGGCGGTTATCTTCGAGGTGCCCTATGTTGAGAGCACTCCCGAGGAAAAGAAAGCCGAAAAGAATATCCGCCGCACCATAAAAATGAGGCACACAAAGGCTAAGAATGATAATTCGCACGTGCCCCAAATTCCGCCCTTTACTACCGAGCGGCGTGTATAAGCGTCGTTCTGCTGTGTTGCGCTGCGGCAACCTTCGGTAAGGCTAACGCCTTCGATACGATATTTACCATTTAGTAAACTCCTTCAGGTTATGCTCGCGCGCCTTGCATAACTCGCTTCTACCCACCGCACTACTTCGTAAATGCAGTGGAACTGCGCCTTTAATTATATTAAAATATCCGCAAGTTTAAAATGAAAGAAAAAACTTAATAAAACCTTTATTTGTGTTTCAACAGACCCAATCAGACAAAAAGTAATAGCGGCGGGCGCGATTTTTTCGCGCCCGCCGCCTGTGTGTTGAAACGCGTTGGCAGCGCAAGCGGAATGAATGGATAACTAAGGTTGAGGAATCAACGCACATTCCGCCCCATTGCCATTCGAGGCGTCAGCCGAAAATCCGGTAAAAAGCAATGCGTCCAACCAAAAAGAAGGGGGGCTTTATTGCGTTAACGCTTAATATTAATCTTTTTTGCCGCGGCGGGGGAGAGGAGGCGGAAGATAAGTTTTTCAATCTCCACAAACGGGATTATGGCAAGCGCAACTCCTATCGAGGTGAGCCACTCCGCAGATGTTAAGGGCGCGGTGCGGAATATTCCGTTGAAGAACGGCACAACCACAACCAAAACGGTTAACGCCGCCCCCAAAACAAAGGATAAATCGAGATATATATTTGAAAAAACGCGCTTGTTTAAAATGCTGTTTTTTTGCGAACGCAGATTAAAGGCGTGGAACAGCTGTATAAAACACAGGCTCACAAACGCCATTGTCATGGAGACCTCGTGATGCGCAGTATCAAGAACGTGTTCGCCCAATAGATATGCCGCCAACACGAGCGCCGTTTGAAAGACGCCCTGAATTATCACGTCCCTGCCCATTGCCCCTGCAAACAGAGATTTTCCGCTCTTTCTCGGCGGCAGACCCATAACGTCCCGTTCGGCGGCTTCGGCGCCGAGGGAGAGGGCGGGGAAGGAGTCGGTTATAAGGTTGACCCAAAGTATCATTACGGGCGTTAAAAAGCGTTCGCCTAAAATTACGGTGGCAATAAAAAGGCACAGAACCTCGGCAACGTTTGCCGAAAGCAGAAACTGTATTGCCTTTGTTATATTTGAATAAATTTTTCTGCCCTCTTCCACGGCGTCGACTATGGTTGCAAAATTATCGTCCGAAAGCACCACGTCCGCCGCCTCTTTGGATACCTGTGTGCCCGTTATTCCCATTCCTATGCCAACGTCGGCTTCCTTTATGGACGGCGCGTCGTTCACGCCGTCGCCCGTCATTGCCGTCACCTTTCCCAGCGAGCGGAAGGCTTTCACTATTCTTATTTTATTTTCGGGACTGACGCGTGAAAACACCGAATAACGCATTATATCTTCGCTTAATTGCCCATCGGGTATTTCGTCGAGCTTAGCGCCGGTGGCAGTAAGGTCGCCGCTGCGGAGAATTCCCAACTCCTTGGCAACGGCGTTTGCGGTGGCGGGGTGGTCGCCCGTTATCATCAGCGGTTTTATGCCCGCGGCCCGGCATTTTTCAACCGCTGCCTTTGCTTCGGGGCGGGGAGGGTCGGTCATTCCCGCAAGCCCCACAAACACAAGGTTGCGCTCTTCCAAATTTTCGCCCTCGCAGTATGCCGCCGCAAGCACGCGCATCGCCCTTTCCGCCATTCCCGCGTTGGCGCGCTTTATTTCCCCGATTTCAGCGGGGGTAATTTTTTTTATGCCGTTTTCGGTGAGTATTCTGTCGCACCGCGCAAGCAGTACGTCCGGCGCGCCCTTTGTGTGGGAATATATGCCGTTTTCCCGCGCGTTTACCGTGGTCATAAGCTTCCGCACGCTGTCGAACGGCAGCTCGTTTATTCGGCGGTTTTTTTGGGAAAACTCAACATATCCTTTCCCTTTTTCGCCGAAAGCGTAGGCGACGAGCGCCGTTTCGGTGGGGTCGCCCGCCAGCCCCGCCGCGGTTATTGCCGAGTCGTTGCAAAGGGCGAGGATATCCTTCAAAAGCCCCTCGTTCCCCGAGGGAACGTAAGTTTCCTTAACGGTCATTTTATTCAGGGTAAGCGTGCCCGTTTTATCCGAACAGATAATTTCGCAGCACCCCAATGTCTCCACCGCGGGGAGGCGTTTTACTATTGCGTTGCGTTCGGACATCTTTTGCACGCCCATGGCAAGCACTATGGTCACCACGGCGGGCAGCCCCTCGGGTATTGCAGCCACGGCTATGGCTACGGAAGTCATAAACGCTTCGCGCCACAGCGACGGGTCTCGTATTATGCACGCGATAAAAATCACCGCCGCAACTGCAAGGACGATTACCGACAAAATTTTTGCCGTTCTTGCAAGCTGCTTGTTCAAAGGGGAGGGTTCGTCCTTGCTATTTTGCAACATGTATGCAATTTTTCCCATCTCCGTGCCCATTCCCACGGCAGTAACCGCGCCCGTGCCCCTGCCGTAGGTCACCGTTCCGCCGAGATACGCCATATTCTCCCTGTCGCCAAGGGCAGCCCTTTCGTCCGCTACCCTTTCGGCGTGTTTTTCGCCCGGCACGGATTCACCCGTCAGCGCGGCTTCCTCTATTTTAAGCGAAGCCGTCTGCAAAAGCCGCAGGTCCGCGGGCACCACGTCCCCCGCTTCGAGCGCGACTATATCCCCAACTGTCAGTTCTTCGCCGGGGATAAGCTTCCGTTCCCCGCCCCGTATCACTTTTGCGTACTGTTTGCTCTTTTCCCGCAGCGCTTCAAGCGCGTTTTCGGCTTTGTTCTCCTGTATAAAGCCTATTGCGGCGTTTATTATAACTATTGCAACAATTATTCCCGCGTCAATCAGCTCGGCAAGGCTTTCGCCGCGCGCAAGGTGCCCGTAAATTGTAAAACCCGCCGAAACCGCCGCCGCAACCAGCAGCACTATTATCATCGCATCGGCAAACTGCGCAAAAAACCGCGCCGCCGCCGGCTTTTTCTTTTTTTCGGCAAGCTCGTTTTTGCCGTACTTTTCAAGCCTTGCCGCCGCCTCTTCGTCTGTAAGCCCGCTCTCCGCCGTTTGCAGGGAGCCGAGCGCCTCTTCCCGGGTCTGTGCAAAATACTCCAAAACGTCACCTCCTATCTATTAAACGCGCCGTCTATCCGCAGTATACGCAATTTGCGGCAAAAAACGCCTTTCGCCCGCCACAGAAAAATCCTGCGGCTGAAATATATCCGAAAAATATATCAACCGGTCCGTTTTGTGCATAGAAATAGGTTGATTTATATTTTATAATGTATAGCGTGATAAATATGCGTAGATAAAGGAGAAAAATATGACTGTAAAAGAAAAAATAAACGCACTGGTTGAGGAGCTTTCAAACGTTGGCATAGTGCCCGTTATAAAGCTTGAAAACGTTGAAAATGCCGAGGCTTTGGCAAAAGCCCTGCGCGATGGCGGCATCAACTGTGCGGAGGTTACTTTCCGTGCGGCGGGCGCCGACGAGGTTATCCGCCGTATGACGGCGGCTTATCCCGATATGCTCGTGGGCGCGGGCACCGTTTTGACCTGCGAACAGGCTGACGCCGCGTATGCTGCAGGCGCAAAGTTCTGTGTTGCACCCGGACTAAATCCCAAGGTTGTAAAGCACTGCCTCGAAAAGGGAATACCCTTTGCGCCGGGGCTTTCCTCCGCAAGCGAAATAGAGCAGGCTCTGGAGCTGGGGCTTGACTTTGCCAAGTTCTTCCCCGCGGAGCAGGCGGGCGGGTTGCCCTATATCAAGTCCGTATGCGGACCCTACACAACTATGCGTTTTATGCCTACGGGCGGGGTAAACGCCGAAAATCTGAACAGTTATCTCGCATACAAAAAAATCGTATGCTGCGGCGGCAGTTGGATAGTTCCCGAAAAGTTGCTTGCCGCGGGGGACTGGGCGGGCATAACCAAGCTCTGCCGCGAGGCTATAGATAAGATGCTCGGCTTCGAGATGGTGCACGTTGGAATAAACTGTGCAAATCCCGAAGAGGCGGAAGCCGTTGCCGACAAGTTCGACAATGCGTTCGGGTTTACAAAAAAGGTTGGGAACAGCTCCGTATTCGCAGCAACGTATATGGAGATGATGAAAAAGCCGGGCAGGGGGGCGTGCGGGCATATAGCCGTTGCAACCAACTCCGTAAAGCGCGCGGTATACCAGCTTAAGCTCCGCGGCTTCGAGCCGGACGAAAGCTCGTTCAAATACAACGCCGAGGGCGTTATGAACGTGGCGTATTTAAAGGATGAGTTCGGCGGATTTGCCGTTCACCTTGTGCTTAAAAAGTAAAATTTTTGATTTTTCGGCTATCGTCTCAGAATGACGGTAGGGGTGCCCTTGGCTCCCCCCCCACAGAGTGGAGGCAGCCAAGCGCTGTGCGCGGAACCGCCCGAGAATTTTGTGAAATAACTTAAAAATAAAAAAATATTTTTCATATATGAGGAGAAAAATTATGAAAAAAATCGTAACCATGGGCGAAATTATGCTTCGTCTTTCAACCCCCAACAACGAAAAGTTCATTCAGACCGACGAGTTTGACATCAACTACGGCGGCGGTGAAGCAAACGTTGCGGTATCCTGCGCCAACTACGGGCACAAGGCGGAGTTTGTAACCGCCGTTCCCGACAACGAGCTTGGCGAGTGCGCCGTTGCCGCTCTCCGCAAGTACGGAGTAGAGGTAGACCATGTTGCAAAATGCGGCGAAAGACTTGGCATATACTATCTTGAAACGGGCGCTGCAATGAGACCCTCCAAGGTAGTTTACGACAGGGCGCATTCTTCAATGTCCACCGCAACTGCGGCAGATTTCGACTTTGACGCCATTTTCGAGGGCGCAGACTGGTTCCACTTCACGGGGATCACGCCCGCAATTTCGGACGAGGCGGCAGTTCTCACCGAAGAAGCTCTCAAGGCTGCAAAGAAGCACGGCGTAACCGTATCCTGCGACCTCAACTTCCGCAAAAAGCTCTGGTCCAGCGAAAAAGCCCAAAAGGTTATGAAAAACCTTATGCAGTACGTTGACGTTTGCATAGGCAACGAAGAGGACGCCGAGCTTGTTCTCGGCTACAAGCCCGGCAAAACAGACGTTACGAGCGGCGAGCTGGAGCTTGAGGGCTACAAGTCAATCTTCGAGCAGATGACCCGAGATTTCCACTTCAAGTATGCAATTTCATCGCTGCGCGTTTCGCACTCGGCTTCCGATAACGGCTGGTCGGCTTGCATCTACAACGGCGCAACGGGTGAATTCTATCATTCCAAAACTTACCGCATCAGCCCCATCGTTGACCGCGTAGGCGGCGGCGACAGCTTTGCGGGCGGCACTATCTGCGGCTTCCTCGACGGAAAGGACTGGAAAGCTGCGCTTGAATTCGGCGTTGCTGCTTCGGCTTTGAAGCACACCATTCCCGGGGACTTCAACCTCGTTTCGAGGAAGGAAGTAGAGGCGCTTGCCGGCGGCGACGGTTCGGGCCGCGTTCAAAGATAACCGCAGGTTATGCAAATAGCATTCAGAACACACGACCTCGGCGTAAAGGGTTTGGAGGCGGCGGTTGAAAAGCTGCACGCCTGCAATATTTCGGCGGTACAGCTCGTGGCGTACAAGTTTATGGACGAAATAAAGTACGCACCGGGCGGGTTAGACGAGGAAAACGCAATACGTATAGGCAAAACGTTTGCCGCCAACGGCGTCAAAGTGGGGCTTATCGGCGCCTATTTCAATCCCGTGCACTCCGACAAGCAAAAAGTGGAGCGCTGCAAGGCGGTTTTTAAGGAATATTTAAAGTATTCGCACCTTTTGGGTTGCCCCGTGGTCGGCTCGGAGACGGGCAGCTTCAACGACGACAAGTGGACGTACAATCCTTTAAACCGCACCGAAGAGGCTTTAAATACCGTTATTGAAACCTTCCGCGAGCTTGCCGCTTACGCAAAGAGCGTTGGCGCCTGCATAGGAATGGAGGGCGCGGCGGGGCACGTGTGCTACGACGTAAAAACCTTAAAGCGCGCCGTGGACGCCATTGCCGCCGACAACGTTAAAATAATCTTTGACATATACAACTATCTCGACGCCTCAAATTACCGGAACTATCTTGAAATTCTAGACGAGGGCTTAAAGACCTTTGCGGGGAACATTCTCGTTTTCCACATAAAGGACTGCGTGTTTGCCGACGGCAAGCTCAAGCAGGTGGCGCCCGGCAAGGGAATGTTCGATTTTGACAGGATTCTCGGCAAAATAAAGGCGTACGATAAGGACGCGATACTCGTTCTTGAGGGCACCACGGGCGAAGATATAGCGCCCTGCACGGAATTTATAAAAAATAAATGGGAGCAGGTTTAAATGAAAGAACTTAAATTCGACGTGAGATATTCAAATCACCCCGACGACTCCAAGCACTACACCACCAAGGAGCTGCGTGAAAAATATCTCATAGAAAAACTGTTCGAAGCGGATGAAATTCTGTTGACCTATTCGCATCAGGACAGGATTATAGCGGGCGGCGCAATGCCCGTAAAGGAGACCCTCTCTTTGGGCACCTGCAAGGATCTGGCAACTGCGTACTTCCTTGAAAGGAGAGAGCTGGGCGTAATAAATATAGGCGGCGCGGGCGTTATTACGCTCGACGGCAAAAAGTGGGAAATAGGTCACAAAGAGGGCATATATGTAGGCTTGGGCACAAAGGAGGTGGAGTTCTCTTCCGCCGACCCCAAAAATCCCGCAAAGTTTTACATCAACTCCAGCCCCGCGCACAAGGCTTATCCCACGGTTAAAATAACCAAGCCCGTGGAGGGCGTGGAGCCTCCCGAAGGCACCAGATACTGCGTGCAGAGGCACCTCGGCAGCGAAAGCGCCATAAACAAGCGCACCATAAACCAATTCATAATAGGCGACGTGTGCCAAAGCTGCCAGCTTTCTATGGGAATGACCGAGATAGCCGACGGCTCTGCATGGAACACCCTGCCCAGCCACACCCACGAGAGGAGAATGGAAGTATATATGTACTTTGAACTTCCCGAAACGGAAGCGGTAATTCACCTTATGGGGCAGCCGCAGGAGACCCGTCACATAATAATGCACAACGAGCAGGCGGTAATTTCGCCCAGCTGGTCCATTCACAGCGGCGTTGGCACCCACAACTACACCTTTATCTGGGGTATGTGCGGTGAAAACCAGACTTATGATGATATGGATAATATTGCCACCCGCGACTTGAAGTAGCTACCGCGTCAACCGGTTATAAACTTCGCAATACGGTGTCGCGTTTGCGCGCTCTTTGTCTTGCTCGTTTCTAACCGCTTGCTAACTGCGTAATTGCAATTATCCTTGGCGCCCTTCGCCTGCGAGGGGAGCTGTCGAGCAAAGCGAGACTGAGGGTATAAGATACGCACCGCTGACTTCGTAATAAAAACAACTGCGTAATTGCTGTACTTAATCAAATTTAAAAAATATATATAGGGGAAATAAATAAAAATGGCACAACTTTTATTCAGAGATTTAAACAAAGTGTATCCCAACGGATATCACGCCGTACACGATTTCAATATGGAAATCAAGAACGGTGAATTTATCTGCCTCGTAGGCGATTCCGGCTGCGGCAAATCCACAACGCTCCGTATGATAGCGGGACTTGAGGATATCACCGCGGGCGACTTCTTCATCGACGGCAAAAAAGCCAACCAGATGTCGTCGAGGGAGAGGGGAATAGCGATGGTATTCCAATCCTACGCGCTCTATCCTCACCTCACCGTTGCGGAAAACCTCGGTTTCGGACTTCAGCTCGAAGGCATCGACGCCGACGTTATAGAAGAGAGAGTTCAGGCAACCGCAAAAATTTTGGGACTTACGGACTATCTTGAAAGATTCCCCCGTAACCTCTCCGGCGGTCAGTGCCAGCGTGTTGCCGTTGGTCGTGCAATCATAAGAAAGGTTTCCATATTCCTTATGGACGAACCTCTTTCCAACCTCGATGCAAAGCAGCGCGTTACCATGCGTTCGGAAATAAAGCAGATACACCGTTCGGTAGGCGCAACCACAATCTACGTTACCCACGACCAGACAGAGGCAATGACCATGTCCGACAGAATAGTCGTTATGAAGGCGGGCGGCTGGATTCAGCAGATAGGTTCTCCCTGCGAACTGTATTTCCACCCCTGCAACCTGTTCGTTGCGGGCTTCATAGGCGATCCTCCCATGAACTTCCTCAAGGGCGAAGTAAAGGACGGAAAATTCGTTTCGGAGTCGGGCGACCTCAGCCTTGACGTCTCTCCTCTCGTATCCGACCTGTCGGCTGCGGAGGGCAGAAAGGTTCTGTTTGCATACCGTCCCGAAGCAATAAAGCTTGCCCACGACAGAGCCGGCAAGGACGAGTTTGAAATTGAAACTAACGTTGAGCTTACCGAGTTCCTCGGCGACACTACCAACGTTTACGCAACCATAGGCGAGTACAACGTTATAATGAAGATAAATCCCCACTATGCACCCAAGGCGGGCGACAGCTTCAAAGTATACGTTCCCTATTCCGCAGCGTATCTCATCGACGCGGAATCGGAGCTTTGCTACCGCAACAGCGTAAAACGGAACGATTTGCCCGAGGAAGAAAAGATGCTTGCCGATACGGACCACAAGCTCGAAGTGCTTTGGGATAAATTCTACAGCGGCGTTCCCGCAGAACAGCTGTGGACCGAAGCAACCAAAATATTCATAAACGAAGGCATCGTTTAATATAAATGCAAAAACCGCGGCGATATTGCGCACGCGGTATTTGCGCTTTTTGCGCCCCGGAGCTTACGCCCGGCGGAAAATAGAATACCCGGCAGCGGCAACGCGCCGCAAACAATATTAAATTCGGAGCAATGAATATGGAACTTTTAAGTAAAAAAATAATCAAAGACGTTCCCGAAAGGAAAATAAGGATACTGCAGTTCGGCGAAGGCAACTTCCTCCGCGCGTTCATTGAATGGATATTGCAGGATCTCAACGATAAAGGTGCAATCAATTCAAACGTCGCGCTCGTGCAGCCCATGCCTTTCGGCAGGGTCAAGGAACTCAACGACCAAAACGGATTATACACACTCAGACTGGAGGGCATCGACGGCGGCAAAACGGTTAAAAGCAGCCGCGTAATAAACGTAGTCGGCGACTGCATTAATCCCTTTACCGACTATGAAAAATTCCTTGCCTACGGCGAGAGCGACGATTTGCAGATAATCATCTCCAACACCACCGAGGCAGGCATAGCGGTAGACCCCACCGACACGGATTTTTCGGTCTGCCCCAAGAGCTACCCCGGCAAGCTCCTCGCCCTTTTGAAGAGGAGATACGACCACTATAACGGCGCGGCAGACAAGGGTCTTGCCATAGTGCCCTGCGAGCTTATAGACAACAACGGCGACGAGCTTAAAAGGTGCCTTAACGAGCTTGCCGTAATCAACAATATGGACAAGAAGTTCATAGAATGGCTCAACACCGCCAACCACTTCACCTCCACGCTTGTGGACAGAATAGTTCCCGGCTACCCCAGAAACGAGATAGAGGAAATTCAGAAGGAGACGGGATATATAGACAACAACGTTGTCAAGGGCGAAATATTCCACCTTTGGGTTCTCAAAAAGGAGCCTTATATCCAAAAGGTTCTTCCCGCCGACAGCACGGGCTTGAACGTGATTTTTGCCGACGATATAAAGCCCTATAAGCAGAGAAAGGTTAAAATATTGAACGGCTCGCACACCGCCATGGTTCCCGTTGCATATCTTTGCGGGATAGACACCGTGGGCGAATCGGTAAACGACCCCGTAATAGGCAAGTACGTGCGCGATTTTATCTTCAACGAGGTAAATCCCACCATAGCTCTTCCGCAGGACCAGATGGTTGCCTTTGCCAACAGCGTAATAGAGAGATATCAAAATCCCTTTATCCGCCACGAGCTTATGTCCATAGCTCTTAATTCCACCACAAAGTTCAAAACAAGGCTTCTGCCCACGCTCGAGGACTACGTGAGGATAACGGGCAAGCTGCCCCAACATCTTCTGTTCTCCTTTGCCGCGCTTGTTGAATTCCACAAGGGCAAGAGGGGAGACGCCGACATAGCGTTGAACGACGACCCCGCATACCTTGCAAAATGGAAGGAGCTTTGGGCTAACTTCAACGGCGACTACAACAAGCTTGCCCACGACGCGCTTGCCTGGAAGGAAGCGTGGGATATGGATATGAACACCGTTCACCCCGAAATAACCGAAACGGTTGCAAAGTACTTGCAGGCAATCGAAACAAAGGGTATGAGAGCAGCGGTAGAGGAATTTGTAAATGGCTAAAAAGACTATAATCATAAATCCGCTCGACAACGTTGCGGTTGCCCTCACCGACCTTAAAAAGGGGGAGCTGCACGAGGGCGTCACCCTCGTTGAGGACGTAACCAAGGGTCACAAGTTTGCCTTGAAGCCCATAAAAAAGGGAGAGCTTATAATAAAATACGGCAATCCCATAGCGTACGCAACGCAGGATATAGCCGTTGGCGAACACGTGCACACGCACAACGTACACACCAACTTAAAGGGCGAGCTGGAATATACCTATAACAAGGTTCCCACTCCCCTCAAAGCCGTTGAACCGCGCAAGGTCAAAGTATATCCCCGCGCAAACGGCGACGTGGGCATAAGAAACGAGCTGTGGGTTATTCCCACCGTAGGCTGCGTCAACGGTCAGGCAAAGCTCATTGTGGAAACGTTCAAACAAAAGTACGGCACGGAGGGATACGACGGCGTGTTCACCTACACCCATCCCTACGGCTGTTCCCAGCTCGGTGACGACCACGAGAGAACGAAGCTGATTTTGCAGAAAATAGTCCGCCATCCCAATGCGGGCGGCGTGCTTGTGCTCGGCTTGGGGTGCGAAAACAACCAGATGTCCGCATTTAAAGCCTCCCTCGGTCCCGTGGACGAAACGAGGATAAAATTCCTCGTCTGCCAGGAAGTGGAGGACGAAATAGAGGCGGGCGTTGAAAAACTCAGGGAGATAGCCGACGTCATAAAGCACGACAAGCGCGTTGAAAGGGATATTTCCTGCCTTAAAGTCGGCTTGAAGTGCGGCGGCTCCGACGGGCTTTCGGGCATCACCGCAAACCCGCTCGTAGGACGTTTTTCCGACTATATAGTTGCCGCGGGCGGCACAACCGTGCTTTCCGAAGTACCCGAAATGTTCGGCGCAGAGCAGCTTCTCATGAACAGGGCAAAGGACGAGGCTACCTTCCAAAAGGTAGTAAAGCTTATAAACGAGTTCAAGGAATACTTTATAAGGAACGGACAGGAGGTCTATGAAAATCCCTCGCCCGGCAACAAGGCGGGCGGAATAACCACGCTTGAGGATAAATCCTTGGGCTGCACCCAAAAGTCCGGTTCCGGACCCGTGGAGGACGTAGTGTTCGACGACGGCTTTGTAACGCACAAGGGCTTGAATCTTTTGAACGGACCCGGCAACGATATGTGCGCCGTGACAAACATTGCGGCGGCGGGCTGCCACTTCGTGCTGTTCACAACGGGGCGCGGAACGCCTTTCGGCGGCTTTGTGCCCACCCTTAAAATAGCAACCAACTCCGACCTTGCAAAAAACAAGTCCAATTGGATAGACTTCAACGCGGGCGCGGTGCTTGAAAGCGACTTCGACACGCAGCTTGAAAAGCTTATAGACCTCGTGGTGGAAACCGCCAACGGCAAGCCTGCCAAAAACGAGCTTAACCATACCAAAGAAATTGCAATATTCAAAACGGGGGTAACTTTATAATGAAAGAATTTTTGGATAACGACTTTCTTCTCGACACCGACACGGCTAAAATGCTGTATCACGAGCACGCCGAGAAGATGCCCATTATAGACTATCACTGCCACCTGCAGCCCAAGGAAATTTACGAGGACAAGAAGTTCAGAAATCTTGCCGAGGTCTGGCTGGGCGCGGGCGACAGATACGGCGACCACTACAAGTGGCGCGCCCTACGCGCAAGGGGCTACGGGGAGGACTCCATCTCCGGTCCCGACGACGACTACAAAAAGTTTATGCAGTTTGCCGAGAGTATGCCCTATTTTGTGGGCAACCCGCTCTATCACTGGTCCCACCTCGAGATGCGCAGATATTTCGGCATAGACGACATAATCAACAAGGAAAACGCTCCCAAAATCTGGGAAAAGGCAAACAAGGTCCTCGAAACGCTCACCGCGCGCGAGATGATGTATAAATTCAACGTTAAAACGGTGTGCACCACCGACGACCCCGTGGACAGCCTCGAGTGGCACAAAAAGATGAACGCGGATAAAACGCTTAAAGTGCGCGTGCGCCCCGCTTTCCGCCCCGACAAGGCGATAAACGTTGAACTCTCGTGGTTTAAGAGCTGGGTGGACCAGCTTGCCGGAGTTGTCGGCAGACCCATAGAGAGCTTGCAGGATTTGCTTGACGCGCTTGCCGAAAGAATAAAGTTCTTCGATTCCATGGGCTCCAAGCTCTCCGACCACGCGCTGGACGTTGTTTGCTATGCCCCCGCAACCTACGACGAGGCAAACGCAATCTTTGTAAAGGGCATGAACGGCGAACATATCTCCGTGGAGGAGCAGGATAAATACAAGGGCTACGTTCTTATAGCGCTTGCAAAGGAATACGCAAAGTACGGCTGGGTACAGCAGTATCACATCGGCGCCCTCCGCAACAACTCCAAGAGTATGCTTGAAAAAATCGGTCCCGACACGGGCTTCGACGCCATAGAGGACGCGGTTTATATGGAAAAGCTCTCCGCCCTCCTCGGCGAAATAGACAAGGACGGCAACCTGCCTAAAACCATTCTGTACTGCCTCAACCCCCGCGACAACTACGCTTTGACCGTACTTGCGGGCTGCTTCCAGAAGGAGGGAGTAAAGGGCAGGGTTCAGGTTGGCACGGCGTGGTGGTTCCTCGACCAGCAGGACGGCATGCGCCAGAACCTCGAAACGCTGATGCAGGTAGGGCTTGTTGCGCAGTCCGTGGGCATGCTCACCGACAGCCGCTCCTTCCTTGCATATCCCCGCCATGAGTATTACAGAAGGCTGCTCTGCCAGATGCTCGGCAGACTTGTTGAAAGCGGACAATATCCCGCCTGCGAGCTTGAACGGCTCGGCAAGATAGTGGAAGATATCTGCTATAACAACGCAGCCGAATACTTCGGATTCTGAATAAACGCAAAAAAAGCCCCGGGTTACCCGGGGCTTTTTATACAACTGTTTTATTTTGCCGTGTCAAGCACGTAAGTTTCAAGCCCTTCGAGTGCGCAAGCCGCCGCCCAAAGGTTATAGCTGAACCAACTGCTGTATTCCCTGCCGTCGCTGTATCGTTCAATCGTCAGCCCGTCGCTGGGGCACCACCTCTCGGAGAGAACTCCGTATCTTCCGTAACCCGTTTTTTGGGGGTACATTTCAAGGCATTGCATTATGAACGCGGTGGAGTCGTCGGCGCGGTCAAGATAATAGCCGTCGCCCGTTATAGAATAGTAGTATCTCATCGCGCTGTCGGCAAGAATGCCCATGGGGTGGATGTGTGGATTGGAAACTGAGGTAACGGACCCCCCGCGGGAGCGCCAGCCGTCTTTAAGAGGGGCGTATTCCGGGCGTGTGTTGTAGGCAAATCTCCAAAGAAGCTCGTAGTCGGCGGAATCTTTGATATATTTCAAATATTTCTCGTCGCCCGTAAGCTCGTGCAAAAGCTTTGCGCCCGTAATAAAGGCAAGGTTGCCCTCTTCGTCAACGGCTTTGCGCGTGTCCATGGGCGTGCCGTATACATTCAGCGCGGCAACCGGGGGATAGTAGTAGTCCTCGCCCTTTTTGGCAACGTCGAGATAGCGCCCGTTCCCCGTTACGAGATATAAATTCAAAAAGGCAGGCACAAACCAGCATCCCGCAAACCCGTCAAAGTCCGCAACCTCCTTTCTGTCTCCCCAATAGGAATATCCGAACGCGCCGTCCCCGCGTTGGAGGTCAGCCACGGTTTTAAGGCACTTCTCCGTGCGTTCGAGCCAGAGCGGGTTAAAGCTCTCCCCGCGCTTCTTCAAAAGGAGTATGGTCTTTAAAATATAGTAGCACGCCTCCGCAAGGGTGTAGGCAAAGTGCTTGTTTTCTTTCTCCTTGTTGAACCAGGCGGAGGTGTTAAGGTCTCCGTCGAGGCGGGCTTTATAGAGATTGTAAAACATATCCGTTGCGGGATTATAGGCGTTGACTATCCTGTTGAAAAGGGCTTCGCCGCCCATCGCCTTGCCGAAGCTTATGCCGTTTAAAGCTCCGTTTATCTCCCTTGCCAAAAAATAGGGATATGCAAGAATGGAGCCGCCCGTCCAACCTATTTCGCACACCTCGCGCCAGGGCAACAGCTCCATGTCGCGGGGAGGTTTACATTTTCTGTTTGTGTATTCCCCCGTTCCGGCGTCGCAGTTGAGGTTTACAAAGGAGTCTATAATTGCGTGCACCGCCTGTTCGGGGGTGTTTTTATACTCCGCGCGTTCGCCGCGGATAAGATAGTATTCCTCCCTTATAATACCGTGCAGTTCACGCCTGTCGCCCTTACGGACGTATATGCGCCCGCACGCCTTTGCCTTTTTTGCCGACTCGCAGGTGGAGGGGTTCAAAAGCTCCCTGTGCGTAAAGGTGTAGGGGAAGTTGGTGTAGCCCAGGCTCACGCCCAAAACTCCGCCCGTTGCGGCATACAGCCCGTTATGAATATATTCAACGGGCGATATCTGCGGGTAAACTCCGTGGGGTTCGTCCTTGGCGTTGCTCTTTATATATCCGCTTATCGTTCTCTTTCCGCCCTCGGCGTTGCTGTACGGCTGTATGGAGACGGCAGTAACGCCCTCGTCCGTGCAGATTGCCGAAAGGGGTGTTGCGGCGCGGTCGGCGCGGAATTCCCACGCCACCGAAGCAAACGGCGTGGCGTCGGAATGGGTCAAAAAGGGCAGTGTGTAGGGGAAAGAACCCTTAAAATTATTGTCGCCGTGCAGGTTGCAGGGAATCACGTTGAAAGGCTCCTTGCCCAAAACGTGCACTTCCATTCTCAGCTTTGTGTCGTAGTTGCAGTCAAAGCCCATTTCGTATGAAACGCAGTCCTGCCCTTCGGTGGTGCGGCAATAGTAGCTCCCGCCGCCTGCGGCGTATTCCATATTGCAGCCGTCAACATATTCTTCGGGTATTTTTTTCCATTGCCCGTCTTTTTCAAAATAGAACAAAAATTTTTGCATGTTGTAACTTCTCCGCATAATTTATTCAACTTCCGCCGCCGCAAAAAAGTCGCGCCGGTTGGGGTTTACTTCAACCGTTTTTTC
Source organism: uncultured Clostridia bacterium (assembly GCA_947629095.1). Taxonomy (GTDB): domain Bacteria; phylum Bacillota; class Clostridia; order Christensenellales; family Borkfalkiaceae; genus Coproplasma. Next base: position 122,722 of record CANRCK010000002.1, on the reverse strand, counting down.
AAGCGTATATTTGCAGGACGCAGCCGCCAGACTGTCGCTGCCCGTAAAGAAAGTATAGTCGCCCTTTTCGGCAATCCAGCCTCCGTCCTTGCCCTCGAACGAAAGAACGTTTATATTGAATTTAAAGCGCACCGTTTTGCATTCTCCGGCTTTCAGCGGAACGCGCTTAAAGCCAATAAGCTCTCTCTGCGGGCGCACGCAGGAGGCGTATTCGTCCCTGCCGTACAGCTGGACAACCTCTTCGCCGTCCCTTGCCCCCGTGTTTTTAACTTCCACGCTCACGCAAATATTGCCGCAGCCGTCGTGGGTTAGCGCGGGCGCGCCGTATTCGAACGAGGTGTAGCTCAGCCCGAAGCCGAACGGAGCGAGAACGGTGGAGGGGGAATCGATATATCCCACTATACCGAAATTTTCATGGCTGTGGGAATAGGAGCCGTTGAGCTGCCCGAAATACGCGGGCGAATGCCCCGCGTCGCGCGGGAGGTCCACGGGCGTTTTGCCGCCGGGATTATATTCCCCGCACAAAACCTTTGCAACCGCCTCTCCGCCGAACGTTGCGGGCAGCCACGCCTCAACAATGGCGGGGATATGCCCGTAAGCCCACTCCCAGCACAGGGGCTTGCAGCCCGTGTGCACTATAACGCAGTTTTTATTTGCCGCATAAACGGCTTTTACAAGCCCGTTCTGCACGCCGGGCAGCGAAAGGCTTGAACAATCCACGCCCTCGCCAGAGGTGCAGGAGGGGTCTATACCGTTCTTTTCGCCCACGCACAGTATAACGATGTCGCTCTCCCTTGCAAGTTTTTCGGCTTCGGCAAAACCGCTTACATCGTCGCCCTTATAGTCGCAGCCCTCCGCAAATTTTGCGTTTGCAAACTTTTCCTTTATTCCCTCAAAAAGCGTTTTCGCCGCGGGATATGCCCGCCTTATCTCATCGTCGAATATATACTTGCTCTCTATTTTGCGGGGGCGTATTTTTTTAACGCTGCCGTCTGCGCCCTGGTTCATAAGGTTTACAAAGTCTGCGCTGCCAGAATTTTCGGACTTTATCGAATCTATAACTTTCAGCATTTCCCACGCCGCAACGGCTGTGTAGTGCCCGTATAAGAGCCGCAGGGAATTTCCGCAGGGTCCTATAACAGCAACGCGCGCCTTTGCGTTTTCAACGGGGAGTATTCCATCGTTTTTAAGCAATGTTACGCTCTTTAAAGCCGCTTCGAGGGACCCCGCGTCCGGCAGGGTGTTGTCCATTGCCGCAGCCCTGTCGCCCACGCCGAAGGGATTTTCAAACAGCCCCAGCTCGAACTTCAAAGTGAGCAGGCGGAGGACCGAACGGTCCACCGTCTCTTCCGATATTTCTCCCGCGCGGACGGCGGCAATCAGCTCGTCGCCGTAAATCACGCGGTTGGGCAATTCAATGTCCAGCCCCGCTTCAAGCGCAAGCTTTGCCATTTTCGCGGTGTTGTCGGTGATGCGGTACATGGTTTTTATGTGGTTCAGGGTTCCGTAGTCCGAAACTACAGTGCCCGTAAATCCCAAGTCGTTTCTCAAAAGGTCGGTAAGCACCTTTCCGTTCATGCATACGGGCGTTCCCTCAACCATGGAGTAGCTGTTCATAACGCACTTCACGTCGGCAAGGTTTATTGCCGCTTCAAAGGGCTTTGCGAATTGCTCGCGCAGAATTTTGAAGGGCGCAACCGTCAGATGCATATTCAGCCCGCTCTCCGTAAAGGAATATCCCAAAAAGTGCTTGCAGGTTGCGGCTACGCCATATGTCAGGTCGTCGCCCTGCATTCCGCGGATAAAGCTTACGGCAAATTCCGCGCAAAGGGTGGGGTCGCCGCCGTAAGTTTCGTTACACCTGCCCCAGCGCAGCTCGCGCGCCAGGTCGAGCACGGGTGAAAGGGCGTGCCTTATGCCGTTTGCGGCAAGCTGCTTGCTTGTAAAGGACGCCATCTTTTCCACAAGTTCCGGCTCAAATGTTGCGCCCAGACCTATCGGCGCGGGGTATTGGCACCCGCCCAAAAGGCACACGGGTCCCGAAAGCCCCTCGGCGTGCATCAGAGCGGGGATATGGTGGGGGGATTTTTCCATTATATATGTTTGCACCTTTTTAACGTATTCCAACAAATCGCCTTGGCGCACAACGCCTAAAACTGCGCAGCCCGTTGCGGGAGAATCTATATTGTCCACATTCTCCGGTTTAACGTTGAGGCAGGTAAGCTGGTTCACTTTTTCTTCAAGGCTCAGCTCCGCCAGAAGCTTCCGCGCCCGCTCTTCGCAGGTCGACTTATATGAATTTTTTGTCATGTTTCACCTCTTGTTTTATGACGCTTTTATTTTTATATTAAACCGTAATAGGTTTTAAACGTTTTGGCCCGAATCGGCGGGAGTGGTATTCTTTTCCGCCCTACGGCTGTAAAATATAAAGTAAACAAGGTCGGCTGCCGCCAGCACGGCAAATATTGTATAGAAATAAGGGTAGCCTATCGCGGCTATTATATATCCCCCGCACAGCTTGAAAACGCTTGTGAACGCCGCAAGGAAAAACCAGCATAAAACTATGCCCGTGGTGGATTTTTCAAACCCGAGAATCTTTATTATGTGCGGCGTTGAAACAAACAGGGCTATTCCCCACGTTATTCCCCTTGAAAGCTGGGAAGCTATGAGCGCCCATGTGGGCAAAAAGGGCAGGGATTGCACAATAAGCCTTACAATCAGCACGCTGCAAGCGGCAAACAGATATTTCAGCTCCGGCTTTGCAAGCTTGTTCATAATGAGTATTGTGGCTATCTCCACCGCAACAAAACCGAGCATAACTACGCTATAATAATAGTCGGGATTTCCCTTTGAAACGAGATACAGGGAATAGAAGTCGTCGCACACCTGCATACTGCCTATCATAAGCACGTAAAACAGCACATATCCCATAAATCGCCCGTTGCCGAGAATGCTCTTTATTGTTACCCGTTCACCTGATTTTTCGGGCGCTTCGGGTGCCTTTACCAATATGAATATCACGCTTACGGTAACGTACATAGCCGCGGCAAACGGAAACGTCAGCTCATAAAGCAAAAACCCGCCTATTTTCTTTATGAGCAGCCCCGCCCCAAAGCAGAAGGCGCTGCCCGTAAGATAGGCTATGCTGCCGAAAATTCTCACCGTTCCGAATTTGTTGCCGCTCTCCGAGCATATCAGCCCGAGCAGGCTGTCCAAAAGCCCGTAGTTGGAGCTTGACGTAACGCTTATGAGGATTATTATTACTATCGCCGCGGCAAAGTTGCCGTTGCAAAAAAGCAGCGCCACAACCAGCGCAGCTTCTATAGCCCCCATGACCGAAAGGGCGTTTTTCGCCCTTTTGGGGGTGTTGAAAAACTTGGCGTACAGGGGGGTGCAGGCAAGGGAGGTCAGGGGTATCAAGCCTATAATTATCCCAAGCTGCGCCTCGGTCAAGCCCTTTCCGCTGAGAAATAAACTTATGTACGGCAGACAGAGCGATTCCCCGAAGAGCCTCAAAAACAAAAGTATTTTGGATTTTGTGGTAGGTTTCATAGTTTTTTGAGAACGATAACCCTGTCGTTCTTTCCTTGCCGGGGGAAGATGAGCAGGTTTGCATTTTCAACCGGTTCAACCGGTTCGGTTTTGCCGTCCGCCGGGTTATAAGCAAAAGCTTCAAATCTCCCGCCGAACGGGTTTTTAAGGCGTATTTCGCCGCCGTCGGATCTGTACGCCAAGGCATAGTTTTCCCCGGCAAAGCACGCTGTGTGTTCATAGCGCTCGCCGTTGTCCGCAACCAGGTCGCCGCGGGGGCTGCCGTTGGTAAAGTCAACCGCCAGCATAAGACGCTTCAAATATTTCATCTGCGCAGCGCCCTCCGCCGCAAGCGCGGTGCGCCATTCTTCGCGGACGCCGTAGTTTGCGTCGGCGTCGCCGAAGGAGTGAAACTGCATTACTGCGTTGTGACCGTAAGTAAATCCGCACGCGCCCGCAAGCACGCTCCAATAGGCGTAGCGGCGCACGTCACGCGCGGTCCAGTATGGCTGCGTAAAATCGTGCAGCCCTTGTACTATTCCCTCGTATGACGGCTCTCCGTCCAAAACGGGTTTCAGGGGGGAAAGCGCCAGCGCCTCCTCCACGTATTTATAATTGTCCTCTTCGTAATCGGTTTCCCCGGGCTGTCCGTTGTCAAAGGCTTGGGCAAAGGTTTGCCCGTAGCGCCTGTGCCCCGACTGGAACATATTGAAGTCCAGCCAGCCGCAGCCGTTGAACCATTTGTAAGAGCCGGTGCGCCCGAACGGGTGAAAGGTTATAAGCCGCCGCGGGTTGTGCTTTTTCAAGGTTTCGGCAAAGGAATTATAGAGGGAGGGGGCTACGCTTCCGCGCACGTCTCCGCCGAGCACCCAAACAACGTTTTCGTATTCCGCAAATCTCTTTCCCAAAAAGTCCGCGTAACTTTTTACGTTGCCGCCGTTTATGATGCCGCTTTTCACAAAGCCCCCCCAGCAGGGCAAAAGCGCCATATACACGCCGCGCTTTTGCGCGTATTCCACGGCGGAAGCTATTTTATCAAAATATTCCGCGCACGCCGTCCTGCCGCTTTTCATTCCTTCGCCCGTGTGAAAAATCGTAGCCTGTATCACGTTGAATTCTTTTTCGGCGCGGTCGGATATGTAAAACTCCGTTTCTTTGCGCGTGAGCTTTTCAAAGAGCAGCCACGCCGTGTCGCCCAGCCAAAAAAAGGGCTTGCCGTCCTCAAAGAGGTATCGCCCGCTTACCGTAAGCGTCATTTTAAAAACTCAGCCTCTTTTTTATGGTATCTTTCCGTTATTTCGCGCGCTTCTTCTTCGGTAAGCCGCTTTGCCCACGGTTCTGCGTGGCCGTTGAAGCCGGAGAGATTATAGTAGGCAAACCTTGCGGTTTTATCCCTTGCCGTGTCGTTCCATTTGTTTACGAGCTTATCGGCAAGATGCCCGTCCGCAACGCAGTTTACAAACGCGCACGCCCCGTAATCTCTCCAGGGTCTTGCAAGATATACGCCGCTCCCCGCGCCGCCGTCGGTAAGCTTGCAGTCTATAAAATAAAATCCGTGCTTCTGTTCGGCGGGGTGTGCGGGTGCGGCAAGGTAGCCGCCGTGCGCGCACTTGAGCGATATAATTTCGCAGTCCTTGAAGTACGCCTCCGCGCAGCCGAAAATAAAGTCCACCGTGCCGTATATCCTGCAATTTTTAAAGATATGCGCGTCATATTCCGTCATATTGAGCCATTCGGGCGGAACCAATTCGGAGTCCTTTATAATGGGATTTTTGGGGAAAGGCGCCAAAAACAGCGTGTCCTGATGGGATTTCAGGTCTATGTTTTCGGCAAAAAACCTCTTGCATATTACCGAAAGCGCAACGCACTGCCCGCCCGAAGGGTCGGCGTAATTTTCCACCGTAAGGTTTTTCAGTTTAACGTTTTCCCCCGTGACGCAAAGGGTGTAGCTGCGGAAGGTTTGGTAGACCCTTCCGTCCGCATGGATTTTGGCGGCATAGTCGTCAAACGCTATTTTAACCCCCTCGCGGCTCTCGCCGGAGAGCGTTACGTCGGAAGCTTTAAGCGTTAATTTTTGGTTATAGATTCCGTTCTTCAAAAAAATTTCCGCAGGTCCCGTGATTTTGTCAAAAATATTTTGCAAATCGTCCCCGGGACCGACAATAATACGTTCCATTGCCATCTCCGTTTTCAAACTTCGACAATTATAACACATTATTATACACAATGCAACGTTAAAAAAGCGGGAAAAGTTAATTTTTGAAAATAACGTTAAATAAAAAATTAACAAAAATCTATTTAAAAAAATCTATTGACAACCGCGGCTCAGTGTGCTAATATAATGTTACTTATTTAAAAAAAAGGCGTGAAATTGACTTTTTAAGGTCAAAAAAATGATTAAATTGTCAAAAAATGCGTAAAAACGGTTCAAATCTCATATCTTTTAAGCAATATCGCGTAGGCGACCTGTGTGTTTTCATAGTTCTTGCGATAATTGCCGAGCTGGTTTGCTACTTTGCGCAGTTTTGGTTTCCTTCCGCGGCTTTTTACACTTTGAACTTAATGCTTCCGTTAATAACTCTCGTGATCGTTCGATGGGGATGGTGGGGAGTTATTCTTGCAGCGTGCGAGGGTGTTTTATACGCGGCAATCCGCGGCGGCGGCTGGCAATCGTACTTGATAACGATAATAGGCAACGCGGCCATAGCGGTGGAACTTCTTCTCATCCGCATGATAAAAGAAGAGAGGCTTTACAAGCATTGGTATTGGGCTTTTCTTGTAACGCTTGCGGGCTGGACGGCAATGAACCTTGTGCGTGCGTGCCTGTCCGCCATATTCTATAAGAGTTTTTTGGTCCAGCTTGAAACTGCCTTCGGGTTCTCCGATTGCGGGCTTCTCGCCCTCGTAATGGGCGAAATCATCATTCTCGTTTGCCGCAGGCTGGACGGATTGTTCGAAAACCAAAAGAGTTATCTTCTCCGTCTCAAAAAGGAGCGGGAGGAGGAGTCGCGGCGCGACACGTTCGGCGACGAACCCATAGATTTGGACGAAGAGACTCTCTCGATACTCAAAAAGCACGACGATATGTTTTAGTCCGAGCAAAATACCGCAAGGTTTTTGTATATAAATTATAAGGAGGAAAAATTTTCCAAATGGAGGGCAACTTTAATGTTTAAACTATTGAAGTATGACGACTTTTTGGAGTACGATGAAGCGAGCGGCGTCTATAAGATGTCATCCGAGCAAGCCGTACGTGACGAAACGGAAAAGTTCAAATGGAAAAACGCCGGGTTCAATTTGTTGAAAGACTGGCGTCTGTACATAATGCTTGTTCCCATGATTTTCGTCTACATATTCTGGAAGTACATGCCCCTGTACGAACTCGTAGCCGTTTTCAAACAGGGCGAAGAAGTTGAAGCGCTCGACCGTGCATGGGCGGGTCTGGAAAACTTCAAGTACATTTTCGGTATCGGCGTCTACAAGGGCAATTATCACACCAACTTGTTCTGGATGGCTTTCAGAAACACGTTCATATTGTCTTTCTACGGGCTTTTGTTCGGTTTCCCGTTCCCCATCATACTTGCGCTCTTCTTCAACGAAATCCGCTCCAATGTGCTCAGGTCCATACTGCAGGTTTGCGTATATCTTCCCAAATTCCTGTCCACCGTTGTTGTAACGTCCCTTTTGTTGGCGTTGTTCCGCGGTTCCAACGAAGCTCAGGGTCAGGAACTCGGCGTAGTATCGCGCGTGCTGGTGGCAATCATAGGTTCGGACAGGTTCCGATCGGAGGCGGCAGGCGGTCTGTTCTATTCGGCAACCTACTTCAGGGTTCTGTATGAAATTTCAAACGCATGGGAGGCTGCGGGCTACGGCTCCATCGTCTACTTCGCTGCGGTAATTTCCATCTCGCCCACTTCGTACGAGGCTGCGCAGATAGACGGCGCCGGCAAAATGCAGCAGATGCGCTATGTCGTTATCCCCAACATTCTGTCAACCGTCGTTATAATGCTTATTATGAAGATAGGCTCGCTCCTCTCCGTAGGCTACGAAAAGCTCTATCTGTTGAACCCCGCGCTTGACCAGCAGGGCAACTACGAGGCGGCTACCGTTGTATCCACCTTGGCGAACGCGTTGTCATCGGGCGAAAACACATCCAAGACCACGGCTGCCTACGGTATGGCTGCGGAAATGACCAACAACCTCATAGGTATGATTTTGGTAATAGGCGCAAACGCAGTTGCAAAGCGCGCTGCCAACGTATCGTTGTATTAAGGAGAAACGCGTATGAAAAGAAAAATGGAAGTAAGCGAACTTATCTTCAAGATAATTTCGTACGTATTTTTGATTTTGTTTGCCTTAATGTGCGTTTATCCTATGATATTCGTGCTTGTGGCAACTTTCTCCGACCCGATAGCGGTAAACAAAAACCTCGTTACCCTGTGGCCCACTTCCGCAACGGGCGGGCTCGGCTTCTCCGGTAACGCTTTCTCGATTATAGTTCAAAGCAGTCAGTTCTGGATTTACTATTCCAACACCTTCTTTGTAACCTTCCTTGGAACGTTGTGGTCCATGTTCTTCACAATCTTTGCGGCGTACGCGCTCTCCAAGCGCAGACTCATGGGCAGGCACGCCTGGAACTTCTTCCTCGTGTTCACCATGTGGTTCTCCGCAGGTATAGTTGCTTCCTTCAACAACTTCCAGAGAACGGGTGAAATTTTTGCCAGAATCACCGGCAGCGGCAACAGCATGTACGATATCGACCTTAAATGGCTCGTCGTTATAGCAATGGGCGCCAACGCAACCAACCTCATCCTTTTGAGAAACGCTTTCGAGGGCGTTCCCTCCGAGATTGAGGAAGCGGCAAGAATAGACGGCGCAACCGAGTTCCAGATTCTGTGGCAGGTATATATCCCCATGAGCAAAGCTACCATCGCAACCGTTGCATTGTTCTTCGGCGTAGGTAGGTGGAACGGCTACTTCTGGTCGTACAGAATCATGGGTCAAGGTCAAAAGTACAACTGGCCCGTACAGGTTTATATACGAGACTTCATATCTATATATACCAACCTCACGGGCGGCGAGTTCGATTTGGAAACGCTCGAAAAGAATAAACCGCCTCACGGCGTGGACTGGGATCGAGTCATGGGTAATGCAACTTCTGTTGCATATGCAATGGTACTTCTTTCCATAATCCCCATTCTGGTTGTTTATCCCTTCATCCAAAAATACTTTGCAAAGGGCGTAAACATGGGCGGCGTAAAGGAATAATAAGATTTTTGCGGGCTGTGCCCGTTAAAATAAAAAACAAAAAATTTATAAATAATTATAAGGAGAAAAATAATGAACAAAACAAAGAAAATTGCGTTTGCCGCGGTTTCCTTCGTAATGGCGGGAACGCTGGTAGGCTCCATGGCAGCCTGCGGTCAAGGATCCGGCAACGAAAAAGATGTCATCGAGATTCTTGAATATGCGCCCGGCACAACCGTGAACGTTGCTTTGGGTTATGACGGCGAAACGACAAAGATTAAGTTCGACACAACCACATTGCCCCTGGTTAACCCCGACGGATCGGCTGCAGGCACATCGATAAAGCTCCCCGACGGCAAAACCTATCAAAAGGGCGCCCTAAAGCCCATCTGGCAGAACTATCAGGAAGCTCTCAATATCCAAATAGTGGATAAGTGGGAAGGCAAGGACGCAAAGCTCGACATGTATACTCAGCTCGGTCTTCAAAACTATGATATCATAGGCGCTTCCGACCTCAACTCCATTCAGACGGCTATCGACGCGGGCAACCTTCTGGACCTTTCCAAATACATGAAAAACATGCCCAACCTGCGTCACTTCCTCAACAGCAACGCGTTGGCTGAACTCGGCACCCTGTCCGATACCGAAACGGGCGCAATCTACTACTCGCCCTACTATGCAGGTATGAACGACGCCGAAAGATACAACCTGTTCAGAAAGGACTATGTTTCCGAGTTGCTTGACTATGCCGATCTTTCGCAGGCTGCATCAAAGAACGGCGGCACCATCACTTTCAAAGCTCAGGCTGACCAAAAGAAGACTCTTAAGTTGGGCAACCGTAAGGACAATGAGACCTACGTCGGCAGCAAGGCAAGCATCGAGTCCTACATGGGTCAGACCGGCGACTATAAGGTAAAGACCACCGATCCCTCCGATAATTTAAAGACCGTTTGGGTAAAGGTTGACTACGCCGCAGCTTTGGCTGCCGCCAAGGACGCAACCAAGGGTCTTGGCAAGGCAATATCCGACGCTGCAGGTTCAACCTATAACGGCACCAGCGGCAACATAGTTGAACTTCAGAACTATGCAATCAACGCTAAAAACGGTGAGTTGAAGGGCGAACACCTCCTCAACATTCTCCGCGAATATATAAAGGTAGCCTACAAGTGGGCTGACAGTGAAAACGCAACCGAGTGGAGCCAGTTCTATGGCGCAAACGTTAAGGGTGTTACAACCAAGCTCAGCGACCTGTTCAATTCCTCTTATGCTTGCTGGGACGTTGATACTTATGCCGCTATAGGCAGAGTATTCGTAACCTGCGGCAACCTCCTCGGCCAACACCAGGCACAGACCAGTGCGGATACCAACAACGGCGGTTCCACTTGGCTGTATGTTCCCCGTACGGGCTACACCAACAGAACCACGCGTAACACCGCTATGATCGGCGAGCTCTACGGCGTGCGCGGCATGGAGTCAATGAACTATATAGATAGCTCCGGTAACCTCCGTGAAACCCGCTTCAACGTAAGCACGTGGGACGCTATCACAAAGTTCAGCGCATTCCACACCGAAGGCCTCGTTCCTTCCTTTAATACTGACGACGCGAATAATGAAGTTGGTACTTTCGGCGGCGCTTCCGCAAACAGCGGTTACGACGGTACAGGCTCTCACTTCCAGGGTCTCTCCACCAACGACTTTGTTCACACCCAGACAGTCGGTGCAGATAAAGCTATAGCAAACGGTATAGAAACCCAAGATGGCTACAACTGGACTTGCGTGGTTACCCCCGTTTCCAAGTGGCTCACCACCGATAAATCCACATATAATTCCAGCAACGGTGCCCTCACAACCAGCGATAAGCCCCTTGCAGAACGCAGCGCAAGCGACATCACGGTTATGAGATTTACCGAAAGCGCTCTTAAGCTCAAGACCGGCGGTCTTGTAATACCTGCGACTGTTGCAAACAATCCCGATAAGCTCGGCGCGGCTCTTGCCCTCATGGACTATATCTACTCCCCCGACGGTCTTACGGTAACTACGTTCGGCGACCGTTCGGATACAGATAACCTCTCGGGCAACGATACGGCAGGCTACACCACAACCAACAACGGCTGGTGGTATGGCGAACCCGTTACATCCCTCAACATCAACGGCACCGTAACGGATATTTCCGACAAGACAATGGATGATTTGGCTGCTCTCGGCGTTGTAGAATCACACGACGGCGGCAGGCAGTACACCATGACCCCCGAATATCAGGGCTATGCACTTTGCTACAAGAACAAGCTCTATCGCACCGGTACCGACGGCGCTGACACCGAATATCCTAACGGCTACGTTTACAACGGCGTTATGACCCCTTACTACACCCGTGCGGTTCGTCAACTTGTTTTAACCAACACACCCGTAAACGGTTATAGAAATGAAGGCGCGGCAATGTCCAACACCAACGTTCAGAACCTGCTCCTCGGCGCAGAGAGCCACGGCGTATTGAATAACTCGGCAATGGTTCAGCTCTGCAACGATATGGCGGTAAAGGGCTTCGATATCTTCGGCGCGGCTTTAGGTAACGGCGCAACCCGCACGGTTGAGCAGGCAATAGGCGATAATCCTTGGTACACCTGCGCTCCCAGCGTTACCCTTCCCTCGTCCTCATCAGATACAATTAACACCTATGCAGACTTCACGGCGCTCTTCAAGACGGGCAGCAAAATCACCAACTACTTCATTCTTGAAGTTGCGGCTTACGGTGCAAATGCAGGCTTCGGCGACTTCAGTTCCGTAGGTACGAAGGGCGACGTAAGCAGTCCCGCGAATATAGTTACCTACCTCAAGAGCATAGCTCCTCAGTATGAAACTTTGAGAAACGCGGCTTGGCAGGAGCTGTACACCTACTACGTAAACAAATAAGTTACAGTAAGCGCTTTTCTCGGGCGTAAAAAAACAAAATAACGTTACTTGCCGCCCGCCTGCGGGCGGGCGGCAGAGTAAGCGATAAACGGGGAAACAATGAAAATTCAAATTAAATTTCAAAAAATTCTGTTTTTGGTTACGCTGATTTTGGCGGCTCTCAGTCTTGTTTACGGATTTGCTTTCTGCACCGGGTCGCTCAGCTATGCGTTTGCCGCAAGGTCGGGTCAGTTCAGCGCTCCTCTCAGGAAGGACCCCATAGGCGCCGACGCGCTCTTTACCTTTGTTATAGGCAAGGAGTATGCAGAAGGCACCTGGACGGCTACGAAGATGGGCTTTAACGATCTTATAGTTATCCTCGGCGTTGTGTTTGTGGTTTTGGCAGCGTTGCAGTTCTTCTTTGCAACCAACAGCCGCCGCAACTACTACATAACCAACTATATCTCCGTGGGCGTGCTTGCCGTATTCGGCATAGTTTTGGCGGCGATAGGTTTCTGGGGCGTAGCCCGCACCGAATCCTTGTTCGGTACCTTGGACTTTGAAAGATATAAGTCCGTTTATGACGGCGTTGCAGCGGCAAAGGAACAGATTGCACAGGGCGTGCCCGATGTGGCTATGCCTATTGGTTGGGAAAAATATTCCGATTCTCACGTTATGTTTATTCTCGGCTATGTGCTTTATGCCGCGGTAATAGTGGACGCTGTTATGCTTGTTCTCAATACGGTTTGGAAGTTCCTGCTTATGAAAGGCGAAAAGGCTCTTCTTGCGCAGGGTTCCGCAACACCGCTTGAAGAAAATAAGGTAGAGGAGGCAGTAAATGGAGAAGCCGTCTGAAAATCTTAAAATTGTTCGCGATGACATATTGCGCTATAAAAAGAACAAACTCGGGCAGTGGCTCTGCTATGGCGGATTGGCGTTCGGGTGCTTGTATATAATGCTTTTGTATGCATTTAACAATTCCACTTTCTACACCGTTTTGATGGGTGTTTCGGTTTTGTATACGCTGGTATTATTGCTTGCCTCATTCCTTTGCGCCGAGGGCGTTAAAATGTACAATAAGCGGTACTGCATTGTGCTTTTAATACTTGCCGCTATTGAATTTGCGCGCATATTTATATATCCCAACATTGCTTGGACCAATCAGGCATTTTGGATCACTTTAAGCAAAGTGCAAGCCGGCAAAGACTACTTTGGTATCATTCTTGACCAGCCTACTGCACGCACAATACTTATAGTATATCTCGTGCTTTCAACTCTGTTCTATGTTGCCGCCGCGGTGTATTCGTACTTTGTTTGCATACGCCACGAGTCTTTTGAAAAGAAGATTGCGGAAGGCAGCGTAAACGTAGAGCTTGCCCTCAAGGGTCTTGAGGAAGAAGAGCTTGCAGCGGCACAGGAAAGCGCGGCTCCCGCCGCAGAGGAGGTTAAATAATGCCTTCCGTAAATATACAACATCTTGATAAAATTTATGACGGCGGCGTTCAAGCCGTTTGGGACTTCAATCTCGACATTGAGGACGGGGAATTCATAGTTTTGGTAGGACCCTCCGGTTGCGGTAAATCCACAACGCTCAGAATGGTTGCCGGGCTTGAAGATATAACAAAAGGCACGCTTTTGATTGATGGAAAAGACTGTACGCGTCTGCCCCCCAAGGACAGGGATATAGCGATGGTTTTCCAGAACTACGCGCTGTACGGTCATATGACTATTTATGAAAACATGGCTTTCTCGCTCACCTTGAGAAAGGAGAAAAAGGAAGTCATTCACAGAAAGGTTATGGCAGCTGCCGAAATTCTTAACCTTAAAGACCAGCTCAACAAAAAGCCCAAGCAGCTTTCCGGCGGTCAAAGGCAGAGAGTTGCAATAGGCAGAGCGATTGTCCGTAACCCCAAGGTTTTCCTTTTTGACGAACCTCTTTCAAACCTGGACGCAAAACTCCGCGGTTCGATGAGAAGGGAAATGATACTTTTGCATCAGCGTTTGGGCGCAACGATGATTTACGTTACGCACGACCAGACCGAGGCTTTGACCCTTGCCGACAGAATAGTGTGCATGTCAATGGGGTACGTTCAGCAGATAGGCAAACCGCTTGATTTGTACGAACATCCCGCAAACACGTTCGTTGCAACGTTCATAGGACTTCCTCCCATGAATATGTTCCACGGCACGGTTAACGGCAACAAGTTTGTATGCGACCTTTTCGAGTACGACATTCCCCAGGAGCGTATCGCAAAGCTTGCCGACTATAACGGCAAAGAAGTAATTTTGGGCGTTCGTCCCGAAAATATCGTTTTGGGCGGAAAAATTAAGCTGTTTGTCAACAACAACGAGAACCTCGGTATGAATACTTTGGTTCACGGCGTACTCGGCGGCAAGCAGAGCGTTGTCTGCAAGTTTGCAAGATGGTGCGGTTATAAGTACGGCGACGAAATCGATATCGGCTTTGACCCCGAAAAAATTCATTTCTTTGAGTTGCCCACCCACGACGAGACCGGCAGGGAACTGCCCGGCGTTACGATAGTTTAAGGAGGAAATGACAATGGCTGAAGAAATTGTAAATACAACTCCGGAAGCGGTGGAAGAAGTTGCGGCAGCCGAAGAAAGCTCTAAGGGTACGTTCTGGAAACGGCTCGGTGCAAACCTCAAGGAAAGATGGCGTAAGTTTTTGGTCACTACCAAGCGTAAGCCCCAAAGATTGTCGTTTTTCCCGCTTATCATATCCACTATCGTGTGGATGTTCGGCGTAGTTTATTGCGGTCAAGCAACCATATACGACGATATTCCCGGTATGGGTCTGTGCATCTTCGTCAACACGATGTTATCTATTCTGACGTTGCTCCTGTTTATGAACACATTCCCCAAGCGCGCCAAACATATGAACTACATAATGCTTGCGCTTACGTTCGTGTTCATGGCGGTTATGATTACCTGCGACTTGGTTTGGTACATAAAGAGCTACCCCGTTCATATGGCGGCGTATAACAATGCAACGCCGGATACTATGGCGGAAATCGAACCCGGTCTCGGTGCGTTCCCCATAGTTTTAACGCATATAGTACTTGTCGGATTGTCGGTCGTGTTGCTTGCAACCCTTCCTCTCTACAGGAAACTTATACTTAAAATCAATACTTCCAAAGTTGTTGAAAGTAACGAACTTAAAGAAGAAATCGACACCAGCGCGGAAGTTTAATTTTAAAAACTCAATATCAAATAAAAAAAATCGGCAAAGCTCGTATTTGACGATTTTTTTTAAAAGGAAAATAATTTAATGTCGAAAAAGAAGAAAAAAACTCAGAGCGAAATCATTGAAAATTACTACGACCTCAAGGTCGATAAGGTCGATGAGCTTGTAGCCGCTCTTAAAGGCGAAGATTTGGATGATTTTTCGCCCGTCTCAATGAATATATCGGACTGTACGGGTGTGTATTCTCCCGATAATGTTAAGCGCAACGGCGAACAAAAGCAATTTGACCCCTACAAGCGCGACATTCTCAGCCGCATACCCGTATGGCTCAAAGCACTGTTTATAAAATGGTGGTTTTTCGGAGCGGTTGCGTATTTCTCACTAATGGGACTTATGAGCATAACCGACAATCTCGATAAAATGGTTGTGACGGGCGTTATTGCCGGAATCATGGCGGAATTATTTGTAAATCCCATTTTCAGGTATATGGAAGTGGACGGCGAATACAAGCCGTATGTAATGTTCCCGTTCCCGTTCAAGGCGTTCTGGACGTTTTTTGCAAACATTCTGTATTACGTTTTGGTAACTTTTGCCGTGAGCTGGATATACACGGGGATAAACATTATGATAGGCGCAACCCAAACTTCGGGATTTCTTGCAATTGAGCCTCTTTTATTCGCGCTGTTTATGCTTGCGGTGGATATGGCTGCAATCGGCATTAAAGATTTAATAGTATTTCTCGTAAAAAAATTACATAAAAAGAAAGTGGTTGAAAATGTTTAAGCTGATTTATAAATCGAGCGTGTCGGCATGCTTTGAACTTGATAACAAAAACCCTTATTATAGCCCCGCCGGCTATAAAGTTTATTTGAACGGCGTGCAGGTTGGCGGAGAACACAGGGAAAATGTATTTTCGCTGTTCAATCTCCAACCGGACACCGAATACTGCGTAAAGACGGACGCGTGTGCGGACGAGCTGAAGTTTAAAACCTGTGCCGAAACGGCGCTGATAAACGTCAAAGAACTCGGCGCCAGAGGCGACGGCGTATACGACGACACTTACTACGTTCAGATGGCAATCGACTCGTGCCCCAAGGGCGGCAGAGTGCTGGTGGAGGAGGGCACCTATTTCGTGCGCCCCATAGTGCTCAAAAGCGGCGTTACGTTGGAGCTTAAAAAGGGTGCGGTCCTTCTCGGCGACACTTGCGAGGAGCACTATCCCTTCATAAAGGCGACTCTTGACGACGACGCCGACGACGTTAAGGCGAGCTGGGAGGGCGAACCTTTCGACAGCCATCAGTCCTTCATTTCCGCTAATAAACAAAAGGACTTTGCCATCGTTGGAGAGGGCACCATAGACGGAAACGCCCAAAATTCAACGTGGTGGCAAAAAGCGCGCGGCAGAAAAGTGGCGCGCCCGAGGCTGATGTTTTTGAACAGATGCGAAAATTTTGCCATGCACGGCGTAACCTGCCAGAACTCTGCGGCGTGGAACCTGCATCCTTTCTTTTCGCACAATCTCGGATTTTATGATTTAAGAATAAACAACCCCAAAATTTCCCCCAATACCGACGGGCTGGACCCCGAAAGCTGCGACAAGGTTGACATTATAGGCTGCGTGTTCTCCGTGGGTGACGACTGCGTTGCCATAAAGAGCGGCAAACGCTATATGGGAATGAAATATAAAACTCCCGCAAGCAACCACACGCTTCGCAACGATTTGTTCCGCAACGGCCACGGGGCGATAGTTTTGGGCAGCGAAATGAGCGGGGGAGTTAAAAACCTCACCGTGAACAGGTGTATCTTTGAAAATACCGACCGCGGTCTGAGAATCAAAACCCGCCGCGGCAGGGGCAAGTACGGCGTTATTGACGGCGTTCTGTTTGAAAACATAAAGATGCACGGGGTATTGACTCCTTTTGTAATCAATATGTATTATTTCTGCGATCCCGACGGGCATACCGAAGCGGTTTGGTCGCGCGATCCGTCCATACCCGTTGACGACGGAACTCCCTATCTCGGCAAGTTTACTTTCCGCGACATAGAGTGCACGGACGTGGACCACTGCGCCGCATACTTTGACGGACTTGTGGAGCAGCCCATAAAGGAAATAACCATACAAAACGTTTCGTTCTCCTATAAGCCCGACGCGGTAGGCGGTCATCCCGCAATGTTGGAGTTTGTCCGCGAATACTGCAAGGAGGGCATCTACGTTGACAACGTTGAAACGCTCGTGCTTAAAAACGTGACTTTCGACGGCGTTGTCGGCGAGAAGATTATAAGGAAAAATTGCGCAAATATAATCGAAGAATAGGTATCAATTTATGGATTATTCCGTTATAGACAAATATATCGACAGGCTCATCGAGGACACCACGCCCGACAAGCCCATCTGGAACATAGAAAATATAAAGCACGGCAAAAAGCCCGCCTGGAACTATATAGACGGGTGTATGATGACCTCTCTCTACACAATCTACAAGCAGACCGGGCTTAAAAAGTACCTTGAATTTATAGACGAATTTGTGGATTACTATGTTTACGAGGACGGTTCCATACGCGGCTACGATTTGGAGACGTACAACGTAGACAATCTCAACGAGGGCAGGGTGCTCTTTGATTTATACCGCGAGACGGGCAAGGAAAAGTATAAAAAGGCGATAGAGCTTCTGCACAGTCAGGTGCTCGGGCAGCCCCGCACGGGCACGGGCAACTTCTGGCACAAGAAGATATACCCCAACCAGGTTTGGCTGGACGGGCTCTATATGGCTCAGGTCTTTTACACCCGCTACGAGAGCGAATTTAACGGCGGAAAGAACTATGCGGACATAGTAAGCCAGTTCCAATCGGTGTACGACAATATGTTCGACAAGGAGAAAAAGCTCTATTATCACGGCTGGGACTGGTCCAAAACGGCGTTCTGGGCGGACGAAAAGACGGGTCTTTCCAAATCCTTTTGGCTCCGTTCCGAGGGCTGGTACACCGTTGCGCTTGTTGACGCAATAAGCTATTTTGACGACAAAGCCATAGCCGAAAAGTCGCAGCTGATAAAGATTTTCCGCGAAACGCTGGAGGGGCTGGAAAGCTATATCGACCCCGCAGGTCATATGTTCTATCAGGTTATCGACCAGATGGGAAGAGAGGGCAACTATCTTGAAACTTCGGGCAGCGCAATGATATCCTATGCGATGATGAAGGGCGCCCGCCTCGGTTATGTAGATAAAAGGTTTGCCCGTCTCGGCAAGGAGGTGTTCGACGGAATATGCAACAGATATCTCACCGTTTCGGAGGGCAAGCTCAATCTGGGCGGTATTTGCCTTATGGCAGGGCTTGGACCCGAGAGCAACCGCCGCCGCGACGGCACGTTCGAGTACTATATTTCCGAGCCTGTGGTTGAAAACGACGCCAAGGGCACGGGGCCGTTTGTAATGGCATACACCGAGCTCAAGCAGCTTTAAAACTCAATACATATCGGCAATTTGGATAAATTTTAACAAAAAGCGCGCGGAGCCGCAAGGCTCCGCGCTTAATTCATGTTTGAAATCGTATCGTGGGCAATGTTTTTGCTGTTGGCGGGCACTATGCGCGGGGAGTATAGTATATTCGGCTGTTGCCGACGAGCTTTATGGCTTAAAGGATATAATTTACAGCGGTTTTAACGAACTGCCTACGGCGTTCGCGCTCTTTAACGGGTGGAGCAAAAGCATTTTTGAAGGCGTTTTAAACGGCGTTATAACACTCGGCGGATAGTTAAAGCCACGGGCGGTGGGAGCTTTGCTCCCGCCGCCCGTGGCTTTAACACATGTATTTGATTTTGATAACCGTATGCGCTTTATCCCAAAATCGCAACCGACAAAAAGCAGAATATTATAAGCGACAGGGCGTCCACGATAGTGGTTATAAAGGGGCTTGCAACCGCTGCGGGGTCCAGCTTGCACGCCTTTACCAGCAGGGGGAGTATTGCGCCTACGAGTTTTGCTATTATAACGGTGCAGCACAGCGCAAGCGACACTATGGCGCAAAGCGCGGGGGTGTACCCCTTGTATCCGAACAACAAATTGTCAATCAGCATCAGCTTTGCAAAGCAGGCAGCCGCAAGCGTAACGCTCAACAAAAGCGCCGCGCGTATCTCTTTCCAGAGCACTTTGCCCGTGTCCTTAATGGTCAGTTCGCCGAGCGCCAGCGCGCGGATTACCGTAACTGAGACCTGCGAGCCTGAATTGCCGCCC
The DNA here is from genome assembly GCA_947629095.1 of uncultured Clostridia bacterium. GTDB lineage: Bacteria > Bacillota > Clostridia > Christensenellales > Borkfalkiaceae > Coproplasma. The sequence goes on along the minus strand of CANRCK010000002.1, from coordinate 103,621 downwards.
GTATCCATAAGCATTGGCACGCACGCGAACAGCACGGGGCTTATTGCGTTCAACTTGCCTTCGAATATATTTATTATCAGCCCAGTAAAAGTGGCGCTCACCATCAGTATCAAAAGCCACGGTATGCGGCTCTTCCAAATGGAAAACACGCCCGTTTTAAGGTAGGGCTTGTTGGCGGGCATAATAGCCGCCATTCTTTCAAAGTCCTCGGTGTTCTCTTCTTTCAGAACGTCCAAAGCGTCGTCTACGGTGACAATGCCTACAAGCCGCCTTTCGTTGTCGGTTACGGGTATAGCCAAAAAGCCGTAGTCGGAGATTGTGCGCGCTACGTCCTCCCTGTCGTCGAGGGTCTGAACATATATAACGTTATCCTCCATTATATCGGAGATAAGCGCGTCCTTTTGGGCAATCAACAGGTCCTTTGCCGTAACCAAGCCGATGAGCTGTCTGCGGTCGTCGGTTACGTAGCAGGTGTATATTGTCTCCTTGTCTATGGCAGTTTCGCGCACGCGGTCAAGCGCTTCTTCCACGGTCATCTGCGGTCTGAACTCCACAAACTCTATGGTCATTATGCTTCCCGCGCTGTTTTTGGGATATTTTAAAAGCTCGTTGATGTATTCCCGCGTTTCGCTGTCGCTCTGCGCAAGCAGCCTCTTCACAACGTTTGCCGGCATTTCCTCCACAAGGTCCACGGTGTCGTCCAGGAACAGTTCGTCCATGACGTCCTTTATTTCTCTGTCGGTCAGCTTTTTTAAAAGGGCTTCCTGAGTGTCGCGGTCAATCTCAACAAACATATCCGCCGCCAAATCCTTTGGCAGTATGCGGAACAGCACGGGCAAATCTTCCTCTTTTACGTGCTCGAAAATGCCTGCAAGGTCTATCTCGTTCATCTCCGCAAGCAGCGGTTTCAAAACGGAAAAGTTCTTCTCTTGCAGGAGCTGTAAAATTTCCTCTTCCTCGGCTATTCTGCGGGCAACGTCCTCGGGCAGGTCCTCTATTATGTCCACGGTGTCCTCCACCGAGACGTCGTCCATTACCTCTTGCAGTTCGTCGTCGCGCAGCTCCTCAACTATTTTTTGTTGCTTTTCCGTGCCGAGCAGCACCAAAACATCTGCCAAAAGCCCCCTGTCGAGCGAATGGCACAGCGGAATCAAATATTCTTCCGAAAGTCCGCCAAGGATTTCGGCTACGGTTTCCGGCTCTTCCTTTTCCAAAAGCTCGGCGGCGCCGCCGTAATTCTGTTGGGAGAGCAGGTTCAAAATTTCTTCTGCCGTAAAATCACCTCCCCGCTGCCGCGGACAGGGAAGCCCGCAGTAGTTCAGCTATAATATTATATGCGCGCGGTGTACTCCGAAACGTTCAAAATAGTTTCGCCGTCTATCTGAAGGGCGCAGGGCGCGTCGAATTTAACGGTTATTTCCCTGCCCTCCAAAATTTTTACCGCTTTTTGGTTTTTTACGTGCTCGCCCTTGAAAATTTTGGGGAAGAGCATAAGCGTTCCGATCTTGCCCTTGCCGTACATAACGCACAGGCTGAGATTATTGCCCGTTTTTCTGTTCTGCGCGGGGGTGGGGATCATTCCGCCGCCGTAGTAGCAACCGTTCATTGCGGGGGCTATCCACACCTTTTTAAAGGAATATTCCTTGCCGTCCACAACAACTTTTGCATTTTTGGGCTTAAAGTGGAACAAAAGTCCCTTTATGGCTATGCCGGTGTAGTTCACCTTTTTGCCTTCGGCTTTAAGCTTGTCGCCCACTTCGCAGCAATATCCGTCTATGCCGTAGCCGATGCCGTTGATAAATTTATAGTCCTTGCCGTTCACGGTGACTACGGGCAGGTTTTTAATAAAGTCGTTTATCTGGAACAGGGTTGATTTTTCGGTTATGCCTTCCGCGTCAAAGTCCTGTTTCAGCGGGAAAAACTCCTTTGCGTGCGCCTTTAAATCGTTAAAAAAGTCGTTACCGTTGCCCGCCGCATAGAGATATATTTCGTTGGTTATGCTGTCGCAGTCCACGGCGTTCACAAACCTGTTCACCGTGCCGTCGCCGCCGGCAATCAAAATCTTTGTTCCGGGGTCCAGCGCCGCAACGCTTTCGGGGAGCTTGTCGCCGAGTTGGGTAAGGCTCTCGAATGTGAGGTCGTTCCCCTCAAGCAAAGCCGTAACGCGCTCTTTTACGGCGTTTACTTCTCCGTTGCCGGCAAGCGGGTTGTAGTAAACAATATAATTTGCCATTTTAATATCCTCTTAAGTATAAATATATATTTTAAAAAATTATTTTTTGATAGCTTCCGACACGGTCCAGGCACGGCTCGCCTCGGAGGGGGACATACCGAAGTATTTTTTGAACACGCGGGAAAAGTACAGCGGTTCTGCAAAGCCGCAGGCTTCGGCAATCTGCCCCACGGAATAGTTGCTGTAACGGTTCCCTACGCCGCTTGTAATCAACTCTCTTGCAAGCCCCATCCTGCAATCCACAAGATACTCGTGCGGGGTGACGCCCATCTCTTTTTTAAAAAGCTTGCGCACGTAGTCGTAGTTCAGCGGCAAAAGCTTTATGCTGTCCTCCAGGGAAAAGGTGGAGTCGGAAATATTCTTTTTTATTTCCCCGCGCACGGCTGCAACCACGGGCGAAAGCTTTTTATCGCCCGCAAACGCAACCAAATACGCCGCTACAAGTCCGCCCAAAGCCGGCAAAACCCCGCCGCGCGTGGGGTCGCCCAGCCCGAAGTATGTTTCCGCCTGTTTTGCGGCGTATGCAATGCCGCGTTCGCCGTCATCGCGGATTATTCTGATTTCCTTAAAGGGCAAAATGGCTTGTTCAAGGCATATCAGCGTAGCCCTGCCCGCAAGCGCAAAGCTCACAAGCGGCGGAACAACCGCAACTTCGCCCGTGCCGAACTCCGTTTTGCCGTTGGGGTGGCTTAAAACACACCGTTCCTTAGCCACTATTACGGAAAAATTTTTATCTGCGTGCGGCGCGGAATAGCTTGGCGCATCGCCCGCATAGGCAATACCGTTCATAACCGTATTTTAACATATTGTATCCGTTTTGTCTATAATTTCCGCGGACAATTTTGCTAAAAAATATGAGAGGCGGGGAGGGCGCTCTTCGCCCTCCCCGCCTCAAAAAACCAAAGATATGTTGAGTTTTTAAACTTCAACGGCGTCGTAGGGCACGTTGAAAGGCGCCTCTTTTACAACCGTTTTTTCTTCGCCGTAGGTTCTGTGCGGCACCGCGTAAATTTTTGCGCCGCCCGCGTGCTGTCTTAAATCCGCGCGCATCTCGTCCCAATCCATAAGCCGAGCGCAGACCTCGTTGTTCATATCTATTCTTATGTCCCCCGCGCCCGCAGCGTACATATTCAAAAGCTTTGCGCGCAGACCTACAATTATAAATTCGGGCGTAAGGGTCTTTCCCGAGCCTCCGCAGCGCTTGCACGGTCTCGTGATTTTGGAAAGTGCGGAAAGCCCTATGCGCTTTCTTGTGAACTCCACAAGCCCGAACTCGGACATCGGCGCCACGCGGCACTTTGCCCTGTCGTCTTTAAGCGCCCTTTCAAGCTCCTCCGAAACGGCTTTTTTGTGCGCTTCGCACTGCATATCAATAAAATCCACTACAACTATCCCGCCGATATTTCTAAGGCGCACCTGCCTTGCAATTTCGCGCGCGGCGAGGATATTGGTGTAGTATACCGTCTGTTCCAGATTGTCGTCGCCCGTAAACCGCCCCGTGTTCACGTCTATTACGGTGAGCGCCTCGGTGCGCTCTATAACTATGTCGCCGCCGTTATCTAACGGAACGCGGGGGGAGGTTATCTCCAAAAACTGCGCCGAAAGCCCCAGCTCGTCCATCATATCCCTGCCCGTGTCGTGCAAAATAACCTGCCTTTGGCTCTGCGGGGGATATAGCCTTACTATATTTTCCACCAGCTTTGCAAGCTGCGCCGAGCCAACGACTATGCTGTTTATATCGGCTGACAGCGTGTCGCGTAAAACGCGTATTGGCAGCGCAAAATCCGCATACAGAAGGGCGCCTACGGCGGCGCACGGAAAGGCGGAGGAGATCTCCTTGTACATATTTGTGAGGTAGCTCAACTCCTCCTCAAGCTGCCTGCGCTTTGCGTAGGGGGCAGCCGTTCTAACAACCAGCCCGTCGCCCTCGGGAACAAGCTTTTGCGCGGTATATGTTAAGTTTTTCCGCAGTTCTGGGTCTGTAATTTTGCCGGAAACGCCTATCGCGGGCGTGCCGGGCATATATATAAGGCTCTTGCCTACAATCGAAAGGCGGGCGGAGACCTTTGCGCCCTTGGTGCCCGCGGGGAGCTTTACAACCTGCACCAAAAGTTCGTCGCCCACGTGCAGCTCGGGTATGGCGCACGCGGGGATATCCTCCGCAAAATACTTTTCCTTGTCGGGGAAAAATTCCCCCGCCGAAAGATAGCAGTTTTTCTTTAAGCCGCAGTTTACAAAAGCCGCCTGCATTCCGGGCAGCACGCTCTCCACGCGTCCCTTGTAAACGTTGCCGATGGCAACGTCTGTGTTGCGTTTTTCAAAGTTGAATTCTATTATTTTATCGTTCTCCGTCACCGCGGAGATATAGTAGCCGCAAAAGGAGTCGAAGTACAGGGTTTTTTTAGACATATCTTTAACCGTTGAATTTATCGCTCAAATCATTCCGCCCCAATATCCTATATATTATAATATATCGCTACGCAAATATCAATTACTTTTTTTAAAAAAGCCGCGCAAAAGTAGGCGTATGATTGACTTTTTTTGCCAAAAAGGCTATAATCAAACTATAATTTGAAAATTCAGGAGATTTGATATGAAAATCGATTTTAAAGGCGTAACAGCCGAGGAACTCTCGTTCAAAATGAACAGGGTGCGCCTCAACCCCGAGGACAAACTTGACATAAAGCCTCAGTTCTCCCGTCAGGTGAGAAAGGTGAACAATAACGATAAGCTCAACTTTGTTGCGCTCTCCATAAAAATCGAGAGCACGCCCGAGGAGCCAAAGCCCTTTGACATTAACGTTACAATAGTGGGAGTATTCGAGGTGACCGACGTTAAAAACGACGCTGAGGAGAGAAGCTTTGTTATAGAGGCAACAAAGAACATATATCCCTATCTCCGTTCGGCGGTAACCAATCTCACCGCAAACGCCTACATTGCGCCCCTCAACCTTCCCATAATCACGGGGCCCCTGTTTCCGGAGGATAGGGAGCAATACGCTTTTACCGTGGGCAACAATATAAACTAATTGCAAACAATTTTCGTGCGGCAGAGCACGTAAAGGCTTGTGAGCCGCAGGTTTGCGCAGAATAACAAACAATATATACGACCAAAATTTTACCATTCGGATAATTCATGCGGCGGCGCAGACTGCGCCGCCGCATACATAAATTTTCACGGCACAGTCTTAATATCTTCACAATTTGCGCCTAATATATAATATAGGGTGAATAACATGAAAAAATCGGCATTGATAAAGCTTATAGCCTCCGCTGCGGCGGCGGTTTTTGCGTTTTCTCTTGCGGGCTGTTCCGCTGCGGCGGACGGCGAAGCACGGGAATATAGCGTAACTTTAACCGAAACTTCGGGCGGGGCAGAGCTATCCTCCGCAGAGGTCCTCGAAAAAATACGCCCTACCGTTGTGGACGTTACCAGCAGTTCCGAAACGGCGGTAAGCGCGGGCAGCGGCGTAATAATAGGCACAGCCGACGGAACGGGCGGGGGCAGCGAGTATTTTATAGTAACAAACCACCACGTTATAGACGGCGGCAGCTCGTTTACGGTGGACGTGCTCACTATTGCGGACGACGGCGCGGAGACTACCTCCGCATACAGCGCTTTGCTTGTGGGCGGCTCCCAAAAGCGCGACATAGCCGTACTTTCCATAACCGTGCCCGCGGGCGTAACGCTCAAAACCGCCTCGTTTATTTCCGATAGCGACAAGGTCAAAGTGGGAACCGAGGTCTACGCAATAGGCAATCCCCTCGGCATATTGGGCGGAACCGTTACCCACGGCATTGTTTCCGCCACCAAGCGGGACGTAAACGTGGGCGGAATAGGCACTATGACCTTGATGCAGACGGACGCGCTTATCAACGGCGGCAATTCCGGCGGCGGCCTGTTCGATATAAGCGGCGCACTCGTGGGAATAATAAATTCGGGCTACGACACATATAACGATATGCAGGTGGAGGGCTTGAACTTCGCCATTCCCGCCAACGACGCAAAATACGCGGCTACGTCCCTCATAAACACGCACGAGGAACAGGGCGGCGCCGTCACAAAATACGGCTACGTTGAGGGCGACGCAAGGCTGGACGTTACCTTTTCAACCTCTACCCTGTATACCGACGCAAGCCTTTCGGGGCGCGCAGTCTGCCTTGTGGCTGCGGCAAGCAGCACGGGCAGCCCGCTGTACTCCGCCTGGTCGAACGGGGTCAAAGCCGTAACGGCAATCACCGTAAACGGAACGCGGCACGACCTTTCGGTCAGCTCCGGCAGCTCCTATGCCTTGACGCAGGAGGCAAACAAAACCATATCCGCCGTGCGGGCGGGGGACGAGGTGACCGTGGAATATAAAGACGTTCTCACGCGCCAGATAGGCTTTTTATCGTCCTATAACTATCTCGGCAGCGAGGTAAAAACCGCTTCGTTCACCGCGGAGCAATATATCTACGAGCCTTAAAAAATCATATTTTTTGGGCGGAACGGGCGTTACGTCCTCTGCGGGCGTTATCCATACATTCCGCTTGCGCTACTGTCCCGCCCACCCCTCGGCTGCCCTATGTGGCAGCCTTTTTTGTTGCTTTGCAACAGATTCTTCGGCTACCGCCTCAGAATGACAGGGGAGGGGAGAGCGCCCTTGGCTGCAACACGCCCAAATCCTTGGCAATAAGGGGCTGTCTGTCCGTACTTCACCCCTTAGTAAAATAGGGGCTGGTTGTAACACACCCCAAACTTGGCGACAATGGCAGCTGGTAGCCTCGCACCACCCACTTGGCTCCCCCACGGTGTGGGGGAGCTGTCATTTTAATGACTGAGGGGGCGTAACCATTAAAAACAATCCCCGTTTGATTTGCACCATCAATTGTCAAGTTGCAACGTAATTAAGATACTAAGCTCAAGCGAAACGCTTGCCGCCCGCGCAAATTTTTGCGCGGGCGGCTTAATTTTTAAAGTGGTAATGGTCAATCTTCAATCAAATTGATTATAGCTCTTTTCTTTTTATCGGAAAGTTTGCGGAACTGCTCAATCAACGCCTTTTCCTGCGTGCTCACCAGCTCGCAATCTTCGTCCTCGGCAAAGAATTGGGCAAGCGATATGCCAAACGCCCCGCAAAGCCGCATAAGCGTGTCAAGGCTCGGAAGAGCGTTCGGCTTTGTCAAAAGCGTTGAAACGGTCGACTGCGTAAGCTCGGCTTCCAAAGCAAGCTGGTTTGTGCTCCAGCCCCGCTCGTCCCGCAAATGCTTGATTTTTTCTATTATATCCATAGTTATATTATAATCAAAACGCCGTTAAAAACTTAGCGGTATTCCGTTGACAATTTATCGGATATTCGTTATAATATTGTCGTTATTTCGTTAATTGCGGAGGAAATCAATGAATAAGTGTACAAAATGCGGCACCGAGTTCGAGGGAAACTTTTGTCCCGAGTGCGGTCAGAGGGCAGAAGGGCAGGCGTGTCCCAAGTGCGGCGCTCTGCGTGAAAACGGCGCAAAGTTCTGCAAGGAATGCGGATATTCCTTTTCGGGAGCCTCCGCCGCGCAGACTCCGCCCCAAAAAACTGTTCGCCAACCGCGGCAAATTTCAAAAAAAACCGAGTCGGCATTTAAAAATGCGCACAATATATTGAATATTTTGCCCGCGTGGATATCTGCCGTGTTCACTATATTAGTGTTCGTGGCAATGGCTTTGCCTGCGGTGGTAACGCCGTCCTATGAAATTATGGGCGAAAAAATCCCTTCTGAAAATTTGGGCAGTCTGTTCGGGGCGTATGCCGGCAACATTGAGGACGTACCACTTAAAGGCTGCGCCGTTGCCGCGCTTCTGTTCGCCGTTTTATCGGTTGTTTTGACGGGCGTTTTAATAGCGTTCTGCAGAGTTAAACAGCTCAACAACAGCGCCGTTACCGCAATTAAAATCTACCGCGTGAGAGTTAAAACGATAGTTGAAATGTTATGCGGCGCAATATATATAGCTTATATTGCAATAAGCGCGGCGGCAATGGGAATAATTTCCGCAACGGACGAGGGAACAGGGCTTATAACTTCGGGTGTGGGCGTAATACTTTTGCTTGTTTTAGCCTGCGTCGCCTTTATTTTTACCATTGTCTGTGCCGCCTCGGACAGGTTTATCATTTTAAAAAACTTTCCGCAGTTTGACGAGCTTCCCGAAAGAAAGCCGATAACATTGCCTGTAGGAATCGTTGAACCCTCCAAGCCGAAAGCGGTAGCTCCACCTCCACAGATTCCCCTTTCAAAGCGTGATTATGGACCTATAAGAAGATTTTATGCACGCCGTAAAGCCTTAGCTGTTTTAAATGTTTTTTTAATATTGATTACAACTACATTAATAGGGTTTTGTATTTTCCCTATTTCTTGGAGTATTGATCATAAATTATTTAACTTGAGAATAATTTTGGGATACGGAGGAATCGAAGCTATTGCGGTAGGCGTTTTTATATATTTATTGGCATATTTGATTTCATCTTTCCGTAACAGTGAAAAGATAATCAATATCAGCATATGCCACAATAAAAGAACGACGATTTGTTTAGCTGTATCTGTTTTATTTACATTATTGTCTATAATTGCAGTTTATTCTTGTATTTCACATACGGATGATGCTATGTACGAATGGTTGATTCGTCTAAACAGTATTGTGTTGGGGCTTTCATTTCTGTTAATTCTTATTGGGGTTATCTCATTAATTAAAACAAAAAAATATTATTTATTAGTATATGGCACCAAGAATCCCGGTAAAAAACCGCAACTTAATGAATACGGTCAAAAGTTTATTACAGAGCAGCAAGATTATGTTTTACGCAATAATCAATATAATCATTATTTAGCTAATATGTCTGCCTATAAAGCCAAGCTTAAAGAATACAAACTTGACAAAGCAATGTGCCAAGATGGTTACAATTACAGAGATGAATGGGACAGAAGAATATACCGTGTACATACGCATAAGGTTTTGACCGCGGTTGTTGTGCTGCTGCTTTCTGTGCTTATAATTCTGGCAGTGGTCTTGCCCCCCTCAGTCTGCTGCGCCGTGTGAGAAAGCTGTCACCACACACTCACTCCTTGGCTCCCCTTACCAAGGGGAGCTGTCACCAAAGGTGACTGAGGGGATTGTCAATCCCAGTTTGATTTGCGCTATCAATTGTCAAGTTGTAACGTAATTAAGATGCTAAGCTCAAGCATTACGCTTGCCCCCTCAGTCTGCTGCGCCGCGTGAGAAAGCTGTCACCACACACTCACTCCTTGGCTCCCCTTGGTAAGGGGAGCTGTCACCAAAGGTGACTGAAGGGATTGTCAATCCCCGTTTGATTTGCGCTATCAATTGTCAAGTTGCAACGTAATTAAGATGCTAAGCTCAAGCGTTACGCGTGCCCCCTCAGTCTGCTGCGCAGACAGCTCCCCCACAAGTGGGGGAGCCAAGAGGAGAGGGCGCGCCGCGGCGTTTTATTTAAAATAAAAAATTTCAAAAATCATAAAAAAGAGTTGACAACCCCCCTTTGCGTATGGTAAACTTCCTATACACCGCAAAGAGGGGTGTAATTTTTTTGTACGGAGTTTTCCAAAATGGCAACCAAAGCGCAAGTAAGAACAAAAATTACATTAGAGTGCACCGTTTGCAAGCATCGCAATTACGACAGCTACAAGAATAAGCGTAACGATCCCGACAGGCTTACAATGTCCAAATATTGCCCGTTCTGCAAAAAGCACACCGAGCACAAGGAAAGCAAGTAATCAGAGGTTTATAATATGGCTAATAACCAAAAGGATACCAGCGTAAAAAAACCCAACATATTCGTCCGCGCCGGCAGAAAACTGAAAGAGACCTTCTCCGAACTCAAAAGAGTGACGTGGCCCACATTCCCCAAAGTTGTAAGGGCAACGTGCGTGGTTTTGGTTGTCGTAGTTGTGTTCACCGTGGTTATCACGGGTATAAATTACGGCTTGCAGGAGCTTTTGAATTTAGTAACAAATATAGGTCAGTAAGGAGGTTGAGCTATGGCAACTATGGTAGCCGATCCCGAAAATCCCTGCTGGTACATTCTGCATACCTATTCGGGCTATGAGTCCATGGTAAAGGACAGCCTTTTCCGCCTCATAGAGAACAACAACTTGCAGGATATGATATTCGACGTTAAAATCCCGATGGAACAGACCATCGAGGAAAAGAACGGCAAGCGCAAGCTCGTGGAGCGCAAGCTTCTGCCCTGCTACGTATTTATAAAGATGATTTATTCCAACCAGCTGTGGTATCTGGTTACCAACACGAGGGGCGTAACGGGCTTTGTAGGTCCGCAGGGGCGTCCGATTCCCATGAAAGAATCGGAAATACGCAAAATGCGCCTTGAAGAAGTGGTGGTAAACGCCGATTTTGCCGTTGGCGACAAGGTTGCCGTGGATTCCGGTCCTTTGGAGGGCTTCGAGGGCACTATAACCGAGCTTAACGACGCCGCGCAGAAAGCAAAGGTAAACATTCAGATGTTCGGCAGGAATACCGACGTGGAAGTGGAGTATATCCAAATCAAGAAATTATAAGGAGCTCACAAAAATCCCGCGCCGTTGCGGGCGCCCGCTTCTTGTTTTGTTAGTTTGTGACCGCTTGTAACTTCGTGCCCCTTGGCTCCCCGTAGTAAGGACGAGCGAGGCGTTTCATAGCACAGCACAATGCGCTGTGCGTGCCGAAGCGAGAAGAGTGCGCATAGTGCAGGGCGCGCACGGTGCCCGAACACGGCGTTTCCCTCACGCCGTGTGAGAAAGCCGGCTGCGAACCTACCCCACCCCTGGCTCCCCGTAGTAAGGACGAGCGAGGCGTTTCATAGCACAGCACAGTGCGCTGTGCGTGCCGAAGCGAGAAGAGTGCGCGCATAGTGCAAGGCGCGCACGGTGCCCGAACACGGCGTTTCCCTTGCGCCGTGTGAGAAAGCTGGCTGCGAAGCAGACTGAGGGGATTGTCAAAAAGTTGCTGCGCAACAGACGGCAAACGCCTTAGAATAACAAAAAGAAATTAAAATCACTGAAAAATTCGGGCGACTGAATTTTTTGTGAATATATATGTGGGAGAATATATTAAATCTTTTATGATATATTCGTTTTAACCACAAGGAGGAAATTTTTTATGGCAAAAAAGATTACTGCGGTTGTAAAGCTGCAGCTCCCTGCCGGTAAAGCTACCCCCGCACCCCCCGTAGGTTCTACGCTGGGTCCCCACGGTATCAATATCCCCGGCTTCACCAAGGAGTTCAACGCAAAAACCGCCGCACAGGCAGGGCTTATAATTCCCTGCGTAGTAACCATTTATCAGGACAGAAGCTTTACTTTCGTTCTCAAAACGCCCCCTACGCCCGTACTTATCAAAAAGGCTTTGGGGCTTGAAACGGCTTCCGCCCGTCCCAACCGCGACAAAGTGGGCAAGCTCACAAAGGCTCAGGTTGAGGAAATAGCAAAAACTAAGTTACCCGACTTGAACTGCCACGATTTAGAGGCTGCCAAGAGCATGGTAAAGGGCACCGCGCGCTCCATGGGCGTAACGGTGGAGGAGTAAGGAGGTATACGCTATGAAGATGTCCAAAAAATATGCCGAAAGCGTTAAATCATACGACCGCTCCAAGTCCTACGACATAGCCGAGGCAACCAGAATCGCCCTTGAAACGGCAAAGGCAAAGTTCGACGAAACCATAGAACTGCACGTTCGTTTGGGCGTTGACCCCAGACAGGCAGACCAGCAGGTCCGCGGCGTGCTCGTACTCCCCAACGGTACAGGTAAAACCGTCCGCGTGCTCGTAATAGCAAAGGGCGACAAGGCTGACGCGGCGCAGGCTGCCGGCGCAGACTACGTTGGCGCGGAGGAGACAATTCAGCGCATACAGTCCCAGAACTGGTTCGATTTCGACGTAATGATCACCACTCCCGATATGATGGGTATGGTCGGCAGAATAGGTCGTATCCTCGGACCCAAGGGCTTGATGCCCAACCCCAAGAGCGGCACCGTTACCATGGACGTTGCAAAGGCTGTTAAGGAAGTTAAAGCCGGTAAAGTTGAATACCGTCTCGATAAAACCGCAATAATCCACGTGCCCATCGGCAAAAAGTCCTTCGGCGCGGAAAAGATTATTGAAAACCTCAACGCCCTTATGGACGCCATAGTAAAGGCAAAGCCCGCCGCTGCAAAGGGACAGTATATCAAGAGCGTTACAATATCCTCAACGATGGGTCCCGGCGTAAAAATCGCCTACAACAAGGGCTAAAATAAAATATCCGCCCAAAAACGGTTGACAGAATGCAGCCGCGCGGATATAATAACAACGAAAATTAAATTTCCAAGCCGAAGAAGGCGGGTGCCCAAAAGCTCAATATCCCGCGGAGGTCAAAACGGAAAAGCTTTAAAGGGATATAAAATCCTTGTTTTCCCCGTTGCCTCTCGGCGGCGGGGAATTTTATTTGAAGCCGCAAATACAATTTGCGCTCAATACTCTTTTAAGGAGGTAATATGTCGGCTAATTTTGAAGCAAAAAAAGCGGTCGTCGAAGAGATAACGGAAAAAATCAAGGCTTCCAAAGCCGTAGTTTTTGTAGACTACGTGGGGCTTTCGGTTGCCGAGGTTTCCGAGCTGCGCAACAAGTGCAGGGAAGCCGGCTGCGAATACAAGGTATATAAAAATACGCTTGTAAGAAAAGCATTCAACGAATTGGGCTACACCGATTTCGACTCCGACCTCAACGGTCCCACCGCGATTGCGTTCAGCAAGGACGAGACGTCCGGCGCAAAGATCATGGTTGCGGCCGCAAAGGACTACGACAAGAAAATCACGTTGAAGAGCGCGTTCGTTGATAACGCATACGTCGATAAAAAAGGCGTAACAGCACTTGCCACGATGCCCTCAAAGGAAGAGCTGCTTGCAAAGCTGCTCGGTTCCTTGCAGGCGCCCGTTGCAAACCTTGCGGGAGTTCTTTCGAACATTATTTCGGGACTTCCCCGCGCACTCAAAGCCGTTGCAGACCAAAAGGCGTAAGTCTTTGGAACGGAAAGCCGCACAGGCGGCAAGGCACGCGCAGCCCGGTACAGCGCAAAAAAATAAAAATCAATCAGGAGTTATAAAAAAATGGCAGACGTTAAAAAGATGGTAGAAGAAATCAAGGGCATGACCGTTCTTGAGCTTAACGAACTTGTAAAGGCAATTGAAGAGGAGTTTGGCGTTTCCGCAGCCGCACCCGTTGCAGTGGCAGCCGCACCCGTTGCAGGCGCAGCCGCAGCTGCTCCCGCAGTTGAAGAAAAGACCGAGTTCAACGTTGTTCTTAAGGACGCGGGCGCAAAGAAAATCGACGTTATCAAAGTCGTACGCGCATTCACCGGTCTCGGACTTGTTGAAGCTAAAACCGCCGTTGAAAAGGGCGGCGTTCTCAAGGAGAACGTTGCCAAGGAAGAGGCTGAAAAGATTCTTGCAGACCTCAAAGCGGCAGGCGCAAACGCAGTTTTGGAGTAAAACAAAAAAATGGGGGGCGTTGGTCCCCCCTTTTTTTTATTTCAGCTGCCCGCACTCAACCACCAACGTGGCTTCCCCTTGTTGCCAAGGGGGGAGCCGGCTGCGCAGCAGACTGAGGGGGTTTGGCGGTAACATTGCCGCTTAAAAATCTTATCCGGGGAATATTTTTCCTCTTTTTTAAAACAAATCGCTTGACGAAGGTTGCAAATACAAGTAAAATGATAAAGTATAGTTATATCGGGAAATACGATTATGTTTAAAAAAGTCATTAAAAAACTTATAGCAGCGGCAACTCTGGCGTGCATGGCGGGCGCTATTGCCGCCACGGCAACCGCTTGCAACGTGGAAACGGACCACCCCAAGGTGAAGATAAGCGTTGAATTTAACCAAGTAACCTACGATCTGGAATACGTTTTATACAGAAATATGTATCCCAACACCGTGCGCCACTTTTTGGAGCTTACCGAAAACGGGTTCTATAACGGCACGATGGTTCACGACTACCGCGCCAACGACTGGTTTGCGGGCGGCTATTCCTATAATTCCGCCGACTACGAGTCCGCGGCGTCCCTGAACGCGTATGCCGACTACCTCGAGGGGCACTCTCTCGAGCAGAAATATATGGATTTATTCAACGGCGGCAAGCTCACGCCCACGGTATATTCCAACTTTGCCGACAAGGACAGCACCAAGCTCGACGAAAAATCCGCACTGCCCACGCTCATAGGCGAATATTACAACAATATTCACCAGGAAATAGAGCAGGGCAAGCTGACGTCTGAACAGGGCACCCTCAAAATGTTCTACTATGAAAAGCAGTCCACGGGCAAGGTGCACGTAACGCCTACGCCCGACCAGATAATTCCCAATGCGGACTATGCAAGCAACTGCGCAACTTCGATATTCTCAATGCAGATAGGCACGGGTTCTTCCTACTCCGAAAGCAACTACTGCGTTTTCGGCAAGATGGAGAGCACGGCGGCGCTCACCGAGCTTATCGAGGCGGTTGAGGACTATTACAGCAGCTCGTCCGCGGCAAGCGTAACGGCAGAGGACGTAAATGTTGACAACATCGTTGAAGTATTCTCCGCGGAGTCGGAGGACAAGGGGCTTGAGGTCGACTTCACTCTGCCCGCGTTGCCCATCGTAATCAAAACGGTAAAAGTCACCAAATATTAATAACACGCCCGTTTGAGGGCATAAAATGAACGGCGGGGTTGCCCGCCGTTTTACTTTTGACCATTTTTCAAATACGCCCCGCGGAATTTCCGCGGGGCGTCTGATGTTATCCGTTTATTATTTTTTCGGCAAGCTGGGGAGGAACGTCCTCGTAGCGCAGGAACTCGGTGGAGAACTTGCCCTGTCCGCGGGTCATCGCCCGCAGGTCGGTTGCGTACTTTGCGGTTTCGGCAAGGGGCACTTCGGCAATTACCGTTGTGGATCCGCCGTCCGTCGTGCTCTCCATAATTCTGCCGCGGCGCTTGGAGATATCGCCCATCACCGCGCCGAGATATTCGTTGGGCACAGCCGCTTTAAGCTTTAAAATAGGTTCCAGCAGCACGGGCTTGGCGTTTTTCATACCTTCGCGGAAGGCGAGCGCAGCCGCCGCCTTGAACGCCATTTCGGAGGAGTCCACCTCGTGATAGCTTCCGTCAAAGAGCACAGCCCGCACGCCTATAACGGGATATCCCGCCAGAACGCCGCGGTTCAGGCACTCCCGCAAGCCCTTTTCAACCGCGGGGATATATTGCTTGGGAACGGTTCCGCCCACAACCTCGTCCGCAAATTCAAAGTCCTGCTCGCACGGCTCAAAGCGCACCTTGCAGTGCCCGTACTGACCGTGACCGCCCGTCTGTTTTTTGTGCTTTCCTTCGGCAACCGCCGTGGCGCGTATCGTTTCGCGGTAGGGTATTCTCGGCTCCGACAAAACCACGTCCACGCCGTAGCGCGATTTAAGTCTCTTTGCCAGAATTTCAAGGTGCATTTCGCCCTGTCCGCTCAAAATCATCTCGCCCGTTTCGGCTCTCTTTTCAATGGAGAAGGTGTAGTCCTCCTCGCACATCTTGGAAAATCCCGAAAAAACTTTTTCCTCGTCGCCCTTTACGGCAGCCGAAACAGCCATGGAGAGGGCGGGGCGGGGGAAGCCTATGGGGTCGAACTGAATGTTTGTCCCAACGGCGCACAGCGTGTCGTTAGTGTCGGTGTCGTTGAGTTTGTTCACCGCGCCTATATCTCCGGCGGAAAGCTCGCTCACAAGCTCGCTCTTCTTGCCGCGCAGCGCAAATATCTGACCTATGCGCTCTTCTGCGCCCTTGGTTGCGTTGTACACGGTCATGCCCGATTTAAGACAGCCGCGGAATACTTTTATATAGTTGAGCTTTCCGGTGTAGGGGTCGAACGCCGTTTTGAACACCTGCGCGGCAAAGGGACCGTCCTCCTCGCAGGCAACGTTGACTATCTCGTCCTTTTCATAGTCTGTAGCAATGGAATTTCTGCGCTCGTTAGCCGTGGGCATATAGCGCACTATTTCGTTGAGGAGATTTATAACGCCCCTGTTCTGCAACGCGCTGCCTGCCATAACGGGGAACACGTTTCCGGTGGCAATGCCCTTTCTTATGCCGTGAACGGTGTCGTCCTTTGAGAGCGCGCCGTCGGTAAAATATTTGTCCAGCAGCACGTCGTCGTTTTCGGCGGCAGTCTCCATAAGGCTCGCCTGCATTTCGTTCATTCTCTCTTTGAGTTCTTCGGGCACGTCAATTTCCGTGCGCCCCGTGGAGGAGAACTTATACGCCTTTTCCTGAATGGCGTTCACAAACCCGACCATCTTGCCGTCCTGCATAATAGGTATCTGTATCGGCGCAAGCTTGCCCGCGTACTTTTCGCGCAGGGCGTTTACCGTGCCTATATAGTCGGCGTTGGGCTTATCCATACCGTTTATAAATATAACAAGCGGTTTGCCGAGCCTGAGGCAGTGGTCCACCACCGTCTCGGAGCCTATGGGCAGAACTCCGTTTGCGCCTATAACGAGCACCGCCGCGCCGCACGCGGCAAGCCCCTCGTTGCGTTCGCCCTCGAAGTCGTAAAATCCGGGCAGATCGATGAGGTTGATTTTCACCTCTTTCCAGATGAGATACGCGCAGGACGCGTTTATCGAAAGCTGCTTAACTTTTTCCTGTTCGTCGTAGTCCATCACCGTGGTGCCCGCGGCAACCGAACCCATTCTGTCAATCGCGCCGCCGTTGAAAAGCATCGCTTCGCACAGGGTAGTTTTTCCCTCGCCGCTGTGACCTATAACGGCAACGTTTCTGATGTTCTTTGAAGATATTATCATAATTTCCACCTTATCCTGCCGCAAGGGCAGTTACTGTAATCTATTATACAATAAAAGATACGGTTTTTCAAGACCCAAATTCAAAATAATATCAATTAACCCAAAAGTGTAAAAGCCCAAGGCAATTTTTTTGCTCGTCGTCGGCGATTTTCCCCGAAAAAGTGTTATAAATTAACAAAAAACAGAGGTATATAACATTTTGAAAAGGGTATAAAAAAATATAATACCTTATTTTTGTGTTGGAGCGGGCAAAAATTTTGTAAAAATTTGCGGCAAAAAACAATATTTTGCGGTGCGGTTGGGGTTTGGGACACAATTTATAAAAAACGTCAAAAACGGGGCAAAAATAAGCAAAAAACATTAAAAAATGCCGCAAATTCGTTTGACATCGGAACGGCATTATAATATAATGGATAAGCGTGTAAAAAAGTGCGTATGGGTTGAGGCGCAAAGTTACTGCAAAAATCCCCTCCCAAAGCGGGCGGAAACAGATAATTTGCGCTGACAAATGTCCGGGCTTGACCCGGGCGACTAACCGTAGCTTTGGTGTTTAAACACCGCGAGGTGTTTTTTTAACGCCCCGGGCTGCGATACACACGGTTAAGTTGACACGATAGAAAAATTTTAAGTTAGTATAAAAAGGAGACACAAAATGGCAGGACAAAAAATAAGAATCAAATTAGCTGCTTACGACCACGAGCTGGTTGACCTTGCTGCAAGCAGGATAGTTGAAACAATGAAGAAGAGCGGCGCAAAAATTTCGGGACCCGTTCCCCTTCCCACGGAGAGGGAGATAGTTACAATCCTGCGTTCCCCCCACAAGGATAAGGACAGCCGCGAACAGTTCGAACAGAGAACTTATAAAAGAATCATAGATATCTACACCCCCAACGCAAAGTTGTTGGATACTGTGCATCTTCCCGCGGGCGTCGACATCAAGATAAAGCTCTGAGTTCCCGCCAAGCGGATTATAAGCGGCGCATAACTTTGTTGCCTTTACGTTTTTGCTCAGTCACGTACGTCTTTGTACGCTACTGTCGCAAAATCCGCAGGCGCCTCGTTCTGCTTGCTTCTAACCGCTTGCATTAAATTGGTTGTTCTAAGCCGTTGCAGTTATAAATTACCTTGTATATTTCTATATATAATGTTTATGGCGCAAGCAGGCTATGCCTGCGCCGGCGCAACCCAATTTGCAAACCCTTTTGCCTCAGCGGCGGGAATTTGCGCCATTATATAAAAGTGCGCCCTTAAAAATGGCGCAAAGGGCGGCAGAGCCGCCGAAAATCACGAAAAAATCGCAGGCACGGCTTGCCGAGATTTTTGTGAACTTGACTTTGACTTTGCGATACTCTACGAATTGCCGACGACGGAAACGGCGCAACGGCGAGGCGCGGTATCTTCAAATAAAAATAAAACGGAGGAACTTTATCAATGAATAAAGCAATCATCGGCCGTAAAGCTGGAATGACCCAGATATTTACGGCGGAGGGCAAGGTGATACCCGTAACCGTCATAGAGGCGGGACCCTGCCCCGTAGTGCAAATCAAAACTGTTGAAAAAGACGGCTACGCCGCTTTGAAGCTCGGTTTTGACGAAGCAAAGGAAAAGGCGCTCACAAAGCCCGACCTCGGTCAGTTTAAAAAGGCAAAGGTAAAGCCCTGCAAGGTTTTAAAGGAATTCCGCCTTTCCGACCTCTCTTCCTACGAAGTGGGCAAGGAAATAAAGGTAGACGTATTTGCGGCGGGCGACAGGGTTGACGTACACGGCGTAACCAAGGGTCACGGTTTTTCCGGCGTCATCAAAAGATGGAACCAGCACAGGCTCAAAGAAACGCACGGCGTAGGTCCCGTGCACAGGGAGCCGGGTTCAATGGGCGCGAACAGCTCGCCTTCGAGAGTTTTCAAAAACAAGAGGCTGGCAGGACAGTACGGCGTTGAAAACGTAACCATACAGAATCTCGAGGTGGTGCGTGTGGACGCGGAGAGGAACTGTTTGCTTATTAAAGGTTCGGTTCCCGGACCCAACGGTGCGGTCGTTACCATAAACGACACCGTTAAATAAGGAGGACGCGCAAAATGCCTAATATAAAGATATTTAAAATGGACGGCACCGAAGCGGGGGAGATGGAACTCTCCGAAAAGGTGTTCGGCGCCGAGTATAACGAAGCTTTAATCCATCAGGCGGTTGTAACCCGTCTTGCAAACGAGAGACAGGGCACAAAATCCACCCTCACCCGCACGGAAGTGCGCGGCGGCGGCAAAAAGCCGTGGAGACAGAAGGGAACGGGCAATGCCCGCCAAGGCTCCATAAGGGCGCCGCAGTGGACGAAGGGCGGCGTGGTATTCGCCCCCAAGAGCCGTGATTATTCAAAGGATATGAACAAAAAGGCAAAGGTTGCCGCGCTCGTATCCGCCCTTTCCAAAAAGGTTGCCGACGGCGAACTTATCGTAATAGACAGCCTTGAGGTAAAGGAAGGCAAAACCAAGGAAATGGCTGCGTTCCAAAAGGCTTTGAAGCTTGACAAGAGCGCGGTGGTGGTTATGGATAACGACGACAAAAAGGTAATCCTTGCGGCGCGTAACCTCAAAAAGCTCTCCACCCTGCCCGTAGCGCAGATATCCACGTACGAGGTTGTTGCCAACGCAAAGGTCGTTTTAACCAAGGCTGCGGTACAAAAAATCGAGGAGGTCTACGGAGAATAATGTTTGCCGAAGATATCATCATAAAGCCCCTTTTAACCGAAAAAGGTTACGACGGAATCGCCGATAAAAAATATTCCTTTATAGTAAAGAAGTCGGCTGATAAAAAGCAAATCAAAGCCGCCGTGGAAAAGCTGTTCGGCGTTGACGTGAAGAGCGTAAACACCGTAAACTGCAAGGGCAAAAAGAAGAGAATGGGAAAATACGAGGGCTACACGCCCGATTATAAGAAGGCGATCGTCCAGCTTGAAGCTGACTCCAAGACGATTGAGTTCTTCAACTCGTTATCGTAAGGAGGACTGAAAATGGCTATTAAAAGGTACAGACCCACTTCCGCCGCACGCCGTTTTATGACGGTGAGCGCTTACGACGAAATCACGAGCACCAAGCCCGAAAGGAGCTTGCTGCACGATAAGCGCAAGACGGGCGGCAGAAACAACCAGGGTAAGATAACCGTGCGCCATATAGGCGGCGGCAACAAAATCAAATACAGAATCATAGATTTCAAGCGCAATAAGGACGGCATACCCGCAACGGTCAAGACCATAGAGTACGACCCCAACCGTTCGGCTAACATAGCTTTGCTTGCTTATGCCGACGGCGAAAAGAGATATATCCTTGCGCCTGTGGGCTTAAACGTTGGCGACAAGATTATTTCCGGCGCCGGCGCCGACATCAAGTCGGGCAACGCCCTGCCTCTTTCGGATATCCCCGTAGGTACAATAGTCCACGCAATCGAGCTTAAACCCGGCAGGGGCGCCCAGATTGCAAGGGCTGCGGGCATCTCCGCGCAGATAATGGCAAAGGAAGGCGCGTACGCAACGCTCAGAATGCCTTCCGGCGAAATGCGCCTTGTTTCCGTAAAGTGCAAGGCTACGATAGGTCAGGTTGGCAATCTCGAGCATGAGATAATCCGCGTGGGCAAGGCGGGCAAAACCCGTTACCTCGGCACCCGTCCCACCGTCCGCGGCTCGGTTATGAACCCCAACGACCACCCTCACGGCGGCGGCGAAGGCAAGAGCCCCGTAGGTCATGCAGGTCCTCTCACCCCTTGGGGCAAGCCTGCTTTGGGTTATAAGACCAGAAAGAAGAAGAATCCTACTTCCAAATTTATTTTAAAGAGAATCAATTAAGGAGGAATAGACAATGTCAAGAAGCGTTAAAAAAGGACCTTATGCCGAAGCAAGGCTTATGGCAAGAATCGAGGCGATGAACGCTGCCGGCGAGAAGAAGGTTGTTAAAACCTGGTCCCGTGCGACAACGATATTCCCCCAGATGGTAGGACATACGATAGCCGTTTACGACGGCAGGAAGCACGTACCCGTATATATTACGGAGGATATGGTAGGCTGCAAACTCGGCGAGTTCGCGCCCACCAGAACGTTCAAGGGTCATGCGGCAAAAACCGCTACGGCGAAGAAGTAAGGAGTTTGAAACATGGCGAGTAATATGAATAAAAAACAGGAAAGAATTGCCGAGAAGAAAGACAAGCGTCCTTATGCAACGGTCAAATACCTGCGAATATCACCCTATAAAATAAGAACGGTGCTTGCGCTCATCCGCGGCAAGTCGGTGGAGGAAGCCGAAGCTATCCTCACCTACTGCACAAAGGGCGGCAGCGCGGAAGTTAAAAAGGTTCTTCTCTCCGCTGCGGCAAACGCAGAGCACAACAACGGAATGGACAGAAGCGACCTTATAGTTGCCGAAGCGTTCGCAAACGGCGGACCCCACTTAAAGAGAATGCAGCCCGTTTCCAAGGGAAGAGGGCACGCGATTTTAAAGAGAACGAGCCACGTCACCGTAATACTTGACGCAAAGAAGGTTTAAGGAGAGAATATATGGGACAGAAAGTTAATCCTCACGGTTTGAGAGTCGGCATAATTTCCTCATGGGATACGCAGTGGTACGCAGACAAAAAGACGTTCCCCGCGCACATCAAGGAGGACAACGAAATCCGCACCTTCTTAAAGAAAAAGTATTATGAAGCCGCAATCAGCAAAATAACCATCGTGCGCGCGGCAAATAAAATAGAAGTGGGCATCTATACGGGCAGACCCGGCGTGCTTATCGGTAAGCAAGGCTCCGAAATAGAGGTCATCAAAAAGGATCTTGCAAAGCTCACCAAGGGCAAGATTATAATCATCAACGTAAGAAAGATTGAAAAAATAGACCAGGATGCACAGCTTGTAGCCGAGGCGGTAGCCGCCCAGCTCGAAAAGCGCGTGTCCTACAGAAGAGCAGTTAAGCAGCAGATCGCAAAGGTCACCAAGTCCGGCGTCAAGGGTGTAAAAATCACCGTTGGCGGCAGACTCGACGGCAGGGAGATTGCCGGCACCGAGAGCTATCACGAGGGTTCTATACCCCTTCAAACAATCCGTGCCGACATCGACTACGGCTTTGCGGAAGCGCACACCACCTTCGGCGTACTCGGCGTTAAGTGCTGGATATACAAGGGCGAAGTGCTCGAGAACAAGAAACTTATAATATCCGAGGGAGGCGAAGATTAAAATGTTAATCCCCAAGAGAGTTAAAAGAAGAAAGCAGCACCGCGGCAAGTTGCACGGTTCCGCCCAGAAAGGCAACAAAATAGCTTACGGCGAATACGGTTTGGTTGCCGAAGAATGCGGCTGGATTAAGTCCAACCAGATAGAGGCAGCCCGTATCGCAATGACAAGATTCATCAAGCGCGGCGGTCAGGTGTGGATAGACATATTCCCCCACAAGCCCATAACCCGTCACCCCGCAGAAGCCCGTATGGGCTCCGGCAAGGGCGCCGTGGAGTACTGGGTGGCAACGGTTAAGCCCGGCAGAGTAATGTTTGAAATGGCGGGCGTAACCGAGGACGTTGCAAGGGAGGCAATGAGGCTTGCAAGCCACAAGCTCCCCATAAAGTGCAAGTTCGTCGCAAAAGAAAAGGAAGGCGGTGAAGCAAATGAAGGTTAAGGAAATTATAAATTTAACCGACGAGGAACTGAACAATAAGTTGCAGGAACTCAAAACCGAACTCTTTAATCTGCGTTTCCGCCATGCAAGCGGACAACTCGAAAACCCCATGTCGATAAACCTCGTCAAAAAGGATATCGCAAGGGTAAATACCGTAATCCGCCAGAGGCAGTTGAAGGCGTAAAAGGAGCAGAAAATGGAAGAGAGAACAACTTTAAGAAAGGAAAGAGTGGGCATAGTGGTATCCGACAAAATGGATAAAACGGTAGTTGTTGCCGTAACCGAAAAGTCCAAACACCCCCTCTATAAAAAGACAATAACCAAGACCACCCGCTTCAAGGCGCACGACGAAAAGAACGAGTGCGGCGAGGGCGACAGGGTGAGGATAGTTGAAACGCGCAAGCTTTCCAAGGATAAGAATTGGAGGGTGGCGGAAATTATCGAAAAAGCCAAGTAAGGCTGCCGCCAAGCGTGTTATAAACTTCGCAATACAGTGTCGCGTTTACGCGCTCCTCGGTCACGTACGTCTATGTACGCTCCCGTCGTCGCTTGCGCACGCTCCTTGCCTTGCTCGTTTCTAACCGCTGAAAATTTTGTAATTGCCCCCAACCCCTTGGCTCCCTTTGGTTAAGGGGAGCTGGCTGCGAAGCAGACTGAGGGGATTGTCAATTCCCGTTTGAATTATGATAAAGTCGGTCGGGAATGTAATAAAGAAATTAAGGTCAAGCGTTACGCGCTTGCGGCGACACGCCGCTTGATGAGCGTAAAAAATCGTTAAGCGGTACGGCAATCAAGATACCGGGCCGCGGCGACACGCCGCACGATTGCTTTTCTTGCACAAAGGAGAGCGGGGCAACCCACCTCGCTTATGTGCGCAAGGCGCAATCCTCTGCAAAATAAAATACAGTTGTAAGTTTCAAATCAAAAAGGAGTCAGATTTATGATACAACCTCAAACAAGGCTCAAGGCTGCCGACAACAGCGGCGCAAAAGAGCTTATGTGCATAAAGGTGCTCGGCGGCTCGGGGCGTAAATACGCCAACATCGGCGACGTTATCGTATGCTCGGTAAAAACAGCCGCTCCCGGCGGCGCCGTTAAAAAGGGCGAAGTGGTAAAGGCGGTAATAGTCCGCAGCTCAAAGGGCATCAGACGCGACGACGGAACGCATATCACGTTCGACGACAACGCCGCGGTAATAATAAACGCAAACAAGGAACCTCGCGGCACGCGTATCTTCGGACCGATAGCAAGAGAGCTTCGTGAAAAGAACTATATGAAGATAATATCGCTTGCCCCCGAAGTGCTTTAATAAAGGAGAAAAGCTATGAACGTAAAATTGAATGATAATGTAGTTGTTATCACCGGCAAGTATGCGGGCAAGCAGGGCAACGTAATTGCCACTTCTCCCAAAAACGGCACGGTAGTGGTAGAGGGCGTAAATATCCACAAGAAATCCAAAAAGGCAAGAAAAGCCAACGAAGTTTCACAGATAGTGGAAGTTCCCGGACCCATCGACGCTAGCAACGTAATGGTTGTTTGCCCGGCGTGCGGCAAGCCGATAAGGGTAAAGCACAGTATAACCGACGGCAAAAAAGTGCGCGTATGCGGGAAGTGCGGCGCCGTTTTGGACAAGGGCTACGTATCCAAGGCTGCGGCAAAGGCTGCAAAGAAGGAAGAGCCCAAAAAGCGCGTAAGAAAGCGTGCTAAAAAAGAAGAGACCGCTGCAAGCGGCGAAAATGAATAAGGAGGTGCGCGATGGCTACTACAAAGAAAACGGCGGCAGAACCTGCCAAAAAGACCGCTCCCGCGGAACGCGGCAAGTCGAGAGTGCGGGAACAGTACGAAAAGGAAGTCGTGCCCTACCTTGAAGGTAAATTCGGCTACAAGAACCCCATGCAGGTTCCCAAGCTTGTAAAAATAGTTGTAAGTTCCGGTTTGGGCGACATAAAGGACAACGCAAAGTCCATACAGCTTGCCCAGAGCGAAATCAAACAGATAACCGGGCAGCAGCCCGTATTGACAAAGGCTAAAAAGTCCGTTGCAAACTTCAAAGTGCGCGAGGGTATGACCATAGGCTTAAAGGTAACGCTCCGCGGCAAAATGATGTATGACTTTTTTGATAAATTCATTTCCATCGCTCTTCCCAGAGTGCGCGACTTCAGGGGCGTATCCGCGGAGAGCTTTGACGGAAAGGGCAACTACTGCATGGGCGTTAAAGAGCAGCTCATCTTCCCCGAAATCCAGTACGACCAGGTTGAAAAGATAAGGGGTATGGATATCTGCATCGTGACGACCGCGCAGACCGACGAAGAAGCGAGAGAACTTTTAAGGGCGCTGGGTATGCCCTTCAAGAAGTAAGGAGAAATATATGGCAAAGAAATCAATGATAAACAAACAGCAGAAGCCCCAGAAGTATTCCACAAGGGAATACACCCGCTGCTCCATCTGCGGCAGACCCCACGCGGTACTTCGCAAGTACGGAGTATGCCGTATATGCTTCAGAAACCTCGCTTACAAGGGGCAGATCCCCGGCGTTAAAAAATCGAGTTGGTAAGGAGGAGAATTGAAATGACAGATCCCATTGCAGATATGCTCACGCGGATAAGAAACGCGATTAAAGCAAATAAGGAAACGGTTGAGATTCCCTCATCCAATATGAAAAAGGCAGTTGCCGACATATTGCTTTCCGAAGGCTACGTCTCCGACGTAAAGATTGCCGAGGACGGCTATAACGGCAAAATAATAATCACCCTTAAATATATAGGCAAAAAGCGGAACGTTATAAACGGTCTCAAAAGGGTATCAAAGCCCGGTCTCCGCACCTATGCGGGCGTAGAAAATATGCCCAAGGTTATGGACGGTCTCGGCGTAGCCGTGCTCTCCACCAACAAGGGTATAATGACGGATAAGCAGGCAAAAGCCGCAAATGTGGGCGGCGAAGTTCTCTGCTATATCTGGTAAGGAGGTAATTTAATATGTCAAGAATAGGTAAATTACCCGTAGCCATACCCGCAGGCGTTTCGGTAACATTTGAAAACGGACTCCTTACGGTAAAGGGTAGCAAGGGCACGCTCACCCAAAAAGTTTCGGGCGAAATCGATATCAAGGTAGAGGGCGCCGAGGCGCACGTTGTAACCACGGGCAACTCCGACGGCACAAACGCAAAGCACGGCTTATACCGCGCGCTTCTGCACGATATGGTTGTTGGCGTAACCGAGGGCTACACAATAACGCTCAACGTAAACGGCGTTGGCTGGAAGGTTTCAAAGAGCGGCAACAAGCTCGTTCTCAACGTAGGTTTTTCGCACCCCGTTGAATTTGTGGAACCCGCGGGCGTGACATTCGCCTGCCCTGCCGATAAGGAAATAACCGTATCCGGCATAGACAAGACGCTTGTAGGACAAACGGCGGCAAACATCCGCAAAGTGAGAATTCCCGAACCTTACCACGGTTACGGCATCGCATACAAGGGCGAAGTAATCGAGCGCAAGGAAGGTAAGACGGGAGGAAAGGGCAAGAAGTAATATCCCGTGCGGTTCTTCCCGCAATGGGGTACAAGGGACCTTATAGGTCCGTTGCCCAATAAGGAGAAATTATGATAAAGAAGATAGATAAAAATCAGGAGAGGCTCAGAAGACACACCCGTGTGCGCAAAAAGATTTACGGCACGGCGGAAACTCCCAGAATGAGCGTGTTCCGCAGCCTCAATCATATCTACGTCCAGATTATAGACGACGTTAAGGGCGTAACGCTCTGCTCGGCGTCCACTATGGAAAAGGACGTAAAGGCAAAGATAGAAGGTCTTTCAAAGACCGAAGCCGCAAAGGTTGTCGGCAAAGCTGTTGGAGAAAAGGCTGTCGCTCTCAAAATCGGGACGGTTGTCTTTGACAGAGGCGGCTACCTCTACACGGGACGCGTACAGGCAGTTGCAGACGGCGCAAGAGAAGCCGGACTCAAATTCTAAAGGAGCTTAATATGGAAGAAAAGAAAGAAAGACCTGCAAGAAGAGAACAGAGAAGAAGACAGCAGGAAGACGACGGACTCATCAAAAAGCTCATACAGGTAAACCGCGTAACCAAAACGGTTAAGGGCGGCAGAAATATGCGTTTTGCGGCTTTGGTGGTAGTCGGCGACGGAAAGGGTTCCGTAGGCTACGGCATGGGCAAGAGCAAGGAAGTTCCCGAGGCAATCGAGAAGGCAAACGCCCAGGCTAAAAAGAACATGAAAAAGGTAAGCCTTCAAGGCACGTCCATTCCCCACACTATACTCGGCGTATTCGGCAGAGGCTCGGTTTTGATGATGCCCGCCGCCGAAGGTACCGGCGTTATAGCCGGCGGTCCCGTGCGTGCGGTTATGGAAGCCGCGGGAGTAAAGGACGTAAGAACCAAGTCCCACGGAACGTCAAACCCCATCAACTGCGTAAAGGCGGCTATCCACGGATTAACGGAACTCAAGTCGCCCGAGGAAGTTGCCGCAGCCCGCGGCAAGACCGTTGAAGAGGTCAATGCTTAAGGGAGGCTGAAAAAATGATAAAAGTAACTTTGGTAAAGAGCCCTTGCAATGCGGAAAAGACCGTAAAAGCCACTGTTGCCGCTCTGGGTCTCAAAAAAATAAGACAGTACAAAATTCTTGAAGAAAACCCCGCAAATCTCGGGCAGATCAACAAGATTTCCTACCTTCTCAAAGTGGAAAAAGTGGAGGAGTAAACATGAGAATCGATACATTACAGCCCGCCGAGGGCGCAAAGACCCCCGCAAAGAGACTGGGCAGAGGTATAGGTTCCGGACTCGGCAAAACGTCCGGCAAGGGTCACAAAGGTCAGTGGGCGCGTTCGGGCGGCGGGGTTCGTCCCGGCTTCGAAGGCGGTCAGATGCCTATGCACAGGCGCGTACCCAAGCGCGGTTTCCACAACAAGTGGGCTACTAAATATACCATAATTAACCTCAGCCAGCTTGCGGAATTGCCCGCAGGCACCGTGGTAGATTTTGAATATGTTGCCGCAAACTCCCTTGCAAAGGAAGTTAAAGGCAGCGCAGGGCTTAAGGTTTTGGGCAACGGCGAATTAAAATCCGCGCTCACAGTAAAAGCCGCAAAATTTTCCGAGAGTGCAAAGGCTGCCATTGAAAAGGCAGGCGGCAGCGCCGAGGTAACAGAATAAAAATCCCGCGCCCGTAAGGGCGTAAAGAGGTTTACAATGTTTGAAACAATAAAAAATTGTTTTAAGGTAAAGGAGATAAGAAAGAAGATCTGGATAACCCTGTTGCTTCTTTTGATTTTCCGTCTTGGTTGCTATATTCCCGTGCCGGGCATCGACCCCAAGCAATTCGGCGACGCAATCGGGCAAAACGACTTTTTAAACGTTCTCTCGTCCATTACCGGCGGTTCGCTTCAGAACGCCACGTTGTTTGCTTTGGGCATCAGCCCCTATATCAACGCGTCGATTATAATCCAGCTTTTGTCCGTGGGTATTCCCGCGCTCGAACGCCTTTCAAAGCAGGGTGAAGAGGGCAGAAAGAAGATAGCCCAGATAACCCGCTATGTGACCATAGCCCTTGCGGTTGCTCAGGCTATAGGCATAATAGTTAACTTCGGCATTCAGGGCAACGCCCTCAGGCTTGAAATCTTCGGCGTTATCCCTGGCAGCGGAATGAGCGAAACGGCTGCAAAATGGATAGCCGGCATCTTCCTTACGGTAGTATATACCGCGGGCGCAATGCTCGTTATGTGGATAGGCGAAAGAATAACCGAATACGGCATTTCCAACGGTATATCCCTTATAATCTTTATCGGTATACTTTCCACGGCAGGGCTTACCATAGTAGCCAACCTTATAGACGGCTTCAGCGGAACCACCGAAAGATTCTGGGAGCTTTTGGGCTTTGTACTTCTCACAATAGTGGAGTTTGCGGCAATTGTAACCGTAGACCTCTCCGAGAGAAGGATCCCCGTCCAGTATGCAAAGCAGGTTAAGGGCAGAAAGATGTACGGCGGACAGTCCTCGGTAATTCCCATAAGGATATCCGGTTCGGGCGTTATGCCTTTGATCTTTGCGTTTGCAATCATCACCTTCCCCCAGATGCTCATATCCATGTTCTGGCCCAACACGTCGGCTAACGAGGGTATACAAATCTGGTTCTCGGGTTCGTCGCCCCAGTGGTACGGTCAGCTTTTATATATGCTTGCGCTCTGCGTGCTTATATTTGCTTTCTCGTTCTTCTATGCGTCAATGCAGTTCAACCCGGAGGACGTCTCCAAAACCATTCAGCAGAACGGCGGCTTTATACAGGGTATCCGCCCCGGCAAGCCCACCGCGCTGTATTTAAAGAAAATAAACAACCGCATAACTCTTTTCGGCGCAATATATCTGTCGCTGGTTGCATTTATCCCCTCAATTTTGAGCATGGTGCTTTCCAGCCTCGGAATGAGCAATCTGTCTCTTCTTTCCGTATTCTCCACAACCGGTATACTGATTGTAGTATCCGTTGCAATGGAGTTGGATAAGCAGATGGAGAGCCAGCTGATGATGAAGAATTATAAAGGCTTCTTAAAATAAGCTGCCGCCAAGCGGATTATAAGCGTCGCATAGCGTTGTCGCGTTGCGGCAACCCTCAGTCACGTACGTCTGTGTACGCTCTTTCGGGTTTTCCTCGCGCGCCTCGCTCTGCTCGCTTCTAACCGCTTGCTAACTTCGTAATTTGTGGCGCCGCTGAATTGCAGAACCGCAACTTCGTAATTGCACTCACCCTTGGCTGCCACCACGTTGTGGGGGGAGCTGTCACCGAAGGTGACTGAGGGGGGTAATGTCAATTAAGGCGCAGGGCGCGCAATCGCACGAGAATTTCGTGAACAAGGATTTTTTATGAACATTATTCTTTTGGGAGCGCCCGGAGCGGGCAAGGGAACGCAGGCAAGTATGCTTGCAGGCAAATATAATCTTTTGCATATCTCCACGGGCGACATATTCCGCGCAAACATAAAGGGCGGCACCGAAATCGGCAAGCTTGCCAAGTCCTATATGGACGCGGGTTTGCTCGTTCCCGACTCGGTTACGTGCGATATCGTAAAGGACAGACTGACGTGGGAGGACGCCGGTCACGGCTATATGTTGGACGGCTTCCCCCGCAACCTGTATCAGGCAGAGGAGCTGGATAAGTTTGCAAATGTCGACCTGTGCCTGAATATCGATGTGGACGTAAGCCTTTTAATGGACAGGATTTGCGGCAGGCGGGTTTGCTCGTGCGGCGCAAGTTACCACGTTTCCACGCTGAACGGCAAAACCACGTGCGAAAAGTGCGGAAAGGAGCTTTACAGGCGCGCGGACGACAATCCCGAAACGGTTAAGGCAAGGCTGGATACTTATTTCCAACAGACGGCGCCCCTTATCGATTACTATCAGAAGCAGGGCAAGCTGATAACCGTCCACGGCGGAAAAGGCTCTCCCGACGAAGTGTTCGCGCAGATATGCGAGCGCCTTGATAAAAAATTATGATACATGTTAAATCACCCGCCGAAATCGAACTTATGCGCGAAAGTTGCAGAATTGTAAAGGAAACGCTTGAGTTCGTCGGCAAAAACATACATGCGGGTATGACCACCAAGCAGGTGGACGAACTCGTATACAGGTATATAACCTCGTGCGGGGCAATTCCCTCCAGCCTCGGCTACGGCGGGTTCCCCGCCAGCGCGTGCGTTTCGGTCAACGAGGTAGTCGTCCACGGCATACCGTCGGACAGGATAATCCTTGACGGAGACATAGTGTCGGTGGATATCACTGCCGAAAAGAACGGCTTCAACGGCGACGCGGCGCGTACCTTTATGATAGGCAACGTCTCCGAAGAAAAGAAAAAACTCGTAAAAGTCACCGAAGAGTGCTTTTTTAAGGCAATAGAGGGCTTGCAGGCGGGCGTGCCGCTGTACGATATAGGTTACGCGGTGCAGACCCACGCCGAAAGTTATGGCTACGGAGTGGTCCGCGCCCTCGTGGGGCACGGCATAGGCAGAGATATGCACGAGGACCCGTCGGTGCCCAACTACGGCAGAAAGGGCACGGGTATGAGGCTTAAAGCAGGTATGACTATCTGCATAGAGCCGATGATAAATATGGGCACGTACAAAGTCGACTTCGGCAGCGACGGCTGGACGGTGACAACGGCGGACGGACTCCCCGCGGCGCACTACGAAAACACCGTGCTTATCAAAGACGACGGAGTGGAGATATTAACTCTTTAAGGAGAATTATGAAGGTAAAGGAGCCGCAGATAGGCGGCATATGTCAAAGCCTCCGCGGCAGGGATAAAAACAGGTACTATCTCATAAAATCCATAAACGCAGACGGTACCGTGATGCTTGTGGACGGCAACTTCAAAAGACTCTCCTCTCCCAAGAGGAAAAACGTAAAGCACTTATCGCTCTTGCCCGACAAGTCGCAAGCAATAGCCGAAAAGCTTGTCCAAGGCAAACAGGTCTTCGATACGGAAGTGTTTTCCGCACTCAAAGCCTACAACAACCCCCAACAGGAAAATGAGGTAGAGGATGTCTAAGGACGACGTAATTGAAACCGAGGGCAAAGTTATAGAGTGCCTGCCCAATGCAAACTTTAAAGTAAAGCTTTCCAACGGGCACGTAATAACAGCATATATCTCCGGTAAACTGAGATTGAACTATATAAGAATCATAGAGGGCGACAGCGTAAAGCTGGAAATGAGCCCCTACGATTTAACCAAAGGCAGAATAACCTGGCGCAGTAAAAACTGAGCCGAAAAAGGAGACAAATCATGAAAGTAAGACCTTCCGTAAAACCCATGTGCGACAAATGCAAAGTTATTAAGCGTAACGGCAAAGTTATGGTTATTTGCTCTAAGAATAAGAGTCATAAGCAACGCCAAGGCTGACGTTAAGCTTTGTATAAGCGTCGCATAACTTTGTCGCGCTTGCGTTTTGCTTGGGTCACGTACGTCTGTGTACGCGCCCCGTCGCAAAGCCGCACGCTCCTCGTTCTGCTCGCTTCTGCAAAGCTTATAAATGCGGGGGGTTGTTTGTATCTCTGCGTTTAAAGCGCTTTGAATTGCGTTGGTGTTTCCCGCTTTTCAAAATTTGGGCGGGCGGCGCCTTAGGCGTTTGGGCAAATTAACCCGCATTGCGCCGAATATCACGTGGGGAAGGGCATATATGATGCTTTTTTCTGCGTTGAATTTAAAAATAATTTCGTAAACCGCACCGTTTACCATTCCGAATTTCAAGCGGCGCGCTTACGGTTCACATATACACATTTTAAAAAATTTAAGGAGAAAGTAATTACTATGGCACGTATTGCCGGTGTAGATTTACCCAGAGAGAAGAGAGTCGAAATAGGACTTACTTACATCTACGGCATCGGTCTTAAAACCAGCCAAAAGATTCTTGCCGCAACGGGCGTTGACCCTGACACGCGCGTTAAGGATCTGGACGAGACCACCGTTTCAAAACTCAGAGAGTATATCGACCATAATATAAGGGTCGAAGGCGAGCTTCGCACCGAAGTTTCCCTCAACATTAAAAGACTTATGGAAATAGGCTGCTATCGCGGTATAAGGCACAGAAAGGGTCTGCCCGTGCGCGGTCAGTCCACCAAGACCAACGCGAGAACGAGAAAAGGTCCCCGCCGTACGGTCGCAAAGAAGAAGGGCGCGAAGTAAGGAGGGCAAAGTAAATGGCACAGCAACAAAAAAAGCAAACAGTAACCAGAAAGCGCAGAGAGCTTAAAAAGGTTGACAGGGGTCAGGTGCATATTCAGTCCTCTTTCAACAACACGTTGGTAACGGTAACCGACCTTCAGGGCAACGCAATAAGCTGGTCGTCGGCAGGCAGCCTGGGCTTCAAAGGCTCCCGTAAGGGCACTCCCTTTGCAGCGCAGATGGCAACCGAAACGGCAGTTAAGGCAGCAAAGGAACACGGTCTCCGCTCGGTAGAGGTCTATGTAAAGGGACCCGGCGCCGGCAGGGAATCGGCAATCCGCGCAATCGGCGCGTGCGAAGTGGAAATAACTCTTATTTCCGACGTATCGCCCATAGCACACAACGGCTGCAGACCGCCTAAGCGTCGCAGAGTATAAGGAGGTATAGAATATGGCAACATACAGAGAGGCTAAATGCCGCCTTTGCAGAAGAGAGGGCGGAAAACTCTTTTTAAAGGGTGATAAATGCTATTCGGGCAAGTGCCCGTTTGAAAAAAGACCTCTTGCTCCCGGCGCGCACGGCGCGGCGAGAAAGAAGGTTTCGGAATACGGTCAGCAGCTGCGTGAAAAGCAGAAGGTTAAGCGTATTTACGGCGTACAGGAAGGTCAGTTCCGCTCCTACTACGAGCAGGCGGACCGCATGAAGGGTATTACCGGTGAAAATATGCTTTCGCTTTTGGAGCGCAGGCTTGACAACGTTATATTCCGTATGGGTATAGGCGCAAGCAGGGCGCAGAGCCGCCAGCTTGTAAGCCACGGACACTTCCTTGTAAACGGCAAAAAGGTGAACGTGCCTTCCTATATAGTTAAGGTCGGCGACATTATAACCGTAAAGGAAAACAAGACTTCCAACAAATACTTTGAAGAAATAAAGTCGATGAAGGCGGCGAATATGCCCAAGTGGGTTGAGTTCGATCCCGCAAAATTAGAGGGCAAAATTTTATCGCTGCCTGCAAGGGACGATATAGACAGTCAGATAGCAGAGCATATGATTGTCGAGCTGTACTCCAAGTAATAAAAAATTTTAAGGAGGAAGTTTTATGATCGAAATGGATATGCCTAAAATCGAGGTGGAGGAGAGCGAGGACCAGTCTTATGCAAAGGTCATAGTCGATCCCCTTGAAAAAGGTTTCGGTCTTACAATAGGCAACTGTTTAAGGCGCATACTTTTATCTGCGCTTCCCGGTGCGGCGGCGCAGGGCATACGCTTTTTGGACGGTAGCGTAAAGCACGAATTTTCGGCGGTTGCGGGCGTAAAAGAGGATGTAACGGAAATTATCCTCAACTTAAAGACGCTTGCAATAAAAACGTCGGTAACCGATAAGGACTACGTAAAGGTGGTTCACCTCTACAAAGAGGGCCCCTGCGAAGTCAAGGCGAGCGACATCGCCGAGGACGCGGAGATAGAAATTATAAACGGCGACCAGCACATTTGCACGATAGACGCGGGCGGGAAGATAGATATGGAAATAACCATAGGACGCGGCCGCGGATATAAGGGCGCCGACCACACCCGTTCGGATTTAATAGACTATATTCCCATAGATTCCATCTATACACCCGTAAAAAAGGTGAACTATTCCGTTGAAAATACGAGAGTAGGTCAGAATACAGACTACGACAAGCTGACTTTGGAAGTGTGGACAAACGGCGCGTTCAGCGCCAAGGAGATTGTGTCTCTTGCGGCGAAAATAATGCAGGACCATATCTCTTTGTTCGTAGATCTGTCGGAATCCATCAAGAATATGGATATACTCGTTAAAAACGAGGACGACAAGCAGGCAAAGATACTCGCAATGGCAATCGAGGACATGGACCTTTCGGTTCGTTCCTACAATTGCCTGAAGCGCGCAAACATACACACCGTGGAAGACTTGACGAGAAAGACTGAAGACGAAATGCTCAAGGTGAGAAACCTCGGCAGAAAATCGTTGGACGAAGTAATAAACAAGCTCGCCTCGTACGGACTTTCACTTTCAAACAAGGAGGACTAAACCATGCCCGGTAAATTAGGAAGAACGGCAAGCGAGAGAGAAGCGCTTTTAAGGAATCAAGCGTCCGAACTTCTCTGGTACGGAAAAATAACCACCACGGCGGCAAAAGCAAAGGAGCTTCAGCCCTACGTTGAAAAAATAATAACCAAAGCGATAAGCGTTTACGACGACAACATTGAGTTCGACGTAAAGACTACCGATAAGAAGGGCAAGGAGATAACCGTGAAAAACGTGAAGGACAGCCCCAAAAAGCTTGCTGTCCGCCGCGCTCTCATGGGCAAGCTCCGCGACCTTCAGGAGGTTAAGGGTTTCAACGAAAAGAAGAAGGACTTCAAGGCGCGCACCG
Source organism: uncultured Clostridia bacterium (assembly GCA_947629095.1). Lineage (GTDB taxonomy): Bacteria > Bacillota > Clostridia > Christensenellales > Borkfalkiaceae > Coproplasma. Next base: position 68,864 of record CANRCK010000002.1, on the reverse strand, counting down.
CCGATATCCAGCATCCTTTAATGGAAAAACTCTTCAACGAGATTGCGCCCAAGTACGCGCAGAGGAAGGAAGAGCTGGGTCAGGGCGGCGGCTACACCCGCATCTATCTTCTCGGCGCACGCAGAGGCGACGCCGCCGAAGAAGCCATTATAGAATTAGTTTAAATGTTCACAAAAAAAACAGACATTAACGATGTCTGTTTTTTTTGTGTAATTTTTAGGGCTTCTCGCCCTCTGCCCGCGATTTATAAGGACGCACGATAATATAATCGCGGGCATTCACTCCGTCGGCGCAAGCGGAGCTTACTTGCGCCGTTAATTATTTTAAAGAATAAATTTGGGCACATAGGCGTCTTTTTTTAAAAAAGGTCTTGTATTTTTTTTAATTTTTGATATAATAATATGCACCCCTGCAAAAGGCAAGGGCTTATTTTATCTTTGCGGCACACCGCCGCCCGCGCTATATATAAAAGCGCCGCAAACGGTCAGGCAATGCTGAATAAATTTTACGAACAACTTTCGGCGACGTCGCACGTGCCCGTCGTTATAATATCCGTTGCAATAATGCTCTTTGCGGGATTTTTGGGGACGAGGATAACAAAGCTGTTAAAGCTTCCCAACGTCACCGCGTATATTTTGGTGGGCATCGTCCTCGGTCCGTACTGTCTGGACCTCGTGCCGGAGTACGTTTCGGGTGGAATGGACTTTATTTCAGATATCGCGCTTGCGTTTATAGCGTTCAGCGCGGGCGAATATTTCCGCTTTTCAACGCTCAAAAAGAACGGCGCAAAAGTGGCTGTTATAACCCTGTTCGAGGCTCTTTTGGCTTCGGTGCTGGTGTTTGTGCTCACCTATTTCATTCTCCGCCTCGGTCTGCCCTTTTCCATAATCTTATCCGCGCTGGCTTCGGCAACGGCGCCTGCTTCAACTATGATGACCATACGCCAGACGGGCGCAAAGGGCGACTTTGTGGACACCCTCTTTTCGGTGGTTGCGCTGGACGACGTTGTAAGCCTTATTGCATACAGCGTGGCGGTCTCCGTAGCCCTTGCAAATCTGGGCGGCGCGTTCAACGCGGGCGACGTGCTTTTGCCAATAGCGTGGAACGTTATGATGATAGCCGTGGGAATAGGCTTTGGCTTTATTTTAAAATTCCTTATGGCAAAACGCTCCACGGACAACCGCCTTATAGTTTCGGTAGCCTTTCTCTTTGCCATGTGCGGCATAGGCGCCGCCGTGGACGTCTCCCCGCTTTTGGGGTGTATGGCTATGGGCACGGTGTACATAAACCTTTCAAACGACGACAAGCTGTTCAAGCAGCTCAACTATTTCAGCCCGCCCATTCTGTTGCTGTTTTTTGTGAAGTCGGGCTTGGGTTTCCGCCTCGACGCGCTGTTCAGCGCCCAAAATTCCTTAGGCGGCGTGCCGCTGATTGTTATAGGCGTGCTGTATTTTGTGGTGAGGATCGCCGGGAAATACGGCGGCGCGTTCCTCGGCTGTTTGGCAACAAAAAAGGATAAAAAGGTGAGGAACTATCTTGGGCTTGCCCTTTCGCCGCAGGCGGGGGTTGCAATAGGTCTTGCGGCTCTCGGCGCCCGCGTGCTCGGCGGCGAAACGGGCAGCATATTGCAGACGATAATACTTTCGTCAAGCATATTGTATGAGCTTGTCGGTCCGCCGCTTGCAAAGCTCGCCCTGTATCTTTCGGGGTCCTACGGCAAAGACGCGCCCGAGGAGGCTTCGCCCGACGTTGCGCCCACGCGGGAGGAGGAAGTGGCTGCGCTCAAAAACAGACTGTGCGCCATACAAAAGGAGCTTGCCGTAAAGGAATATGCCCGCTCCCCCGAGGAGGAGGCGTTTATGGAAGCCACCGAATCTGCGGAGACGGCAAACGAAACTTCGGCAGGCGCCGAATACAACCGCAAAAAATTCATAAACAAGAGGTAAAAAACTATGCCTACAGATTATATTGCAAGCTGGCTGGGGGAATGGTCCCAACAGGTAAACGTGGGTTCCACGGCATTAAAAACGGCGCTCGTCATATTGATGGCTGTGGTGCTCGGGTGCGAGCGCTCCAAAAACCGCCACGCGGCAGGGCTGCGCACGCTGGTAGTGCTTTCGATAGGCTCTATGCTGGCGGGAATTGCGGATATATATTTTATAACCGTGCTTAAGGTCGGATTTTCGTTTATGTCGGCGGCGGTGTTCATCGGCATATCCATAATCACCGCAAACACAATAATTTTCTCTTCCAAAAACCAGATAATGGGGCTGACCACGTCCGTGGGAATGTGGGCTATGTCCATAATTTCCGCGGTGCTCGGCTTTGGGCTGTACACGGCTGCGCTGATAGGCTTTGCCGCCCTTATGATAGGTCTTTTGGCTTTTTCAAAGCTTGAAATTTATACAAAGGATAAGTCAAACCACTTTGAAATCCACCTCGAGCTTAAATCCCGCGGCAGCTTGCAGGAGTTTATTGCCGCCGCGCGCGAGTTTGGGCTTAAAATAGACAATCTGGAGCTGAACCCAGCCTACGCAAATTCGGGGCTGTACGTCTACACGGTAAAGTTTACCGTCGTGGGCAAGTCACTTGCAAAAAAGAGCCACAGCGAAATTATAGAGGCGCTGTCCGTTTTGGATTGCGTTTATCACGTGGAGCAGATTGGCTGATCGTAAAATAAAATAATATTATTTTCTTGACATAATTTTCAGGAGTGATATAATATATATAAATTAAAACCAAAGGAGATATAAATATGCAGGATTTAATCAAAAAAGTAAATGATTTGCCTTTGATTGCAAAGGTTCTTCTCTGCATTCCCGTAGTTGAAATTTTCTATGGAATTTGCAGGATTTTGAACCAGGCAACCAAGAACCCCATTAACGTTCTTAATCTGGTTTTGGCAATTCTTACAGTTATCCCCGGCGCATTCTTTATGTGGATCGTGGACCTTATTTGGGTATTGTTGTATAATCGTGCTTTCCTTTTGAACTAAAACAATATACAGCCCCGCGCCATTCGGCGCGGGGTATTGCTTTGAAGTAATTTAATCGGCATTTATTTTTTAAATATTTGACAACGTCGAAAATTGTGATATAATATAATCAACAAATCAAAGGAGATACTTATAAATGGACGCATGGTTTCACAAACAAAACAAGTTGATTCAGGTTATCTTGCTCATTATTCCCGTTGTAAACTACATCGTGGAAATTCTTGTAAGATGGTCTGCATTCCTTAAAAAGGGCGGCGTTATACGTCTTGTGGTCTGCATCATCGTAACGATCCCCACCGGTATCATCATCGGCTGGCTCGACGCTATCTGGACGCTTGTGTTCAACAAGTTGCTTTTCGAATAATCAAAAAAACGCAAGCGCCGTGCAGGTATCTGCACGGCGCTTAACCATATATTTTTCTCCCCCGTCAGGGCGTAGCCCTGTCGTAAACCTTTCCGTCAAGAGTTTTAAAATAGAACGTTCCGTCCTCATATAATATATATCCCCGCGTTTCGTTTTCGTCTTTCGGCAGCGCTACGGACCCGGGGTTGAGGTGCAAAAAGCCCTCTTCGCGGGTGTTCAGCGGCACGTGCGTGTGCCCCGTTATATACACGTCGGAGGGGGCAAGAGGGGGCGTTTCCCTGTGCCCGTGGGAGAGGTGCACTGTCAAGCCGTCGGCAAACACAACGGCATAGTCCGAAAGAATGGGGAATGGCAGCACCATCTGGTCCACTTCGCTGTCGCAGTTTCCGCGCACGCATAAAATATTTTCCTTTACGGCGGAAAGAAGCTCTGCTACTTCGGCGGGCGCATACTCCTCCGGCAGGGGGTTGCGCGGACCGTGGTAGAGTATATCCCCCAGCAAAATGAGCTTGTCCGCGCCCTCGCGCCCGAAGGCTGCCAAAAGCTCCCGCGCATACTTTGCGGAACCGTGTATGTCCGAAGCAACAAAAAGCTTTATTCCGCGCTTTTCCTTCTTTTTTGAAAAGAACAACATAAAAACTCCTCAACCGTAAGCAACGCGCCGTCCGCGCGTTCATAATAATATCATACTATTTTTAAGTAATTATGTCAACACAAAGCGCAAAAAAGCCTCCCTTAGGGGGGCTTTTTGTAAAGTGTTGCCTGTGCCGCAGGCTCTTTGCTGCCATTTGACGCGCCGATTTGCGCCGTGAGCGCCTCTACATAAGGGGCGCAAACAGCTTTAATATCAACCGCGAAAACCGCTTTGCGGGGGAAATTCTGCCCTCGGTTAGGGGCTGGGAGAGGCTGAGGCATTCCTCAAAATCAGCCTCCGTCTCTTCGCACAGCTCTTTGCCGAACGCTACGCCGCATTCAAAATTCTGCCGCATAGAGCGGAAGTCCATATTGTAGCTCCCCAAGAACACCCTGTCGTCGCAAATCAGCGCCTTTGCGTGCATAAACCCGGGGGTATATTCAAAAAATTTTACGCCCGCAGGCTCCAGCGTGTGTGCGCACGCCTTTGAAAGCTCAAACGCATACCGTTTGTCTGGGATATGCGGCAGTATAATTTTTACGTCAACGCCTCTCCGCGCGGCAAATTCAAGCGCGCCCGCAAGCTTTTCGGTCACGCAGAAGTAAGGGGTCATAATGTGCACCCGCCTCTCCGCGGCGGAAATAGCCCGCACATAGGCGTCCTCGCAATAGCCCTTGCACGCGGGATTGTCGCAGTATGGCAAACATATCGCCTTTCCGCCGCCGCTGAATTCCGTTTGATACTCCCCCAGCCACATTGCAAGGAACATTCCCTCAAAAATTTTTGCGGCTGCGCCGTAAACGGCAACGCCTGTATCCTTCCACGCGCCGTAGGGGCTGGCGATATTGGCGTACTCGTCCGCAAGATTCACCCCGCCCGTAAACGCAACCTTACCGTCTATGGTTATAATTTTGCGGTGGTCGCGGAAGTTCAGGCGGGACCGCGGGAAGGGAGTGATTCTGCGGAAAACTTTTACTTCCGCGCCCGCCTCTTTAAGGCGGTTTACGTCCTTCCGCCGCAATTTGAACGCCGAGCCTACGCCGTCTATCAGCATTTTTACCGTTGCGCCGTTGGCTTTCGCCTGCCTCAAAGCCGCAACAAAACGGTCGAAGACGCTGCCGGCGCTTACTATAAAAAACTCAATATATATTGAGTTTTTTGCCTTTTCCATCTCAAAAAACAGCCTGTTGAACAGCTTTGCGCCGTCCTTAAAGTAAACTGCAAAATCATAGCCCGCTTCGCACGTTCCGCACACCGAGTTTGCGCATGCGCCCTCGGGGCTTAAAGCGTTTGCGCGCACTTTGAGCGTTCCGTATTTTTTTTTGCCCGCCGTTGCAATGAGATATATTACTGCCCCCGCCACGGGAATGGCGGCTATGGGCAAAAACCACGCGCATTTAGCCTCGGAGCTGCCGCAGCGCACAAGCAGCACCGCCGCCGTAAGCCCCGAAAGCAAAAACGTGCCCGCGTACGCCGCCGCAAGGGGGATTACCGAGGGGACGTACAGGCATAAAAAAATAATTGCGGCAATCTGCGCCGCAATTAATACTATATATAAAAAGTTAAGTGTGAATACGGTTCTTAAAAAGCGCATATAATGTAAGCGCAGGCTCAGAGGATCATTTTCAGTACGGTCATCTTCGTTTTTTTAATGCCCGGGGAATTGGTGCAGCGCGCCTTTAAAAGCGCAACGGGGTCGTATTCGCTCAAAATTTCCTTTTCGAATACGTCTATGTTCACGGCGCCGTGAATAAGCATATTTATAACCGCGTCCGTGTAGTCGTATGCGTCCGAAACGCCGAACACGGTCAGGTTTTTTGCAAGTATATCGCGCGCGTCCATGGGCGCCGTGACCGCCGCTATGCTCGAAATCACCACCGTCTTACCGTGGGCTACAAGCCTTGTGGAAAGGGATAGGGGCAGACGGGAGTTGCCGCTGTATATCGCGGCGTCGCACAGGTGCCCGCCCGTGGCATTGGTAATATTGGCAATAAGGTCGTCGTCGGCGGTAAAAGCGTAATACATACCGCACTTTTTGATTTTATCGAGGTGTTCGAGGTTGTTGTCTATAACGATGGGAATAACCTTGTGGTATTGCAGCACCTGCGCAATTATATTGCCCGTAAAGTCGGCGCCGACCACCGCAACTCTCTGACCTGCGGAGAGATTAAGTTTATCGTAAATATTTTCCGCAATTCCCACGGATTCTATGCACAGAGCCTTAACATCGTCCACTGCGGCGGGGAGGGGTGCAACTTCGCTGTATTCGCACACCACAAAATCGCGCATAAAGCCGTCAAAATCCTTTCCCGCGGTCAAAACGGAGGTGCAGTTGCGGGGCTTGCCCGAAAGGCACGCAAGGCAATGACCGCACGCCCGCGTAGGCTCAAAATAAACTCTTTGGTTCTTTTCTATGCCATAGCAGTTTTCGCCGACTTCGGTAACAATGCCCACCGCGGCGCGCCCTATGGTTTTGGGATATGCGGGTTCCGCCGCGCCTGTAAAAATCTGCGTGTCGAAATCGGTCAAGAGAAGGTGTGAAACCTTAACCTTGACCTGTGTGGGAGAAACTATATTTAAGCTCACGGGTTCGTTTATGAGCGTTTGCGGTCCCTTTAATACCCAATTATCCATAGCTTATAGCTCATTATACGCTATTTTGCGCCGATTTGCAACTATATTTCATAAAAAAAGCAAAAGATAACTATTTTACGTATTTTGCGGTAAATTTTTTTAATCGCCGCAAAAAACAATTGACTTGCCGCAATTAATTATATATAATAGATGAGTATTCAAGAAAACGTGCGAGAGGTGAAATTATGAAGCCCGATATACATCCCGATTATCACGAGGTTACGGTTGTATGCGCTTGCGGTGCAACGTTCACAACGGGTACCACCAAAAAGACCGACGTCCTCAAAGTGGATATCTGCAACAAGTGCCATCCTTTCTTTACCGGTAAGCAGAAGTTGGTTGATACTGGCGGCCGTGTTGACAAATTCAAAAAGCGTTATAATATCTGAAAAATATACGGCTCCGATTTTTGGCGCCGTTATTTTTTTAGCCGCGCATTTTGTATGCGTTTGCAATTTACATTAAAGCCCCAAAGGCATACGGATAAAACGAGTTATGAAGAATAAAAAGAAATGCACATATATCGGCGGTCAGGCGGTTATGGAGGGCGTTATGATGCAGGGCAAAACCTGCATGGCGTGCGCCGTGCGCGACCCCGACGGAAATATTCAGATTGAGGCAAAGCGTTTGAATCCCTCCCCCGCCGTAAAAAAGGCGGGCAAAATTCCCTTTGTCCGCGGCACGGTCAACCTTGTAAATTCCCTCGTGCGCGGGTCCAAGGTCCTTATGCGTTCCGCGGCGGTCTACGGCGAGGACGAGGAAGAGGGCGGCAGAGTCTCGGGCTGGCTTGCGGAAAAATTCAAGCTCAGCGTTATGGACGTTATAACGGTAGTTTCGCTCTTTTTAGGCGTTGTGCTTGCCGTGGCGTTGTTTATGGTTCTTCCCCGCGTAATAACCGACTTTTGGCTCATTCCCGCCTTTCCCGCGCTTGAAACGGTGCACGGCGGCGTGTGGAAATACGTCATCTGGGGCGGCGTAAAGTTTTTGATATTCATACTGTATCTTTCGCTGATACTGTTTTTGAAGGATATCAGGAGATTATATCAGTACCACGGCGCGGAGCACAAGACCATCAACGCCTACGAGCACGGAATGGAGCTCACGCCCGAGAGCGTTAAAAAAGCTTCGAGAATACACGACAGGTGCGGCACGTCCTTTCTTTTTATAGTAGTTTTGATAAACGTCCTCATTATGTCCGTGGTGCTGTGGGCAATAGGCATAAATTCCGCCACAATCCCCAACGGCGCGCTCAGGTTTTTGGCTCAGCTCGGCGTGGAAATAGTCCTTTTGCCCGTTTTGGCGGGTATATCCTACGAAATTTTAAAGTTTTTGGCGCGCTTTGACAATTGGTTTGTAACAATCTTCAAGGCGCCGGGAATGCTTCTTCAAAAAACGCTCACCACCCGCGAGCCGGACGAGGAGATGATAGAGGTTGCCATAGCCGCCTTTAAAAAGGTTTTGGAAATGGACGCCGACCCCACCGTGCCCGAAACCTCGTTTACTACGGGCGGCGTGCTTTCAAAGCTCTTGAAGGACACCAAAGCCCGCTTCAAAAAGGAGGGCATCGACGAGAGCGACGCCGAGTGGATATACTCCATAACTCTCGGCATAAAGCGCAGCGAGCTTTCAAAGGACCGCATCGTAAAGCCTTCGGAGAGCAAAAAAATTCAAGACATAGTGCAAAAACGGCTCACGGGGAGACCGCTTTGGTATATCTTCGGCGATACGGAATTTTACGGGTTTAAAATAAAGGTGGACGAGCGCGCGCTTATCCCCCGGCCCGAAACCGAGCTTTTGGCGGACGCCGTTATAAAGTCGGTGGAAAAGGGCGATAAAGTGCTGGATATGTGCACGGGCACGGGCTGCATAGCCATAGCCGTTGCAAAGACCTGCGCCGACAAGGAAGTAACCGTAACGGCTTCCGACGTTTCGGACGCGGCGATAATGCTTGCAAGGGAGAATGCCGCCGCAAACAAGGTAAAAATAAACTTTATCGTGGGCGATATGTTCCGCAACGTCCACGGCAAGTTCAACATTATAGTCTGCAACCCGCCCTACATAAAGAGCGGCGAAATACCCCATATACAGCGCGAGGTGCGCGAGTTTGAGCCGAGAGTTGCTTTGGACGGCGGCGAGGACGGGCTGGACTTTTACAGGCGGCTTGCCGACGACGCAAAGCCCCACCTCGTGAAGGGCGGAATGCTTATTATGGAGTGCGGTGAGGGTCAGACCGAGGCCATATTGTCGCTCTTCAAAAAGCGCGACTACGTTATAGTTTTAAAGGATCTGGCGGGCGTGGACAGGTTCATAAAAATAGTATTTTAATGGATATATATTGGGTTTTTTAAGATTATGGCTGATAAAATGATATTAAAATTGCAGGATATCGCCGCAAGATACGAGGCGCTTTCAAAGGAGATGAGCGACCCGGAGGTTATTGCCGACGCGCAGAAGTGGACGGAGATAGCCAAGGCGCAGGCGGAGATATCCGAAACGGCGCAAAAATATCTGGAATATGCGGAGATCGAAAAGCAGATGAACGCCGCAGCCGAAGCGGAAAAAACCGAAGCGGACCCCGAGATGAAAGCGCTCTTCTCCGAAGAGGTGTACGGTTGCAGGCAAAAGCTCGAAGCTTTGAGGGAGGAGCTTAAAATTATGCTCCTGCCCAAGGACAAGAACGACGAAAGGAACTGCATAATGGAGATACGCGCGGGCGCCGGCGGCGACGAAGCGGCGCTGTTTGCCTACGAACTTTACAGAATGTATCTCAATTATTGCGAACGCCACCGCCTTAAAACCGAGCTTGTGGATTTAAACGACACCGAGCTGGGCGGCATAAAGGAAGTGGTTTTGAATATAGGCGGCAGGGGCGCTTACAAACAGCTCAAATTCGAAAGCGGCGTGCACCGCGTGCAGCGCGTGCCGGAAACGGAGTCGCAGGGCAGGGTGCACACCTCCACGGTGACCGTAGCCGTGCTTCCGGAAGCCGAGGACGTGGAGGTGGATATACGCGACGAGGACGTGCGCGTGGACGTTTACCGTTCCTCGGGCGCGGGCGGGCAAAAGGTGAACAAAACGGAGACGGCAATCCGCCTTACGCACTTCCCCACGGGCATAGTGGTCACCTGCCAGGACGAAAGAAGCCAGCTTAAAAACAAGGACAAAGCGTTCAAGGTACTGCGTTCGAGGCTGTACGACTACTATAACTCCAAAAACCAGAGCGAGTACGACGCCCACAGGAAGAGCCTTGTGGGCAGGGGAGACAGGAGCGAGCGCATACGCACCTACAATTTTCCGCAGGGGCGGGTAACGGACCACCGCATAGGGCTTTCGCTGTATTCCCTCGACTCGTTTATGATGGGCGACATCGACGAAATGATCGAGGCGCTTGCCGTTGCCGAAAGAGAGGCACAGCTTGCCGGCGGTGACGCATAAAATGAGCAATAAATAAGCACACAAGCGGGCACAGCCCGCTTTTGTTTTTAGGAGGGAGACCATGACGGAGGGCATAGCCCGTCTTGTGGGCAAAACGCCGCTCGTAAAACTCACAAATTACGCGCGCGTATTCGGTTTAAAAGCAAATATATACGCAAAAGCCGAGGGGTTCAACCCCGCGGGGTCGTCAAAGGACAGGGTTGCCAAGGCGATGATAGAGGACGCGGAGGCGCGCGGGATATTGAAGCCGGGCGGGATTATAGTGGAGCCGACTTCGGGCAATACGGGCATTGCGCTTGCCGCAATCGGCTGCGCAAAGGGCTACCGCGTGATTTTGACGATGCCCCGCACAATGAGCGCCGAGCGGCGGAGCCTTATAAAAGCTTACGGCGGGGAAGTGGTTTTAACGGACGGGGAAAGGGGAATGACAGGCGCCGTCCTGAAAGCCGAAGAGCTTGCCGCGGAGTGCGGCGGGGTGATTTTGGGGCAGTTTACCAATCCCGCAAATCCCGCGGCGCACTTTTCAACCACCGGACCGGAAATTTACAAAACCCTCGGCGGAAAGGTCGATATATTCGTTGCGGGCGTGGGCACGGGCGGAACGGTGTCGGGCGTGGGGAAATTTTTAAAAAACTCAATACGTACCGTCAAAATCGTGGCTGTGGAGCCTGCTTCGTCCCCCGTTTTGTCGGGCGGGAGGGCAGGTGCGCACAAAATTCAGGGCATAGGCGCGGGGTTTGTGCCCAAAACGTTCGACCGCTCTGCGGTGGACGAAATTTTAACCGTGACGGACGGGGAGGCGTTTGCCGCCGCAAAGAGCCTTGCCCGGTGCGAGGGGCTGCTTGCGGGCGTCTCCTCGGGCGCAGCCCTTCACGCCGCCACCGTGCTTGCCGCCGACCCTTGCAACTGCGGCAAAAACGTGGTGGTTCTTCTCCCCGATTCGGGCGAAAGATATCTTTCGGAGGGGCTTTTTGCCTGAATATGTAAAAATTTTGTCCCCAAACGGAAAATTTCATATTGCAATTATAAAAAAGGTATGATAACATAATACCGTAAAACCGCATGCCGCGCAGCCGCCGGCTCTGCGGAAGGGAGGAGCTTTTATGAACACTTGGGAAAACCTGTTGCTGATCGTCGTCGGCATAGCCGTTATTCTGGCTTGCGCATACGCGGCGTTCAACTATTTCAGCGTAAAAAAGCTGGAAGAGGGCACTGAGAGAATGGAGGAGATCGGCTCGGCTATACGCACGGGCGCAAACGCATTCATAAAATACGAGTATAAGATAGTGGCGATAATAGGCGCGGTGGTCGCCGCGGTCGTGCTTATAATCATAAGCTGGCAGGCGGCTATAGCGTTTGTGATTGGCGCCGTAATGAGCGCCGCCGCGGGCTGGGTGGGAATGAAAATAGCCACCTACTGCAACGTCCGCGTTACAAACAAGGCGCGCGAAAGCAGGGATTTGGGCAAGACCCTCAAAGTTGCCTTTAAGGGCGGTTCCGTAATGGGCTTGTGCGTTGCGGGCTTTGCGCTTCTGGGCGCCGTTTTGGTCTATCTCATTTTCGGGTTGGGCGCGGGTCAGATTGCCGGCGTTGTTGAGATAGGCAAACACTACGGCGACAAAACCTATGAAGCGGCAAAAAACTTTATAGGGCTTCCCACAAACTTCACCATGACTCTCTCTGGCTATGCGCTAGGCTGTTCCATAATAGCTATGTTCAACCGCGTGGGCGGAGGAATCTACACCAAGGCGGCGGATATGGGCGCGGACCTCGTGGGGAAAACCGAGGAGCACATTCCCGAGGACGACCCCCGCAACCCCGCCACAATAGCCGATAACGTGGGCGACAACGTCGGCGACGTTGCAGGGCTTGGCAGCGACCTTCTTGAAAGCTACGTCGGCGCGATATTGTCCGCCGTGATGCTTGCGGGCGAGCTGTTTATGCACAATATATTCACGGATACGGCTTTTCTGAGTAAAATGCTTTTGTTCCCGCTTGTGTTTGCGGGCTGCGGACTTCTTGCCTGCATAATAGGCATATCCTATATAGTTCTGCGCACCAACCTTTCAAAAAACGTACATATGGAGCTGAATATCGCCACATGGATTTCGGCGGGCGTAACGGTTGTTGCGGGACTTGTTTTAAGTATATTTATGTTCAAGGACGTCGGCTCGGGGCTGGGGGATATCCAAAACTCCGCGTTTACGGACGTCGGCTTCAAGATCGGCGCGTTCAGCCCCTGGCTTGCCGCCGTTTTCGGAATAGTAGCCGGCATAGTCATAGGTATAATTTCGGAATATTACACAAGCTACGACTACAAGCCCACAAAGGGCATAGCCGCAGCCTCAAAGGAGGGACCCGCGCTCACCGTAACTCAAGGGCTTGCAACGGGAATGATAAGCTGTATGCTCCCCGTGGTTGTGCTTGCCGTTGCAATCTTCGGCAGCTATGCAATAGCGGGAATGTACGGCGTTGCGTGCGCGGCGTTCGGAATGCTCTCCTTTGTTGCGGCAACCGTTTCGGTGGATACCTACGGTCCCATCTCGGATAACGCAGGCGGCATTGCCGAAATGAGCTACCTCGACCCCGAAGTAAGGGAAATCACCGACAAGCTTGACTCCGTGGGCAACACCACGGCGGCAATAGGCAAGGGCTTTGCAATAGGCTCGGCATCGTTTGCGGCGCTTTCGCTTATGACGAGCTATCTGTTTGCCTTCCAGGAGATAAATCTCGTTGAACAGCTTATGCTCAACCTAATCAACCCCATGACGCTATGCGGTGCTCTCTGCGGCGCGGCGCTGCCCTTTATGTTCTCGGGTATGCTCATCAACGCCGTTGCAAAGGCTGCAAGGCAGATGGTTGAGGAAGTCCGCCGCCAATTCAACGAAATAGCAGGTCTGCGCGAGGGAAAAGTTCTCCCCGACTACAAGACGTGCATCGAAATTTCCTCTTCGGGCGCGCTTAAAGAAATGCGTATCCCCTGCATAATGTGCATACTGTTCCCCCTCGTTACGGGCTTCGTGTTCGGACCCATGTTCGTGGGCGGCGTGCTTATGGGCGCAACCATATCCGCAATAATGCTTGCAATTTTCTGCGGCAACTCGGGCGGCGCGTGGGATAACGCAAAGAAATACATAGAATCCGGCGGCGTGGAGGGCGAAGAAAAGGGCACGCCTGCGCACGATGCGTCCGTAGTGGGCGACACCGTGGGCGACCCCTTAAAGGACACTGTGGGACCTTCCCTCGACATTCTCATCAAAATTATGTCCACCGTATCGCTTGCAACGGTAGTTGTATTCAGCAACTTCAACCTGTTCGGGTGGTTTGCCCAGCTCGGCTGGACCATAGGCTGAAATTAATCGGACAGCCGCCACGCTTAAAGTGAAGCGCGGCGGCATTTTTTTTGCGGGGTGTATTTTCCCCGCTTGATTTTGTACACAATACATAGTATAATCGTATGGTAACAATTATTTATGTCACGCTGCGGTCAAAGGGATATAAGGGGTTGAAAAAGTGTTGCAATTAAAAAATATAACAAAAGACTACGAGGTTGCAAAGGACCTCACGGTCCATGCCTTAAAGGGCGTCACGCTCAACTTGCGCAACAGCGAGTTCGTCTCCATTCTCGGACCCTCCGGCTGTGGCAAAACCACGCTGTTAAACATTATCGGCGGGCTGGACAAGTATTCCTCCGGTGACCTTATAATAGACGGAAAGAGCACTGCCGATTTCGGCGCGTGCGAATGGGATACCTACCGAAGCGGGGTAGTGGGGTTCGTTTTCCAGAGCTATAACCTCATTCCCAATATGAGCGTTCTCGATAACGTTGCGCTTGCCCTGTCCGTTGCGGGCGAAGGCAGAAGGGAGCGCGTAAAAAAGGCAAAGGAAGCCCTGTGCAAAGTGGGGCTCGAAAGCCAGCTCAAAAAATTCCCCAACCAACTCTCCGGCGGGCAGATGCAGAGGGTTGCCATAGCCCGCGCCATTGTGAACGACCCCGAAGTTATACTTGCGGACGAGCCTACGGGCGCGCTCGACAGCGAAACGGGCGTGCAGGTTATGGAACTTTTAAAGGAAATTTCCAAGGACAGGCTCGTTCTGATGGTGACCCACAACCGCGAGCTTGCCGAGGAGTATTCAACGCGTATCGTGGGCATGTCCGACGGCGAAATCAGGTCGGACAGCAATCCGTATACTGACGGGGAGGCGGAGCGCGACGTAATGATTGCGGAGAATGCCCGCCAAGCAGAGTGCACAACCGCCTGCGGATATTCCGCTGCGGGCGGGGCTGCAAGCGGGCGCTTCAAAAAGGTCAAAAAATCCCGTCTTGCGCTCTCCACCGCTTTCAGAATGTCCCTTAAAAACTTAAAAGTAAAGTTCGGCAGAACGCTTTTAACAAGCTTTGCGGGCAGCATAGGCATCTTCGGCATCGCGCTCGTGCTGGCAACAAGCCTCGGCATGGGCAAGTACGTGGACTATATGCAGACCGAGGCTGTGGGCGACAGCGCCGTAACCATTGGTGAAACGGCATACAGCGTAAGCCGTATTTTAAGCGTTATGGAGGACGCGGGCGGGGTAAACGAAACGCCCTATCCCGATATAGACGGCGTGATCCCCTACCAGCGGCAGAGTTTTTCCACAACGACCACTCTTTCGGAGGAGTTTATAGATTATATCCGCAATATGAATCCCGCGTGGACAAAAACGGTAAACTTTTCGTACAGTCTCAATATGCACGTGTTGCAAAAGGCGGAGTCGAACGGCGGATACGTCTATAATCAACTCACAAGCTGGACGTCCAACGCCTACCAGATGATAGAGCAGAACGAACTTATAGAGGATAACTACAACGTGCTCTACCACACGGAGGACTCCACGGGCTATCCCTCGGACATACGCGAGGTTTCCCTCGTGGTGGATAAGTTCAACCGCATCAATCCCGGCGTGCTTACGGGCATAGGCATACCCTGCGGCAGGGACGCCGACGGCAACTATCTCAAAGTTGCGTTTTCGGACATAGTCGGCAAGGAATATGAAATTATTTTAAACGACGGCTGGTATGTGCAGAACGCGGACGGCACTTTCGGTTCGCTGTCAGGCAATCTCACGGAGGAAAAGTTCAACGCAATCCCTAAGGAGAGCAGGCTGAAAATAAAAATCGTAAGCGTGTTGCGCGCAAAAAACAACAGCTCCACGCTCTGGCTCAATTCGGGGCTTGCATATCTTCCCGAACTATCCGAGTTTATGGTGCAAAACGCAACCGAGTCAAAGGTGGGAATGGCGCAGCTCGCCTCGCCCGAAAAAAACGTGCTCACGGGCAAAAATTTTTCGCGCCCCGAGTACGGCACCGAGCAGGAGAAGGACGCCTATGTCCATTCCCAGCAAATTTCCGCGCTCAAAGCTTTGGGGGCATACAAAACGCCCACCAACGTGCGCATTTATCCCAAGGATATCGACAGCAAGCAGCTTATCGCTTCCTATATCGAGGATTGGAACAAGAGCCATCCTGACAGCGAGGTATCCTATCTGGACCTCACGGGGCTTGCGCTCACCGTTATGGCAACCTTTATTGACGTGGTTAGCTACGTGCTTGTTGCGTTTTCGGCAATTTCGCTTATAGTTTCCACCGTAATGATAAGCGTAATCACCTACACGTCGGTGATAGAGCGCGTGCGCGTTATAGGAGTTTTAAGGAGTATAGGCGCGCGGAAGAGGGATATTACAAAGCTGTTTAATTCCGAAACATTGCTTCTCGGCACGTTTGCGGGCGTGCTGGGCGTAGGGCTTGCGCTTTTGGCGGGCGTAGTGGGTAATGTGATAATCAGCCGCTTTTTGGGCGTCAGCGCCATTGTGCAGTTCACGTGGGGCATTGTTTTGGGAATGCTTGCCCTTTCCATAGCCCTGACTTTGCTGGCGGGGCTTGTGCCGGCAATAATAGCGGCAAAAAAAGATCCGGTGCAGTGTCTGCGCTCGGAGTAGTGTAGAAACTAAAAAGTTGCTTTGCAACAGATTCTTCGTCGGGCTTCGCCCTCCTCAGAATGACAGGGGGAGGGGTGCCTCGTCTGCCCGCCCCCACCTTTAGTAAAATGTGGGCTGGTTACAACACGCCCCAAACTTGGCTCCCCTTAGTAAGGACGAGCGAGGCATTTCATAGCACAGCACGGTGTGCTGTGCGTGCCGAAGCGAGAAGAGTGCGCGCATAGTGCAAGGCGCGCACGGTGCCCGAACACGGCGTTGCCCTTACGCCGTGTGAGAAAGCTGTCGAGCAGCGCGAGACTGAGGGGATTGTCTAAAGTTTGATGTGCTAAAATGCAAGTCAAGTTGCAACGCAATTAAGATACTAAGCTCAAGCGATACGCTTGCGGCGGGCGCGAATTTTTTCGCGCCCGCCGCATTATTTTTTTGTTAATTTGTTAAAATCAAATTCACAAATTAACATTTGTGCCACCTATTGGTCAATTAGATGAACATACACAATTGATATTTTATCATATTAATTTAAAATTTGTCAATAATTTAAAAAAATTTATCGTATGTGTGATTTTTTAAAATTTTACCGCTAATAATGTTCACTTGCCCCCCTGTTTTGTTAAAATCATTTGCCGCTATGTTCACCTAATTGACCAACTGATGAACGCAAATTGATAGAAACAAACAGGAGGATAATAAATGTTAAAAAAACTCAAACATGGCTTCACCCTTGTGGAGCTTGTAATCGTAATTGCGGTTATAGCGGTTTTGGCGGCAGTTCTCATTCCCACATTCATATCTGTGATTGACAACGCCAACAACAGTGCGGATTTGCAGCTTACAAGAAATATGAATACCGTTTTATCGACTGAAGTCTATGCAGACCAAACCGCAACAGCCGAAAATTTGCGCAAACTGCTAAAGGACAACGGTTTGAACAATCTTACCACAAAGAAAAAGGACAACATAATTGCCTATCACCAAAGCGCAAACAAATTTGAACTTATCAACCTTAGCAAAGCCAACATAACAACGGAAGAACTTTCCACCGGCACGGCGGCAACGGTTGAAGCCGACGTTTCCACCGACGGCGCCTTGGTAATAGACCCCAACCCGTTCTCCTTTGCCGAAATTTTCAAGGACTACACCATAGTCAGCACCGGCGGCAACGACCTCGCGGAAGCCATATATGGGTTTTATAATACTCGAATTCATACGAATAAGGATGCTGCTCATTCCGAAATGGTGAATAATTTTAAGGCATTATGGAAAAAAATTTGTGATATAAAAATTGATAAAAAAGATGCCGTAATTGAAGGCTTCAAAAAGTTAATAAATGAGTCTGTATTTCTTGATTGTTTTGATACATGGCCTGGTATCCGTGGTGCTTGTCGTGATATGGCATTTATCAAGATAGGTAATAATAATGAAGATGTAAAAGTAATAGGTGTAGACAAAGAAAATAATAGTTCCCCTACAATTGACGGAAGTGAAGTGAGTCCAACAAGTTCACAATGGAAAGAGATATCGACCTATGATAGGACAATCACTACTTCAGAGGAATACTATAAAAAGCTTAAAGTTTCACCTTCGAGAGTTTTTATTCCTGAAGCGACCACAAAGTTAGATCTTTATATGTTCAAAATCTTCCTCGAAAACGCCGTGGTTGTAATCCCTGATACCATAGAGAGCGTGGTCAACAACGGTAGTATTAACGATTCCGATTTGAGCAACATTGTGTTGTTAGGCAACATAGAAGTTTTGACCGAATCGATGGGTGGAAACTTATATGGTGCGCAGGTAAGCTCTCAACATATTCAAGAGGTCAAAGAAAGCGTTAAAACCTTCGGCGCAAATCTTGCCGCCGTGCCGTATGTGAGCAGCAACAAAGATGATGAAAATAAGCCCGGCTATTACACTGATTTGAAAGAGGCTTTGGCTGCGGCAGAGGAGTCTGTAAAGGCATTTGGTCTTCCGCGCGAAGTCATTCTCGCAAGCAATTATACAATACAAGGCAATGAAAGTATCAATATTCCCCAAAACGTAACCCTGCATGTGCCCTATGCCATTGAGGGCGGCATAAAAACCGGTCAGGGCACGGGAGAAAAAACAACTTTGGTGGACGACGAGCTGAAAGAAAACAATGCAACCGGCTATACTTATCAAAACTACAAGCGGTGCACGCTTACAATTGCCGCAGGCGCAAACCTGACCGTTGAGGGTACTTTGGAAATAGGCGCGGAGTGCTGCCCGCAACTGTTAACATTCCAATCTGCAAGCTATAGCGGTTGCGTTGGCGGAAACTACGGGCAGATAGATAACAGCGGCACAATCACCGTTAAAAACGGCGGCAAATTGAACGCTTACGGCTACATTAAATGCAAGGATAGCGGCATTGTAACAGCCGAAAGCGGCGCAACCGTGTTTGAACCAATAGTAGTGACCGACACAATTGATGCCAGTAGCGTAATTAGCTCGCTTACTTCTCACAAAAATTTCCCGTATATGAGATACGCCCTGCCCAACATTACGAATCTTGAAATAAAATACGGCGGAATGTTGAATATAACAAATATCAATATGGATGGCAGCGGCTTGAGCATTGCCGGCAACATTGAGGGCTATTTTGTAGGCAGCGACGAAACACCCGAAAAGGGCGGCTTGCTTACGTTGGAGAGTGGCGGTTCGGTTGTAATCAAGTACGATTATAAAAACGCCGTTAAGGACGATAAAGAAGGAAATCTTGCGGGCGACATAGGCATAAACACCGTAACTTTAAGCGGCAAGGTGCAAACCGGAATTATATTGAATTTATTCCCGGATGTTCAAAAACAGGTTTTATGTTATATATCTTATAACTTTGAATTTGAAATTACAAGCGGCTGCACGTTCACCGTTACAAACAGATACGCGGCTCTGCCGGGCGCAAAAATAACCGTTAAAGACGGCGGCACCCTTAGCGTTGCAAACGGCGGCGAATTCTATGTCGTTGACGACTATAACAGCGACGGCGAAAAAGTTTTGGGCGGCAAGTCATATCCCACTCCCGAACTTTTGGGCGACCTGTATAAAAACGGCGGATTCTTTGTTGAAGCCGGCGGAACGTTCAAGGTTGAAAGCGGCGCAAAGGTCGGCGGTATAGTGCAGGTGGTGAAAGACGCAAAGATTGAAATTGTTCAAGGCGCAAATTTGGAAGGCAAGTTCAGCGTTGGTGCGAATATCGGCGAAGGAAACAACAACCTGCAAGAATACACGCTTCCCCTTAAATACAAAAACGGAGAAAGCGAAACAGCCGTGAGCGGCGCAGGCACAATAACGGTTGCATAACAGGCACCCAAACAATCCCAACAGAACGAATTGTTTGAACGAGTAGTTTAAATAATTCTGTTCATAAATTTCTCTTGGTAGTTCATACTTTTCCCGCGGCAAAAAGTTTATCGGCAAAACGGTTTGCCAAATGCGGGATATAGTATGAACTACTTTTATATTCTATTCACAAAAAAACAGACATTCGACGATGTCTGTTTTTTTGTGATTTGGGAGGCGTTGCCTCCCTTTGCGCCATTTTTAAGGGCGCACAATAGTATAATGGCGCAAATTCCCTCTACTGAGGCAAAAGTATTTGCAAATTGGGCTGCGCTGCGCAAAAGCGTGGTTTTGCTTGCGCCGTTAATTATTTTTAAAAGATAGGCAAGCGGCGACACACCGCACCCCTTGGCTCCCCCCACGGTGTGGGGGGAGCTGTCATTTTAATGACTGAGGGGGCAAGCGTAACCATAAAAAACAATCCCCTCAGTCTCGCATTGCTCGACAGCTCCCCTTACTAAGGGGAGCCAAGTGGAAATGCCTCGCTCGTCCTTACTAAGGGGAGCCAAGGTAGGGGGTAGGGCAGCCAAGAGGGGAGCACGCACCGCACAACTTCGTAAATACACTATTAACAAAAATCCCAAGCAAGCCGCCCGGGATTTTTTGATTGACGGCGGCGGTTTATTGTAAAAACGTTGCAAAAATTCTTTACAAATAAAATAATTTCTGTTAGAATGTTAAGGCTGTAAAAATTCACACCCGCGGGGCAGGCGCTCCGTGACGGCAAAAATCTATTCAATTGCCGCGTATAGCGCCAACCGAACGCGCCTGCGGGGAGGAGTAACGGAGGAATAAATTATGGCGGTTATAACAATGAAACAACTGCTCGAAGCCGGCGTACACTTCGGGCACCAGACGAGGAAGTGGAACCCCAAAATGGGCAAGTATATCTACGCTTCCCGTAACGACATTCACATTATCGACCTTCAGCTCACCGTAGACCTCATCGAAGAGGCTTATAAATTTGTGGTTGAGTCGGTAAAAGAGGGCAAAACCGTCCTCTTTGTAGGCACCAAAAAGCAGGCTCAGGACGCCATTAAGGAAGAGGCTGAGCGCTGCGGAATGTACTATGTAAACTCCCGCTGGCTGGGCGGCACGCTTACAAACTTCAAAACTATCCGTTCCCGCATCGACAGAATGGTCAAAATCGAAAAGATGGAACAGAACGGTGAATTTGAGCTTCTCCCCAAAAAGGAAGTTGCAAAATTAAAGGAAGAATTCAACAAATTGCAGACCAATCTCGGCGGCATAAGGGAAATGACAAAGCTCCCCGGCGTTATGTTTGTGGTTGACCCCCACAGCGAGGATATAGCCGTTGCCGAGGCAAGAAAGCTCAATATACCTATCGTGGCAATCACCGATACCAACTGCGACCCCGATCTTATAGACTACGTTATCCCCGGCAACGACGACGCTATCCGCGCCGTAAAGCTCATTTCGTCGGTTATAGCAAACGCCGTAATCGAGGCGAACCAGGGCGAAACCCCCGTGCTGCCCACGGAGGAGACCGCGGTTGAGGGCGAAGTTTCCATAGAGGAAGTTGTTGCCGCAGAGGAACCCGAAAAGACCGAAGAGGCTGAATAATTTTAAGGAGAATATAGATATGGCATTCACTGCAAAGGACGTAATGACCCTCCGCGACAAGAGCGGCGCGGGCATGCTGGACTGCAAAAAGGCTTTGACCGACGCAGACGGCGATATGGAAAAGGCTGCCGAGCTTTTGAGGGAGCGCGGCGTTGCCAAGGCTGTTAAAAAGGAAGGCAGAATTGCCGCCGAGGGCGTAGTTGGCGCATTCGTGTGCGGCAAGTGCGGCGTGGGCGTTCTCCTTGAAATAAACTGCGAGAGCGACTTCGTTTCCCGCGGGGAAAAGTTCCACGGCATAGTGGACGCGGTTGCAAAGGTTATTGCGCAGAACAAGCCTGCGGACGTTGAGGCGCTCAACGCGTGCGAGCTTGAGGGCACCACCGTTAAGGATTATATAATAAACCAGACCGCCGTTATAGGCGAAAAGATATCAATCCGCCGTTTTGAAATTTACGAAACCGCGGGAAAAATCGAAACATATATCCATATGGGCGGCAAGGTAGGCGTTATGGTTGAAGCGGTAGACTTCAAGGAGGGCGCAGAGGAGACCCTGCACGACGTAGCTCTCCAGATAGCGGCTTCCAAGCCCTACTATATCACCCGCGACGACGTTCCCGCTTCCGTTCTTGCAAAGGAAAAGGAGATAATGCTCATCCAGATGCAGAACGACCCGAAGAACGCAAAGAAGCCCGCAAACATTTTGGAAAAAATAGTAGAGGGCAAGCTCGGCAAATTCTACGAGGACAACTGCCTTATGGAGCAGCCCTTCGTAAAGGACGACAGCCAAAAGGTTATGCAGGTTATAGGCAACAAGTTCAAGGTTGCCCGCTTTGCCCGCTTCGAGATGGGCGAAGGGCTTGAAAAGAAGAGCGAAAACCTTCAGGACGAGGTTGCAAAGCAAATTGAGTCCATGAAAAAGTAAAGAACTTCCGTGAATATATAAAATGCGGGCGCGGCATACAGCCGCGCCCGCATTTTATATTTATAATTCAAGCTCTCGCACTTGAACAGGTTTTTTTGATATCAAACGCCCGCGCGCAAATACTCAAAAATCAAAGCGCCCGCCCGCTTAAAACTTTATGTTTTAAAACGCGCAAAATCATTGAAATTTGCTTTGCGGTATGTTATAATGCTGTGTAGCACAGTATAAGGAGATTTTATGCAACCTCGTTACAAGAGAGTTTTAATCAAGCTTTCGGGCGAAGCTCTTGCAGGGAAGCAGGGTCACGGCATAGACGAAAACGTTTTGTCGGGCATAGTTGCGCAGATAAAGGCGGTCCACGACATGGGCGTTGAAATATGCCTTGTGATAGGCGGCGGCAACTTTTGGCGCGGCAGGCAGGGCAAACAGATGGAGCGCACCACCGCGGACCATATGGGCATGCTGGCTACCGTTATGAATTCGCTTGCCATGATGGACGCCCTCGAAAGAAGCGGAATTCCCACCAGGGTGCAGACGGCGCTTATTATGACGTCCGTTGCCGAGCCGTATATTCTCAGAAAGGCTTTGAGCCATTTCGAAAAGAAGCGCGTGGTTATAATAGCCTGCGGCACGGGCAATCCCTATTGCTCCACGGATACGGCGGCAGCCCAGCGCGCGTGCGAAATACAGGCTGACCTTTTGATGATGGCAAAGAACGTTGACGGTATATACGACAGCGACCCCAAGCTGAACCCCAACGCAAAAAAGTATACGCACATAAATTATCTCGACATAATAAAAAACGGCATCAAGGCTATGGATACAACCGCTGCCACGATGTGTATGGAGAACAATATCCCCGTAATGGCGTTCGGGCTGGATGAAAAGGACTCCATAATCCGCGTAGTCTGCGGCGAAAAGCTGGGTACCGTTATAGACAATAACTGATATAATAAATAAGAGGTGAAAAATGAGTGAACAGGCAGATGAGATCCTCTTGGTTCTCGACGACAAGCTTACAAAAACTTTAAGCGTTTTAAAGGAAGATTATTCGGCAGTCCGCGCGGGGCGCGCAAATCCCCATATTCTCGACAGAATAACGGTGGATTACTACGGCGTGCCCACGCCCATAAACCAGACCTCCAACATTTCGGTGCAGGAGGGCAGGTGCCTTGTGATTGCGCCGTGGGATGTTTCCCTCTTAAAGCCCCTTGAAAAGGCTTTGCAGGTTTCGAATATAGGCATAAATCCCACCAACGACGGCAAGGTGATCCGTCTTGCATTCCCCCAGCTCACCGAGGAGAGAAGAAAAGAGCTTTCCAAGCAGGTAAAAAAGATGGGCGAAGAGGCAAAGGTTGCCGAACGCAATGTCCGCCGCGAGGCGCTCGAAGCGCTTAAAAAACTCAAAACGGATAAACTTATTTCCGAGGACGAATATTCCGGTTACGAAAAGGACGTTGAAAAAGCCGTATCGGACGGAATTGCCGCCATCGACGCTGCTGTTGCGGCAAAAGACAAGGAGATAATGACCGTTTGATGGAAATAACCAACTTGCCCCGCCACGTAGGAATAATAATGGACGGAAACGGCAGATGGGCTAAGCGCAGGCACAGACCGCGTTCCTTCGGGCACAGCGCCGGAATGGACGCGATGATAAGGATAGTAAAGCGCGCCAATGAGTGGGATATAAGATATATCACCGTGTATGCGCTCTCCACCGAGAATCTTAAAAACCGTCCCCGGGAGGAACTTGACGAGCTTTTCGACCTTCTGCGCAAATACTTTTCCAACAACGTTAAGGAGCTGCACGCGCGCGGCGCAAAGGTGCGGGTGATAGGCGACAAAGCCCCTCTCCCCGACGACGTGCGCCGTCTTTTGGAGGACGGCGAAAAAAATTCCCCGCCCGACGGCAAGTTTACCTTGACCTTTGCCATAAACTACGGCGGCAGGGCTGAAATAGTCCGCGCCGCGGAGGTTTTGCGGGAGAACGGAAAAAATATAACCGAAGAATCCCTCTCGTCAGAACTCTACACGGAGGGCTTGCCAGAACCCGACTTCATAATAAGGACGGGCGGCGAGGTGCGCCTTTCAAACTTTTTACTTTGGCAGTCCGCCTATGCCGAGCTTTATTTTACGCCCGTGCTCTTTCCCGATTTTTCGCCAAAGGAATTCGACAAGGCTTTAAAGGAGTATTCCAGGCGCACGAGAAGGTTCGGCGGAATTTAAATCGACTAAAACATGCGGGAACGTGTTGCGTTTTTCCGCAAAACGGAGATAAAAATGGAAGAAATTAAAACACAAACACCCGTGCAGCCCCAAAAGGAGCATGCCAATTTAAAAGCACGCGTAATCACGGCTGCGGTATATCTTGTGGTATGGGTGGCGCTCATTTCAATGAAGTGGCTGCTGCCCTCGGGCGGGATAGCCGGGGGCTGGGGTTCTCTGGGCTTTGACGTGGCGTTCTGCGCCATATCCATTATAGGCAGTTATGAATTTATGAGGGCTATTGGCGGAACGTCTTTCCCCCAGCACGCAATAACCATGGCTTTTGCGGCGACCATAGTTCCGCTGTACGTCGTTATAGAAATAACGATGTCGGAGGGGCTTCTGGCGGTTGCCTGCGCCTTTACGGTCTACGTGATGTTCCTTATGGCAACGTCCGTTTTCGACCCCCTCAAATCTACCGTAAAGGGCACTATATCCTGCGTTTTCTGTATGTTGTACTGCGGCGTTCTTTCAACCATGCTTGCGGCAATCAACCATCTTGAGCAGAACTCTATGGCGGCTATACTTATGCTGTTTATGTGCACGGTTCTGTGCGACACGTGCGCGTACGCCATAGGCTCGGTATTCAAGCGGTGGATTCCCTTAAAGCTCTCACCCAAGCTCTCCCCCAACAAAACCGTAATAGGCGCCGTGGGCGGAATCCTTGGCGGAATTTTGGGGGCTATGCTCGCATTCGTCGTAATTTATTATCTCGGCGGGATTAACGGCGAAATAATCTACGCAGGCTACAACAACGTTTATCTCACTTTCACAAGCGATAAAATCCATCCCATAGTTACATTTATTTTAGTGGGGCTTGCAACGGCTGTGCTCGCGCAGATAGGCGACCTGTTCGAAAGCGCCATAAAGAGGGAGTGCGGCATAAAGGATATGGGCAAGCTTCTGCCCGGGCACGGAGGAATACTCGATCGCTTCGACAGTATGCTCTATTGCTCGGTGGTTGTGCTTTTGTGCTTCGGCACCATAATAATTTAAAACGCGTACAATTTAAAAAACCGCCCCGCGCATATTCGTGGGGCGGTTGTCATTAAAAATAACTTTAACGGGTATAATATAAATGAAAAACGTTGCGCTCATCGGCAGCACGGGGTCCATAGGCAGGCAGGTTTTAAAGGTTGTAAGGGCAAATCCCGACAAGTTCAAAATCGTTGCGCTCGTGGCAAACGCGCCGTCCAAAGAGTTTATCCAAGAGGTGGAGGAATTCAAACCGGCGTATTCCGCGCTTGCCTCAACCGACAAAGAAAGTGCGCTCTGCGCGGCTGAATTGAGCGGCGCGGACGTAATTTTCAATGCCGCGGGCGGCTTTGCGGGGCTGGAATACAGCCTGCGGGCGGCAAAAGCGGGCAAACAGCTCGCCCTTGCCAACAAGGAAACTTTGGTGTGCGGAGCCGACGTAATTCTTCCCGCTGCCGAATCAAGCGGAACGGAGCTTCTCCCCGTGGACAGCGAGCACTCCGCAATATGGCAGTGCTTGAATTTTGACAGAAAGCGGTCTGTAAAAAGGCTCATAATCACAGCAAGCGGGGGCGCTTTCCGCGGATATGCCCCCGGGGCGTTGAAGTCGGTAACTCCCGAACAGGCGCTCAACCACCCCACGTGGCGCATGGGCAAAAAAATCACCGTGGACAGCGCAACGCTTATGAACAAGGGCTATGAAGTGATTGAAGCGCACGCGCTCTACGGCGTGCCCTATGGGGATATCGTTGCGGTAATACAGCCGCAGAGCATAATACACTCTATGGTCGAGTTTGCCGACGGGGCTATTCTTGCCCAGATGAGCTATCCCACCATGGAACTTCCCATACAGATGGCGTTAACATATCCAAAGCGCTACCTGTGCGAAAGTTTTATGGACTTTACAAAGCCATTTTCGCTGGACTTCGAGCCGCTGGAGCGCAAAAATTTCCCCCTGTTCGACCTGGCGCTGAAATGCGGGGAGGCGGGCGGCACGCTGCCCTGTGCGCTGAACGCCGCCGACGAGGTTGCGGTGCAGGCGTTTTTGAATAAAAACTTAACATATACCGACATTTTCACCGTTTGCGACGGTGTAATCCAATCGACCGTGCGGGAGGAAGCGGAGTGCTTTTCAAAGCTCGCGGAGGTCGACGAAATTTCCCGCGAAAGGGCGCGGAAAATTATAGATAAATTAAAAAACCTGCGGTAGTACATTGAATACCTTCAATTCGGTTATGTCCGCCATCGGCTCGGTCTTGCTTGCAATACTAATATTGCTTGTGATGATAACCGTGCACGAATTCGGGCACTACGTCGCCGGCAAGGCGCTTAAATTTAAAATCAACGAGTTTGCCATAGGCTTCGGTCCCAAACTTTTCAGGCACGCGTCCAAACGCACGGGCGAGGTTTTTTCGGTGCGCGCCCTGCCGCTGGGCGGGTTTTGTGCGTTCGAAGGGGAGGACGGCGAAGCGGACTCTCCCGACGCCTTCAACAACAAATCCCCCTGGAAGAGGATAATAGTTTTGGTTTCGGGACCGCTTATGAACTATATTTTGGCGCTCATTCTGATAGTAATATCTCTGTTTGCGTTCGGGCAGATGGCGTATAAAATAGGTTCGGTTGCGCCCCCGCCTGAGGATGGAGCGGACGCGGCGCAATATATTGAATATTCGCTTAAGGAAAACGACGTAATTTTAAAAATAGAGGGCAAAAATATCTATCTCGCAACCGACGCGATGTCCGCGCTTTCGGGCAAAAAGACGGGGGATATTGTTGATGTTTTGGTTTTGCGCGACGGTTCGGAACATACGGCGGAGGTGATGCTGCGCGGCGATTGCAGCTTTTCAAGTTCGCAGGAGGCTTCAAAGCTCTGGCACGCGCTCGGCGTGGGCACTTACGGCGTAACCACGGGCGAAGGAGAGGATGAAACCACTACGTATTACTACGATTTGGGCGTGGAGAGCTTTAAAACGGGATTTTTCCGCACCATAGGTCACGGCTTTGAGTATTCGTGGAGAATTGCGGGGACCATATTCAAGGTTCTGGGGGAGCTGCTCACGGGGCATCTGGGGCTCGAAGCTATGGGCGGACCCGTGACCACTATCAAACTCACGAGCGAAATCGCTTCGCGTTCGGCGCAAAACTTTTTTGAAATAGCGGCATATATAGGCGTTAATTTAGCCGTTTTCAATCTTTTGCCTATACCCGCCCTCGACGGCAGCAAAGTGATTTTCTGTCTTATAGAGTGGATATTCCGAAAGCCCGTGCCGCGCAAAATAGAGGCTGTAATACACGCCGTGGGTTTTGTGGCGATATTGGGTTTTGCCATTCTGGTGGACATTTTGCAATTTGTATAAAAGGTTACTAATCCCAAGCAAGTCGTGCTTGGGATTTTTATTGCCTTAAAAAGATAACCACCGCTAATGACCCCAAAAACAGTCTGAATTTTGGTGTGCATATCATTAGTGAAGGATATTTAATCAAACGGTATTGAAAAGGCGTAAATATTGTGCTATAATAATCCCGTTATGAAATACATACTTGCAATAGACCAGGGCACCACTTCAACGCGCGCCCACGTATATGACCAAAAGGGGGAGTGCGTATGCGGTTATCAGCTTGAATTCCCCCAAATTTATCCCAAACCCGGCTGGGTGGAGCACTCTCCCGCCGATATTTTAAACTCTGTGCATTCGGTGATATCGCTTGCAATGTCCGGCTCGCAGCTTTCCGCGGCGGATATTGCGGCAGTCGGCATAACAAACCAGCGCGAAACAACGCTTGTTTGGGACAGGCGCACGGGCGACGCGGTATACAACGCCATAGTATGGCAGTGCCGCCGCACGGCCGATTACTGCAAAAAGCTGGTGCACGACGGCTTTTCGGAGCGCATCTACAACAAGACGGGGCTCGTGCCCGACGCCTACTTTTCCGCAACCAAAATCAAGTGGATTTTAGACAATGTCGAGGGCGCGAGGGAGCGCGCCGAGCGGGGAGAGCTGTGCTTCGGAACGGTGGATACGTATTTACTTTTCCGGCTCTCAAAGGGCAAAATTTTTGCCACCGACTACACCAACGCCGCCCGCACCATGCTGTTCAATATCCACACTCTGGAGTGGGATAAGGAACTTTTGCGGCTCTTCGACATTCCCGAGCGTATGCTGCCGCAGGTCTATCCTTCCTCGCACGATTTCGGCGCGGTGGAGGAGGGCGTTTTAAAGGGCGTGCACATCCATTCGGTAGTGGGCGACCAGCAAGGCTCGCTGTTCGGGCAGGGCTGTTTTGAAGCGGGCGACATAAAAAATACCTACGGCACGGGGTGCTTTCTTTTGATGAACACGGGCGCAGAACCCGTGAAGAGCGAAAACGGGCTTGTGACCACCCTCGGGGCAACGGCAAACGGCAAGCCGTGCTACGTTCTGGAAGGCTCTGTGTTTGTGGGCGGAGCCGTTGTGCAGTGGCTAAGGGACAGTATGGGGCTTATAAAAACGGCTGCGGCAAGCGAAAGAGCCGCTCTCCGCGCAAAGGACAGCGGCGGGGTGTACGTGGTTCCCGCTTTCACGGGGCTTGGGGCGCCCTATTGGGACCCCAACGCGCGCGGCACAATAACGGGCATAACCCGCGGCACAACAAAGGACCAGATTATCCGCGCCTCGCTGGAGGGCGTTGCATATCAGGTTTACGACGTTGTAAAGGCAATGGAAAAGGACGCGGGCATAAATATAACCCGGCTGTCTGTTGACGGAGGGGCAAGCGCAAACAAATTTTTGATGCAGTTCCAGTCGGATATCCTCCGCGCGGAGGTAGTCCGTTCCCGCCGGGGCGAATCAACCGTGCTCGGCGCGGCGTTTTTGGCGGGAATAAGCGCGGGTATATGGGGCGAAAGGGATATTTCGGATATGCTCAAGGGCGGAATTCGCCGCGTGTTCGCGCCCAAAATGGAGGAGGGTGAAAGGCTGGCCCTTCTTTGTGGCTGGGAAAAGGCGGTTCAAAAATCCCGCCTGTAATGTTGCATATAAAAATGGCGGCGGGCGCTATGCAACGCTTATAATCCGCTTGAAACGGCGGCTGCTATGTGTTCGGCGTAGAGCTTTGCAACGTTTATTCCCGTAGCCCGTTCCATGCCGCCGAAAAAGGCGTTGGAATTTACCTCGCACAAAAGATAACCCTCTTCCCCGTACAAAATATCTATTCCGCAGTAGTCCAGCCCCAATAAATTTGCCGTCTTTTCGCAGAGTGTTTTAAGTTTTTGGTCTATTTCCTTGGGTGTTCCCACGCCGCCGAGCTCCACGTTTGAGCGGAAATCCGTCTTGGATTTTCTCTCCATAGCCGCAACGGCTTTCCCGCCTATCACAATAACGCGGATATCCCTGCCCGCGCTTCCCGAAATAAATTGTTGAAAGAGGTGCGGGGTGCATTTAAGCTCCCGGCACTTTTCTTCAAGCTCCGCGCGGTTTTCTATTTTATAAACAAACTTTCCCAGCGAACCGTAGCATTGCTTTGCAACCATGGGATATCCCAATTTTTGCTCCAAAACAGAATATATACCGGGCAAAACGGCGGCGGAGGGGTCGTAGCACAAAAGTCCCGGAACGGTTTTCGGCATTGGTATGCCGCAGTTTGCAAGGCGGAGGGAGGTAAGCGCCTTGTCGTCGCATAGCTGTATTGCTTCGTGGCGGTTAAAGAGGCGCACGCCGCACTTTTCCAGCGCATAGCTTACGTATTTGTCCTTGTCAAGATAGACGCAAAAGTCATATCCCGCTGCGGCGTTTTCAAGGTTTCCGTCCTTAATTTCCGCGCCGAAGAAGTCATTCTTTTTTATATCGGCAGAAACGCCGAGCTTTTTAAGCTCGGCGGCAAGTCGTTCGCCCTGATAACTCGTTGAGGGCGTTTCATAGTATGCGTTGTTTAAAATCAGTCCTTTCATTTATTTTTAAGATAGTACTTATATGATTTTTTATCGGGCACGCCGTCGCTTATAATGCGTATGACCTTGCCCGTTTTCTTTCTCTTTGTATCTTTTTCGCGGTAGTCCACCGACTTATAGCTTGCCCCGCGCTCGTACAGCCTGCAAAATGTGGCGGTCAGCCTGTCGGTTATCGTTTTTGAAATATTCAGCTTCCTTGCAAGCGAAATCTTTCCAAAGTCCGAAAAATCAAAAACTATCTTCTCCTTATAGTCGTTCACCGAAATTTCCGCCTTGCTTTGCCCTATTTCAACGTAGTATGAAAGGGAGCTTCTTTCGGGGTGCATCAAGGCTGCGTTTTCCACAAATGTCTCAGTTATGAATTCCCTGACTATTTTGTCAAGTTCGCCGCCGAATTTTATGTTGCAGTAAGCCGCAACGGCAATCCCCAAAACCAACGCCGCGGGCGCGGTTGCCCACGTCACCGTCTGCAACAGGGCGTTGCCCGTGGACGCGGAGACGGAAAAGAGCACTATGGCGTAAACGAGCGCCGCCCCGCAAAAAACCGTGGCGGCAAAGCCTATTTTTTCGCCCGTTTTAAGTTTTTTTATCCGCTGTGCGTCAAGTTGAGCCATAATCCACCTCAACTATATTTTATCCCCGTCCGTTTCGTCCGTCAAGCCCTTTTTGCCCTTTTTGCGGTATTTTACGCAGGCATTCAAAAGATACTCGATCTGTCCGTTGACCGAGCGGAACTCGTCGTCTGCCCATTTTTCAAGCTCTGCGTATAAATTTTCCGATATCCTCAAGGGGATTTGTTTTTTACCGTTCTTATCCATATCACTGCGGCAAAGCCAAGCCGTGCAAAGTTTCCAAAATATCTTTCTCGTATGCGGGGAAAATAATCTCCCGTGGTTCATCGTCCGCGTTTAACGCAACCGAATAATATCCCTTTATTTTATATGCCCCGGCGGAGGTCTGCTTCACAAGCCCGCTCCATTTTCCGTTCTTTACGTCGCCAACCTTGTTCCAGCCGAAGCAGGCGATTTTTTTGTCGACCTTAACCACCGAAGTTATGCTGCCGAGGGATACGGCGCGCACGCCGTCCGTATCGGCAAAATATATGTTTCCGTTCCCCTCATACACCCGCATTTCACAGTTCAGATACTTGAAATATGCCGTGTACGGCTTTATTTTTCCCGACTTCGACGTTTTTTGCAGGGACATAAGCACGTCCGTCTTTTGTGCCGTTTCGGGCACGCCCATCTCCTCCAAACATTTCAGTGTAAGGTCGTCGGCTCTCTTCAACATTTCGCCTATCACGGGGTCGGAGTCCGCCTTCCGCATCTTTACGGTAATCACAATCCGCAGCGCCACTCCCATAACCAACAGGGCGACGCCTATGTAAAAGAAATAATAAAGTGAGGAATATGCGCTGTAAAATCCCGAATCTATCGCTTCCGATGTAAAGCTCTCCAAAAATACAAAGCCTATGCCTAATATAACCCACGCTACGGCGTGGATCCACGCGGGCGCGGCTTTTTTTCTGAAGCCGTAAATTTCGTCTTGCGCGCCGTCTATCTTGCTTTTCGACTGCGCCGCAGGTCTTTTTACAAAAAATTTTTCCTCGGTGACTTCCCCGTTATTTATGTCGAATACAAATGCGTTTTTCATTATATAGGTTGCGTTTTTGCCGCTCACGTCAATATATCGAGCCGCTGTTCACCACGGGCTGGGCGTCGCGGTTGCCGCACAGAATCACAAGCAGGTTTGAAACCATCTGCGCTTTGCGCTCCTCGTCCAAGTCCACAATCCCGTCGGAGGAGAGCTTTTTCAAAGCCATATCCACCATGGAAACGGCGCCGTCCACAATTTTTTGCCTTGCAGCAATAATAGCCCCCGCCTGCTGGCGCTGGAGCATTGCCGCCGCAATTTCGGGCGCGTAGGCAAGGTTGTTTATTCTCACGTCCATTATGTCCACGCCTGCCATGTCGCAGCGGGTCTGCAATTCTCTTTTGAGTTCTTCGGCAACCTCAACCGAGGACCCGCGCAGCGATTTTTCGTCGCCGCTGTCGCTCACGTCGTAGGGATACTGCCGCGCAACCTGCCTTATCGCCGAGTCGCACTGCGTGGATATAAAGGTCATATAGTTCTGCACGGCAAACACCGCCTTTGCGGCGTCGTCTATCTTCCATATTACGACAACCGAAATTTCAATGGGGTTGCCGTCCTCGTCGTTCACCTTTTGCTTGTCGTTGTTCAATGTCATGGCTTTAAGGCTTATCTTCTTGCTCAAAACGCCGCCCGCCGCGGGATTTTGCGCCGCGCAGAAGGGATTTACAAAAAAGAATCCGTCCCTTTTCAACGTTCCGTGATACTTGCCGAACAGCGTCAGAACCAGCGCCTCGTTTGGTGCAAGCACCTTAAAGCCCCCGCAGCATAACCCAAAACCGACGCACATAAGAATGCCCACGGCAAGCAAGGCAAACCAACCCGGCGCGGACACCGTGTCCGTTTCGAAGTTGTTCGAGTCAAACCCCATTGCCGCCATCGGTCCTATTATAGTCAGCGCCACGCCCAAAAGTATGCCGAGTAAGCACACAAACAGCATAACCCAGCCGTTCAAGCCTTTAAGCTCTCTTTCTTCAATGTTCTGCATACAAATCTCTCCAAAAATTATTGATATCATTTTGATATCACACACATTGTATCATGGCTGTAAAATTTTGTCAACGGGTTGCAATATATTTTAAAAAATGATAAAATACAGGTATGAAACTTAATTTCGAGCTTGTGCCGGACAGCTGCTGGTATTCCAATTTAAGAAGTATTTTGTCCCCCGCGCAGTGGGATATTGTAAGAAGGGACGCATATGCGCGCGCGGGAGGGAAGTGCATGATATGCGGCGCGCAGACGCGCAGGCTCGAGGCGCACGAGAGGTGGGAGTACGACGAAGAGAACGCCGTGCAAAGGCTCGTTGACGTTATAGCAGTGTGCCGCAGCTGCCACGAGGTGATACATATAGGCAGAACCTCGCTTTTGGGCGGGGAAGAGCGGGCGGCGGAGCACTTTATGAAGGTGAACGGCTGCAGCTACGCGGAGTACAGGCGCGCCCTCGGCGAAGCGAACACGGCGCACAGGCGGCGCAACCTCGTGCCCGAGTGGAAGCTCGATTTATCCTATTTAAAAAAATTTTTATGAAAACTTTGGGCAAAATGCAGTGTTATAAATTTTAATGTTTTATAAAGTGTTACGTTTCACGGCGAAAATGGGGCGATTTACCCCCTTTTTTCGCCGTTTTTTTATTTTGTGTGAAAAATTTTCAATCACAATATGTAGTTAGAGAGTTAAAAATTTTCATACAATATATTGTGTGCGCTGTATTGACAAGCCTTAAACGGTATGTTAAAATAACAACGTTCATTTTGGAAGGGGGAGTCTCTTCCGCACCAATATTTTAAGGCAGGCACAATAAGATGAAAGTTATAAAGCGTGACGGAACGACGTGCGATTTTGACAGAAGCAAAATCGTAAAGGCAATTTCAAAGGCAAACGAAGCGGTGGACTTCGAGGACAGGATAACCGACGCCCAGATAGAGGCGATTGTGGATAATATCGCAAGCCGCCATAGGTCCAGGCTGCTCGTTGAGGATATTCAGGATATGGTGGAGGAGCAACTGATGGAACTGCAAAAGTTCCAGCTTATGAAGGCTTACATTCTCTACCGCTACGAGCGCGCCCTTATAAGAAAAGCCAACACAACCGACGAGAGTATTCTCTCCCTTATCCGCAACAAGAATAAGGACGTAATGGAGGAGAACTCCAACAAAAACGCGCGCACGGCGGCAACCCAGCGCGATCTTATTGCAGGCGAGGTTTCCAAGGACCTCACCCGCCGTATACTCCTGCCCGAAAAAATTTCCAAGGCGCACGACGAGGGCGCAATACACTTCCACGACGCGGACTACTTTTTGCAGCCCATTTTCAACTGCTGCCTTATAAACTTAAAGGATATGCTTGAAAACGGCACCGTTATGAACGGCAAGATGATTGAAAGCCCCAAGTCCTTCCAGACGGCGTGCACCATAACCACGCAGATAATAGCTTCGGTCGCCTCGTCGCAGTACGGCGGACAGTCCGTAAATATTGCCCATCTCGGCAAATATTTAAGGCGCACGCGCGACAAGTATATGCAGCAGTGCGAGGAGAAGTTCGGCGACAAAATAGACGCCGCAACCAAAAAGCAGTTTGTGGATATGCGCATAAAGGAGGCTCTCAAAGCCGGCGTACAGACCATACAATATCAAATAAACACCTTAATGACCACTAACGGGCAATCGCCGTTCGTAACCATATTTATGTATCTCGACGACAAGGACGAGTATATAGAAGAGAACGCCATGATAATAGAGGAAATTTTAAACCAGCGTTATCAGGGCATAAAAAACGAAAAGGGCGTGTATATCACCCCCGCATTCCCCAAGCTCGTGTACGTCCTCGACGAGAACAACTGCCTGAAGGGCGGAAAATACGACTATCTTACAAAGCTTGCCGTAAAGTGCTCCTCCAAGAGGCTCTACCCCGACTATATTTCGGCTAAAAAGATGAGGGAAAATTACGAAGGCAACGTTTTTTCGCCGATGGGCTGCCGTTCCTTCCTTGCTCCTTGGAAGGACGAAAACGGCAACTATAAGTTCGAGGGCAGGTTCAACCAGGGCGTAGTGTCCATAAACCTTCCCCAGTGCGGGATTCTTGCCAAGGGCGACGAAAAGAAGTTCTGGGAGATTTTAGAGGACAGATTGCAGCTCTGC
Source organism: uncultured Clostridia bacterium (assembly GCA_947629095.1). Lineage (GTDB taxonomy): Bacteria > Bacillota > Clostridia > Christensenellales > Borkfalkiaceae > Coproplasma. The sequence goes on along the minus strand of CANRCK010000002.1, from coordinate 34,006 downwards.
TATGAAGCTCTCATTTGCCGCCACGAGGCGTTGGAGGGCGTTACAAGCGACGTTTCCCCCGTGCACTGGCAGTACGGCGCAATTGCAAGATTGCAGCCGGGCGAAAAAATAGATAAGTATCTGCACGGCGGATATTCTTCGATATCTTTGGGATATATAGGGCTGTATGAGGTTACCAAGCTCGTAAAGGGCGTGTCTCACACCACTCCCGAGGGGCAGGAATTTGCGCTCAAAGTTATGAACTGTCTGCGCGACCACTGCAACAAGTGGAAAAAGGAGACGGGGCTGGGCTTTGCCCTCTACGGCACGCCCGCGGAGTCGCTCTGCTACCGCTTTGCAAGAATCGATAAGGAGCGCTTCGGCACCATTCCCGACGTAACCGACAAGGGCTACTACACAAACAGCTACCACGTTGACGTGCGCGAGCACATAGACGCGTTCTCAAAATTCACGTTCGAAAGCCAGTTCCAAAAGATTTCCTCGGGCGGCGCAATCTCGTACGTTGAAATCCCCAATATGCGCCACAATTTGCAGGCTTTGGAGGACGTTGTAAAGTTCATTTACGACAACATACAGTACGCCGAATTCAACACCAAGTCCGACTATTGCCACGTTTGCGGCTTCGACGGCGAAATTATAATAAACGACGACAACGAGTGGGAGTGCCCCGTCTGCCACAACAAGGACCAGCGCAAGATGAACGTTACCCGCCGTACCTGCGGATATCTTGGCGAAAACTTTTGGAATGTGGGCAAGACTAAGGAGATTAAGGCGCGCGTGCTGCACCTTTGAGCTGCCGCGGCGGCGTGTATAAGCGTCGTTCTGCTGTGTTGCGCTGCGGCAACCTTCGGTCATTTACCATTTAGTAAACTCCCTCAGGTTTTCCTCGCGCGCCTTGCATAACTCGCTTCTACCCACCGCTAACTTCGTAATTGCAAGGTCTTGCTCGCTTCTTCACACCGCTAACTTAGTAATTGCACCCTACCCCTTGGCTCCCCTTAGCAAGGGGAGCTGTCGAGCAAAGCGAGACTGAGGGGATTGTCAAAAATCCATATTCAATTCAAGCCGCTTTGTGCACAAAGCGGCTTAAATAAACCGTTCGGGGCGAAAAACTCAACACGTCCCTGCATTTACGGGAGATTTTTTTATGAACTATGCAAAAATAAAATATTTTGATATATCCAACGGACCGGGGGTGCGCACTTCGCTGTACGTCAGCGGCTGCCGCAACCACTGCAAAAACTGCTTCAACCCCGAAACGTGGGACTTCGGCTACGGCGAACCGTTTACCGCAGAGGTGGAGGACAAAATAATAAAGTCCATGGAGCCGGACTACATAAAGGGTTTTACGCTTTTGGGGGGCGACCCGTTCGAACCCGAAAACGCAGCCCGTCTTGCCCCTTTTATGGAGCGATTACGCAACACGTATCCGCAAAAATCGCTTTGGAGCTTTACCGGCTACGATTTGGAAAGGGATATTTTGACGGGCAAGCTGGGGGATATTCAAACCAATATGCGCATTTTGCACACCCTCGACGTGCTTGTGGACGGCAGGTTTGTGGAAGCCCTTAAAGATTTGAATTTACTGTTCCGCGGCTCGTCCAACCAGCGGATAATACTTGTCAAACCCACGCTTGAAACGGACGATATTGTCCTTTGGAACGAAAAGGATTTTGTGTAAGGAGAACTTTATGAAAGTCAACATTAAAATGCTCAATCCCAATGCCGTTATTCCATCATACGGCAGCGAGTTTGCCGCGGGGGCGGATTTGTACGCCTGTATAAGCGGCGAAATTACAATTCTTCCCCACTCAACGGAGGTCATTCCTACGGGTATTGCGCTCGAGTTGCCCGTGGGATATGCGGGGCTGATCTACGCCCGCAGCGGGCTTGCCACAAAGCGCGGGCTTGCGCCCGCAAATAAAGTGGGGGTTGTGGACTGCGACTATCGCGGCGAAGTTAAGGTTGCGCTTTTAAATCACTCCGATATCCCCCAAACCGTCTCCCAAGGGGAGCGCATAGCCCAGCTCGTCATAACGCCTTATATAACCGCGGAATTCGTGCTCTTGGACGAGCTTTCCCAAACCGCGCGCGGCGGGGGCGGCTTTGGTTCCACGGGCTTGAAGTGAGCGCTTCCGGCGGGAACACTTAAAATAAAAACGCAATTTATCATTTCCCAAGGGCGCCACAGTGCGCCTTTTTTGCATCAAACGTATAAATAAATTCTTGACAGTTGGTTAAAAAACACATAAACTATACTCATATAGTTTATGGGGGAGGTAATTTTATGGGCTGCATACTCGGGCTTGACGTTGGCGGAACGTTTATAAAAGGTTTGGTTTTAAAGGACGGCAAAGCCGTGTACGAGCACGACATACCCACCCGCACGGGCTTGGAGCTTGCAGGCTGCATAGAGGAGCTTGTGGAGCTGCTTGCTTCGGGCAGCGGCATAACTTTTTCAAAAATAGACGGGATTGGCGTTTGCTGCCCCGGAGTTATCACGGAGGACGGAGAGGTTGTAAAGGCGGCTAATCTCGGTCTGGAAAATTATCCGCTCAAAGAACTTCTCCAAAAAAATCTTTCGCTGCCCGTAAAAGTTTGCAACGACGCAAACGCGGCTGCCCTTGGCGAAGCGCGCTTCGGCGCGGGCGGGGGCGTGGCAAACAGTATTCTTATAACCCTCGGCACGGGAGTGGGCGGAGGAATAGTTTTAAACGGTGAACTCTTTGAAGGCAACAAGCGCGCCGGCGCGGAACTCGGGCATATGGTCATAGAGCGGGGCGGCGTGCGCTGCACTTGCGGCAGATACGGGTGCTTTGAGGCTTATTGCTCTGCAAGGGCGCTCACGGAGAGCACGCGCAAAGCGATGAGGCAGGACACCGGTTCGGCAATGTGGAAGACCTACACGCACGACACCGCCGACGGCAGAACGGCGTTCGAATATATGGATACGGACGACTCCGCACGGCGCGTTGTGGATAAATATCTCCAAAATCTTGCCTGCGGGATTGCAAACCTTGCAAATATATTCCGTCCGCAGGTCATTCTGATAGGCGGCGGGGTAGCCGCGCAGGGCACAAGGCTCACCAAGCCTCTTCAAGCCCTTGTGGACAGGGAAATTTTTGCCGCGGACTACGCCCCCGTAGAAATAAAGTGCGCCTCCTTGGGTAACCGTGCGGGCGCATACGGCGCAGCCGCGCTGTTTATGTAACGTTTTAAATAATTACGGGTTGAAATTATGGAAAAGGAAATACCGGTGGCTTCCCTGCAGAGGTTGCCCGTCTATTTAAATTATTTAAAATCTCTCGGCAGAACCGAGGGTAATATCTCCTCGGGCGCAATAGCCCGCGCGCTCGGCATGGGCGAGGTGCTCGTAAGAAAGGATCTGGCATACACCTCGGCGCGGGGCAGAACGCGCACGGGCTACGACTGCGGCGAACTCATTGCCGCAATAGAGGACTACCTCGGCTGCAACCGCATATTGCCCGCCGTCATCTTCGGTGCGGGCGCGCTGGGCAGGGCGCTTATGTCCTACGGCGGTTTTAAAAATTACGGCATAGACATAGTGGCGGCGTTCGATACGGACCCCCAAAAAGCGGGCAAGAGCGTTGCGGATTGCAAAATTTACGGCGTTGGGGAGGCGCGCGGGGTTATAAGCCAAACGGGCGCGCGGCTTGCCGTAATCTGCGTTCCCGCAGCCGTTGCGCAGGAAGTGTGCAACACCCTCGTGGGGTGCGGGATTTCGGCAATCCTCAACTTTGCGCCCATTCTTTTAAAGGTCCCCGACGGCGTAAACGTCAGAAATATCGACGTGGCGGCAAGCCTTGCAATACTTTCAAGCCGGATATAGGTGAATATATGGAAAAGGAAAAGCTGGCGGAGCGATACGTCGCCCGCCTGAAAAAATGTCTGCTCTGCATCAAAATATTTGTGTTCTGCGCAATTCCCGCATGCGCGGCTCTCCTCATATTCATAGCCGTTGCGGCGGCTACCGAAATGCAGAATTCAAATCTTGCGGGGCTTATAACGGGCGTAGCCGTGACGGGCTTTTTTGCCCTCGGCACTATCATAGCCGCGTTTATATGCGTTATAATCGCAAAGGTAAATCTTGTAAAGCTTGAAAAATTGGGAGCAGTGGAATCTTGAAAAGTTTTTTTTCTTTCATAATCAGGCAGTCTGTGGCAATAGTCCTCATCGTTGCGTTTGTTTTGGGCTTCGGGGTCTATTCCACTCTTCAGATGCCCATTAATTTACTTCCCGATATCAACGTGCCCATGGTGTGCGTTCAGGTCGTATATCCGGGCGCAAACGCCGGCACGGTTGAAGAGGACGTCACGGGCAAGCTCGAGGAAGGTCTTTCGTCTATTGGCGGGGTCACCGCGGTTGACAGCTATTCCTACGACAATCTCTCGGCGGTGGTTCTTTCCTTCGATTACGGCACCGACACGGGCGAAAAGGAGAGCGATATACGCAGCAAGCTCTCCGCAATAGGTCTGCCCGAGGGCGTAACCGCGGACGTCTATGACATAGACCTGAACGCCGAGGCGCTTGCAGTTCTCTCCGTAACTTCCGAATCTTCCGAATCGGGGCGGGAGAACGCTTACGCCGCCGCAAAGAGTCTCTCGGCAAAACTTTCGGCAATAGACGGCGTGGAGAGCGTTGAAATAAAGGGCGGCTACGAAAAGGTTTGGACCATACGCCCCAACGCGGGGCTGGAGCTGTTGGCGCCACTCTTTGTGGAGGCATTCTCCTACGGCGCGCTCGATATTCCTCTGGGCGACCTCACCGATACGGTAGGGAAGGTACAAATAAAAAACAACTCCTCCATAAAGAGCGTCGACGACATTAAAAACACTCCCATCCAAATCCCCGCGAAAACGTTTAAGTCGGTGCGCGAAAAAATACGCGAAGGAATTTTGGGTTTTATCTCCGATTACGATATAAACGACCCCGAAACGGCGCAGCTTTTTGTGGATACGCCCCTGTATTTCAGCTTGATTAAAAGTCAGGTTCAGGAGCAAGCCGATATCCCCGATATACTTTTAAAACAGATAATTTTAAAGACGGGCGATGAAAACATAGTTGTTTCCGTTGCGGACGTGGCTTCGGTGGAGGCGGAGGAGCAATATTCCTCCTACGTGTATTTCGGCGACGGCGCAATGCCGCAGATAATAGAGGGCACCACGGTTGAAATTTACAAAGCCAACGGCGCAAACTCTTCGACGGTAGTGGATAGGGTAAAAAGCGTCTACGCCGACTATCTCGGCGGCAGCGAAGCCGAAGCCCTCGGCATACGCGTAGAGCTGTTGGACGACCAGTCGCGGTTTATATCGGACAGCATCTCCAACGTGCTTATAAGTATGCTCATAGGCGGGCTTTTGGCGGTGCTCGTAATCTTCGTTTTCCTCAAAAAAGTAAAAACGTCCCTCATAATCGCTGTCACAATGCCCCTTTCGGTGCTTGCCGCAATGATATGTTTGTCCCTCATGGGCATAACGCTCAATATGGTATCCTTGGGCGGGCTTGCCGTGGGCATAGGTATGCTTGTTGACAACAGTATAGTAGTTATAGAGAGCATCACAAAGCACCGTGAAATGGATAAAACCGCGTTCGAGGCAGCCGTTGACGGCACTACCGAGGTGGGCGGCGCCCTGTTCGGCTCCACCATAACCACGGTGTGCGTGTTCATTCCCATAATCTTCTCCGGCGGGCTTACGGGCGAAATATTCACCGATCTGTCCTTTGCCGTCATATTCTCGCTGGCGTTCTCGCTCATAGTCGCCGTAACGGTAATTCCCGCGCTCTACGCAATGCTCTGCGGCGATAAAGGGATGCTGCGCGGCGGAAAGCTTTCAAAAGCCCTGCCGGGAACGGCTTTATCGGCTTCCTCTCTCAGTGCCGGACCGCAGCCCGAAGCGGAGACCGAAACGGCGCCTTTAGGGGGCGGGGAAGAGGAAAAAGAGCAACCTGTATTGCAAAATTCGCCCAAGAGGAGCAGGCTCGGCGCGCTTAAAGAGCCGCGTTTAATGAACGCAATAACCAACTTCTACGGCAAAATTCTGCCCAATGTTTTAAAGCGGAAGTGGGTGCCCATTTTGTCGGCTGTCATAATCTTCGCCGCAAGCGTGGGAATGTTGTTTTTGACGGGCACCGAGTTCCTTCCGTCCATCGACAAGGGGCAGATAGAAATAACCTCCACCTACGCGCCGGGCACTGCGCTCGACCGAATAAAGGAGGACGTATCGCTTTTTGCGGGGAAAATAGAGGAAGAATTCAAGGATAATCTCGATTATATTTCAGTCAGCGTAGGCAAGCACGGCTTGCTTGCCTTAACCGACACCGGCATAATCACCGTGCAGCTCAAAACCAACCGCGGCACGGAAAAATATGTTGAAAAAATCCGTCAGCTCTCAGGGGACGTAAGCGCCTCCCCCGAGCGCGTGGGACTTAGCGTAAAGGAGATAGACGGAGTAGTGGCATCTCTTATGTCCGGTTCGGACGATCTGTCCGTTACCATACTCGGCGACAGCAACGACGAGCTTGTGAGAATTGCCGAAGAAATAGGCGAAGAGCTTAAAAACGACGGCTTCACCGACATCAAGTCCTCGGCTGCCGACAAGGAGTGGCAGACGGACGTTCGGTTCGATAGGAGTGCCCTTGCGGAGTATGGGCTGGACTATCAGACCCTCGTCCTCACGCTCAGGATAGGCATAGCTTCCTACACGGCTTGCACGGCAACTCTGGATGGGGAGGAGTGCTCGGTTAACGTAAGCTTCGGAAAGGACGCCTTGGGCGACGTAAATTCCTTAAAGGACTTTGTTGTGGGGCACGATTCGGAGGGGAATAACGTAAAGCTGAGCCAGGTTGCGGACGTGGGCGAGCCAAAGCAGGTTGACGCCTGCATACGCCGCTCGGACGGCAAGAGAATGGTCTCCGTTTCGGCAACTCTGCCGGGCGCCGACACGGGCACGGCGGGCAACAGAATGAAGGAGATTGCACAAACCGTGCTCGACCGCGAAAACAACGCCGGCTACACTTTCAAACAGAGCGGCATTTCAAGCTATCTCAACGACGCGTTCGGCGGGCTTGCAGTGGCTCTCGTAATATCTTTCTTCCTTCTGTATGCCGTAATGGCAATACAGTTCTCCTCGGCGGTAAAGCCTCTCATAATAATGGCAAGCATACCGTTCTCGTTCACGGGCGGGTTCCTTCTTCTCGTAATAACGCGCACCACTCTGAACGTTGTTTCGTTTATAGGGCTCATAATGCTCATGGGCGTAATAGTAAACAACGCCATAGTTATGCTTGAAAAAATCAAGCAGCTTCACGATGGCGGGATGCCCCATTTCAACGCCGTATGCGAGGCGTGCAAGGTGCGCCTGCGCCCGATATTTATGACCACGCTCACAACTATTCTGGCGCTCATCCCCCTTGCAATAGGCATAGGTCAAGGCTCCGAGCTGATGCAGCCTTTGGGGATAGTGGTGATAGGCGGGCTTTTGATAGGCACGCTTGTAACGCTCATACTCATTCCCGCGGTATACTGCGCCGTGCACAGATTGTCTGCGGCGTATCCCAACGGCAAAAGCCGCAAAAACCGCGCCGTAAACACCGTAAATTAAATATATATCTGCAATTTTAATCCGTACGGATTATTGCCGTATGGAGGAATGAACCCGCTTGTATTAATAATTTTGCGCCATCGGGCATACCCATATAATATGGCGGAAAAGTTTAAGTCTAAGGGCGGGTTTATTCTTGCAAGCGTTGGCGCGGCGGTGGGGCTGGGCAATGCTCTCAGGTTCCCGGGGCTGTGCGCAAAGTACGGCGGCGGGACTTTTTTGTTCATATATATCTGCGCCCTTTTGTTTTTGGGCATACCTCTTTTGAATGCCGAAGCCGCCCTCGGCAGAAAGGTTCGCGCGGGCGCGCCCCGCTGTATGGCAACCCTTTTTAAGGGCGGCAGCCGCCTCGGCTGGGCGCAGTGCGCAAACTCCCTGTTTACTGCAATAATCTATGCGGGGCTTGCGGGCTGGCTGCTTTCGGAAGCTGTACAAATAGTTCCGCTGTGCCTTTCGCGGGAGGCAAACCCGCAGAATTACTTTTTCGAAAGCGTTCTCCATGCAAGCCAAAACGGCGTTATTTCGGGCATATCCCCGCTCGTATGCGCCGCAATAGCCCTCGTTTGGATATTTATGTGCCTGTGCTTGCGCGGCGGTGCAAACGCCATTTCGGCGTCCGCAAAATTCACCGTTTTCGTGCCCGTGGCAATGCTTTTGCTTATATCTGCGCGCGGACTTTTGTATTCCAACTCATCCCAAGCCCTTTCGGCGCTGTTTCTGCCCGATTTTTCCCGCATTGCTTCCCCCGAGCTTTGGATAAACGCGCTCGGGCAGGTGTTCTTTTCGCTGTCGCTTGCCGTGGGCATAATGCCCGCTTACGGCGCCTATCTGCCCGAAAGATGCAATATATATTCGGCTTCTCTTATAATCGCCTTTGCCGACGCCGCCGTTTCGGTGCTTGCTTCGGTTGCGCTGTTTACCACAGTGTACGGCTGCGGATTGCAGAACAGCGTTTCTTCCTCGGGCATAATAACCGCCTTTTCGGTGTATCCCGCGGCTATTTTGGGACTGTTCAAAAACCCCGTTATTTGCGGCATATGCGGGGTCCTTTTTTATTTTTCAATGACCCTTATGGCAGTTCAGTCGGGCGTATCCATGCTTGAAGCGGCTCTATCCCCGGTGTTGGAAGAGTTCACCTTGCGCCGCCGCAAAGCCGCGCCCGTTCTGTGCGCCTTTGCGGGCGTATGCTGCCTCGTCTTTGCAACCACGGCTGCGCGGACGGCTGTGGAGATATCCGACAGGTTCATAAATTTTTACAACGTGATAATTTTATGCATAGCCGAGTGTCTTGCGCTCGGGCTGTCAAAAGAGGGCAGAGGTCTGCCTGCGGAAATAAACAGGTATTCAAAAAAGCTTACGCTGCCTTACGCGCTCTATGGGTTTTCGGTAAAATTTCTCTGCCCCGCGGTGCTTATACTTTTGGCTGCGCCGGAATTCACAAAGCTCTTTTGCGGGCTTCCGTATCCCCCGTGGGCTTTGCTTGCATTCGGCTGGGCGGGCAGCGCGCTCGTCTTTTCGGCTGGGTTCATTGTCACTTTTGCTGCAAAGCCCCGCCCCGTCCGCAGAATTTAATAACCGCCCTTAAGGTGTTCGCCCGCCCCTTCACGGGGCGGGCTTTTGCCGTTTTGCGGTTTTTCCGCAAAAAAACTATGCCGCAGATGCGCTTTTTTCGGCAATTTTCCCCCTAAATTTTAATTTTTATCCTTTTTATCGCAAAATACGGTGCAAACGGTGCGTTTTACGGTTAATTTCAATCAAAAAAATAATAAACCTTGCACGCGGCGGGATTATATTATTTATAATATAAAAATTTGACAACGCGGTTTGCATATGCTAAAATTACAATGCTGTATAATATGGAATATTATACGCTTTGGCTGAATTTTCAAAAAATTACGGTGCTTTTGGGCGATGGACACAACAATTTTTCAAGGTATTCTGGACTATTCGCACTCCGTTGCGGGCGAATACATAAAATCTTTTAACTATCCATTCGGTGCGCTCAACGGGTTGAAGGACTATATTTTTGCGCTCGGCAAAACCCTGCCCGCCGACTATGCGGAGATAAAGGAGGGCGTTTGGGTGCACAGAACGGCAACCGTTGCGCCCACGGCATACATCGGCGCGCCCGCAATCGTCTGCCGCGGCGCGGAAATAAGGCACTGTGCGTTTATCCGCGGCTCGGCAATCGTCGGCGAAGGCTGCGTGGTGGGCAATTCCACCGAAATAAAAAACTCCGTTCTGTTCGACGGGGTACAGGTTCCGCACTACAACTATGTGGGCGACAGCATTTTGGGATACAGGAGCCACCTCGGCGCGGGCGCAATAACTTCCAACGTAAAGTCGGACAGAACCCCCGTAGCCGTCGGGCGGGAAGAGAGGCTTGAAACGGGGCTGAAAAAGCTGGGTGCAATAGTGGGCGACTACGCCGAAATAGGCTGCAACTGCGTTTTAAACCCCGGCACGGTGATAGGCAGGCGCACTTCGGCTTATCCTCTCACATCGCTCAGGGGCGTCTATCCCGCGGACAGCATAATAAAGAGTACGGACAACATCGTAAAAAGGAAATAAAATGGGCAAATATTTCGGAACGGACGGTTTCCGCGGCGAGGCGAATGTGGGCGTAACCGCAGACCATGCGTTTAAAGTAGGCAGGTTTTTGGGCTGGTATCTCGGCGAACTGAAAAGGCGCAGGGGTGAAGAGGAGCAGCCCAAGGTGGTAATAGGCAAGGATACGCGCCGCTCGGGCTATATGTTCGAGTTTTCCCTTATAGCGGGGCTTACGGCTTCGGGCGCGGACGCATATATGCTGCACGTTACCACCACGCCATCCGTGTCGTATATAGCGCGGGTGGACGACTTCGACTGCGGCATAATGATTTCGGCAAGCCACAACCCCTACTACGACAACGGCATAAAGCTTTTGAACGGACAGGGCGAAAAAATGGACGATAGCACGCTCTCGCTCATAGAGGATTATATAGACGGCGGCGTGGAAGTTTTCGGCAGGCATTACGCCGAGGTGCCCTATGCCACGCGTGAAAAGATAGGCAAAACCGTTGACTACGAGGCGGGGCGCAACAGATATATGGGATATCTCATCTCGTTGGGCGTATATTCCTTCCGCGGAATGCGCGTGGGGCTGGACTGCGCCAACGGCGGCTCTTGGAGAATAGCAAAAAACGTGTTTGAGGCGCTGGGCGCAAAAGTTTCGGTAATAAACGCCTCCCCCGACGGTCAGAACATAAATTTCAACTGCGGTTCCACCCATATGGAGGGGCTTAGGGAGCTTGTAAAAGCCAAAAAGCTGGACGTGGGCTTTGCCTACGACGGCGACGCCGACAGGTGCCTTGCCGTGGACGAAAACGGTGACGTTGTTGACGGCGATAAGATTTTATATCTCTATGCAAGATATATGAAGGAGCGCGGCAAACTTCTCACCAACACCGTCGTCACCACGGTTATGTCCAATTTGGGGCTTTATAAGGCGCTCGATAAGCTCGGCATAGGTTACGTAAAAACAGCCGTTGGCGACAGATACGTCTATGAATACATGTCCGCAAAAGGCTGCCGCCTCGGCGGTGAGCAATCGGGGCACATAATCTTTTCAAAATACGCCTGCACGGGCGACGGCGTGCTCACAAGCCTGAAAATAATGGAAGTTATGCTTGCAAAAAAGCAAAAGCTCTCCGAGCTGTGCAAACCCGTAACAATTTATCCCCAGCTTCTTAAAAACGTAAAGGTTGCCGACAAGGCGGCGGCGCTCAGCGACGCAGACGTGCTGGCGGCCGTGCGCAGGGTGGAGGAAAAGTTGGGCGACTCGGGCAGGATACTCGTGCGCGGGTCGGGCACCGAACCCCTCGTGCGGATTATGGCGGAGGCGGAAAACGGCGAAATATGCGCGGAATGCGTAAATGAAGTTACGGGTGCTATAAAAGCCAAGGGATACGCGTTGGAATAACGGCTTTTTAAAGAGGCATAAAAATGTGCGGAATCGTAGGTTACGTAGGAAACAGGGAGGCTGCGCCGATAATTTTGGACAGCCTCAAAAAACTTGAATACAGGGGTTATGACTCCGCCGGCGTAGCCGTGTCCGACGGGGTTAACATAAACTTAGTCAAATCGGCGGGCAAACTTGACCGTCTGATTGAAAAAACGGAGGGCGGCAGAGCGCTTAAAGGCGCCTGCGGCATAGGTCACACCCGCTGGGCAACTCACGGGGAACCTTCGGAAAACAACGCCCATCCCCACTGCAACGACGACAGAACCATAGTTGCCGTGCACAACGGAATAATAGAAAACTATCTCGAACAAAAGGAAAAGCTTGTAAAGCGCGGCTATACTTTCTACTCCGAAACGGATACCGAGGTTGCCACCAAGCTCGTGGATTATTTTTATAAAAAATTCAACGACCCCGTAAAAGCGCTTGCGGGCTTTGCCTTAAAGGTCAGGGGCTCCTATGCGCTTGCCGTAATTTTTGCCGACCGCCCGGGGGAGATTTACGCCGTGAGAAAGGACAGCCCCATGATTTTGGGCGTTGCCGGGGGGGAGAGCTTTTTGGCGTCCGACGTTCCGGCTATACTCAAATATACCCGCAGCGTCTACTATATCGATAACGGCGAAATCGCCTGCCTCAGACGCGGGGAAGTAAAGTTTTACAATCCCGAAGGCGAGGAAACAAAAAAGGAAATAACAAAAATAACGTGGGACGCGGAGACTGCCGAAAAGGGCGGCTACCCCCACTTTATGCTGAAAGAAATACACGAGCAGCCCAAGGTAATAAGCGACACGCTCAACTGCTTTTTAAGAGACGGAAAAATAGACCTCTCGGAGGCGGGGCTTACGGACGGGGAGCTTAAAAGCTTTTCGGGGCTTGTAATCGCCGCCTGCGGCTCGGCGTACCACGTTGCCGTGGTTATGCAGTACATAGTCGAAAGTATGGTCCGAATTCCCGTCAGGGTGGAACTTGCTTCGGAATTCCGCTACCGCAACCCCGTTCTGGATAAATCCGCGCTGTTTATGGTAATAAGCCAGTCGGGGGAGACTGCGGACAGCCTTGCCGCGCTTCGGCTTGCAAAGGAGCGGAAGCTCTCCACCCTTGCCGTGGTCAACGTGGTAGGTTCCACCATCGCCCGCGAGGCGGACAAGGTGCTCTACACCAAGGCGGGACCGGAAATTTCCGTTGCCACCACAAAGGCATACTCGGCGCAGCTTGTTGCCTGCTATCTTATCGCGTTGCAGCTTGCAGCCGTAAAAAATACTATCTCCGCGGAAAAATACGCGGAATCCGTAAAGGAACTTCTCACCCTGCCCTCAAAGGTTCAGAGCATACTTTCCCAAAAGGAGAGCGTGCAGCGCTTTGCGGCTTCGGTCTCCAACAAAAAGGACGTGTTCTTTATAGGCAGGGGGATAGACTACGCCGTCTGCCTCGAGGGCAGCCTCAAATTGAAGGAAATAAGCTATATGCACTCGGAGGCGTACGCCGCGGGCGAGCTTAAACACGGCACAATAAGCCTCGTGGAAAAGGGAACGCCCGTAATTGCGGTGGTCACGCAGCCGCAGGTCAGCGAAAAGACGTTCGGCAACCTCGAGGAGACGCGTTCGCGCGGGGCGTTCACCGCAACGTTCGCCGCCGAAGGCGTGTGCTGCGGGGAGGGGCTTCGGTTCGGCTTTCCCAAAACCGACCCTTATTTTGCCGCAAGCCTTGCCGTGGTGCCGCTGCAACTGTTTGCTTACTACATGAGCGTTTTGCGCGGCAACGACGTGGACAAGCCGAGGAATCTTGCAAAGAGCGTGACCGTAGAATAATAAATTTTGGACTGTTGAAATATGGCTAAACAATACACTAAAGTAAAAAATATAGCTTTCCTGCTTCTGTGCGACTTTGTCGCGGTGACGCTGGCTGTGGCGCTTTCCCTGCTTATAGTATACGGCAGAATATACTTAAGCCGGGATCTTTTGTGGTGGTATCTTGCCGAACTCGGCACTACGTTTGTTCTTTATGCGCTGTTCAGACTGTACCTGATAGTTTTCGGCTCGGCGGGAATAGTGGACACGTTAAAGGTCCTCGGCGCAGACTTGTGCGTTCTCGGCGTAACCGTAATATATCTCTTTGTTTTCAAAGCGGTCGTCAATTTGCAGGTGATGTTCACTTTCATTCTGCTCCTTGCCATTCTCACTTTGATATCCCGTTTTTCAAAGCGGTTTTTCGTAAGCATAAGATACTCTTTGAGGAGAAGCCGCAACAAGGGCGTTCGCGCAATGATAGTGGGCGGCGGCAGCGCGGGCACTATGCTCATACGCGAAATAAAAACCACCGACAAGATAGATTATCTGCCAATTTGCGTAATTGACGACGACCCCGAAAAGATAGGGCTGGACATTAACAACGTAAAAATAGTCGGCGGCACCGCCGATATCCCCAAATACGCCCAAAAGTACGTTATAGACGAAATTTTAATTGCAATACCTTCGGCTTCCAAAGCCGATTTAAAGAGGATTTACGGAATCTGCAAACAGACGAGCTGCAAGGTTAAAACCCTGCCGGGAATCTACCAGATTGTTTCGGGCGACGCCAGCGTTTCGGCGCTGCGCGAGGTCCGCATCTCCGACCTTTTGGGGCGCGACCAGGTAAAGGTAAATCTCGACGAAATAATGGGCTATATCGAGGGTCAGACCGTGCTCGTTACGGGCGGGGGCGGCTCCATAGGCAGCGAGCTTTGCCGCCAGATTGCAACGCACCACCCCGGGCTTCTGATAATTTTGGATATCTACGAAAACAACGCCTACGACATAGAGCAGGAGTTGAAGCGCAAGTGCCCAGGACTGAATATGATTGCCCTTATAGCCAGCGTGCGGGACGCGGGCAAGATGGAGGACGTGTTCAAAAAATATAAGCCGGACATAGTTTTCAACGCCGCAGCCCACAAGCACGTGCCCCTTATGGAAACCAGCCCCAACGAGGCTGTCAAAAACAACGTTTTCGGCACTCTGAACGTGGCGCGCTGCGCCGATAAATACAAGGCAAAGACCTTTGTTCAGATTTCCACGGATAAGGCGGTCAACCCCACCAATGTTATGGGCGCAACCAAGCGCATATGCGAAATGATAATACAGACCATAGGTCGGCACAGCCAAAGCACCAATTTCGTTGCGGTACGCTTCGGCAACGTGCTCGGCTCCAACGGCTCGGTTATCCCCCTGTTTGAAAAACAGATAGCCGAAGGCGGTCCCGTAACCGTAACGCACAAGGATATAATCCGCTACTTTATGACCATTCCCGAGGCGGTTGCGCTCGTATTGCAGGCGGGCGCCTACGCAAAGGGCGGTCAGATATTCGTCCTCGATATGGGCGAACCTGTAAGAATTTACGACCTTGCCGTCAACCTGATAAAGCTTTCGGGGCTTCGTCCGGGCGAGGATATAGAGATAAAGTGTACCGGGCTTCGTCCGGGCGAAAAGCTCTTCGAGGAGAGGCTGATGGACGAGGAGGGCATGCAAAAAACGCCAAACGGGCTTATAAACATAGCCAACCCCATTCAGCTGGACGAGGAAAACCTGTGGAGCTATCTGGACGAGCTGTACAAAGCCGCCTACGGCGAAACGGACCGTATGAAGGAGCTTATATGCAAGCTCGTTCCCACCTACACGATCACCGAAAATAAGGAGAGTATATGAAAATATCGTTTTCACCGCCGGACATAAGCAGTGAAGAAATAGAGGAAGTGTGCGCGGCTCTCAAATCGGGGTGGATAACCACGGGACCCCGCACCAAAAAGCTGGAGGAAGAGGTTGCCGCATATTGCGGAACGGAAAGGGCGGTGTGCCTCAACTCTCAAACTGCTTGCGCCGAAACCGCGCTCAGGATTCTGGGCATAGGGGCGGGCGACGAGGTCATCACCTCGGCATACACCTACACGGCAACGGCTTCCGTCATCTGCCACGTGGGCGCAAAGCCCGTGCTTATAGACACCGTCAAAGACGGTCTTGAAATGGATTATAACGCCGTTGAAAGGGCAATAACTCCGCATACAAAGGCAATTATCCCCGTGGACCTTGCGGGCATTCCCTGCAACTATGACGCCCTGTTCGATATAGTAACGAGGTGCGGCAAAAACTTCCGCACCGAAAACCCCGTGCATAAAAAAATAGGCAGGATAGCCGTGCTTGCCGACACAGCCCATTCCTTCGGGGCGGAGAGGGGAGGCATAAAGGCGGGCAATATCGCCGACTTTTCTTCCTTTTCCTTCCACGCGGTAAAAAATTTGACCACCGCTGAGGGCGGCGCCCTCACCTGGCGGAATATCGAAGGCGTTGACAACGCCGAAATTTATCACACGGCGCAGCTTCTGTCGCTGCACGGGCAGTCGAAGGACGCCCTTGCAAAGACCCGCCTCGGCGCATGGGAGTACGACATAGTCGGCACGTGGTACAAGTGCAATATGACCGATATAGCCGCTGCCATGGGGCTGGCGCAGATGAAGAGATATCCCCAAATGCTCAAAAGGCGCCGCGAGATAGCAGGGCGGTATGACGCCGCTTTCCGTCCCCTCGGCGTGCAGACCCTTAACCACTATTCAAAAGAGTACAGCTCCTCGGGGCACCTGTATATCACCCGCATACCCGGCATTTCCGAAGAGGAGAGAAACGCCGTAATAACAAAGATGGCAGAGCGCGGCATTGCTTGCAACGTGCACTACAAGCCCCTGCCCATGCACACGGCTTATAAAAACCTGGGGTTCGATATTAAGGATTTCCCCAACGCCTTTGATTTTTATAAAAACGAAATAACGCTCCCCCTCCATACCTGTCTTACGGACGAAGAGGTGGAGTACGTCATCGAAAATTATTCGGAGATTATAAAGTGCTTGTAAAACGCTGGGATAAACTGCCCGAAAATATGCGCTGCAAAGAGGTTTATCCCTACTACCGGATTTTAAGAAAAAAGAATTTTTCGTTGTTCTGGAAGAGGATATTCGATGTTTTCGTCTCCGCCGTGCTTCTGGTCGTTCTCTCGCCCCTGTTCCTCGTTCTGGCAATAGCCATAAAGGCGGACAGCCGCGGACCGGTGTTTTTTCGGCAGACGAGAGTTACGCAATACGGCAGGGAGTTCCGCATATTCAAATTCAGGACAATGGTTGTAAACGCCGCCGAAATAGGCGCGCGGGTCACCTCGGGGGACGATAAAAGAATAACCAAGGTCGGCAAATTTATAAGGAAGCTGCGCCTTGACGAAGTTTCGCAGCTTATAGACGTTTTCCGCGGCGCAATGTCCTTTGTGGGCACCCGCCCCGAGGTTCCGGAGTTTGTTGAAAGATACACGCCCGAAATGCGCGCCACCCTGCTTTTGCCGGCGGGGGTCACGTCGGAGGCGAGCATAAAATATAAGGACGAAAGCAATCTTTTGCAGAACGCCGAAAACGCCGGCGAAGTTTATGTAAACGAAATACTGCCCCAAAAAATGAAATATAACCTTGAATCTTTAAAAAAGCAGGGCTTTTTCAGGGATATAGGCACTATGTTCAAAACGGTTTTCGCCGTACTCAAGAGGAATGACTGAATGCAAGAGAAAGTGTCTGTTATTATGCCGAATTACAACGGCGAAAAATTTATTGCGGAGACAATAGAGTCCGTTCTTGTCCAAACGTATACCGATTGGGAGCTTTTGGTCGTTGACGACTGTTCCACGGACGGCTCTGCGGAGCTTATCCGCAGTTATGCCCAAAGGGACGGGCGCATAAAGCTGTTCGTGCAGGAAAAAAACCTCGGCGCGGCAGCGGCGCGCAACAGGGCTTTGGGCGAAGCAATCGGAAAATGGATTGCCTTTTTGGACAGCGACGACGTGTGGTATCCCCAAAAGCTGGAAAGGCAGATATCCTTTATGAACCAAAACGGCTATGCGTTCAGCTATACGAGATACGAGCAAATAGACGAAAACTCAAAGCCGCTCGGCGTGGAAATAACGGGACCCAAGGCGGTAGGCAAGCGCAAAATGTTCCGCTATTGCTATCCCGGGTGCCTCACGGTGATGTACGACGCAACCGTTGTGGGGCGCTTGCAGATAGACGAACGGATCGGCAACGGCGAAAACGACTATGCCCTGTGGCTTAAAGCGGTAAAAAAAGCGGAGTGCCATTACCTTGGCGAAACGCTTGCAAAATATCGCGTGCGCAGGGTTTCCCTTTCCCACGGAAAAAAATTGCGGCTGGTCAAAAACCACTACTACCTTATGCGGTACAGCGAAAACCGCGGCAGAATCGCTTCGTTTTACTATATGACGATACATCTCTTCTACGGCGCGCTTAAAAAAATATTTATGAGAAAAAGAACCAAAGGGGAGGGGTAAGATGAATTTTATCCACAAATTTAAATTTATGCTGTCCGCGCCCGCTTCCCGCAGGCTCTCGCAAAAATTCCCCATGCCCGAGATAATGGACGATGAAACCACCCTCGGCTATATTCTTAAAAACGGCTGCTCGGTGTGCCGCTTCGGCGACGGGGAGTTCAATCTTATGCGCGGTGTCGGAATAAAATTCCAGGACGCTGATAAGGAACTTTCGTCAAGGCTTTCGGGCGTAGCCGCAAATAGAGACCAAAACGTTCTCGTCTGTATTCCCGACGTGTTCCGCACGCTTGATTTTTATATGCCTGACGATAAAAAATGGTGGGAAAATTATCTCCGCTGCACGCGCGGCTTCTGGTACAGGGATTTTTATGCCGGCGGCTCGCGCTACGGCGACACGAATATAAGCAGGTTTTACGCGGAGCGCATTCCGTCCATGCGGCGGGGCGCGGAGTACGTTGAAAAACTCAAACAGCTATGGAACGGCAAGCGGCTTTTGATAGTGGAAGGCGAAAAGAGCCGTATGGGCATGGGCAACGATTTGTTTGCCGGCGCCGCTTCTATAAAGAGATTGCTCTGCCCTTCAAAAAACGCCTTTTTTGCATATGATAAAATTCTGGCTGCAACCCAAAGGGAAGTTGAAACGGGCAATTACGACCTTATGATTTGCGCGCTCGGACCCACCGCCACGGTGCTTTGCTACGATATGTCAAAAAGCATACAGGCTTTGGATTTGGGGCACGTGGATATAGAATACGAGTGGTTCCTTGCAAAAGCCGAAGGTCAGCAGGCGGTCAGCAACAAGGCTGTCACCGAAGTTACCGACGTGTGCGGCAACGACGTTACGGAGCAGTACGGCAGCCAGATTATCGGCGTTATAAATTAGCCGTTAAAGCGGAGGAATTGCCTTGGGCGGATACATAGACACACAACAACTTAAACAGATAGAAACGGAGCTACTCGTTTCCTTCGATAAACTCTGCCGCGAAAGGGGATATCGCTATTCTCTGGGCGGCGGCACGCTTTTGGGCGCCGTGCGCCACAAAGGTTTTATCCCGTGGGACGACGACGTGGACGTAATGATGCCCCGCCCCGACTACGACGCGTTCATAAGCTATTGCCTTTCGCACGAAACGGGCTTTAAAATACGCTCGTTTGAAACAAATGCGGAATTTTGCGATCTTTCCGCAAAAATCTATAATCCCGACACGGTTTTGCTGGACGACGTTTCGGGCAGCGAATGGCAGGGCTTTGGGGTTTTTATAGACGTTTTCCCCGTGGACGGGCTTGCCGACAGCTATAAAAAGGCTGTAAAAAAATTCCGTTCCACGGCTTTTAAAAGGGCGCTTATAGGCGCGGCGGGCTGGGCGCATTTTTTTCGCTCCAAAACGCACCCGTGGTACGTGGAGCCTGCGCGCTTTGCGCTGTTTGTTCTTAGCCGCATGGTTAACAAAAAGCGTCTGTTTCAAAAAGTGCAAAATAAATATAAAAATATAGATTTCGATAAGGTTGCCTATGCCGCCGCCGTGGGCGGAGCCTACCGCGAAAGGGAAATTTACAGGCGGGAGCTGTTCACCGAATTGACAACGCTTACCTTCGAAGGGCGGGAATTTTACGCGATTGCGGCTTACGACGAATATTTAAAGGCGCATTACGGCGATTATATGCAGCTTCCCCCCGCGGAAAAACAGGTTACGCACCACACCTTCAAGGCGTATTACAGGGACGGCGACAAATGACTGCGGCAATACTCGTAAGCACGTACAACGGCGAAAAATATCTTGCGGAGCAGCTTGAAAGTCTCCTCGCCCAAACGGGCGCGGAGATTGAAATTTTCGTGCGCGACGACGGTTCCTCGGACGGCACGGCGGAAATTTTAAAGGAATATGCAAAAAACCACGGCAATTTCCACTATGAGCTTGCAAAAAACGTCGGCGTGGGCAACAGCTTTATGGAGCTTTTATATTCCGTGCCCGATACGTTTGATTACTACGCGCTTTCCGACCAGGACGATATCTGGCTGCCCCAAAAAATTTTTGAAGCGGCAAAATTTTTGCGGGAGCGCGGCGGGCTTTTGTATACTTCCAACCAGGAGTGTACCGATGCGGAAGGGAACAGTTTGGGAATGAGATACGGCGCGGACGAAAAAATGCATATGTCGCCCGAAGAAATAATGAGTTCAAACACTCTCGCCGGCTGCACTATGGTTATGACCAACGGCTTTTTCGTCAAGGTGACCGATCCCGCCGCCCGCCCCACGCCGCGCCTTTTAAAGAACAGAATACACGACGTATGGCTTGCCGAAGCCGCCGCCCTGTGCGGCGGACTCGTATACGACAGCCGTTCGTTTATAAAATACCGCCAGCACGCAGGCAACGTGGTGGGGGCATATGGGGACGGGCTTTTAAAGAGACTCAAAAAAAAGTTCAAAAAGCTCTTTTGTCCCGAGTCGAGGAACGGCAGAAGCATGCTTGCAAAAGAGGCTGTAAGGGCGTTCCCCGCAGAAGCGCAGGGCTTTCCTCTTCTTTTGGATTGCGCCCTCGCAAAAAAGACAAAACTTTTAAAACACGGCAAAGAGCTGCGCTCCCACACGGGGGAGAGCCGCGCGGGCTTTTTCATAAAAGTTATGGCAGGCTGGTTTTAGTTTTTCGGAGTTGAAAATTTGGCTGTAGTTGCGCTTACAATTTTATTGTGCCTGCTTCTTGCGGCGTTTTTATATGGCAAAAGAAATCTGCTTTCGCCATGGTTTTTGCTGTGCCTTGCAATAACCGCCTGCTATTGCATAGTTCTTTTCAATTCAAAAAAGTGGGACGTGGATATAAACGTAAACTTTATAATCTACGTTTCCACGGCTTTGATTTTTTGGTGGGCGGGCGACCTTGCGTTCGGGCAGATTCTTCCGTCCGCTCCCAAAACCCGCGTCCGCGTTTCGCCGGAGGAGGCGGGGCTTAAAACCAAGTATCCTGCCACGCTGTTCATAGTACTCTCGGCGGCGCTTGCATTTATATACGTTTTCAAGTTGCTTTCCGACGTGGGCGGCTACGGCAGCCTCAGCGAAAAGCTTAGGCACATATACGACAGCGTGGTAAACGGCTACACCCCGGGCTTTTTCTATTCCCAGATGCTTGAAGCGGTAGTTGCAATCGCATACGTAAACACGTACAGGCTTTTCCAGCGCATGTATTCGCGCAGGGACCGCGTAAGCATAATAAAGCTTTTAATCCCCGTAATTATTTTTATGGTTACGGTATTGTTCACCACGGACAGAAACATCTTTTTGCGGTATGCCTTTTATGCAATTACTCTCTATGTTATGTTCTATATGGCCAACACCAAAAAGCGCAACCCCAACCTGAGCATAGTGCTGCGCGTCGTGCTTATGATGGCGGGGATCTTGTTGCTGTTTTTCCTTTTGGGCAAGGCAAAGCGCTATTCTTCCAACCTTTTGAATTCGCTGAGTATCTACGGCGGTTCGGGTTTGAACAATTTCAATATCTGGATAAAGAATTACAACGGCGAAATGATGCTCGGCAACTCCACGCTTGCAACGTTTTTCAGGTCCTTTGAGGGCATTTTGCGCACTTTGGGCTTCAAGGTCGACTTCGGCACTGTCGCCCGTTTTGACGAGGTCATTTCATACACGAGTTCAACGGGCTATATTTATATCTCCAACGTCTACACCGCGCTTAAACCCTTCGTTGAGGATTTCGGCTATTTGGGCGTAATAATTCTTCCGTTTTTACTCGGCGGCTTTTACCGCTGTCTGTTCAACAACGCCCTGCGCCATAAATACGGCTTTTCGTGGGTGCTGTACTGTATGCTCATTTATCCCATCATCTTTTTCCCCATAGCCGAGCAGCTGTTCGGCAGATTTTCGCTCAGTTTCCTCTACGAACTGTTCTGGATGGCGGTCGTGTATTACGGGGTTTACGGCGTGCGCAAAAAGAGCGCAAAAAGCCAAAAGGCAAAAAAGGAGATAAATTATGGAAAAGGGTAAGGTTATGAATATCGGCGTAATTTTTGCCGGCGGCGTAGGCAGCCGCATGCGCAGCAAGGAAAAACCCAAACAGTTTTTGGAACTGCACGGCAAGCCCATAATAATTTACACGCTCGAACACTTTGAAAAGAACGGCGATATAGACGCCGTAGTTGTTGCGTGCGTGGAAGAGTGGATAGACTATTTAAAGGAACTTTTATATAAATTCAGGATAGAAAAGGTCAAAAAAATCGTGCCCGGAGGCAAATCGGGTCAGCTGTCGATATACAACGGGCTTGTTGCCGCCGAGGAGATTGCGGCAGGCAGGGACGCCATAGTTCTGATTCACGACGGCGTCCGCCCGCTTATTACCCCCGAGCTTCTTTCCGAGAATATAAAGTGCGTAAAGGAGCACGGTTCGGCAATTACCGCGGGGACGGTAAAGGAGACTATAGTTGTTGTGGATTCAAACGGCTGCGTGGAACAGGTTCCCCCCCGCGCAAAGTCGCGCGTGGCAAAGGCGCCGCAAAGCTTTTGGCTCAACGATATCCTCTCCGTACATAAACGGGCTTTGGCGGACGGGTTGACCGACTCCATAGACTCCTGCACGCTTATGAAGAATTACGGCTACACCCTGCATATGGTGGACGGCCCCTACGAAAACATAAAAATAACCACTCCCGACGATTACTACACCATGCGCGCCATTCTGGACGCAAGAGAGGACAGGCAGATTTACGGCTTTGAAGATTGATATGGATTTCAGCCCTTTAAAAAACAAAACGGTATATATAACGGGTGCAAGCGGACTCATCGGCAGGGCGCTCGTTGCAAAATTGCTGGGGATCGGCGCAAAGGTCACGGCTTCGGTGAGGAGCAGGCAAAGGGCGGAGGCGGCGTTTGCAAATCTTGCGCAGGACAATCTTGCGCTGGATATAACCGACGTGTGCGACTTAAAAGCCGAAGATATCGGCGCGGACTACGTTATACACGGCGCAAACCGCACGGCAAGCAAAGATTTTGTCTCTTCGCCGGCGGAAGTTATAAACGAGGCGGTGTGCGGCACCCGGCGCGTTCTCGAATTCGCGCGCGCAAACAACGTTTCCGGGCTTGTGTATCTTTCCACAATGGAGGTGTACGGCGCGCCGCCGCACGGCGATAAAATAACCGAAAACTCGCCCGCGTATTTAAACTGCACCGAACCCCGTTCAAGCTATCCCGAAAGCAAACGCCTGTGCGAATCGCTCTGCGCGGCATACGCCTCGGAGTACGGCGTTCCCGCAAAAACCGTCCGTCTCACGCAGACCTTCGGCGGCGGGGTAAACTATTCCGACGGCAGGGTATTTGCCGAATTTGCCCGCTGCGCCATCGAGGGCAGGGATATAATTTTAAAGACCAAAGGGCTGACCGAGCGCAATTATCTGCACGTTGAGGACGCCGTTTCCGCAATACTCACGGTGCTTTTGTACGGCGCCGACGGGGAGGCTTATAACGCCGCAAACGAGGATACCTACTGCTCGGTTTACGAAATGGCGGAGTTCGTTGCAAAAAATTTCGGCGGCGGAAAAGTTAAAGTGCTCATACGGGAGGAGGACGTAACCAAGGCGGGCTATGCCCCCACGCTTAAAATGAACCTCTCCGCGCAAAAGCTCAAATCTTTGGGCTGGACTCCGCGCTTCGGGCTTTACGAGGCGTTTGCCGACCTTATCGATGGAATGAGAGCCTTAAAAGATAATTTATGAAACAAAGAATAACCACAAAAAAATTTGCGGCAAACGTAATAATTTCAATATCGGTGCAGGTGATATCCCTGCTCGTGAGCTTTGTGCTCAATTTTATAGTGCCCAAGTTCATAGACGAATATCAATACGCCTATTGGCAGACGTACGTGCTGTACGTCGGCTATGTCGGCGTTCTGCATTTCGGGCTTCTGGACGGCATAGTGCTGCGCTATTCACAGTACGATTACGAGGAACTCGACAAGGAGAGGCTGCGCTCGCAGTTTAAAATTCTGCTTTGCTTCACGTGCGCGCTCACGCTTATCACAACCGCGGTATCCCTGCTTGCCTGCAAGGACGTAACGCAAATCGTTGTGATCCTCGTTGCGTTCGGCATAGTTACAAAAAACCTTGTAACCTATTCTTCATACAGCTTCCAGATAACCAACCGTATTCCCAAATACGCCATACTTATTCTCGTCCAAAGAATTTCCTACGGCGTAATCGTGGGCATATTGCTTTTATGCAGGGTCAACGATTTTTATTGGTACTGCATAGCCGACCTTATGGGCGACGCAATAGGCTTTGCCCTTTCGTGCGCGATGAACAGGGGGCTGTATCTCGGCAGGAGCACGGGGTTGAGGGAAGCCGTAAAAGAGGCGGGCGTAAACGTCGGCGCGGGCATAATCCTTATGTTTGCAAATTGGTCGTCAATGCTTATTATAGGCAGCGCAAAGCTCATCGTGCAGTGGAATTGGGACGACCTTATGTTCGGGCACGTTTCCTTTGCGTTCAGCGTTTCAAACGTATTTATCACCTTTATAACCGCTGCAAGCGTTGTGCTTTTCCCTTCCTTAAAGCGCCTCAACGAAGAACAGCTGCCCGAAGTTTACATGGGCACGCGCGCGTTTTTGTCGCCGCTGCTGTTTTTTGCGATACTGTTTTATTTCCCGGGCTGCTGGATTCTGGAAAAGTGGCTGCCGAATTATTCCGACAGCCTTGTATATCTCGGCGTTTTGCTGCCCCTCGTTGTGTATTCTTCAAAAGTGAGCCTGCTCACAAACAATTATTTAAAGGCTTACAGAAAGGAAAAATATATGCTTGCGGTCAACGCGTGTTCGGCTGCCGTCGGCGTGGCGGCATTCCTCATCTGTGCGCTCGTATTCCGTAATATGACCGCGCTGCTCGCGTGCATCGTGGCTGCAATAGCTCTCAATTCCGTCTGTTCCGAAATTATGGTGCTCAGGGTAATCGGCAAAAAAATGTTCCTGCCGTTTATCGAAGAGGCGGTTATGTCCGCCGGATTCATACTTGCGGTATACTTTTTATCCCGCTGGTGGGCGTGCCTTGCCTACGGCTGTATGGTGGCGGCGTACGTTTTACTCAACTATAAAACCTTGCTTTCCGCGCTCAAAAAATTCTTCAAAAGGGGTGAGCGCGGCGGTGAAAACCGGGCATAAGGAGCTTTTTAATGAAAGGAATCATACTTGCGGGGGGAAGCGGCACAAGGTTATATCCGCTCACCCGCGTCACAAGCAAACAGCTTTTGCCTGTATACGATAAACCGATGATATTTTACCCTCTCTGCACGCTGATGCAGGCGGGCATAAGGGAAATTTTAATAATTTCCACACCGCAGGATCTGCCCAACTTCCAAAGACTCCTCGGCGACGGTGCCCGTTTGGGGCTGAGTTTATGCTACAAGGTCCAGCCTTCCCCCGACGGGCTTGCGCAGGCGTTTATTTTAGGCAGGGAGTTCATAGGCGGCGATACCTGCGCAATGATTCTCGGCGACAACATTTTTTACGGCAACGGCTTTTCCAAGATGCTTGCGCAGGCAAAGCGCAACGCCGAAGAGGGCAAGGCTACCATTTTCGGCTACGGCGTAGCCGACCCTGAGCGCTTCGGGATAGTTGAGTTCGATAAAAACGGCAGGGTGCTCTCCGTGGAGGAAAAGCCCCTCAAGCCCAAGTCTCACTATTGCATAACCGGGCTGTATTTTTACGATAACCGCGCCGTGGATTTTGCAAAAAAAATTAAGCCTTCCGCCCGCGGCGAGCTTGAAATAACCGATTTGAACAGAATGTATCTCGAGGCGGGCGATCTTACGGTCCAAGTCCTAGACAGGGGCTTTGCGTGGCTGGATACGGGCACGTTCGACAGCCTTTTCGAAGCGGGCGAATTTGTCCGCATACTCTCCAAAAGGCAAAACGTCACCATTTCCGCGCCCGAAGAAGTGGCGTACAACAACGGCTGGATATCGCGGGAGACGCTGCTTGCCGCCGCCGAGGAGTACGGCAAATCCCCCTACGGCGAACACCTCAAAAAAATCTGCGGGAGAAATTGAAAAATGACCATAATCGTAACGGGCGGCGCGGGCTTCATAGGCTCCAACTTCATATTCCATATGCTCAAAAAGTATCCGTCGTACAGAATCGTCTGCGTGGATAAGCTCACTTATGCGGGCAATCTTTCCACGCTTAAAGGCGTTATAAGCAACCCCCGCTTCCGCTTTGTAAAGCTGGATATATGTGACAGGGAGGGAGTTTTCAAGCTGTTCGGCGAGGAAAAACCGGATATTGTGGTAAACTTTGCGGCTGAAACCCACGTGGACAGGAGCATATACAACCCGTCGGTATTTTTAATGACAAATATAATAGGCACGGCAACCCTTATGGACGCCTGCCTCGAATACGGTGCAAAAAGGTTCCACCAGATTTCCACCGACGAGGTCTACGGCGACCTGCCGCTCGACAGACCCGATTTATTTTTTACCGAAAGCACTCCCCTGCACACAAGCAGCCCCTATTCCGGCTCCAAGGCTTCGGCGGACCTCCTCGTTCTGGCATATCACAGAACTTACGGTCTGCCCGTGAGCATAAGCCGCTGTTCCAACAACTACGGACCCTATCAATTCCCCGAAAAATTGATACCGCTTATTATAGCTAACGCCCTCAACGATAAGCCCCTGCCCGTGTACGGGGAGGGATTAAACGTGCGCGACTGGCTGTATGTAGAGGACCACTGCCGCGCCGTGGACCTCATTATCCACCAAGGCAAGCCGGGCGAAGTATACAACGTCGGCGGACACAACGAAATGCGGAACATAGATGTTGTAAAGCTCATATGCGGGCTTTTGGGCAAGCCCGAAAGCCTTATAAGGCACGTTGCCGACAGAAAGGGGCATGATATGCGCTACGCCATAGACCCCTCCAAGATAAGCGGCGAGCTTGGCTGGCTGCCCGAAACCAAATTTGAGGACGGAATCAAAAGGACGGTGGAGTGGTACCTTGAAAACCGCGAATGGTGGGAGACTATAATATCGGGCGAATATAAAAATTATTACGAAAAAATGTACGGGAACAGGGAATGAAAGTACTCGTAACGGGCGCCAACGGGCAGTTGGGCTATGACGTTTTAAAGGAGCTTGCAAGCCGCGGGCACGAGGCTGTGGGCACGGATATCGGCGAAATGGATATAACCGACGCCCAAAGTGTTGCGCGCGCAATGGAAAAAATTCTCCCGCAAGCTGTTATCCACTGTGCGGCATGGACGGCTGTGGACGCCGCCGAGGACAACGCGGAAAGGGTTCGGCTCGTCAACGCAAAGGGAACGGAGAACATAGCAAGGGAGTGCAAAAAACTCGGCTGCAAAATGATGTATATCTCCACCGACTACGTTTTTTGCGGGCAGGGCGAGGAGCCGCTCAACCCCGACTGCACGGAATTTTCCCCCCTCAACGTCTACGGCAAAACCAAGCTCGAAGGAGAGCTTGCCGTAAGGGAAAATCTTTCAAAATTTTTTATAGTGCGCATAGCGTGGGTGTTCGGCAAAAACGGCGGAAACTTTGTAAAAACAATGTTGAAGCTCGGCAAAACGCACGCTTTTCTTAAAGTTGTGAACGACCAAATCGGCACGCCCACATACACGTGCGATTTGGCGCGCCTGCTCGTAGATATGATCGAAACGGAAAAATACGGCTGCTATCACGCCACAAACGGGGGCGGATATATCAGTTGGTACGATTTTGCTGTGGAAATTTTCAGGCAGGCGGGGTACTCCACCCGGGTAATTCCCGTATCCACCGCGGAATACGGGCTTTCAAAGGCGGCGCGCCCCTATAACGGCAGGCTGGATAAAAGCAAGCTCGCCGCGTGCGGGTTTACACCCCTGCCCGATTGGCGGGACGCGCTCAAAAGATATTTATCGGAGATAAAAGATTTATGGGGCAGATAAAGGTTCAAAAAAACGTCGGCGGAATAGAGGGGCTTTGCGTCATAGATCCTGCCGTCCACGGGGACAGCCGCGGATATTTTTCGGAGACTTACAACAAGCGCGACGCGGCCGAGGCGGGGATTTTTGCGGAGTTCGTGCAGGACAACCAATCCATGAGCGTAAAGGGCGTTTTAAGGGGTCTGCACTTCCAGATAAAATATCCCCAAGCCAAGCTTGTGCGCGTGGTTTTTGGCACTGTGTTCGACGTTGCCGTGGATTTGCGGCAGGGCAGCAAAACTTACGGCAAATGGTACGGGCTGGAGCTTTCCGCCGGGAACAAAAAGCAGTTCTTCATTCCCGAAGGCTTTGCCCACGGCTTTTTAGTGCTCTCGGACACGGCGGAATTTTGCTATAAGGTCACCGACTATTATCACCCCGGCGACGAGGGCGGCATAGCCTGGAACGACCCCGCGATAGGGATAGACTGGCACGTAAAAGGCAAATATTGCGGCAGCGCTTCCGCCTCGGGATATACGCTTGAGGACGGCACTCCGCTTGCAATGTCCGCAAAGGACCAACTTTGGAATACTCTCAAATAAGGTGTGCAATAAAAAATACTCCCGCGGGACCTTGCGTCCCGCGGGAGTATTTTATTATGATATTAATCTATTCTTATCGTAATCGTTTTTGTTGTTGTGTACTCGGGTTTTTTGTCGGTGGCTACAACCACCGCAAGAAGAAAACTGTATACAAACGTCGGCAACACGTCGAACATATGCACGTCCACAAGACTTAAAAGCAATATAACCATAATGGAAAGCCCCACGTAGCTTCTGTCCACGGTAATGTTGTTGCAGAAGCACAGCACGGTTGTAATGCGGTGCACCACGTAGCATATCAACCCCACCATACCGCAGGAACCCATCATTTGCAGAATAGTATTGTGGTAGAAGTGGAGGTTCAGCCCCAGCCCGGTAACGTCCGGTTTGGTTATTTCCGCGTTGAAGAACCCCACGCCGAATATCGGCGACGACGCAAAGTCGTCCAGGGCGGTTTTATACAGCTCCATGCGCCCGCTTCCGTGCAGCACTCCCTCGTCGTCCATAATGTTTGCAAAAATCTGCTTGAAAACATTAAAAATATTTTTCCATTCCAGCACCACAAAGGCAAGTGCCGCAAGTGCAAATATAATATATATAATAAGATGTATCTTTTTTCGCCCCGCTTTAATGAACAGCAAAAGCGCGCTCACGGGGTAGATAATGCAAACCCCGACCATCGCCTGCCGGCTCATTGACATAAAGCAGGAAAACGCCAAAAACAGGGAGTATATTGTAAAAAGATATCCGTGTTTATATATGCTTGCAAGATACATCACCGAGGGAATGCATAAAAGCAGCAAAAATCCCATGGTGTTGTAAACGCCCCACCCGAACGAAAAGCCTTCGCGGTTTATCACGCCGTTAACGTATATCCCATCGCGCGTGAGATGCGCCACGTATAGCTCCGTAACCAGCAAAATGCTCAGCGCCGCAAACGCGTGCGCCAAAAGCTTGTAGGAATTTCCGTCTATTTTAAGGTTATCTTTAAGCAGAACAAATATCCCGAGATACACGAGCGACAGCAAAACGCCGTATCCGAAATTCATTATGCCGTTTCCGTTTGAAACGCCGTTCAAAAGGAAGGACGCGGACAGGACGCACAGCCCAAGGAAAACGGAAGTGGGTTTAAACCGTTTTTTTACGGCGGTGAGTATAACCCTGTAAATGCAGGCGCACACCACAGCCCCCGCGGCAATTATGGTCTGAATCAATATCGCGGGCTGAAAATAGTATCCGCTTTGGGTGTCGTACGACGGCGAATTTTTATAGGATATGAATACGAGCAAAAACAAAAAGAATGTTATAAGCGGGGTAAGGTCGTCAAGCAAAAGCAGTATAAGCAGGGCGGTTATGGCAAGGTAATATATTGCCACTATGTCCAAGCCTGCGTAATAGCACAGCAACATCACCGCCGCCGTAATATAGGGGAACAGGGGTGACGTAAGCGCAGCTTTAACGTATTTTACAACGGTATCCCGTTTGGTTTTATCTATGCCGTTTCCAATCAATTTTTTAATCGCCTACACGTATTACGAATAGTATTATACATTAACCTGTAATCAATTGCAAGCCAAATTCAATATTTTAAATTTTTTAAAGTTTTGTCTTAATCTACTTCAATCGACCCACAACAAGCGGAATCCGCTTATAGAGAGAAAGTTTTGCCATAAGGTTTGCCGCCTCGCGCGAGGGCGTACTCGCTGGTCTCTCCGGCATGAGCAATCTTTCGCAGGTCGAAGAAAACACGGGCTTTATGCGTACTCCGCCTCGTTCAGAGGCTTGAAGTAGCATTGGTGCAAGCAAAAAGTATCTGAAAGCGCTATAAAAATCATCTAAAAACGGCGAGGAAAGTTCCTCGCCGTTTTTGTGACTCGCCCAAAGGTGTATTCCGATATAAAATTAAGTTTTTCTTGATTCTCTATGAATACATTCCTTCGGCAGACTCCGTTTTGGGGTTATATTTCGGGCGTTCTTTCGCTTTGCCTGCTTGCGCCGCGGCAGTCGGCAATTTCGTCCCCGAACATTTTTTCGGCGCGTTCAAGCGAATACTCCAACTGATAGTTCCCCGCGGAAGCGGCGTAAACGCCGCTCATTCTCAGCCGCTCGTTTTCGTTTTCCAGCCAATAATCTATCTTTTTTGCAAGCTCCGCAACGTCGTCGTTTTTAAACAGCGAACGCTTGTCCAGCGCAAACTGCGGCGTGGCGGAAAGGCTCGAGTCGGAGATTACGGGCACAAGCCCGCACGCAATCGCCTCTATGCAGGCTATTGCCTCTATTTCAACGGTTGAAGCGTGCACATAAAGGTCGCTCGACTGCAGCTTTTTAATCAGCTGCGCCTTCGGCAAAAAGTCAAACGAACAGTCTACTTTCAGCTTTGCAGCCTGTTTTTGCAGCTTTTTTTTCAGCGGACCGTTTCCGAGCAGGGTAAGGTGGATTTTATCCTTATAAGCCGACCGCGCAACGGCGGAAATCAAAATTTTCTGTTTCTTTTCGGGGGCAAGCCTGCCCACCATAACAATTTCGAATTTTTCGTTTTTTACCTTCGTTTCGGGCGGGCAAAAATTTCTGTCGAATCCATTGGAAATAACGTATAGCTTTGCCTTGTACCCGTGCTCTGTAAGCTGTTCCGCAATAAATTCCGAGGGGCAGTGGATGCGGTGGAATTTTTTATAGAATTTTCTCCTGAACAATCCGTAAATAAATTTATTTATCCCCGGAATCCAGTTTAAGTGCGCGTTGTAACTAATATCCTCCGGCTGTACGTGGAAAGCCGCCGTAGTCGGTATGCCCATTTTATCGGCAAGCTTTTTGCACTTCTTTTCAAGCTTGAAGGGAAAAATAAAGTGAACCAAGTCTGCGTCCGCAAACGCTTCTTCAATCTTTTTCCGCTCGAACTTGCCAAACTTTATCTGGTTTTTAGCCGAAACCTCGGTGAGCAAGGGCACATATCTCTCCTTCACGTTCACGCCGTCCCCGTCGGCGGTTCCCACTGCAACTATTTTAACCGTGTGCCCGCGTTCGCGCAGACCGTCAGCAAAGCGCCTTGCGGTCATAACGGACCCGTTTGTGAGGTTGTCGATTAAGTCGATAACTATAACGATTTTCATAAATTTATTCCGAGCCGCGGGGTTGCTATCCCCCGCCTTCACCCAAAAGTATATCAATGTGTGTAAATACGTATAAACCCGCGCGGATTTATTTTTTACTCCGTAACAGACATTCGGGCAGTTATTTTTTTATATTTTACACTAAATGAACGCAAAGCGCTATTGATTTTTTGCCCATTTTATAATAAAATAGTTAAGAAGGTGAAAAATTATGGCAAATATTCTCTTGGTTGAGGACGATTCCAACGTCCGTTTATTGGTTTCCACAAGACTCAAGCAGCGTTACACGGTTTTTTCCGCCCCCAACGGGGAGAACGCGCTTTCCATTATGCGCACCCAGAGCATAGACCTTATAATAACGGACATAATGATGCCCGGTATGGACGGCTATGCCTTTGTTGAAAAGGTGCACGCAATGGGCTTGAACACCCCCGTGATAATGCTCACCGCAAAGGACGCCATCACGGACAAGGGTCACGGCTTTGCCGTCGGCTGCGACGACTATCTCACAAAGCCCGTGGACTTTCAGGAGCTTATATGGCGCATAGACGCCATACTCCGCCGCTGCAAAATTTCCAACGAGGGCAAGATAGTAATAGGCGACATGGTGGTGGACCAGGCGTCGCAAACAATCACCCGCGGCGGCGAAACAATCGATCTCACTTCAAAGGAGTTCCAGCTCTTGTTTCTTCTCCTGTCATATCCCGGCAAAATCTTCACAAAGGACAACATTTTGGACAGCGTGTGGGGATACACCTCCGAGAGCGACGAAAGCACCGTGCGCACCCACGTGAACAGGCTGCGCAAGCGTTTTGAAAACTTCCCGGAGTTTGAAATTTGCACTATAAGGGGAGTGGGATATAAGGCGGTGATTAAAAAGTGAAAGGATTCTGGAAGAGCAGCAAAAACAAGTTCATCTTAATGGGCACTGCGCTGTTCTCGTTTCTTATACTTCTCGGCTTTGCCGTTCTGTCGCTCGTAATTTTATATATTCTCAAAAACAAGCTCGGCGTAAGTTTATATTCCCTGGCGTCAATCGTCGTGCTCATTCTCGCCCTCATACTGTCCGTTGTAATAACCATAATAGTTTTTGTGGCGGTCCGCAAGGCGCAAAAGCTCATATTCGGTCTTTCCCGCGTGGCGGCGGGCGACTATTCGGCAAAAATAACCTACCGCCGAGGCGACGTCTTTGCCCGCGTTTATAAAAACTTCAACAAAATGACGGACGAGCTTTGCTCGGTAAAGAGCATGCGCGACGACTTTGTGCACACCTTTTCGCACGAAATAAAAACGCCCCTCTTTTCGATACAGGGCTTTGCAAATCTCCTTCTCGAGGGCGGACTAAGCGAAGAGGAGGAGCAAAAATTTCTTAAAATAATTTCCGACGAGGCGGGCAGGCTGGGCACGCTTGCCGACAGTATTTTGCTTCTTTCCAAGGTGGAAAACCAGCAAGTCCTCGGCGAAAAGGCGCCGTTGAAGCTCGACTGCGAAATAACCGACTGCATAATAGTGCTCGAAAGGCAGTGGGATTCAAAGCATATTGAAATAGACTCCGATCTGGAGCCGATAACCATCAACAGCGACGGCGCAATGCTCAGGCAGGTATGGATAAATCTGCTTTCAAACGCAATCAAGTTCACCCCGGAGGGCGGAAAAATTTCCGTTTCCCTCAAACGTGAAAAAGACAATGCCGTCATTTGCGTAAGGGATACGGGCTGCGGCATTCCCAAGGAGGATATTCCCAAAATCTTTGACAGATATTACCGTTCGCCCGACGCAAAGCTCACCGAAGGCAACGGTTTGGGGCTTGCTATTTGCAAGCGCATCTGCACGCTGGCGGGCGGAAGCATTTCGGCTGAAAGCGAACCCGGCAATGGCAGCACGTTTACCGTTGAACTGCCCCTCGTTGAAGAGGACGACGCGTTTTAGTATTATAAATAACAGCATTTATTCCCCGCGGTTTTCCGCGGGGCGTTTTTTATCTCGGTCCGCCGCCCTCGGCAGCCGCACCCACCCCTTAGTAAAAAGTGGGCTGTCTGCCCGCACCCCTAAACCCTTGGCTCCCCCCTTGGCAACAAGGGGGGAGCTGTCATTTTAATGACTGAGGGGGGTAAGCGTAACCATTAAAACAATCCCCTCAGTCTCGCATTGCTCGACAGCTTTCTCACACGGCGTAAGGAATAGCACCGTGTTCGGGCACCGTTCGCGCGGGACGTATGCGCGCACTCTTCTCGCTTCGGCACGCACAGCGCACTGCGCTGTGCTATGAAATGCCTCGTTCGTCCTTGCTAAGGGGAGCCGAGTAAAAAACGCTTGCCGCCCGCGCAAAAATTTGCGCGGGCGGCTTAATTTTTTTGTTAATTTGTTAAAATCAAATTCACAAATTAACATTTATGCCACCTATTGGTCAATTAGATGAACATA
>CANRCK010000001.1 GCA_947629095.1 uncultured Clostridia bacterium | reverse complement strand
ATTAGTGCGAAGTAGCGCAAAGCGAAAAGCCGGCTCACCCCCAACATAAAGAAAAGGTGCAAAGTTGCGTTTTAATAAGAGATAGGGCGTTATTACGCTCTCTTATTCAACGGGCGATGTACAAAGTTTTATGAGATTAAGTTCTCGTAAGATTTTGTACACCGCCCTTTTTTCGTGCAAATTTTTCAGATTTGGAGGGAAAAAATTTGCAGGGAAACAAGACAAAACGCATTGAGGTCCGAGCTATCGGGAAGCCGAGTATAGAGGCTTTATCCGAGAGCGAACAAAAGGTATTCTATACTGCTCTTTTCAAGCGGATTACAGAGCTTGCCGCAAAAGGGGGTAAATGAATATGAATTTAATTGGCGCAAAGGTTTACTATGACGGCTCGCACTGGATAGCCATACCGCATACGGAACGCCCGTATAAGCGGAAACGCAGGAAACGTAAAACAGACAAAGACGAAACGGTTGAACAGTTTGAAAGGGCGTTCAATAATACACCCAAAGATAAAAAGACGAAGAAAAAAGAAAGATTGGTAAAAGAGTTTACGCCTCTATTCAAAGACCAAACCGAGGCGGTTGAATTTGTAGAAAGACAATTTGAAAGACTAAACCGCAACCGCATAGAACGCTATAAACGTATGAAACGCAAAGCCTATCTGCAACAATGGAGCTATTTTTGCACTTTCACTTATTCGGACGAAAAGCACACCAAAGAAACTTTCAGAAAAAGGCTTATGACTTGCCTATACCATTTAGCGAACAGAAACGGCTGGAAATATATCGGGGCTTGGGAGCGCGGCGACAAGACGGAGCGGTTACACTTCCACGCGCTTATATACATACCGCCCAACGGCATGGTGGGCAAGTTTGAGGAACACAACGACTTTAATTTCAAAACGCACAACAGACAGATTACCAACCAAAACACGTTTTTCAACGGGAAGTTCGGACGGAGTGATTTCAACGCAATATCGCACCAATCCGAGGTTGAGGACAGCGTGTACTATATGCTCAAATATATAACCAAAAACGACGAGCGCATAGCTTATTCTAGAGGTCTTAAAAGCTACATTATAGCCGACATTTTGGACGAAGATATCGTTTGCCCATACGGTAACGAAGAACACGAATATAAATTTGTGTTGGCAGACAATTTCACCTGTATAACCTACGGCGAGATTTTGGGAAAGGTCAGCCCCGAAATTATAGAGCTAATGCCCAAATGCAACTAATCTTTTTGTCTTTCGTCCGGCGGAGCGTAAACGACTTTGCCTGCGCTGTCAAGGGTTAAGTGAATTGCCGTTTGGCAACCCTTGACAGCGATATAAAGAGAACGGGGATATAGCTATAAACAGTCCAAGCCGTTTGTCCGCACCTTGCCGAAAGGCAAAATAAAAATCTATTTCAAAAGGAGTTAAAAACAATGAAAACAGCAGTTATATATGCCCGTTATTCGAGTGATAGCCAAACAGAACAGAGTATCGAGGGACAACTTCACGTTTGCGAGGAATACGCTCAACGTAACAATATCCTCATACTCAACACATACATAGACAGGGCAATGACGGGCACAAATGACAACCGCCCCGATTTCCAGCGTATGATTAAAGATAGTGCGCGTAAAGAGTGGAACTACGTTTTAGTCTACAAGTTAGACCGTTTCAGCCGCAACAAGTATGAAAGCACTATGCACAAGCGCACGTTGAAAAATAACGGTGTAACGCTACTCTCCGCAATGGAAAACATACCAGATACGCCAGAGGGAATTATTCTCGAAAGTTTGCTTGAAGGTATGAACCAATACTACTCGGCAGAGCTTTCCCAAAAGGTTAAACGGGGTATGAAAGAAACACGTTTGAAAGGTAACTTTACAGGCGGGCATTTACTTTACGGTTACGATTTAAAAGACCATAAAATAATTATAAATGAGAGCCAAGCAGAGATAGTAAGATATATCTACGAACAATTTTCATTGGGCGTTTATGTAAAAGACATTATAAAATTTTTGACTGCAAAAGGTATTTACAATAACGGAAAACCGTTCGCAAGAAATACCGTTTATAATATCCTTAAAAACGAAAAGTATTCGGGGATTTATAGACACGGCGGCGAAGTGTTTGAAAATATGTATCCGCAAATCGTACCTACCGACATATACGAAAACGTCAGAGCAAAAATCAGTGAAAACAAATACGGTAAGCGTAGCGTTGAAGTCGTCTATCTATTGAGGCATAAATTAAAATGCGGGTATTGCGGACAGCCGATTAGCGCAGAAACAGGTACTTCCAAAAACGGACAGGTTAAACGCTATTACAAGTGTTTAGGACGTAAACGGCAAAACGGTTGCAAGAAATCTATGATTGGTAAAGAATATTTGGAAAATCTGATTATTTCAGCCATAATAGAGCAATTAAGCGACCAACAAATTATGAATACAATAGTTGCAAATTTACTTAAAATACAAGAACAACTAACCAAAGAAACGCCGATTTTGAATTTACTTGCAAAAGAGAAGCGGCAAACCGAAAAAGCTATTAAAAACATTATGACCGCTATTGAAAACGGTATAATTACCAATACCACTACCAAACGGCTGAAAGAGCTTGAAGAACGGCAAGAAAATTTAGAAAGACAAATACTTTTAGAGAGAAGTAAAACCGCCGTTAAATACACGGACCAAGAGATAAGAACCTATTACGGACAGGCTTTGAATTTGGAGCCGCAAATGCTTATAAACTATCTTGTAAAAGAGATAATAGTTTACGACGATAGAATTGACGTAATATATAACAGCCCGATAATGATTAGTCCTGACGATGAAAATCGTCAGGGCTTTATCTTTTATTCCAAAACAGTTAAACTCAACGCTATCCAAAACTTAATTATTACTTTAAGAATTAAGTAAAACGGCTATTTATTCCACGTTCCGCTTGACACGAGCCTCTATGGGGTGCGTTGGCAAGGCAAAGAGCCAAGCCATAACCGCCCCAAGGGGCTTTTGTTTTGCCGTTGGCAATAGATAGCCTAACACACCCCTTTCTCGTATCAAGCGGCTTTCGCGGCATAAACCGCCGTCTGCAATTACTTTGAAAAAAGAAAGAGCCTAAATCAAACCGCCTTTTAATTAGGTGTTCAATTTAGGTTCTTATTGGCGCGCCAAATTCCCGCGCCGACTGTTGTCGGCGCGGGAATTTGTTATGATTTTTTTGGAGGGATTTGAGGGTGGAGGCGATTGCGGGAGCAATCGGTTTGCATTGGTTTGTATGGTTACGGTTTGACGTTATGCAAACCAAACAGCGCAGTGCGCTGTTTGCCGGGGCGCGCCGCCAAAGGCGCAAATCCCTCCATCCGCGCCAAATTCCCGCGCCGACTGTTGTCGGCGCGGGAATTTGTTATGTTGGTGGAGATAATGAAGAACCCTCGTGGTTCACGCGAGGAGCAAAGCGACGACGCTTTGCCGAGGGTTCCCGCCTGCGGGAAACGGCAAAATCCCTCCCGCCGCACGCGCCAATCGAGTTGAACTAAACTTGCGTTCCTTTTTTATGCAAAAGCGAGGACAAACAGCCCTCGCTTTGTTTCAAGCCTGCCTGTTTACAGTCTTGCAGTATCCAAATAATATTTATCTCCGCACTTATGGAGAATTCCCTGTTCTACCAAACGCAAAGTAAACCTATGAAAACCGTTTGGATTTATAACACCCGCTTCCCGAAGAGTAACAGCGTTTTCTTCCGAAACGGCGTCCATTTTCAATAGCTTGTCGATAATGTGTCTTTTCCTCATAAGCAGAACAGGTATAACCATATTTGTTTCTTCGCTAAATTCCTATTTATCGTTCCCATTATATCACAGCAGCACAGAGAAATCAAGCGGACCGAAAATTCAAAATGGCATTTGTTTGCGGGCTTTTCTTGACAAGCTTTTTTCGGTGTGATAGAATTGCAGTGTGATAGAATAATATCGTCAAAGGCGGAAAAAATTATGAGAATCGTATTTTTCGGCGACTCGATTACAGATTGCGGGCGCGACAGGAACGACGTCAAATCCCTCGGTACGGGATATGTTAAAATTTTATCCGATAAACTCAAGCCCATATATCCCGATATGGATATAGAGCTTATAAACAAGGGTGTCTCGGGCGACGAGGTGTGCGACCTTTTGGCACGCGTAAAAGAGGACGTAATAGATTTAAAGCCCGACGCAGTCGTGATGATGATAGGCATCAACAACACCCTCCACAAGTTCAAATACGGGGTAGAGCCCGATTTTGTTAAGTTCCGCGCCGATTTAACCGAGCTTATAACAAAGCTCAAGGAGACGGGTATGGTTGTGATATTCCTCGAACCGTTCCTTCTTCCGGCGCCCGATAAGCTCCGTATGCGCAAGGTTTTCAACGAGGAGCTTGCCGTAATAAACGACGTCTGCCTCAAGCTTTGCGACGAGTTCGTCGCCTACGACGAAATGTTTAACGGCGTAGCCGAAAGCATTCCCTACACGGAATATTCTTTGGACGGCGTTCATCCCACGCACAGGGGTTCCCGCCTGATTGCCGACACCGCCATAAAGGCGATCCGCAAGCATCTTCTTTAATTTTATACAAAATATATTTTTGCGCCGCAGCCCGAAAAGCCGCGGCGTTTTTCGTTTGGTTTTGTTTTTATTCAATTATACATTTTTTAACCGCGGAATACCTCAAAACGGTGTAATTTCGTCCGTTTTCGGGTTAAAAAACAGCGGTCCTCCGCAGCAAAATCCGTTTTTACTATATATATAATTAAAAATATAAATGTTGGTTATAATTGTTATAAAAACAATAACAGAAAAATATCGCAAACACATATAAATTACTTGAATTTTTATCCGTTTCATTGTATAATGACTTAGTATCAATAATAATGGGCGCAATATGTTTGAAAGTTTTGCGGGCTATCCGCAATCCTTGCAGTAAATTCCCGCCCGATATCACCGCAGAGCGGCAGAGCCGTTTCCGCACAACAAAATCCATAAAGAGGACGTTGTCATGAAAAAATTTTTGTTAGCAATACTTTCCGTGCTCCTTTTTGTCTGCCTCGGCGCAGCCGTGGCGTGCGCGGGGGGGAGCTCCGAAGGGGAGTATTATACGCTCGTGTTCCAAAAGACCAACGGCGTAACTTATGTCTGCGAAATTCCCAGCGGCTACGAGGTGCTTGAAGGTACAACCGTAACTTTCAGCCTGCAATTGGCTGACGACGCCAAGGACCAGTCGCCCGTGGTGTACGCCAACGACCGTGTGTTGCAGGAACAGGACGGTCAATATTCCTTTGAGATTACGGAAAACACCACCGTCAGGGTGGAAGGGCTAATGGCTCAAGGCTCCGAATATAACAAGGTTATATTTGCATACACGCCCGGCATAACCTACAACATTCTCCAGCCCGAAGACTTGAGAAGCGGTATGATGGTAAAGATGGGCACGGAAGTCTCCTTCTCCATAACCAAGAGCGACGACTACTCGGGCGAAGCAAAGGTTTATGCCAATTCCGAAGAGCTTACCGCCGAAAACGGCACGTACACATTCACCATGGATAAACCCGTAACCGTGAGCGTGGACGGCATAGTCAAAAACGTAGACCTCACCTATGTTTCCGAAGATACCCGCGTGCGCTATATCGACGAGAAAGGGGAATATATCACTGCCGACAGCCCCATCCACACTTTTGCGGGCGAACAAATTAAATTCAAAGTACAAATAAGCGTTTATCACGTTCAAACTAGCTACTCCGTGCTTGCAAACTCCACAGTGTTAAAGGCGGACGGGGACGGCTATTATACCTATGAACTCACCGACAACACCCGCATAGCGGTTGACGGTCTCGTGGAGCAGGTATCGTTTATCGAAAGGGCTGACGGCGGTTCCGGCTCCATAAACGATCCTTTCCGTATTTCCAGACCCATAGACCTCTTCCAGATGGCAATGTTGATAAACGCCGGTCAGAATATAGAGGGCAGATTCTACGGCGCATACTACAGACTTGAAAACGACATTGATTTCGAG
This sequence comes from uncultured Clostridia bacterium, assembly GCA_947629095.1. Taxonomy (GTDB): domain Bacteria; phylum Bacillota; class Clostridia; order Christensenellales; family Borkfalkiaceae; genus Coproplasma. The sequence goes on along the minus strand of CANRCK010000001.1, from coordinate 298,154 downwards.
GGCGAGCAGGCGTACATAATCGGCGACGCCTCCACAAGCTATTCCTTCTTTGCCGGAACATTCAACGGCAACGGACACACTATTTCCAATTTTATGCTCAACGACACGTGGATCGACCAGGAGAGCTTTGTTCCCACATATATAACCAACGTCGGCTTGTTCGGGCTTGCCTATTGCACGGCAAACTATTCGCCTTCAATCTACAATCTGAATCTCGATAACGTCCGCGTCAGAGCAGACTCGTCGCGCTATAATCAGGATTGCTACGTCGGCACGCTCATCGGCGTTGCGTACGGTGCAACGGTGAACGGCTGCACCGTAACCAACAGCACCATAGAAGTTACGGGCGGCACAGGCTACGGCGCATATGTGGGCGGGCTTATAGGTCAGCAGATCTCCGCGTACTCCACAACGAGCAACATAAGATATTTTTCAAGCGTCACCTCGTGTATGACGGACGTGGACGTTAACGTCAACAACGGCTTCGTATACGCTGTAGGCGGCGTAACGGGCTTGCTTGCCGTAGGCGAGGAGCGCCTTTCGGCTTATATAATCAACTGTGCCTCCTCGGGCGATATCGGGGGCGGCATCAACGCCGGCGGCATAGTCGGCTATCTTGCCCCGGGCACGTCCGTGGCAAATTGCTATTCTTCCGGCGCAGTAATTGCCAACAGCCCCTACGGGACCGGTTCGGGCTATTCCGAAGAAATCTATTATGCATATGCAGGCGGCATTGTAGGGCGCGCGGGCTTCAATACGTCTGTGTATAACTGCTTCTCAACGGGGCATATTGACGCAATTGCCGCCGCCCAGAGCGAAACAACCGGCGTTCGCTTCGAAGTAACCGACCCCATAGCCGCACACATTGAAGATGGCAACGACCTTCAGGACGCTCACGCATATCCCGCCACGATATTCGGCAGCGTGCGCAAAGAAGACGCCATAACCGAAGATTTCATACGCAACACAATGCATTGGGACGCGGAGGACTGGATAATTTCAAACGGTGCGCCCGTTTTCAATCCCAACTCCTCATCCAAGCAGTTCGCAATAACTTATGCCGCGAAAGACGGCGTGTCTGTTCCCGATCAACTGCAAATCGACAGCGAGTATTTCAGCATGTCGCGGTGGTTTATGCAGGGCAAAATACAGGAATACGTGGAGGACGGCGCCAACCGCTCCTACGGATATTTCTTTGACAGTGACCTTGAAAACAGAATACCCATGTCCTTCGTTCCCACGGGCGATATGACTATATATATAGGTTATGCAAATTATAGCGAAGTTGCCGGCACCTATTATCTCGGCGAGTCGGCAGACGTGGGCGCAAGGCTTGTGTTCGGCGAGGACGGAATAGTAACATATATCAACGGCGCGCTCAGCCAGGATTCAACCTACACCTACGACGGCGAGCAGATCGTTATATTGAACAGCTATCTCGGCGAACTTTCGGGAGTTTTTGAAGATATGCAGCCGCGCTACAGGGAATATTATCTCGGTTCCTTATATAACTTCGGCGCAACCGTTGAACACGGAAGAATCACGCTCACGGGCGGCTTCGTGCAGGAAATCAGCATAAAAACCGCTCCCGGGTTTGATATCTACGAAAACCCTATAGAGGAGGAGGTTGTCAGCTACACGGGCAACTCGTTCAGGCTCTTCCCCGCAGAATCTCCTCTTACGGGACTGAAAGCCATAGAAAACTTCAAGTATATCGACTATTACGGGAACGGTAATATCTACACATTCAACGGCAACGGCACCGGCGTCCGCAAAACGGGCGACAATTCCTCAAACTTCACATATACCGTAAGCGACGCAGGACTTACGCTCGATTACGGCGACAATAACACGGTTACCGCCACCGTTGAAAATGGCTATGTAAAGACCATAGACGATGTGGAAGTAAAGCCCTACGACGGCTTTACGGGCGCATGGGAAAGACCCTTTGCCTACAATGTCTCCTACACGTTCGACGGCAAGTCCGCCGCCGGCGAGGGCACGTGGACAAAGAGCGGCGTAGGCGGCACGGCTTCCGGCACATACACTGTAGACGATAGTGGCGTTCTCCACGATAAGTCGGGCGCGTTCACGGCTGTAATAAACGAAAACGGTATGCTCGATATAACCGAAACGGGCAAATCCGCCGTAACATTCTACGTGGGCGGCAGCTTCGTCGGCGAATGGTACTATAGCCAGAGAACGGGCGACTATACTTCATCCGCCGTCACCATAAATCTCAGGCTCAACGGCATAAACAACAGCGGTTTAGGGTCTGCCGTTGCCGAATACACGGCTACGGGCGAAACTGTAAATCTTACCTATCAGGCAGTGGAAACCGAGGACGAATATACCCTGCATATCTACAACCAGTCTGTAAATTTCGCGTCGCTCAACTTTAATCAACAAACCAAGATATTGGAAGGCACCTTAAACGGCGCGCCTGCGCGCCTTACGTCCTACGACGGCATAAAGGGTCTTTGGATAAGCAACGATGAAACCGTAAAGGAAGTGCAGTTCAACGGCAGAGGCTTCTACGACCTCAGCGGTGACCCTGCTCTCGGCGCGCTTGCCGTAACTGCTTCCGTATATGTCAACGGTTCGAGCGCCGGCAAATACACCCTCGACTACAACACTATGAAGGGCTTGTTCACATACAAGGGCGTGCAATATTCCATTGAGTACGATATGGAGGCAGGCAACATAAAAGTTACCGCAAACGGCTCTTCCTTCACGTTGCAGACGCGCGATATATGGTATGCGCGCAAGCTTGTGGACCAAAACGGCTTTGTATATTCCTTTGACGGCAGGGGCGAGCTTACTGCAGGCGGCAACGTAACTGCTATCAACGGCAACGGCGAGGGCAGAAAGTACACTTATCACATTCAAGCCGACGGTTCAATCGCGCTCACCGCGCAGGAAACCCTCTACAAGGGCGGCACTATAACCCTCGGCGAGAAGGACGGCAAGCAGGTATACCTGTTCACCGAAGATGGCAAGCAGCCCATAACTTTAACATATTCAACGCCTTTCACGGGCAATTGGATAATCGGCGGCGTAATGGGCGAACTTACAATAGGCAATATATATGCCGACTTCACGGCTGACGGCAGCTACAAGTTCTACGGCGACGAAGCCGCAACGTCCGTTACGTTTAAATACAACGAGCAGGGCAACTATCTGGAGTTCCCCTTCAAAGACGGCACGTACTACGTAAACGCATTGACTTCCGCAACCGCCACCGAGCTTTCCGTAGGACCCGAAAACAGCTTAAACGGTTCCGACAATTCCGTATGTATTGACGTTTCCAAGGCAGATGATCTCCGCGGAAAGGAATATAAGATATACGATTCCGAATCCAAGAAAGACAGCGGCGAAAAGCTTGTGTTCGACGGACTTTCCGCGTCGGTATTCGGCAGCGGCACCGCAGTCCGCTATGACGCCTCCGGCGAGGTTGAAACGGGTTACAGCTACACCGTTGACATTCACGGCAACGTAAATATTACCTATATTTACAGCAGGTTTGTAATGGTAGAGTGGGAAAAGGATTCCGAAGTCGATTACGACGTTCTGTATTACCTGCACTCGGGCGACACCTACTATGCGGTCGTTTATCCCGACGGGCTATACGGCGTTACGATAAAAGACGTCGACGAAGCCGGCGTAACCTATGAGTTCAACGGCGCGGGCGGCGTGGTCCGTCATTCGGCTGAGGGCGACTCGCGCTACGTCTACTTCATTCTCCTTTCCGACAATATAACATACAGACATATAATAAGATTTGTGGGCGAGGACGACACTGTGTACAGCGTAACGCTCAACCAGGTGGGCAATTCGGTTGAAAACTGGACCATTAAGATGACAAAAGCCGACGCCTACTTTGAAGTAAACGCGCTCGATTCAAGTTCCGAATCCGCAACATTCCTCTTTGACGGCGCGGGCAGAGTAATAAGGCTCACCACCGGCGCCGACGAATCTCCCGCAAACTACACCTACGTGTTGGTATCCGACGACGGCAACACTGCCACGTTCACGTTCACAAACTCGGCAACGGGCGAAAAGTATACGGCAGTGCTCGATAAATCGGGCAGCCAAGAGGAGTGGACCGTAACTCTCACGGCACAAAAATAACTTCGCAAACTCACAATCGAGGTAAATATGAAATCTAAAACCAGAAAGATAGCAATAGCCGCGCTTTCACTCACAATGGCGGCTACCATAACGGCAAGCCAGATTGTCTCCTATGCGTACGCGCCCATCGCAACGGCGGGTGCGTCGCGGGTGGATAACCTTTCGTTTTCCAACGTCACGGGCATGGTCGACACTTCCAACGTCGTAAGGGACAATCTCAGCAAAGCCGTAGTCGACTACGGCGAAGCGGAGGAAACGCGCACCATAACCGGCACGGACGTCACCGAAACGGTAATAGTCAGCCTCAACGTGCCTTCCGTCACCCAAAGCAAAAAGGACGAAGAATCCGTGGGAGAGTATTTGGATACCTACGAGGGCAGGCGCGCCTTAAAGAACATAAGGGACTCCCAAAGCTCCTTTCTTGCAAGTCTGAGCGCCTCCGGCATTGCGTATAGGGAAGTTGGCAGATATTCCACCGTTATAAATGCCGTTGCAATCGAAGTAAACCTCACGCAGTTCCAAAAAATCCGCGGTATGGCGGGCGTAAGCATGGCGGGCGTATCTAAAACGTACTCTGCCCTTGCCGACCAGGGTGCGCAGGTCAACCCCAGCAACGTTTACCAAACGGGCATCTACGATTCAAGCGAAATCATAAGCGAATACGGCTACGACGGCAGCGGCGTCACCGTTGCAATTCTGGATACGGGTCTCGATTATACCCACGTAGCCTTTGAAACCCAGCCCAAAACTCTCGGCTTTACACGTTCACATGTTCAGGAAGCCATAGAGGGCGGAGAGCTTTCAGCCGCCAAAACAAGCCCCAACCTTACGCTTGACGACGTATATCTCAGCGACAAGGTTCCCTTTGCCTATGACTATGCAGACAAAGATACCGACGTATATCCCTCCTATTCCCAGCACGGCGTGCACGTTGCGGGCATAGTTGCCGGCAGCGCGGACTATTGGATAAATAAGGACGGCGAACAGGTTGGTGGCGTAAACGACGGAAAAATGGACTTTATGGGCGTTGCCCCCAACGCACAGCTCGTAATTTGCAAGGTATTCACCGACGACCTCACCAGCGAGGACATAGGCGGCGCAACAAGTGAAGATATAATAGCCGCCCTCGACGACTGCGTAACTTTGGGCGTAGACATAATAAATATGAGCCTCGGCACAACCAGCGGCTTTTCAAGCGTTGACATCCAAGGCGACGAGGAGGGGAAACAGCTCAAAAGGGTTTATGACAGCATCAAAAACGAGGGCATAAGCCTTATCGCCGCAGCGGGCAACGAGTACAGCTCGGGCTCGGGCAGCGAATTCGGCACCAACCTTGCCTCCAACCCCGACTCGGGCACCGTCGGTTCGCCTTCTACGTTCAACGGCGCAATGTCCGTAGCTTCCATAAACGGACAGGAATCCAACTATATGCTCGGCAACCCGGACGAAGCGGCTCCCTACGGCAACTATCCCGTGTACTACACGGAATCCAACGACGCCAACGCCGTTCCCTATGACTTTGCCGAAGAACTTTTGGGAAAAGACGTTCAAAGCGGCATTTTCACATACTATGTAATTCCCGGCACCGGCGCGCAGGGCGACTATCCTTTAAGCGTAATAGAAGCCCTTAAAAACAAGGGCGACGAAAAGATTCTCGTGCTTGTAAGGCGCGGCACTCTCGACTTCCAGACCAAGGTCGAAAACGCCCATTCCCTCGGCGCGGACGGAATCATAATTTACGATAACGTTCCCGGCACCATAAGAATGTCCCTCGGCGAAATAGAGCCCGAGGACCGCATACCCGCAGTCAGCATCAATATGGACGCGGGCGCAATGCTTGCCTCCGACCCCCAAAACCCCGGCAGGCTCAGAAGCTCGGGCAAGATTGAAATCAACAAATCCTATAAAGCGGGACCTTTCATGAACGACTACTCTTCGTGGGGTTCCTCGCCCGACTTGCATTTAAAGCCCGATATAACCTCCCACGGCGGCGAAATCACCTCGTCCGTTGCGGGCGGCTACGAGCAGATGAGCGGCACCTCGATGGCAACCCCCAATCTTGCGGGCTTGATGGCTCTCGTAAAGGATTACTTAAAAGAACAAAATCCCGGAATTACGGCTCAAAATCTCACAACTTTAACCAACCAGATTGTAATGAGCTCGGCAACCCTCGTTTATGACGAGGAAAAATTGCCCTACTCGCCCAGAAAGCAGGGCGCGGGGCTTGCCACCCTCAAAAACATATTCACCACCAAGGCCTACCTCGAAACGGTGGAAGGCGAAAACGGCGGCACCGAGGACAACAGACCTAAAATCGAACTATACGAGGACGAAGCCAAAAACGGCAAATATTCCTTTACTTTCTATCTGAATAACTTCGGGGAATCACCCCTCGGCTTCAAGCTCGTTTCAAGGTTTATGACCGAAACTATCGCGGCGGATAAACTTGCCGTAGCCGAAGCGGCGTATATGCTCGACGACGAGGAGGCGCAGTTCACGGTAACGGGCGACGGAGTTTCCGAAAGCGATGGCATAGTTACGGTTGCTGCGGGCAAAAAGGCTGCAATAAGCGTAACGCTCACCCTCTCCGCCGCCGAAAAGAAGTATTTGGACGATAATTTTGTAAACGGAATGTATGTGGAGGGCTTCATATCCCTTGTATCCCAAAGCGAAGAGCAGTGCGATTTGAACCTTCCGTTTATGGGTTTCTACGGCGATTGGGACGCGGCTCCGCTTATGGACTACAACGCGTATGAAATTGCCGCAATAGAGGCGGACACTTCATTAACCGAAGCTGAAAAGCCGCACGAAAGCGTGTTTGCAACCCAGCTCTATTCCACTTATTATAATGGCAGGTACGGCGTTCCCATGGGCGGCTACGCCTACGTTCAGGACGACACCCCCGGCGTGCAGCAGGTATATGTCGCCGAAGAACACTGCGCAGTATCCCGCTACAATATCTTCAACGGCGCAACCGCCACCGATAACTATCTCACATCCACCGGTATTCGTTCGCTCTACGCGGGACTTTTAAGGAACGCAGAGCTGGTCGATTACTCAATCTACGACGACAACACGGGCGAACTCATATATTCAAACTCCAAGTACCGCATAGGCAAGGCAATTGCAAACGGCGGCGGCGCAAGACCTGCGCTTGTGGATTTAAAGCTCACTCCCGACGAGCTGGGGCTTATCAACAACGGCAAATACCGCATCGAGTTTGATTTTTACAGAACGGAGGATGATAAAATCAACGGCACGGTGCCCTATGCCAACAACTTTACGTCCACTTTCTATGTGGACTACGACGCCCCCATTTTGCAGTCGTCGCGCATAAGATACTACGACTACGAGGAAAACAACAAAATAAAACAGAGAGTATATCTCGACCTCGATATCTACGATAATCACTATCCGCAGGCTGTGCTGTTGTGCTATTCCGACGAGGAGTACGGCGATGTCTCCGAAGTTGCCGAAATCAATCTCGCAACCGAATATGTAACGCCTATCTACAATCCCAACAGGAACGGCACCACAAGCGTCTCCGTAGAGATAACCGATATCTACGAAAAGTATAAGAACAGAATGTACGTTCAGATTGACGACTACGCTCTCAATCACAACGTCTACACAATCAATTTCAACTCTTCCAACAATAACGGCGCCACGGGCGATTTCGAATTTGTTTTAAACGACAGAGTTACCCGCACGCAGGGTTCAAGCACGTCCGACGTAACTTACAATCTCACAATAGATAAAAACGAGCTTTACCGCGTTGAACTTAACTGCGGCGACTCAAGCGCTTCCAACTACACGTGGACGTCGCTCAGAAGGGATATACTGTCCGTCAAGAACAACGAAATATTCGGTCTCAAAGCGGGCACAGCAAGATTGACCGTTACCGGCGGCGGCAAAACGCTCAACCTTAACGTAACCGTACAGGATAGCAACCGCACTCTTCCCAATCCCGCGCTCTCGTTCGACGTAATCCAGAACTCCTCGCTCGGCATAGAAAAGCCCCGCAACACGGTGGAGGTAAACGCAGGTCAAACGTTTAAGCTGGAAGTAGTGGCAGACCCGTGGTACTATCCCGTAAGCGACTTGTCGTTTGAATGGAGTTCGTCCAACGAAACCATAGCAACCGTAACGAACGACGGCACGGTCACCACCTTGAACGAGCACGGCACGGCAACCATAACGGCTTCCGCAACCCTGCCCAACGGCTCACAGGTATATGCGCTCGTAATGCTCAGCGTAGAGGAACCCTTCACCGTTGCCGATACTTATCTCAACAAATATCACGGCTCGGAGGAAACAGTAATAATCCCCGACGATAAAAATATTATGTATATCGCCGAGGACGCCTTCGAGGACAACGACACCATGAAAAAGGTCATCATTCCCAAGACCGTAACGCAGATCGACGAGCGTGCGTTCCGCAACTGCACCGCGCTCGAAGAGGTATATTTCATAAGCGAAACGGCGGCGGGGGCTGAACCCGTTCAGGACCTTGCAAGGCTCAACCTTATTTTAGCCGAAGCCTTTATGGGCTGCACCAATTTAAGGCTTGTGGACCTCACCAACGTCAAGGTTATAACCGTTGCAACAGACGCCTTTGAGGGCTGCGCCAAGCTTGAAGAAATAAGGCATATGGAGAAGATAGGCATAGCCAACGACTTTGCGTTCAGAGGCACCGCTTTAAAGAGCGCGGATATAACCGGTCTCCACACCGCAGGCAGAAACGTGTTTGCAAACTGCATCGATCTGCGCACGGTCACAACCGACCACTACACGGCTATAAGCGATGGAATGTTCTACGGCTGCACCAATCTTCAAAGCGTTGTAATAAATACTCCCCGCGTGGGTAGCGGCGCTTTCCACGGCTGCACCAATCTCCAAAGCGTAACTTTCGGCGACCAAGCCATTGCCGAAAAGTGGAACGACACGGTATTCAGAATAGATTCCTACGCCTTTGCGGGCTGCACCAAGCTTTCAACAGTAACGTTCAACTACCCCGTATCCTATATAGGCGATTACGCCTTTGCCGACACGGCTATAACAAGCTTTGAAATGCCCGAGGGCAATCCCGTTCTCGGCGAAAGTATATTCGACGGCAAAGACGTAACCATAGATTGGACAGCTGAGGACTATACGCACGACGCGCAGGGCGTATACGACGGCACAACCCTCGTGCTTGCGCCCAACACAATCACTTCAACTTTCAAAATCAAAGACAATACAACCGAAATTGCGCCCTACGCCTTTGCAAGCAGCACGCTTGAAAGCGGCGTGACCACGGTTGAAATTCCCGACACAGTCACAACGATAGGCGAGGGAGCTTTTGCGGGGTTTAACATAACGCAGATAACCATTCCCGCGGGCATAACCCAAATCCCCGCCCACGCGTTCAGACAGAGCGGACTCACCTCAATAAAAATCCATTCGGGCATAACATCCATAGGCGAAAACGCCTTTGCAAATTGCTCTGCCCTTCAAGAGATCGACATTATTGGTGCGTCATCTCTCAAATCCATAGGCAGCTACGCTTTCTCGGGCACCGCAATTTCTTCTATAGAATTGCCCGCGTCGGTAAAGGAGATGGGGGACAGAGTGTTTGCAAATTGCAAGCAACTCACCGAAGCTCACTTGCCCTCGCTCACTTTCCTCGGCGAATACACCTTTATAGACTGTACCGAACTTGCAAAAGCTACATTCGGCGCGCAAGCCACCGCTTCGGGCACCTACACGTTCTGCCCGGGCGTAGACGTTAACTTTATGACGGGCGCGCAGACAGGCAGAAAGAGTTCTCTTACAAGCGTATCTCTCGGCGGTCTTACGGAGCTTGGCGAAGGAATGTTCTGGTATTGCACCGCGCTTGAAGAAATCGACCTTAAAAGCGTAACAAAAGTCGGCATGGGAGCATTTTTGAGGTGCACCAAGCTTTCAACCGTAACGGGGCTTGAGGACGTCACCGACATAGCCGACGCCGCATTCGGGCTGACAGCGCTCACCGCGCTTAATCTTACTGCGGCGGAGAATATAGGCGCAGAAGCGTTCTACAATGTTCCCGCGACCACGCTCAACGTTCCCGCAGTAAAGAACATAGGCGAGCGCGCGTTCTACGGCACGCAGATAAGAACGCTCAGCCTTCCCGCAACGCTTGCAAGCTACGGCTACGGCGCGTTTGCAAATTCAAGCCGCCTTAGCACGGTCACGGTTGACCAAAACGAACTGTTCTTTGCGGAAAATAACGTTCTCTATAAAAACCTTACCGACGCAAAGACGGGTAATATCACCTACGAGCTTTGTCTCTATCCCGCGGCGCTCCGCACAACCGAATACCGTGTAAAGGACGGAACCTCCTCCATACAAGCAATGGCTTGTGCATATATCCCCCAAAATTACCTTTCCACCATCACCCTGCCCTACAGCTTAAAAGTTATAGGCGATATGGCGTTCTTCGGTTCCGGCATCACAAGATACAATTTCGAAAGCATCGCAGCGCCCACGCTTCTCTCAAATTATTGGAATTTGTCAACAAAGAACACCAACATGTTCACCTTCGACGCTTTCCACTCTCTGTATTTCCGCAATTTCTTAAGGGAAGTTATAGACTATATTCCCGACTACGCGGGCACGGCAACCAACAACATAACTCTTGCATTCCCTTCCAACGGTACGGGCTACGATAACTATATCTACGGATACTTCTTTAACCGCAAAGAAAGCCTCGGCGAGCTTATGGACGACAACACGCGCGACTTTATAAACCGCGTTAACAGTTACAACACAGAGGAAGTGGAGAGCTGGATAAATCTTGAAAATACTCCCGCAAACCTTGCCAAGGTTACCGAATTCTCCGAATCGGTAAAAACCGCCCACAGAATACTCAACAACACAACAAGCTCTCAACAGCTTGAATTTATGGGCGAGGACAGGATTGCAAAGCTCACGGCGGTGGAAGAGGCGCTCAAGCCCGTAAAGGCGAAGTTCGGCATAACCGTCAAAATTTCCAGCATCTCGGTAGACGGGTCCAGCAAGCACAAGTCCGAATACGTCAACGGCGAAAAGTTCGATATGACCGGTCTTGTATTAAGGGTAGTCTACGACGATTACTCCGTTGAAACGGTCAGCGATTTAACCGACGTTTCAATACAGTCCGCTTACTCGGGCGCGCTTCACACCTACAATACCTTCGTGGGCGCGCAGTACAAGGGCGAGTATTTCAGAATCCCCGTCACGGTAAGCGAGGAGCAAGAACCTTCACCCCCCGTAGGTCCCGACCAACCTCAGGAACCCACGCCCGGCGCTCCCACCGAAAGCAATTCCGGTTGCGGCGGCTGCGGCACGGTTGATACGGGCGCTACGCTCGGCGGCACGGGTCTTATGCTTCTCACTTTGGCAGGAGCTATACTGTTCATAAACAAGTTACGCCGCAGGGCGAACAAAAAATAAAGGAAAAAACACTGTGAAAACCAAAATTAAACCTCTGATGATCTTAATAGCCGTGTTTGTGCTTTCGCTTGCGGCGGCAATCGTCGCAGGCTGCAGCATCGGCGAACAGACGGCGCAGGATCTGGCAAACCAACTCAACTGTACGTGTCCCGTAACATACTATGCCAACGGCGGTCAGTTCACGGTGGGCACAAGCGCGGACCAAAAGGCGTACAGAACGGTCTACTATCAGCCCGACGCCCCCATATTCAATATCGGCGAGGATAAGTCTATCGGTCAAAATCTCTCAATCTCCCGCGACGGCTACATTTTCACGGGCTGGGAGTATTGCAAAACGGACGATGAGGGCAAGCCCATATTGAAGGACGAAAACGGCAACGTTCTCAATGTGCTCGAAAACGGCACGGCGGACATAAAGGACGCCAACGGCAGGCAGCTGTTGGAGCAGAGCAAGCATTTCACCGCCGACCCCAACGGCACAAAGGTATTCGGCGGCGGCAAAATCTTCATTCACCAAGGCGAGCATTTCTATTTTGCCGCAACGTGGGTTCAGGACTCTGTTCTCGATTATAAGCTTGTTACCGACAGCCCCATAACCGCCACCGTGACGGGAGAGGACGGAACCAACGTCTCCAAAACCTTCAACACGGGCGACGTAATAGCCAAGGCTGAGTTCGGCGCGTTTACCGTGCTTTCGGTCACCCCGTCAATCAATCCCACGCAAAACACACTGCTCAAGGACTGCGTTGACCTCGGAGACACACATTCCTATATTCATATGTACTACGATGAGGATTGTAAGCAACCTGTTTCCGAGAACGGCGGTTCCGTAAATAAGCCCGAAAACGGCTCCAACGCCACTATCTACGTAAAATATCGCGAGGGCAAGTGGACCACCGTGCGCAGAGGCTCTGATTTTTCAAGAATGCTTATGTCGCCTTCCGCGGGCAACTACTATATCCCCTACGATATAAATTGCGAAGGCACATCATTTGTTTTGGGGAGCAACACCTTCAACAGCAGGGTGGAGGGCAACGGCTTCACAATTTCCAACCTAACAATAGGCGCCGATATGGGGCGTCAACAGTTAACCCAGGGCAAATCCTTTGCACTCTTCGGTGAACTCGGTTCCAAAGCGGAAATCAACAATCTCACAATAGAGAATGTAACCGCCTACGTCACCATAAGGGACAGCACAACCGTTCACGCTATGTTCACAGGCGTTGAAAGCGGCGCAAAGCTCTCCAATTTCACTGTACAGGATTTCACTCTGGATATAAATCTCAGCCCCAACGCGATAATTATGAATATTCAAAACATATCGGGCACATATCAAACGGATAATTGGCTGTACGGCACAGATACAGATGCGGAATTTGTTTCCGGCTACTATAATTTGGTGCAAAAAGCCACATTGATAATAAATAATGAACAAGTCACAGGAGGACAATTATGAACAAATTTTTAAAGGTACTTGCCTGCTCGCTGCTCGGCGGCACAATGCTCTTTGCGGCAGCTTGCACCGGCGGCGGTGGTGGTAACACCAATACCCCCGGCGGTCCCGGCGGCGAAACCACGCAAAAGTACAACCCCGAAACCCGTGCGCTTTCCCTCTCCATAGGCGCGCTGGACGGCAACTTCAATCCTTTCTATTCAACCTCGCTCACCGACGCGCAGGTAATCAGCATGACGCAGTCGTCGCTCATCACTTCCGACGTCGATGAACATGGCGACGTTCAGCCCGTAGCAGGCGAAAATTACAACACGGTTGCCAAGGACTTTGAAATTAAGTACTACGACGCCCCTTCGGGCGGCAGCGAGTGTGTGGATACCGTGGCAGCAAACGGCGGCAGAACGGAGTACAGATTCCTCATCAAAAACGGAATGAAGTTCTCCGACGGCACCCCGCTCACCATAAAGGACGTCCTCTTTAATTTCTATGTATATCTCGACCCAGTTTACACCGGCTCGAATACTATGTACTCGGTAGATATTCAGGGTCTCAAAGCCTACCAGAATAACAACTCCACCCTTTCGGACAGCGATTCCTCAAGCGCGGGCGCGTACGTTACAAAAGCGCAGGCAAGACTTCAGGAGCTTATTGGCTACGGTTCAAAAGATTCCAAATATCCCACTCTTTCCGGACAGGGTTTAAAGGACTTCGAACGCGTAAAGGTGCTCTATAAGGAAGAGCTTGAAAGCGACTGGAACAGCGTTGAAACCAGCTGGGTTGAAACTTACAAAGTAAACTACACTTTCACCGCCGCATGGCAGGCATACCTCTTCAACGAGGGCATAGTAAAAGCCCAGATGAGAAAGTATGCCGATGGCACCACAAGGGAGATAAGAGTTGACGCCACAACGGGCGTTGAAATCGAACCCTCAAATAAAGAGGCGTATGACGTAGGCAAGGTTAAAACCACGCTTGACCCTTGGGTAGAGGGTGCAAGCGGCGCCCAGAGCGGCATGACGGAAAACCAGCAGGAAATCAACGATATCGAGGAAGCTACCACCGAAGCAAAGCTCACGGCGTACATGACCGAGCACAACTGCGATAAGGATACCGCATTTCTCCAGCTCAGCAAAGCCGTTGCCGTAGACAAGGTTTACCGCAACAACATGCCCGATGACGGTTCCGGTCTGGACGAAGTGTTAAGCTACTGGGCAACGGGCACCAACGCCTACAACGAGTTCCTTGCCGACGAACGCGGCAAGTCGCTTGAAGACAGCGCCAATCCCCAGTACTATATAAGGGGTATACAAACCGAAAAAGTGACCTCTTTCAAAGGCGTCGACCTTGGCGAAAGCTACGATGTGCTCAAAATAATAGTAAACAAAGTAGACCCCGCGGCTATATGGCAGTTCGGCGTAACTATCGCCCCCATGAACTACTATTCGGGAACATTTGAAGGCAAAAATTATATTACTTCCTTCAACGGCGACCAAATAAATTATGATACCGACCTTCACGGAAATGAAAATACTTGTTTCGGCGTATGCCGCGGCAAATTTGATTTCTTCAACGACATAGTCAAGGGCACTGCCGAAGGCAAGAGCGCCCTTCCCAAGGGCGCAGGTCCCTACATGGCTTCAACTTACACGGGCGGCGTAGCGACAGACGGCTCGCAGTTTGAAGATAACTACATCGTCTACTACGAGCGCAACCCCTACTTTGAAACGATGGGCGCCGAATTGAGCAATGCAAAAATCAAGTATCTCAGATACAAGGTTTTAACCGAGGACAGAATTTTGTCCTCCATACAGACAGGCAACGTGGACTACGGCGAACCTAACGCCACCGATACCAACTACACCGCGGTAACCACCGCAAAGGACACCCTCGGCAACGTCATCTACGATACAAACGGCTTCGGCTACGTAGGTATCAACCCCACGTTCGTTCCCGACCTCGAAATAAGAAAGATAATAATGCGCGCAATGGATATAAGCCTCTGCATGCAGTACTACGGCGACCTTGCACAGCCCATCTACAGACCCATGTCGTCCACAAGCTGGGCTTATCCCAAGGGCGTAAAGGCTTACGATTATCTTCAAAATCCGCTCGAGAATGCCCAAGCGGTACAAAAGGAATTACTTAACCTCAAATACCATGATAGAGGCGACGGAGTATACGAAAAGGACGGCAAGGCGCTCAGCTACACGTTCACCATTGCCGGCGCAAACTCCGACCACCCCGCATACAATATGTTCCAGGGCGCGGCGGATATGCTCAACAGGGCAGGCTTTGACATTAAGATTTCCACAGACCCCAACGCGCTCCTTGCGCTTGCCCGCGGCGGACTCGCTGTTTGGGCGGCTGCATGGTCGTCCGGCGTAGACCCCGATATGTATCAGGTTTACCACAAGGACAGCCAGGCAACCAGCGTTCTCAACTGGGGCTACAGAACCATCTTAAACGACACAACCGGCATTTATAATAACGAGAAGCTTTTGATAAACGATCTCAGCGACCTTATCGACGCCGCCCGTGAAACCACTGTTCAAAGCTCGCGTGCGCAAATTTACAGCCAGTGCCTTGACACAATAATGGATCTTGCTATCGAGCTTCCCATCTATCAGCGTAAGGATCTGTGCGTATTCAATAAAACCGTAATCGATTCCAACACAATAAATATGAATGCCAATGCAAACAACGGCGTTCTCGACAGAATCTGGGAAGTCAACTATCTCTGATAAAAAATACGGATAATTTAAAAAATGGTTAAATATATAGTCAAACGACTGCTTCTTTCCATATTCATTATGGTGGGAGTATCAATGATAATATACTTCATAATAAGGTTGATGCCGATGGACTATATCGACAACACCTTTGCCACGCTTGCCGGCAACGGCGGCATAACGGAGGAGAAGTATAACGCGCTTAAAGCCCTGTACGGACTTGACGACAACAGCTTCGGCGGAATACTAAAAGGATATTTCAGCTGGCTGTGGAAGTTTATACAGGGCGATATGGGCACGTCTTTCGTGCACAACAGACCGGTAAGCGAAATAATCCTCGAAAATATGGGCATATCCTTCGGTATATCCTTTGTATCCCTTATTTTCGAGCTTATAATCGCAATCCCCCTCGGCATAAAGTGCGCCGTAAACCAATACGGCAAGCTGGACTACACCGCCACGGTAGTTTGTATGACCTTAACGGCGTTCCCCACGTTCTTCCTCGGCAATCTCTTCATAATGTGGTTTGCCGACAGTTTGGGCTGGTTTGACCCGTCGCTGGGACTTGTGTCGTCCACGCTCCCCGTGGACGCCTCGGGCTGGTGGCGGTTCGGCGATATGCTCTGGCACCTCGTTCTGCCAATGGTCGTGCTCGTGCTTTTGAACGTCGGCTCGTATATGCGCTACCAGCGCACAAACACGCTTGAGGTGCTCAACGCCGACTATATAAGAACGGCGCGCGCAAAGGGACTTTCGGAAGGCAAGGTTGTATATAAGCACGTTTTCCGCAACACAATGATTCCCTTGGTCACCGTAATGGCGTCAACGCTGCCCATGCTTTTCGGCGGCGCAATGATAACCGAAACGGTGTTCAGTATTCCCGGCATAGGTAAAATCACCTATGACGCCCTCATGAAGGGCGATATCCCCCTTGCCATGGGCTACAATATGTTCATTGCAATCCTCACCGTAATAGGCATATTGCTTTCGGACATAATGTATGCGGTTGTAGACCCCAGAGTCAAACTCGGAAAGTGAGGAAACTATGGAAGAGAATAAAAATGATATAATACCCGAATTACAGCCCGAAGCCCAAACGGAGGTCCCCGAAATCCGCCTCGAAGAGGAAATGCAGACGGAACTTTCGGAACCCGCAATAAGCGTAAAGGAGGACGACCTGCACGGCGAAAGCTTGGGCGACAGGGTAAAGGCGCTCTCCCCGGGCGCAACCGTCGCAAAGCGCTTTTTCCGTTCAAAGCTGTCCATAATAGGTCTTGTAACAATAATAGTCCTGTTCGTGTTCTCGTTTATAGGACCGTTGATCTCCCCGTGGGGGGAAACCGAGGCGGACACCTCCAGAACCGACCCCACAATTTCGGGCACGGTATTCCAGTATGAAGTGGACGGCGTCACCTACGACGGCTATTCCATCACCTACGATTGGAACGCCGGTTTGAACACTATGGACGGCATTTCGGCAAACCATTGGATGGGCACCGATAACAGCGGTTACGACATAATGACCAGGCTTATGTACGGCGGCAGAGTTTCGCTCACCATAGGCTTCGTCGTAATAATTCTCGAAACGCTGATAGGCGTAATTCTCGGCGGCATAGCGGGCTATTTCGGCGGCGTTGTAGACAGCATAATAATGCGTATAGTCGATTTATTGAGCTGTATTCCCACAATCCCCCTGATGCTCATTCTGGGCACCGCGCTCAACAGTTTGGGGCTTGACTCGTCCATATGGAAGCTGTATATCATAATGGCGGTGCTGTGTCTTATAGGCTGGGTGGGCACGGCAAGGCTCGTCCGAGGTCAGATACTTTCTCTGCGCGAGCAGGAGTTCATGCTTGCCGCAAAGTGCTCCGGTCTTTCAACCCGTTCAAAAATATTCAAGCACTTATTGCCCAACGTAATTCCCCAGCTCATAGTTTCCATGTCTTTGGGTCTGGGCAGCATAATACTTATGGAAGCAACTTTGGGCTTCCTCGGCATAGGCGCTCCCGTGCAAACGGCAACGTGGGGCAATATGATAAACTTTGCTTCGCAGGTAAAATACAGACAATTCTATCCCAATATGTGGCTCGGCTCGGGCATATGCATCACGCTTGCAATACTCGCGTTTAACTTCGTGGGCGACGGGCTTCGCGACGCGTTCGACCCGAAGATGAAGAGGTAACAAATGGCTGAAAACAAATCGGATAAAAAACAACACTATATAACCCGCAAGGAATCCAGGCAGATTGCCAAAGAAAATTCCAAAGCCATCCGCCGCTTCGAAAAGGCAAAAAAGCGCAAAGCCCGCCCCGAAGAGTATGTAACCGAAATGAAGGACGAAAACAACATTGTTGAGTTCGAGGACCTTCACACCTATTTCTTTTCGGACGCCGGCACCGTAAAAGCCGTAAACGGTGTAACCTTTTCCGTTCCCGCAGGTTCAACCGTGGGAGTAGTGGGGGAGAGCGGCTGCGGCAAATCCGTAACTTCGCTCTCGCTGATGCGCCTTGTACAGGCGCCCAGCGGGCAGATAGTAAGCGGTTCCATACGCTTCCGCGCAGATATGTTCAAACGTGACAGCCGCGGCAGGAAAATTCCCGTGTACGAAACGGAGCTTGACGAAAACGGCAACGAGGTTCCCAAGCTTGATTCCCGCGGCAAAAAAATCGTAAAAAAGAACGAACTCGGCGGCACTATGTTCGAAATGGAGCGTCAGGTGGTTGACATCGCAAAAATGCCCACAGACGCCATGCGCACAATCCGCGGCAGAGAAATTTCAATGATATTTCAGGAGCCTATGACCTCTTTGAACCCCGTGTTCACCATAGGCAACCAGCTCGACGAAGTTGGCAGGCTTCACATAGAGGGCATCTCCAAGGAGCGCGTAAAAGAGCGCAGCATCGAAATGCTCAAGCTTGTGGGCATAGCCGACCCCGAGGGCGTGTACAAAAAATATCCCCACGAGCTTTCCGGCGGTATGCGCCAGAGGGTAATGATAGCAATAGCCCTCCTTTGCAATCCCAAGCTGATAGTCGCCGACGAGCCTACAACGGCTCTCGACGTAACCATACAGGCGCAGATACTCGATTTGCTCAGGGAAATCAAGGGCAAAATAAACGGCAGCATAATGCTCATCACCCACGATTTGGGCGTCGTTGCCGAAATGGCTGACTACGTGGTAGTTATGTATGCGGGCAAGGTTATAGAGATGGGCACGGCTGAGGATATATTCGACCGTCCGCTTCACCCCTACACCATAGGTCTGCAAAAGAGCAAGCCCACGGTAGACCAGGTCACCGACGAGCTTTACTGCATACCGGGCTTTGTCCCCAACCCCATAAATATGCCCAACTATTGCTACTTCCGCGACAGGTGCGATAAGTGCATGGAAAAGTGTTCCGGGGAATATCCCGGCTACGTTCAGGTAACTCCCACCCACAAGGTGGCTTGCTATCTGTATCAAAGCCAACTTAATGAAGAACCCGTAAAGGAGGAGACAAATGGCTGAGAACGAAGAATATAAGTCGGAAGCCTTCCTCGAAGTAAAAAATCTCTGCAAGCACTTCGTAGTCGGCAAGGATTTTTTCGGCAGACCAAACGCATGGCTCAAAGCGGTTGACAACGTATCCTTCAAAGTGGATAAGGGCAAAACGCTCGGCATAGTTGGCGAAAGCGGCTGTGGCAAAACCACAATGGGCAGAACAATTCTCCGCCTGCACGATATAACCTCGGGCGAGGTATGGTTCAAGGGCGAAAAGGTCTCCGACCTCTCCAACCGCGAGTTCGATAAACGCCGCCCCAACATGCAGATGATATTTCAGGACCCCTACGCCAGCCTGTCCCCCAGGCTCACCGTGGGTGAAATAATAGGCGAAGCGGCGCGCCAGCACGGTCTGGTCGATAAAAAGGGCTTTTACGACTACGTTATAGGCGTAATGAAGATGTGCGGTCTGCAGCCCCACTACTTCGAAAGATATCCCCACGAATTTTCGGGCGGACAGCGCCAGAGAATATGTATCGCCCGCGCGCTTGCGTTAAAGCCGGAGCTTGTCGTCTGCGACGAACCCGTTTCGGCGTTGGACGTTTCCATACAGGCGCAGATAATAAATATGCTAATAGAGCTGAGAAAAACTCTCGGGCTAACGTATATCTTCATTTCGCACGATCTTTCCGTCGTAAAGCACATTTCCGACGAAGTCGGCGTAATGTATCTGGGCAGTATGGTTGAGTACGGCTCCAAGGACGACATTTTCAACAACACGCTTCACCCCTACACAAAGGCGCTGTTCTCCGCCGTGCCCGTTCCCAACGTGCACGTAAAGATGAACAGAGTAATATTAAAGGGCGACATTCCTTCGCCCGTAAATCCCCCCGCGGGCTGCAAATTCCATACCCGTTGCGAAAGCTGTATGAGCATATGCGAAAAGATTGCGCCCGAGTACAGGGAAGTAACGCCGGGGCATTACTGCGCCTGCCATCTGTACGATCCCGCATACTTAGCCGACCCCATCGGCTTCAAAGCGGCTTATTCCAACGCAGACGTAACCCTTGCGCCCTATCCCAAACATTAATTTACAGGAGCACAGCCGATGTCCAAAAAGCGGCAAAAGCGCCAAAAGCCGGAGCTTGACACCACAACTACCTTCGCAAATATGAATATAGAAGGCTTTAAGTGGTACGACCCTACTTTGGAAAAGCGCCTTGAAGAAAAAAATAAGGGAATAATCCCTCCCAAAGTGAGCCGCCGCGAGTATTGGCAAATGGTCCGCGGTGCGTTTGCCGCCATGTGGCCCTTCCTTTTGGGCATAGTGGCTATCTTCGGCGCGTTGTGGCTGTTTGCATACCTGTGGCTGAGTTAAGTTTATGAAAAAATTAAGCGAAAACACAAACAAAAAAGTCCGTCTCATATACGGTTGGGTGTTTACGGCATTCACCATAGTAGTGGGCGTACTCTTTATATGGCAGGTGCTCGATATCTACACGGGCGGCATCGCGGCGGGCAACACCAGCCCGTTTTCGCGCGGGCTTGTGGAAGAGCGTCTGGGCATAATCGCCGCGCCGTTCTGGATATGGGTTGCCATGATAGTTGCGGGATTTATCCTCTGGGAAGTTTTCCCCGTCAAGGAAAAGTTATCCCCCGTCACCGATCCCCGCTACGTTTTAAAGAGGCTTGAAAAGAAGCTTCCCGCGGAGGCGGAGGGGGAGCTTAAAAGTTCCCTCAACTACGTAAAAAGCCAAAATAAAACCCTCAAAATAATCCATTGGCTTCTGTTTGCCATGGTGTGCGTATATCTCGTGTACGTAATAACGTACGTATCCATTCCGTCAAACTTCCCCAACAAGGATAAAACGGCGGATATGCTCAATATGGCAAAGTATCTTTTGCCCGTTGCGGCAATAGTTTTTGTGGCGGCTATACTGTATGTAGTATATTATAAATACGCCGCAAAAAATATGCTT
The DNA here is from genome assembly GCA_947629095.1 of uncultured Clostridia bacterium. Taxonomy (GTDB): domain Bacteria; phylum Bacillota; class Clostridia; order Christensenellales; family Borkfalkiaceae; genus Coproplasma. The sequence continues at coordinate 276,926 of CANRCK010000001.1, read as the reverse complement.
CCCCACGTAAAAAAGCTCACCGCGGGCGTAAAAGCTAACGCTGTGGTCAAGCAAAATAAATTTATGCAGATTGTCACGCACAAGTATTTCAAGCTTGGCGTAAGAATAGCCGTAGCCTGCTTCGGCGTCGCGTTCGTCATTGCAGGTTGCTTCAACGGCAGCGTAGGCGAAGTCTTGAACAAGGCTATAAGAATATGTACGGAGTGTATCGGTCTTGGATAAGATTAAAAATTTTTTCACAGGCGTAGGCAGGTGGTTCAAAAACCACGCGCCCACCCGCAGAAGAATAATTCAGCTTTACGCGGCGTTACTCACTAACGCAAATCTGAAGGGCTTCGGCGAAGGGCGTATCTACACCGGCGCAACCAAAAACGTTTGCACTCCGGGCTTAAATTGCTATTCCTGCCCGGGCGCGGTTGCGGCTTGCCCCCTCGGTGCGCTGCAAAATTCCCTCGGTTCCTCGGGCACTACAACGCCCTACTACATACTTGGCATAATCGCGCTTTTCGGGCTTATACTCGGCAGAACCATCTGCGGATTTTTGTGCCCGTTCGGGCTCACGCAGGATTTGCTCTATAAAGTCAAATCCCCCAAAGTAAAAAAGAGCGCGGCAACGCGCGTGCTCAGTTATTTAAAATATTTACTTTTAATAACTCTCGTCATCGCCGTGCCGCTCATATATCACAACGTCCCGGGCTTCTGCAAATACATCTGCCCCGCAGGCACTTTCGGCGGCTCCGTCGGCTTGCTTGCAAGCGAAAATAACAGCGACCTCTACGCAATGCTCGGCTATCTGTTCAGCTGGAAGTTCTGTATTCTCGTAATGTGCATAGTTCTCTGCATATTCATATACAGGGGCTTCTGCCGCTTTATATGCCCTCTCGGCGCAATCTACGGCTTCTTCAACGGCATAGCGCTCTTGGGCGTAAAGCTCGAAAAGAGCAAGTGTATTGACTGCGGAGCGTGCGTATCAAAGTGTAAAATGGATATCCGCCGCGTTGGCGACCACGAATGTATAAACTGCGGCGAATGTATATCCGTGTGCCCCACGCACGCCATAAGCTGGAAGGGCGGCAAGCTCTTCGTTGAACCCGCGTCGGCTGCCATAACCGCTTCTGCGGCTCCCGCAAGCGCAGGTTCCGCGCTCGGCGCAATTCTCGTAAGCGGCACAACAATGCCCGTAAATGAGTTTGCCTCTCCCTTAGAGGGCGAACTTCACGCAGGCGTTGAAAATGTCGCGTCTCCCGCAGAGATCGCATCTCCCGCAGAGATCGCATCTCTTGCAGATACAACCGTAAGCGCGGCGCCCGAACCTGTAAAAGAAGGATCCGCGCCCGCAATGAAAAAGGTGCGCTACGTCCGCAAAAAATCGAGCAAAATTCTTGAAGCGGTTGCGTGGGTACTCGCGGCGGCGCTGCTTGTAACGGCTCTCGTGTACTACAACGTCCAGCCCTCCGCAGGCGCGGCGTTTGGCAATACGGTTAACAACTTCACCGCCCAAACCTATCAAACGGCATACGAAGGAGAGAGCTACACTCTCTATGAAAACGGAGATAAGCCCACGGTACTCGTGTTCTGGTCGTCCCGCAACGATGCAAGCATAGAGTATCTTGAAAATCTCGGCGATGACCTCCAATCTCTAACGCAGAGCGCAAATATAGTCGCCGTTCACGTTGTCAACGCCGATACGGCGGAAACCGTTCAGGGCATAATAGACAGTCACGGCTTCAACGCTTATAATATCCCCTTTGTTCAGGATGAAAACAGCTTTGACGTGTATTCCCACTGCGGCGGCGACGGCGCATTCCCCATGACTGTGGTTTTAAACGTCCATAACGAGGTTTACACCTGCAACAACCGCCCTTTGACGGCTGAAGAAATTCAGGCGGACATAACGGGCGCAAGAGACGCAACGGTTTACAAAGTTGGCGACAAGCTCTACGATTTCACCGTAAAGGCTTATCAAAGTTCCTACAAGGAGGCCGAATTCTCCACGGTCAGCGCGCGCGGCAAGGTGCTTGTAATCAATTTCTGGTACGTAACCTGCGGTTCCTGCGTAGAGGAATTGCCCTATATAGAGGGCGTTACCGAAAAATACGGCGACAAGGTTGTAACCCTTGCCGTTCACGCCAACAATAACGACGTTCCGCAGGCTCAGGCGTTCATAAATTACGCAAACGCAGACCAAAACAAAACTTCCTGGTCCAATTGGAAAATAATATTCGGTCAGGACGTGGGCAAGGATTTTTATGCAACACGTTTGGGCGGCATGGGTTCCTATCCGTTGACGGTGGTGGTGGACGCCCAAGGCTATATAACCTTCGTCCGCTACGGCGCGGTTATAAACGGTCACCTCGACGACCTCACGGGCGCCATAGAGGCAGCGTTGAATTAAATATATTGTTCGTTTTCAAACGGGCGGTCACGGTAAAACGTGACCGCCCATTTTGCCGCACGAGAGGAGTGAGCGCATAGCGCAAGGCGCGCACGGTGCCCGAACACGGCGTTCTCTTCACGCCGTGTGAGAAAGCTGTCCCCCAAACCCACCCCTTGGCTCCCCTTGATTCAAGGGGAGCTGTCACTTTAGTGACTGAGGGGATTGCCCCGCCCCCCAAAATTATTCTCTGATTTTGTTGACAGCCTATATACATCATGCTATAATAAAATTATCATAATAATTAATGACAAATAAAAGTCTTATCACGGCAAATCGTGACAAGGAGTATATATGAAGATAACAATCGTCTGCGACGTATTGGGCAGTCCGAACAACGGCACAACTCTTGCCGCATATAATCTTATAAACTTTCTCAAAAGCAGGGGGCATGAGGTAACCGTAGTCTGCGCCGACAAGGATAAGGAGGGTGTTGCTGGGTATTCCGTCGTTCCCATCAAAAATTTCGGTCCGCTTAACGCCCTGTTGCGCGCAAATAACGTCTATCTTGCAAAGGCAGATAAAAATGTGCTCTCGCGCGCAATAGAGGGGGCGGACGTAGTTCACATTCTTATACCCCTTCACCTCGGCTCAGCCGCCTCAAAAATTGCCCAAAAGGCAGGCATTCCCATAACCGCCAGCTTCCACGCGCAGGCGGAAAACGTAACGGCCCACATCGCCTGTATGAACAGCCGCTTTGTAAATCATCTGGTCTATCTGTATTTTTATCGCTCGCTTTACAAGCGCGTTGATATAATCCACTATCCCACCCGGTTCATAAAAGAAGTTTTTGAAAAGCACGTAAAGCGCACTATGCCCTGCCGTGTAATCTCAAACGGCGTGAACGACATATATTTTACCAAGAGGGAAAATATCCGCCTTTGCGACAAGTTCACCATCTTCTGCACGGGCAGATTCAGCAAGGAAAAATCCCAGCAGACGCTCATAAAAGCCGTTGCAAATTGCAACTTCAAAGACAACGTCAAAATATATTTCGCAGGCTGCGGCCCCCGCGAAAAGAGGCTCAGGCGCCTTGCAAAACGGAAGGGAGTAGACGCCGATTTCAAATTCTATACCCGCGACGAGCTTCCCATAGCTTTGAGCGGCGCCGACCTCTACGTTCACACGGCGGAGGTTGAAATCGAAGCCATTTCCTGCCTCGAAGCTATCGCCTCCGGGCTTGTGCCCGTCATCAGCAACTCCAAGCGGAGCGCAACAAAAAACTTCGCCATAGACGAACGATGCCTATTCGAGGCGGGCAATTGGCGGGACCTTTCCCAAAAAATTTCCTATTTCTATAACGATCCCAAACAAATCCAAGCGTATAAGCAGAAGTACGGCGAATTCAAGGAACAGTTCCGTCAGGAGGACTGTATGCGCAAAATGGAGCAGATGCTGGAGGAAGCCGCGTCGGCGAAAAAACAAAATGAAAGGTAAAACGTATTACTATACCGACCCCCTCAACGACGATTTTGCGGGCACGAATATTAACTCAAAGCAACTTCCCCCAAGATATTCCTATCTCCCCAAAAGCAGGGTCCGCAGGGCGGTTGCGTGGTTCCTTCACCACATAGTAGCAACGCCTATCTGTTACGTTTATTTAAAAATTTCCTGCGGGCAGAAGATAGTGGGGCGCAAAAAGCTGAAGCCCTATCGCAAGTCGGGATATTTTTTATACGGCAACCACACGCGGGCTGCGGGCGACGCCTTCACCCCGTCCGTAGCGGCTTTTCCCCAAAAGCCGTACATTATTGTCAACCCGGACGCCGTATCTATTCCCCTGTTAAAGCGGGTTGTGGAGGATTTGGGCGCTATGCCCCTTCCCAACAGCTGGACTCTTCAAAAAAAGTTTGTGGAGGCAATTGAAACCCGCGTTAACAACGGGAATGTAATCGTCATCTATCCCGAAGCTCACATCTGGCCCCTGTATACGGGCATACGGCGGTTTACCGCAAATTCCTTTGCATATCCCGTCAACACTTCAAAGCCCGCGTTTTCATTCACAACCACCTATCGCAAGCGCAGGTTTTTCGGCGGCGTAAAAGCCACCGTGTATATAGACGGACCTTTCTTCCCCGACGCAAGCCTTACCAAAAAGGAGCAAAAGCAGGATTTAAGGAACCGCGTATATTTCGCCATGGAGGAGCGCAGCAAGCTTTCCACCTATTCCCCCAACAGCTTTATTCTCAGGACGGAGGAAGCCCCCGCGCCCCTCGAAGCCGTTCCCGCATATCCGAACGAAAGCGTATAAATTACACATTTTAAATTGCAAATCAAAAGACCGACGAAAGTTTCGTCGGTCTTTTATGCTATTAAGTTTACTTTCCGTCAGGATATCTTTGTTATTTTAATAAAGAACGTTCCGTCATTTACGTCGTCAATCAAAATTTTCACTGCTTTCTCGGAAGAAAGTTCAACGCTGTTGCCGCTTACAAATGACACGCCGTTCATTTCGATAGTGGCGGTGTTGCTGCCGAAGATTTCAAATTTGTACTTGCCGTCAGCCAAAAACATAACCGTAAAGTTAACTACAATTTTATCGCTGTAAGCCGAGTGGTCTATATTTACTTGATATATACCGGAGCCTACGCACTCTAAGGGGGTTTCCTCTGTGCCGTGTTCAACCCTTACAATAATGTTTCCCTCTTCATTCGGGTCCGGATTCGGAATATCTGTTTCTGTCACGTAATACTCAATCACATTTTTTGCGGCAATCGTTCCTATCGTCACGGTAGCCGTGCCGCTGCCCGTAACGGTGAACGATATTCCCGAATTGGAAACATAAACGTAATTTGTTCCGTCCACGTTGATTGCGTTTTGCACGTTGCCTATGGTACAGCCCTGAACGCTTATTGAATAATACCCCGCGCTTGTAGGTCTGAACGAAAGGTAAGTTGTGCCCGAAGCGCGCAAGGTTACGGAGTTGTCGCCTGTAATAAGGTCGTAGGGAGAAGCCTCCGAGCCGTCCGAGGGCGCGCCGTAGTAGTAGCAGGCGGCAACCCAGTATTCGTCGTAATTGCTCCAACCTATATAACCTCTGCAGAAGTTTTCAAGAATTGTTTTCAACAGGTCGTTCACGGGGTAACCGCCGTCGGCATTTGCAAGCGCGGCATATCCTTGAACAACCGTCGTGTAGTCCGTGTGAGTGCGCACTCCGGTGTCTGTGTCGGGATTCAGTTTTGACGTATAATAATTGAATACGCTTGCGTGCTCAACTTCGGGTGTGGAAAAGTCCGTAAGATACAACATCGAATTTTCGTTTGCGCGGGTCGCGTTTTTAAGTTGAACATAAATCTCGGGTCCCGTTTCGCTGTTCAGGTGATATCCGCCCTTGCTGTCCCGTACAATTACCGAGTCAAGGGGCACTTCCAGCAACCTGCCGTTGGGCTTGCTTGCCGCCGCTTGATTTGCGGGCATTTTGGCTACTTCGTATTCATCCGTCCACTTTGTAACGTTTCCTATTCGCTCAACGGTTATGGTAACGTCGCAGTTGATTTCGGTTGTAAAACCAAGGAGGAAGGACGCCGAAGCCGTGTCCTCTTCAACGGTGAGGTCAACGTAGTTCCCTCCGCTGAACGTAGCGGTGTACCCGGGCAGCCATTCCGCATAGCTCCGCGCCGAGGTTCCCTCGGCTTTTTGATATCTGCCGTAAGCCGCTTGCAGCGTTTTTTCGTCCGTAGGCGCTTTTCCGGAACGCTGCTCCACAAGCGTGTCTGCGGGCGAACCGTCGTCGTTTTTAACATAGTAATTGCCGCCTATAAAACTAAATAGATTGAGCTGCACGTTCGCCCTTGAGTTGCTTGCGGTAAAGCTGAACCTGTATACGCCCGAAGCCGCTTCGCGCGCTTTTTGGATAATTTGCTGTATTTGACTGTCATCGAGTTCGCCCGAGGGTCTGTTTTCAAAGTATGGACTAAATGATAAATAATTGTATTTACCCCTTGTTGCCTTTTTAACCAAGGGCGCCGTTACCACTGTTATGTCGGATTCCTCTGTTTTGTCGCTTGAACTAAGCGGATTCTGAACATATCGTCTGTAATTTATAGCGTCCGAGCCTAAGGAGTTCAAACTGTTGTCAATAACAAAATTGACGGTAGCGGAATAATTTCCGTTTTGGTCCTTGACAAAAGGCGCGCTCAAATTATTCATTCCGTAACTGTCTTTGCCGAAGTCCACCGTATATCCTTCGGGCACATTGGGGGTTCTTCCGTCCGAAGAGATGGAGTAGGGGTCTGCCAGATACACGCTGTAATCCGTTTCGAGGTCCTCGGGGAAGGTAAAAAAGGTTGCAATTCCCTTGGCGTTAGTCTTTGCCGCATAGTATGCAGAGCTATTGGTGGTGGAGGCGCCATCCTTGGTGAGACGGTTACTGAAGCTATCGGTGTAGCCCACGTTGAAATACGCGTCCTCAACGGGGTTGCCGTTGTTGTCTATTGCGGTTACGGTAAACTCCGTTGACACCTGCCTGTCGGAGCCGTCAACGGCAATTCTCACAATTTTACCGTTGGAAAACAGAAACTCAAAATACTGTTTTCCCTGTATTTCAACCATTTTAACGTCGTCTATCCCAACGCCGTCCTCTCCGTCGATGCCGTCCTTTCCGTCATCTCCGCGTTCGCCGGGATCGCCTTGCGTACCCTTGGAAACAAGGTCCGCAACCCATTCTTCGTACGTTTTGGGGTTTTCGTTTTCAGCCGCATATGTCTGGTACGCCGCGTACAGCGCGGGGTCGTGCGTGTTTCCTTCCTTATTTCCTCCGCAGGCTGCAATGCCTGCCGCGCCTACCGCCACGCAAAGGGAGGCGAGCGCCGCAACAAATATTTTCTTTTTCATTTATTTCTCCTTAACACACTTCCGGTGTGCCGTTTATAATTCAAGGGCTTTGTCGATTCGGCAAAGCCCCCGATAAAAGTTTTTTCCAAGTTATGCCTTTTCAAGCGTAATTTCTATTTTGGAAGGTATCTCGTTCAGAGGATACTGCCCGTAAGCCACTTTGTAACCCTTTTTCTGAACGTTGAGAATATGCAACTCAAGCACAGTGCTCTCCGTCGTATCGGGGAGGGCAAGCACTTTGGTTTTCAAAGTCTCATAGTCTAAGGAAACTTTTCCGTTTTCTCCCAGGTTTTCGGGACTCATACAGGAACCGCCGTTGCCGGTCGTGCAAAACTGAACCGCAACTTGCTTCACGTTTGAATCGTAATCGCCCTCTCCGAAAGTAGTACCGTTTATAATGTTCCCGTTTTCGTCTTTAACCGTAATTTCAATGGTAGTGGCGCTGCCGCCGTTGCCGCCACCGTTATTGTTGCCGCCGCCGTTGTTATTATCCTTTACGCAGCCTGCGGCAAACGCCGCCATGCACACAACCGTTGTAACAGCCGCCAGAATTACGGCAAGCTTTTTAAAAAGTTTCATAAAAATTTACCTCCGGTAAAATTATATTTTTAAATTTAAGAGTAAAAGCTTATTCCGCGGGCAATTCTTCCCAGGGAGTAGGTCCGTAGTACTGCCAGTAGTAAGCAAAGCCCTCCCATGCGCCCGTTTCGATTCCGTCGCCGTCCTCGCTGTTTTGTTGAATAGCCAAACTTAAAATCTGTACTAAAACGTCAGTTGCGGGCAACATTCCGTAGGTGGGGTCGTCTTTGTCTTTAGCTTTTGCTTCGTCAAGATAGCTCTTCATTATGGAAGTATAGTCATGATCGGTGAATTTAAAGTAGTTGGAATTCAACGCCTGCTCAATGCTAAAGTCGGCTATATAGTTTGAGTGGAGAAAATCTATATACATTATCGAACCGGGATCTCCGTTGTCGAGCAAGTGATGCCAGATCTTTTCGTCGAATTCCTCTACAGGCGCAACTGGTACAGCTGCAAACTTTGTTGTAGAAGACCAAGTTCCGTCAATTGCCGCTATAGTCAGCACGTGCTTGCTGTCGCCCACACGCGTAACCAAAACGGGGTATGTTACGTCGATGCCGCCATTAATCAAACTGCTCACATCCTGCAATACCGAGTTTCCCTGTTCTATTGAAAATTGGGGATAAACGACAGTGCCTTTTTCAAGATAGATATATGAGTCAAAATCGAGCATGTAGGGATAGTTTTCCTGCACAAATCTTTCCGCGCCGCGCGTGTCGTATGCCACAATCAGTTTCTCGCCTTTAAATGTGTCGGAGCCTTCGGGCCACAGTATCATATGGGGGTCGATTATGTTACTTGTGTCGGCTTCGCGTATTCCGCGGAGAGACTTAAACTCATAAACGCCGTCCTCGGGCGCCGTAAACTTATAGAACAGTCCGCCGGTTTGGTTCCTTCTGGTGGAAACCCTTAAATCAACCGTAATTTGTTGATCGGTTTTCAGCTCAATGGCATATGTAAGCGATTTGCCTACGCCGGGGTTAAAGTGCGCCAAACAATTGTGGCTTTCTGCGGAGTGGTCGCCGCCCAATGTGCGGTAGTAGCTGCAAAGCTCCAACCAGGTCTTATCCGGGTCGAAGTCGCCCTGATATTCGGTCATATTGTCGCTTGCATGCTTTGCAAATGCTTTAAGCGCCGTCGCCAGCGTTTCGTCCACGGCAGCCATATAAGTTGTGCCGTCCAAAATGTAGTAGTTGTCTATAATCGTATTTGTTTCGGCTTCACCGTAATTAAAATCCAAAGCCGCGTTTTTGTCCGACCTTTCGCCGCTGTTGCCGAATTTCTCATGCCAGTAGGAAATCAGATATACCGACCTCGGCAAAATTATTCCCTGATTACCCTCGTCGGAGTAATACAGCGTAGTATCTCCGAAGTGTCTGTCTACCCACAGCGATTCCGAGAGTATGTCCGCAAACAGAATGGAATCGGTTGCGGGATTCTGTTCAACGCCCTCCTGAATGTGATAGAACCCGTCGTCCGCCTTATAGACGGTGGGGTAAACAGGTTCCCCGTCCACAACGTTCACGGCTTCGGTGCGCACGTCGTTTGGTTCTGCGGTGTTGTAGTCGCGGTCCGTAATATTCAGGTTTCTCAGTCCCACAAACTCGTTTGAGGGTGTAACCGAAGGACTCTTATAGTACATAATCGCAAGATTTATCGCCGCATGGCGCGTTGAACTGAACAATTCCGCCTTTATCCAGCCGTTGGTTGTGCCGGACCAGGTAAACGTTGTCGCCGCGTTGTTGTCCATAATGATGTACAAAAAGTCGTCAACGTCGGTGTTCATCTTAACTTCCACCGAAAGCGTCTGGTCCTTCTGAAGCTCCACGTCGGTATACACTATCGACCAGCTGTTGTCCGTGCCTAAATTGGAGGGCGCTATATACGCTCCCTCGGGGTCGTCGTCCTTCGCAAGGAAGGGCCAGTTATACTCGCGGTCGCGGGAACCTTCCGCAGGTTCGTAGTAGTGAAGGGAGACGGAGGAAGCTATGTCGGAGTGAAGCAGCGCCTGGTTCATTGCGTTGTCGGAAGGCATGGGTTCAAAGCCTTCGGGGGGAGCCACGGGGTCTGCCCCGGTGCTCGAATTCCCAAGGTCTTCCTCCTCAACGCTTTGGGTATAGTCGTTTGCCGTAAACTGTGCAAACAGCGCTTCCCAAGCCATCTGCCTCGTCTCCGAGCCTTTTTCGTAGTACGCAATAAGCCCGTAGCGGTCCACTATAACAGAAACGGGTATACCGGCGGTATCAAAGTGATTGAACAGTCCGGGGCTGTCGTGCGCCATAAAAAAGTCTATATTGCTGGTCTCTTTGAACGCTCTCGCCGCATCGTTGCTGTCGTATTCCGAAATAGCTATAACCTCAACCTTGTCGCTGTACGAGTTGTATGCGCTGTTCAGCGCGGGGAACTCTGCAACGCACTGCCCGCACCAGGTTGCCCAGAAGTTTATAACAACCGCAAGCTTATGCTGCAACAAGTCCGAAAGCCGCATGGTATCGCCGTCGGCGTCCGTAACCGAAAAGTCGTACATAAGCTCGCCCGCGCGGTACTGCTTGCCCATGGGAACGGAAGCGCCTATAACCGTGGAGTTGAACTCCGTGGTCACGGTAGTGGATTCGGGCGTAAGGTGCGTCAACGTTTTAACGGGGTCAACGCTGTATCCGAGGGGCAGCTCGGGATATTCCAGCTCGTAGTTGTCAAACGGAATATTAAATGCCGCCACGCCGTCTTTGGAAACGCCTTCAATAATGGTTTCGCCCTCTTGTTTTACGGTGATATGCACGTCGCTTATCGGAATACCGCCAACGCTTTTCGTATAAATATAGTAAGCGTTGCCCTTATCGGCGTACTGGTTGGGGTCCTCGCCTTCGGGATAGTAAAAGGTCAAATCCCCGTTGGGGTTATTGGCGTCCACCGAACCGTCGTTTACAACGCCGCCCTTTGGTGCCCTCCAACTATTTGCCGAGCTGCACGCAACCACTGCGGCGCAAGCCACGGCAAAGCACGCCGCAAGGCAAATAAGAAGTATTTTTCTAAGTTTGTTCATCTGGTACCTCATAACAGTATGGATTTTTTCCGCTTATATAATATCATAGTTCGCGCGCGCGTGCAACTATAATTTACGGTTAATTTGCGGATTTCAAATAATTTTCACAAAATTTCTGAATAAATTATACTCTTCGGCGCAAAAATTTTTCTTTTTATACAATATTATGCAATTTTATTCATTTTGCTGCAACTATTTCCTTTTTTTGGCGAAAATCATCTGCATTTATTGCCCCCGCATCTTGTCGCCTGCTCCTGCAAAAGTGACCGAATTTTTAATATTTATATCCGAATTTGTCAAAAATTGCCTTCATTCATTTGACTTCCCCGTTTAATGGTGATATAATAACGCACGAAAAAAATCACAGGAGAAGAGTTATGGGAAAGGCTTTATTTAACCTTAACTGCAACGGCGCGTACAGTGCCGCAAATAATTGCGTAATAAACCGTCTCTCATTGCGCATTTTCCTGCGTAACGGCAATTCCGGCTTGCAAAACGGCATTCCGGACGCCGAAAATTCAACGCGGCACATTCTGTGCTTGAACGGTAATCCGTCGGCGGATAATCCGGGTAACAGCCAAAGCAATGCGCCGGGCAGTACGCCTATATTATGTTTATTGAATTTAAAAGAATCAAAGGGAACAACAATCTATTCCGGGCTTTACAAGCGTTCAATCGTTTCAAAGCGTTTAGGTCTGCAAACCGCAAATTCCCCTGAGCCGCTCGTGGCGGCAATTTCCCGCAGTGCGGGGCGCGGTTTAAACGGATCGCAGAAACGCGTTCATTCTTCCGGATATCGCTTTTGCAAAGGCGTGTTTCGACGGCAGCCGTACGGCTGTGCGTGCGTAACGGCGTCTTAGGGCAGGCAAGCCGCTCGGGTGTGCGCTTCAAGGCGCCCGCGGCGTGGTATCGGAGAATACGAAAATCGATTTTGCATGTAGCTCGGCAAGGTTGTTGCCGGGCTGCTTATTTTTTTACCATAAAAAATTCAATAGGCTAAACTATAAATTTAAATTTGCAAAGGAGGGACACTATGAACTACGTAACAGAAAGAGCATTGTACTACACATTTCTTATGCAGGAGATCTGCGAAAACGGCAACTTTTGGGCGTTCGTCTCCGAGCGCTTCGGGGTTGACCAAAGCAAGGTAAAGGACTATGTGATAATTCTCTCCAACCCGCTTTTGTCCGAGCTTTCGTCCTTGGGGGACATAGAAATCCACAAAAATTACCTCAAAGGCTTCGGACCCGAAGGCTACTTCGGCAAGGCAAAGCGCGAACAGGATGTAATCGACGTAAAGGCCCGCGCGCTCATAAAAACAAACGAAATTTTCGGTGAAGATTCCGTAAAGGGCGGCAGGTTGCGCACCCTCTCGCATACATACGAGCGCAGCCGCGCTGCGTCCGTTCTCTACGCCCTCGTCGTACTTTTCTACAACGAAACCGACGGAGCGGAGTTTGCGGAAAATCTTTTAATGAAAGAGTTGAAGGAAGAGAGCAACAGCGACGCCGGGCTTATTTTGCTCAACGTAAAAGCAGACGGCAGGGAGGAGATAGTGCGCGCCCTCTGCGGGTCACCCGATATGCTCGTCTGTCCGGACGTCCTCAAAAAACTGACCGAACGCTTCGGCGGGGGAACGGGTTTGTTCAAGGGTAAGCGCACAATAGGTTTCGGAGGAGGCGATGAATTATGAAATATAACGGACAACTTATAAGGCAGTATGCCGAGGGCGTTCCGGGGGAACAGACTGTTCTTCTGGCGGCGTCCGACATAGCAAAGGAGAGCGAATTTTCGGAATATAAAGCCCTCACCCCGCACGATGTGGGTATGCCCGTTTCGGTATACCGCGCCGAAAGCGGCGAGCTAACCGTTTTGCAGCGGCGCGGGCTTTGCCACGCGCTGGTTGCGGGCAGCACGGGCTGCGGCAAATCCATGCGCTATCTCGAAAACTGTCTCTTCAATCTCGACGGCAAAACGTCGGCTATAATCGCGGACGTAAAGGGCGAACTCTACCGCAACACCGCGGCGCGGCTCAAGGAGATTTACGGCGAAGATAACGTATGTTTTATGGACTTTATCCATCCCGAAAAATCCCAGATACTTTTCAATCCCATAACGGATATAGCAAAAAAATATCTCAAAGCCGAATTAAAGCCAAACGAAACCCGTTCCATACGCAACGAGGCGCTCGCCGAGCTAAAAGTGCTCTTCGATAAGCTCTTTCCCGTGCGCTCCCAAAAGGATGCCTCGTGGGACGAGGGCGCCCGCAGCTTTATCTACGGCATAACGGTGGGGCTTTTCGAAGATATGCTTCTCACCGCGGAGGAGGAGAGGACCACGGGCAGAAAGCGCGTACTTCCCACCCAAATCAATTTCGAGGCTATCTCCGAGGTATTCCTTCACTTCGATTGCGTTGGCAGCTTCGACGACTACGGATTTTTCGAAAGCCGCAGCAAGGACTCCCTTGTATGGCGGTACGTCAGGGGAATAATGCACGACGCTCCCAACACCCGCGCGTGCTATCTCCAGCTTGTTGAAGCCTATCTCAACGACTACAGCTACCCTGATATCCGCAATCTGTCGGTAGCGGACAACCTCGATATATCCACTCTCGGCGACACTCCGCGCGTAATATTTCTCACCTACGATATAACCGACGTCCGTATGCGCGGGTTTGTAAACCAATACGTTGTCAAGGCGCTCGACGTGCTCAAAAAGAAGGCTATCGGCAGCGGCGAACCTCTCGCTGTTCCCGTGCAGTTCTTCCTCGACGAGTTTCCCACGCTTCAAAAGGACGACATATATCCCACAATATTCAGTACGGGGCGCGGGCTTAATATTTACATAACCGCAATCGTGCAGGACTACACCCAGCTTGAAACAACCTATTCCGACGGCGTAGCCCGCCAGATACGCAACAACTGCAACCTCACCTTATTTTTGGGCACTAACGACGTAAACACGGCAAAGGCAGTAAAGGAGCAGATAGGCAAGCACGTCATACCCGACCCCGCGCAATATTTGCAGGGCAACATAAAGTACGTTGAAACCTACGTCGTATCCGAGGACGAGCTAATGCACCGCGTTCAACAGGGCGACGCATATGTAACAATAAACAATCATATGCCCATGAAAGGCAGCTTCGAACTCTATTACGACTGCCCGGAATACACGGCATATCCCCGCGTGAGCGGCGGCAAAGAGTCGGGAATAGAAGCAAACGGCGCGCAGTATCACTACGACGCTTCGTGGATTGCAGGCAGCGGTTTCGGAAGGTTTTTCAAATGAAAATAAATGAAACGGAAGTATTAAAGAGCTTTATCAGCCGCTCCGAGGGCGGCAAGGCGGTGAACATTTTCGATGTCATTTACGACGCGGGCGTCCGCTATCCCGAGCTGGCGCCCTGCCTGCAAATGCTTGAAGAGCACGGCGAAATCGAGAGAATCGACGACGAAACTTACATTTTCAAGGGCGACAGGACGCGGCAATTCGCTTCACAGCCGCCGGCGCAGGAGAAGCCTGTGCACAATTCCTTTTGGGAAGCTTTAAAATCGGCTTCGCAAAATCGGGAGGAAGAATCTGCCGAAAAATATTCCCCGCTGTTCGGCGACTATGACGACGAGGATGAAGAGAATGAAGAGGATGAGAAGGAAGAGGAACACTATGAGTCGGAGCGCGGGGCAAGAGAGTACGCATACAGGATTCAGGCGCTTAAACTCTGCGTGGAGCAGGGGCAGGCGAGCGTCAGCTTCATCCAGCGGAGTTTGCCCGTGGGCTACATCGGAGCCTGCAAAATCGTGGACTGGATGGAGTCTATGGGCTACGTCAGCGCAGCCATGGGCAGCCGCCCCCGCAGGGTCCTTTTGACTGTGGAGCAGTTCAAAAACGTCTACGGCGACCCGCCCCACTGATTTTACTTTTTTAACGGAAAACTCAATACGTATGCCGTTTTTTAATTAATTGTCGCCATTTTGCCCGCTTTTTGCGGGCGTTTTTTCGTATTGCGGTTTGGCGCGGCAGGTCACCTCATTCAAAAGCTCACCCCGTTCAAAAAAGGCGCGTATGTTTTCCACCGTCGTCGCGGCGATTGCTTCAAGCGCCTCTTCGGTCAAAAACGCCTGGTGGGACGTCACCAAAACGTTCGGCATGGAAATCAGCCTTGCCAGAACGTCGTCGTTCAGAATGTGCCCCGAGTTATCTTCAAAAAACAGGTCGCTCTCTTCCTCGTACACGTCCAGGCACGCCGCGCCTATTTTTCTCTCCTTAATTCCCGCAAGCAGCGCCTCCGAGTCTATAAGCTCCCCGCGCGAGGTGTTTATTATAATCACGCCCTTTTTCATCATATTTATTGTCCGTTTGTTTATTATATGTTTCGTTTCGGGCGTCAGCGGGCAATGCAGGGATATTATGTCGCTTTTTTCGGTTATTTCCTCAAGGTCCGTGTATTTTATCCCGTCCGATTTAGGATACTTGTCATAAGCCAAAACGTTCATTCCGAATCCCCGGCAAATATCTATGAACGCGCTGCCTATTTTTCCCGTTCCTATAATCCCCGCAGTCTTTCCGTGCAGCACAAACCCCGTAAGCCCGTTCAAACTGAAATTAAAGTCGCGCGTGCGGTTATACGCCTTGTGCACCCTTCGCACCGAGCACAGCAGCATAGCCATCGCATGCTCTGCCACCGCATAGGGGGAATATGCCGGCACTCTCACCACGGGGAGCTTTCCGCGGGCTGCCGCAAGGTCCACGTTGTTGTATCCCGCACAGCGCAGCGCAAGCAGTTTTACGCCATACGTATTCAGTTTTTCAATGACTTCCGCGTTCACGTCGTCGTTCACGAACACGCATGCGCAGTCCGCGCCCCGCGCAAGCTCCGCCGTGTCTGCCGAAAGCCCCGTATCGTAAAATACGAACCGCAACCCCTCTTTTGAGTACGGCTCAAAAAATTTTTTATCGTATTCCTTTGTATCAAAAAAAGCCACTTTCATATACGTTATTATGCGCATATTGCGCCGCCGAATTCAATATTCCCCCAATTACCCCAAAATATCTCGTTTTTAACCCATTTCCGCCGGCAAAAACTCACACATTTTCGGCACGTTTGCTTGACAAACCCTCTGCGGCGTATTATACTGATGCCTATAAATACCCCACGGGGGTATATTTGGTGAGTAAAATGGAAAATAAACAAACCGAGTGTTGTTGCAAAAGGACGGAGCGCGGCGAAGAGGAGCGCAAAAAACTCATAAACAGGCTCAACCGCATCGAGGGTCAAATCCGCGGCATCCGCGCAATGGTCGAAAGGGACGCCTACTGCCCCGATATTCTCATACAGTGCGCGGCGGTCAACGCCGCAGTCAATTCCTTCAATAAGGACCTGATTGCAAGCCATATCCGCAACTGCGTCGTCCGCGACGTGCGCGAGGGCAGGGAAGAGGTCGTCTCCGAGCTTGTTGCAACTCTCGAAAAATTGATGAGGTAGGCAATGGAACAGTATAATGTAACGGGAATGAGCTGCGCCGCGTGCAGCGCGCACGTTGAAAAAGCCGTTTCAAAGGTCGCGGGGGTCACTTCCTGCACGGTCAGCCTTTTAACAAACTCCATGAGCGTGGAGGGCGGCTCTCCCGCGGACGTAATTGCCGCCGTAAAGGCTGCGGGCTACGGCGCGGAGCTAAAGGGCGCAAAGATAAAAGAGACGGACGCGGACGACCTCAAAGACAGGGAAACTCCAAAGCTTTTGCGGCGCTTTATAATTTCGTTGATATTCCTGCTGCCCCTTATGTATATCTCTATGGGTCATATGATGTGGGGCTGGCGGCTGCCTCCTTTTTTGGAGGGAAACCACGTGGCAATGGGGCTTATTCAGCTGCTCCTATGCATAGCCGTAATGGTGATAAACGGCAAATTTTTTGTCAGCGGTTTCACAAGCCTTTGGCGGCGCGCGCCGAATATGGACGCGCTTGTATCCTTGGGCGCTTCCGCCGCGTTTATATACAGCGTAGCCGCGCTGTTTTTAATGACGGACGCACAGGTTCACGGCGGCTCCGAAGCGGCTATGCAATATATGGACGAATTTTATTTCGAATCCGCCGCCACGATATTGACCCTTATAACCCTCGGCAAAACCTTGGAGTCGCGCTCAAAGGGCAAAACTACGGATGCCCTCAAAAGCCTTATGAAGCTTGCGCCCAAAACCGCGGTGGTTGTCCGCGGCGGGCAGGAAGTAACCGTGCCGTTGGAGGGGGTTGAAAAGGATGATATATACGTCGTCCGCCCGGGCGAAAACATACCCGTAGACGGCATAGTTTTAGAGGGGGAGAGCGCGGTGGACGAATCCTCTCTCACGGGCGAGAGCATTCCCGTGGACAAATCTGCCGGCAGCTCCGTTTCGGCAGGCACCTTAAACCAATCGGGGTTTATCCGTTGCAGAGCCACAAGAGTGGGCGAGGACACAACCCTTTCGCAGATAATCCGTATGGTGGAGGGCGCCGCCGCCACAAAAGCGCCCATAGCAAAGGTTGCCGACAAGGTTTCGGGCGTGTTTGTTCCCGCCGTTATGGGCGCGGCTCTGGTCACGTTTATCGTGTGGCTGTTTGCGGGGCATTTCGCCGTTGGCTACGCGCTTGCAAGGGCTATATCCGTGCTCGTAATAAGCTGTCCCTGCGCTCTCGGTCTGGCAACTCCCGTCGCTGTAATGGTCGGCAACGGCAAGGGCGCGCGGTGCGGCATACTTTTCAAAACCGCCGCTTCGCTTGAAGCTACGGGCAGGGCGCAGCTCGTCGTGCTCGACAAAACGGGCACCGTAACAAAGGGCACGCCGCAGGTCACGGATATCGTCCCGTTCGGCGTATCCCAATCCGAACTCTTAAAAACCGCGTACTCCCTCGAGCGCAAGAGCGAACACCCGCTTGCCGGGGCAATAATAAGGCGTGCAGCCGAGGAGGATTGCGGCTTTTACGAAGTGGAAAGCTTTAAGGCACTTCCGGGCAACGGACTTTGCGCGTCGTATAATAACGTGCCGCTGTGCGGCGGGAATTATGCCTACGCGTCAACACAAGTAGCTATTCCCGTGGAGATTGAAGAAACAGCCGAAAAGCTCTCTGCAGAGGGCAAAACTCCGCTGTTCTTTGCCCGCGGCGGCAAGCTGTGCGGCATAATAGCCGTAGCCGACGTCATAAAGGAGGACAGTCCCAAAGCCGTGCGCGAATTGCAAAATATGGGTATACGCGTAATTATGCTCACGGGCGACAACGGGCGCACCGCAAACGCCATCGCCCAAAAGGTGGGCGTAGACGAAGTGATAGCCGGCGTTCTGCCGGACGGAAAGGAGAAAGTTATTGCCGAGCTTAAAAAGCAGGGCAAGGTAATAATGGTCGGCGACGGAATAAACGACGCTCCCGCGCTCACGGCTGCCGACGTAGGCATTGCCATAGGCGCCGGCACGGACGTGGCAATAGACGCGGCGGACGTCGTGCTCATGAAAGACGGTCTTTCGGGCGTGCCTGCGGCAATACGCCTCGGTAGGGCAACGCTCAGGAATATACACCAGAATTTATTCTGGGCGTTTATCTACAACACATTGCTCATTCCGTTTGCCGCGGGCGTATTCATTCCCCTTTCACGGTTCACGCCCGGTTTCGGCTGGCAGCTCGACCCGATGTTCGGCGCGGCTGCAATGAGCCTCTCCAGCTTTTGCGTGGTAATGAACGCGCTGCGGCTCAATCTCTTCAATCCTTACAACCGCAAGCATGACCGAAAGGTCAAAAATAATAAAACCGTATCAAAAACGGAAAAGGAGACAAGTATGCAAAAAACTTTAAAAATCGAAGGTATGATGTGCGCCCATTGCGAAGCTCACACCAAAAACGCTCTCGAGGCGGTAGACGGCGTAAGCCTTGCCGAGGTCAGCCACGTCAGCGGAACGGCAAAAGTAACTCTCACAAAGCCCGTGGAGGATTCCGTCCTCATAAAGGCTGTGGAATCCGAGGGCTACAAGGTCACGTCGGTATCTTAACGGTAATTCCCGCGGCAGCGGGCAAACGGAGCTTCTATGGATAAAAACGGTCAAACTCCCAACAAAATAGAAATTCGCGGCGGCAGGGTCCATAATTTAAAGAATATAGACGTGGACGTTCCCCTCAACGGCATAGTTGGCATTGCAGGAGTGTCCGGCTCGGGCAAATCTTCTCTCGCGCTCGGAATTCTGTATGCCGAAGGCTCGCGGCGCTATCTTGAATCGCTGTCAACCTACACGCGCAGGCGTATGACGCAGGCTGAAAAAGCCCGCGTGGACGAGGTTTTGCACGTGCCTGCGGCGCTTGCCCTCAGGCAAAGACCGGGCGTTCCGGGCATACGCAGCACTTTCGGAACGGGAACGGAACTTTTGAACAGCCTCAGGCTTATGTTTTCCCGTCTGTCCTCCCACCGCTGCCCCAACGGTCACTATGTGCCGCCGTCGCTCAACGTTGCGGCGGGGCTGGAGCTTGTTTGCCCGCACTGCGGCGCTCATTTCTTTGCGCCGGGCGCTGAGGAGCTGGCTTTCAACAGCCAAGGCGCGTGCAAGCGTTGCGACGGCACGGGAGTAGTGCGCATCGTCGATGAATCGACTCTCGTTCCCAACGAGGATCTGACCATAGACCAAGGCGCCGTCGCGCCCTGGCAAACTCTTATGTGGTCCTTGATGAAGGATATCGCCCGGGCAATGGGCGTAAGGACGGACGTCCCGTTCAAAGACCTCACCGAAGAGGAGCGCCGCATAGTTTTCCACGGTCCCGCGGTAAAAAAGAAAATCATCTATCAGAACAAGACGAGCGGCGCCGCGGGGGATATGGACTTCACCTACTTCAACGCAACATACACGGTTGAAAACGCCCTCTCCAAGGTCAAGGACGAAAAGGGTATGAAGCGCGTTGAAAAGTTTTTAAGAACGGATATCTGCCCCGACTGCTGCGGCACCAGGCTTTCCCAAGCCGCCCGCGCGCCCCGCCTTTGCGGAAAATCTCTGGACGAAGTCTGCACTATGAACCTTTCGGGGCTATGGGAGTGGGTGAACGGCGTGCCCGGTTCCCTCCCTAAGGAGATGCGCCCCATGGCGGAAAGCATCTGCCAATCCTTTCGCACCGCCGCAAGGAGGCTCATCGATTTAGGACTCTCATATCTCACCCTCGACCGCGCCTCTTCAACCCTTTCAACGGGCGAGAGGCAGAGGATGCAGCTTGCCCGCGCCGTGCGCAACCGCACCACGGGCGTGCTGTACGTGCTCGACGAGCCGTCTATAGGTCTGCACCCCTCAAATTTGGAAGGGCTTACGGGCGTAATGGACGATTTGGTTGCGGACGGCAACACCGTGGTTCTCGTCGACCACGACGTAAACGTTTTAAAGCACGCGGACTATCTCATCGAGCTTGGTCCGGGCGCCGGCGCAGGCGGCGGAATCATAATCGCGCAGGGCGCTGCGGAGGAGGTTGCAAACAATCCTTCCTCCCGCATAGGCGGTTTCCTGTCGGGAAAAAATTCCTTAAATATCTGCGGACATATTCCCGAAGAGGAAATATTTTCTCTAGGCTCAATTCATCTTTCCACGTCCTGTATTCACACCGTAAAGCCTCTCGAAGTCGATTTTCCCAAGGGCAGGCTCACCGTGGTCACGGGCGTTTCCGGCTCGGGCAAAACAACTATGGTCCTTGAAAGTCTCGTTCCCGCGCTGGAAGCGGCAATCGGCGGCGCAAAGCTCCCCGCGCACGTAAAAAGCGTTTCCGCCGTGGGTATAGGGCGTGTAAGGCTCATCGATTCCGCGCCCATCGGCGTAAACGTCCGCTCTACGGTTGCCACCTACGCCGACGTCCACGACGAACTCAGAAAGGTTTTTGCCAAAACTCCCGACGCAAAAGCCAGGGGTTTTAAGGACGGCGATTTTTCATATAATACGGGCAGACTCCGCTGCCCCACATGCGACGGCACCGGCACCATAAGCCTCGACGTACAGTTTTTGCCGGACGTCGATATCCCGTGCCCCGACTGCGGCGGTTCCCGCTACGGCAGGGAAGCAAGCCTCATACGGCGCGTTCCAAAGCACGGCGGCAAGCCGCATTCCCTGCCCGAGCTTATGGATATGAGCATAGACGAAGCGCTCGAAGCCTGTTCCGACCTTCCGCTTGTCGAACGCAGACTCAAAGTCCTGCACGGGCTGGGGCTGGGCTATCTCACGCTCGGGGAGGAAACGCCCTCTCTTTCCGGCGGCGAGGCGCAGCGTCTCAAACTTGCAAGCGAAATGGGCAGGGGACAGGCTGACTCGGTTTTCGTTTTCGACGAGCCTACAATCGGGCTGCACCCGCTGGACGTTGCGGTTCTGTTAAACGTATTTAAAACCATTATAGAAAGCGGCGCCACGGTAATAGTCATCGAGCACGACCTCGACGTCATTCAAAATGCCGACTACGTCATAGATATGGGACCGGGCGGCGGCGAGGAAGGCGGAACAATAGTTGCAACGGGCGCCCCGCGCGCAATCGCCTCAAATAAAAACAGCGTAACCGGCAGGTATCTCAAAATCGTTTAGGCAGTATACACCGGGTAAGTCCTTTCATTATCCGTCATAACCCACCAAAATCCGACATATAATTTTAGTACTTAAATTTCCGAGGGGAAAGGGTATGCAGGATTATATATCGGAGCGGGTGATAAGAGAGGGGCTATACATAATGGAGACGGGCGACACAGTCCGCGCCGCCGCCGAATACTTCCACGTCAGCAAATCCACCGTGCATACAGAGGTAACATTGTAGAACGGTTTGTGTGGGTAGTAGAATAAATAAGGTGGAATAAGATTCGCGGGCGGGAAATTCGAAAATTTCCCGCCCGCCGTCTTTCGACAAATTTAGGTATTGACAAGACGTTTGTAAAGGCGTATAATATGGCTAATCTGGAAAGTAATTCGAGATTAGTCATATTTCTTTGTTGGAGTTACTATGAAGTATATTCGAAGAAGCATTGAAGAAATCGTACAAAAGAGCGACAGAACTTTTAAGTGTATCTTGGTAACGGGAGCGCGGCAGACGGGCAAATCGACCATGCTCAAAAAGGTGTTCCCCGACAAGAAGTATGTGTCCTTCGACGATCCCTTCATCGAAGAGCAGGCAAAAGAGAATCCCAATGTTTTTCTCATGCTTAACAAGCCGCCTGTTATCTACGATGAAGTACAACGGGTGACCGATCTTTTCCGTTATATCAAAATTAAATGCGATGAAGCGGACGAGCGTGGGCTTTTCTGCCTTTCTGGTTCCCAACCGTTTGAGCTTATGAAGAACGTTTCCGAGTCGCTTTCGGGCAGAGTCGGCATCATAGAGCTTTGCGGACTCTCTCTGCGTGAGATCATGGGCGACGGTTTCAACAAGCCTTTTCTTCCCACAATGGAATATGTGCAGGAACGTGTGAAATCGGCAAAATCTCCCAAAAATATTTGGGAAATCATTCACCGCGGAAGTTATCCCGAACTCCAAAACCGTGACATCGATTGGGGGGCGTTCTACGCGAGCTATGTAAAGACCTATTTGGAGCGGGACGTGAGAAGCCTTTCCGCCGTGCAGAATTTGGATGACTTCCGCAAGTTCATGGTCGCCGTCGCCGCGCGCACAGGGCAGATGCTCAACTATTCCAACATCGCAGACGAAATCGGTAAGGATCAGGGAACGGTCAAAAATTGGATATCCATTTTGGAAGCGTCGGGCATCATTTATTTGTTAGAGACGTACACTCCGTCGGTGCTGAAACGGGCGATTAAAACGCCGAAACTCTATTTCAGAGATACGGGGCTTGCCGCCTATCTCACCCGCTGGCTTACACCTGAAACGCTCGCCGTAGGTGCGATGAGCGGAGCGTTCTTTGAAACGTTCGTCGTGTCCGAAATTCTGAAATCGTACTCGAACAGCGGCATTGACTACCGCTACTGCGTCTCCTATTATCGCGGAAAAGACAAGAAAAAAGTGCTGAAAGACGGCAAAGAAGTAGACGCGGAGAGCGAAATAGACCTCATAATCGAAGAAAACGGCGTACTGTACCCCGTTGAAATCAAACAAAGCGCAAAAGTAACTGCCGATGAAACCGCGGCGTTTACCGTACTTGATAAAATAGAAAACAAAAAACGGGGTGCGGGCGCAATTATCTGTATGTGTCCCCAGCCCGGAGTTTTGCGCGAGAACGTGTTACAAATTCCTGTATGGTATGTGTAACGTAAAAACGCGGCGTAAAACGTTTTAATATTTTTATTTGGCGAATGATATACCTGGAGATATACAAATGAATGAATTTGATAAAGAAATTTTAAGTGCGGATCAGGTCATATGCGATAATATTGCAAATAAAGAGGCATTGGGAATTAAACTTTTGTCCCAAAACATCATTGCGCAACTTAGAAATTTTGTTGAGGCTATCGCCTTAAAGATTTATAGTTTCACGAATGAAACAGAAGTCTCATACGAAGAGAAGAAAAAAGCGCTATCCTATATCAAGTCGCGCGATGATTTATCTTTTTTGAGAAAATTTCACGAATCGCTTCAAGTGACCGCATCTCATACTACAATGGAGGCTGATGCCGCGACCCGTATGATGTGGAAATACTTGGAGTTCATGTATGAATGTAAATCGTATGTCAAAAGAGAAATTGGGCTGGAGGTTCTTCATAATTTAGATGAACTGGAGTTGACCAACGACGATAATTTGGCTGAATATTATAAAAAAATTGCACATGTTTTGGAAAGCTTTCCAACTCGCCGAATTTCAAAAAGTCCTACGGATCGATTTTACATCAACAAAAAGAGACCATTTCGATACAAAGGCGAGACTTATTACGAACTTATAATATCAAACACATATGGCTCGGCTCAAAAGACAGACCGGCTTATCGTTTTTACAAAGTTAAATATTCCCGATTATTATTCGGTTCATTTGGAATTTGCAAGGAAAAAGATTGAAATTATAGGCCATTCAATGGAGATCATGATTGTAGTCGCATTTTTCGTCTCTATTCGTCCTTGTGAGCTGAACTGTTTCAATAGTTTTTTAGGCTATACAACAAATGTGACTACCACGCATTCCGAATATCGCAGATTGATGGCTTACCTTACGGAAACAGGAATCAACTTAACCGATTTTCTTGCCATGTCGGATATTAAATTTCGTGATACCGAAAAATATATTTGCAATGGGGCGAAGGCAACGCCAATATTTTCGAGTTTGAAGATATGCAGGGAGTATAAGGGGAAGCCTGGCTTTAATGTGCTTACATATTTGCTGTATCGCTTGAATAATGGTGTGTTGCGGGATCAATATTATCGGGAAAAAAACAATGAACTGTCCGGGTTGTATTTAAAATACGGTTGTATTCCGTTTGAAGTGATGCCGTTCGCTAACAATTTGCCCAACCATTCTACAAATTTGTACGATTTATTGGATTGTATCGATTCTTCGGGGCGCGAGCATGAGTTTCTTTGTCGTTATATCAGAAACAATACCGAAATAAATGCAAGGCTTTATACTCCGATTGATGAGTTGAAGAGATTTAAGGAAATCGGTGAACTTATAGAGAAATATAACCAAAAAGTATATTATAAACATAAGCCTGCCGGCTGTCTTATTTTGGAAAACGGCTTTATCTATTTAAAGGGTTATGAATCGAATACCATAAAAATCATAAATAGAATTGCAAGTTTAGCGGCGAACGGAATCGCGGGTTATCGCGCTTCGGTTGCGGCGTGGCTTGACGAAACCAAATATAACATTGACTCGCCGGAGAAAAAAGAGCTATTGAAAAACATATTTGAAAAATCTCAGGTGGCGTTGATTTACGGTTCTGCTGGGACAGGCAAATCAACAATGATAAAACACATATCCGCATTTTTCGCGGATAAAACTCGCTTATATTTAGCCAATACGCATACTGCGGTCGATAATTTACGAAGGATTGTAGGAGGAGTTTCAAATCAATTTTTGACTGTAAAAAAATGCTTATCCAATAAAAGCGTGAGTTATGATATCTTAATCATAGATGAATGCAGTACCATTAGCAATGAAGATATGGCACAGATTTTAGAGCATATTTCTTTCAAATTATTGATTTTAGTAGGCGATGTCTATCAGATTGAATCAATCAAATTCGGTAATTGGTTTTCAATAGCAAAAGAATTTGTACCCCAATCGGCAATCTGTGAATTGACGTATGTTCACCGCAGCAGTGATTCGCATTTAAAGAGGCTTTGGAATTCGGTTAGAAAGCTGGATGATAAAATGCAAGCGTTACTTGAAAGCCAATATTATTGTTCTCCATTGAATGAAAGCATCTTTGAAAAAGAAATGAATAGCGATGAAATTGTTTTGTGCTTAAATTATGACGGACTCTATGGAATAAACAACTTAAACCGGTTCCTGCAGGAGGGGCGGGAAAGTAAGTGTGTTGAATACAATTTTGAGCGTTATAAGGTCGGTGATCCTATTATTTTCTTTGAAAATAGCCGTTTTGGAGATTTGTTGTATAATAATCTAAAAGGGAATATATTGGATATTCAAGAAGAAGACAAGCAAATCAAGTTTACGATTGAAGTTGACAAAACTTTGAATGGTTTTGATGTTAACGGATATCCTCTCAAGCTAGAAGCTCCTCTACACGAGAAAAAATCGGTTGTAAGTTTTTATGTCGGAAAAACAGTAATCAAAGACGATGAGGACAGGCATGCGGAATCTCTCATTCCGTTTAAGGTAGCGTATGCTGTTTCGATTCATAAAGCGCAAGGTTTGGAATATGATTCGGTGAAGATCATAATTACTGACGAAGTAGGAGAGAGAATATCCCATAATATTTTCTATACAGCAATAACAAGAGCGAAATCAAGGTTAAAAATTTATTGGTCAGCTAAAGCAGAAAAGCAAATTTTAGATGGGCTGCACTTTATGTTCAATAAGGAAGATGCGGCAATATTGCGCAGAAAAATAAAGGGCGTCAAATAAGCAGTTCACTTTTTCAGTGAGGGTATCTGTTTGCATAAAGATGAAGGGGGATAGATAGAATTTCTGCATGGCGGTAAATGAGCACTTTCTCGCCACTGTGTGTCTAATAAAAAACTCACAAGATATGTCGATGGGAAGACCCCACATAGTTTTAAAGCGAAGTATAGCAAATGATAAATTTACGATTAAAAGTTGGGAGAGTCCATACACTCTCCCAACTTTATCATATTATAAAGTTTGACGGTTGTTTCTTGCAAGAATAGCAATCGCCTTTGCATTCTTTTAAGTTAAACGAGTTATTGTCTCGAATCAGTCCGACATACTCTATTTTATGTGCACGACAATATTTAATTATTTTTAAGCGATCGTTACGAGGCATTTTAACCCCTAAATACACCTTTTTGATTTTGAAAAAGGGAATGGTGTTAGACGGGATCATGTTTTCAAGCAGGATTAGTCGCCACTCTTTTTGATCAGCCCAAAAAAGGCTTTTGCGAAGTAGTCCATTGAAAAACATTTGCCACAAGAATTCTTTGGAGAAAGTTTTGTCGCAGTCGCCGCTTATAGGAAGAGTGTCATTTCGCTTTTGACTATATATGACCGGAAATATGTTAGAGAATAATGTTTGTTGGCTTGGAGTTAAAGAATTAATCTCATATTCGAGACAAAACCCTTTATTGTTATTTGCATACGCTGAACTCCACATTCTATTGAGAGACGGAGATGCGGAAAAACAAGAAATTTTGAATTTCTTAAAATCATTGATAAAATCGTGATACTCTTTGCCTATAAATTTTAAAATAGACTGTTGCCACTCAATGCCTGTTGAGACATCAAGCCAAACGCTTCTTATAAACAACTCGACGCTTAGCTTTTGAATAGGATCATCAAATTTCTCTATCTCTGTTAAATTATTTTCTAACGAACGGTATTCGTAGAGCTTAATGGATAAATGATAAAGCAAATCGTCTATTTTGCTATCTTTTTGGTATGTAACATTAAAGTAGCCACAGTATTGGAGGATTCGATTACGCAAAAATTTCTCCCAATCCAAATCAATAGCACAATCAAAACTATCATCAAAATTTTCGGCATCCTGTAAAAATACAGTATTGTTCGTCAATGCCTCATATGAAAAATTGCGATATCTTTTTTCTTTTTTGTCCCATTGGCGAGTGTTTGGAAAGTATTTGAATAGACTGATTGGCGTGATACGAACTTTTTCACCAAATCCATCCAGCCCTAATTGTTCAATTTCCGTGAGAGGATAGGTACGATCGCAAATAATACAAGATTCTTCTAAAAACTTATCATATTCCATTGCGTTTGCCTCACTCAATTACGCCCATTGCTTTAAGCATATTATACGCCGATTGCTTTTTGGCCTCTTTGATTCGGCTACCGGTTCCTTCAATCCATCTACCATTCATATGGCAACGAACGGTAAAAGTGTGGCTGTTATCCTCATGTATTGCATCATTGACTGTTTCGTAATAGGGCAGATCGAGACCTTCTTGACGGCAATATTCTTGAAGCATATTTATCGCATTCTCGTAAGTCACTATAAAATTGTTTATCGACGGCTCGAACTCTGTCTCCAATTGCTCAAGAGCATACTTTGCGGCATTGTTTTCCGCCTCTTTGCCATTGTGTCCTTCGCCGCGCTTGCGTACACCGAGTTCTTCGATTTCACAATAGGAAACAAAACCGTCCCAGTTCTGCCTTGTATCATAAGTAGGTAAATCGTAGCCGTATCTTTGACACCATTCCTGTACATCGTTTTTGTAACTGATTCGTATTTCGCCGTCGTTTTCCTTTAAGAATCTATCTATATCGAGGATATTTCTCACAACCCTTTCGGTCTTTTTTAAGTTGCGATTTGTATCCAGATAGACGGCGCCGACAATGCTTTCAAACAAGTCTTCCAAGACTGATTTCCCGTTACGGATGCCTTGTCCTTCGTCGCCGATGCTCATGCGAAGATAATCTTGCAAACAGTATTTGCTCATCCTTTTTGCAAGGAATTGTTTGTTGACGAGTGCACTCTTTAACATGCTGAAATCGCCTTCATCGCGGCAGGCATATAGACCGCTTCCGTCACGACCTGTGTATTTGTCGGTAAGAATGTTTACGACAATGAGGGACAATACGGAGTCTCCGATAAACTCCAAGAGTTCGTTGTCTTGAACTTCGGGATGCTCATAGTGATAGGATGAGCGAGTGAATGCTTGGGATAGAAGCTGTTTATCGGTAAACTCATATCCGATCGTGCTTTCAATGGTTTCAATCGCGTTTTTTTGTAACATAAAAAATATCCTCCGAAAAAATTTTTTTCGCAAAGGATATAAAAAGAGCTTGCATATAGAAAACGACACTCTATTCCGCAAGCAAACAATATGTTAAATTAAATTTTATACATTTCCGGCACAGCCGCGATACTTTGACGGAACTATATAAAACGTAAGTTAATATATCCTTTGCAAGATTAGTATAGCAAATAATAAATAAAGTGTCAACAGATTTGTACGTTGAAGGCGGATTTTTTGTGGGGTGAATTTTCTTACTGAACTCTCACGAAAAAATTTTACTTTTCGACAAAAGTCGTTTTAAAAAGTTTTCATATTTTTCTAAAACTCCTTTGAAAAAGTTTTTGCATTGTGTTATAATAGTACCGAAAAAAAGCCAAGAGGTGCGGTATTATGTTAAAAAGAAAGATCGAAAACGTGCTGAAAGAGTGGAAAAATACTCCCGACAAAAGTCCGCTTATTATCAAGGGTCAACGGCAATGCGGCAAGACTTTCTCGGTCAGAGCATTTGCAGAGGCAAACTACAAGCATGTCGTCTATCTGAATTTCCTCAAAAACCCCAATTACATTTCCATTTTCAATGGCTCGTTGGAAGTGAACGACCTCATCATCATGATGTCGGCGCTTCTCGGCGACGGGGCGATTTTTGTGCCGCATGAGACCATTATTATCCTCGACGAAATTCAGGACTGCCCCGAGGCGCGCACGGCTTTGAAATTCTTCAAAGAGGACGGCAGGTTCGATGTCATCGGCACGGGGTCATTGCTCGGCGTTAAAGGCTACGGCAAACAGCCCAAATCTGTTCCCGTCGGTTCGGAAACGCTCATTGAGATGAAGCCGCTTGACTTCGAGGAATTTTTGTGGGCGAACGGGATCGGGGAGCAGGTCATCAAAACATTAAAAAAATGCTTGGAGAACGCCACGCCCGTTCATGAGGCTCTGCACAACAAAATGCGGGAACTCATGCTGCAATACACGGTCGTCGGCGGAATGCCCGAAGTGGTGCAGAAATTCGTGGATACCAAGCAAATGAACGCCGTCTTAACGCTCCAACGGGACATTATTCGTTCCTACGAGGACGACATGGTGAAATATGCCGACGATAAGGACAAGCCGCTAATAAGGGAGTGCTTCCAGTCCATTCCAAAGCAACTCAGCAAGGAGAATAAGAAGTTTCAATATTCCGTAGTGAAGAAGGGGGCAACCGCGGCAAAGTTTGCGGGTAGTCTGCAATGGATCGAGGACGCGGGGATCGTCTCTCGCTGTTATAATCTTGAACTTCCCGAACTGCCGCTCGACGGAAATGCCATGCAGGACGTTTTCAAAGTCTACATGAACGATACGGGGCTGTTTGTGAGCATGCTCGAGGATGGCACCCAGTACGATATTTTGCAGGGCAATCTCTACGGTTACAAGGGGGCAATTTTTGAAAATCTGATTGCCGATATTTTTGTGAAAATGGGCAGAAAACTCTACTACTATCACAAAGATTCGGGGCTTGAAATCGACTTTGTGACGCGCTACAAGGGCGGGTGCTACCTCGTGGAAGTCAAAGCTACAACGGGCAACACCAAGAGCGCGAAGACCATTCTCGCTCATCCCGAAAAATACCACGTCGCCGGCGTCATCAAGCTCGGGCAGTACAATGTCGGCAAGACCGATAATATCCTCACCATTCCATTGTATCTCGGCTTCTTGCTGACGGAGTATTAAAGCGATGGGCAAAAGAATTAAAATGGTGTAAAAAGAGTAAAAAATTTTTTCAAAAAAGCAGAACTTGACGACATGATCCTCATGAACATAGACGACGAGGACAAATAACTTTCTTTCGGAATGGAATATTCTCCTGCGAGGATAATAAAAATCTCCGCTTTTTGGTAGTTGAGAAGGATGGAAATGTGCTATAATATACTCGCCAACTTCCGATAATACGAAATTATCGGAATATAAACAAATCATGAAAGGTTGAATTATGAGCATACTCGATAAAAAACAAATGACAGAGGAAGACATTAAGTTAAATTATATTACTCCTGCTATTTTAGCAAAGGGCTGGAAAGACAAAATAACCATGGAGACCAAGGTTCAGTTTACAGACGGTAAAGTGAATCTGCGTGGCAATTTGGTCAGCCGTGAGCCTCCGAAAAAAGCAGACTATGTACTATTTCTCAACAAGAATTATCCCATTGCCGTTATAGAAGCCAAAGACAATAACCACAGCGTTTCTTTCGGGATGCAACAGGCAAAAGATTATGCCAAAATGTTGGATGTGCCGTTTGCATACAGTTCTAACGGCGATGCCTTTCAAGAATTTGACTTTCTTACCGGAGTTGAGAGGGAAATTGCGTTAGATAATTTTCCTTCTCCCGAAGAACTTTTTGTCCGTTATCAAAGAGAAATCAATGGCGGGCAAGGTTTATCCAAAACAGAATATGCTCTTATCAATCAACCCTATTACACCAGCCAAAATACATATCCACCGAGATATTATCAGCGGGTTGCGGTTAATCGTACAATAGAAGCGATTGCAAAGGGGCAACAACGTATCCTTCTTGTTATGGCAACCGGAACGGGAAAAACCTATACGGCATTTCAAATTGTTTACCGCTTATTGCAAAGCGGTATGAAGCAGAAAATTCTTTATCTTGCAGACCGAAACAATCTCGTCGATCAGACCATCAACGGGGATTTTAAACCCCTTGAAAAGGTGATACATAAAATCAATTTTGCAAAAGACGATAGAACGACCATCACTTCGCACCAAGTTTACTTTTCTCTCTATCAACAATTGGTGGGGAACAAGGCGACGGAAGAAGAGACGGATGAAGAAACGCTTGCGCACTATAAACAACTATTTGATAAAGATTTCTTTGATCTCGTTATCGTGGACGAGTGTCACCGCGGTAGCGCCAAAGAAGAAAGCCGCTGGCGTAAAGTGTTGGAATATTTTTCATCGGCAACCCAAATCGGCATGACGGCAACGCCGAAAGAAACGAGTTATATTTCCAACATCGATTATTTCGGCGATCCGATTTACAAATACAGCTTGAAAGAGGGAATTGACGACGGTTTTCTTGCGCCGTTTAAGGTAATACGTATCAAAACCGATATCGACGACGAATGGCGCCCTCGTAAAGGCCAGCGCGATATTTACGGTTACGAAATTGAAGATCGCATTTATAATAACAGCGATTATGATTACAATATCATTATTCAGGATAGGATTGACATGGTTGCAAACGAGATAACCAACTATCTCAAAGCAACTGATAGAATGGCAAAGACCATCGTATTCTGCGCTACGGAAGACGCGGCGGAGCGTATGCGCATTGCCTTGACCAAATTGAATGCGGACATGTGCGCAAAAGATCCGGACTACATTGTTCGCATTACCGGTAGCGATGATTACGGGAAAAATAAGTTGGATTATTTTATTTCCGTTTCGGCAAAATTTCCGGTGATAGCTACAACGTCAAAACTTCTTTCCACAGGCGTCGATTGCAAAATGGCTAAATTGATTGTAATTGACGAAATGATTGGTTCTATGACGGAGTTTAAGCAAATTATCGGCCGCGGCACGAGGCTTCGTTGGGATGATGGGAAAACGCATTTCGTTATTATGGATTTCCGCGGCGTTACTCGGCTGTTTGCAGATCCCGATTGGGACGGACCGGTTGAACAGAATGAGGAATTTCATCATATCGAACCCAAAGACACTACAGACGGCGATGACGTTATAATGCCTCCTCCGCCAACAGAACCAAAGTACAAATATGTCGTAGACAGTAGAGGTTGTAAAGTATCTGTCTTACAAAAAATGGTTGCGGTATACGATACAGATGGAAAACTATTGCGTCAAGAAAGCATCATCGACTATACAAAAGCAAATATTTACAGCGAGTTTTCTTCACTCAGTAACTTTATTTTGCAATGGTCGTCTGAAGAGAAAAAAGCAAAAATTCAGGAGTTATTTCTTGAACGCGGAATAGATTTAGAGCAGATTAAAGCGGATGAAGGCATGAGCGATATAGACGATTACGATTTTATTTGCCATATCGCCTTTGACCAGAAACCCTTAACACGGCGGGAACGTGCTGAAAACGTAAAAAAACGCAACATTTTTGCAAAATACGGCGGTGCAGCACGCGCAGTTCTCGATGCGTTGCTTGAAAAATATGCGGATAGCGGTATCTATGAAATCGAAGACATGGACATTCTGAAACTTGACCCTTTTGTCAAATTCGGAAAACCTGCGAAAATTGCTCAACTTTTCGGTGGCCGAGAAGGTTACATACGGGCGGTCAGGGAACTTGAAAAAGAAATTTATAAGGCGGCATAACATATGAGTAATATTTCGGGATTTATAAAGAGATTGCGCGATATTATGCGCAACGATGCGGGTATCAACGGCGACGCGCAGAGGATTGAGCAAATCGCGTGGCTATTATTCTTAAAAGTGTACGACACAAAGGAAAGAGATTGGGAATTTGAGGATGATAAATATACGTCGATTATCCCAACTACTTGCCGTTGGCGCAATTGGGCACATGAAGAAGTCGGAAAAGGCATGACGGGAGAGGCTCTTCTGAATTTTGTCAACAATACGCTTTTTCCCGTTCTGAAAGGCAACGATATTAAAGATCCGAACGTAAATGTGCTGATAGGCGGTATTCAAGTCGATCCGACAACGCCCATTAAAAAAGCGATCGTCCAAACAACGTTTAGAGATGCAAATACCTATATGAAGGACGGCGTGCTTCTCCGTCAGGTTATCAATGTAATCGATGATTTGGATTTAAGTGATTACGAAGAAAGTCATGCTTTCGGAGAAATTTACGAAACCATTCTGCGTGAATTACAAAGCGCAGGCTCGGCAGGCGAATTTTATACGCCGCGCGCCGTCACGGATTTCATGGCAAAGATGATCAATCCGCAGATTGGCGAACATTGCGCGGACTTTGCTTGCGGCACGGGCGGATTTTTGGTAAGTTGGCTGAAAGAATTGGAGACAAAGAAGAAGAGCACGGATGATGTGGAGAAAATCTATAATTCCATTTATGGCGTCGAGAAAAAACAGTTCCCATATATTCTTTGCGTAACCAATATGCTGTTGCATGACGTAGATATGCCGCGGATTTACCATGATAATTCTTTACTTCATAATGTTTTGGATTATACCGAAAAAGATCAGTTTGACGTTGTTCTGATGAATCCTCCGTATGGCGGGAGCGAAAAAGCTGACGTAAAAAATCACTTCCCGTCCGATTTGGCAAGCAGCGAAACTGCAGACCTGTTTATGTCGGTGATTATGTATCGTCTGAAACAAAACGGCAGAGCCGCAGTTATTCTTCCCGATGGTTTCTTGTTCGGCACCGATAATGCAAAAGTTGCAATCAAAAAGAAACTGCTCACCGAGTGTAATTTACATACGGTAATCCGAATGCCGGGTAGCGTATTTGCGCCGTATACTCCCATTACGACGAATATCCTGTTTTTCGATAAAACAAAGACGACAACGGAAACATGGTTTTATCGTTTAGATATGCCCGAAGGGTACAAGCATTTCTCCAAGACCAAGCCGATGCAGTCCGAACATTTTCAGCCTGTGATTGATTGGTGGAATAACCGGGAAGAAATGATTGTTGACGAATTCCCGAAGGCAAAGAAATATACCGTTCAAGAGATTGAGGCTTTGAATTACAATATCGATTTGTGTGGTTATCCTCACAGAGAGGAAGAAATTCTTCCCCCGCAGGACCTTATCAAGGAATACAGGGGGAAGCGCGCAAGTTTAGACGCAAATATCGACCGCGTTCTCGGCGAAATTATGGCGCTGTTGGGAGAGAAAGATG
Organism: uncultured Clostridia bacterium; assembly: GCA_947629095.1. Taxonomy (GTDB): domain Bacteria; phylum Bacillota; class Clostridia; order Christensenellales; family Borkfalkiaceae; genus Coproplasma. Next base: position 242,882 of record CANRCK010000001.1, on the reverse strand, counting down.
AAAGCTGAACAACTACGCAAATCCATTCTTCAAATGGCGATTCAAGGCAAGCTCGTTCCGCAAAACCCCGGCGACGAGCCGGCTTCTGTTTTGCTCGAAAGGATCCGTGCCGAAAAACAGCGCCTTATCAAAGAAGGGAAAATCAAGAAAGATAAAAGCAATTCCGTCATTTTTAAGGGTGATGATAATCGCCATTATGAGAAGATTGGGGGCGAAGTCAAGGACATTACCGACGAAATCGACATTGATTTGCCTGACGGTTGGACTGTCGCTCGTCTCGGTTCTCTATTATCATGCCAAACAGGAGCCTCGTTCAAAAAGGACCAAGCAAGTAACGACAAAACAAAAATACGAATTTTGCGCGGCGGCAATATATCCGATAACGGCTATAAGTTTTATGATAATGATATTTTTATCGATTACAGCCTAATTGCCGAAAACATTATGTTAAGAAAAAACGATTTGATTACCCCTGCTGTAACAAGTTTAGAAAACGTAGGCAAAATTGCTATAATCGAAAAAGACTATGATAACGTAAGTGCCGGCGGTTTTGTCTTTATCTGCCGCCCGTTTTATAGTAACGATATATTGGGAAAGTTTCTCTTATATGCTCTTCAAAGTCCGTATTTGAATTCGCAAATTAAGTCAATAACAAAAAAATCTGGTCAAGCGTTTTATAACATAGGTAAGGAACGCTTAATTCGATTGCTCATACCCATACCCCCGCTGGCGGAGCAAGAACGGATCGTCGCCGAGATTGAAAAGTACGAACCGTTGATCGCGGAGTACGATAAATTGGAGCAAGAGAAAAGCAAGCTCGACGGCGAGATTTACGACAAGCTCAAAAAGTCTATCCTGCAATATGCGATACAAGGCAAACTTGTCCCGCAGGAACCGACCGACGAGCCGGCAAGCGTTTTGCTTGAAAAAATCCGTGCCGAAAAGAAAGCCAAACTCGGCAAAAAATACGTCGATAGTTTCATCTACAAAGGTGATGATAACTGCTATTACGAACACATTGACGGCGTAGCCGAAGATAAGCCCGTTGAAGTTCCGTTTGACTTGCCCGATTGTTGGGAATGGGTACGTTGGGGCAATCTCTCCGACTCAATTCAGTACGGGTATAATGCGCCTGCAAAAGTGAGCGGTCGAATAAAAATGGTGCGAATTAGCGATATTCATGATAATGAAGTTGATTGGAGCCATGTTCCGTTTTGTGATATTGACGAAGATGAAATAGAAACTTATCGCCTTAAAGAAAACGATATACTCTTTGCGCGGACGGGCGGCACGGTAGGAAAATCGTATCTCGTAAAAAATGTTTCGGAAGAAGCAATTTATGCAGGGTATCTGATTAGGACCCGTTATAGCGATAGATTATCCTCTCAATACTTAAAATATTTTATGGAAAGTCCATTATATTGGGTACAATTGCGCGACGGTACAATTGCAACCGCTCAACCAAATTGCAATGGGCAAACGTTATCAAAAATGATACTGCCGCTACCGCCGCTGGCGGAGCAACAACGGATCGTCGATAAGATAAATGAAATCTTTGCGAATTTATAATCGAAAACCCCTCGAAAACGAGGGGGTTTGCTTTACCATGTAACGATTTTGTCTACGATCTCCTGCTGTTCGCTGGCGGTCTTGCGTAGGTAAATTCGCGTCGTTTCAATACTCTCGTGCCCCATAAGGTCGGCAAGCAGGGAAATGTCGTTATACTTCTCCAAAAAGTTTTTGGCAAACCGATGCCGGAACGAATGCGGATAGACAACTTTGGGATTCAAACCGTACTTGGCGGCATAATTTTTGAGTTGCTGGGCGATCCCGCGCACGGTAATGCGTTCGCCGAAGCGATTCAAAAATAGGTATCCGCTCGTGATTCCTTTCTCATTTAGCCATGCTTCCGTTTCGGTTTTCAGCGTTTTCGGTATGTAAAGCCGACGGAGTTTTCCTCCCTTGGAATACAAGTCGAAGTATCCGTTAAAGACGTGCTCGACTTTGATTTGAATGAGTTCACTCACGCGTGCGCCCGTCGCCGCAAGGTAGCGGACGACAAAATACCATTCCATATTGCCGTCCCTTTTGAGTCGGTTTTTCAGAAATTTGTAATCGGCGTCGCTGATCACATTCTCCAAAAAGTTTTTCTGCTGGATCTTTACGGGCGACAGCCGCAAGTTTGGCTTTTTGATAAAGTCGAGATACTTGTTGATCGCCTGTATCCGTAGATTGACCGTTTTGGGTTTGTAAGTCTCCATGAGGTAACCTTTGAACGCCAAAAGGTTCGCCTTTGTTATTTCGCCCGAAAGTTGCTTGTACATACGCACGGTCAGCAAATAGGCGGAAATGGTGTTTTGCGACAGATTCTCCCGCCGCAAATGTTTCTCGAATTCGTCTAACATATCGTTAAACCTCCTAAAAATAGTAATACAAATATTTTACTATTTTCGGCGGTTTCTCGGTAGCGAAGCGCATTTATATATTCACCCTAACTGCTATTATGAGAAGGTGGGCGGCGAAGTCAAAAACATTACGGATATTTTGCCCTTTGAAATCCCCGATTCTTGGGCTTGGGCAAGGCTGGATAACTTGGTAATTCTGAATCCACGCAACAATATTGACGACAATATAAAGGTGTCGTTCGTGGAAATGAAATCGCTTGACGACGGTTTCAAAAATCACTTTTGCTATGTCCCACGTTTATGGAAAGACGTAAAAAGCGGTTTTACGCATTTCCGCGACGGCGACGTCGGCTTTGCCAAAATAACGCCTTGCTTTCAAAACAGAAAATCGGCGGTATTTTATGATTTGGAAAACGGTTATGGTGCGGGGACAACGGAATTACATATCTTGCGCCCGTACGCAAATACGATCTTGCCTGAATATCTTTTATGGTATGTCAAATCGACGTATTTCATAGAGTACGGAATACAAAAGTTTTCTGGAACGGCAGGGCAACAACGTTTCGGAACGGATCAAGTCAGGACAGCACTCATTCCGATTCCACCGATAAACGAACAGCAGCGTATCTGTCAGCAAATAAAATTTATTTTAGACTACATAAAAGACGAGGTTTAAGCCTCGTCTTTTATGTTAGCGAAGATTTTGTCTACTTGATCAGCAATTCTTAATTGTTCTTGTAGCGGGGGAATAAGCATAAAAGCGTTATTGCCTCTGTCGCTTCCCAACCGTGGCATTTTTACGCCATAAGCGCCCGCCATGGCGTAATCGACAAAATACGGACTCATCAAGTAGAGTTGGGCGTATCTATTACAAATCGGCACAAAATTAAACACTAAAATCTCTGAAGTGCAGTACCCGTCCTCATCGGCAATAACGACTTTATTCAAATACGGGCGCAGCTTGCTGTAAAGTACGTCTCCCGTCTTGAATTGATGTTTAACGCTTTGTACTTTTAATGTTCTTTTCCGCTTTTTGCATAAAACCTTTCCGCTGTCTTTTTCTATATCTTCCAAATCTAAAATCCACGCGCTTTCTTCGATTGTATTTGGCGATATTGAAATGCTTTTAGAAAAGTCTACTATTGTTCCCAACCGCACCCAGCACCAACTGTCGGGTATATCGAACGGCAAATTTTCAAGCAAAACGGGCGCGTTATTGCCCACCTTCTCATAATAGCAGTTATCATCACCTTTGTAGATGAAACTATCGACGTATTTTTTGCCGAGTTTGGCTTTCTTTTCGGCGCGAATTTTTTCAAGAAGAACGCTTGCGGGTTCGTCGGTCGGCTCCTGCGGAACAAGTTTACCTTGTATGGCATATTGCAGGATAGACTTTTTGAGTTTGTCGTAAATCTCGCCGTCGAGCTTGCTTTTTTCTTTCTCCAATTTATCGTACTCCGCAATAAGCGGCTCGTACTTCTCAATCTCCGCAACAATCCGCTCCTGTTCCGCCAGCGGCGGCAGCGGAAGATATTGCGCTGTCAATATCGAATAATGTCTTGCATAACCACGGGACGGAATCGAGCCGGCGCAGACCAGCATTAAAAAATATAAGTATCTTGGAAAAACGATTATAGGCATATGAAATTTAGTTCCATCTGCGCCTATTATAAAAGGAAAATCTATGTATTTAACGACTTTTGTATGATCTCCAAACATAATTAGGGGAAGAATCGTAATTTGCCGTTCAATATCGTTAGAATATCCGTCTGTTAAATTTTGGCTTTGACTTACAACGGGAATTGCGCCCTCTTTAAGGACTGCGCTTGATAAAATTTGATTATATTTTGTTCCAACAGAGTAACTAATGCTTGTCAGCTTACACCACGCCCAACTGTCGGGGATTTCAAAGGGCAACTCGTCCTCAATGCAAACGGGCGGGTTATTCCCAATCTTCTCATAATGGCGATTATATCAACGATAATTCTTTATCTTTTTTGCAAAAAATCACATTAGTCATCAACCAATGCGGGTTTCCCGCTTGTTGAGGGGCGAAGGTGGAAAAGTACCACCTTCCTTATCCTGCTTAGGCATCAAAAAAATGTCCACTTTTGTTGCATAAGAAAAATAAGAATTTCGGTTCAAAATTTGCCCAAAAAATTTTTTAATATATGCCGAGTTTTGGCAGGTTTATCTGTTATAATAGTGCTATGGATAAGTTGGCGTATCATTACAATAAAAAGAAAAAACCTGCGAAAACGTCAGGTAAATTCCTGTATTACTATCCCTGCACCGAGACGGATTCACCCAACACCTATATCAACGGCAGACCGTATATCGTCATAGAGGTAAGCGAACAGGAATGGGAAGCTTTGTTTGAGTTGGACAGGTTAGAATACAACAATACCCATAAGTACCAACGTCATACCGTCAGGTTTTTAGATAAGGACGAGGACGAATTAACACCCAAGCAACGGGAACGCAGAATAGATAAAACTATACCTTTCAACGTACTTGCAGACGAACGGCGGGACAGGGAAATTCTGTTTGCCCACTTATCGCAACAGGACAGAGATATTTTAAAGATTATGTCAAGCGGAAAAACGCAGAAAGAAGCCGCCGAGGAGCTTGGCGTTACGCAGGGGTATATTTCCACACAACTGAAACACGCCAACTGTTCGGTGGACGATTATATATTCAATACGGGAACGCGGGAAGAAATTGTCTGGCACTGTTGGAACAAGTTTATAAATGACGGCGAGATGCCATACTTCCTTGACGTGGAATTGGAGTTTGTCCTCCGTGCGCTCTTTAACGATTTAATGCCGTTCCTGCACTGGTTTTACAGTATGGGCGAGCTGTTCCGGCATATACTCACCTATTACTATTTTGACAATGACAAGATGGACGACGAGATTGCTGAGTATCTTAAAACCGCAAGCGAGGAAGCCAGACAGCACTATGAAGATTACTACGGTGACCAACCACCTATTGTAGGGGCAGTCTATATCCGTCTCTGCAAAGAGATGGAACGCAGAAAGGAAATAGGTTTAAGAGAATCTTATAAGCTCTACACAAATATCTTTTCGGCGGTGGAAAAGATTACGTCGCGGTTAAACATCGGCGTGGAAGAATTTTTAACTCAAAGGTTTTATCCTTACATAGCCAAGTGGAGAAACAAACGCATAAGGCAGTTTTATAAATACTATACGGGCAAAAGTTTGAAGAAATAAAAAATTTTCGTAATGACTAATAATTTCGGCGTTCCCGTGGCTTATAATTAGGAGGGCGTGTCTGGGTGCTTGCACACAAGCGCGCCCGACGACATTCAAAACGAAAAGCGGCAAACATTGCCGGCTGTCGCAAGACAGCGAAATTCCAAAGGAATTTGCTTTTCAAGTTTATAATTGAGGGAGCAATGAAATGTGAACAGACAGTCCTTGAACAAAAGGCTGTTTTTTCTGCCCTCAAAAGGAGGTGAAACAAGATTTACAAGTATTATGAAAACAAAATGGGAATGCCCGAACAGAAGTATCCGCGGGACAAACACGCAACCATTTCCGTTATTGTGCACAAGAAAAACGAATTTGCAAACATAGACGAATACCTCAAAGACTGCGAACAGCGGTACAAGGTAGAATACTTCAAAAAGATGTCCACGACCGAACAAGCGTGGAGCGAAGTAATGAAATCTACTAACGCAACATTTAACAACCGAGGCAAGAACATTGTCTTGGAATGCCTACAATTCGGCGGCAACGGAGAGTTTTGGGACGGCTTCCACGACGAAGAAGAAATAAATTTGTACTTCCGTAAGTGCTATGCCTACGCCATAGAAAAAGTAGGTTTCTTGCACACACATGAGAACATCATCTGCGCAGTAATAATAACAGAGCCGAACAGGCGAAATCTCTTTGTCTATTATCTACCCATCACGGAAGTATGGCAAGAAAAGATTATGAGCGACGAAAGAAGCGAAGCAGGGAACAGACTTCAAATGCGCGATGAGTACGATATGCCTATGTATAGGCAACGCATTGAAATAGACGAACCCTTGCTTTCCCATAGCTCATTTTGGAAAGCGCGCGGCGGGTTAGTGTCCTATTCTGCTCTTCAAGAGGACTTTTTTAAGGAAGTATCCAAAAAATACGGAGCAGTCCGAGGTGAGAGTTTTTCGCTCATCAAGAATACCACCCTTCGGCAGCAGGAACGCTACGGCAGGTCTGAGGGCGACCTCTACGACGAGCTTTACTTCGACGGTTATTAAGAATCGCGCTTAAATCTCTTGACTCTTCGGCTGTGATAGTGTAAAATATATGTGTCGTATGAATACGATTGATATATTTTACGGAGGTAGTTATGGAAAAGAAACCGAGAGCGATTAAGGACAAACGTTATGAAGAGAAGCACAAAGCAGAAAGAAAAGCTAAAAACGCCACTTGGGGGACGAGCGTTCCTCGCGAGAAAGTGGAGCAGATAAACGCCTTCCTCGACAAGTACGGCTATACCAAAGTTCAACTCATAGAAGCAGGCTACAAAGCCTTGTTGGACGATGCCGCCGAACACAATCTTTCGCTCGGTAAGATTATGGACGGATACGACGACTTTTTCGGATTTGAGTCGGAGAAAAACAAATCCTAATAAACATTTTTATCAATGAGGAGGAAATGCGATGGAAAGAGAACATAGTATTCGGAGCTATAAGGGCGCGGCGATTTGAGCCGTACTTCTGCCCGAATAAGAATACTTGAAACAAAGAGAAATAAATTGTCAAGAGTTATCGAAAAATAAAGAGAAATTGCCTTTCGGTGGTGATTTTTGTCGAACCGACGTCATAAATTATACAAAAAGAATGGGAGGACGGCGGTTGGACAAGCCAAAACTGAATTATCGGTTTCATGTTACGGCTACTCCCGAAAAACTTATTAAGGAACTGCTTCTCGTCTGTGTGGAAGCGAATAAGAAAAAAGTAGAGGACGGCTTGAAGGATGAATCGCTCGCTTCCGAGGAAGAGAACGGTTCAACTCAACCGATTGAAGTACGGAGGAAAAAATGAATATCGCGGCATATTGCAGGGTCTCGACGGACAAGCAAGATCAGCTCAACAGTTTGGAGACGCAAAAAAAATTTTTTTCGGAATACACGCAGCGCACGGGGAACACCCTCGTGCGCCTGTATGCCGATGAGGGGATTTCGGGGACAAAGATCAAGAACCGCAAGGAATTTCTGCGCATGATGGCGGATGCCGAGCGCGGCGTGTTTGAGCTTGTCGTCGTCAAAGACATTTCCCGCTTTGCGCGGAACACGGTTGATCTTCTTCAAAATATCCGCAAGCTGAAATCTCTCGGCATCGAGACGCAGTTTCTGACGGCGAACATGACGAGCATGGGCAACAGCGAATTTGTGCTGACGATCTTCGGCGCACTTGCACAGGAAGAGAGCGCAAATATGTCCAAGCGCGTCAAGTTCGGAAAGAAAGTCAACGCCGAAAAGGGGAAGGTGCCCAACATCGTCTTTGGTTATGACAAGACGAAGGGGGACCTGTTCGACCTTGCAATCAACGAGAGAGAAGCGGAGATTGTTCGGGAGATTTTCCGGCGGTATTGCGAGGATGAGGACGGCGCGATGAAGATCGCGCAGATGCTCAACGCGAGGGGAATTAAGACAAAGCGAAATTGCGCGTGGTCTCCAAATGCGGTCATGCGCATCTTGACAAATGAAATTTACACGGGGAAAGTCGTTAACGGAAAGCAGGAGATCTCCGATTTTCTGACGGGACAGCGGAAAAGCAAGGACGTATCAGAATGGCTTATTACCGAAAAGGAGAGCCTTCGCATCGTCGATCAAGACATTTTCGAGAAGGCGCAGAAAATCATACGCGCGCGCGGGCAAACGTTCAAACTCGACAAGACGCGGCATAGCAATCAATATTTGTTTTCAACGCTGATCAAGTGCAAGGACTGCGGGTGGTCGTTCCGCCGTGTCGAGCGTACCTATAAGAATACTTATGTCACATGGGTGTGCTCGGGGCGGAACGGACATGGCGCGGACAGCTGCCCCAACCGCACCGTGATTGACGAAAAGGAACTCATAAAGGTGATTTCCGACTATTTTGCCTATCTTTTTTCCCACCAGAAAAATGTGATCGACTATGTAACCGCGGAGTTCAAGAAGGTCTATCGGGAGAAAGAGGAGAACGTCGAAAAGGAAAAATCGGTGAGGGCGGAACTTCAAAAGCTCGAGAAGATGCGGGAGAAGTGCATGGACCTCTACACCGACGATCTGATCTCGCGCGAGGAACTCAATGAGCGTCTCCTGGGGGCGAAACAAAGAAAGGAATCCCTCGAAGCAGAACTGAAAATGATTGAGAGCCGTATGACGATGCACGAGCGGCTGGACGGCGTTCTGAAAAAGACATTCCGCTCGATTGCGGACATTGCCGACGTGTCGCAGATGACGAACGCACAACTCAAACACATCGTGAGGCGTATCGAAGTCGATCATGACGGAAACGTGGACATTTTCCTGCAATTAAATTCCGAACTTGGGTTGGAAAATGCTATTCCAATCGAGAGCGAAGTAGGGGAGGAGACGACCGTTCCCGACTTGGACGACTGCACATAAAGATGTAACCGAGCGGCTGCGGCAGATAGACGGCCGGCTTTACAGAGATGTAAGGCGCGTTCTCGATAAAAATCTCTCCGAACGCCACATTCGCGGCGGTATGGCAACAAAAAACAAGTACAGGCGCAAAAAGCAATGCGGCAGAACGCGCAAGTAAAAATTTGCATATTTTCACAAAAAATACCGCTTTATAAATTTGTAAAAATCAAATCCGTTATGCTATAATTAATTTTGACTTATCATATAACGGAAGAAACAATGTCTAAACTTCTCGGAATAGACGTCGGTTCCACCACCGTAAAGGCGTCTGTAATCGACGGTGAAAATATAATATACAGTTCCTACGTGCGCCATTTTTCGCGGGTAAAAGAGACCGTCCTTGCCGAGCTTACCAAAATCGGCAGGGAATTTCCCGGAAAGTATTCCGTAGCCGTAACCGGCAGCGCAGGCTTGGGGCTTTCCCAGCGCAGCAACGTCGCCTTCGTGCAGGAGGTGCAGGCTGCGTTTATCGCTATACGCAAATTTTATCCGCAGACGGACGTCGCGGTGGAGCTTGGCGGCGAGGACGCAAAAATAATATTCGTAACGGGCGGCACCGAACAGCGCATGAACGGCAGCTGTGCAGGCGGCACGGGCGCGTTCATCGACCAGATGGCTACCCTTCTCAATATATCCGTGCAGGAAATGGACGAATTGGCTCTCAAAGCCGAAAAAATCTACCCCATAGCTTCGCGCTGCGGCGTTTTTGCCAAGTCCGACATCCAGCCTCTTTTAAACCAGGGCGCCAAAAAGGAAGATATTTCCGCCTCCATCTTTCAGGCTGTAGTAGACCAAACCGTATCGGGGCTGGCGCAGGGGCGCAAAATTAAAGGGCGCGTTCTTTTTTTGGGCGGTCCGCTCCATTTTTTAAAGGGCTTGGGCAAGGCTTTTAAAACAACGCTCAATCTCTCGGACGAAGAGGCGATTTTCCCCGAGAACGCACCCTGCTTTATGTCCATAGGCGCTGCGCTCTATTCCGCCAATGTAGAAGCCGAGGAAATAAACGATATCATCGCAAAAATTTCGGCGGCAAAGGGCAGCGACAGCATAGTAACGGGCAAGCCCCTCTTTGAAAGCAAGGAGGAATACGCCGAATTTGTAAAGCGCCACCGTGCCACGGACTTGCAGTTTGCCGACATCGCCACTTACACGGGCGACTGCTATATCGGCATAGATTCCGGCTCCACAACCACCAAGCTTATGGCAATCACACCCGATTTCAAAATTCTGTGGTCGCACTACCAGTCCAACAACGGTCAGCCCCTCGATATCGTCGTCAACAAACTCAAAGAGTTCATAAAGCTCGGCTGCGGCAGAATAAAAATCGCAGGCAGCGCCGTAACTGGCTATGGCGAGGACCTCATAAAAAGCGCAATAAAGGCTGACTTCGGAATAGTGGAAACCGTAGCCCACTTCAAGGCTGCGCTGCATTTCAACCCCAAAGTGGACTTTATTATAGATATCGGCGGGCAGGACATAAAATGCTTTAAAATCAAGCACGGCGCAATCGACTCCATTATGCTCAACGAGGCTTGTTCTTCTGGCTGCGGGTCGTTCATCCAGACTTTTGCCCGCGCGATGGGAATGGAGATAGATAAATTCTCGCAGGAGGGCTTATATGCCCGGCACCCCGTCGAACTCGGCTCCCGCTGCACGGTGTTTATGAACAGCGCCGTAAAGCAAGCCCAAAAAGAGGGCGCGGGAGTGGACGATATCTCCGCGGGGCTCTCTTCGTCCATCGTAAAAAACGCAATCTACAAGGTAATTCGCGCTTCGAGTGCGGACGACCTCGGCGAAAATATAGTAGTGCAGGGCGGCACCTTCCTGAACGACGCCGTACTGCGGTCTTTCGAGCTTGAAACGGGCAAGCAGGTGATCCGCCCCGGCATTGCCGGGCTTATGGGCGCCTTTGGCGCGGCTCTGTTTGCAAAGGAAAATATAATGGGTGAAAGCACAACCCTTCAGCTCGAAGGGCTTGAAAACTTCACTTATACTTCAACTTCAACCAACTGCCGCGGCTGCACTTCAAACTGTAACGTAAATATAATCCGTTTCGGCGACGGCAGAAAATACATATCCGGCAACAAGTGCGAACGCGGCGCGGGCTTAAAGCCCGTCTCCAACGAGTTCGATATCTACGCGTATAAGCAATCCCGTCTGTTGGAGTGCATCCACGGCGTTCCGGGCAAAATGGGCAAGGTGGGGCTTCCCTTGCAGCTCGGTATGTACGAGCAGCTCCCCCTGTGGGCAGGCTTTTTCGAAAGCCTCGGCTTCCGCGTGGTGCTTTCCGAAAGGTCCTCAAGGAGTCTCTATTTCAAGGGTCAGCACACCGTCGCTTCGGATACGGCTTGCTATCCCGCAAAGCTGATGCACGGTCACATTGAAAGCCTTTTGGATATGGGCGTGGATTTCATATTTATGCCCTGCGAAAGCTACAACGTAGACGAGCACTGCTCCACCAATCATTACAACTGCCCCGTAGTTGCATACTATCCCGAACTTTTAAAGGCAAACAACGAGCGTTTGAATGATAAAAACTTCATAATGCCATATATTGACCTCAATATGGAAAAGTCCACGGTCAAAAAGCTGCACGAAGTTTTCAAAAAATATCACTTTACGCAAAAGCAGATAAAAAACGCCCTCAGGGAGGGCTTCGACCGCCTTGCAAGCTATCATGCCGACGTAAAGGAAAAGGCTGACGAAATTTTATGGAAAGTCACCGAAACGGGCAGGCAGATAATTGTGCTTGCGGGCAGACCCTATCACCTCGACGGCGAAATAAACCACGGCCTCAACAAGCTTTTAACCTCTCTGGGGCTTGCCGTGCTCTCCGAGGACAGCGTTTTCGAAAAGAGCGAGCCTGTAAAGGTCAACGTTTTAAACCAGTGGACGTACCACGCCCGCCTGTACAGGGCAGCCAACTTTGCCTGTTCGCGCAAAAACGTCAACCTCGTTCAGCTCGTCTCGTTCGGCTGCGGGCTTGACGCCATAACCACGGACGAGGTCCGCGCCATAATGGAAAAGAACGGCAAGCTCTACACACAGATAAAAATAGACGAAATAAATAATTTAGGCGTTGTTAAAATCCGTCTCCGCAGCATGCTTGCGGCAATCGAAGAGGCGGAAAAACGGCATAGATAACCATGGAAGAACGCGATTACACTACCGGCTATCCCAAGTGGGACAAGTCAATGAAATCCACCCATAAAATCCTCGTGCCCGATATGCTCCCGTGGCACTTCCTCATAATACAGGAAGTTTTAAGAATAGAGGGATACGATATAGAAGTTCTCAAAAACGAGAGCCGCACCGTGATAGACGAGGGCTTAAAGCACGTCCACAACGACACGTGCTATCCCTGCCTGTGCGTGGTGGGGCAATATATTGACGCGTTAAAGAGCGGTAAGTACGATTTAAACCGCACCGCGCTCATGATAACCCAAACCGGCGGCGGCTGCCGTGCGTCAAACTATATGTCCCTCATCAGAAAGGCTATCCACACGGAATTCCCGCAGGTTCCCGTGGTTTCCGTCAACTTTTCGGGGCTTGAAAAGGACAGCTCGTTCGAAATAGGCGCAAAGCTCTTTTTAAAGCTTGCCTATTCCATAATCTACGGCGACACTATAATGTGGTGCTACAACCAGACCAAGCCCTACGAAATCGAGGCGGGCGCCGCCGACAGCGCGCGCGACCAAGCCGTTGAATACGTGGTGGACAAGTTCAAAAACGGCGGATATTCGCGTTATAAAAAAATAAACGAACGCCTCATTTCCCTCTTCGCCGCCGTCGGGCGCAAAAAGGAGGAGAAGATAAAGGTGGGCATAGTTGGGGAAATTTACGTCAAATACTCCCGCCTCGGCAACAACGAGCTTGAAAAATTTCTGCTTTCGGAAAATTGCGAACCGGTAGTGCCAGCCCTTTTGGATTTTGTGCTGTACTGCATAGTCAACGTAGTAAACGACGGCAGACTCTACGGACACAGCAAATTCAAATCTTTTATATATAACGTAGTCTACAAAATCGTGTACCGCATGCAAAAAAATATAATCAGGCAATTCAAAAACGAAGGCTCGTTTATGCCTGTGCACGACTTTGAGCATCTCCGCCGTTGCGCCGACAAGGTTTTAAACCAGGGCGTCAAAATGGGGGAGGGCTGGCTCATTCCCGCCGAGATGGCTGCGCTTGCCGAAACGGGCGTGCCCAATATCGTCTGCACCCAGCCTTTCGGGTGCCTTCCCAACCATATTGCCGGCAAGGGCGCGGTGAGGACTCTCAAAAAATTCTACGCCGACGAAAATATCGTTGCGGTGGACTACGATCCTTCCGCAACGCGCGTCAACCAGGAAAACAGAATAAAGCTTATGCTTGCCACGGCAAGGGAAAAGGCGGGGACATTGTAACCCCGCCTTAATTTTTTATTATTTATCCAAAAACTCAACACGTTCCCGCAAAACTACTTTGTAATAGTCACATTTTCTTCAAACGCCCTGCGTTTTTTCTCACGCACGGGATATCCCTCTTTCGCATATCCCAGCGCAATCACAAGCGGAAATTTTGCGCCTTCCTTCAGCCCCAAAAATTTGGCTATTCCCTTTTCGTTGCGCATTCCCAAAATGCAGGTCTGTATTCCCATATTTTCGGCTGCAAGCACTATATATGCCGAAACTATTCCTATATCTATGGGCAGAAACTCCGTTTTTGTCAGCCTTTGCCCAAGCCTCTCCACAACGGCGGGTTTTCCCTCCTCCAAGGCTATGAACGCGGGGCAGTCCGAAGCCCACTTGTTTGATCCGAGTACCTGCACGTTTGGGGAAAAGGCTTTGGCTTTTTCACCCGTAACTATATGCAGAATATACGGCTGCGAATTTACGGCGGAGGGTGCAAGCTTAGCCAGCCTGCAAATCTCCAAAAGATCCCCGTCGCTCACCGTTTTATCGGGGTCGTATTCCCTCGTGCTCTGGCGAGTCATAAACAATTTTTCCAAATCCATCATTCACCTCAAAATATTTTATTATGTTTACGGCGCGCCGTGTGGCGCGCCGTAATCCGTTGTTATTTTCTCGTTTTTGCAGACTGTATTGACTTTTTTGCGGCTTTAACCACATTTTCCTTTGTAAAGCCAAAGTGTTCGTACAGCAGTTCGTATGGACCGGAAGCGCCGAATGTGGGCATTGCCACCACTTCGCCGCAGTCTCCCGCATATTTGTACCAAGAGTAGGGGGACGCAGCTTCAACGCACACGCGCGCTTTCACTGCGGAGGGCAACACAAGCTCTTTATATTCCGCCGTCTGCGCTTCAAATTCCTCTATGCAGGGCATCGAAACTACCCTTGACCGTATTCCCTCCTTTGCAAGCAGCTCCCGCGCCTCCATGCACAGGTCAAGCTCGGACCCGCAGCCAATCAAAATCACGTCGGGTTTTGGCATATCGGCAATCACATATCCGCCCCTCAGCGCGTTCATTCCCGCGCCTGCGTACTGCCCCATATTCTGCCTCGAAAGCACTATCGCCGTGGGTGCGCTCTGCGTAAAAGCTTCAACATATGCCGCCACGGTCTCCTTTCCGCCGCAGGGGCGGAACACCTTTACGCCCGGCGTCGAGCGCAGTGCCGTAAGCTGTTCTATTGGCTGATGCGTGGGACCGTCCTCGCCAACGCCTATAGAGTCGTGCGTCAGAACGTAAACCACGGGTATATTCATAATCGCGCTCAGCCTTATTCCGCCCTTCATATAGTCGGAAAAGGTGAAGAAAGTAGAGCAAACTATTCTCAGCCCGCCGTGCAACTGCACGCCGTTGCATATTGCCGACATGGCGTGTTCGCGTATGCCGAAGTGAATATTTCTTCCCGTCCTGTTTTCGGGCGAAAAATAGCTCTCTCCCTTGATGTCCGTCTTGGTGGAGGGGGACAGGTCGGCTGACCCGGACAGCAGGTTCGGCATAACCTTTGCAATCTCGTTCAAAATTTTTCCGCCGCTGATTCTCGTTGCCTCGGGCTTTGAAAAGTCTAAGCTCTCGGCAAGGCTCTTTATATCGGGCGCATATCCGCGCATATATTCCGCGTATTTCTGCGCCAGTTCGGGATAAGTTTCCGAATATTTTTTAAACAGCTCATTCCATTTTTCCTCGGCTTTAAGCTTTTCTTCGGCAATTTCATGGCAGTGGCGTTCAACTTCCTCGGGCACTTCAAAGGGCGCGCAGTTCCAGTTCAGGCGTTCCTTTGTCTTTGTGAGCGCCTCGTCGTTCATCGGCGTGCCGTGTATTGCCGCCGTGTTTTCAAGGGGCGATCCGTATCCTATAACTGTGTTGCAGATTATTATCGAAGGACGTGTAAGGTCAGATTTTGCAAGCTCTATCGCCTTTTTGAGAGAGGGGAGATTATTTGCGTCCTGAACGCGTAAAACCTGCCAGCCCTGCGCCACGAACCTCGTGGCAACGTCCTCCGAAAAGGCTGTGTTTATGTCTCCCTCAATCGTTATTTTGTTTCTGTCGTATAACAGAATCAGTTTCCCGAGTTTCTGCGTTCCTGCAAAGGAGCACGCCTCGTAGCTCATACCTTCCTGAAGGCACCCGTCGCCGCACAAAACGTATGTAAAGTGGTCCACAACGGGGAACCCGGGCTTATTGAACACCGCCGCAAGGTGCGCTTCCGCAAGCGCAAATCCAACGGCGTTGCCTATTCCCTGTCCCAGGGGACCTGTGGATGTTTCAACGCCCGCCGTAAGCCCGTATTCGGGGTGACCGGGCGTTTTGGAGCCGAACTGCCTGAAATTTTTTATGTCATCTATGGTAACGCCGAATCCGAACAGGTGCAAAAGTGAGTACAGGAGCATACTGCCGTGTCCCGCCGAAAGCACAAATCTGTCGCGGTTGTCCCATTTGGGATTTTTATAGCTGAAGTTCAGATGTTCCGCAAACAGCTCGTAGCCTATAGGCGCGGCGCCCATACATATGCCCGGGTGTCCCGATTTTGCCTTTGAAATAGCTTCGGCGGATAAAACTCTTATAGTATTAACGCTCTTTTCGCTTATGGACATAATGTTCTCCTTAATCTATATATTTTATAAGATTCGACAGGTCTAAAAATTCGTAAGCCTGTAAAAATTGCAAAAGCTTTGCCGCGGCTGCTCTGCAACCGCCAACCTCGTCGCTCTCCAGGTTTATCGGCATAACGGGGTCGTGCACGCTCATTCTCAAAATAACGTTTCCGCTCTCCAAAAACAATCTCACGCCCTCGTAATTTTCGGCAGCCGTTTCAAATCCCGCGTTTTTCAGGTCTTCTACAACCCTTTCGCCTTCGGCTCTGAAATCTATGCTGTTGGCGTTAAAGCCTATTCTCACCTCGGCTTCGTCGGCGGGTTTTTTAAACCCGTCCAAAAGCTCAGTGAGCGTCTTGCCCTCTTTCGCCTGTTTTGAAAGGCATACAAGTATCTTCGTTATAAGATAAGCGCCGTCGTCCAGATAGTAATTTTCGGGGAATGCGGCGTGCCCGCTCGTTTCAATGGCAAGGGGGGAATACGTTCCGCTCTCGTTTAATTCCTTGCACTTGTCAATAACGTTCCTGTATCCCCGCTTGAATCTCAAATGCTTCCCGCCGAGTTTTTCAATAAATTCCGTAAGATGCACGCTCGTAACCGAGTCGGTCACTATCACGCCGCCCTTTCCGGGGAGGAGAATGGAGGAGAGAAGGGCAATAAGCGAATTTCTGTTTATTTGTTCGCCGCCCTTGTCCACGCACGCCGCCCTGTCCACGTCGGTATCGAAAATTATCCCAAGGTCCGCGCCCGTCTCTTTCACTGCGTTGGAAAGGCAGTTTATGGCAGTCTTGTCCTCGGGGTTCGGAATATGGTTGGGGAAGTATCCGTCGGGTTCCAGATACAGGCTGCCCGAAATATCCGCGCCGAGCGGCACAAGCACCTTTTCCGCAAAAAATCCGCCCGCGCCGTTGCCCGCGTCAACAATAATTTTTTTGCCCTCCAGGGGTTTTACGCCGCATTCTTGTTCCACTTTTTCCACAAGTATGCGGGAATATACGTCCATGAACGACCTTTCAAAATATTTTCCCGCGCCGGCGGTGCATTTCCCCTCTGCGGCAAGCGCGAGTATCGCGTCTATATCCGTTCCCGAAAGTCCTCCGTCGGGCGTAAAGAATTTAAGCCCGTTTTTGTCGTAGGGCAAATGGGAGGCGGTAATCATAATCGAGCCGTCGCATTTAAAATCGCTCTCTTTCAAAAGCAAAAACATCGACGGAGTGGAGGAAAGTCCCGTATAAACCACGTCCGCCCCGCTTGCAATCAGCGCGGAAATCACTTTGTCCGAAATTCTCGGCGCCGAAATTCTCGAGTCGTTGCCCACGGCAATTTTCAGCTCGTGCTTCTTGTA
Organism: uncultured Clostridia bacterium; assembly: GCA_947629095.1. Classification (GTDB taxonomy): domain Bacteria; phylum Bacillota; class Clostridia; order Christensenellales; family Borkfalkiaceae; genus Coproplasma. The sequence continues at coordinate 225,431 of CANRCK010000001.1, read as the reverse complement.
CTTTTTTGAAAGCCACACGCAAAACGCCTTCGTAATATCGGTCACGGCTTCGTCGGTAAGCGTAACATTGTCGCCAACGGCAACTCCGCGTACGTCGCTGCCGCTTTTAAGTTTTTTAAGGTCGTCGATTTTCATACGTCTATTATACTATATCGCAAATTTTATTACAAGTATAAAAATAACAAAACTTCAATTGTTACAAATAAATTTTTTCGCGCGCCCGCCACTGTTGAATTTTTCTTATAACGCCCAAAAACGTTTTATTTTTATGTCAATATGTGCTATAATGCTGTAAATTCAAAAAAAGAGGACTATTGATTATGGGTAAAGAGAGCTTTGTAGAGCAGATAGCCGACATTGAAAAGGACTTTCCGCAGTGGTATACAGACGTTGTTCTTAAAACCGGGCTTGTGGATTACGGACCCGTTAAGGGCACAATGGTGATCCGCCCATACGGCTATGCCATCTGGGAAAATATTCAGTCCGAGCTTGATGCCCGCTTCAAGGCTACGGGTCACAAAAACGCATATTTCCCCCTTTTGATTCCCATGAGCTATTTCACAAAGGAAGCCGAGCACGTCGAGGGCTTTGCCCCCGAAGTTGCCGTTGTCACTCACGCCGGCGGGGAGGAGCTTGCCGAACCCCTTGCCATAAGACCCACTTCCGAAACGATAATCGGCAGTATGTATTCAAAATGGCTGCAATCCTACCGCGACTTGCCCATCAAAATCAACCAGTGGTGCAACGTTATGCGCTGGGAAAAGACCACGCGTCCTTTTTTGCGCACTTCCGAATTTTTATGGCAGGAGGGTCACACCGCCCACGCCACCGAGGAGGAGGCGGAAGAGGAGACAATGCAGATGCTCGGCGTATATAAGGAATTTGCCGAAAACGTGCTTGCAATTCCCGTGATCTGCGGCAGAAAAACCGAAAAGGAGAAGTTCGCGGGCGCCGTTGCAACCTACGGCATGGAAGCCATGATGAAGGACGGCAAGAGCTTGCAGGCGGGCACTTCGCATTATCTTGGGCAGAACTTCGCAAGGGCGTTCGATATAAAGTTTTTGGATAAGGACGGCGCGCAAAAATATGCCTACACTTCAAGCTGGGGCGTTTCCACAAGGCTTATAGGCGCGCTAATAATGGCGCACGGCGACGGGCGTGGGCTTGTTCTTCCGCCCAAGGTTGCGCCCGTGCAGGTAGTAATAATTCCCATCGCCGCAAAGAAGGGCGGCGTGGTGGAGGTCTGCCAAAAAATTAAGCAAAATCTCGAAGAAATGTCAATACGTGTTGAGTTTGACAACACCGACGCCTCCCCCGGCTGGAAGTTCAACGAGTGGGAAATGAAGGGCGTGCCTTTAAGAATAGAGATAGGTCCGCGCGATATAGAGAGCGGCAAGGCTATGATTTTCCGCCGCGATACGCTCCAAAAGGATAGCTACGATTTATCCACTCTCACCAAGACTGTGCGGGATTTGCTTTCCGCCGTTCAAAAGGATATGCTGGATGCGGCGCGCGTCCGCCGCGACGGCAAAATAGTTTACGCCCAAAATTTAAACGAAATATTAAGCGGCGTTGAGAGCGGAAACTTTGTAAAAGCCGGTTGGTGCGGCTGCCGCGCGTGCGAGGATAAAGTAAAAGCCGAAACCGCCGCCACCGCAAGGGTATTCGCCGAGGGCGAAACTGCCGATACGTGTGCGGTTTGCGGGGGGAAGGCGGAGCATGTGGTAATCTTCGCCCGCGCATATTAAGCTACCGCGGCGGCGTGTATAAGCGTCGTTCTGCGGTGTTGCGCTGCGGCAACTTTCAGTAAGGCTAACGCCTTCGGTACGACACGTACGTCTATGTACGCTCCTTCAAGTTTTCCTCGCGCGCCTTGCATAACTCGCTTCTACCCACCGCATAACTACATAATTGCAGAATTTGTGAATTATTTAATAAATATCCCCGTACATATACGGGGATATTTATTAATTTGCAGCCCACAAAAAAAGTTTAAAAATTCTCTTGACAAGCAACTGTATCTATCGTATAATCACAGTTGAAAGGCGGTCGGATATGCATATAGCATTATCGTATCAATCGGGTCAGCCGATATACGAGCAAATCAAATATCAAATACGCGCGCAAATTCTTTCGGGCGAGCTTAAAGCGGGCACAATGCTGCCCTCTATCCGTATGCTTGCAAAGGAGCTTAAAATAGGCATCATCACCGCAAAGCGCGCCTATGAAGATTTATCTGCCGAAGGCTTTTTATATTCCGTGCAGGGCAAGGGAGTATTTGTGGCCGAAGTCAAAAATGATTATTTAACCGCCTACAAGCTTGAAAAAATAAAGGATATGTTCGCCGAAATAAAAAAATACGCCGCGGAGCACGGCGTGGACCAAAGCGTTTTGGAGAGCATATTCAAGCAAATTTTGGGAGAATGAAAAATGTATTCACTTGAAATCGAAAATCTTACCGTAGGTTTTGAAAAGTTTACAATGAACGCCACGGTGAATATCCGCAAGGGCTGCATAACGGGGCTCATCGGCCGCAACGGCGCGGGCAAATCCACGCTCATAAAAACGATAATGCGCCAGCAGGACGCCTCCGCGGGTCATATTCTGTACGACGGCAAGCCGTTCAAGGGCAACGAGGTGGAAATACTCAACAAAATCGCCTGCGTTTTCGACGTGCCCCACTTCAACATTGCGGCAAAGCCCGCGCGGCTCTTTAAGCTCTACAAAGCCATCTATCCGCAGTTTGACGTGGAGCTGTATGAAAAATTGATGCAAAAATTTCAGCTTCCGTCCGATATCCGCGTAAGCAAATTTTCCTTCGGCATGCAGCGCAAGTACTGCCTCATTCTTGCCCTCTGCCAAAAGCCCGAAATTCTCATTTTGGATGAACCCACGTCCGGCGTCGACCCCTACGACAGGGGCAACGTGGTGGAACTTATACAGGAATTTATGATGGACGAAAATCACACCGTCCTTTTTTCCACGCACATAACCGAAGATCTGGATAAAATTGCCGACTACATAGTCATTATGCAGGACGGCAAAATCACTTTGGACGAGGAAAAGGAGACCATTTGCGAAAATTATCGCCTCGTGCAGTGCGCGGAGCTTACGGAAGAGCTTAAAAATCAGGCGCTCGGCGTGCAAAAGTCCATGTTCGGCTACACGTTTTTAACCAAAAACAAGGATATTTGCGGCGAGGGCTTGCAGGTCAAGGTGCCCACGGTGGAGGAGCTGTTCATCCACACCCTCGGCGAAAATATGCAGTCCGACCCGTTTGAAGATTTATAAGGGGAGGGGAATATGAAAAAATTTCATCCGGGTCTCTGGACCTATATGAAGAGTATCAACGGCAACAATTTGAACGTAAACAAAACCGTGCGCAGCTATGCGGGCGGTGCAAGCTCGTTTTTCGGCGTCTTGTCCGCTATTTTTCTGTTTCCGCTCGGCAACAACGGCATGCCTATAATTTCGTTGTTCGGCTTTATGCTTTCAATCGGCCTTCTGTGCTTGACGTTTGCAATACAGAACAAGCCCTCCCTTTTTGCGCTCTTGCCCATAACCCACGGGCGCAAAGTATTGTATTTTTTTATCTCGGCTGTCTTTTTCACCGTTGTGGGCTTTGTTATTTTTTTAGCCGCGGTGTTGATTATAATGCTCATCGTTGCGATAGTAATATTGATTGCCGCGCGGGAGTGGATATTCGTCGTCGAGGAAACGGAGGAGGCGGCTTCGGTTTTCGTCTGCGCGCAGGGCTATTTTATAGCCGCGGCAATAGTTTTTGCAATGATTGGGCTGGTGCTCATAATTTCCTTCATAAAGCGCGGAAAACTCAAATACGCGCTGCTCGCCCTGGTTCCCGCCATTGTAAGCCTGCCGTTCTATATAATTATCGCCTTGACCGGTATCGGCAACGGCAATCTTTATATAGCGTTCAACGCAGTGCCTTACAGCTGGGTTTATGTCGGCGTGTTCTGCGCCATAGCGGCGGGGCTGTTTGCCGCAGGGGTTGCGCGCCTCATACTGTATCTGCGCCCCAAGGAGTATTAAATGAATTTTTTAAGATATTTAAGGGTCAATTATTTCCGCGGCGTCCAGCCCTTATTTCCCGACGGCTTGAAGATGCTTATATATGCGGTTTTACCGATGTGCGGCTATATGGTCGCCGTCGGCTTTGTCGCCCTTGACTGCATGCCCGTAGTGTTTTTAAGCGTATGTTTGTTTTTTGCTCCGTTGGTTTACGGTTTGCAGGCGGAGTTGCGCCCCTCGCAGTACTGTCTGTATCCCATTTCCTCGGTGCGCAAGACAGTATACGAATACTTCGGCGCGGCGGTCTATGCCATAGTTATGAGTGCGACGACATTTCTCTATATATTGGCTTTTTACGGCGTAATAATCCTTATCTTCAAGGGGCACGGGTGGGTCTATTTAAACAGCTTTATGTTCTCCGTTTCAAAGCTCGACGTCCACGGAATACTGATGACGGCAGGGCTTATCGTATACAGTTTCGGTTCGGGCTGTCTGGCCGTTGCAATAAAAAAGCACCGTTTGGTTTATTTGATTACATTTCTTACCGTAAGCATAGTAATAAGCGTGCTTTTGTTCATATACGGCATTGTTTCGGTCGGCGGCGAAGAATTCGAATCGTTCTCCATCTTTACCATAGGCAGTATGCCGCTTAATTGGCTGTATCTGACCTATCTTTTCGTTGCGGGCGCGGCAACGCTTGCAATCTCCGTAGCCCTCACCCTGACCCGCACCAAAAAATCATTGGCATATTAAGTTCACCCTTGCCCTTGGCAACAAGGTGAATAACGCGCTGCGCGACAGATTCTTCGGCTAACGCCTCAGAATGACAGGAAGAGTGAGGGGCGCGCTTACAACATAAATTATTTTAAATAATAACCTCAACCTTGCCCTCTTCCGTGTCAACGGGGGAGGGTTCCCTGAAAGGGCAGGTGGGAGTAGCCACCTTACTTGTCATTCTGCGCGAGGCGGCTTCGCCGCCGCTGCCCTGCCGAGGGTTCCCGCTTTGCGGGAAACGGCAGAGCGTGACCCTGCGCCCAAGAAAGTCGAACCTTATTAGGAAAAACCACCTTAATCTTTTGGCGGTAATTTATCTGCTTTTTTAGGAACTAATGCTTCAATGCTCAAAAACTTTTTAGTAATATCGCTTAACCCGTCAATTTGTGGTATTTTATCTATGATAAATTCAACTAACATTATTATTTTATCCTAATGCTTCTTTAATAGCGACAGCAACTTCATATGCAAGGTTTACTGGAACAGCGTTACCAATCATTTTATATGCATCGTCAGCATTTTCATAAATAAATTGAAAAGTATCGGGGAAGCCCTGTATTCTTGCAATTTCCCTAATAGTCATACGCCTATATAGCCACTCTTGACCTTTGACAAATTCTCTTTTATTTTGTGAGATAAAAGTCATTTTAGGCGCAGAAGGGTGTATTTGGCATTGCCTGCCTGATGCTTGAACTGTAAATGCTTGCTCGTCCCAAGATTTTACACGGTTTCTACTCATAAAAATAGGAGAATAAGCACCAGTAAAGTATTCGTTATTATTTACTGCTTTTGGATTATGATAGTTTTTATCGGCAGTGGGAACGGCATTGTATTGCAAATCCCAAATAATATCTCTAAGAGTTAATTTTTTACTGTTATCAGCGGTAGAACCTTTTGGAAATTTGAAATCAATACCTAAATCGTTTCTAAACCCGATATAAAAAACTCTTTTTCTTTCTTGTGCAACACCATAATCCTTAGCGTTTACAAGTGTTAAAGTAACATTATAACCGCTATCATTAAACATTTGCAGGATATTTTTAACGGCTTCGGAATGTCTGTTCGCAAGCATACCGCTAACATTTTCAGCAAGAAAGAACTTAGGCTTTTTGCTTCTTAAAATTCTTATGTACTCAAAGAATAGCTTACCGCGCAAATCATTAATTCCACGCAAAGCACCGGCTTCCGACCACGATTGACAAGGCGGTCCACCAATAATACCGTCTATGTCATCAGGGAAATCAGTATCATTAATTTGCCTAATATCGCCTTCAATTAATTTAGTATCGGGATGATTTGCTTTATAGGTTGCCCAAATTGACGGGTCAAACTCATTAGCGACAGAGATTTCAAATCCCGCTTTTTCAAAGCCTAAATCCAAGCCGCCACAACCACTAAATAAACTTAATAATTTCATTATATTACCTAATCAATTACAAATTGTATAAGTTTAGCGTTTTTCAAAATCGCAGGGTTATCGGGATTTTTTATGCGAACATCAGTAATTGAAAAACCTGTTTTTGATAAATTTGTTAAAAGACTTGTATTATTAAATGTTTTCCATTTATCTTCATTGATAAGGCACATAAAATTAAATTTTTTCTTAGCATTTCTTGAACATACATAAGAGAAAACAGACCAAGGATTTACAATGCCCCACATACCGCGAACACGCAAATAAGTAATTCCTAACGGGTCAACTTTGTGTATTTTCCCGAGTTCGTTTGTTTCGGAAAATTCAATACCTTGTATGCTTTCAACGCCTTCTTTTATAGTGCGTTTAACTCTGCTATAACACTCATCGGAAGCACAGTAATCAAGACCGTAAACAAAGCAAAGATTAGCTAAAACATTTTGACGAACAACGCCAACGGCATAAATAATATCTTTTTCTGTCCAATTTTCAGCATTTCTACAAGCACTTGAAATCATAGTGCTATCACTTCTAAGCGTATGCTTTGGATAACTGCTATTTAAAGCAAGCTCTTTACTATCGGTTTCAAGTTTCTTTATTTCAATAGCATCACCACCACGCAACATAGCATCGGGGGGATTACTATTATTGCCCAAGTATGAAAATACTTCGTTCCATTTTTCAAGTTTTTCAGTTTCGGATAAATTAAAAGAATATGCGAACAAATCTTTTACATATTCTTCTAATGCGTCCCCTGCATTATTAGCACGGTTTCTTCCTGAATAATGGGATACAATTTCAACTATAGGATTATTTACTAAGTTATAAATTGCATTGATAATGTTCATACTCATTTCTCCTTTGTTATGTACTTTTAATTTTAACATAAATTCTATAATTTTTCAAGCGTTATAAAGCCGTAATAAATAAAATGGCAGATAGGCGTGAGCTTGTCTTGACAAGCATTTTACGCCACAAAAAAACAAAACCGCTCCCTCAACTATGCGAGTTCGAACTTGTTACTTATTGCTGAGCGAAGCACACGGCGTTGTCCTTACGCCGTGTGAGAAAGCTGGCTACGAAGCAGACTGAGGGGATTGTTTTACAAAATGTGTAGTATATGAATAAAAGAAATTTTTGGCTTGCAATAATAACAAGCGTGCTTGCAATAGGTTCAAGCGTTGTTTTGGCGGTTGTTGGAATTGAAAATTTGCCGCTGTTTATCGTGCTGTTGGTTTTGCTTATTGACGTGTGCTGTTTTCCATGCGCATATATGCAGCAGGTGGACAGCCGTTTGCAGGGCAAATTTAATCTGTTTGAGGGAATTCCCGCCCATGCGGGGCTTTTGATTTTGTTTTTTATTTCTCCCTATCTTGCAATTTTATATATTTTGGGAAAACATTGAATGTCGTTGACAAAGCTGTCCGGCGCACCTCTTTAACACCCAAATACCTTTTTTGACATATAATATAGTACCGCACCAAACCGTGCGGCAATGCACGTTAAACAAAAGAGGTAGCAATGTTCAAAAATTTAATATTCTACGCTTGTTGCGGCTGCGGCGGCTGGGGCACAGGCTGCAATTCATGTAATTCCTGTAATTCCTGCGGCTGCGGCATAACCCGCACCGTATATATCAACACAGGCACAGGCTCCGGCGGCGGCACAACTCCCCCCGTAACGCCCGCGCCCGGGCTTACAATCGGCTCCGTGCTCATAGCTTCCAATCCCGCGTTAACCGCAACCGAAGGTCCCGTACCCCTTACGGTCAACGCCGTATATCCCGCCGGTTCAACGGCAATAACGGTCTCCGGCAGTACTGCAACGCTTGTGGAACCGGGGCTTTATGAAATAACCTACGGCGTATCCCAAATCGGCGCTTCGGGCGCGGCTACAGCCGAGCTTTATGTAAACGACGTACAGGCGGCTTCCACCGTGCGTGACATTCAAAATTCACCCAACGGCGCAACTTATTTAGTAAACACCACAACTCCCAACGCCACGGTACAACTTCAGCTTTCCACAACTGCCGGCATAACGGGCGGCACGGCAAACCTGTTCATAAAGCAGTATAAGCTTCCCGCGGCAAGCACAACTTAAAATAACATTCGCAAAACAAAAATACCGCTGCGGCAGTTCGCCGCGGCGGTTATGCTTTTAAATTATTAAAAAATGATAGAATCAGCTTCTGTAAGGCTTAGGGAACAGCCCTTTTATTGCATTCAGAACCTTCATATCCTCTTCGGGTATTTCAAAGTTCAGCTTCAGGTTCTCCGCAATCCTCACTGGGTTCACCGATTTCGGCAGCGGCAGGGTTCCGCGGCAGATACAATATTTTATGCACAGCTGCGCCAGACTCACTCCCAATTTTTCCGCAATCGCGGCAATCTCCCCGTTTTCCAGAATTTTTCCGGTGGCAAGGGGGGAGTATGCCTCAACCAATATCCCGTGCTGTCTGCAATATTCCCAAACCGGTTCCTGCGTGTTTCCTATAAAAAACCTTATCTGGTTTACGGCAGGCGTAACGCCTGTCGCTTCAACCAGCGGGGCAATCTCTTCCCCGCGGAAGTTCGAAACGCCTATCGAGCGCAGTATTCCATCTTTTTTCAGGTCTGCAAGCGCTTTCCAAGCCTCAATATTCCCCTCGGTGCAGTCCGTTCCCACCGCCGACCAGGGCCAGGGCGCATGGATAAGATATAAATCCAGATAATCCGTTCCAAGCGCTTTAAGGGAGCGCAGACAATATTCCTTTGCGCCGCCGTAAGTCTTTATGTCGGAGGGCAGCTTTGTGGTTATATAAAGATTTTCCCTGCCGACGCCGCTGTCGCGCACGGCTTGCCCCACGGCGTCCTCGTTGTCGTAGGCGTATGCGGTGTCAATATGCCTGTATCCGCAATCTATCGCCGCGCGCACCGCCCTGTAAGCGTCGGGCTTTGCCGATTGCCAAGTTCCCAGCCCTACGGCGGGGATTTCTCTTCCGTCGTTCAACAAATATTTATCAATCATAAACACCTCGCCAATATTTAATCACTTTTGCGCCCGAATGTCAATATAGCCCCCGCGGTTTTATCAAAAAAAGTATATGCCGGGCATTATGAAGCATTGCAAATTTTTAAAGTATTTGATAAAATAAATCCGCCACGGTAAATATTGCAAAAAGGAGCGTCATATGTCCGTAAAGAAAAAATTTGCCATTATTCTTGCCGCAATCGCACTCGTTCTGTCCGTTGCCGCAATTTCCCTGCTGCACGGCGCCGTAATTTTGCCGGAGGCCGAGGCAAACGGCGATTTGAAGATAGAAAAACTTTCCGATGACAGCAAGTATCTCCAAAACGGTTACATAGACAGATACGGCATACCCACCGCGCAGTTCCAAGCCGCCCACAACGGCGGCGAAGAGCCGGGCGCGCCTTTTTCCAACGTTTTCGACCGCAACTTCGGTTCAGTCTGGCGCTCGCAGTTGCAATTTAACGCCAACGACAAAGCGGGCACCACCAACTATGTGGAGGCTGCATTTTCTTCGCCCATGCTTTTGGACCGCATACTTTATCAGTCCGATTCAAGCTGGTACGACCGCGGCTATCCCATATCTCTAAGAATTTCCTACGTAAAAACGGGGGAGAGTGACTATACCGTTTTGCAGGAGCTTTCAAGCGCCCCCACGTCGGACGTTATTTTGATTACTCTTTCAAAGAGCCAAACTGTGGATAAAATCAAAATCGAGTGGACGGACGTCAACCGCAAACACCGCACTTGTGCCGCCGCAAGCGAAATAATTTTTCTTCAGCCCCACAGCGAGGCGGTGGAGGCGGTCCAGAATATTTTTAAGGACTACGCCCAGCTCGAGCTTGCCGACGGCATAAAAACCGTGCGGGATATCGAAGCGCTGCGCAACGGCGTAAAACAGTTCGCCACGTATTCCACCGAGCTAAGCGCGCTTTTAAACCGTGCCGAGCAAGTGCTTGCAGGCACCGTAAAGTACGATTCCCGCAGGGAAATGAGCACCAATCCGCAGGCCGAGAACGTAATAACGCGCAACGGCGACGTTGCCGGTTACGCCCGCGGCACGCTTAAAATGGCGTGGTTCGGCACAAACCGTCAGGTCACGGGTGTAAGCGTCACCCCGGAGGACGTTTTAACCGTCTACGTCACGGGCGACGCCAACGACCCATTGCCCTCCATAGTCATAACCCAGTTCTGGGGCAGCTGGTCAAGCTGGCGGAGCGGGGAATATAAGCTCCGTTTGGGCAAAAACGTAATAACCCCCGCAAACTATGTAAAGCCCGGTTTCACAACCAACACGGGCGATCCCATTCCGTCGGGCGGTCCCGTCTACATAACAAATCCCTACACGCCTTCAAACCAGTCCTCGAACGTCAGAATCTATCTTGAAGGCGGCACGCTCATTCCCGTATTCCGCAAGGGTGGCGACGAGGGCTTGTACTATAACCGCCTCGGCGAATACGCCCGATACGTTGCAGCCGACAAGGCAGACGCCAAAAGCGAGGGCAAGGTGGAAAAGGCTGTAGACGTCACCGAAATCGTCAGCCGCAATATAATTTTGACCGTCCGCGCCTCCCTTGCCGACGTTGTTTACAACACCGAAAAATACAGCGTTGAAGCAGCCTGCAAGGGCTGGGACGACTACGTGGGCGAGCTTCTCGTTTCGGACGGCGTTGTTATAGATGAAAATAACAATAAATACGGCGGCAAATACGACGACCGCGCAAAGTATTTAAACTGCAATATACGTCTTATGCAACCCTACGGCGCGGCGTACGCCCATATCGAGCACGTCGGCATACAGGTCTCGTGGGAGCGCGGCGCGCTCATAGGTTCGGGCTTCGGCTGGGGCTACACCCACGAGCTGGGGCACATGATGGATATAGGCGAACGCACCGTCAGCGAGTGCAGCAACAATATGCTCTCAAAATATAACGAAACGGCTATGGAAAAGGTAGCCCAACGCGGCGACTTTGCAAAGACTACCGCCGCCCTTGCCCCCGATATCCGCACGGAAAGCTCCTATTGGAACACAAACCGCGGCAACTTCATAATATGGTGGCTTATCGAAAGCTTCCATATAGGCTATTGGCCCAAGCTTGAAAATTTATACCGCTACGAGTCCGTCTCCGCCGATTACGGCAAGATGAGCGCCACCGAAAAGCAGGTATATCTTTCCTCGCTCTCCGTCGGCTACGACCTCTCGTACTATTTCGAACGCTGGGGCTATAATCTCAGCACCTCCGACTTTATATTTACACAAAAGACAGCGTCGTCCGCTTTCAAATCGTTGATGGCGGAAGCAAAAAAGGCAAACCGCATAAGGGACGGCTATCAGCCCAAGATTTGGTATCTCGACGCGGCGGAATATCTCGAACGGCAAAAGGGAGAGGATACAACAAAGCTTTACTCCTCAGCCGACGTTCCCGCAATAGAGGCTGTAACCAAGTGCAGCAGCGGCTACAATCTGTTTATGAGCACTCAAAAGTGCGGCAGCTCCGCCCACCTCGGCTTTGAAATATGGGAGGGCAAGGGAGAAAATAAACGCGTAATAGGTTTCAGCTACGGTCAGGCTTACACGGACACAACCGAATATAAAAACGGATATGTCCCCGTCTACACCGTAGTCGCCTACGACCGCGCCCTTCAGGCTTCGGCTGAGAGCGCCTCCACTGGCATAGACGCCAACGACCGCGTCTGCCAAATAAAAAACCAATCGTACAGCACTCTCTACGACGCCATTGTCTCCGCCGCGGACGGCGATGAAATAGTTTTATTAAAGGACTGCCACGCCGCAAATCTCGTAATTGATAAAAACGTCACAATCAGGGCTGAGGGCAACCGCACAATCTCAAAAGTGGGCGCGCAGGCGCTTTTCACCGTAGAGCAGGGCAAAACCCTCACCTTAAAGGGTTCGGCTTCGTCAAAGCTTATACTTGACGGCAGAAGCTTTATGCAGGACTCGGCTCTCGTGCGCGCGGCGGGCAATTTTAAGGCAGAGTACTGCGTATTCCAAAACAACTCAATAAAACAGGTCAAGGGCGGCAACGGCGGCGCCGTACAGGCATTAGGCTCGGCGGGTTCCCAAATGACCTTGTCCCACTGTGAGTTTAAAAATAACTCCGCAATGCGCGGCGGCGCAATCTACATACAGGCGTACGGCGCAACCGTTCTGTCCTACACGGACTGCACCTTCACCCAAAACAATGCGGTGGACGGCGGCGCGGTCTACGTTGCCAACAGCAACGTAAAGCTGGAAAACTGCACCTTTACCCAAAACTCCGCTTCAAACAACGGCGGCGCCATAGCCGTATGCGAAGGCAGCGTTGCAAGCATAACGGACTGCACCGTGCAAAATAATGAAGCGGTCTGCGGCGGTGGCATGTATATCGACGGCGCCACAACCCTCACAAACGGCAAAATAACGGGCAACTCCGCTTCGGACAACGGCGGCGCAATCTACTATTCGGCAACATATTCTGCCCGTTTCTTTGCGTTGAGCGGCGCTACACTTTCGGCAAACTCCTGCAACGGCTCGTCCGTATATCTCTCGGGCAGCTCAACTTTAACCGATATCGATATTTCGGATGAGGACTGCGGCTATGCCGTAAGCGCGGCAAGCGGTTCCCTCAGGTTCGAGGGCGGCAAAATTTCGGGCGATGTGTTTATAAGCGAAAGCTGCAAGGTAAGCGCAAGCAAAAGCCTGTTCACCGCTCACCCCAACAAAACCATAACCTTCTTCACCGATAAGCGCATAACCGAAGCCGACGGCGAAAATGCCGAAGCCGTTCTTCTCACAACCGATTTTACTCTCGAAGGCTCCGCGGCGGATAACTTCAAAAGCGCCTACGGCGAAGTAGCGGTAGGGCGGGATAAAAAGAGCCTCTGCATCGCGCTCGAAACGCTCAAAGTAACCCTCAACGTAGGGAATACCGCAACCGTTATGCGTTTTTTAATAGGTCAGGAATTTACACTTCCCGCCGACAGCGGCTCCGAGCAAACGTATATCGCCTCGTGGCAAATGGGCGGCAACAGCTACTCCGCAGGCGAAAGCTTCACCGTCACGCAGGATATGGCTTTCACCGCAAATATCAAAAATAAAACGCGCATAACCTATCATTTTGGAAATTCCGGGGCGCACGCCGACGTAACCGACTACTACATTCCGGGCGATTCCTACACAATCCGCAATTTCGACATTGAAAAATTCGTTCTCAACGGCTGGGAATATAACAACGCAACCTATTTGCCGTTCACCACGGCTGTCGCGGAGGGGGACGTCACCTACACCGCAAACCTCACCGCAAAGCTCAAAGTGGAGTACTATATCTATGATTTGAACGGTGAAAATCCCGTTTTGATAGGCACAAAATATCACGCCTTCGGCGAAAGGATAAAATGGTTAAAAATAACCGACGACAGCATTTTTGATGGCAATATGGAAAATTATCTGCCCACGGGGAAGAGCCTTGAAGGATACTGTCTGTCGGGGTCGGACGCACTGATTGATTTCGACACCTTTAACGTCACGGGCGATCTTAAACTCACAGCCGTAATAACCGATAATCCCGTTTATATAACGTATATGATATCGTTGAACGGCACAAGCGTAATGGACAGTAAAACCGACTTGGCAAAGCCGGGCACGTCATATACGCTGTCGCTCGACCTCATTCCGTACGGCTATCACCCCGTAGCGTTGACGATGTTCGATGCAGACGGAGAGCAAGTTCCTTTTGACAGTCAGGAGGATTTAAACAATTACGTCATAGAAAGCGTGGATAGCTTTTACTATATCGTCTACGCGGACGTTGCAAAAAACGTCTATGACGTAACCTATCAGTACAACGGCGAAGATTTTAAAACCGAACAAAAGGAATACGAAACAAAAATCGTCTTGGAGGAGCCGGAGGATTTACCCGAAAATTATCACTTCACAAGCTATTTGATAGGCAAGCCCGAGCTTGTTTTAACCGACGAGGGCGTCTATGAAATGCAGAACGTTGAATTAAGTATGCAGGTCGGCACCGAAATTATAATCAACGAAAACACCGTCATAAACATTCTCGTCTATATCGAAGGACAGGAAAAACTCCCCGAAGAGCAGCCCTCAAACCCCGATAATCCCGGCAATCCCTCAAACCCCGATAATCCAAACACCCCCGATTATCCCGGCAGCACCGTAAAATCCGGCTGTGCGGGATGCGGCTATATGGATATAGGCGGCGGTCTGACCTTGGGCGGCGGCGTAACCGCGGCTTTGGTACTGCTCATAGCGGTATCACACGTTCTCCGCCGCAAAAAATCCAACATGTAATCCGCACAACGTAACAAAAAATTTCATCACATATCGGTTAAAAATTACGCCGTTTCACAAGCGGCGTAATTTTTTTGCGCGGAAATACGGTTTAAGCCGCTTTTACCGCCGAAGAATACTTAAATTCTTTTTTAAAAGCCGCTGATTTTTTCTATAAAAAACCATATTAAAGTTATACAGAATTGTTGCAGATATTTCGACTTAATTGCAGTTTTAGCGCATTGAAGTGGAAGTTTGATATTGTTAAAATATAATCGGAAGATAAATAATCGGGGAAAATATATGGCAAGCCTTAACTTAAAAAATATCTACAAAGTTTATCCCAACGGCACAAAGGCTGTAAACGACTTTTCTATGGACATAGAAGATAAGGAGTTTATCGTCTTTGTGGGACCTTCCGGCTGCGGAAAATCAACTGTTTTGCGAATGATCGCGGGGCTTGAAGAGATCAGCGCGGGCGAGCTTAAAATCGACGATATGGTTGTGAACGACGTCGACTGTAAAAACCGCGATACGGCAATGGTATTTCAGAACTACGCCCTGTATCCGCATATGACGGTTGCCGACAACATGGCTTTCCCGCTAAAAATGACCAAGCTAACAAAGGAGCAAAAGGCACAACTAAAAGTACGGGCAGACCAAAAATATCCCTGTGTTTTAACCCAATCGGGCTGTAAAAAAGCTGCAAAAAAACAGGTAATTTCAAAAATAAGACAGAGCAACGGTAAGCTCCCCAAAGGATATAAGCTTACCGCCGCAGACAAAGAGCAAATCGCGCAAATTGCCGGGGAAATGTATTCCGAATACAGGGCGCGGGCAAAAGATAACGGCGAAGTAAAAAGGGCATATAGGGAGGGGAAAAAGGTTACCTTGTCCGCCGAAGATAAACAGGCAATTTCCCAAAAAACAAGGGAGGAGTATCCCCGCTCGTTTAAAAATTTTTTACTCAAGCCCGTGCATTATCTTTCGGTAAAGCGCGAATATATGGCGGCAATCAGGGAAGAGCGCAATCTTCGGCGCCCCATATCATATATCAATAATCTTTTAAGACCGCTGCACACGTCGTTTAAAAAGCGCGACGAAATGTATGAACGTGTAATAAAGATTGCCGAAATTTTGGGTCTTGAAGAATATCTCGGCGTAAAGCCCGGGGCTATGAGCGGCGGACAGAGACAGCGCGTTGCGTTGGGGCGCGCAATGGTGCGCAATCCAAAGGTATTTTTGCTTGACGAGCCGCTTTCCAATCTCGACGCAAAGCTCAGAACGCAGATGCGCAGCGAAATCACAAAGCTCCACAACAGGCTTCAAACAACGTTCATATACGTCACGCACGACCAGGTCGAGGCTATGACCATGGGCGACAGAATAGTTGTGATGAAAAAGGGCAGGATTCAGCAGACCGATACTCCCATAAATTTGTATGCCTATCCCGAAAATCTTTTTGTAGCCGGGTTTATAGGAACCCCCTCAATGAATTTTTTCGACGCCGTTGTAGAGTGCCGCGGCGAAGCGGCTGGTGTGACCTTTGCCGGCGACAAAAAATTGTCGTTCTCCGCAGAATATCTTAAAAAGTTCGAAAGAAAATATCTCGGCAAAAACATAATTCTGGAATATATTTTTAATAGTCATATAAAAACAATACCCGGCGGTGAACGTCAGATAATGACATCAACTCGTCGGGATTATTTTATTTAGAAACCATTAATGTGGTAAAAAACAATCGCTTAAAGCGAAAAAGGAGCAATCGGCGTAAAAAATACACCCTTTGCCGCTAAAAGCAAGGGGTGTATAATACGCGCCGCATTGCGACGTGGTCGAGGCGACGGGATTCGAACCCACGACCTTATGGTCCCGAACCATACGCGCTACCAACTGCGCTACGCCTCGATACGTTAACATTATATAATGTTTTTTTAAAACAGTCAATTAAAATTTACATTTGGGCAGCTATTTTTAAAATGGCTCATACGTTATTTGCCAAAGATTTTAATAAATGCTACAATAGTTCAAGGGGTGCAGTATGGAATATGCTTTAATTACGGGCGCCACGGGCGTGCTTGGCACTGCTTTTTGCAAAGAGCTTGCAAGCCTTGGCTGCAATCTGTTTATAACAGGCAGGGATATCAACAAACTAAAAGACCTTAAAACTTCGCTCGTTGCGGCATATCCGGGGGTCAATTGCAGTTTTTTTGCCGCAGACCTCACCCGCGGGGAGGACCGCAAAAATCTTTTTGCCGCGGCTGAGGGCTATTCGTTCAATATGCTTATCAACGTCGCGGGCGCCGATATCCAAAAGCCTTTCGAAGAGTACGACGAGCAAAAGCTTACTTTCCAGACCCGCATAAATTTTGAAGCGGCAGTATCCATGTGCAATTTTGCCGTCAAGCACCGGGCTTCGAATTTAAAAATAATAAATATTTGCAGCGTGTGCGGGCTTCAGCCAATGCCGTATTTTGCTCTGTACTCGGCTTGCAAGGGCGCTCTCATCGATTTTTCCATTGCCCTCGGCGAAGAAACAAAGGGTAAGTGCGTAACCGTAACGGCTGTAATTCCCGGGTCGATATATACCCGCGCCGACGTGGTGGAATATATAAATTCACTCGGGTTCTGGGCAAGAAAATCCGCAAAGACCCCCGAATATGTGGCAACCAAGAGCTTAAAAGCCGCAAAAAAAGGCAAGCGCAAAATAGTTGTGGGCGGCTTAAACAAGCTTATCTGCGCCCTTTCAAAAACTGTTCCGCAGGGCATAAAACTCCGCTATATTGCAAGGAGCCGAGCGCGCACGCAAAAGGACGCATTTTAAATTTATTTAATTGACTTGCCGCGGCGCAAGGTATATAATATCTCAAAAAGGAGCAAAAGATGAGCAGAGCCGACGATATTTTTATTGCAAATATGCACGATATTCTGGAGCACGGCGTGTGGGATACCGACAGGGACGTCCGTCCCCGCTGGTCGGACGGCACGCCCGCGCACACCATAAAAAAATTCGGCATAGTCAACCGCTATAACCTCAGGGAAGAGTTTCCGCTTCTCACCATCCGCCGCACGGCTTTTAAATCCTGCCTGGACGAAATTCTATGGATATGGCAGAAAAAAAGCAACAACGTGCACGACCTTCACTCAAAAATCTGGGACCAATGGGCGGATGAAAACGGCAGTATCGGCAAGGCTTACGGCTATCAGCTCGGCGTAAAAAACAAGTATGCGGAAGGGGAGTTCGACCAGGTCGACAGGGTTCTCTACGATTTAAAGCACAACCCTGCCAGCCGCAGGATTCTCACAAATATCTACACGTTTGCGGATTTGCACGAAATGCATCTCTATCCGTGCGCATATTCCATGACTTTCAACGTTTCTGGCAACACGCTCAACGCAATTCTCAACCAGCGTTCCGCGGATATGCTCACCGCAAACAATTGGAACGTCGCACAGTACGCAGCGCTCCTTATGATGATAGCGCAGGTCACGGGCTTCAAGGCGGGCGAGCTTGTCCACGTAATTGCCGACGCCCACATCTACGACCGCCATATAGATATGGTAAAGGAAATTATTGAAATGCCCCGCTATCCCGCGCCCGAGCTCGAGGTGGATAAAAGCGTCACCGATTTTTATGATTTCACGGTTGACAGCTTCAGGCTGACGAATTACGTGTGCAATACAAAAAAATACGATATTCCCGTGGCGGAGTAGAAAATGAAAGCTATTTTACATGCCGACAGAGAGTGGGGGATAGGCAAAAACAACGCCCTTATGTTTAAAATCCCCGCCGATATGCAGTTTTTCAAAGCCACCACAACGGGCAACGTAGTGGTTATGGGTTCCAATACCCTTAAATCCTTTCCGGGCGGCAAACCCCTTAAAGACAGATTGAACATAGTCCTGTATCCGGGCGGCGAAAAGCGGGAGGACTGCATAGTCGTCCAATCGCTTGATGAGCTTTTTGCCGAGATAAAGCGGTGCGAGTCCGCCGGTAAAAAAGTGTATGTCATCGGCGGAATGATGATGTACAAAACTCTGCTTCCCTACTGCGAAGAAGTGCTCGTAACCAAGGTTGACGCGGTTGGCGGCGCAGACGCCTTTTTTGAAAATCTGGATAAAAACAGCGGCTTTGCCCTCTCCTATGAAGGCGCCCCCTTGGTCACCAACGGCTACACTGTAAGGTTTACCGCATACAAAAATCTCAACGTTTTAAAATATTGAACCGTGTTGAGTTTATAATAATAAAATATCAACCTGTATTTGGTTTTCCGGATAAAAACTATGCGACTGAGTGCAAAAATCACCGTTCTTTCCATACTTATCGCACTGTGTGCCTACGTGATTGTCGGCACGGCTTTTCTTATGGACGGCTGGGGTGTTTTTCTGCACGTAGTTTTATATGTCGCCGGCGGCGCGGGCATTGCGGCGGGCGCACTGTTTTTTATACTCAGAAAGGACGCCCTTCTTAAAACCTCGCTCGTCATCGAAGCGGTAATCTCAGTCGTCCTCACGGTGATTATAATAGTCAACGCAGCCGCGCATCTCAACGACTATGAAACCGACGGCGAAAAAATCTCCGTTCTCACGGATATGATTCAGGCTACGGGCGGCTGGGCTATGGCTGTATACGTCGTAATCCAGATTCTTCAGGTTGTAATTCTTCCCCTGCCCGCGGCGGTGTGCTATATTCCGGGCGCCGTAATATGGGAACCATGGCAGGCAACGCTGCTCGCCTCCGCCGGGGTGCTTGTTGGCGCGCTCATATGCTATGTTTTGGGCAGATTTTTCGGCAGGAGAGTGGTGGAGTGGATAGCCGGCAAAGCAAGCACCGATAAATACGCCGACTATCTCGGCAAGCGCGGCAAAGTTTTGTTTGTGATTATGCAGATTCTGCCCTTTTTCCCCGACGATATCCTTTGTATGGTCGCCGGTCTCACGCGGATGAATTTCCCATTTTTCCTCGTCACAATGATATTGGTCCGCCCCGCAATCGTTGCAACGTACTGCTATCTCGGCAGCGGCACAATAATCCCGTTCTCCGGGTGGGGCATTCCCGTCTGGATAGCCATAGCCGTCGTTTGCGTTGCGCTTGCAATTCTCTCTTTTAAGTATGAGGATAAAATCGAGGCGTTTTTAAAGAAGTTAGTCTCAAAAAAGCGCGGCGGAGAGGAGGAATCCGAATCCCCGTCCGACGGTGCCAACGCCGAATAATATCGGTTTTTGTCAATATATATTTAGTTTTTCGCACAACTTCATGGCGCGCCGCGCGGCTTTTTGCCGCGCGGCGCGCCGTTCGATTTCTTCCCCTGTGACGTAAAATTTCACGTATATGTCTTTTTTGTCATACAATGTATTGAATAATTTTCTACACGGGGAAACACATATGCAATGGTTAGCTTCGCTGTCCGGCGTTGAACTTGCGCTTCTGGCAACGGCTTTCACATATCTTATGACGGCGGCGGGCGCGTCGCTCGTATTTATCTGCAAAAACGTAAACGATTCCGCATTTTCGTTTATGATGTCAAGCGCGGCGGGCATAATGCTCGCTTCAACCTTTTTTTCTCTGCTTTTGCCCGCAATGGAGAGGTGCGGCGGCAACTCCTGGCTCGTTCTCTCGTTCGGGTTTGTTGCGGGCGGTTTATTGATTATAGTCACCGATATTTTAATAGGCAAGCTCCGCTTTTTTTCCGGCAATGCCAAAAAGCGCTCGTCCACGGTGATGTGCATTGCCGTAACAATGCACAACATACCCGAAGGTCTTGCCGTCGGCGTTGCATGCGGCGCGGTGATATCCGGCGATATATCCTCGGCTCTTGCCGCCGTAATGCTCGCCGTGGGCATAGGCATACAAAATTTTCCCGAAGGTATGTGCGTCGCCTTTCCGCTGCGCGCCAACGGTATGGGCAGGGGCAGGTCTTTTTTTATAGGTCAGCTCTCGGGCGCGGTTGAAATAGTCGCCGGTGTTCTCGGCGCTGTTGCCGTTGCGGCTGTAAACGGCATACTCCCGTGGGCGCTTTCCTTTTCCGCGGGCGCAATGCTTGCCGTGGTCAGCTCGGAGCTGATTCCCGAAAGTTTCGCCTCGGGCAAAATCAAAGCCACCGTCGGCATAATCGCGGGCTTTACCTTGATGATGATTCTCGATATCGCATTCGGTTGAATAATTAACAAAAATTTCCGCAACATAGTGGTATGGAAAATTCATCAACAAAAAAGACGGCAATAGTGGTGGGCGGCAGCTCGGGCATCGGCTTCGAAACGTGCCGCCGCCTTATATCGCGCGGATATAACGTTGTAAATATATCGCGCACGCCATGCAAAATCACAAAAGTAAGCAATATTTCGGCAGACGTTTCCGACGGCGCTTCCTTCGCCTCGGCAATCAAAAAGGCTGCGGGCAAAAGCGGGGTTTCCCTCCTCGTATACAGCGCCGGGTTCTCCATGGCTGCGCCAATAGAAGTTGCAAAGGAGGAGGACTACAAGTATCTGTTTGAGGTAAACTATTTCGGCGCGCTCCGTGCAATCCAGCTCGTAGTCCCGCACATGAAAAAGAAGGGCGGAAGAATCATTTTGATAGGGTCGCTCGGCGGCGTGCTTCCGATCTGCTTCGATAGTTTCTATTCTTCATCCAAGGCTGCGCTCGAAATGCTCTGCCGCTCGGCATACGGCGAACTGAAGCCCTACGGTATTAAGGTCACGGGCGTGCTTCCCGGCGGAACTTCCACGGGCTTCACCTTCAAGCGCAAAATTTATAACGACGCCGAAACGGGCAACTATTCCGGCAGTGTAAACAAAGCCGTAGCCGCGCTTGCAAATATGGAGCAGAGCGGAATGACTCCCGAAGCGGTTGCGGGCATAATCTGCAATCTCCTTTCAATGGACAACCCTCCCGTCATCAAAATCTGCGGCGCAAAAAACACTATGTTCCGCGCCTTTTCGCGCATCATGCCCGAAAAGGTTACGCTCAACCTTAACGACAGGATGTACAACCAGTGAAAAAGGAAGTTGACCTTACCCGCCGCAGCGAGCGGGAGACTTTTATAAAACCGCAAAAGGGTGAGAGAATAAAAAATGACAGGCAAAACGCGTGAAAATTATAACGAAAATTACTTAAACTACGTCAAAACGCAGGACCCGCCCACAAAACATCTCAAAAACTGCGCCTCGGCGTTCGGTGTAGGCGGTTTAATCTGCTGCATAGGTCAATTTATCCGATATATGCTTCAGTACGCCGGTCTCACGGGCGACGAGCTTGCCGGCTCTACTTCGGTAATATTGATATTCCTCGGCTGTCTTTTGACAGGCTTCGGCGTCTACGACCGCATCGGGCGCTATGCCGGCGCAGGCTCCATCGTCCCCATCACGGGCTTTGCAAACTCCGTAACGTCCCCGGCAATCGAGTTCAAAACCGAGGGCTGGATCTACGGTATGGCTGCAAAAATGTTCACCGTTGCGGGCGCAATCATAGTTTTCGGGGTTTTTTCCGGCGTTATAGTGGGACTTATATATTTTTTTATATGAAAAAAGGCAACACCATTTTCTTTAAAAATCCGCCGCGCATACTCTCCCATGCCGCAATCTGCGGTTCCAAGGAAACGGAGGGTATTCTCGGCAAATATGCCGACGTCACTTTAGAGGACGATATGTACGGCGAGTCGACCTATGAAAAAGCCGAATGTAAAATGCTCTCCGCGGCAATTTCCCTTGCAATCAAAAAGAGCCGCCTCGGCGAAAGCGGCATAGACGTACTTCTTTCGGGTGACCTGCTCAACCAGATAATTTCCGCGAGCTTTGCCGCGCGTGACTTCACATTCCCCTTTTTAGGTTTGTACTCGGCTTGTTCAACCATGAGCGAAAGTATTCTCTTGGGTTCGGCTCTCGTCGACGGCGGCTATGTAAAAACGGCGGTCTGCGCTACGGGCAGCCACTTTGCTTCGGCTGAGAGGCAATACAGATATCCCTTGGAGCTTGGCTGCACGCGCCCCCCGCAGGCGCAGTGGACGGTCACGGGCGCCGGCGGGCTTGTGCTTGGCAGCGGGCAAAAGGGCGTAAAGGTAGTAAACGGCACCATGGGTACGGTTTGCGATTACGGCGTAACCGATGTCAACAACATGGGCGCGGCAATGGCTCCGGCAGCCGCAAAAACCATCGTTTCCCACTTTGTGGACACGGGCACCGCGCCCGAGGATTACGACCTTATTCTCACGGGCGATTTGGGCGCCCTCGGCAGCCGCATATTAAAGGATTTAACGTGGGAGAAGGGCTACGACGTTTCTTCCCGCCACGTTGACTGCGGGGAGATAGTGTACAAGGTTATAGAAAGTGAATTTCAGGGCGGCAGCGGGGCAGGCTGCTCTGCAACCGTCCTCAACGCCTACGTCCTCACAAAAATGGACGCGGGTCTGTATAAACGCGTGCTGTTTGCGGCGACGGGCGCGCTGTTGTCCACCGTTTCTTCGGGGCAGGGCGAATCCATTCCCTGCATAAGCCACGCCGTCCAACTCGAGGTGTAAACTATGCAAGCCGAACTATTGGCAATTTTTCTGCAATATCTCAAAGCCTTCGCCGTGGGCGGCGGCATCTGCCTTATAGCGCAGATAATAATCAACTTCACCGACCTCACCGCAGGCAAAATTTTGGTCTATTTTATGCTTGCCGGTGTTGTTTTAACGGCTTTGGGGCTCTATCAGCCGCTGGTCGAGTTTGCGGGAGCAGGCGCAACCGTTCCCATATCCGGCTTCGGCTACCTTCTCGCCAACGGCGCCATGAAGGGGGCGGAGAGGGGCTTTTTCTATGCCGTCACAGGCTCTTTAACCGCCGCAAGCGCAGGTGTAACGGCAGCCGTCGTGTTTGCCTTTATAATGGCTCTCATCTTCAAATCGCGCACCAAGCGCAACTGAATTTTTTTCGCTTATATCGATTATTTCGCCGCCGCGGCATTGCGCCGCGGCGGCTTTCCCGTTCCTCAAAAAAATTTTTTAAAAAAGTTTTTATCATTCACAATTCCCCGTCACAACAAAATTTCACAATTTTTTCACTGCGGATTGTTAATTAACAATTCAACTATTTGTTTCACAAAAAAATACGCCATATTCACGGAAAATTTTTAACAAAATTCAAAATTCACAAAAAATGTTTAACATTTTCTAAATTATTTTATAATTTGTCACGGGATTGCAAATTTTTGGAAAATTATTGACATTGACAAAATTCGGTGCTATAACATATCTGTATTTATGCACCCTTGTGTTTAAAATAATGTTTCACACGCGTGCGTAGGGGGAAATTATATGTTTGTAAACTATAAAAAAATCGGCGTAGCCATTCTCAGCACGGTAATGGCAATATGCCTCACGCTCGGGCTTGTGCTCTTTTTTGCGCAGGCTCCCATCGCTTTTGCCGCCGAAACCAATGCGGCTTCCCAAAGCGTAGTGGCGTATGAAAACGACTTCGAGTATTCCAAAGTCGGCAGCAAGGTAGTTGTCACCGGGCTGACGGAATCTTTCGTAAGCAAATATAAAAAAGGCGGCTCGCAAAATCCCCAAGGCACAATCACTTTCAACGTCCGTCTGGAAATTCCCGAAACTCTCAAAAACGCCCACGGCGCTATCTCCGAAGGCGCAAGGGTGGACTACGTGCAAGAGGGCGCCTTTGAAGATGATTATTATGAAGAAAACGGCGTAATAACCCTCCGCATAACCGACGTACATACTCCCGCAACGGTATTTTGGCAGGCTACTCCGAACGGCATTTTCAAGCTTGCCAACTATGATACCGGGGAACCTCTGTCCAATATGGTCGTTAACGAAAATAGCGAGGACGATGACGCCAGAAAAACGTGGGCAAAAATGCTCGGCGCCAACGACGGCGTAACCGCCACCGTCTACGATATAGACCTTTCCCAACTTAAAGCTGATTTTATTGTGCCCTCGCCCATGTGGTACGACCAAAACAATGACGGCACAATGGACGACAACGAGCTTTTCTCCAACGTAGAGCTTCTTATAGACAAACAAGTCAGGTCCGAGGCTCAAAACGGCGGCAATCTCAGAAATATGGTCATTTCCTCTGGCGTAACCCGCTTTTTCAGTCCCTATGAAAAGAACGACACAATAAAAATAGAGGATACTTTCCGTACCTCCGATAGCAGCACTTCGCTTCTTACGGGTCTGCATTTTGCAACGGGCAGAACTTCCGTTCTTTCAATTTACGGCCTTGCCTTCCAGCGTTACAGCAATTTAAAGACCATAACTCTCTCCGCGGGCGTGCTTCTTGCTGACGGCGTCCGCGCATTCCAGGGTGACAACGGCGTTGCCGAAATGGAAATCTCCAAGGAAAACAACTCCAACGTTCCCGTATTCTACGTAAAGGGCGACAACGGCGCAATCTACACCGCCGACTATCGCTACAGCTATTATGATATCGCCGGCTACCGCAAATATCTCGTGTGGGATTATGTCACCCGCACGGGCAACAAACTCGGCAACGACGCTTTTTGGAACAATAAAGAAAATTGGGATGGCGATTCAAACCCCTACGCAGACGCAACCGAGCCTCCCGCTCCTCAAGAGTCTATAGAGGGTTCGTTTAAAACTGAAACCTCCGCATCTTCCGTAACAATAACTCCTCAATCTTCTTCTTCGGTATCTTACAGCGATAGCATAAAGCGCGTAATATCCAAAACGGATATTGCAACCGTCTACTTGCTTGCAGGCAGTAATGGAATTGACGTAAATTCAAGCGATATTGATTTAAAAGGTAGTGGCTCAACCGACTTCCGTTGCGTTATTTTTGAGCTTAACCAATCTGCTACAATTAATGTTGCGGCATATGGGGGCAAGGATAACGAATCAAGATACTTGCTGCTCAGCGACGGTACAAATACAACTGCCAAATATACATTAAAAGTTAACACGTCAAAAAATGGCGCCGGCATTGACGTGTACATAAATGCAGGCGAAACCACGCTTTCACAAGGTACATATTATTTGTATTCGCAGGGTAGCGGAATAAAAATCGAACAAATCAAAATCACGGCTTTCGCTTCGGCAGTATCTGCCGTTTCCAACAACGCTCTTACTCGTGCCGCCTCAGACGAGCAGAGCAATGGGCTGACTATGCAAGAAGCCGATATGGTTTTATGGTTTGGGGAAAATGAAGATAGTTATGCAAAGGGGTCAAAAGATGATAATATAATTAAATCAATAACAAAAGCTCTTAGCGCAAATAAGTATAAAGATTATCATTATAGTGAAGAAAAGGATATTATATTACATCAATATTCCTACAAAACCGATAGTAACAATGAAAAGGCTTTTGAAATTGAAGTAGGCGATAGTGATATAATTTTATCTATTGTTGCTGCTGCCGGCGGTAGTAATAGAAAATTTACGCTGCATAGCGGAGGTGAGCAACTTGCATCAACGGACGAAATTGCTGACACTAAAAATGATAAAACTTATAATGCCTATTCCTATACATTAAAAAGCGGTAGCGACGATTATGTTTTAAAGGCAAAAAATACATACGTTATAAACGGTATGTCGGAAATATATGTCTTAGGCTTAATGGTAAAAAAAGTTATATCCGACAACATAACGGCTAATCCTTCAAACGTAACAATATATTTGAACGAAACGGCACAAATAACCGTAACCGCTACGGGCAAGGCAATAGAGGCGCTTGCTGCCGCCGACGGAAATGCGCCGCTTACAATTAGTGGAGCCGATTCGGTTAGTGTAGAAGAACAACAATACAATGCCGGGTCAAATTCCGTTACGGTAACTTTAAAGGCAGAAAGTGTCGGCAAAGATACGCTTTCAATATCTTTGTCGGGTTATACAACCACAGTAACGGTAAATGTAGTGGACCCCAATGTGCCTGTCGCGCTGCGTTTAAACAAAGTAATAGCAGTCATAGAAAAAAACCGCGCAACCGAATTTACTGCGGAACTTTTGTTCCCTTCTTCCACCGTACCCGAAAATCTTTCGGAAATGCTTAATAATATAGAGTGGAAAATCGAAAAAGACGGCAAGACGGTGGAAGGTTTGCTGTCTCCCACAAAAGGCAAACTTATCGTTTTAACTGCGGGCGAAGAAGGTTCCTACACGTTAACGGCAACCTACAACGGTTTGACCGCAACTTGCCGTATAAATGTAATTAAAGGCATTGACAGAAAACTTACGTACGATCAGCCGAAATTTACCGTACAAGACCAATTCGTTGAATATCAAAAACTCGTCTATGTTCCCCCTCAATTAAAGGGCGCCGACGGTAAATCGCTGCAAGAATTTACCTTTGACTACGCCGCAACCACCATAATAGGCAGTTCGGCGTTCACCGCAACCAGCATAAAGACAGTTGTAATTCCCGATAGAATTTCCAAAATCGAGGAATATGCTTTCCGTTACTCCGAAAACTTGACAACCGTATATTTGCCCGTGTCTGCGGAGTACGGTCACGCCGTATTCGGCGAATATAAGGATTTCCGCATAGGTAATGCGGGCAAAGAAGCCGACGACGTTGACATTGGCAACGAGAACTTCCGGGTTGGCTACAAAAACAAGGATTTCAAGCTTATTGCACCCTCATATCAAACTTACGACGACCTGCTTAAAATCACTGCAGGCAGCCCTACGGAAGGTGAAAGAGGTCAGCTGTTCGACAGAAAAGAGAGCAACTTCAATTCAGACATTGATAAGTTGAGCTTAGTCGGCATTTCCTACGACTATCGTTCCAAGTTGACCTACGAGGTTGAAATAGTGTTCCGCACCGTTGCCGAAGGTGATACGTATACCGAAAAGTCCGTAACCGTTCTTTATAACCAGTCTTCCGACAGTAAGTTCTTCGTCAAAAACGGACTTAACTATGACCTCAAAACTTGGCAGGAGATACTTGCGGAGCAAGGGTTCTCAAAAGCACAATACGGCGAAACCGCAATAACTTCCGAAGATAACTTTAAAGACTTTATTACGGGCAACAAGGTTGGCGTAACTTATATCCTTGCTCAGTCCGATTTGCAACAAGTTTTAAACGGACCCAAATCCGCGCCCTCCGGCGACGTCACATACAGTCAGCGCAAGCTTGAGCAGACAACGGTTACCGCAGACGAACATATTTCCTCGGGTATTTTCACAAATTCATCGTCCGACGACGTGGATAAATGGAATAAGAGCGCAGGTCGTCCTTTGGTAAGCTCCCGCCAAAAAAACGACTACGTTGCAAACGGGCGCCGTCTGCCCGGCTCTGTAACGTTGACCGTTAAAGGCACCACAGACCAGATAAATTCCAACACCGTGCCCGTTCCCGGCTTCCAGCCCATAGGCACGCGCACGCCCGACGGCGAAAAGGAATATCCCGAAATAACGGCGGTGTTCGACTTTGACGGCTTCAAGTATTCAAGAATTTTTGCCGGCTACGACGAAAACCGTATGTCCGCAACCTATGAATATCACCCCGCCGAGGGAATTGAAAATAACGGGTCGTATGCTTATCCCTATAATGCCGGCGTTTACACCATAACGCTTACGGTAAAGGATGGTCTTGAATGGACCGGCACTTATAACGGCTTGCCCGTCGCGCAGAGCGGCTCTTCCGCCGCCGGGGCGAGCCTTGCCTCGGCCGAGGGCGATTCCTACAAGTTCACACTCAACATACTCAAGCGCGAAATTCCAATTCCCGGCGAGCAGCAGGTTCTGTTCACCGAGGCAAACGGCGCCGAAGTAAATATTTTTGAAAATAACGCCTACTACAGGGTAGTAAAATATTCCAAAAAAATAGAAGTGGCAGGGGACAATAGCGAACAGCCCATAGGTGAACTTGGCTATCTCGACTCCGATCCCGAAGTTCAACCCTATCAGAGAGGCACATATTGGGTAGCTTTGGAGCTGTTGGATAAAAACAACCTGCAATGGGTTGCCGAGGGCAACGCGGCTGTAACAGAGGGCGACGAGGCTTATTATGAAAAAGTAGGCAGCAATATCTCGGGCGTAAATAATGAAAGTACTTATGTAACCTGCAAGCTTATAATATCCGACGCTCCCGCAATCAGTCTGCCCTCGTGGACTACCGACCTCGGCATAGGCAAGGCAAGCGGAACCACATTCAGTGCGGAGTATCGCACGCAGGGCTATAAATTCGGCGATCTGTTCTATGGCTATCAAAGCCACAGCATGCAGATGGAAATAACAAGCTACATCGATTCCAAAGGCGAAACGCCTTCGCGCCTGCCCAATTCCATACTCAATGCGGGCAAATATACCATAAGTTTCAAGCCCGCCGAAAAATACTCGTGGGCAGGCGGCTCCACGGGCTGCGGCTGCACGGTAATGGCTGACCTTTCCGCAGAGTTCACAGTCACCGTAAATATAACCCAAAAAATGCTCGACACGCCTCCCGCCCAAAACCAGTTCCTGTCCGACGGAGCCAAGAGCGGAGAATTTGAATATATCCCCGCTTCCGACGGCACGTGGGAAGTTTCCGGCTACAGAAAGAGCGGCGACGAAAGCGCTGATTTCACCCCTCAGACCTCCTTTGGCACAGGCACGTACGACGTAGAAGTAAAGCTCACGGCTCCCAACAACTATGCATGGCGCACTCCCGAATCCGGCAAAGACGATTGCGCCATAACCGAGCTTGTTATCTGGAACACAGAGGACCTCGGTTTCGATAACCCCGTTTTAAAGGATTCCGTCGGCAATCCCGTTTACGATGAAAAAGTAACTTCCGTAAACACTTCAACTTATATCGATTACAACACGCTTCTCACCCATCCCGACCACCGCTACGTTTCCCAAGTCAGCTACGACAGCTATGAGGACGGAACATATTCAAGGAAAACCGAAAATATGGACCCTAACGACACTTCGACCATACGGAAAGCCGGCGAATATGTAATAACCTTCACCCTGCCCGATCCCATAGGGACCAATCCCTACGGCTGGAAACAAGATGCAAGCGGTAATCCGCTCGACAGCAGGGATACAACAGGCGTCCGCACCGTAAAGCTGACCGTTGAAAAGGCGGTAATAGATTTTGACAGCTATACCGACAGCGTAACCCTTAAAAACGGCAGGGCTACCCTTTCCAGCAGCTTCATAAACAACGCTCTCTACACCGTAACGTATAGTGTGGAGGGTGGTAACGGAACCTTAACGTCAGACGGCATTCCTTCCGCAAAGGGCACGTATCTTGCAACTTTGACGCTCAACAGCAGCGCCTACCGCAACTACCGTTTTGGCAACACGTCCAAAACCGCGGGCGAGGGCGGCGGTTTCTATCCCGTTTCAACCCAAATACGGTTGACCGTGGGTCTTACCAACGTAAATGCTCCCTACGGCGTACAGGGCTTCACTTACGGCTCTGAATCTTATACTTATGACGATGCAATAACCATTCCCGAAGAAACAAAACCGCTTTTAAAGGAAACGGACGGCAAAAATTATGTTGTAACCTACACCAAGCCCGACGGCTCCTCTGCAGACTTGCCGGAAATAAAGTGCGCGGGCACGTATACGTACACGTTTACCTTTAATTCCGAGGGGGACTACGCATGGATAAAGACCAACGTTCCCTCCGAAGTCGCCGATTACGTCACAATCGAGGGCAATAATCTTCTTGTAAAGATAGTAGTCGTCCAAAAAGAACTGCACTTAACAAATCTTACGGCTGAAAGTAAAGTCTACGACGGCACGACGTCGGCAACCGTAACCGGTCAACTCAATTCTTCTGATATTGAAGCGGGCGACAACGTTACTTTGGACAAAATAACCGCGGAGTTCGACAATCAAAACGCAGGCGACGGAATGCGCGTAACTATTTCGTCCATAGCTCTCGACGGCGACGACGATTTCAACTACGTTTTGGTTTACGATTCATCGCTCACCGCAACCATTTCCAAGGCTAAGGTTGACGTTGCACTCACCGCAACCAACGCTACCTACACCGGCGAGGAAATAACCCCCGTTGTTACGCCAACTTTCACAGCCAACAGCGCAAATTCCTTAAATGCAAGCGTTCTTTCCGAACTTAAAGCCGAATCGCTTTCAATTGGCTCTGCAATCAACGCTGGAACTTATCATTTCGGCAAGGATGCAGGTGACAAAGTTTTGGTTGTAACGCTCAGCAATTCCAATTTCGAGCTTGTAACAGTGTCGGGCGCCTTCACAATCACTCCTCAAAGCGTTACCGTCGAGTGGGACGGCTCGTCCTTTACCTACAACGGCACAGCACAGGCGCCCACCCCCACAGCCACCGATAAGGGCGGCAAATCCTTAATTCTCAGCGTTAAGTACAAAACCGAAGCTGATTCGTCCTTTGAACTAACCGAAAAGCCCAAGAATGTGGGCAAATACGTTGCACAAGCTTCAATTGCCGACACAAACTACACGCTTTCAGATTCGGAAAAGCAATTTACTATTTCCGAATATGAAATAACTTTTGATAAATTTGTAGAGGCGAACGCTTGGGTGGAAACAACCAAAGAATACGACGGTTCCACAGCCGCGGTTGTTAGCAGCGGAAGCCATACCATTGCATGGATTACGGGCGAAGCAGTGAAGTGCGCCTTAACCGCGAACTTTAACTCCAAGAACGTAGATTCCGCAAACTCAATTACCGTCAATCTTACAATCTCCAACGCCAACTATAAATTTGTTGGCGGAACAAATTATACCGTAGTTTCAGACAAAGCCATAAGTTGGACTATATCCAATGGAGTTTCTATTTCGCCTAAATCTATATCCGTAAAATGGTCGTCTTTAACGGCAACCTTCACGGGCTATGCGCAGACCTTGCCTACTGCAACCGCCACAACCGAAAACGGCGTCGTCGCAGGCGAAACGGTGACCCTTACGGTTGCTCTTGATAAGGGCGGTCAGGCTGTTAACGTCGGCAGATACCCTATAACCGCAACCATTTCGGACAACAACTACACGCTTGACAATGCAGAGCAGACCTTTGAAATTACCCAGGCAGAGGCAACCGCCACTTGGTACGCGGACTATGATTCCGAAAGCAAGCCGGGCACAGAGCTTAGCAGTAGTCTCACATACGACGGCGCGGAGCATAAGGTAACTTTGGTTCTCTCCGTTGGTTCATACAGCGTTGCAATAACTTCTGCGGATTTGGTTTACAGAAACGCTAAATCTTATCAATTTACCGCAACCGATGAATCAGGCAACTTCAAGGATAGTGAGTACAAGTTTAGTTTAACAGTCAACAAGGCTGAGCTTACCATAGCCACAGCCGAAGTTAAGGATAAAACTTACAACGCCCAAACAGACGACGCAATAATCGCTTTCACGTTCGAAGGCTATAAAGGTAGTGATGCCGGTAAAGTGGAAGTAGCCGGTTACGATGCAGAGTATACCAATGCAAACGCGGGCGAGTCCGTAGAAGTTACAATATCTTCCGTAACGCTCACGGGTCAAGAGGCAGTCAACTACACTGTTGCCGAACTGCCTTACAAGGCTTTCGGCAAGGTCAACAAGGCTGAAGCCGAAGTCGAGATATCCGGTGAAAATACAACTTACACCGGCAGCCCTCAGTATGCCACCGTAACGGTTACGGGCGTAAGCGGCAAGCTTAATATAAACGTGACCTACACTCTCGACGGCAAAGAGGTTACAGAGCCTATCGATGCAGGCGTGTACGACATCAAAATATCCATAATCTACGGCGCAACAAACTATAAAGAGATAGGGTCATATACATTAACTATTGCCCAAGCCACAATAACATCCGTAAGCTGGTATCGCGATAATACCAACAATGAGCTTACAATCAACCCCGTTTACGACGGTTCGGCGCATAAAGTCATTGCCATAGGTAACTGGAATAACGGCGGCAAACCCGCAACGGAAACGCTCACCGTCAGCGGAGGAAGTAGCGGCAGTTATAAGGACGTAACGGCTGATGGCTACACGTTCACCGCCACGGCAAACGCTAACTTTACATTTAAAAGCGGCATAGCCACCACTTTCACGGTTAACGTCCAAAAGAAATCCGTAACCGTTTCCGGTCTGTATGCCCAAAAGGTTTACGACGGCACTACCGCAATAGAAAAAGGCGGAATAAAGGTGGATAAAGCCGTATTTGCCACGGGCGACATTTACGCAGGAGACGAAGTAAAAATAGCTTCCGCCGAGGGTACTTTTGTAACCTGCGACGTGGATAATGATTCCGACACGGGTAAAACCCTTAATATCGCCTCCGTAACGCTCTCCGGCGCGCAGGCAGGAAACTACGTTGTAAACACCTTTGTTGAAACAATGGGCACGAGCGCAATCACGCCCGCCACAATAAAGGTGAGCGGCACGCTTGATTTAAGCAAGCTTGACGCAGCTTTACAAGAGGAACTTGCCGAATATCTGAAATATAACGGCAAAATAAAAACTATAGCCATAACCAATTCCCCTCTCTCCAAGGTTCCCAAGGTCGACGCGAACGGTGATTTGCAGTCTGGCGAACACCTCAGCGACGGCGTCGGCGGCGTAGGTATGGGCGGCACACATGCATATTTCTATCTGCCGTTAACTTCCGCTAACGCATACGGCTTAACAATCGAAGGCTTCTACGGCGGTTATACCGGCACTGATATCGGCGACGGCGCAATCATCACGTTTATGTTTGCAACCTCGTTGAGCACGGCGGGGGAATATAGCAAAGGCGGTTCGCTCTATCTCGAAGCAAATATCGCCAATACCGACACACTGTTGGAACATTCCACGGATGACGATATAGCTCGTCTCAGAGCAAACTACACCAACACGAACACCTCGTTCAGTTCCCAAAACGGTATATGGAATTATGCCGACTTCACGCAAACCACCGCAAAAATATCCATATCCAAGCTTGAAGTATCTCTCAAATGGCGCTATACGGGCGCTGCCGTAAGGGAAATCGAGGGCTTTACCGACGAGCAGAAATTTAACGGCGGCAATTACTTCGGCGGTTACGGCGCAACGTTTGTTTCGGGCACGGGCGTGGAACGCAATATTTCGGACTACGCTACGCTTTCGCTTGAAAACGGCGGAAAGGATATAACCGAAGCGGGAGAATACACAATCGTTGTAACTCCCGACCTGAGCAAGCTCCTAAACCACACAATCAAGTCGGGCACCGACCGCTTCACCGTAAAAATCACCCCTTACCAAATCAGCGAGGATGAGCTTTCTGCTTCCATTTCAAACGCATGGATAAACAGCGGAAACGGCAACAGAAATCTTCTTGCCGACGGCACGTTCAGCGTGGACGGACGGGAAGTAACCGCAAACAATGCGTTTGCATGGATAAGGGATACGGGCGCAGCGCAGGTAACGCTAAACAAAACCTTCTTCTCATTGAACGGAACAGTTGCGTTTGTCGACAAGGACTACTCCGGCAACGTGCAGCAGGAAAATGTCTACAGCTATACGGCAACGGCGGTTCTCGTTCTCAACAAAAACTTCGGTTGGCTACAGGACGCGGAGGGCAATCCCGACTATGCCGCCTCCGAAATGAACCACGAATCGTTTACATTCGATGAAGACGGCAACCTCGTAATCACAAAGGCGTGGTACCTTGTAAGGCTTGAAAACGGCGTTGACGCCGACAACGATATCAAGGTAAACGGCGAGGGGCTTGTTGAAGAAACAGGGTTCGACTGGATTTTCGGCGACAGTGTGACAATAACCGAACCCAAGCTGATGAACAAGGCGGCAGGCGAAAACTCCGCCTACACGCTCACGCTGTTGAGGTTACCGGACGGCACGTCGCCCGCAATAGCTGTTACAATAGAATCCATTAAATACGGCACAGACGAACTTGCAAAGTATCTCAACGCCGCAACTCCCGCAGGCTTCTATTCTCTCACGCTGCACGTCGCCTCTTGCACGGTAGACGGCAGGGCATATCCCAAAACAGATATCCCCTATATTATAGGAGTTGGCAACGCCGCAATCGGTCAAATAACCGTAAAAGAGTATTCAGGCGAGTATGACGGCAAGCTTAAACTTCCCGAAAAGTTCTCCGAAATAACGGGATCCATCAATCCCGCAAGTATCCGCAACAGCGTTGCAAACGGCGTCTGGAGAGATTCAAAGTATGACGTCTTGTATGCTTACGGTGAAGAAAATATTCTGTTCTCTTCGCCCGAAACCGAAAACTACGTTTCAAAAGCCCTGTTCGGCGGTGTTGCGGGCGCGCCCGTAAACGTTAAGTTAAAGGAAGTGGCGTCGGACGGCAACTACAAATACGAGGAGGACTCCTACACCGTACAGTTCAGCTTCAAAGCGCCCAACTACGGCGAATACAGGGGCATCTTCCACGTAACCGTAAAGCAAAAGGAACTCACTTTCGGCTTCACAACGTCCAAGACCGACAAAATAACCATACACGACAATAATATTTCGTGGATTTACGACCCGTCAGTTTCAAGTTCCGACTTGTTTTTCCAAATTAAGGGCGGCATAGAATCTGATATTATCGATATCCGCTACGCGTACTACAACACGGCAACCGATCCCGATTGCCTGAATCCCTTGGGGCATGGCGCCATAGGCACCGGCTCGCCTATGTCCGTCTCCGCTGCCGGCAGCTACGCGTGGAGATTCACCTTCAACCATTGGAACTCCGAAGAAAACCAGAACAACAACTACAAAATTTCCAATTTCACCGCTTCCATAACTGAGGAGCTGAACGGCAAAAATTACATAAAGCCCTGCTATGTTGTCAATCTCACAATAGCGCAGAAGGAGATAGACCTCAGCGCATTTACCGGTTTCGGAGATGACCGCACCGCCGTATATACGGGCAGAGAACAGCACTATTTTGCCTCCGCTGCCGAAAGCAACGTATTCTACGGCGAGCACAAGTCGGGCGACGATTTCAGAACGGTCAAAATTCTTCCCGACGGCGCCTACGGCTATCATACGGCTTACATCACCATAAAGGATCCTAACCTCGGTTGGCCCGCAAGCCTTGCAGACAGGGTGGATGCAAACGGCAGGCTTGAAGTTCATCTGCAAATACTTCCCGCCGAGCTAACAGTGGAGTGGACGTTTGACAACGGCGCGGTTCCCAAAAATTATACGTACGACGGCAATCCGCATACCGTAACCGCAACTATGACTTGGAGCGGCGGTTCAGTCAACAAAACCGTTCAGGTTCAAAACGTAGGCAAGTATACCGTTCAGGCAGAGCTTCCCGATACAAACTTCGTATTCGAAAATGGAGCAACCGTTTCAGTCGGACTCGAAATTGCCGCATTTACCGTAACTGAAGAAATGATAAAGGACGCAATCACGGTAACAGAGACAAAAGTGTACGACGGCACTGCTTCGGCAATGATTGCCGTCCGTCCGTTAAGGCTCTTCAACCAAACCGTGGAACTGTCCGTTGCGACAAGCTATGCAAGCAAAAACGTCAACGCGGCGGGCGTATCCAACCCCATAACGGTGACTGTGGAGTTTGCTTCTGTGCAGACCAACTATGTTCTCGGCATAAGTTCGTATAAACTCGGAAACGCAAAAATCACTCCTTACAGGCTCGATGTAAACGCTCTCGGCATAACTTCCGCGGGAATGGTCTACAACGGTCAAAGGAACGCGCTCGGCACTCTCAGCCACGTATCGGGCGTTTTACAGGGCGTTCCCGTAAACGGCGGATACGAGCAAGTCGGCTACACCGTAACCGAAGCCCTGTTTGACAGCGCAAATGTCGGCAGCAGAACGGTAACTCTCACCGTAGAGCTTCACAGCGAAAACTACTATCTCGCAGAGACGAACGGCAGTTCCGCGGCTGTAACAAAAATCACAATAAGCGGACAAATAACTCCGGCGCAGGTAGTTGTTGAATATAACGGCGAAACGCAGTTCACTTACAGCGGCGAAAACTTCCTGCAAACAGTAATGTCCGGAATTTCGTCAACCCCCGCCCAACCCGTTATTAACTACACTGTTCTCTTCAACGGCATTCCCGTTGATAACATCACCGCCAACGGTCACTACGTAATAACCGCGCAGCTCGCCGAAGAGTATAAAACCAACTATGCAATCGTCGGTGCAACTGACGGCGTATTCACCGTAACTGAAATCACGGTAACGGGCAACATCGTAATGAGCATACAGTGGAGTGGCATGTCAACGGTTACCTACACGGGAACCGACTTTGCAAAGCTCACGGCTGTTGCGGTGCTTTCAAACGGAGAAAGGGTTGAACTTCAGGTAACGGGCAAAACGGGCAGCAACATAGGCGTGTACACTTTTGATATTGTAAAACCTTCCGACTATATCTTCGGCAGCGGCTTGAACACATCGTACACTGTAACGGTAACTCCCGCGCAGGTAAGCGCAGGAAACGCAATCAAGCGAGTAGTTTATAGTGGCGAAGCATACTCCGCGCCCGCCATAAGCCTTACGTGGTCCGGCGGCGCGCTGCGGGAGGGCACGGATTACACCGTAAGCGGTCCCGCCAACGCAGTCAACGTGGGCACGTATGTATACACAGTAAAACTTCTCAACAATAACTTTACTTTCACAAGAGGCTCCACAACCACCGCAACGCTCTACATACAGGCTGCAACGGTGAGCGTAGGCGAAGTCGCCCACGTAGTTTACGATGGCAACGCGCACGTTCCCGAACTCCGTTTAAGCTGGAGCGGCGGTGACCTGTCCGAAAGCGACTACACATTGAGCGGCGAGGAAGCGGTCGGCGTTGGCAAATATACCTACACCGTAACGCTCAACTCCCAAAACTTCACGTTTACCACGGGCAGGGATACGCGTATAGAGTTTATAATCGATAAAAAGAGTGTGGAAAAGCCCGCAGCGGACAGCGCCACGTACGTATACGACGGCACCGAAAAGACCTACGCAATAGCAGAAAGCTCCAACTACACCGTACTCAACGCAACCCGCACAAAAGCCGGTTCGCAAACGGTGAGGGTAGTACTTTCGGATAAGCGGAACACCGAGTGGGCGGACGGCAGCTCTGTGGATTTAAGATTTACGTTCACCATTCAAAAGGCAATCCCTCAGGTTTCGGTAGACGAGGCTGAGGCAGTGGTTTACGACGGCGAAAGCCATCCCATAACGGTGCACGTCTCCGACGCAACGCTGCCCGTAAGGGTAACCTATAACGGCTATACCATCGAACCGGTTAACGCAGGCTTGTACGCAGTAGTAGTAAGCGTTCCCGAAACGGAAAATTATAAAGGCGTCACGGTAGATGGCATAACCGTGGTAATCACCAAAAAGCCCATCACCGTCAATTGGGGCGATTCCACCTCGTTCGAGCAGGACGGCGCACCCCATACTCCGTATAACGGTATGAACGGCGACTATGATAATCTCGTACGCGTAATCTATACCAAGGACGGCAAAGATATACAGGGCACGCCGGTTGCGGCAGGTGAGTACACTGTTAAGGTGGAGCTTGTCAACTCGCGCAACTACGAGTTGAGTGGTGAAACCGAAAAAGCGTTCACAATCACAGCTCCTTCGGCACCTCCCGTAGACCCTGACAATCCCGACAACCCCGATAACCCCGATAATCCCGATAATCCCGACCAGCCGGATAAACCGGACCAGCCCGACAATCCCGACAACCCCGATAATCCCGATAATCCCGACCAGCCGGATAAACCGGACCAGCCCGATCAACCGGATAAGCCCGATACTCCCGACGAACCCATACAAACGGCAGACGGATTCAACTGGGATATCCTGTGGTACATTCTTATCGCCCTATCGGTTGTAACGCTCATATTTGCGACGATAAGCACGGCAATTTACGTAAAAAAATATAAGGGTTAACTCCGCAACACAAACCGCGCCCGCAGGCAAAGCCTGCGGGCGCATATCGTAAAACCGTTTAAAACAACAAAAATGTTATAACAATCCTTTCCGTTTTAAAAAAGGTTTAAAAGCCATACAATATTGTATGTCGCGCAACCGTAACCACAAAATCAAAAACAAAAAATTCCGCCGTTTCAAGGTGCTCGTGGCAATAATTTTACTTTTGGTAGTCTGCGTGCTGGTATATTTTCAAAAAAATGTTACCCGCGTTTTGATATCCATAAGCGAAGCCACAATCCGCTCTATAACCACCGTAGCTGTAAACGACGCCATATATTACACTTTAAACGACGCCGTCCGCTATGAGGATTTGATTACCATAGAGCGCGACGAAGCCGGCAACGTCACGTCCATCACTACCGACAGCCTCAAAATCAACAGAATTGCCAGGGATACGGCGTATCTGTCGCAGGAGAACCTAAACAGAATGAGCGCGGAGGGGATAATGGTGCCGCTCGGCGCACTCACGGGCATAGAGGCGCTTGCAGGCTTCGGGCAGCCCATCAATATCAAAATCATACCCATTTCCAATGTAGAGTGCCGCTTCGTTTCAAAATTCAGGGACGCGGGCATAAACCAGACTCTCCATTCCCTGTATCTCGAAATCGTCTCCGATATCTCAATAATCATGCCGTCAAAGTCAACCAACCTTGCGTCGACAACAGAAGTGCTCATATGTGAAAGCGTAATTGCCGGCAAAATTCCCAACACATACCTGCAAGCCGGCATAATCAATTCGGACTCCGCGCTCGTCCCGTAAAACAAAGCACCGACCGCATTCAACGCGGTCGGCGCTTTAAAAACAACTATCTTTGTCCACTGCTCACAGGTTATAAATTTATCTCAGATCGATTTCCAGATTATATTTAAGGTTGCCCAATATCTTTTTAACAAATCCGTCTATGCGCGTGGAAATTTCCTCGTCCTTCGGGGTAAACGTAACGGTGAACGCCATCGACTTTTTACCTTCGCCAACCTGTCCGCCCGCATACACGTCAAACAGCTTTACGTCGGTAACGTATTTGCATGCGCCGTAAATTGCTTTTTCAATCTCTCCGCAGGTTATATTTTTGTCGCAAACAAGCGCAAGGTCGCGCGTTTCAACGGCAAATTTGGGGAGGGGAGAGTAGCGGAAGGGCTTCGCGTGGTTTTTAAGCTCCTCGTAGTCAAGCTCGGCAATAAACGCCGGGCGGTCCAGCGCAAGCTCCCCCGCAATCTGCGGCGAAACCATTCCCAAATACCCAACTTCAACTCCGTCGCATATAACCGAAGCTGTAATTCCGGGGTGTAAAAACTCTTTTTTTGAGGGAACGTATTCGAATTTTGTGTTCAGTACGTCAGCAACCGTTTCAACCGCGCCCTTCAGGTCAAAAAAGTCGCACTTTCCCCACATGCCTATTGCAAGCGTTGCGCGCTCTTCGGGGAACGAGGCTATCGGCAGCTCCTTTGCAAGATAAATTTTTGCAAGCTCGTAAACATTTCCTTCCATATTCCCACGCCTGAGGTTCCTCACTATCACCTGCATCACCGAGGGCGCAAGCGTCGTGCGCATAATAGATAATTCCTCGCTTATGGGGTTCAGAATACGTATTGCGTTTCTGCGCCCGTCGTTTTCGGGAATATGCAGAGTATCCAAATCCTTTTGCGAATAGAATGAGTAGGTTGAAATTTCATAAAGCCCCTTGCCCGACAGAGCCTGTTTAAGCCTCATTTCGGCTTTCTGTTCGGGGGAATAACCGCCGTTCGTAATCGAAGCCGAGGGCATAAACGTTCCGTTGATGTGTTCGTAGCCGTACAATCTTATAATTTCTTCGGCAATATCGGGGTAAAGGTCTATATCCTCGCGCCAGCGGGGCACGGTAAGTTGCAGGCTGTCGCCGTTCACAGCCACTTCAAAGCTCAGGCTCTTCAAAATTTCCACTATTTTGTCGGTGGGCACAGTAATCCCCAGCAGCGCGTTTATTTTTTCCACGCTCACAGTCATCTTTTTGTTTTCGAGCTTTGAATATTCCGTTTTAACGTCCTTATGAACGTCTGTAACGGTTCCGCAGTTCAATTCCTGTATCAGGTGCAAAGCCCTTGCCATGGCTTTTTCGGTGGTATATTCGTTCACGCCTTTTTCAAACAGCGCCGAGCTATCGGTATGCTGTCCCAAAGCCCTCGCCGTCTTTCTTATGCTGTCGCGCGCAAACTTAGCCGCTTCAAACAGAACTTCGCCCGTATTTTCGGTAATTTCGCTGTTAAGCCCGCCCATAACGCCGGCAAGCGCAACGGGTTTTTCGCCGTCGCATATAACAAGATTTTCGCTATTCAGCTCAAATTCATTGTTGTCAAGCGTAACTATTTTTTCCTTGTCGCGCGCCCTGCGCACAACAATCTCCCGACCCCCGAGCGTATTCAAGTCAAAGGCATGCATCGGCTGCCCCATTTCAAGCAATATAAAGTTCGTAATGTCCACAACATTATTTATGGAGCGCAGCCCGCACGAGGACAGCCTCTTTTTCAGCCACATGGGAGAAGGACCTATTTTAACGTCCTTAACATAGTGCCCTATATATCTCGGGCAAAGCTCGGGCGCCAGGTCCGAAATTTTAATTTCCCCGTATTTTCCCGCAACGGCAGTGTAGGAGCAGTCGGGTTCCTTAACTTTTTTACCGAGCACGGCGGCTACTTCGCGCGCTATACCCAAAATGGATTGACAGTCGGGTCGGTTTGCCGTAACCGCTATGTCGAAAATATAGTCGTTTAGCCCTACGAGAGGCTTTATATCCGCGCCGTTTTCAAATTCGCGGGGCAAGAGGAGCAGCCCGCAGTAATCTCCGCCCTCAAACGTATCCCCGTTCACGCCTATTTCCACGCCCGAGCAAAGCATACCGTCGCTCTCTATGCCGCGGAGCTTTCCCTTTTTAATGGTCATAACGCCCTCCACGGTAACGTGGTCCTTGCCCGTCGCGTAAACGGTTGCGCCTACAAGCGCAACGGGGGCTTTTATTCCCTTTTTAACATTGTCCGCGCCGCAGCAAATCTGCAAAACTCCGTGCTTTCCGCAGTCAACCTTGCACACGTGCAAATGCGTTCCTTCCACAGGTTCGCACTCCACAACTTCGCCAACTACAACGCCCGAAATATCCTTGCCCACTTCAATGAGTTCTTCAACCTCGAACCCGCACGAAAACAGCTTTTGCATCAGCTCTTCTGCGGGGATATCTATATCAACGTAATCTTTCAGCCAACTTAAAGGTGCCTTCATATTCTACCTCAATCCTTAAATTGTTTTAAAAATCTCGTGTCGCCCTCAAAGAGCAGCTTCATATTGTTTATGCCGTATTTAAGCATCGCAATTCTTTCAATGCCCATGCCGAATGCAAAGCCGGAGTACACGTCGGGGTCCACGCCGCAGCCCTCCAAAACGCGCCTGTTCACCATACCTGCGCCCAAAACCTCAATCCAGCCCGTTCCCTTGCACAGCCTGCAACCTTTGCCGCCGCATTCAAAGCAGCTCACGTCCACTTCAACCGAAGGCTCGGTAAAGGGGAAGTAGGAGGGGCGCAGCCGCGTTTTCACGCCCTCGCCGAACACCTTGCGCGCAAACTCGTCCAACATTCCCTTAAGGTCGCAAAGGGTAATGCCCTTGTCCACAACCAAGCCCTCCATCTGCGAAAACATAGGGGAGTGCGTTGCGTCGTCGTCGCTTCTGTAAACCTTCCCCGGGGAAAGAATTTTAATGGGCGGCTTTTTATTTTCCATAACGCGTATCTGCCCCGCCGATGTCTGCGTCCTCAAAAGCAGGTCGGGCGCAAGATAAAAGGTATCCTGCATATCTCTTGCAGGGTGGTCCTTCGGCGTGTTCAAAGCCGTAAAGTTATAGTAATCGTTCTCTATTTCCGGTCCTTCGAATACCTCAAAGCCCATTCCCGAAAATATGGAAACAAGCTCGTTGCGGATTAAAGTGTTGGGGTGGAAGGAGCCGCTCTCCGCCTTTTTGGCGGGCATGGTAACGTCAATCGTCTCTGCGGCGTATCTCTCTTCAAGCTCTTTTTCTTTGAGTTTTGAATTCAACTCGTCAAACCGCTGTTCTGCGCGCGTTCTCAACTCGTTTAAAAGCTGTCCCACTTCGCGCTTCTTTTCGGGCGGCACTTCGCGCATTCCTTTCATAAGTTCGGAAATTTCGCCCGTTTTTCCCAAAAACTTCATTTTAACTTCCTGCAAGTGTCTGGAAATTTTAACGTTCGCAAGCGCTTCGGAAATTTTAGCTTCAATCTCCTTTATTTTCTCGTGAATTTCCATAAATTCTCCTTAAATATTTATAATAAAAAGCCCCGTGCAAAGCACAGGGCGAAAATTTTTCGCGGTACCACCTGATTCACGCCACAGGGTGACGTCTTATTGCCTTATAACGCCAAGGTTAAGCGGAGAGCGCTAATCGTTTCCTTTCACGCTTCGGCTCGTGGGTGAATACCGTCCGCACTCCCGTAAAAAACCTCTCAGCCCACGGATTTTTCTCTCTTAAGGGGAGTATCTGCGCACGTCTGTCCCGTTCAACGCCTTTATTTAAGTTTTTCACAAAAATTTTCGTGTGGTTGCGCACACTCAAATTTTTCGTGATTTTTAGGAGCGCTGCCCCTATGCCTGCGATTTTTAAGTGCCCACGATTATATAATCGCAGGCATTCACCCCGCTGAGGCAAAAGGGTTTGCAAATTGGGTCGCGCTGCGGAAAATTGTGATTTTCCTTGCGCCGTAATTATTTAGAATAGTTCACAAAAAGCTCGGCAAGCCGTGCCTGCACTCTTTCAAAACAAATAAAATTATATTTAAAATTTTTAT
This sequence comes from uncultured Clostridia bacterium, assembly GCA_947629095.1. Classification (GTDB taxonomy): domain Bacteria; phylum Bacillota; class Clostridia; order Christensenellales; family Borkfalkiaceae; genus Coproplasma. The sequence goes on along the minus strand of CANRCK010000001.1, from coordinate 182,255 downwards.
CGTTGTCAACTTATTTTACACGCCCGCGTCAATATACAAATATTTTCCGCTTTCCGCAATTTTATTGTGCTACGTATTTATTTTCTCCTTGTTTAGAACATAGAAAAGATGCAGGCAAGAATAAGCGCAACGGCAATGTACACGCACAGCAGCACGGCGTGTTTTACGCCTATTTTAAAAGTTCTCCGCCAGGCAATGGTAGCCACTGCAGCCGCAAGCACGGTAATGCACACAAAAGCCGCCGAGTCTATTGTCGCTATGGCGCATATGATAATCAAATAGAATGGAATATATGCTTTATAGCAGAATAAACTCTCCGTAATCTGTTCGCAGTTCTCGGCGCGGCGGTTTTTTTCGGTTAATAACATATACGCGGTTGCCGCGCCTGCAAGCAGGGTATATAATATCCCGCCCGAAAGTATCAAAATATTGTTCAGCGCGGGACCGGGAACGCCTCCCGCAAAACTCCATAACGCAATGCCGTCTTTGAGGTACGCCGCTTCAAAGAGCGGGGCGAGCGCCTGCATAATTCCGAACGGCGTAAACGAAATCAAATTAAAGGAATAGAAAAAGGAAAATCTGAATGTGATGTCATCTATGGCGTACATAAGCGCTATTCCCGCAAGGAACCCGCCCAAAACGCTCACCACGCCGTCCTCCACGGTGTTTGCCCGGGTAAATAAAAATGCGGCAAGGGAGTAACAGGTGAATATCGGCACGGGTAGGGCGAGATATGCGTAGAGGTAGTATATAAGATGCAACCGCCTCACCCGCGCGGCAATGGCGGCAAATCCCAGCCAATACGCAACGGTAGCCGCGGCGTAAATGCCCAAAAGTCCCGTCAAAAAATGCACTGCAAAAATTTTCGTGCGGGAGAGGGGCAGGGAGTAGAACATATCCGCGCTCCGCTTGTTCATTTTATAATTGAACACATATACGGGCGTTATCACAGCCATTAAAACCACCGAAACCAAAAATTCGGCGTAGTACAGGTTTACGCGGTTTGCAAGGTACTCGGGATATCCCTCGGGCAGCGTTTCCGGGTTATTCCAGCCCGAATAATTGTGCACTTCAATGGGCACAACGTACACAATTATGGCAAACACTGTGAGGATAATAAAGGGAAGAATACATTTTTTAAGGTAATACAAAAAATATTTTTTCATTTAAGATACCCCCGTTCGCCCACCTCGTAAATAAACATATCTTCAAAGTCCATGGGTATTTCGTCCATCACCACGGGCTTCATATTTTCAATACAGGCGCGTATTGTTTGTGGATCGCCCTTTGCCACAAGTCGTATAACCCTGCCCGTCTTTTCAAAGTGCAAACATTCAAATGGCATATCTTCCCGCGATTTATCGTCCTCGAAAACAAGCTGGAACTTGCTTAACTTTGCAAGCTCTCCCTGCAAATTTCCGTAGGCTTTAACCGTTTTATCGTCCAAAAGGGCAAAGCTGTCCGAAATATCTTCAAGCTCGCGGAGGGAGTGGGAGGCAATCAAAAATGTAGTTCCCTTTTCGGCAAGCTCTATAATCCCGCGCTTAAACTCCAGCCTTGCCAAAGGGTCCAGCCCGTCGAACGCCTCGTCCAAAAGCATATATTCGGGCTTACAGGCAAGCGCCAGCGAAATAAATGTCTGCCGCTTCATTCCCTTTGAAAAATTTCTCAGCGGCTTTGATATGTTCAGCTTAAACTTGTCTGCGTAACTCAAAAACACGCCGTCGTCAAAGTCGTAAAAATTTTTATAAAACTCCGCCTGCGTCCTTGCCGTCAGATTAGTGGTATAGTAGGGGTCGTCCTGCAAAAAAAAGATTTTTTTCTTTACGCTTTCGTTTTCGTATACCGGCTCCCCGTCTATCAGAATTTCTCCGCAGTCCGGTTTTAAAACGCCGGCTATCAGTCTCAAAAGCGTGCTTTTCCCCGCGCCGTTTATTCCTATAAGCCCGAACACCGAGCCTTTCTCAACGCTTAGCTCCGCGCCCGAAAGCACCTGTTTTTCGCCGAAGCTCTTCCCGAGATTTCTAATTTCAATCATCTCCGTCCTCCCCGAACAGTTCGTTCAAAAGTTTCAATAGGTGTTCTTTCAACAATCCTTCCGCCTTTAAAGCCTCCAACGCCCGCCTTGCGTGTTCCTCGGCGGAATCTTCCCTCTTTTTATCCGCAACGTAAACGCCCTTTTTGGGCAGGGTATATATAAGCCCTTCGCCCTCCAGCGCCGAATATGCCCTCTGCACCGTGTTCGGGTTCACGCCAAGCTTCAACGCCATTTCACGGCAGGACGGCAACCTGTCGCCCTCCCGTAAAATGCCCAGCTCTATATCTCTTTTAATTCCGCTCACAATACTCTCGTAAACGTTCGGTCTACCGCCCATAATTAAGTCCAAATCTGTATTATCTGTATTAATTATATCGTGCAAACCCGCGGCTGTCAACCCCTTTTTTAAAAATAGTTTGTTTTATTATTCCGCACTTCAAAAATAAAGCCGCCCGCGCAAGTTTTGCGCGGGCGGCTTGTCCGTATGCTACAAATTCCAAAACATTGATTCAATAAATCGAATTTCCCTCGCAGTCGTATGCCACAACGGCGGGGAAATCAACAACTTCCAGCTTATAAACCGCCTCGGATAATAGGTCGGCAAAAGCTATGCACTCGCTCTTTTCAATGGCGTTGCCATACAGTGCGCCAGCGCCGCCTATCGCCGCAAAATACACGCATGTATTGCGTTTTATCGCCTCGCGCACCTCACCGCTCATTTCGCCTTTGCCTATCATTCCGCCCAATCCCATATCCAGAAGTGCGGGGGCAAAGCTGTCCATTCTGGCGGAGGTGGTGGGGCCGCAGCTGCCCGAAGCCATTCCGGGCTTTGCGGGGCAGGGACCCGCATAATAAATAATTGCGTCCTTCAAATCAAAGGGCAGTTTTTTGCCCTCTTTTATATACTCGAAAATCCTCTTATGCGCGCAGTCCCGCGCCGTCATGATAGTGCCGCTTATAAGCACGCTGTCGCCCGCTTTCAGGCTTTTAACCGTCTCTTTATCCAACGGCAAGGTAAGTTTTATCATATTATCTCCTTTTCGCAGCGCACGCAATGGCACTGTATATTCACCGCCACGGGCAGCCCCGCAATGTGCGTGGGCGCCCATTCGCAGCTCACGCCTATCGCCGTAGTCCTTCCGTGGAACCCTTGGCAACCTATGTTCAGGGCGTTTATTCTCTTCAAAGCTTCGTCCTCTATTTTTGCAATCTCCCCGTCGGGATTTTTTGTGCCCACGTCGCGCGTTATGGCTTTTTTTGCAAGATATGCGCACGTGTCGAACGACCCGCCTATCCCAACGCCCACATAAACGGGAGGGCAGGGGCGGGAACCCGCCGACTTCACTGTTTCAACAATCGCCGAAATTATCCCCTCAACGCCCTGCGCGGGTTTAAGCATATACAGCTTGGACATATTTTCGCTTCCGAATCCCTTGGGAAGATAGGTAATTTTTATTTTATCGCCCGCAACTATCTCGGTGTGAATAACGGCGGGCGTGTTGTCGCCCGTGTTCACGCGCGTTATGGGGTTGCACACCGATTTACGGAAGTATCCGTCCCGGTAAGCCCTGCGCACGCCGTCGTTCACCGCGTCGCCCAAAAGCTCGCCATCCAAGAACACCTCTTGTCCTATCTCCAAAATCACAACAGCCATACCCGTGTCCTGGCAGACGGGTATACCTTTTTCAACCGCCACCGTGGCGTTTTTCAAAATGGTTTCAAGCGCAAATTCCGCCGCGCCGTCCTCATTTTTGCACGCCTCGGTCAACGCTTCCTTGCAGGATTCCGTAATATTCACGCCCGCGTGCAGCGCCATTTTATATACTGCGTCGGAAATTTCCTTTGTGTTTACAATACGCATACGATACTTCCTTAATAAATTCATCTACATTGTAATACAATCTCCCCAAAAAGTAAATTAAAAACTGTTTACTAAATTTTCATTTTAATGTATAATCAACTTATGAACCAGGCAAATCCAAAACTCAATTCTGCCGACGCCGGCATAGCTTTTTCCGCAAACGTCGTTTTGTATATTTTTGCAAGCTTAATAGTTTCTCTCATAGTCACCGGCGCAAAGATAGGGGAGGAGACCGACGCATATAAATATTTGAGTTATCTTGCCGCTCCCGTTGCGCTTGCGGCGGGCAGCGCGTTCATAATGCTCTTCCGCAAACAGTCTATTCGTGACGTTGCCCCCATCAAGTGCGGCGTTAAGTACTATGTAATCGCCGCATTGCTCATTTTCGGGTTATTGTTTTCCGTCAGCGGTCTCAACGTTCTCACTCTGGAATTTTTAAAATTATTCGGCTACACCCCAAGGGAGGAAAGTTCTTATCTTCCCTCTCTCGGCGGCGGACTCATAGTGCCCGCGCTCCTCGTAATAGCCGTTCTGCCCGCGGTAATGGAGGAATTTTTGTTCCGCGGTATAATACTTTCAAACACTCGCGCTTCAACGGGCGATATCCGCGCGATATTCATCGTGGGATTTTGTTTTGCGCTCTTTCACGCCTCTCCCGAACAGACCATTTACCAGTTCATCTGCGGCTGCGTGTTTGCCTTTCTTGCCGTGCGCTCAGGTTCGGTATTGCCGTGCGTTTTAATGCACTTTGCAAACAACGCGCTTATAATAATTCTCTATGCCTGCGGCGCAACCGACGCAAACGGCAGTCTCGCCCTTCCCGCGGCAGCCGATATAACCGTAACCGTTCTTGCCGCGGTTGCCTTTGTGGGCGGCATAGTGTGGCTCGCACTCGATAAAAAGCCCCTCTCAAAGGGCGGCAAGGGCGGCGTAAAAAACTTTTTTATAACCGCGTGGGTCGGCGTCGCCATTCTTGCGGTCGTGTGGATTCTTTCGTTTTTTATAAGGTAAGCAATGCAAAAAATCAATATAGTTTGCGTGGGAAAAATAAAAGAGGAATATCTCCGTTCGGCAATAGCCGAGTATTTAAAGCGCCTTTCCCGCTTTGCAAAGGTCGAAATAAAGGAACTGCCAGAGGGCAAATCGTTAAAGGAAGAGGCTGAACCTCTGTTAAAAGCGGCAAAGGGCTACAAAATTGCTCTTTGCGTGGAGGGCGAACGCCTTTCAAGCGAAGAATTCGCAAAAAAAATCAAAACCCTCTGCGATGCAGGCAAAGAAATTTCGCTTATTATCGGCTCCTCGTGCGGGCTTGACGGCTCCGTCAAGGAAAAAAGCGACTTTAAGCTTTCATTTTCCTCCATGACTTTCCCTCATCAGCTTATGCGGGTGATACTTCTTGAACAGGTCTACCGCGCGTTTATGATTAACTCGGGGAGTGAATATCACAAGTAAATAAATCATATTCTATTGTGTGATATTCAATGAAGTAAAAAGATTTTATTTAAGTTATACCGGCAGAAAATGCATAATAGGCTATTCCGTCCGCGGCAGGGAGATTTTTGCTCTCCACGTCGGTGAAAATTTCGGCAAACAGTTCATCGCCGTCTACGGCGTGCACGGCAGGGAATGGATAACGGCTCGGCTGGCTATCAAGCACATTAAAAAGGGCTTGAAGAGGGGCGGCGGCTGGATAATCCCACTCGTTAATCCCGACGGCGCATATCTTTGCGAAACCAAGGACCCCACGTGGAAGGCAAACGCCCGCGGGGTGGATTTAAATTGCAATTTTGACGCCGATTGGGGCTGCGGCAGACTCAACACAAAGCTCCGCGGCAGCGAAAATTGCATAGGGGACAGCCCCTTTTCCGAACCGGAATCCGCGGCTGTGCGCAATTTCACCTTAAAGGTCAAGCCCTTCGTAACGCTCAGTTTCCACACTAAGGGCGGCGAAATATACTATGAGTACGGCGGCAGGGGGGATATCCGCGGCGCCGAAATCATCGCCGGGTGTACAGGCTATAAGGTGCGCAAAATTTACGGCAGCTGCGGCGGCTATAAGGATTGGTGCATACAAAAACTGCGCATTCCCGCATATACTGTGGAGTGTGGGGCGGATAGGCTCAGGCACCCCATAAAAAAACTCCGCCGCATCAAGGAATGTTACGGCATATTGAGTTGTTTCACTTTGAATTATGGATAATAAATATATGAAAGCCGCGCTGAAATGCGCGCAGACTGCTCTTTCCGAAGGCGAAGTGCCCATAGGCGCGGTAGTAGTGCTAAACGGCAAAATCATCTCCCGCGGACATAACAGAAGAACAAAAAAACAGGTCGCCACTGCCCATGCGGAAATAGAGGCGATTGAAAAGGCTTGCAAAAAACTCGGCAGCTGGCGCATACCCGGGTGCGAACTCTACGTCACCTTGGAGCCATGCCCCATGTGTATGGGCGCAGCGCTCAACGCCCGCATAAAAAAAGTATATTTCGGCGCGTATGAGGCAAAGGGCAGGTCGCTCACCAACGAAATCGCCTCAGCCAACCTTCTCAACCACAAGGTTGAGGTGGAGGGGGGCGTTATGGAGGAGGAGTGCTCAAAAATTCTCTCTGCGTTCTTTTCCGATATGCGCAAGCGCGAGGGTAAATAATTATTTCTGCGGACAGGCGTCTCTCTGCTTGTCCGCTTTTCGTTAATTTATAAAATTTATGTGTGTGAATTTTTCAATTGCAAAACTACACTCTCCGCGGTTGACTTTGCAACATTATGCATTATAAAATGTATTCAGCTGATTATCGCGGGTAAACGCGGCGTCATTACAAAAGAAAATTATAGGAGAAAGCCTTAATGATCAACCACGGCAACGAAATCAAAATTTTTGCAGGTAACTCCAACGTTCCATTGGCTGAAGCTATTGCTGCGCGCCTTAACACAACGCTCGGCAAAATGGAAGTGACCCACTTCTCCGACGGTGAAGTTTACGTCCGTTTCGATGAAACCATCCGCGGTATGGATGTCTTTCTCGTTCAGTCCACAAGCAACCCCGTAAACAACAACCTAATGGAGCTTCTCATTATGATCGACGCCGCAAGGCGTGCCAGTGCGGGCAGAATAACGGCGGTAATTCCCTACTTCGGCTATGCCCGGCAGGACAGAAAGGCGCGCTCGCGCGAACCTATAACCGCAAAACTCGTTGCAAATCTCATCACGAGCGCAGGCGCGGACAGGGTCCTTACAATGGACTTGCACTGCATGCAGATTCAGGGCTTTTTCGATATTCCTCTCGATAATCTCGTGGGCGGTCCCACGCTCTACAACTATTTCAAACCCAAGGTGGACGAAAATTTCGTAGTAGTCTCCCCCGATATCGGCTCGGTTGCAAGGGCGCGCAAGGTAGCCGAAAGAATGGATGCCAAAATGGCTATAATAGATAAGCGCCGCCCCAAGGCAAATGTAATGGAAGTAATGAATATCATAGGCGACGTACAGGGCAAAAATTGTCTTATGGTCGACGATATGATAGACACTGCGGGTACGATAGTGGAGGGCGCCAAGGCGTTAAAGGCTGCTGGCGCCAAGGAGATTTACGGCTGCTGCTCCCACGCGGTTCTCTCGGGACCCGCAATCGAGCGTCTCGCCTCTTCACCCATAACCGAGCTTGCCATGCTCGACACTATCAACATTCCCAAGGAGAAGATGCTCCCCATCTTCAAAATGGTTTCAACGGCGCCCATATTTGCCGCGGCAATCGAAAACGTCTACCTCGACAAGTCAATGTCGAAAATCTACGATTAACGTACGTAAGCCGCACCGTGTTGCGGCTTTTAAAATATTATCGGATCTATGTATATAATAGTCGGTCTCGGCAATCCCGAGGAAAAATATTTAAAAACTTTTCATAATATGGGCTATATCGCCGCGGGCGACGTGGCGGCAAAGCTCGGCGTAAAGTTTAAAAAAAAGGAGTGCGAGGCATTCGTTGCCGAAGCAAATCTCAACGGTGAAAAGCTCATAATCGCCCGCCCCGTAACATATATGAACAACAGCGGCAGGGCGGTAAAACAGCTTCTTGCAAAATATAAAACCCCTACGGAAAATCTCATCGTAATTTACGACGACTACGACCTCCCCAAGGGCAAGGTGAGGATCCGCCCCTCGGGCAGCGCAGGCACCCACAACGGTATGCGCTCTGTCATTGCCGAAACCGGCACGCAGAACTTCACCCGCATAAGAATAGGCATACGCGACGAAGAAATAAATATTCCGCTCATAAACTACGTCTTGTCCGAAGTACGCAAGGAGGACTACGAGCTGTTTATATCCGCCTGCACCCGTGCTGCGGACGCCGCAATTGCAATAGCAAAAGGTCAGCCTGTGGAACTCGTAATGACTGACTATAACGGCTGAAAGGTTAAAAATACGCATACGTATTTAATTTTTACAAACTCGGTAACGCTTTGAACACAAAATTTTTCACTTACCGCAATCTGTCGGGCGACTACTGCGCCCTATCCGAAGAACTCCGCCTCGGCACGCCGACGGCGGTATTTGGGCTGTCCGACGCACAAAAATATCTGACTGCGGCAGCCGTTCCCGACAAAATTTTATACGTCACGGCGGACTCCCTGTCCGCCCGCAGCGCGCACGCTGCAATCTCAACTCTTTCGGGCAAAAAATGCACTCTTTTAACGTCAAAGGACGAGGTGATTTTATATAAGGACGCCCTATCCAAGGACGCAATTTTCAATCGCCTCTGCGCCCTTTCGGAAATGGAAAACGGCGCGGAGGTTGTCGTTGCCGACATTGAAGCTTTAATGCAGCTCGCACCCTCGCACATAGAAAGGGTAATTTTAAAAAAGGGAGAGGACTTCGACTATCAAACCCTGCCCCAAAAGCTCGTTTCAATGGGCTATGTAAGGGAGTATTCCGCCGAGAGCCGAGGCTCCTTTGCCGTCCGCGGCGATATCCTCGATATTTACCCAATAAATGCGGAAAACCCCGCACGTGTTGACTTTTTCGGCGACACGGTTGAAAAAATCCGCCCATACGACCGGGCGAGCGGAGAGCGCTTGGAGGAGAGCGATACCCTTGAAATCATCGCCGCGGCTGATTTTACGTTCAACCCCGGGGAGGTCGGGCGCATAAAGGAGATATTGCGCGCAGAAACCAAAAAATCGCCCAACGCAAAGGCATACGAGAGGGCGCGCGCGCTTTCCGATGAAATTTGCGAAAAGCTTGCCCTCGGCACGCCGTTTACGGGTGTCTCTTTCGTGGCTCCTTTGCTCGAAAATTCGCATACCGTGTTGAGTTTTCTGCCCTCCGACGTTCTCGTAATCTTAGATGAATGTAAATCGGTTACCGACAGGGCGGAGGGGATTTACCGTGAGCATATCGAACGCGTAAAGGACTTGAAAAACGGCGGCGAAGCGTTTGATTTTTCTTTAAACCAACTTGTTTCGCCGCAATATATAGCGGGGCAATTTTCAAAATTTCGCAATCTTGCCGTCCAGACGTTCACCTCCGGTACGGGCTTTTTCAGCCCTCTCAAAACCTTCAATATGCACTCTACGCCCGTGCCCTCATACCTGAATTCCATGCCGCAGCTTATAGCCGACGCCAAAACATGGCTCAGTACGGGCTACCGTATTCTTATTTTCGGCGGCAGTATCGACAGATATCAGAAGCTCTGCGACGGGCTTTGCGACGAATATCTTCCCGTATATCCCGTTCCCGACAGGCTCGAAGCCCTCCGCGGCGTGGCAGTTTCGAGCGAAGAGCTTGCCCACGGGCTTATTATCCACGAGTGTAAGCTCGTAATCATAGGTAGCTCCGATCTCTTCACAAAGCCTGCGGCAAAGCGCATCAAACGCCGCCGCGGCGATATGTTCGTCGCGCCCGAAATAGGCGACTACTGCGTCCACGAAAAGCACGGAATAGGCAAAATCACCGGCACCAAAAAGATAGAGACCATCGACGGAATAAAGGAATACGTTGCAATAGAATATAGGGACGGCGATACGCTCTACGTGCCCGTCGAGCAGATGGATATCCTCTCCAAATACGTCGGCGACGGCTCGCCCGCGCTCTCCAAAATAGGCGGCGCCGACTTTGAGCGCGTAAAGGAGCGGGTGCGCCAATCCATAAAAAAACTTGCCTTCGACTTAAAGGCGCTCTATGCGGAACGCAGCGCAAAAAAGGGCTACGCCTTCCCTCAAAACGCAGCCATGATGCAGGAGTTCGAGGACAGTTTCGAATACGAGGAAACTCCCGACCAGCTAATTTCCATAGAGGAAATAAAAAACGATATGTGCTCGGGCAAGGTTATGGACAGACTTCTTTGCGGCGACGTCGGTTACGGAAAAACCGAAGTTGCGCTGCGCGCAGTATATCTCTCCGTTCTCGGCGGCAAACAGGCTGCAATAATGTGCCCCAGCACAATTCTGTCGGAACAGCACTACAACACTGCTGTAAAGCGCTTCGCCGAATTCGGCGTGCGCGTGGACAAATTGAACCGCTTCAAAACCCCCGCGCAGCAGGCGCAGACCATAAAGGCGCTTGCAAACGGCGATATAGACGTAATAATAGGCACGCACAGGCTTCTTTCGGACGACGTCAAATTCTATGATCTGGGGCTTTTGGTTCTCGATGAGGAACAGCGCTTCGGCGTGGAGCACAAGGAGAAAATAAAGCACGTCAAAAAGGACGTTGACTGCCTCACTATGACCGCCACCCCGATTCCGCGTACCCTTCATATGTCGCTTGCGGGCATACGCGATATCTCCACAATCAACACGCCCCCGCAAAAGCGTTTGCCCGTGCAGACCTACGTCGTGGAGGAAAGCGAAACGCTTATACGCGACGCCGTCATCCGCGAAATTTCCCGCGGGGGTCAGGTATTCATTTTATATAACCGCGTGGAGAGTATCGCCACGTTTACCGCGCGCATTTGCGCCATAATCCCCGAAGCTAAGGTTACGTACGCCCACGGCAGAATGGACAGGGATACTTTGGAAAATTCCGTATTTTCATTCTACCGCGGAGAAACCAATGTGCTCGTCACCACAACGATAATAGAGAACGGCATAGACCTTCCCAACGCCAACACTCTCATAGTTATAGACAGCGACCGCCTCGGCATATCCCAGCTCTACCAATTGCGCGGGAGAGTGGGCAGAAGTTCCCGTCTTGCGCAGGCATATTTTACTTTCAAAGCGGAAAAAGTGCTTACATCGGACGCCACCGAACGTTTAAAAGCCATAATGCAGTTCACCGAACTCGGCTCCGGCTTTAAAATAGCCATGCGCGACCTTGAAATCCGCGGCGCGGGCAACGTACTCGGCGCCGAACAGCACGGGCATATGGATAAGGTCGGCTACGAGCTGTACTCCAAGCTTTTGAAGGAGGAACTCACGGGAGAGCCTCAGTTCTCCGCCGAGCTTGATATCAACGTTACGGCTTACATTCCCGAAAATTATATAGAGAGCAGCGCGGGCAGGCTCGACTGTTACAAGCAGATTGCCGAAATCCGCACCGTTGACGACTACAAGCGCGTGTGCCGCTCCATAGAGGACAACTACGGCGTTATGCCGGAGCCGGTTTTGAACCTCATGATAATTGCCGTCCTCAAGGCGTACGCGCAAAAATTCAACGTAAAAAAGATATCCGTAGGCAGGGAGAGCAACTTTATAGAGCTGCCATCCATAAACAGCCTCGAACACGTCGGCTTGAACGCCGCGCTCGAAAAATTCCGCGGCGGCGTAACTCTTTCCATGGCGCGCGCCCCGCTCATAGTGTTCAACAGCGGGCTTCCGCCCAAAAAAACTATGCTCGGAATGACAAAATTTTTGAAATTTGCCCTTCAAAGCGCCTAAAATCAATTGCTATAATATTTCAAATATTATATAATGTTAAAAGATTTTATCGTAACCAACCTTTTCGGAGTTTTTGATTTATGAAAAAGAAAAGAATTGCAGGCGTCGTTCTGGCGTCCACAATAGCATTGACGGCGTCGCTTACAGGCTGTGCCCTGAATAAAGAGGACTCTGTTATGGATATGAACAAGGTTATAGCCACCGTTGACATATCCAACGCGGAGGGTATGGACGCCTTTGATACCAACCTCATCAACAACTACAAATCGGCAGTCGGCACTACCGAAATTTACAAGAGCGAGCTGGTTGCATACTACATCAACGTCGGTATTTCCTATGTCAACAGCGGCTACTCGTATACCGACGTGTTCAACATGCTCGTCGACGGGCTTGTTGAAAATGCCGTAATAACGCAGTACGCAATAATGTACCTTCTCAACAACAAGGCAGGCACGGGCAATCCCGCAACGGTTGTAAGCGAATACAACTCCAAGGATTCCTATATATCCAAGCTCGAGTATCTTCTCACCGACCAAAGCGTCAGCGCGGAAGACCCCGACAAGGACGTGAAGATTGCAAAATACAATCTCTATAAGTCCCTCAACGAGGCTATAGACTCCTACGAGCAGGAACTTCTCGAGGAAGAGGATTCCACTGCCGGCACCGACTCGCGCGATGTTCCCGCAGGCGTTGACGCCGAGGAGGACGACTATTATCCCGCAAATGCCGACAAGTCTTTAAACTACGGCGTATATACGGGCTATAAGGGCAATCTCATTGCCGACAGCGGCGTTTATAAGGACGATATGCTCGAAGGGTCCAACCAGATCACCAGAACCACGGCGTACAACAACTTTATAATAGCGCTCGTCAACAACGACCTCGTGGACCCCGAAACCGACGCTCTCCGCAATATCTGCGGCGGCATCGGCAACAACGAGGACGGCATAGCCTATATGCAGAGGGAATATATCTCCCAGCTTGAAAACCGCGTTATCTATAAATATTACGATTTGTATGAGGACGAGCAGGAGAGCAAGCTCACCGACGACGGCGCCTACGAATATCTTCAGGCAGTGTACGAAAGCCAGCTCAGCAGCCAGGCGCAAAGCAACCAAAATACCGGCTTTACAAGCACGATGGATAGCCTCTCGGATACTTCCTTCATTCTCTATGCGCCCAACACCTCCGAATCCGCAGGCGGCACCTACGGCTTTGTATACAACATTTTGCTTCCTTTCAGCGCAACGCAGAGCGCACAGCTCACAACCTTGCAGACCCGCTATGAGGACAAGGATGACGGCGACGACAGTACCGTAAATTACACCGTCGGATATTATAATGAAAGGAATAAGCTGTTAAAGCAAATCGTCATAACCGACCAGCGCGCAGCGTGGTTCAACGGCACAACCGACTATTCCTTCAAAGCCGAGGACGGTTTTGAATATTATAACGGCGGCGACGCAAACCGCAACTATCTGTTCTTCAAAAACAATCTCACGGGCAACACCCAATACAAGCCGCTTGAAAAGTATATAGGTCAATATTCCTATAACGGCAGGGTGTACGAGCTTGACGAGGGTAAATATCAATTAATCCCCAACAAACTCAATATCGACGGTATGCTCGGCGAGTTCAAAGAATATATTAACTACGTATTCGGCGGCGATGGAAGGGTAACCTTTGAGGGCTACGACCCTAAAACCGGCAACGATGGCTACTACGCCGACCTGACGGACGAAGTCCTCTATAAGGACCCCGCAGCCGACGAAAAGGAAATCGACTATCAAAATTTCATATATGCTTCCGGTTCCGTAAACCTCGGCGACAGCACGGCTTCCAACCTTCTCTATAAGGGCAGCGACCAATACAAGGCTCTTGCGGCTGTCAACGAGCTTCAGTACGCATATACCACCGACACGGGTATTCTTTCAAAGTATTTGGGCTATTCCGTGAATATAGGCGACAGCACGGGCTACATCAAGGAGTTCGAATATGCCGCTCAGCAGGCAATACAGGGCGGCGCAGGTCATTTCACCGTATGCGCGGGCGACTACGGCTGGCACCTTATATACGTAACCTATACCTACAACAGCGAAGGCGGCGCGGTATACAAGGAGCTTGACTGGAAAAACAACGCAACCGTTGAGGGAACGTTTGAAAATCTTTTCTACGAATGGGTAAAGAGTAAAAACATCTCCGAGATATCCTCCGTCCGCAGAACTCAGATAATGACGCAGTTCAACAAGGACGAAACCGTAACCAAAAAACCCGAGGCATATAAGGACCTTCTGGATTTAGATAATTAAGGAAACTTTATGGAAATTTGGCAAGCGGCAGTTTTGGGGCTTGTACAGGGACTTACGGAATTTCTTCCCGTATCGTCATCAGGGCATCTGATATTCCTACAAAGGCTTTTCGGGCTTGACGGAGGCTTGTTCATTCCGCTCGTTCTCCATCTCGGCACGCTTGTTGCGGTATGCACTGTTTTCTTTAAAGATATTTTGGCACTGTTCAAAAAACCCTTCAAAACGCTCGGCTTTTTGGCGCTTGCCACAATCCCCGCAGGGCTTGTAGGTCTGTTTGCGGACGACTATATCGAAGATTTCATAAGCGGCGGCAACTATGTGGGAATATTCCTTTCGGTATTCTTTTTGATTACCGCGTCGCTTCTTCTCGTTACCGAAACGCTTGTAAAAAAGCGCGCAAGGGCGGGGGAGGGCGGCTGTGCCGGAATAGGCTGGCGCACTGTAATCCCAATGGGACTTGCGCAGGCGGTTGCCGTTCTTCCGGGGATATCGAGGAGCGGTTCCACAATCTGCGCGGGCGCGCTTGTAAATGGCAGGGGAGAGGAAATCGCAAAATTTTCTTTCCTTATGTCAATCCCCATAATTTTGGGCGGATTTGCCGTTGACCTCGCAAAGGGGCTTTGGCACGGCGAAATACAGGCAACGTTTGCCGCGGGCGGCACGAGTTTTGCCGTGGGCGTTGCGCTCGGCTTTGTAATTTCCGCGGCGGTGGGGCTGTTTGCAATAAAAGTTATGCTAAAAGCCGTCCAAAAGGCAAATTATAAGTGGTTTTCGCTCTATCTCGCCATGCTTTCGGTAGTCTGCTTCGTTTTAAACTTCACGGGGCATTTGGGCGCAATTTAATAAAACAAATATATAAATAAGCCTCCGGCAATCTCGCCGGAGGCTATCGTTTTAAAAAAAAGCTGTGCAGTCTTTTTTGCCGGGGCACGCCGAAGCGTTAACCTTACAGGCGGCTCCTTCAAAGCTACCTCATGGCACACCGCTAAAACTGTTTAGTGCTGCTATATCCCTATCCTGACACGATTCGCAGCCTGCGATTGCATGAGACCTTGTTATCAACGCTCCTTATAAGGCGCGGCCTTCCACGTGCTCCGTCGGGAAAGACGGTCGGTCCTGCTATTGCGGATTGCAGGTTCAGGGCACCGCAAACTCCCCACCCAGCACAGTAAAGCTATTTTAGCAGATATTTTTTTAATTTGCAAGTAAATTGCTTTATAGCTTGACTTTTTTTTGCCCTATATTTAAAATGTATATAAATAATCTTGTCGAAACACACTTAAAATATAAGGAGATTTATGGCAGAAAATTGCAATAACGATTGCTCCTCGTGCGGCAAAAGCTGTCCCTCGCGTGATAAGCAAAGCCTATTAAAAAAGCCCCACCAAATGAGCGATATCAAAAAAGTAATCGCCGTAGTCAGCGGCAAGGGCGGTGTTGGCAAATCAATGACTTGCGCCCTTCTTGCAGCGGCTGCTCAGTCCTCGGGTAAAATTACCGCCGTTATGGACGCCGATATTACGGGTCCTTCCATTCCAAAAATGTACGGCATAACCGAGCGCGCAACCGGCACCGAGCTGGGCATACTTCCCGTTGTAACCGAAAGCGGAATACAGGTTATGTCCATGAACGTACTCCTCGAAAACGAGGCGGAGCCTGTGGTTTGGCGCGGTTCCCTCATTTCCGGTACGGTTATGCAGTTCTGGACGGACGTCATCTGGACGGGCGTAGATATTATGTTCATCGATATGCCCCCCGGCACGGGCGACGTGCCCTTAACGGTATTCCAAAGCATTCCCATAGACGGCATCGTCATCGTCACTACACCGCAGGATTTGGTGGGCATGATAGTTAAAAAAGCCGTAAATATGGCAAATCTGATGAATATTCCCGTTCTCGGCATAGTTGAAAATATGAGCTATATCACCTGCCCCGACTGCGGCAAAAAGATTTCCGTGTTCGGTGAAAGCGGAGTGGACGCGTTGGCGTTGGAGTATGGAATCCCCGCCGTTGCAAAACTTCCCATCGACCCCGAGCTTACAAAAGCCGCCGACCTCGGCAAACTCGAATATAGAGACGACGTTTTGGCAGGCTTTTTGGATAAGATAATTCAACAGACCCAAAAAAAGTAAATATTTATAAAAATTCCCGTGGTAAAAAGGTTTTGCCGCGGGAATTGATTTTTTCACACAATTTTTAAATAAATACGGCTTTATTTGTTTGCGGTAAGCAGGCTGAAGTGCTAAAATAAGCCTCAAATAAATAAAATTTACAGAGGAATAAAAAATGAAAAGAACAATAGCTTCCATCTTGTCGGCTGCGCTTGCGTTTATTGCCGCGTTCGGGCTTGCCGCCTGCGCGGACGGCGCGGGACAGGGTGCGTCCAGCCCGCGGGATAGCGCGGCTGTAACAATATTCACAACAAACGATACGCACGGTTCGCTTGTGAACGACGGCGAAGTGATAGGTTTGGTTCAAACGGCAAAAATAAAGGCGTCTACTCCCGATTCCATTCTCGTTGACGCGGGCGACGCCACGCAGGGCGCCTCGTTTGCGTCGATATCGCGCGGAGCCGACGTTATAACGGCAATGAACGCAGCGGGCTACGACCTTATGGCTGCCGGCAATCACGAGTTCGATTACGGCGCCGATGTCCTCCTGCAAAACGCCCAAAACGCCGATTTCCCCATACTTGCCGCAAACGTAAAAAAGGACGGCTCTGCTTTTCTTCAAAGCTCGGTTGTTATAGAGAGGGCTGACTATAAAATAGGTTTTATAGGCTTGACCACCGTTTCAACGGCAACTTCCACAAATCCCACGCTTCTCGGCGGAATCACGTTTGAAGACGAGATCGCCGCAGCAAAAGCCGAAATGGCAAACTTAAAGGATAAAACGGACGCAATAGTGCTCGTCTGCCATATGGGCGACAACGCCTCGGCTGTCTCCTGCACCAGCGAAATGCTTATAGAATCCTTTTCTGCCGAAGAGAGGGGCAATGTTGCCGCAATAATAGACGGTCACAGCCACACCGTTGAGGAAACGTCGGTGGAGGGCGTTCCCGTAATCCAGACGGGCGTAAACTTTAAAAATCTCGGCAAAATAACAATAAATTTCAAGGAGAGCGACAATGGCGTAAGCTTCAAGGCGCAGGGCGATGTCCTTAGCTATGACGAGGCTATGAACTATCCGGTTACGGCGGCGGGCACGTCCAAGGGCGAAGAGGTTTCCGCGGTTATGGGAGCCATATCCGAGCGGCAGGCGGAAGTTCTGAACGAGGAATTGTGCAAGCTCAAAGCGCCCCTTTGGGGAGGATATATCTGCTATGATTATGTAGAATCGCGCGCGGTTGAAACGTCCTACGGCGATTTTGTCACCGACGCTTTCAAATATTATGCCGTGCAATTCGCCGCAAACGAATCGCTCAATCTCCCCGTAATCGCCGTGGAAAACGGCGGCGGCATTTCCCAAAGCCTGCCCACATGGCACTACAACGGCTCAAAGGTAACGCGCGGAGATGTGCTCAGCGCCTTCAACCACGGCAACATGGTGGAGGTTTTAAAGGTCTCCCCGGCAGAGCTATTTGCCGTAATAGAAAAAGGTCTTGCAACCACCGGTCAGGATGAAACGGGTTTGTTGCAGATAGAGCGCGTCAGCGGCAGCTTTGTACAGTGCAGCGGCTTTTCCTATACATACGATCCCGCAGGCGTGGCAGGCAGCAGGGTAACGGAGGTAAAGCTCGATAACGGCACGGTTTTAAGCAGGGAAGACGCCGAAAACAAGCTCCTTCTTGCCACTAACAGCTATGTCTCTTCCTCGTTCACAAAGGGTGAAAAGCTCGGCGAGCTGGGCGGCGAGGATATTATAATAGAGGACTATATCCTGTTTGTCAGCGGTCAGAACAACGGCGTGCTCGAATACGACTGCGCTTACAACCGCATAAAAATCGCCAACGACAAGTCCCCCGAAAATTATGAAGTAAAGCTTCAGGTAAAAGAGGGCGAAAGCCCCGCGGCAAACCGTTCGGTAAGCTTAATTGTTGACGGCGGCGAAGCGACGCAGCTCACCACCGACGCCGAGGGCTATATAACCTTTACCGTACAAAAGGGCGCGCATACGCTGTTCCTCGAGGGATATTCCAATTATGTATATGTAAATAACTACTCGGGCACAGGCACCGTTCACACGACGGAAGGGTACTATCAATTCTGCTTTACAAAGTAAAACAACAAACGTCAAAGAGCGGCGGGGTTTTCACCCCGCCGCTGAATTTATATCTTTTTTTCCGGCAAAAATTTCCAATATCTCACGGGCATATATCCCTTCATCTGTTTTTCATGCGGGCGTTGCTCTATGTTCACTGCCTTGTAGTACTTTTTCCACAGCGTTTGGAACACCGTTTCGTATTCCGAAAGGTAAATCTCCGCTTCGCCGGCGTAGCTCATAATCCACTCGTGTCCGTCGTATATCCCCGCAATTTTTCTGCCCACGTCATGTATAACGAATCTCTCGTTCATAAATCTCTTTGCAAAGTGCCGCATCAACAGGTCCGTTATATCGTTGTCGGGTGAATACGGCGCATAAAAAGCCCCGCTGTCGCTCTCCATAAACCTCAAAAATCCCGTCATTTTGTGCACTTCGTTGGTTACTTTATTCTTCAACTCGTCAAAAATTATAACCTCAGGCAGATTGAACGCCCTGCTTATGGGCGACTTTTTCTCTATCAGCCTCTTTATATATTCAAAAGCAATCTGCTCTTTTAAGCTGTCGCAGCTTCTCAAAACCAACAGAATATCGTCTACGGCGGCAGGGTCGCACGCCTCTATTTTTTTCTGCACCCGCGCGCATTTTTCGCCGTCCGCTTCAACGCGCACCACTTCGCTGTCAAAGCTCAGCTGCACGTTTTCGTCGGAGGTTATAACGCACGCGCTCTCGTTATACGCGTTGAACACTGCAGTAAAAAAACCGTAGGAGCCGCCGTCGGTAATAAAAATCTTCATAATTCACCGGTCAGAACCGAGAGTGCGGTGGAGGAGTCCGAAAACATTGAAAGTTGCGTTTGGGATTCCCTTGCGCCCTCCAGCATCAGCGAAGCTCTTATCTGCGATTGGCTCTCGGAGCCATAAAATTTTCCCTTGCAGGTTATAAAGTGCTTCGCCCTCTTTAATACTATGCGCATTTTTGCAAGATTATCAAAGTCCAGCTTTGCAAATTTTCTTGCCTCGCAAATTTTATACGCACCCTTTGCGCCTATGCCGGGCACCCTCAACAGCATTGCAAGCGGCGCGGTGTTCACTTCAACGGGAAAGTACTGCATATTCCTCAGTGCCCACGCGCATTTAGGGTCGTAGTCCGGCGAAAGATTTTCGTTTTCCCCGCAAATTTCGTCCACGTTGAACCCGTAAAACCTTATCAGCCAGTCCGCCTGGTACAGCCTATGTTCGCGCAGCAGCCCCGCGCCCACCGACGGCAGCTTGTTTGACTTTACCACGGGAATATAGGAGGAGTAGTACACCCTCTTCAAATCCATATTTCTGTACAGCGCCTCGGTGAGCTTCAATATTTGTCCGTCGCTCTCGGGCGAGGCGCCTATTATCATCTGCGTAGTCTGTCCCGCGGGCAGCACCCTGTTTTTTCTCACCTTGTTTATGCGGTCTCCGTCCATTGCCTCTTTCAGCCCCCGCATAGGTACAAGCAAGCTCTGTTTGCTCTTCTGCGGCGCCAGAAGCTTCAACGATTTTTCGCTCGGCAGCTCTATGTTATAGCTCATTCTGTCCGCCAGCCGCGCCGCCCTCATCATCAGCGCCCCGTCCGCGTGCGGTATTCCCTTTAAGTGTATATATCCGTTAAAATTATATACCTTGCGCAGCTTTGCAACCGTCTCGCAAAGCAGCTCCATGGTCCTGTCGGGGGAATCGAATACTGCGGAGGAGAGGAACAGCCCCTCGATATAGTTCCGCTTATAAAAATTTATCGTCAGCTCGCATATTTCGTCGGGGGTGAGCCTTGCCCTCGGCACATCCGCGCTTCGGCGGTTCGGGCAGTACTCACAGTCATACAGGCATTCGTTGCTCATCAAAATTTTCAAAAGCGATATGCACCGCCCGTCCGGCGTAAAGGAATGGCATATCCCGCCCACCGAGGCGTTCCCCAGCCCGCCGGGCTTATTTTTTCTTCCCGAACCGGAGGAGGAGCAGCTCACGTCGTACTTCGCGCTCTCCGTTAAAATTTCAAGCTTTCTCTCGTCTATCATATATTCGCCCTGCCGCGTATAGCCGTTTTTAATAGTGTAAATTTCCGCCGGGAGAAAGGAGAACGGCTTTCCCGGCGGAATCTACCCGATTTATGCCCATATGCCGCTCTAAAAACCCGAAAAGCAGCATATAAACATTTGTTTATAATTGTATTATATCACCGCGCACCGCGTGTGTCAACCCTTTTTTGTAAATTTTTTATACCGTTGACTAAAAAATTTTTTTGTGTTACACTTATTGTGAAATTTCACCTATGTTTCACACTAATATAAATTAACCATTTACAAAGCGGTTTATTATTAAAGTGAAATTACTTTAACGGAGAAAGTTTTATGAAAGTTCTCATAGTTGACGATGAAGAGATGATACGCAACGTCCTTAAAGAATACGTGGAGTTCGAGGGAGGGGAGGCGTACGAGGCAGCCGACGGAATGCAGGCGGTAAAAATGTGCCGCGAATCCGACTTCGATATAATTCTTATGGACATAATGATGCCCCGCCTCGACGGTTTTTCGGCTGTAAAGGAAATAAAAAAATCCAAAAATATTCCCGTTATAATGCTCTCCGCGCGCGGCGAGGAGTACGATAAGCTCTTCGGTTTCGAAATCGGCGCGGACGATTACGTAACAAAGCCCTTTTCCCCCAAGGAGGTTATGGCGCGCATACACGCCGTTTTAAAGCGCTACGGCGAGGAAACCGTAAGCGACGTCGTCACCTTCGAAGGGCTAACCATAGATATGGCGGGCAGAAACGTTTACGTAGACGGCGAAAAGGCAGAGCTAACCCCAAAGGAATATGAAATTTTATTTTACTTCGTAAAAAACCGCGGCATTGCCCTCACGCGGGAAAAGCTTCTTATGGACGTCTGGGGCTTTGATTTTTACGGCGACGACAGAACGGTGGACACCCACATAAAAATGCTCCGCTCCAATCTTAAACAATACCGCAAATTCATAGTAACTCTCCGCGGTTTAGGATATAAATTTGAAGTCTGAAAAATCCCCCAAAAAGTTAAAACTTAAAAGCGTCAACTACGTAATGTTCGCCTACTTTTGCCTTCTCAGCGTGCTCATTCTCGTGCTCGTGGACGTCGTGTTTTTTTTAACCGTCTCCGCAACGCTTGAAAAGCAGTCCCGCAACAGGGTAGTCAGCGTCGGCAACGAGGTAGTGCGCATTATCGACCATGGCTCCGACGGTGCCATACTCGATTCCGTTCTTCTGCGCTATCGTGAAGAGGGCATAATTTCCTATATTTTTTCGGACGACGGCAATGTTTTGCGCCCCGCCGACGTAGAAGTTTCCGCCACGCGCATAGACGCGGCTCTTTCGCATGCTTCACGGCTTGCGCAAAACGAGGACGCGGCTTACCGTTCGGAAGGTTTTATGAACTTCTGCACAAACGTAAAAATAAACGGCAATAGCGGCGTTCTCCTTGTGTCCTGTTCCCTTGGCGTCGTGCGCGACACGGTAACGGGTCTGCAAATATATCTCTTGCTCGTGAGCGGCATCGCCCTCGTTCTGGCGTTTGTAATAGCCTATTCCATTTCCCAAAAGCTCACCCGCGGCTTAAAGTCCTTGTCCGACTCTGCGGTCAAGCTTGCCAAGGGCGACTACTCCGTTCAGTTCGTTAACGTGGACTATAAGGAAGTGGCGCAGCTCTCCGACACGTTGAACGAGCTTCGTGACGAGGTTAAAAAGAGCGGCGATTTCCAGCGAGAAATTCTTGCAAACGTCACCCACGATTTAAAAACTCCGCTCACCATGATAAAGGCGTACGCCTCCATGATAAAGGAAATTTCAGGCGACAATCCCGAAAAGAGGGATATGCACCTGCAAGTCATAATCGACGAAACGGATAGGCTCACGGGGCTTGTAAACGACGTTCTCTCCGTCTCCAAAGTCAATTCCAATCTGGGCAATCTCAACCCCAAGGTTTTCAATTTAACGGAATATTTATACGGCATCATACTCAAATTCGGGTATTTGAGGCAGAGCGGCTATAACCTTATGCTCGATATCGACCCCGACAGGTACACCCGTGCCGACGAGGAGAAGATAGGTCAGGTCATATATAATCTTATGGGCAACGCCGTAAACTACACGGGCGAGGATAAAACGGTATATATAAGCCTTAAAACCTCCATGGACGGGCAGAGAATCAAGCTCTCCGTGCGCGACACGGGCAAGGGCATTCCCAAGGACGAAATTCCGAACATCTGGGAGAGGTACTACCGCTTTGAAAGCAACCACATCCGCCCTGTAAAGGGCACCGGTCTCGGCTTGAACATAGTAAAGGTTATACTTCAAAACCACTCCTTCGATTTCGGCGTTGAAAGCGAGGAGGGGAAAGGCTCCACATTCTGGGTGGATTTCCCCTGCGTTCCAGCCAATATGCCCGACGGCACAGAAAATTTTGGCAGTTAGCGCGTGTTGACAGTGCCCTCCCCGTTGTGATATATTAGGTAAAAGGGAGGGTATGAATATGTTGACAAATCTGCTTGCGGAATCAAACGGCGAGGCATTGAGCGTAATCCTTATAATTGCAATCGTCGTCGTTTCCATTCTCATAGGCGTTGCCACGCTTGTGGCATTGGCGCTTCGCATTAAAATTTTCTTCAACTACTGGATAACCAACCGCCAAAAAACCGAGGGCGGTTACAACGGATATACCGCCGCTACCGAATTTTTAAAAGACCTCGGCTACGGTGACGTCAAAGTCGAAATGGGCGGCTTTTTCCGCGCGTTGTTTTTCGGCAATCACTACAATCCAAACAAAAAAACCATATATCTCCGCAGATCTACGTACTACGGCGACCATCTCACCGCAATAGGTCTTGCCCTTCAAAAAGTGGGGCTTGTAATTCAGGATAAGCGCAACGGTTCCGTCAGGTCTCGTTGGCGCTTGCAAAAGATATCCGTTTTCGGACCGATTTTCTTCATGCCAATCGTCATAGTCGGCATCGTATGCGACTTTGTGATGCTGTGCATCACGGGCGGTGCCTTCACGGGCATATTTACGCTGATTGCCGTGCTTTTGGGCTTTATCTACTTCATCGCCGGTTTCGTGCTTTCGATACTCGTGCTTAAAGTAGAGGGCAGGGCAAACAGGGAAACGCTTGAAATTATCAAAAATTACAACTTTCTCACCCCGGACGAGCAGGAGAAGGTTGCAAGGGTGTTCAAAACCTATCAGGCGGCATATATATGCGATTTCTTGATCAACTTGCTGGAACTTATAAAGCTCATTCTCAAAATCTTGCTGAATATAGTGGCGGTTTCGTCAAAGAACAACAAATAAATCCGGCAATAAAAAAGGGAGTACCCCCAAAAGGTACTCTCTTTTATATTGGTTCGGTTATTATTCTATTTCTATAAAATTATTGCCCTTCAACTGTTTTGGCTCGGACTTGGGCACGGTGAGTGTGAGCATACCGTTGTCAAACTTTGCCTTTATCGCTTCGCGGGTTACGTCCGTGCCTACGTAATAACTTCTCGAAGTGTTCTCCGAAATCTCCCTGCGCAGATACTTTTTACCGTTTTCCTCTTTCCTTTGTTTGGAGGCGTTCACCGTAAGATATCCGTTTTCAAGGGAAATTTTTATCTCGTTTTTCGCGTAGCCGGGCAACTCCATTTCAAGCTCATAACTTGAGTCGGTTTCTTTTATGTCCGTTCTCAAATCCCTGCTTTCATCGTAGAACATAGGCTTGAAAAAGTCGTCGAATGCGTCAAAAATGTCGTAATTATTGTTTCTTGTCTGTAAATAATGTTTCATAGTTCAAATCTCCTTAAATTATAATTTATTTATAACTTTCGGGAGGCTGCGGTGGTCGCGTTGATACAAAACCGTTTTTCGGTTTTCCCGAAGAGCGGTGCGCCCGTGACGCCTACCGTCTTCCTTTGTTCATTTTATATATACCGCAATTTTGCACTTTTTAAACCGCACAAAAAAAGTTTTTATTTAATTTACATACTGACTATAATCTCAATAATAAAAATACAATCGGAATTTGTTGACATTGTCGGCATTTTTTTATATATTTTAACTATGCTCAACCAATTTTCGAGAACACAACTTCTTTTGGGCGAAGAGGCAATGCAAAAGCTCGCCGCCTCGCGCGTGGCAGTATTCGGTATAGGCGGAGTGGGCGGATACGTTGTGGAAGCTCTCGCCCGTTCGGGTATAGGCGCGCTTGATTTGATAGACGACGACAAAATCTGCCTGACAAACATAAACCGCCAGATTTTTGCCACTCACAAAACAGTGGGTAGCTACAAGACGGACGTCGCCGCGGAGCGCATAGCCGATATCAATCCCAACTGCAAAGTGCAAACATATAAAACGTTTTATCTGCCGTCCACGGCGGACGAGTTCGATTTTACTCTGTACGATTATATAGTGGACGCTATCGACACGGTGACGGGCAAGCTTTGCATAATTAAAAACGCAAAGGCTGCAAAAGTTCCGGTAATCAGCTCTATGGGCGCAGGCAACAAGCTCGACCCTACCGCTTTCGAGGTTGCGGACATCTACAAAACTTCGGTTTGCCCTCTTGCCAAGACAATGCGCAGGGAGCTAAAAAAAATGGGGATAGACAGCTTGAAAGTAGTCTATTCCAAGGAGCAGCCCATAAGACCCGTGGAGGATTCGGAAATAAGTTGCCGCAGTAACTGCATTTGTCCCTCCGGAACGAAGAGAAAATGCACAGCCCGACGGGATATACCGGGCAGTATTGCTTTCGTTCCGTCGGTCGTGGGACTTATAATTGCCGGAGAAGTTATAAAAGATTTAACCGGTATAAATAATTTATAATCGGCATTAACACTCAGTCATTAATTATAAAAATCAGATTCTACGCCCGTTTTTTAGGCTTTGCCGCCTTGGGACGGGCAACTTTTTGCGCGGGCTTTTGAAGGTCCGTATTTTTTATGCTCGCTTTCAATGCCTCCATAAGGTCAATGATTTTGCCGGGTTTTTCTTCTTTCGGTTTTTCCACGGCTTTGCCGGCTATTTTATCGTCTATAAGCGCCTTTAATTTTTCCTGAAATTCATCCTTGTATTTTTCCGGCTCAAACTTTTCTTCCATACCTTCGATAAGCTTTTCAGCCATTGCAAGTTCGGCTTCCGAAACCTTCGGTTTTTCGTATGCAACGGGAATTTCCTTTATGTCGTCCTGATAGAGGAGGGTCTGAATCAACATTCCGTCCTCCCGCGGGATAATAACAAGCAATTTTTCCGAGTTTCCCAAAACAGTCCGTCCCAGCGCTGCCCGTTTGGTTTTCAGCATAGCCCGCCGCAAAAGCTCCAGGGCTTTGCCGCCGCCCTTTTGCGGCACTACATGATAGGCTCTGTCGTAATATACTGGGCTTATTTCATCGAGTGCGGTAAAGCTCATAATGGTAATAGTCTTATCTTTTTCCGTCTTGATTTTTTCTATTTCCTCGTCAGTAATCACCACGTATTGGTCCTTTGCATACTGAAACCCGCGCACTATGTCTTTTGCTTCAACCTCCTTTCCGCAGTGCGCGCAAACTTTTTTATAGCGAATACGCGATTTGTCCGTCTTGTGCAATTGGTTAAAGCTTATGTCGCTGTCCTGTGTCGCCGTATAAAGATTGACGGGTATATACACAAGCCCGAAGGATATCGCGCCCTTTTGAACCACCGCCATAAATTCACTCTCCGTTTTTTTAAAGTTATTAACCGTCTCTGATTTTTTAATCTTATTTTATAAAAACGCCCGCTTTCCACATACTTGTTGTATGTCAGATAAGCTTCAAAAGTATAATTCCAAACGCAATTTTGCAATAACGTCCGAGCCGCAGGGCAAGCCCGGGCGTTCAAACCGCAAAAAACTCAAATTTTCCGTCCAGCACCACATCGCGCGCGCAGATCATTACGATTTGCGGCTTGAACTCAACGGCGTGGCTTTAAGTTGGGCTATCCCCAAGGGACCATCATTTCGCACTGCCGACAAACGGCTTGCAATGCGGGTGGAGGATCACCCCGTAGATTATATGGACTTTGAGGGCACAATTCCAAAGGGCGAATACGGCGGCGGCACGGTTATGCTGTGGGACGAGGGCATATGGATTCCGCGCTTCGACCCCGATAAAGGATTAAAAGACGGCTCGTTGAAATTCCGCCTCGAGGGCGAAAGATTAAAGGGCGATTGGGCGCTCGTCAAAATAAAAAATAAGGACGGCGGCTCCTCCGAACCGTGGCTGTTGATAAAGGAAAATGACGAATATGCAAAAAACGCTGCGGGTATAAGCCATTTTTCGCGCGGGGTCCGCTCGGCTAAGACCATGGCGGAAATTTCCGAATCCGCAAAAGCCAACCCTTTCCGAAGCGCGGAGGTTATGCTTGCAAAGCCTGTCGTAGAGCTTCCCGCAGGCGGGGAATGGATATACGAGCTTAAATACGACGGTCACCGCGTGCTTGCATTTTCCCAAAACGGCGTTACAACGCTCTTTTCCCGTAACGGACTAAAATGTCCGTCGGCGTTTTCGCCCGCCGCCGAAGCCGTATCCGAGATATTGCGCGGCAGAGCGGCGGTATTGGACGGAGAAATGGTAGTGGCTGGCAAAAACGGCGTGCCCGATTTCGGCGCTTTGCAGCGGTTTATAAAAAGCGGCGGCGACGGGCTCAATTACGTTGTTTTCGACCTTCTTGCCCTTGACGGCGAGGATTTGCGAAAGTTACCCCTTTCCGAGCGCAAGAAAAAACTCAAAGCTCTCATAAAAGGCGCTCCTGCCATAATTTCGTACAGCGAGCATACCGATAAAATGGGCAAAGCCCGGATTCAAACGCTCAAAGCGCAGGGAATGGAAGGGATTGTGGCAAAGCTTAAAAATTCAGAGTATTCCGCAGGCAAAAACGGCGATTGGCAAAAATTCAAATTCAGGAACGACAGAGAATTCGTAATAGGCGGATATTGTCTTTCGGAAAGCGGCAATCTCCGTTCCATTCTCGTGGGATTTTACAAGGACGGCAAACTCGATTTCGCGGGCTGCGTCGGCACGGGTTTTAACGCCCTTTCCAAAAGGGAACTTTTGCAAAAATTTTCAAAAATCCCCCGCAAAACCTCTCCGTTTTCCCAAATTCCTAAGGAGTATACAAGGGGAGCAGAGTGGGTAAAGCCCGTCTATGCCGCTCAGGTCCACTATGCCGAGGTAACATCTTCGGGCGTTCTCCGTCAGGCGAGTTTCAAAGGCTTGCGCACAGATAAACCCGCAGCTGGAATTACTGATGAAAAACCCATTCCAAAGCCCGGCAAAAGGGATACGGCGGAAGTGCTCGAAGTAACAATTTCAAGCCCCCAAAAGGTCATGTTTCCCAATCCCCAAATCACCAAAAAGGAGCTTGCCGCATACTATGCCGCCGTTGCGGAGCGTGCGCTGCCCTATTTAAAGGATAGATTTTTAAGCCTCGTGTGCTGTCCTTCCGGCATTGGGGGCGAACAATTTTTCCGCAGGCATTTCGACGTGGAATTTGCGGGCATAAAGCGCGCCCCCGCCAAAGACGGCGAGTACTTTTATATTACCGATACAAAATCGCTTATATTTTTATCGCAGTACAACGCTATTGAATTTCACGTCTGGGGCAGCAAAAAATCAACCCCGTACCGTCCCGACATAATGGTATTCGACCTCGACCCCGACGAAGGTCTGCCGCTTAAAGACGTGCGTAGGGGAGTAAAGGATTTAAAAGAAGTTCTCGAAGGTCTTGGGCTGAAATCCTTTCTCAAAACCAGCGGCGGCAAGGGCTATCATATTGTCGTTCCCTTTAAAACGGGCGCAGACGGACAGCTTTTCCGCGACTTTGCAAAAAACGTCGCCGGGCTTCTGGAAAGCAAATTTCCCAACCGTTACACGTCCTCAATATCAAAAAAAGAACGAACAGGCAAAATTTTTATCGATTGGCAGCGCAACAGTCCGGGGGCAACGTGGGTTGCGCCGTACAGCGTAAGGGCGCGGTCGGGCGCCGCAGTATCTATGCCCATAGCGTGGGAGGAGCTTTCAAAAATCCCGCCGGCGGGCATAAACGTACGCACTGCTCTAAAGCGTTTGGGTGCCGACCCATGGGCAGACTTTTTCACTGTAAAATCTGCCCAGCGCTTAACTTTAAAAAAATAATACATTAAATTTTAAAACCTGCGCATAATAGAGGTATGGGGGTAAATGATATGCAAAAATTCAAATCAGGCGAAATCGTTCCTATGACCTGCCACTACAAGGCTTATGATAAGAACGGTCAAAGCCACGACAACGAAAAAACTTATCTTGAAAAGGGCACCACGTTCCCGCCTCTTCAGCATGAGGGCGGCTACTGGGTAATGGACCACGAGTAAGTTAAAAGAGCATATTTTTACAAAAAGAGGGGTTTGCGGTTTTGCCGCAAACCCCGTACTCTTTCCGCATAATTGCAATTGAGTTGCACTAAAAAACAATCCGAACCAATCTCGGGTAATAATTGCCCTTGTTGAGTTCGGATTATTTTGATTTGGTGGAGATAGTCGGGGTCGAACCGGCGACCTCTTGAATGCCATTCAAGCGCTCTACCAACTGAGCTATATCCCCAAAATGTCAAAACGTATTAAGTTTGCCGTTTCAAATGTGTGAATGTCATTACGGCTTGTCGTAGGAACTCCTCCAAGCCGAATGCAATTTTGGCGGAACAGCCAAAGCGTCGCCTTTTAGGCTCGCGCAAGCGCTCTACCAACTGAGCTATATCCCCAAGTATAAAAGGTTTTTAGTTACATTACTTGCAAAAACTATTATATAGCAAAACGAGCGCTTTGTCAATAGCGCCCTAAATTTATTGCAAATAAAAAAGTCGAATATTTTTTAACGTTTTCTCAAAACAGCAATATCATAAATGATAAGTCTGTGCCCGTTGCCCCAAGAAGAATATATCTAAATCTAACGGTTTTTACTAAAATTTATTTCTCAATTTCGGGCAAATTCGCAAAGGGTGTCCTTAATTTGGGTGGAAAAGGAGGGATAAAAAGGTCCAATAAGGAAAAAATCAAATAAAACCGGCATAGAAATCGCGGTTTGCAATGCTGCTCAATCTTTCATATAACAAAATGATAAAGCACCATAAAACAGAAACGGTAATAAGTACGCAGGAATTTATAATGGAACAGAATGACGTATTACTGCGTTCCGCAACAATTAACTAAGGGGATGACGCTTTGTCGACGGATAGAGATAATGAAGTTATAGTACGCTTAAAAAGGTTGTTAAAGAAAAAAGGTTGGAGCAGGTATGATTTATCCAAAAGGACGGGTATATCACCCAATTCTGTATATAGTTGGATTAATTCGGGGATAGTGCCTTCGCTTGCAAACATACAGCGCATATGTAATGCGGCAAATATAACAATCGAGCAATTCTTTTATGATAAAGGCGTGGATAAACTGTCTGAGGATGAGCATAATCTACTGAGCGATTGGATGACGCTTTCGGACAAGGAAAAGCAGGCAATCTTTTTAACTATAGAAGCGTTTAAGGAAGCGAGGAGAATATGATAGACGTGGTTAAGAGGATAAATGAGTTGCTTGAACAAAAAGGGTGGTCCAATTACGAATTGTCCAAGCAGACGAATATTTCTACGAATACCATATATGATTGGAATAAGTCGGGTGCAACGCCGTCACTTTCAAGCATTATGAAAGTGTGCGAAGCGCTTGGTATAACTCCGGGTCAGTTCTTTTGCGGAACTGAGAGATATGAGCTACTGCCCAACGAGGAAAGAGTCTTGCGCGAATGGTTCTCTTTATCTGATTTGGAGAAAGAAACTCTCCGTAAAATGATAGAAACTTTTCAGATTTTAAAAAGATAGAAAAATCAGATATAATAACGTAAAAAACGTCGTTCAACGGGAACGGCGTTTAATTTTTCAAAATCAACTTCAGGAGGAAATTATGAAATACAGACAATGGCTGACAGAATGGCTTGAAACAACCGTTAAACCGTTTAAAAAAATCAAAACATATAAAAAATACAATGACATTGTAAAAAAAATTTTAATTCCGCAATTAGGTGAATATGAGATAGCTTTGCTTACTGTATCTGTGCTTCAGAACTTTACTGCGGATTTAACCGAAAAGTATTCTGCGAATACGGTAAACGGCATAATAAGCGTTCTGAAAAATTCACTTCAACGCGCAGAAAAAACGGGTGTAATCGAAAAACAATATTCAAACTGTGTCCAATATCCGAGAAGTGAGGAAAGGGAAATTGAAAGTTTTTCTATAGTAGAACAACGACAAATTGAGCAGTATGTACTGAAACATAAAAATTATAAGCATTATGGTATTCTGGTGTGCCTCTATACAGGATTACGCATAGGAGAATTAATGGCGCTCAAATGGGACGATATTGATTTTAAAAAGGGGCTTATTACAATATCAAAGACCTGTCAGGATAATTGGGAAAATGGAAAATATAAAAAAATAATCGGTTCGCCAAAAACCAAATCCTCCAAAAGGATAATCCCGGTTCCTCAAGCTCTTATACCGCATATGAGAGAGATGAAAAAATATAGTAAAAGCAATTATGTAATAAGCGGATGTGACGGCAAGGAAATATCAATCAGGTCATATCAACGGACTTTTGAATTACTGCAAAACCACCTTAAAATACCGCACAAGGGATTTCACAGCTTGCGGCACACATTTGCCACACGGGCTATAGAGTGCGGAATGGACGTAAAAACATTATCCGAGATTTTGGGGCATAACAACCCCGCAATAACGCTTAAAAGATATGTTCACAGCTTTATGGAACACAAGTGCGCAATGATGAATAAACTTGGTAAAAACCTAAAACAAGAATAAAAACCGCAGGACATGCCCGCGATTTTGTTCATCTAATAGAATAATAGATGCATTTCTTGCACGAATTTTATCACTATTATGTTAAATAGTCAAGAAAAAAATAACAAATATACGACATGATTATAGCAAAACTTACATAATTTGCCTTGCAGATTGATAGAATAGGGCTTCTTGTTCGTCTATTATTCTAATAGATGAATTTGCCACCTGTATTAGCGTGTGATATTTTAACATTTTTTGTTCGGTTTTTTTATTGTTAAGAATTGTTAGGATTTAAAAAGCACGGTTCCATTTAACAATTTATATGCTATAATCATAGCCATATATCATATTTCGTCATTTTTCGTGGCGGCACACAGGTAAGCGGTATCCGTTTGCCGTTTAAGTTGTATTTTAACAGCACACTGAAATACGTTAAAAAAACAAATTCAGTGCTGCTTATCAAAAAAACAACGTTTGACGTAGAATCTATAAACAAAACTTTTAACAAATAATACGCGCACGCGCCGCGCGAAAGATATCGGCGCAAGTAAGGAGTAAGTATGAGTAAACGATATTCCAAAAAATTATTGGCAATTGTTCTTTGCGCTATTTTGGCGCTGGTCACTGCGGTCATGGGCGTTGTAACGCTCGTGAAACCGGGCGACAATCCGGTCGTCGTGTCCGCCGAGGAGGATACGGTAGCCGAATACATAGACAGCGACATTACCCACTTCAACAACTGGGTGGGTTCGCCCACGTTCGACACCGAACATTACGGCGAAACGGCAGGCAACGTGTATATGCGCACCACGCTGTGGGATATAAAGTCGCGTATCGTCGCAAGGGCTAACGTCAACACCTCCACGGACGGCGACAGAACGGACGATAACCGCCTGTTGAAGCCCAACGAGTTCAATATCACAATACAGATAGGCGCCCAGACCTACGGCGACCGCAAAAACGGCGCAGATTTCAAGCCTTTTGCCGAAATGGAAACGGCGGAAGGCTCGTTCGAGGTCACGCTGTATATCGCAAAGGAAATAGAGTCCTCGCACGTGGAAAACAATCCCACTCTGTCGGTGACTCTGTCTCCCGACCCCGCATTTGAAAAGGGCACGCTGACGGGTACGCCTCCCGCCGACGCCGTCTATTCTACCACAAAACTGCAGGGGCACAATATTTACTCCTTCGACTACCGCGCAAGCATAACGGCGACCCTCAAGGGCGGCAGCAAGGTGGAGGTTCCCCGCGAGCTGCTCGAACTGTCTTTTGCAAGTTCCAGCGTTTCCGAATTTGTGTTCGGAACTTCGGATAGCAACAACGTCACCGTCGCTTTGACTTACCCTGACGAAAAGTTCAAGGAAGAGGGCGCAGAAAACGACAGCACCACCATATTGAAGCCGACGGGCGGCGAGCTTTCCGTTAAGGCTGTCCGTATAAGAATAAATCAGACGCCGGGAAACAGTCACGAAGTCGTAGGGTATGATAGCCGCAACCCCGAAAATTCGAACCCCGACCTTTTGCAGGGCACGGTTTACAACACTTATGAGGATGGTTCCGGCACATGGTATCGCGCCCGCGGCGCGGAAGTGCCCGTAAAGGATGGCGCCCAGCCCGGCACGTCCGTAAAGTACTATTCAAGCACTTCGCAACACGCCTATTACAACTTTATCGGCAGCGGCAGCAATACGGAGGACTATCAATATATAACCCGTTTCGGTATTCTGGCGCACATTTACGATAACAACGGCGGCATGAAGACGGTGCTCGGCACGGATCCCGAAATGAACATATCCGCAGACACTCCGATTCCCTCCAATCCCGACGAGGTAAGCAAATATCCCATCGCCCTTGTTTACGGCAAAACCAATCCAATCAAGTCCAACGTGATCCAAATCAAGTTCAACGACGAGGGCGGCTATTACAACGATATAAGTTATGAGCAAGAGGTAAAGGGCAGCGACGGGAATACGGTATGGCAGGCGGCCGTAGACAACAGATATAAAAAGACCGAGGGCGAGCTTGTTAACCCCATCACCCCTTCGGAATTTTTCGATTACGAAGACAACATGCTGAAGTTGCTTCAAAACAAAGGTCGGTTCAGCATAATCCATTACAAGCGTTCGGGCAGGCAGATTATACCCGAAACGCGTGGGTTGCTATTTTCCGGCAACGGAGACCCCGTAACCCAAAAACAGAGCTATTACGTAACCAATGATGAAATCAAAAATTACGATGAATATCAGGACGGCACATTTGTCAGGTGGTTATCCTGCAATTACTCCGGCACTGTCACTTATTTCCCCGTGCGCGTTTCCTATGAAGAGATCATAGGCGTGAATCTCGCAGGCAGCCCGGGTACACAGATCATCAACGGCGAATTCAACTTCAACGCCTCAGGGTCTGAAACTACGTTTATGTTTACCTATCAGCATGGCGAGGACAGGGCTTTCACTAATACAATGAAAATGGGGTTGAGAATAAACGGGCGCACGGGCGAGAAAAAGACGGCGGACAATGGCGTCATTTTCCAGCATCCTTCGTTCAATGCAACGTCGGGCTATCAGCCGGGCCTCGGCTATCTTGCAATCTACTACTACAAGGAGGAAGATTTCACAAGCGAGTCGGCGGTACAAAAATATCCGTTTAACAGAAACAAGGATTTTAAAGAAATTCCGCTGGACGGAGGCGACGGCCCCGACGCAAATACCATATATAATTATTTCAAAGGCTCGATCGGAACGGACGGCAATCCCTATACCCGTCTGCGCTCGGAAATCAAGTACGTGCGCCTTGTGTACGTGATAGACGAAATCAAGACTGTCGGAGCAGAAGGCGCGGAAGGCAAGGTTATCCAACACGCCAAGGCCTTTTATAAGGACTACGAAATAGGCGACATGTTTGAGCTTGCAAGCTCCCAAATCTCCATTCCCACTTTCGCCAACAGCACCGTAAGCTACGGCGACCTTGTGTATGCTCTGGACGAAACCCAGAAGGACGCGGAGGGCAAAGTGCTTCCGCAATCGGGCGCCGAGCTTCAGCTCAACAATTTTGCCGCAGCGAATATGTATCACGACGGCATAAACGGCGCGCGTTACAGCCTGCAATTCTACCGCTATGTGAATGACAAGTGGGAATTCCTCGCCAAAACCACATACAAGCAAGATGAACCTTTCGACCCTACAAGACCCCGCGGCACATGGTCCGTAGAGATGGTGAACGACAGTCTCGGCGTCAAGGTGGAGATAGTCCAAAACAGATCTAACGGCAGATACTATCTCAAACTGACGGGCGATTCGGTAGTGGGCAACTACCGTATGTACGATTCGCTGTATAAGGACGGCAGCTATGTGTGGAACCCCGAGAGCGGCGGTATAGCCGCCCCGTCGGACGAGGAAGCGGATTGGGGCCTCGCAAACGCAGGCAAGAGCCGAACGGACGACACCCTGCCTGTGGACAGCCAGCTGTACAGGTATGTCACCTTCGAAGTAAAGGGCCTTACCCTCTCTATGGAAGTGGATATACCCACAACCATCGGCTATAAAGAGAGCTTTACATACACCATAACGCTGTATGTCGGCTCGGGCGAACAGAGAAAGGTGTACGCCCAATACACGAAGAATGACGAGTTTGGCGGCCCTCTCGGCGAAGAAGGTAAAAAATACCGCATATCCTTCCCCGGATCGGAAGGCACTACATATTACGATTTAAACGGCGCGCCCACGGAGCCGGGCTATTACGCCGTGCAGATAGATATCTGGCCGGACGGCAACTACAGCGTTCAGCAGGTGACAAAATATTTCACCATAAACGCGCGCCAGCTCATGCTCAAATGGATTGGCGAAACCTATGAATCCGACCCCGAAAACCCCAACGTGGTAAAAATCAAGGCCCCCGTTTACAACGGCAAACCTTACAACCTTTACGACTTTTACAAGGTAGTATTTTACGACGACCAAAATACGAAATTCGACAAGGATAGCCACGAAGGCGACGACTTCGATTGGATTATAACCTTTGAAAACTCCAATCAGGGCGGCGTAGCGGGCGCGCCTGTTGAAAGCCTCACGCACGCGCGCAAATACAATATTCATATAAAATTAAACGACAAGTACGCAAGGATATACGACTGGCACGCCGACAACTATCTGCCCGATAACGGCGGTATATGCAGCAGTAAGGACGGGCTGGAACTCAAACTCGAATTCGAAATAGCCAAGTACGAGGGCAACACCATAGAGGCGGAATTTACCGAAAGGGAAGGCGACGGCTGGACAATGCAGGACGTTTTGCCCATGCGCCCCTATTACAGCCGTTCGGAAATCAAGGGCAAAGTCACAAGCGAGCCTTTCTACGGCAATTACGAAGTGGCCGTCATAAGCAACGAAACGTACAAAACGTATTACGAACAATATACGGCAAGCTATGCCGAAACGGGGCAGATACCCAACGGCGGCTTCTATAAATTCTTACAGGACAAAAACGTGACCCGCACGCCCGAGGCCAATGCCTACACTCTCGGCGCGGACGAGGAAAATGAGTACTATGCGATAGTTTACAGCACATATATCCTCAACGAAGAAGAGAACAGAAGCGGTCTCGACTATGATTTCCAGGACTACAATTTCTGCGAGTATATCACGCCCTTCAAAATTCTGAAGCGCAAAATCGCCGCGCCCACGCTGGAAAATTACGAAGTGACCTACAATGCGGCTGAACAGACCGCCGAACTGCAAAACTTCAACGCCGTTTCCGATCCGGAAGCGACAATGGAATTATATTCCACTCTCACAAAGAGCACCGTACACGGCACTCAAAGCCCCATTACAACAATGGATGACTACGTCAGTGCGACAAATGCGGACGTATATAAGATCTATGTAAGGCTGAAAAACTATGCCAACGACGTCTGGGACGAGACCACGGGCAACGACAACATTGCGTTTACGGACGTCGACGGAACAAAGTACGCGGTTATAACGTGGACTATCAACCGCATGCGCATAGACCCGAAAAACACTTCGGACTATCCTTTCTTCGTGCCCGAAGAGCATGAATACACCGGTTCGGATATGGACGCGCGGTTTACAAAATCGGGAATGAGCACAACCTATTCACAGACGGGCGCGCTCGGCTCGTATGTCACCCTTGTATCGAGCGAGGGCGTGTCCAAAGCCGTAAACGCGGGCAAATACACCCTGTATTTAAAGCCCACGGACAACTATTATATAAATGAAACGGACGCCGCCGCCCTTGCCGCGCCCGCCGCCGTGCAGGAAAATTACGCAATTGAGTGGAAGATCCTCAAAAAGTCCATGGTTAAGCCCACCACCGACGCGGAAAAGACATATACGGGCGAGCATGTGATATTTGAATTCAAAAACTTCGATACGAATACCACGCAGGCAACTCTTAACGGCGTTTCCTATTCGGAAGCCGTGTTCAAAACAGCCACGGACCATAACGACCAACACTACTACACCAACTACGACACAAGCGGGAACAAATTGACTGCGGGCGTGACATATGCCGGCACGTACACCGTTACTTTCACGCTGGATAACCCCGAAAACTATCGCTGGGCGGGCGATTCGCCCGCAACGGACGGCGGCGACGATTATCCCGCAACGTGCGATGTTGTTTTCAAGCTGAACCGCAAGGAGCTTACAATAACTTGGGCCCCGACAACCTTTACCTACGACGGAGAGGGCCACGCTCCCGTTCCCACGGCCACGAACGCAGGCTCGGATAGGCTCACGTTCCTGCCCAAGGTATATAAGGACAAAGCAGGCGACGCGCTCAAAGAAAACCCCACAGAGGCCTACAACGGGTATTGGTCCGTGCTGGAATACGACCTTTCGATCCGAGAGTGCATAAACAGTGCAAAAATCGAAGATATTTACGAGAGCGGCGAAAACTATGTGTGCATTGCCGACAACTATATTTTCGCAGGCGATGTAAAGTGCGTGGAGATATCGTTCAACATAACCTCGCAGAGCGTGGCTGTTCCCGTGCTGCAGCTTTCAGACGGCGCGGAATTCGGCACACACGAGCAGGCTAACGACACTATAATCGTAACATATAAGGGCGAAAACTATCTTTTCAACAACTATATATCCAACTGGGAAGAGATAGCGGAACTCATAAAGATCACCTCAGCCGACTACGAAACGTCCGAAAACGAGGTCAAAGACAAGGCGCCTAAATTTATCAACGTAAAATGGGTAGCCGTGGGCAGCGAGCTCGGCTATTACGAAATCAATTACTACATTGCCGACCACGACAACTACTCGTGGGCGGGCAACGCCAAGAACGCGGACGAGGCTTATACCTTCTATCTGCAGATAAAGCCCTATGAGCTGGACGCGCCCGAAATCGACGGCGTAGGTAACGTGTACGAGACGGACTACAACGGCGCGCCGCAGGAGTTCAAGAGCGCGCTCACCAATCCCGAAGAGTATTATAATGCAAAGCTCGGCTCGGACAGCGAGGACCGCGTTAAGATTTATTACGGAACAGACGACGTCGTTTCAAAGACGGACGTCAAGCGCGGCACGGGCGACGGCGACAGCGCGGTTGTTGAGGCATACGAAATTACGGTAGAGCTTGCAAGCGAGAATTTCGTCTGGAAAAACGGGACGGCAGGCAGCTCTCTTGACAGGGTAAATAAATCCTTCTCATTCCGTATCAACCCCATAGCTCTCGAGGTAGAGTGGAAGGGCGCGGACGACCGCTCCTATGTTGCGGCGCCCACGGCAACCTACACCGCCGAAGCGCAGGGGCTTGAGGTGCAGCTTGCCGGCGACCATGCGGACGACGACGTCAAGGTAGAATACAAACTTACCTCCGCCGACGGCACGGACAGCGCGACCATTAGTGATAACACGAAAGCCGTGAACGCAGGCTACTACACCGCAACTGTCACCGCCATTTCCGGCGACCAAGCGGGCAACTACTATATCAACAGTTACACCACGGGAGCGGACTCCAACGGCAGTGCCGATAGCTCCGTGGAGGTTACATATACCATCTACAAACAAAAGCTCGAAAAGCCCGTGCGCTCGGGCGATAACCCCGCCGACTACGTGTACAACAAAAATAGCCAGAATTTCCAATTGGAGAATTGGAAAGATTCCCTCATGGAGATAAGCGACTTCAAGGGCACGGACAGCACGGACAACGAAATTTCAAGCGAAATAGAAAATCAAACTGTTGACGGCAACCTGCAACTTACGGCAAAGCACGCGGGCAAATATTCCTTTGAAATTTCCCTCAAAGACTCAGAAAACTATTGCTGGGCGACCGCAAATTACGAGAGTGCGGACCGCAAGCCCGACGCCACAACGGGCATAGACGCACTTGTGGACGAGTACAAGGATTTCTGGGAGATAAAACAGCGCACCATAGCCGCTCCCATGCTGGCGGAGAGCGAAAGTCTGAACTTCCGCGCCCAGCCCCGTACAGGCAGCCCGCTCTATCCCGATTTCGACGGCGCCCTCGACACCGTCAACCACAGCAAAAAGGTGCCGGGCGTTACGGGCGAAAAAGGCACATATAAAAAGAATGTGGACGGAGAAGATGCGTGGGAAATCACTTTCACCGTAAAATATTACAGGGTCTCCGACGGCAAGGATATTACAGACACGCTCATCACAGACAGCGTGGACGTAGGCTACTATTACATTGAGCTGACCCTCATATTGAACGGCGAAACGGCAACCGACTACGCGTGGGTGTCCTCGTTCTCCACCACGGAGGGAAGTTACGAAGGAACGCAGGTCAACAGCTACCTTGCTCCCACCTATAACGACGCGCCCAAAACCACGGCAGAGCATGTCACGATAAAGCTCTATTACAGAATATTGAAGGGCAGATATTCCGCAACCTTCACCTTGCAGGTGAACGGCACGGATATAGACGACCGCGCCACCGCGTGGAACTACGGCGACCTTGCCAACCAGCGCATAGGCGAAGTTTACGGCACGGCGCTTATAACCATCAAACGCGAATTCACCGCCGGTAAAGAGCCCGACACGTGGGATTTCGACACGGAAAAGAACGGGCGCAACGTCACCTATCAGAAGATAGAGGGCGGCAGAAGAATTGACGTGGCCGAGGACGACCTGCTCTTTAACAGATACTCTGACGGCGGCCATTTGGAGGACGTAAGCGGCAACAACGTCAGCAAGAAAGCGGAAACCATCATTCCCTACAAACTGCCCTACAAGGCGGGCGACTACGTTGCTCTCATTCACTATGCCGAAAACGGCAACGACGGCGGCGGCGAAACCACGCTCGACGCCGTTGTATGGGAAGTGTTCTTCACCATCGCCCCGCGCGAAGCCACCGTTGCATGGCGTCAGGGCGAGGACAATATGGAGGTGACTTACGACGGTAAAAATCACCTCGCAAAGGCGTACATAAGCGACCCCGTCACCAACCATAAAGACACGGGCGACCTTTCCGCGGACGTAACCGAGCTCACCGTGCAGTGGGTAAAGGAGGACGGCTCGCTCGATGCAGAAGGTCCCAAGGACGTCAACCGCAGCGAGACGGGTGCGGCCATCGGCACATACACCATGCGCGCAACGGCAATAACGGGCGTTTCGGCGGCAAACTACAAACTGCCCGAAGAGGCTAAGCGCACAACATACGATTTCAAGATAAATCCCGCCGTCATAAAGCTCAAAGCCGAGAATATAACCCGCCAATACGGCGACACGATTACAGGCGAAACGAGCTACGGCGACGCGGCCCTCGGCTCCAAGTATTACAAAATAGCGGACGGAGAGTTCGTTAAGGGCGACGAAACGCTGAGCACGATTTTCGGCAGCGCGTTCAACGTATATTGCCGCACGCAGGACAATAGCCTTATACAGCGCACCACCCCCATATCCAAGGCGGGCAGAGCGTATAAGACCGTTGTCGAGATCAAGGAAGAATACAAGGACGATTACAAAAACTACAAGTTCGATTACACGGATTCGGAGGGCGTGTTTACAATAACGCCCAAGGTGATAACGGACGTTACGTGGAACAGCGCCAACGAGACATACGTATATAACGGCGCAAACCAATATATCGACCACGAGACAGACTTCGTATATTATTCCGCGGCCGACGGCACGGGCAAGCGCATCGCGCCTTCCGTCACCATAAAGCTGGGCGGCGAAGAGGCGTCGGGCGGCTTCAAGTATGCCTCGGAGAGCAAATACACCTTCACCATAGTGGATTCCGGCGACGAGAACTACACGCTCGAAATCTCTGATACTTCGAAGCAGAGCTATGAGTTCACAATGAACAGGCGCGAGGTAAGCATAACGGCCAACACCGTCACCACAATTTACGGCGACGACTTCAAGGCGGGCGACCTTGCGTGGACGTACAACGGTTCAAGCGCGCACTTCATCGTTGACGGCGGCGAGTCCGAATGGTCGGAGGGTGCAATTGACGACCGCACGCAAAATGACGCGTTGACAACTTTCACCCTCACGGTACAATCCACCGCTTCGGGCATAGCGGCGAATGTAAGCACATATAAGACGCAGATCTACAAGGACGGCGAGCTTATATCCGCCGAAGTTACTACAAACAACTACGTAATCAGGGTTACGGAAGGCACGCACACCGTAGCAAAGCGCACGGTAACGGTCAAGTGGGACGGGGATCTCACTTTCTACTACGACGGCACCGACAGGACCCAAAACGGC
Source organism: uncultured Clostridia bacterium (assembly GCA_947629095.1). GTDB lineage: Bacteria > Bacillota > Clostridia > Christensenellales > Borkfalkiaceae > Coproplasma. Next base: position 141,394 of record CANRCK010000001.1, on the reverse strand, counting down.
ACCAAGGCTTGGCTCGCCTACTATGAGTCCGCAACCGAAAAGGACGAGACGGGCGCACCCATAAAGGTATATCTGCTCGTCCGCGCGATAAAAGACAACTCATCTTTGACCACTCCCATTCCCTTCAAGTACGTAAAGGAAAACGAAGAGGCATACCGCTTCTATGCCTATGAATTCTCCGGTGCGGAACAGGGTTTAAACTATCAGTTGCCCACTTACGGCGTGGACGGCTATGATAACCGTTTCAACAACGTCTATCTCATGGCGCGCGACATATACCTTAAAGCGGGCGATTTAAGCTATGTTTACGGCGACGAGGTGCCCGTATGGAACGGCGAAGCCGGCGGTTGGGAATACGGCGACGGCAGCGAGGGCGAGGAAAACCAATTCCTCACCGAAGCCGAGGCAAAGAACTTCTGGATAGCCGTCAAAACCCTTACCAAAGAAACGGGCAAGGGCGTATTAAACAATGAATTCAAGCTGATATTCAACGGCGAGGACGCGAATTTCGACGGCGGCTACTTCGTGACGAGCGGCAAGACCGACTTGGATACTTCCAACGGTCAGGGCGGCTACGACTATCACGTTCACTTTACAAGCGCGGCGATAACCGTGAACGCCCGCCCGCTTGTGGTGACCTACGACAGGCAGGAGCACGAGTACGGCGCGGCGAGGCAGGATCCCGCCTCGCACGTTGCGGTCGCGCTCGGCGACAGCTATACGTCACTTGGCGGCAAGGGCTCGGCTACGCTTGTAAACGGGCACAAAAATGAAAACGTATTCAAAATAGAGGCTTTAAACGGCGATATAAACATAATAACGTCCGAGGAATATCCCGACGTCGGCAGATACAAGGTCGTTCTCACCCTGATAGACGACAACTATTCCGTCACGTTCAAGATGGACTATCACAACGGCTCGAGCAGCCACGGTACGGCGGACGATAAAGGCGAGCAGTGCACGGCAGACAATGGCTATATAGTTACCGCCTCCAAAATATTGGACAACGGGTTTACCATCAGCGCGTACGCGGGCGTCTACAACGCAGCCATTCACGGCGCGCTTGCCGCCGAAAACGGTATCAATGGCACATACTACGACAATAAGGGCGTTTTACAGGAATACTCCGCATGGGACGGCGCTGCAAAGGGCGCAAACGACAACTACTTTGCGGTTTACTTCCGCCTGACCGACGGCTGGAACGCCGAAAGCGGCTCCGAAGCAGATTGGAATACGGAGTGGAAAGCTCCCGGATTCACATATACGGACGGCTCGCTCTCCTCGGCGGACGGCTACACATGGCAGACGGCGATGCCGCAGTTCAAGCATGCGGGCACGTACAAGGTGTATTACGCCGTGCTTGCCGAAAACCACGAGTATTTGTTCGGCGAAAACAAATATATAGAGGTTACAATAAGCAAGGCAGACGTAGAGGTTTACGCCAACTTTGAGGGCTATTACAGCGAAGATTTCGAGGGCTATAATCCCGAATACAAATTCGAGGGCTTTATGAGCGGCGAAGCCGAAGATGACGGCGCCGGCGTAAGCAAAGCCATGAATATCTCGGACGTGTCGCAGATAACGTGGAAAATAAAGAAGCAGGGCGGTCAAGACTATAAGGCGGGCGATCCCTCGGGCGATTACCAGCTCGAGCTCGGCTTCGCGGCTTTCACCGCCACGGACTATACCTTCAAGGCAAAGGCATATTCGGCGGAGGGCGCCGAGGCAAACCATGTAAAGGTAAAACTTCTTCCCGTAACCGTGACCGTTTACGACTCGAAAGCTAAAAATACCTACTACTATAACGCCGCAACGGCAAAGGAGACACGCTACGACCTCAACAAGCTCGGCGATGCCTACGCCATCAAGGTAAAAGACGGCGTAAACTATATCAACGGAGAGGAGATATCGGATATATTCGAAAGCGACTATAAGGACGGAAAAACGGGCGTTAAATTCTTCACGCTCTCGTCAGAGGCTATCCCCGACGAAAGCACGACGCTCGGCGTGGGCAAGCACAATATCTCGTTCGCATATGCAGGAAACGGCGGGCAGTGCTACGATGTGACCCTCGTTTCGGAGTCGGGCAACGAGGTGAAGCACGACGCGGGCACGTACATAGAGAACGGCTTTGAGATCACTGCCGCCACAATAAAGCTGAACGCCGTTCATGCCTACGGCTCGACCAACGTTGCGGGCGCGGGCGGCAAGGATTATGACGAGCAGTTCCACTATGCCCTTCACCTCGGCGACAGCCACGACGAAAACGAGCAGGAGGCGGGTAACAAGGAGCTCTCGCAGTATGCGACCGCGGCGGATAACAAGGCTATCGGCTGGACGTTTGTAATATTTATAAACAACAAAACGGAGTCGGGCGAGGACTACTATAAAGACGACGACTTCTTCGACAATGACTATGCAAGCGACAAGGACGTAATTTATAAAAAGGGCGAAAACCCGCAGATAATCGACGCGGGCACGTACATTCTGCACTACCGTCTGAAGCTTGACAACCACACTACCGTCTTCGGCAAGCTTACTGGCAAGATAGCCAAAGCCAAAAATACGTGGCTCAATCAGTATGAGCTCAATGGTCGCAATGTGAATGGCAATGCGTGGATATACGGCGCAAAAGCCGAAAATAACCCCACCGGCTACGACAGCAGCGACATAACCGAGACGATACCCGTTGCCAAATTCAACCGCAAATTCGGCGTTGACGGCAGCGAGGGCGCCAACGCGACGGAAAAAATGAACGTTGTGCCCGACGTTACGCTCACAAAGGACGGCAAGCCTGTGGAAGGCTTTGCCATGGACTTCTATGCCTCGTCCATACAGGGCTGGCTCTCGCAAAACAGCAAAACGTCGGGCAAGGAAAGCTATAAAAACGGCGCGCTGCTCGGCGCGGGCGAATACACAGTGACCTACTCCATGCCCGCAACGGAAAACTACGAGGCAATTTCCGTGGAGACCGTAGAATTCACGGTCGGCAAAAAGGAACTCACCGTAAAAACCGATAACGACTCGATATTCTACGGCGAAGACGCGCCCGCCCTTCCCAAAACCACAATTACGGGCTATGTAAACGGCGAGGGAGAGTCGGCGTTAGACACTTCGTCCAGAACGTATAGGATCGTTAAAACGCTCAGAGGCAACGACGACTATGAGAAGGGCTATGAAAACGGCAGCGTGGGAGACTATTATATAACCCTCACGTGGGGCGCGGGTGCAAGCGACAACTATACTTTGAATATCAACGAAAATGGCGAGAACCCCGGCATGCTCACCGTTAAGCCCCGCGCACTCACCGTCACCATTTCCGACAAGGAGAACAAGTATAACTTCAACATCAGCAAAGCTAAAGAGGATATCCAGTGGTTTGACGACCTGTCGAAAATGGTCACCGTCAAGAACACAAATTCCGGGGACGGCACCCATTATACAAATTTCTATAGCGATGAAATTTCAAAGGTAATACGCCTCACCACGGACGCCTTGAAGTGGAATACGGAGCCCGGCTACAAGGTTGCCGATATCAACACCAATGCGACCTCGGACGCGGGCTACTACAAGATAACCGGCGTGAGCTACGATCCTACGGGCTACGGCAAGAACTACGTGATAAGCTTTGCCGGTCAGTGGGGCAAGACCACGGAGACCAACAGCCATGCCTCGGAGCCCGAGGCGGGCAAGTGCGGCATATTCCATATCGCTCCCGCGGACGTTACGATTGTTGTCATAAAACCGACCGACGGCTATGACGCGGGCACAGGCAAGTTTGTTTACACCGGTCACCAAAAGACGTTCCAAGCGGGTAACGTTCAGGGTGCGGAAAGCTCTTTGAGCGCTACCATTGTCTACTATCAGTGGGATTCGGAAGACTACACCATAGAATTGAACGTAGAGGCTCCCGTCAACGTGGGCAAATACAAGGTGGGCTTCACCCTCAGCGGCGCGGGCAAGGACAACTACACCGCAGCCACCGCCGAAGAGGAGTTCGAGATCGTTCCCAAGCAGATAGACGTGACCTATCAGACCAAGTGGTACGGCACGGACGGCGGCATGGAGCTTCTGCCTGCCGGCGGCGATATTGTCTACTACATGCGCGAGTATATCGTTGAGGGCACGTTTAACACGCAGACCGCGGACGAGGACACGTGGAAGGACGGCAACAACGCCGACGCAAAGGTGGTTTTTGCCGACAGCGGCAAAATACGCATATACGTAACCTATCAAAAGACAGGCGGCGAGGAGAATAAGGTTATCGGCGCGGGCACCTATAATGTTTACGCGAAGGTACAGTACAACGCCGGCGGGGACGATTGGCAGGACTGCGGAAACTACGCTATCAAACAAAGACCTTCGCAGATCACCGTTTCGCAAAAGGTCGTAGACGACGCTTCGGCAACCTATCCCGGCGGCGCAAATAGTATGACCTACAACGGCGAGCTCAACGCGTTTACCGTTAAAAATTACGTGGGCGACAGGGACGAATTTATCTCAAAAGAGGTAATGTCCTACAAGCTCGAGTACTCCAAGGACGGCACGTTCAACGGCAGCCAGCAGACCTTGACCGACGCGGACGAAAATATCACCGTAGAGGGCGGCGTTATCAAATGGAATACGCTCAACGCGGGCGCATACCGCATAACGGTCACCCTGAACTCGCCCGAAAACTACGATTTCCACACGACCAGCAGAGACTCGTGGGCGTTTACGTTCACCATCAACAAAAAGGATCTCTATGTGCAGGTGAAGGATGCGGATATCCCCTACGGCGACGCGTTTGACGGGACGTTTATAGAAGGGCTCGAGCTGTTGTTCAGCGAGTCGCCCATGGACGGCGGCTACACCGAAACCCGCGGTCTTGTCGAGCACGATATCGAGGGCGGACATATCAAGGAAGGCGTCCTGAACAAGGGCGGAATTTCCATTGAAGCCGACCAATACAACCAAAGCAACAGCGCGGGCTACTCTACCAAAATAAAGCTTTCCGGCATAACGGCAGATAACTATAATGTGACCTGCGAGGATTACGGCAAGCTTACGGTAGTGCCCAGATCCATAACCGTCAAGATAGCCGACCCCGAAGAGGGGAGCGTATATATCGGCGGCGAGTTCACCGTGGCGCGCTTAGAGGAAAGGTATCAGCCCATTCTGACGCTCGAGGGCTGCACCCTCAACACGGCAGTTGACGGCGATAACGTTAAAAATCTGCAGATATCCTTCACGGTGGAGGGCTATAACGTCGGCACGCACGCCCTCGTTCCCGCCGACAACGACCCCGACTACGACATAACCTTTACGGGCAGCTGGGGAGAGGGCGACTACGCCGGCAAGGCGGGCACATTCACCGTTGTGCGCGCAAAACTAACCGTAACGGTTATAATCATTAACGGCACGGGCGACAACGGGCTGAATATTACCTTCGGCGATACGCCCAAGTACGGCGTGTCCTATTCCGGTTGGGTGGGCGAGGATATCTCCTCCAATCCTGAGCTTCTGCAGGAGTTCACGTTTGAAAACGTGCAGCAGAACTATCCTACACAGGAAACGTATGCGGCGGGATCGTCCATTGCGGGCAGCAAATATAAGGTTACCGTAAAGAACCAAGACGATAAGGATATATTCTTCGTCAACTACACGGTAGAGTTCGCCGAGGGCGTTATAATGACGGTCGTTTCCCGCACGATCACCCCCACGGTCTCCAACAACAACAGGCAGTTCGAGGACGACGACGCAAGGGGCAACAAGCCTCTGCCCGCCGAGATCGGATATGCAAATGAATGCGAGGGCTTCGAGCCGAGCGCTACGATCACCTATAAGGGTGATTATAACGACCCGATGGCGGAGTTTGCGGGTAAAAACGGCTTCGTTGAAGACGTTCCCCAGCGTGCGGGCAGATTCCAAGTGAAACTTGCTTTGCCGCAGAACGATTTGAGCGACTACAACTATAAGTTCGCGAAGGGCGCAACCGAAACGGAGCTCGAATATGTTATCGAGAAACAGAAGATAACCCTGCAGTGGAGATATCCGCTGATCCAGGACGGCACCAAGGAGAACAGCATAGACGCCTTCGACCGGCGCATAATGAATTTCAGCTATGCATTCGACAGCGCTCCCGTTGAGGATTTCGAGCTCTCCGACTCGGGTGTAACGGTGACCATCAAGGGCGCGGGCACGGGCGTAGGCACAGTAACGCTTAAAAACGAATACGACTACACGCTCGTGGCGACCTCAGCCGACTCAGGTTCAAGCACGCTCGTGCTTACGTTCCGTGTGATTTTGGACGACGTGGGCTTTACCGTGCAGATAACGGGCTGGAAATACAGCCAATTCAGCGAGGATGCAAACCTGCCGAAATACCAGACCAAGCTCACGATATCCAACCCCGTCGTGCAGTATCAATATATCGCCCTGCTGGAGGGAGATATAGCAACGTGGAAGGGCTATTCCGAACAGCTTGCCAATACAGAGCTCGACAAGGGCGAAAGGCAGAATATTCTCAACGAGCTCGAAAAGCTGTTGAAGGCGAGAACGGTCACAACCGTAATAGAGAACAAGGACGCGGGCAGCTACCTTGTGTATGCCACGCTCTCCGAGCAGGTGGACTACGCCAGCGCGGTATCCGCTTGCTACTTTGAAATATCGAAGCTGGACCTTGCCGTTCCCACGCTCACGCCCGAGGGCGGACACGACGTTTGCTACTATAACGGCAACGAGCACAGCATGAACATAACCGACTTCAACTCCGCAACCATGGAATATATTGCGGACAGCGGGCTTACCATAACCAACAAAGAGGCGGATGGCGGCGTTGTCACAGTGCTCAGCGCGACCGAGGCGGGCGACTACACAATCAAATGGATATTGAAGGACGCCAAAAACTACGTTTGGAAAGGCGAAACGCAGGATCCCGTAACGACCTATACCATAAAACAAAACACGGTAAAGGTGAGCACGGGCAACGATATTTCCACTACCTACGGCAGCGAATATACCCCCAATACCGTCGTATCCTTTGAAAATCTCAACGACGGCGCGACGTTTAAGGACTTTGAGGTCACCTACGGCTATAAAAATACGGTCGGCGACGCGGCTATTTCGGAAATTGCGCCCAAACCGGCAGGAGAATATAGAATTTATGCCAAGGTCGCGGACGGCGGCAACAACTACTCCGGCATAAAAGAATGGACGGAGATAGGCACGCTGACTATCGGCAAGGCGGCGCTTAAGATATACACGGCGGGCGCCGAGGTGGAATACGGCGACGTGGCTCCCGAATTTACCTATATGACCGACTCCGACCTGTTCGGCGAGGAGCTTGCCGATCTGCTTGCAGAGCTCGGGATAACGAGCTCGGCGGATGGCTACGCGCCGGGCAAAGGCGTGTCTGCGGACAACGGCTACCCCATAAAAATACAGCTGAATAGCGCAACGCTCGACAACTTTACGGTCACCGTAAATGAGGGCAAGCAGGGTGAGGCATACCTCAAGGTAGTGCCCCGCAGCCTGACCCTGACCATAAAGACCCTTTCCAAGTACTTCAACGACTTCAAGGCTCCCGAATTCGCCCCGACCGTAGTATATTCGGTAACAGAGGGCTCGGACTATATCAACGTTGTTTCCGGCTCCGTTTACGGCAGCGACAAGCTCCAAATCAAGCTTTCTCTCGCCGCGGCGGCAGACAACCGGTACAAGGTGGGCAGATATGAGCTCACGGGCACGGTGGACAACGACTATGAGGAGGGCGCGCAGGCAAACTATAAGGTTACCGTGAACGGCGGCTATATCGACGTCGAGCGGCTGACTATCGAGTTTACGCACACCGAGGTAAAGCCCGCGGACGGCACGAAAATAATCTATAACCACGGCAACGCAGTGCCCCTGCATATTTTCCTGCAATATACGCCCGCGGATAACAGCGAGCAGACGTGCGAGCAAGCCGAAAGCAAAATAGGCATAGAGGGCTACGAGAAGTATCTTCGCGTGACCTATTCGGGCAGCGACAATCTGAACGACCGCTACGGCAACACCGAGGAGGTTACCAAAGCACCCGTAAAGGCGGGCACCTACCGTGCAAGCATACTCCTTGCCGAGGAGTACGAGGACCAGGTAGAGCTCACGGGCACAAGCTCCGCGCGCTACGACGTGTACATTATCGAGAGGTTCGAACTCGATATAGCAAAAATACAGGCAAAAACAAGCTACAAGCACACTTATAACGGCGAGCAATATAAGCCCGACAAGGCTACCGTGGAGGGCGACGTGAAGCGCGCTCTTGCGGAGCTCTATGCCTCGGGCGACGGCACGGCGCAGGCAACGCTCGAAGGGTCGTTCTCCGTGGGCGAATATTCCGAGGGTCTGAACGTGGGGACCTACAATATTCCCATAGCGTTCACTACCGCGGCTGCGGCAAACTATAGCTGGGTAAGGGGAGAGGCTCCCGTGTATGCGGAGACCGCCGACCTGACCTTTGAAATAGAAAGGCAGCAGGAAACGAAAATATATTCCGAAAACACGGCGACGACGGAGCATATCTTCGACGGCAAATTCAACGCCGACAAATTGAAGATGACCTCCAACGTGCGCGTGTTCAAGGATTTCAAGATAAATCCCAACATAGGCGATATAACCGTGTACGTAGCCTCGGGCGGGGTTCAGCCCCGAAAGGATGAGACCGATAAGTGGACGGAGCTCACCTATGAACAGGCTATAGCCGTAAACAGCGCGGCTGCCATGGCGGGCATGCACTGGATTTACATTAAGCTGGGCGAAACGGAAAATTACGCCGCAGCCGAAACGGAAATATTGAGCTATGAAATAAAGCCGAGGAACGTGCTCATCAAGGTAAACGGCGGCAAGGACTATATAGGCCCCGACTACAACGACAGCTTGACCTTGGAGCAGCTCACCGCGCCCACATATGAGTTTATCGACGGCGAAAATTCCGGCAGCATACTTGGCGAGGACAACGCGATAGGCATTATCACCGCCTCGCTTAAGGCGACATTCACCTATTCGGGCGCTTCGTTCGGCGGCAGCAAATTTAACGGCGTCAAGGTGGAAGCCGGCAAGTACTCTATAATGGCGACAGCCGACGGCACGTGCGCGACCTGCTTTGTTATAGCAAACGCAGAAAACTGCGCGGTAGAGGGCGCCGAGCCCCACTACATTGTGCCCCGAGCTGCAGTTTACGGCAACGACGTTGTTGTAAAATCCTTTAATTACGACGCAAAGGCGCACACTGCGGCAGATGCCGTAAAGGACAACGTAGAGGGCTATGATAAGCTTTGGAGCGTAGAGGATGTCACGGGCACCAACGCGGGCACCTATTCCTTCAACGTAACGCTCAAGGACCAGAACCATCACTGGGCGCGCTTTGCGGGCGAAAACATTGCCGACGAACGCACCGATTCCGTGCCTCTGTTCTTCACCATAAACAGAGTGACTGCCGCGGTAGAGCTCACGAGCATAACGTTCTCGGTGACTGCCCACGGTACGGAGGAGCCCGAGGATAAGGTGCTTACCTACTCGGACGTAGCGAAGTGGACCTATCTCGACGAAGCCTCGCGCACGAACATAGTATATAAGGTCACCGCGGGCGGAAACGAGCTTACGATAGACAAAAGCAAGGTAAGCGTTTTGTATAACGTAAGCGACCGCTGGACTTTGGAGCTTCCCTATATGGCGGGCACATACAGCGTGAAGCTGAGGCTTTCCGAAACGGAGAACTTTGTAAATACCGCCGAATCGGGCGTGCTTACGTTCACTATCGAAAAGCGCACGGTGGAAAAGATCAAGTCGCCCAACGACTACCCCGGGGCTTCGTACAACTACAACGGCGCATATCAGACAGCCGACCTGAAGGACGTAGACCTCGCCATAATGGACGTCAAGACGGTAACCGAAGGGCTTACGCTCTCCTACACCTCAGCAGAGGAAGAGGGATCGCAGCTTATACCCCGTCTCCGCGCCATAAACGTCAACACATATGTATTTACCGTAAGCCTCATTGACACGGCAAACTATAAATGGGCTGACGAAGCGGATGGCACAAAGGATATCACCGTCACATGGAGTATTTTGAACGTTGCGGGCAGCGTTACGCTCGAAGAGGTATCGGACGTCACCTACGGCGAATATTTCGCGGTGAGCGCGATCTCCGATTTTGCGACAGAATTCAAGTTCTGGTACGCCGCATATAACGACGAAGCGCAGGGTCTGGACGTATCCGTATGGCAGCCTTGGGGCTCAAACGGTCCCAAGGACGCGGGCAAGTACTGGATACGCGCCGAGCTCGAAAAGACGGGCAATTACGAGGCTGCGTACGATTACGTGAAAGCCGAAATCAAGAAGGCGGCTCTGACCGTAACGGTCACCATAAGCGAGAGCGGGGAATACCGCTACGGCGGCAGAATGCCCGAAAGCTTCGGCGTATCCGCCGACGGCTTGCAGTACGGCGAGAGGTGGAGCACACTCAACGTTACCCTCACATATAAGTTCCTCGACGCCGGAAAGGGCGATATGACGGGCAAGAAGTTTGTTGTAGGCGAATATTACGTGACGCTTGAAACGATCACACTCAAGAATTACACGGTCACGGTAAATGACGCTTCGTTCAATGTCCTGCCCAAGCAGATACAGGTGAACATACTGCCCCAGACGGCTACATATAAGGGCGGCGAAAAGCCCGAAATAGACCAGACGCAATGGGAGCTTGTGGACGACGGCGCGCTTGAGGATGGCGACAGCGAATTTGTAAGCGGAGAGGATATTATCCTTGCGGTTGAGACCGCCGAAAAGTACAATGCGACGGCATATACCATAAACGGTACGCAGGGCGAGAGCGTTAAGAACTACTCCATAACCTTCCGTCCCGGCGCTCTGCAAATTGTTGAGGCTCAGATAGAAATCGCCAAAATCAACGCCGACAACACCGTTTACGGTTCCGTCACGGCAGCGACATTCAACATAAAAGACAAGGACGACAATCTTGAAAGCGGCTATGAGTATATCAAAGGCCAGGTAAAGATAATAGTCAAATACTTTGTGGATAACGCAGAACCGAGCGCAGATCTGCCCAAAAACGCAGGCACATACAATGTGCGCCTTGTGCTGGAAGGCGCCGATGCGGACAACTACGTGCTCACAGGCTCCACCGAAGCCACGTTTGTCATAGATAAAAAATCCATAGACAGCGAAAATATAGTAAACAAGGTAAACGGCACGACTTATACTTATAAGGGCGACGAGCAGGGACCCGAAGTGAGCGAAGTAGTGGGCTACTCCGAAGAGTTGTTTGGAGTTGCGAACCTCTACACTGTTGACGGGCTTAAAAAGCAGACAAATGCCGGGGACTACACCTATGAGTTGAAGATAGCGAACAGCAACTATCGTTGGTTGGTTACGGATAACGACGTTGTGACTGCGAGCTGGACGATAAATAAGGCGGGGAACACCGCCTCATGGACGGCAGCGCCTCAGAACACGGTTTACGGCGAGCCCTACAACGCAACAGCCACGGCAACGTGGGGAGCCGATGGCATTAAGTACGCCTATGCGCTCTATGAGGAGGGCGGCGAATATGCTGCCGAGGATTGGTTTACGGGACTTCCCTCTTCCGTCGGCAAGTATGTCATCCGCGCCCTTGCGGAGGGCAACGAAAACTATGCAAGTGCAGAAGTTACCAAGGAAATTACCATAACCGCGGCGGAACTCACCGTTACGATAGGCAGTCCCGAAGTGGTATACGGCAACGAGCTCGGCGCGATAGAGCTCACCGTTTCGGGCTATAAGGCTCCCTACAGCGGGCGGCAGGCGGGGGAGAAGGATACGGCGGACACCTCGGGCTGGACAGTTTACGAGCCCACCTTCCGCTCCTTCCTCAGCCACGACTATTTGGTTGGCAGCCCTAAGGGAACCTATCCCATAACATATGACAACGGAGATATAGAGCTCGGCAATTATGTGATAAAGTCATTGAAGGTAGTATCGGGCGAGATCAAAGTGACCGAACGCGAGCTTAAGATCGTTATAGAGAACCAGCAGGTAGTGTACAGCGCGGATTACGCTTCCGCCGCTCCCGCAATCGACAGCGACAAGTGGCATGCCGCCGAGGGCTACTCCGTGTACGGAGAGGACAGGGCAAAGCTTGGCATAACCCTTGTGCTGCAGCAGAGCGCTCCCTTCAACGTGGGAACGTCCTACACCATCGACCTTAAAATCGAAGCGAACGAAACCAATAAAAATTACACGATCACCGTTGTGGAGGAAGGCTACGGCATTCTCACCATAACCCCCGCAGACTTCACTGTGGAGGAGAAGCAGGATGGCGGCGCGATTCAGGGCGGACTTGCGATCACACCCGAAATTGCCGAGGGCAACACAGGTCACGGCACGGATATAGACGGCAAGCCCCAGCTCGGCAGCGTGACCATCACCTACGGCGACGACTATGAGGCTGAGGTCTACATAAACGGCAAACATTACAAGGAGGGCGATGAGTTCTCCGCCGGCGTATTCGTGCACTTTGTCTACACGCTGCTCGCGGCGACAGCCTCTGACCCCGCAGGTCCCGGAATTGCCGGCATAAGCCTATTCTCGGCAAGAGATGGCGGCTACAAGCACCCCACCGACGCGGGCACCTACAGCGTAAAGCTCGTGCTTACCGACGGCGAGGTCGGCGCAGACGGCATATATACCGAGGCTGAAAATTACACCGTAAAGGGCAGCTTCGAAACTACCATAATAATAAACAAAAAGCAGCTCGACCACACAGCTATCGTAGGCAAGGTCAACGAAACGCCATACACATATAACAAGAGTTTGCTTGGACCCGAAAAGGAAATTGTAGAAGGTTATAGCGAAAGCTTGTTCGGCATAGCGGAGCTTTACACCGTTGAAGGGCTTACAAAGCAGACGGAAGCCGCTACCTATGAATACCGCCTGATAATCGCGGAGACCGCATTTAAAAACTATCGCTGGGCAGCAACCGACAGCCAAAGCATAACCGTAAGCTGGAAGATAGGGCAAGCGGACAACTCGCTCTCGTGGAACAAGCAGCCCGAAACGGCGGTCTACGGCGACAGCTATGAGATAGAGGCATCGGCAGAATTCGGCGAAGTGAAGTATGCATATGCCGTAAAGAAAGACGGAGACTATGTTGACGGCGATTGGATATTGGGCTTACCCGCAAATGCCGGCAGCTATATGATCCGCGCATATGTAGACGGAACAACCAACTACGCAGGAGCGGACGAACAGACTGAGTTCAGCATCACGCGTGCAGAGCTGAAAGTAAAGATAGAGAACCAAACCATCACCTACGGCGACGAACCCGCTGCATTCACGCTTACCGTAACGGGCTATAAAATGCCGTATAACGGAACGGTTGCGGGAGCAACCGACGACGCGGCAAGCTCGGGCTGGGCGCTTCAGATAGCCGCCTTCCGCAACGGCATAAGGGTGCAGAAGGGCGGCGTCGATTACGAGCCGGGCAGCAACGTTGGCGATTATACCGTTACCTATACGGGCGGGAATATAACGCTTGACAACTACACAATAGTTGCGAAAGAAGTTATTGGCGGAACGCTCACCGTAAAAGAACGCAGCATCACCGTTGTGGTCGAGGATCAAATTCTGCCTTATATACAGGATTATGCGACCTCGGCTCCTAACCCCGACGATACAAAGTGGCATATAGACGGCGAATCCATTCTGTTGGAAAAGGATAAGGAACACCTTAATATAGGCGTATATCTTGAAGACAAGGGAGCTGCGCCTTACTTTGCCGACGGCACGAAATATGTGATAAACGGCGAGATCATGGGTGAAAACGAATACAACAAAAACTACTCGATAACCTTCGTTTCCGCAAACCTTACCCTCACCAAGCAGGATATAACCGTTGAATCCATAAAGGTAACGAATAACAATTCTCTTTTGACGGACGTAACGTACGGCGACGAATACACCGTAAAGGTCGTTGTGGGCGGCATAGAGTACATCGTGGGTGCAATATTGCCTTGCGGTGCGACGGTGCGCTTTGAGTTTGTTGAATCGTCATACAGCGGCATCGGCAGCGGTTCGACGCAACAGCCCATAAACGCGGGTCTGTATGAGGTTGCGCTTGTCCTGGACGGAAACGACACCAAAAACTACAACGTCACGGGCGCCAACGTTACAAGCTACACCATAAACAAGAAGCAGCTCGACCACAGCCTTATCGTAGGCAAGGTCAACGAAACGCCATACACATATAATAAGAGTTTGCTTGGACCCGAAAAGGAAATTGTAGAAGGTTATAGCGAAAGCTTGTTCGACATAGCTGAGTTGTACACCGTTGACGGGCTTGAAAAGAAGACGGAAGCCGGCACATATGAATATCAGCTCAAAATAAGCGAAACCGTATTTAAAAACTATCGCTGGGCAGCAACCGACAGCCAAAGTATAACGGTAAGCTGGACGATAAATAAGGCGGCAAACTCGCTCTCGTGGAGCAAGCAGCCCAAAACTGCGATCTACGGCGACAGCTACGTGATAGAGGCATCGGCAGAATTCGGCGAAGTGAAGTATGCATATGCCGTAAAGAAAACCGAAGACTATGTTGACGGCGATTGGATATTGGGCTTACCCGCAAATGCCGGCAGCTATATGATCCGCGCATATGTAGACGGAACAACCAACTACGCAGGAGCGGACAAACAGACTGAGTTCAGCATCACGCGTGCAGAGCTGACGGTAAAGATAGAGGATCAAACCATAACCTACGGCGACGAGCCCGCCGCATTCACGCTCACGGTAACGGGCTATAAAACGCCGCATAACGGCGCGGCTGAGGGTGAAAGGGTTGATGACGCGGCAAGCTCGGGCTGGGCATTGCAGATAGTCGCCTTCCGCGAGCATCTCGTTGTCAAAGCGCAAACAGGGGACCACGGAATTTACGCGGTCGGCAGTCCGGTAGGCAAGTACGACATTAGCTATAACGGCGGCGCCATCGAGTTCGGCAACTACATAATAGTTGCAAGCAAGGTGGAAAACGGCGTACTTGACGTAGAAAAGCGGGAACTTAAGGTCGTCATTGAAGACCAGTCGCTCGAATACAACAAAAAATACCAATCGGAAGCTCCTAACCCCGACGATACAAAGTGGCATATAGACGGCGAATCCATTCTGTTGGAAAAAGACAAAGACAACCTCGGTATAGGAGTATATCTTGTCAATACCGCTGCGGCTCCCTATAAAGTCGGCATACCTTATGCCATTACAGGCGAATACGTGGAAAACAGCGTCAACAGTAACTACACCATCCTGTTTACGGACGGCAGCTTAACTCTCACCGCGACCAATATCGAGGTGGAAAGAGTGGAAGTAACAAACGATAAGGACGGTTCAACCGTAATCGCTTACGGAGATACTTACACGGTAAAAGTCAAACTTGTAAACGATGAAATGCTCTATGGACTCGGCGACGAGTTGCCTTGCGGCGCAACGGTCGGCTTCCTGTTCACGCAGGTCGCAACCGTGGGTGAACCCAAAACAGTAGGCAGCAAGCCCCTCAACGCAGGCATGTACGAGGTCGTAATGATTTTTGAGGGCGACGATGCAGTCAACTTCAACATTACAGGCAGAAACACCTCTGCATATTTAATCAACAAACTTGTTCTTTCGGTTGCCGATGTTCAGTCTATGGCTGACAGTTTGTATACAGTGGAAGAGGCGGAAGAGCCGGGTCCTTTCGGCGATACTTACAACCGTTATCACTTTGCACCCGTTTATACGGGCAGAGAACAGGGCGTGACGAACGCTGATTTGAACGCATTTATACAATTGATGCGTCAGGATGAAGACTTCCTGCTTGAAAAAGACAGAATATACGCTCCGTTTACGGCAGTTTCCGACAAGGGTACGGACGTCGGGGTTTACGCCGTACATCTCACCCTTTCAGAGAGCGTCGCAGCCAACTATATGTGGGATACGACAAACTCCGATTCTGCGGATATTAACTTTGAAATCCGCAAAGCGGGCAACAGCGTATATTTGAGCGTATTCGGAGGCAAGACAGCCTCGTGGGAGTACGATGGCTATGAGGCAGGTACAAGCGAAGATCTTACGGTAGAGCCGCACAAAGGCTTCTATGAGTTTACGGCCAAGTTCGGCAAAGCTACCGCCCAATACAAATTCTACAAGGTAGAGAATGGCAAGGATAATCCGATAGACTATACTCCTGTAGACGTTGGCGAATACAAATTGCAGATAGTAATTCCCGATACGGTCAATTATGCAGGGTGCTCGTCCAACCTTCTTCCCATCTCAATCACGCCCCGCAAACTGAGTATCAGCTTCCGCGACCAGGCGCTTATGGGCGGCGAGTACGGCTCCACGATCCTGCCTGCGTCGGCAGTATTGTCCTTCTACGGCGGCGAACCCCAGAGCCATAATATGTTCCTCAGCCGCGTCACCATGGAATATGCCTACTACGGAAATTCCTACGACATGACATGGCGCCACGCGATGGAAGATTATATTTCGGAAGCTCCCACACAGGCAGGCGAGTACAAGATACGCGTCCGTTTGGGAATGAACGAAAAGAGCGAGGGTTACTCATACAACCGCAACTTTGTGCTTGTGGACGAAACGGGCGAGAAGATCAATTCCATAGAGGACGACTTTATTATCACAAAGGCGCGCGTATTCAGCGATTTGCTTATCGTCAAGACTTTCGATTGGGACGGCATGGAACATTCTGCGGTAGACGCCGTTAAGGATAACTTCTACTACGACAAAATTTACGTGGTAAAGAACGAGTACAACGTCAAATACAAGGCGGTCGGCACCTATGATTTCCGTATACATCTCAAGGACCCCAATAACTATTGCTGGGTTCCCGACGAAAACCAGGATTGGAGATTGCTCACCTTCTCGATAGTGGCAACCGACGGCGATGGTAGAAATATCAACATAGTGGAATTCTTCGGTATGGACGCCAATTCGCCCGAACTTGAATTCCCTTACAGCCAGTCGCCCAACGAAAGTGCAAAAGTTGCCTACTATTCAGAGGGCGTAACGCACTACTTCCGGTTCAACACCGACTTTGTTCTTCTGTATGCACCGAGAGGTACGGAAACTCCCAAGCAAACCCTCAGCTGGGTTGGCGCAGATAAAAATTTTGCGCCCGACGGTTGGTCGCGTGAACTTTTCCTCAATGCAGGTAGATATACGGCAATCGCGTGGATAGATACCGATGAATTCAAAGGATACTCTGCACAGCTTCTGTTTGCGATCAGCAAGTTGGAAGTAAAGGTAATAATGGAGACTACCAAGAACGGCGTCTACAACGAATCGGAACCCGAATTCTCAATCCACGGCTATTATGGAAATGATTTTACCATAACGGGTGAACTTAAACCGGACGCAGTGCCGAGACCTTTCTATCCCCAGCTCAACTTGTCCGACAACGACAAATTCCTGCCCCATACGGTATACTATAGTGGCGTTGGCGACACCGTTTACGAACGCAGTACGGTAATGCCTACGGAAGCCGGCACATACAAAAGAGAGTTTATTCTCAGTCAAAACTACACGTCCAATGCCGGCGGTCCGATTACCTGCGAGTTCAAGATTTTGCCCAAGACTCTCAATGTCGATGAAATCAAGACATCCGACTCAATGGTTTGGTATGACGGCACGCTCCACACGGTTGAAGAGCAATTTATAATTTCGCAATTCCCCGAGGGTGTTGTAAAAGTTATCGGCGGACTGCCCGTTTCAGAAGGTGTAGTTGATGTACGTGAGGGCGGATATCCCATAGAGCTTGAACTTATCGATACCCGCAACTATGTATTCAGTACTCCTGCAAGAAGCAATTCTACCCAAGCCGTTGTGTACTATATCGTGCACAAGTCATCGGTAACGCTCAACAAACTTGACCCCGTCATTTGGACTTACGGCAAGCAAAACGAGTTGCCGAACGTAAAGGGGCAATACCAGACGGGTGCGGCTTACGACGGAAGTGTAACATTTGAATACGCAATACGCGGAAGCGACGCGTGGACAACGGAGATTCCCGTAAATGCGGGCAACTATTCCATCCGTGCAAAGATAGCCGACGCCGCAAATCACGGCGCATACACAACCGAAGCATCCGATCTTACTGTTAAGCGTGCACAGCTTAAAAAGTTAGAGGCAGGCGAACCGGTAATCGACCATAGCGGCGAATATGTGTTTATCCCCGAGGATTTCAACGACGGACTTTATACGCTCAGCGGAAATACCGCTAAGGAAGACGGAACCTACCGTGCAGCGCTCGGCATCAAGGATAAGGTCAACTTCGAGTGGGCTGACGGCACACAGGACGATATAATCATCGAATGGATAGCCGCGCCCAACCCTATGCTCTTCTATATTGTTGCGTGCGCGCTCGGCGGAACAGCCACGCTTGCGCTGATATTGTTGGCAGCATTGCTTGTAGTAAAACATAGCCGCAAAAAGAGTGAGGAAAAACAGTCCGAAGACGGCAAGGAGGAACAAGTATGATAATATCATTACTTTCCTTCTCATTGGCTCAAATAGGAATTTTAACGGGACTTTCCATTCTGGTTGTCACTATTGTCGGTTTCGATATAGCGGTGGGCGTAAGTATAAAACGGCAAAAGCAACCGTCCCCGCAGCAGACCGTTTCCGTCGCTGCGCCGGTAGAACCCGACGCAGCTGCGGAACCCGTTGCGGAGCCTTTGCCCGTCATAATAGCCGCCCCCGTGGCTGTAAGCGACGAAGCGGTTGAAGCCGCTTACGAGCGTATAAGGCTTGTGCGCAGTTATTTGGCAAAACTAATACAGACTACGGACGACACCAAACAGCTGTACAACGAATTGAAGAACGAATTGCTTGCTTATAACGGAGTAAAGGACAGGATCAGCTGGAAGTGGGAATCGTTCCGCAACAAAAAAACCGCGGTTGCGCATATAGGAGTGCGCGGTAAAACACTGTGTTTGTATCTGGCGCTTGATCCGCAGACGGTTGGTGATAAGTATAAAGTGGAGGATATGGGGAATTTAAGCTCATGTGAGGAAACTCCTCTGTTATACAGAATAAAGAATCCGTTGCGCATGAGATATGCCAAAGAACTTATAGCGCAGATGATGTCGCAACTTGGCATAGAGCGTGCAGAGCGCGATAGCGAAGACTATACGGCAGGATTGGAATACCGCAGCACGCCCGCCTTGATAGAGGAAGGTCTCATAAGAGTACCCGAAGGAGTTAAACTTCCCACGTTTGCCGAGATAGCGGCAGCAACGGCGCCGGAATCAACCGAAGCCCTTGAAGAACCTGTAATATCGCCTCTACCCGAGGTTTTCGAAGAGCCTATAATATCGCCTCTACCAGAACCTATCCAAGAGCCAGTTATTATGGTTAAGGCGGATATTACACCCGAGGAAGAAGAGATACTCAGCCGCTTGAAGCTGGACAGAAGCTTTACTGCAAAGCTCGTCCACACGGAAGAGGAAACAAAACAGCTCTATGCCGAATTAAAGCGGGAGCTTCTAAGCTATACGGGCGTACACACACGCATAAGTTGGCGGCGTGAAACTTTCAGTAAATCGCGGGAGGCTTTGGCACGGTTCGGCGTACGCGGCAAAACGCTGTGTTTATATCTGGCGTTACAGCCTGCAGACTTTTCGGAGAGCAAGTATAAAGCCGAAGACGCCTCGGGGCACAGTTCGTTTGCTGATACTCCGCTCATGTACAGGATAAAGAATCCTCTGCGCATGAGATATGCAAAGGAACTTATAGCGATACTGATGACCGAACACGGTTTAGAGCGAGCGGAGTATACGGGCGAGGACCCCATGTCGGGATTGGAATACCGCAGCACTCCGATGCTTATAGACGAGGGGCTGATACGTGTGCCTTCGGGCATGGAGTTGCCCGTATTCACCGAATCTGTACAGGAAGCCGCAGCGGTCGAAGAGGCTCAGCCTATCGTTGAAGAGCCTCAAACCGAGGTTGTCGAAGAAGCGCAACCTGTTGAAGAACAAGCAGATGAGCCGACGGAAGAACCTCCCGTCGAGCTTACCGTAGAACAGGCTGAAGAACCCGCCGAACAAGCGGAAGAGGCAACTCTGTCTGCGGAAGAACCTTCGATCATAGAAGAGGCGCCCTTTGGGACTATTGAGGAGATTCAATCTATTGTTGAAGAACCTCAACCTGTTATAGAAGAATCCGAAGAGGTCATAGAAGAGCCTCAGTTTGTTGAGGAAGAGGCTCAGCCTATCGTTGAAGAGCTTCAAACCGAGGTTGTCGAAGAAGCGCAACCTGTTGCAGAACAATATGAGCCGAGCGAAGAACCGCCCGTGGAGCTTACCGTAGAACAGGCAGAGGAACCCGTCGAACGTGAAATACCCGTCGTTGGGGTGGTGTTCCGCAGGCGCTCAAAAAAAATATATTGGTTTGATCCCGATGGCAAGGAATGGCAAAAGGATGAAGTTGCAATCTATACGACTGCCGATGGCACAAAAATAGAAGTTGTGGTGGTGGAAGTTACCAAACGCGCCGAAAGCTTGCTTCACTTACCTCTCAAGGCATTGGAAAAACTCAACGGATAGAAGGTCCTTCCAAATTTACAAAATTAAAAGACAGGCGTTTTGCCTGTCTTTTTCTCACAACATAAACAGCCGTTATATTTGATTTTGGTGGGAGGAGGTACTTTAACATACTCCCAAACATTTAACATTCGTATCTTGCAAATAATTACACAAACCGCTTTTTAATTTAATTTATTTACAACAATTCTTTTTTTGTGTATAATATGGATTGAAAATGCAATATTTTTATTTATCTGCGGAGAAAATGGAGCAGATAAATTATCATGTGTAAAACGTCAAAACACAATAACGCCGAAGCGGGCGATGACCGGGTGTTCGGGCATGGAGGCTAAAGTGGAACGAAAAATCGTATTAAAAAAAGACATTCTTGATGCATTCAATACAATCGGCATGAGAGACGGGCAGACAGTTATGGTACATTGTTCCCTCAGTTCTCTCGGCTTTGTCTGCGGTGGAGCGCAGGTGGTAATCGAGGCTTTGATGGAAAGTGTAGGAGAGAACGGAACTATTATGATGCCATCTCAGTCATGGAAAAACCTCGATCCGTCTTCCGGTGTCCATTGGCAAGAACCGCAAGAATGGTGGCAACTCATTCGCGACAATTGGCCGGCATACGACAAAAATATTACTCCCACCAACACGATGGGCGCCGTCGCGGAGATGTTTCGCCGATGGCCAGGTACCATCCGCAGCGATCATCCGGCGAGATCTGTGTCAGCTTATGGACGATACGCCGAGTACTTAACCGAGAACCACGATCTTTCCAATATTTTCGGCGACGGCTCACCAATTGGCAAGCTCTATGAGTTGGATGGATATGTGTTGTTGATCGGCGTGGGCTATGACAAGAATACCTCCCTGCACCTCGCCGACGCGCGAGCGAACTTCCCCGGTAAACACAACAGTGTAGAAAGCAGCGCGATTATGGAAAACGGCGTTCGCGTTTGGAAGTCCTACGAGACGCTTTTTGTTGACGGAGAAGATTTTGACATAATAGGCAACGCTTTTGAGTCAAGCCACCATGTCGCAAAAGCCGCTCTGGGAAACGGGACGGTGACATTTATGAGACAAAGAGAACTTGTCGATTTCGCAGTCGAATGGATTGAGAAAAATAGAAAATAATAAATGTGAACTCTCGGCAAGGCTTCGCTACGCTCCTCGCGCGAACTTTGGTTTGAACGCCGAACTCCATACCACGATTGAGGGCACCCTGATGGGTGCCCTCAATCGTGGTGGGAGGAGGTGGATTCGAACCACCGAAGTCGGAGACGTCAGATTTACAGTCTGATGCATTTGGCCACTCTGCAATCCGCCCAAAACTATTTTTAACCCCGCATACGGCGCGGGGTAGTTAACTTGTGGAGCTGGTGATTGGAATCGAACCCACAACCTGCTGATTACAAATCAGCTGCTCTGCCAGTTGAGCTACACCAGCAAGAATGCCCACGCGGGTGGTGCCTTGGGGTGGAATCGAACCGCCGACATATGGATTTTCAGTCCACCGCTCTACCAACTGAGCTACCAAGGCGAAACGCCTTTCGGCGCTAAAAAAATTTGGCGACCCGAAACGGGCTCGAACCGTCGACCTCCAGCGTGACAGGCTGGCGCTCTAACCAACTGAGCTATCGGGCCATTTAAATCCATATTGACCTATATGGAGAGGTTGCCGCGTGCGGCGCTGGTGGGACTTCACGGACTCGAACCGCGGACCAATCGGTTATGAGCCGACCGCTCTAACCAACTGAGCTAAAGTCCCTCGCTTGCATTTGCGCTTTTCTCACAACGCTAAATTATAATAATATACCCTTAAAATTTTGTCAAGTAATTTTTCTTTGTTTCAAAGATTTTTTTAAAACAAAACTCAAAAATAGCATCCGACAAAACTTTGCATAAAAATGCGTGTTTTTACATAAATTTTACCCGCGCATATAGTACTATTTTTAAAAAACCACGGAGCAAGCATATGGTAGTTACGGGGTATCTTAAGGACAGAACGCTCTATTTAAAACTTTCGGGCGAAATGGACGAATATTCCTCGCGCGAGGCGCGCGCCCGTTGCGACAAGTTGATAGACGACAATGTCAACGCAAAAAAAATAATTATAAATCTTTCCGAAGTGGCGTTTATGGATTCCACGGGCATAGGTTTTTTGATAGGAAGATACAAAAAAGCCGCCCGGTTGAACGTGCCGCTCTACGTACAGCAGCCAAATTTTGCCGCCGATAAAATTTTGAATTTAAGCGGTATATATTCACTTATTCCCAAAGCCGAGTAAAGAGGAGCGTATGAGTAAAAACTATTTAAAACTTCAATTTTATTCCTATCCCCGCAACCAGGCGTTTGCGCGCGACGCCGTGGCGGCATTCTGCCTTGAACTCAATCCGTCGCTCTCCGACCTGTCCGACGTAAAAACGGCGGTATCCGAAGCTGTTACAAACTGCACCGTCCACGCCTACAAAAACGAGTGTGGCATGGTTGAAGTCGAGTGCGAAATCGAGGACAACAAACTACATATAAAGGTTAGCGACAGGGGGGCGGGAATAGCCGACGTCAAAAAAGCCGTCCAGCCCTTCTACACGTCGCTTCCGTCCGACGAGCGCAGCGGTATGGGCTTTACCATAATGCAGACTTTTATGGACGAATTCAGCGTTGAATCCGTCTATGGCGAGGGCACCGTCGTTTATATGTCAAAAAGTTTTAACCCGGAAGTGGAGAATGCTTGACGTCGAAGAGACGAACGACCTTATACGCAAAGCTAAAGAGGGAGACGCGGCTGCAAAGGAGGCGCTGCTTCTTCAAAATAACAACTTAATGAAGTCAATAGTCCGCCGCTATCTTAACAAGGGGGTGGAGTACGACGATCTGTACCAGCTTGCGGGTCTGGGACTTTTAAAAGCCATAAACGGCTTTGACGAATCCTTCGGCGTCCGTTTTTCAACGTATGCAGTGCCCATGATAGCGGGGGAAATTAAGAGATTTATGCGCGACGACGGCAGCATAAAAGTCTCCCGTGCAATAAAAAGCGCCGCAAAGCAGATAAATAAATTCATAGAGCAATATTCCGCCGACCACGGCACCCAGCCTACTGTAAAGGCAATTGCCGAACAGTTCAATATGCCCGAAAGCGAGGTCGTGTTCACAATGGGGTCCACGCGTATGCCCGTGTCGATATATGACAGGGGAGATTACAAAGACGATAAGGGTCAGGAATTGCTCGATAAGCTCCCTGCGCTCGACAATCAGGAGGAGATAATCGACTCCCTGCAGCTCAGGTCCGCCATATTGGGCTTGCCCGAACGCGACAGAAAAGTTATAATACTCCGCTATTTCCGCGATATGACCCAAAGCGAAGTGGCTAATATGCTGGGAGTTTCGCAGGTACAGGTTTCGCGCATAGAAAACAGAATAATGAAAACCTTCCGCAAAGATTTAACGGGATAACTCTTGCTAAAAGCATAATATAGTGGTATAATCCAAGTTGAAATAACTTACGAAGGTAACAAAAATGCTCAACGGCAAAAACGTTTATCTCGGCAAGGTGCGCTCGTCCATACGCGAACTTTTCGAGTACGGCAAAAAACGCAAGGCGGAAATAGGGGAGGACAATGTTTTTGATTTCTCCCTCGGCAATCCCAGCGTTCCCGCGCCCGCCGCAGTCAGGGAAGCGCTAATCGACATAATCGAACACACCGATCCCGTTGCTTTGCACGGCTACACTTCCGCGCAGGGCGACTTTTCCGTGCGTAAAACCATTGCGGATTATATAAACGCGCGCTTTTCCACCTCTCTGACTGCCGACAATCTCTACATGACTTGCGGCGCGGCTGCTTCGCTTACCATAACTTTAAACGCCATTTTGAACCCCGGTGACGAAGTTATAACCATTGCGCCCTATTTTCCAGAGTACAAAGTTTTTACGGAGCAAGCCGGCGGGAAGCTGATAGCCGTCGCAGGCAAGGTCGGTACTTTCGGCATAGACGTCGAAAATCTTAAAAAGGCGCTCTCGCCCAGGACCAAAGCCGTTTTAATCAATTCCCCCAACAACCCCTCGGGCGTGGTTTACGGCGAAGAAGATATTTCGCTTCTTGTAAAAGAAATAAAAGAATACTCCAAACCCCACGGCATGGAAATTTATCTTATTTCGGACGAGCCTTATCGCGAGCTTGTGTTCGATAAGGATACAAAAGTGCCGTATATTATGAATTATTACGAGCGCAGCATAGTCTGCTATTCATATTCCAAAAGCCTCTCACTCCCCGGCGAAAGAATAGGCTATATCGCCGTAAACAACAAAATGCCCGAGTGGGAGGAAGTATATGCCGGAGTGTGCGGCGCGGGTAGGGCGCTCGGCTATGTTTGCGCGCCCGCTCTTTTCCAGCAGCTCGTAAAGCGCGTGTATAACCAAACTTCAAACATTTCCGTATACAAACTCAACCGCGACCGCCTTCTCTCCGCTTTGGAGGAATACGGCTACGAAGTTGTTAAGCCCGACGGCGCGTTTTATATGTTCGTAAAGGCTTTGGAACCCGATGCAAAGCGGTTTGCCGAGCGCGCAAAGCAGTTTGAGCTTCTCCTCGTTGCGGGTGACGATTTCGAAGCTCCCGGCTACGTCCGCATTTCCTATTGCGTGTCTCCCCAAATGATTTTGCGTTCGCTTCCCGCATTCAAGGCTCTTGCCGATAGTTACAAGTCTGTTTGAATTTAATTTTGCCGCCGCGCGAATCAGTCGCGCGGCGGCAATAAATGCCACTACGTTCAAATTAAATGTTTGGCTGTTCACCTTATGATATTACAGCAACTATGTTAAGGAGCATTTTATCAGGTATGCTATAAAAAATTCCCCGCCTCAAGGCGGGGAAAGTTCTATTGTGTTATTGTATAAGCGACTGTATGATATCAAAAAAACGCGGTTGTCCGTCTAATATTGTTTCGGAATAATCCATTATATAAATGTATTCCGTATTTCTTTTTATTTGCGCCTGTGCGGAATATTTTTCAATACCAAAATCTGAATCTGATTTTCTTTCCGATAAATAATAAATATCATAACGAGAAAGTTTTTCTAGCATAAAGTTTTCAGTAATCTGGATATCTTTATAATTATAATTCTTGTTGCAAACTGCAATAATCGTCATTTTTAGAAGATTATCGTTCCTCGTGACGTTAGCCTGATACATAATTACATCGCCGCTTACGCTGTCGGTCGTTTTTTCAACATATGTAGTGTAAAAGTTATCGCTTATCAAGAAAGCAAATTCCTTCATATCGTCATCCATCGCTTGCAGGGTTGAATCACTTTTTACAAAGTTGTTTTCATAATATACAACTTTGTTTTGCGTTTGCGGATAGAACACCAATACACAGACAAGCACGACTATTGAAGCTAATATGCCCGATGCCACGGCAAGCCAAAATTTCAGCCGAGGAAAACGGTGTGCCGCGGGAGTGGAAGTATTAGCTTCGATTTTTACTTTCATCTCCTGTAAAAATCGAGCGTCTGTTTCGGAGAGAATAGCCTGCCTATCTTGTTCGGCTTGTTGTTCAAGGAATTTTTTTGCTTTCATATTAATAAATGTTTACTGCCAATGCGTCGTCAATGTGAGTTTGATAATGTATATCAAAGAAATCTGAATCGTTGCTTCCTGTCAATCCGGAGCTTATAGATACAAAATCGTAATTTTCGGTTCCGTTTGAAGTTTCAAAAGCATAGCTTTTATATCCGAAACCGATCATTATGTGGGTTGCCGTTGAAACATTATAAGCAAGAATGTCATATCCGTCGGCGGTACTTAATCTCATTACATTATAACCGCTCAAAAAGAAGATAATCGGCTGATTTGCTTTCATATTGGTTTGCATTTTTGAGTAGTCGAAAGACCCGTTACTCATACAGGAAGTAAAGCTGACGGACCTACCCTTTTCATTGCAATACCTTTTGAGTCCGCTTTTAAATTGTTCCTCGGTCATTCCTACGCCGCCGCCTGCCATGTATTCGTATAGCTGCGTAATCAAGGCGCTAGTGTATTGGTCTCCTATGCTATAAATAAATGTGTTGAATAATGGAGTTCCGGAAACGTGGTTCGGGATAAGATTTTCGTCGTATCTGTCATAAAACGCAACAACATTTCCGCCGGCTGTTGCTCCGCAGGAACCTACTGCGGGAGAGAAAGTTAGAGTAGGGTATGAATACGCCAAACTATAAGTTGCTGTCAATGTTTTTGAAGTATAATGTACGCGTTCTACGGTATTATATGTTGTGGATTTTGTTTCCCCGTATAGTCCGCCCGTATTATCATAATAAATAATTTCATTTTTTTCTGTTTGAGTTTCCCGTTGTAAACCTACGGGCATCACGCTTATACTAAGCGCCATAACTGCGCTTAAAGCAATCGCACCCAAATGGAACATTTTTTAATCTCCTTAAAGTAATAATTATCTTGATTTTACAGACGAAGAGATGGTCCAAAATGTTACAAAAGTTTTTCAATTTTTTTATAGGCGCGGCTCGCTTTTACGCGGACATTGTTGTAAGAAATATTAAGCTCTTGAGCTATCTCTTTGTATGGATAACCTTCCCAAATATGCAGATAAATAATTTGTTGGGAGAGTGGGTCAAGTTTTTTTATAACCGTTTGTACATCTGCTTTGAGAATGGCTTTATCAATACTGAACGAAGAAGATATCATGTCCGACAGTTCAGATTCTGAGTGCTTACCGCGTAATATGTCTTTCGCCTTATTTTCCGAAAGCCGCATAAGCCATGTTGTGGGGAATTCTATCTTTTCTTTTAAATTTAACGATAGAAGCGAAAGAAAAACTTCTTGCGCTACGTCTTCAGCAGATACAAGGTTGCCGAAGCCACGAAGGATATGAAGTTTTACTTTGCTATAATACTCTTCATAAATTTCTTCGAGTGCGCGACTGTCGGTAGTAATTTTTCGCAGTAAGCGATTAAACTTCTGTGAATCCATTTTTTATCCTTTTCTGCTGTGTCAACAAATTCGTTCCAAAGTACGTTTCAATCTGCTAAAATTATAGCACAAGTCATTTTTTCGGTCAAGATAAACTTTGCGCTTTTCCTCAAAAAAACAGGTTGAGATGTGTTTTATCAATAAACACGATAAAAGGGCTTCCGTATTTTGTATGGAAGCCCTTTTTCAAATACAATATATTGTGGTTTTACTTCGTCAAAGCCTCTTGCACGGCAACCGCAACGGTCACCGTCGCGCCTACCATAGGGTTATTGCCCAGCGTGAATTAGCAATTTTATCTGTTTCAAAATGTATCAAAAAAGCCCGATTTTTATGCCAAAAATGCCTTAAAACCCTCAAAATCGTACTAAAACGTATTAATTTGAATTTATCTGTTTTATAGTGTTTTTCAAAAAATGTGGACGAGATGTGGACGAAAACGGGTACTCAATCCAATGGTTTTTAAGGTATAAAACGTTTCCAATGGTTTGTCAATGAATAAAGAACCTTTTTGGGTTAATTTCAGTTCAATTAAAACAGAAAAATTCAATTCAAACAAGATTAGGACATTCAAATATTGATATCACGATAGGTGTTTACGAGCATACTACGGACAAAATGAGAGAGAAAGGTAGGAAAGCGGTAAATGAGCTGTATTCGCATAAACCATCGGGTTAAAAAATGAATTTTCGTCCACATTTTCACAAGTTTGGTCCACATTTGAAAATTTTTAACAAGAATTTCTCGTCCACATTTTTTAAAAATGTGGACGAGATGTGGACGAAAACAGGGTTTCATCCCAATGGTTGTATAAACACGATAAAAGGGCTTCCATATTTTGTATGGAAGCCCTTTTTCAAATACAATATATTGTGGTTTTACTTCGTCAAAGCCTCTTGAACGGCAACCGCAACGGCAACCGTCGCGCCAACCATAGGGTTGTTGCCCATACCTATAAGCCCCATCATTTCAACGTGCGCGGGCACGGAGGAGGAGCCGGCAAACTGCGCGTCGGAGTGCATTCTGCCCATAGTATCGGTCATACCGTAGCTCGAAGGACCTGCCGCCATATTGTCGGGGTGCAGCGTTCTGCCCGTACCGCCGCCCGAAGCAACCGAAAAGTACTTAACGCCGTTCTCGTTGCACCACTTTTTATACGTTCCCGCAACGGGGTGCTGGAAGCGAGTGGGGTTAGTGGAGTTACCGGTAATGGAAACCGAAACGTTCTCCATCTTCATAATCGCAACGCCCTCGGGCACGTTGTCGGCGCCGTAGCACTTAACTTTTGCGCGGGGACCGTCGGAGAATGCCACGCTGTCCACGGGTTTAACCGTCTCGGTATAGGGGTCAAATTCCGTTCTTACGTATGTGAAGCCGTTTATTCTCGAAATAATGTAAGCGGCGTCTTTGCCCAAGCCGTTCAGAATAACGCGCAGGGGCTTTGTGCGCACCTTATTTGCGTTTTCGGCAATTTTTATTGCGCCTTCCGCGGCTGCAAACGATTCATGCCCCGCAAGGAAGCAGAAGCAGTCCGTCTCTTCGGAAAGGAGCATCGAACCTAAATTGCCGTGACCAAGTCCTACTTTTCTGTTTTCCGCAACCGAACCGGGAATGCAGAAGCTCTGCAAACCTACGCCTATAGCCTTTGCCGCGTCTGCCGCTTTTTTGCAATTTGATTTTATTGCAATCGCCGCGCCCACGGTATAAGCCCAAACTGCGTTTTCAAAGCAGATAGGCTGTGTGCCGCGCACGATTTTATCCACGTCTATGCCCTTTGCAAGGGTTATATCCTTGCATTCCTCTATGGAATTGATTCCGTATTCCTTCAAAACGCCCAAAATTTTCTTTTCGCGTCTTTCATAACCTTCAAAAAGAGCCATTATCAGTCAACCTCCTTATCTGTTCTGGGGTCAATGTGCTTAACGGCGCCCGCATCTTTGGAGTATCTGCCGTAAGTACCTATAGCTTTTTCATATGCCTCGTTGGGGGTAAGCCCTTTCTTAATAAAGTCTGTCATCTTGCCGAGGGAAACGAACTTATATCCGCAAACCTCGTTGTTTTTGTCAAGGGCAATGGAAATAACGTATCCTTCTGCCATCTCAAGATATCTTACGCCCTTGAGCTTCGTGCCGTACATAGTGCCCACCTGTGAGCGAAGTCCCTTGCCAAGGTCCTCAAGCCCTGCGCCTATGGCAAGACCGTCCTCGGAGAACGCCGACTGCGACCTGCCGTAAACTATCTGCAAAAAGAGTTCGCGCATAGCCGTGTTGATGGCGTCGCAAACAAGGTCCGTGTTCAAGGCTTCCAAAATGGTTTTTCCGGGCAGGATTTCCGCAGCCATGGCGGCGGAATGGGTCATACCGGAGCAGCCTATGGTCTCAACCAAAGCTTCCTCTATTATACCGTCTTTAACGTTTAAAGAGAGCTTGCACGCGCCCTGTTGGGGAGCGCACCAGCCGATACCGTGGGTAAAGCCCTTGATATCTTTGATTTCCTTTGCCTGTATCCAAAGCCCTTCTTCGGGAATGGGGGCGGGACCGTGCTCGAATCTACCGGAAACGCCCTTGGCAACGCAAATCATATTTTCAACGTCTTTTGAATATTGCATTACATTTCCTCCGATTTTTTAATTTTTTCCATTGAAGATTATAGCACACCTTGCAGCCCATTTCAATCGTAGCGTGGCAATTTTTCAAAAAAAATTTGTTCACCTTGTCAATATTTTTGTTTACGCTCGCCGGAAACGTAGTATAATTATATTGAAAGACGCCGCAGCGGCGTGTATAATATAAAAAAGCTCAACGGGGTAAACTATGCTTTGTCAGCGCTGTAAACAAAATATCGCAACAGTCAGCTATGTGGAGATAATCAACGGCAAAAAGTTCGAAAGTCATCTCTGCCCGTTTTGCTATTCCGAGCTTACGGGCGACCTCAACGACAGCGACAGCAGCGCCCTCTGGACCAATCTATATGGCGACGGCAACGCCGAGGAAGCCGTCGCTTGTCCTGTATGCGGCACGCGCTACACCGACTATAAGCGCACGGGGCTTGTAGGCTGCGCAACCTGTTACGATGTTTTCAAAGAACTGTTGCTGCCGCAGATAAGGAGTATACAGGGCAAGGATACCCACGTCGGCACCGCGGCTCTCAACAACGACGAATACGGACTTCTGAGAAAGTTGAAATCTCTTCAGGAGAGGCTTGAAACAGCCGTAAAGGAACGCCGCTACACGCAGGCAAATCTTCTCAACAAGCAAATCAAGGAAATAAACCAAAAGCTGTACGGGGGCAACAACGATGAGTAATCTTTCCGGAATCGTAGTATCCACCCGGGTGCGGCTTGCAAGAAATATCGAAGGCTATGTCTTTCCCTCCAATCTCGATAACCCAAAGGAGGCAAGGGAAATAATCCGCCTCGTCACAAGCGGTCTTTCCCGCTTGGACGGTTTTCAGGACGACCAGTTCAAAGTATATTATATGAACGCAGTGTCCCCCGAAGAGGCGCAAATTTTAAAGGAAAACCACCTTATTTCCCCCAATCTCATAAAGAACAACCGCATTTCCGCGGCAATCGTCAACAACGACGAAACCATATCCATAATGATAAACGAGGAGGACCACCTCCGCGAGCAGTGCATTTTAAAGGGCTTTGAGCTTGAAACGGCATATCACACCATGGCTAAGATAGACGCGCGCCTTTCAAACAGTATGAAGTTTGCCTTTGACGAGCAGCTCGGCTATCTCACGGCTTGTCCCACAAATCTGGGCACGGGGTTAAGAGCTTCGGTAATGGCGTTTTTGCCCGCGCTAACCATAAACGGCACAATGCCAAAAGTCTACCGTTCCATATCCCGTTTGGGGCTTACCGTCCGCGGCGTCTACGGCGAGGGCAGCGAAGCCGAGGGATATATGTATCAGATAAGCAACGAAGTAACTCTCGGCGTCACCGAGAGGGAAATTTTAAAACAAGTCGGCGACGTGGTTTCAAAGGTTGCCGAGCTTGAGCAGGCGGAAAGGCTCAGCCTCAAAAAGGGAGACGCCGCGCTTGATGTAAAGGACGAGTGTCTCCGCTCCTACGGAATACTAACAAACTGCGCCAAGCTCTCCACGTCCGAACTCATAAAGCTTACGGCAAGCGTCAAGCTCGGCGCCTGTCTCGGCTACGTAAACATTTCCGACGTTTCGGAAATCGATGATTTGGTAATAAAGATGCGCCCCGCAAATATCAATGCAGCGGCGGGCAGGGCGCTCACCCCCGTCGAGCGCGATATATACAGGGCTGACTACGTGGCAAAACACGTAAAACAGATGACCCAAGGAGGTAATTGATTATGGACAACTCATACATGAACCACTTTACCGACAATATGCAGCAGGTGTTTTCCGTTGCCGAAGAGGCGGCAAGGGTTTATCATTCCAGCTATATGGGCAGCGAACATATAGTATTTGCAATGCTCAACTGCCCCGACTGCACGGCGTATAAAATTCTCACTTCCTGCGGCGTATCCGAACCGGAATACAGGGAATACTTTGCGCGTTCAATAGATTTAAGCTCCACTATCCGCGGTTTTACTCCCCGCACAAAGCATATGATAGAGCGCGCTTTGGAGCTTTCCGTCGATATCAACGGCGAAGACTCTCTTGCCGGCACCGAGCATATGCTTCTTGCCGTTATGTCGCAGACCGACTGCCTTGCAATGCGTATTCTGCACGCAATAGGTTTAAGCGCAACGGCTCTTGCAAGCAAAATAGAGCTTGCCATAACGGGCAATTTGTACGATATATCGTCCGATGACGACGACGGTCCGTTTTCGGGTTTCGGCAGTATGTACAATCCTTCCGCCGCCCCCAAATCCGATCCGAAAAAGAGCGAGTCGAAGAGAACGGCTTCTCCTCTCGACAAGTCTGTGCTGCAGTACGGCACCGACTTGACCCAAAAGGCGCGCGAGGGTAAAATAGACCCCGTCATCGGCAGGCAGAACGAAATAGATAAAATAATACAGGTATTGTCCCGCCGCACCAAAAACAACCCCGTGCTCATAGGCGAACCGGGCGTAGGCAAGTCTGCGGTAGTGGAGGGGCTTGCACAGGCAATAGTAAAGAACGCCGTTCCCGACCTTTTAAAGGATAAAACGGTGTTCTCACTCGACCTTGCCGGTATGGTTGCGGGCACAAAATACCGCGGCGACTTCGAGGAGAGGCTCAAAAACGCCATCGATTCCATAAAGAGCAACGGCAACGTAATTTTATTTATCGACGAAATACACCAGCTCGTCGGCGCCGGGTCCTCAACGGACGGAAATATGGACGCGGCTAACATTTTAAAGCCAATGCTTGCCCGCGGAGAGCTTCAGACCATCGGCGCTACCACCATAGAGGAATACAGAAAATATATCGAAAAGGACGCCGCGCTCGAGCGCCGCTTCACCCCCGTGCAGGTTGAAGAGCCTTCGGTAGAGGACACCGTCTCCATTCTCAGGGGACTGCGCGACAAGTACGAGGCTCACCACAAGGTCGTTATAACCGACGAAGCCATAATCGCCGCAGCCACTCTTTCGGACAGATATATAACCGACAGATTTTTACCGGACAAGGCAATTGATTTAATCGACGAAGCCGCGTCGCGCGCCCGCCTGAACAGTCTCAACAGCCCCGACGAAGTAAAGGAGCTTGAGGAAAAGTTAAAGCGCCTCACCCTTGAAAAGAACAAGGCTGCAAAGGGCGAAAATTATGCGCAGGCGCAAAAGCTTATGGACGAAATAAATGCGGTGCAGGAGCAGATAAACAAGTTGAAGTCCGAATGGAAGGGCGAAAAGCAAACTACGTCCCCCACAATAGGCTCCAACGAGATAGCCGAGATAGTCAGCGGCTGGACGGGCGTGCCCGTCGTAAGGCTCACAGAGCAGGAGAGCGACAAGCTGCTGCACCTCGAAGAAAATCTCCACAAGCGCATAGTCGGTCAGGACGAAGCGGTATCCGCGGTATCCAGGGCAATACGCCGTGCGCGCGCGGGCTTGAACGAGCCTAACCGTCCCATCGGTTCATTCATATTCGTAGGTCCTACCGGCGTCGGCAAAACCGACCTCGCCAAGGCGCTTGCCGAGGCTATGTTCGGCGACGAAAAGCTTATGATAAGGCTCGATATGTCCGAGTTTATGGAAAAGTATTCCGTCTCCAAGCTCATCGGCGCGCCTCCGGGATACGTCGGCTACGACGACAACAACGGCGGTCAGCTCACCGAAAAAGTCAGAAGAAAGCCATACAGCGTCATTCTCTTCGACGAAATCGAAAAGGCGCACCCCGACGTATTCAACGTCCTTTTGCAGATTCTCGACGACGGCAGACTCACCGACTCCAAGGGCAGGACGGTAAACTTTAAAAACACAATAATAATAATGACTTCCAACGTCGGCGCAAGCCAAATCAAAAAGATGTCCAACTTCGGGTTTACCGATTCCAAAGAGGAAGAGAGCGACTACGAAAATATGAAGGAAAACATCAACGAGGCATTGCGCGAGCAATTCAAGCCCGAGTTCCTTAACAG
Source organism: uncultured Clostridia bacterium (assembly GCA_947629095.1). Lineage (GTDB taxonomy): Bacteria > Bacillota > Clostridia > Christensenellales > Borkfalkiaceae > Coproplasma. Next base: position 107,273 of record CANRCK010000001.1, on the reverse strand, counting down.
GATAGACGACGTAATAATCTTCCGCAAACTCACCAAGGACGAGGCGGGCAGGATCTGCCGCAAGATAATAGAGGGGCTTGCCGAAAGGTTAAAGGACAGGAACGTAAAGCTCCTCATCTCCGACGCCGCCATGGATAAGCTTCTCGACGAGGGCTACTCCGAAATATTCGGCGCCCGTCCCTTGAAGAGAACGGTGCAAAAGCGCATAGAGGACAGACTGTCCGACGAAATTCTTGCAAACCACGTTCTTCCCGGCGAAACGGTCACAGTGGACGTTGCCGACGGCGATTACGTTTTCAAATCCGAAAAAAGCTGATATATATGCAATAAAAAGGGCGCTCTACTCACGGTAGAGTGCCCTTTTACGCGCAGTAGAGCGCCGTTTTTTTAAATAGAGCTTGTTTAAAAAGCTCTACTGCCGCACAGCAAAAGAGTAGAGCTTCCGTGCGCAGAAGTAGGTTTATTTTTTGCCTCAACGCACTATAATTATAAGCGAGGTGACAATATGAAACAGGTATCTGCAATCGCGGTAACAAATTCAAGAGGGAAAACTTACAGGTTCCCCGTCTTTTACTCTAAGGGCGAGGAGATATTCAACGCAGTGTCGCACATAGTGGGCGGCGCGTTCGGGCTTACAGCGCTGGTGGTGGGGCTGATATTCGCCTTCCCCTACGGTGTAAAAATGGCAGCCGTTTCGGTGTTCGGCATAAGCATCATTATATTATATACTATGAGCGCACTCTATCATTTTCTTCCGAACGGCAGGGCAAAGGCTGTGTTCAGGGTATTCGACCACTGCACAATCTTTCTTTTGATAGCCGGCACCTACACGCCCTTTTGCCTCATAGCTCTCGGCGGGACGGCGTTTTGTTATCCCATACTCATCGCCGAGTGGACAATGGCGGTATTGGGAATTACGGGCAACGCCATCGCAATGAACAACAAGGTTATAAAGGGGCTTTCTATGGCGTGCTATTTCGTGATGGGCTGGCTCATTTTGGTTGCGTTCGTCCCCCTGTATGCAAACTTGTCCGCGGTGAGCTTTTGGCTGTTGCTTGCCGGCGGCGCGGCGTACACTTCGGGCATAATCTTCTACGCCTTCGGCAAAAAAGTCAAATATTTTCACTCCATATGGCATCTTTTCGACCTTGCCGGCACGGCTTTGCAATTTGCCTCGATACTTATTATGATTATATGACCCCTTTTCTTTGACTTAGCCGCTTCCGGGTGATATAATTATTATATTCACGGAAGAGGAGGCGGCAATGAAAAACAACGTTCTTTCGGTTTGCAAAAAAATTATAGACGGCATACTTGCAGGTATGCTCATATCTCTCGGCGGGGCGGTTTTTCTTGCCTGCATAGGCTTTGACCCGCAGGCTGCCTTTATGCGCGTTGCGGGAGCGCTGTTTTTCACGCTCGCCCTCGTCTGCATCTGTATGCGCGGCTATTCGCTGTACACGGGCAAAATAGGGCTTCTCCCCGAAAAACATTCCAAAGAGGACGTATCCGTTCTTCTTTTATGTTTGCTCGGCAATGCAATAGGCACCGTCGCTTTCGGATATCTGATAGGCTTCGTATTTCCAAATCTCGGGGAGACGGCAGCCGGTCTCTGCGCTTCCAAGCTCACGCAGGGCTACGGCTTTGGGCTGTTGCGGGCAATACTGTGCGGGATTCTCGTATATCTTTCGGTTGATATCTACCGCAACAACAAAACTTCGCTCGGCATAATTCTCTGTATTCCCTCATTTATTTTAAGCGGTTATGAGCACTCCATCGCCGATATTTTCTACTTTGCCACGGCAAACTCCGTTTCTTGGAATGCTTTCGGCTATCTCGTAATGATAATCCTCGGCAACTCCATAGGCGGGCTTTTGATTCCCGTTCTCCAGCTCGTCCGTCCCGTTCAAAAAAAGGAGGAAGATAAAAACGAGGCGGAAGCCCCCAACGGAAGCGATTCATAATTTGTTGAAATAAAGTATAGCGGCGGCGCGTTTTGCAGAACGCGCCGCCGCAGGTTTTTTAATATTTGTTTTTTTATCCGTAAAAGCTCACCGCGCCCTTAAAAATAGCATACGCAACGCGTTTTTGGTAGTCCGAAGAGGACAAAAGCTCTTCGTCCTCGCTGTTCGTCAAAAACCCGCACTCCACAATAACGGAGGGATTTTCGGTGCATCTGAGCATATAATAATCCCCCGCAAGCGGCTCGCTCTTTTTAACGCATTCCTCCATGGAATTTAAGGAATCCTGTATGCACTCCGCCAAAATTTTCCCCGTTTCGCTCTCCGGGTTATAAAACGTCTGACCGCCCCTGCGGCTTTTTAACGGGCAGGAGTTCTGGTGCACGGAAATTACCATATCCGCGCCGCTCTTTTCAATAATTTCCTTTCGTTTTTTCATATCCCGCATCTTAAATCCGTTAGTCGGTAGCCCGTACAGCCCGCCGTTAGCCGTTCTCGTCATAATCACCTTAAATCCCGCCTCGGCAAAATATCCTTTAAGCTGTTTTGCTATTGCAAGATTTATATCGCTCTCCTTAATTCCGCTTTCCGCACCCAAAACTCCGGCATCCACGCCTCCGTGCCCCGCGTCGATCACCACGGTTCTCCCGGTCTGTCCGGCGGAAGCGGAGGCAGCCAGCGCCCCTGCGCACAGCCCCAGCGCTATTCCGGCAAAAATTATGGCGATTACGGTAATCAGAACACTCTTTTTAAATACTATTAATTTCACGCCATATACTATGGAATAATTGCTTTTTTTATTACAATGTTGTATAATTAACCGTAAAGATATGGTTGAATTTTTCGAACCGCTGCCTTTGGATAAAGCGGACAACTTAAACGCCGTAACTCTCGCCTTTGTAGGAGACGCGGTATATTCGCTCTATGTTCGCCAAAAGCTCGCGCTTCGTGCGGACTATCCCACGGGCAAGCTTCAAAAGCTCACCGTTGCCGAAGTTTCGGCGCACGGTCAGAACGGGCTTTTAAAAAACCTCTCGGGGAAGTTCACCCCGCACGAGGAGGAAATATTCAAACGCGGCAGAAACGCCAAAAAGCCGTCGCACAGCAAAAACGCCGATTTGGCTGAATACAACAATTCCACGGGGTTGGAAGCAGTTATAGGCTGGCTGTATTTAACGGGTCAAAGCGAACGGCTTATGTATCTTCTCAACGGAGACTGAATGAAAACAGAGGGCAGAAACGCCGTTTTGGAACTTCTCAAAACGGATAAAAATATAGATAAAATATTGATGGAAAAGGGCGCGCAAGGCTCGTTGGGCAGAATTTTTGCCGAAGCCCGCAAAAACGGCGTGCGCGTTCAGTTTGTGGATAAAAGAGTGCTCGATAAGGAGAGCGTTGAGGGCAGACACCAGGGCGTAATCGCCTTTGCCGCCGACTATGAATATTCTTCGGTAGCCGATATAATCTCTTCCTCAACCCCAAACGGGCTTGTGATCCTTTGCGATGGCATAGAGGACGTTCACAATCTTGGTTCCATAATAAGGGTGGCGGAGTGCGTCGGCGCAAACGGCGTAATAATTCCGTCAAATAATTCCGCAAACGTTACCGGGGCGGTCGTCCGCATTTCAGCCGGCGCCGCAAACCACGTAAGGGTTGCAAAGGTTTCATCCGTAAACCGCGCCATAGACCTTTTAAAGGACGCAGGCTATTGGATCTACGCTCTCGAAGCCGACGGTCAAAATATATACCAAGCCGATTTATCGGGCAACATTGCCCTCGTCGTGGGCGGTGAGGACAGCGGCGTAAAGCGGCTCACCCGTGAAAAATGCGATTTCACACTGTCCCTTCCCTTAAAGGGCAAGGTAAATTCTCTCAACGCGTCGGTTGCGCTCGGTATTGCCGCATACGAAGTTTTAAGAAGAAGATGAAGGACGAAGAACTCATACTTTCCGCCCGCGGCGGCAACAAAGCCGCCCAAAGCGAAATTCTGAATAAATATTCCCCCCTTGCAAAGGCAATCTCCGCAGGCTTTTTTATAAGCGGCGGCACCGACGAGGATTTGTTTCAGGAGGGAATGGTTGGGCTGTATTCGGCAATCGGCGGCTACGACCCGTCTGGCGGCGTCTCGTTTTCCACTTATGCGTACAGGTGTATCCGCAACGCCGTAATCGACGCCGTAAAAAAGAGCTGCGGGGCAAAATATTCGGCTCTCAACAATTTTGTGCCGATAGTCGAAATATCCGACATCCGCTCTCTCTCCGACCCGGAGGACGAACTCATCCGCCGCGAACAGAGGGGGGAATTTTTGCGGAAGATATCGGGCATTCTGTCCGCGTTCGAGTTTAAAGTTACTGTAATGTATCTTGACGGGCTCACCTGCGCAGAAATAGCCCGCGCCCTCCAAAAAACGCCCAAAAGCGTGGATAACGCTTTAACGCGTTCCAAAAACAAGCTACAAAAATCCTACTACACGGAGCAGAAATAAATGGCATATCTTGCTTTTTACAGAACATTCCGTCCAACGTCGTTCGATACCGTCGTACGGCAGGAGCACGTAGTCCGCATTCTCAAAAACCAGATCGAAAGCGGCAAAGTGGGTCACGCATATCTCTTTTGCGGACCGCGCGGCACGGGTAAAACCACCCTTGCCAAAATTTTTGCGCGGGCAATCAATTGCGAAAGTCCCGTAAACGGCTCCCCGTGCGGCAAATGTCCCACGTGCAAAGCGCTTTCGGGCAGCGGCAGCCTGGATATTTCCGAAATCGACGCGGCTTCCAATAACGGCGTGGACGAAATGCGCGACCTCCGCGAAAAAGTTCAGTATCCCCCCGTGGCAGGCAAATATAAAGTATACATTATAGACGAAGTCCACATGCTCACGCAGTCGGCGTTCAACGCCGTTTTAAAAACGTTGGAGGAGCCTCCCCGCCACGCGGTATTCATTCTTGCCACAACCGAGCCACAAAAGATACCCGCAACCATTCTCTCGCGGTGTATGCGGTTCGATTTTAAATTGATTCCCCAAAAGGACCTCGAAGAACTCATAAAAAACGTACTCACAAAGACGGGCAAAGAATTTGAAAACGAGGCGGTCTCCGCCATAGCAAGGGCTGGGGCAGGCAGCGCGCGCGACAGCTTATCCATAGCCGATATGTGCGCTTCCTATTCCACGGGCAAGCTCACTTATAACGACGTTTCCGCCGTTTTGGGGTCGGCAGATTTTATAAAAATAGCTGAAATTTGTCGCTATATCTTGTCGGAGGACAGCCAAAACGCCCTTACAGCGGTTGAAAATATACTTTCAACCGGCAAGAGCGTAGGCGTGCTCGTCAAAGATTTGCTCACTTTCCTCAATAATTTAGCCATAGTCAAGGTCTGCCGCACCGCAAGGGAAATAATAAATTTGCCGGATGAGGCTTACGACGTCATCCAAGACGTAGCAAAACTTTGCGACGGTCACAAGCTTTTGCGCGTCACCGAAATTTTAGCCAAAGCCGAAACGGATTTAAAGTATTCCACAAGCGGCAGAATAACCTTGGAAACGGCTGTTCTGAAATGTTCCCTTCCGGAACAGGATTACAATATCGACGCGCTCATAGGCAAAATCAACGCTCTCGAAAAAAAGCTTGAAAATTTAAAATCGCTGCCCGCGCCGTCTCCCGTTTCCGCGCAGGCTACGGCTGCGCCGCCCGCGCAACCGCAAACCGCAACCACGGGCGGGCTGTGCGAGGACGAGGACATTCCGCCGTTCGATTTGGCTGAACCCGCGGCGCCCGCAGATTCAAAAGCTTCCGCACCAGTCCAGCCCGCGCTGTGGGATGAAGCGCCCGCCGCGCCCCCGGGAGGCTCGCTGACGGAAAACGACAAGCGCACTATTTTTGCAAAAATTTTAAAGAGCTTGAGGACCACCCACAAAAACGCCGTGCTTTTTACACTGTGCATGGACTTGATTACCCAATTTGAGGGCGACAAGCTCGTTATGATTACCGATAACGAGTCGGTTTGCAAGGCTTTGAACCGCGCGGATAATTATAGCTTTATAGGCGGCGTCGTCTCCGAGTTCGGCGTAACCGAGTACGAAATACGTTTCCGTCCCAAGGGGGAGAGCGACTTCGATAAAGCCCTCGGCGAACTCAAAAAGAATTTCGGCGGCACGGATATAACGATAAAATAAAAAAATTTTCAACATAAAAAACTTAAAATATAAGGAGTCGGTTAATGGCAGGTTTTAAAGGCGGCGGCATGGGCAACATGCAGAATATGCTTCGCGAAGCCCAAAAGATGCAGGAGCAGATGCAGGAAGCGGAAAAGGAGCTTGAAGAGCTTGAAGTCGTGGGGCTTTCCGGCGGCGGCGATGAGGGCGACGAAACGGTCGTCGTGTACATGAACGGCAAAAAAATAATCAACGGCATAGAATTCGGCAGCAAACTCTCCGAAATGATAGATATCACCGACGGCGACGACGTGGAAATGCTTGAGGACCTCATAATGGCGGCAATACTCGACGGCTATAAAAAGGCTGATGCGGAGTATGATGCCAAGATGGGACCTTTTGCAAAAGCCGGCGGTTTGTTCCGTTAAAGCGGGGGAGCGCAATGGATATATTCATAGAGCCGATAGGCAGACTTATAAACCAGTTTTCCAAGCTGCCGGGAGTCGGCAAAAAAACAGCCCAGCGCTACGCCTATAAAATTATAGGAATGAGCGAGGGCGAAGCCAAGGAATTTGCCGAAAGCATAATTTACTGCAAGCAGCGCGTCAGATATTGCAGGGTCTGCGGCAACTTTACCGAAAACGAAGTTTGCGATATCTGCCGCACGCGCGATAAAAGCACCATTTGCGTCGTCAAGGAGCCGAAGGACGTAATCGCAATGGAAAAATTGCACGAGTACAAGGGCGTGTATCACGTTTTGCACGGTGTAATTTCCCCCATGGACGGCGTAGGTCCCAACGATATCCGCATAAAGGAACTTTTGGCGCGCATCGATGAAAGCGTAAGCGAAGTGATAATGGCAACCAATCCCGACGTGGAGGGCGAAGCCACCGCAATGTATATAGCAAGGCTGATAAAGCCCCTCGGCGTAACCGTCACCCGTCTTGCCCACGGCATACCCGTCGGCGGCGAGCTTGAATACACCGACGAGGTAACTCTCTCCCGCGCGCTTATCGAGAGAAAACAGATTTAAGGAGGGAAAATGAACGTTTCCGTTTTGGGATGCGGGCGCTGGGGCTCGTTCATAGCGTGGTATCAGGCAACCGTCCTTAAAAACAGGGTAATCTCGTGGGGACCGGAGGGCGACTACTCCTACGAAATCCTCAAAAAAGAGGGCAAAAACGAGTATGTTGCGCTCGACAAATCCATAGAGCTTACCTGCGATTTGGGGCGCGCCGTCACCGCAAGCGATATAATAATAATCTCCATATCTTCGCAGGGACTTCGCGGCTTTATGCAAAAGGTCACAAAATATTCCGTAAAAGATAAAATTTTTGTGCTCTGTATGAAGGGCATAGAGGAGTCCACCGGCAAGCGCCTTTCCGAAGTTTTAATCGAAAGCGGTATAGATAAGCAAAAAATAGCGGTTTGGGTAGGTCCCGGGCACATTCAGGCTTTTACGAAGGGCATACCCAACTGTATGGTCATAGATGCCTATAACGACAATTTAAAGCGCTTTATTGCCGATAATTTCAAATCCAATCTCATCAGATTCTACTACGGCAACGATATCGTTGGCACCGAAATAGGCGCGGCGGCTAAAAACGTTTTGGGCATTGCCGCGGGCGTTCTGGACGGCAGCGGCTATGTCAGCTTAAAGGGACCCCTAATGGCGCGCGGCGCTTATGAGGTAGGCAAGCTTATCAAGGCTTTGGGGGGCGACTTCACGTCTGCATACGGGCTTGCCCATTTGGGCGACTATGAAACCACCCTCTTTTCCGAATATTCGCACAACAGAAAATACGGCGAAATGATGGCGCACGGCGCAAAATTCGATAAGCTTGCCGAAGGCGTAATGACGGCAAAGGCGATGAAAGAGCTGGGCGACAGATATCATTTGGAGCTGCCCATAACCGAGGCGGTGTACGAGGCGTGTTTTTTATCCCACGCCTTTGAATCGGGCGACGGCGCAGCAAACTGTATGAAAATAATATTGAAGCTCTTCGAGCGCAGCACAAAGAGCGAATTTTAAAATACTTGATTTAAGGACTTATATGCTAAGAGAAGATTTAAGAAACGTAGCGATAATCGCACACGTAGACCACGGCAAAACCACCCTCGTAGACGCAATGCTCAAGCAGAGCCACACCTTCCGCGACAATCAGGCGGTGGAAGAAAGGGTAATGGACAGCAACGATTTAGAGCGCGAGCGCGGCATAACCATACTTGCAAAAAACACTTCCGTACACTACAAGGGAGTAAAAATAAACATAATCGACACTCCGGGGCACGCCGACTTTTCTGGCGAAGTGGAGCGCGTAATGATGATGGTGAACGGCGTTCTTGTTTTGGTTGACGCCGCCGAAGGTCCCATGCCGCAGACCCGTTTTGTGGTACAAAAGGCGCTTGAAATGGGTCACAGGCTGATAATAGTAGTCAACAAAATCGACCGCCCCGACGCCCGTCTCAACGAAGTTCAGGACGAAATTTTAGAGCTTTTGCTCGATTTGAACGCCTCCGACGACCAATTTTCAAGCCCCGTCGTATGGTGCTCGGGCAGGGACGGCACGGCTACCCTCGATTTAAACACCCCGGGCACGGATTTATCTCCGCTATTCGATACTATTCTCTCCCATATACCGCCCATGGAAGCGGATGTTGAGGGACCCGCGCAGCTTCTCTGTTCGTCAATTGACTATAACGACTACGTGGGCAGAATAGGCATAGGCAGAATAGAGCGCGGCGTAGTAAAGCAGGGACAAGCCGTCGTGGTTGCAAACTACAATAATATTCAACAGCGCAACGCCGGTAAAATAGTCAATCTTTATCAGATAGAGGGCTTGAACCGCGTTCCCGTAGACGAGGCAAAGGCGGGGGACGTGGTATGTTTTTCGGGGCTTGAAAAAATAAATATAGGCGACACCGTCTGTGCGCCCGACTGCGTGGAGCCGCATAAATTTGTAAAAATCACCGAACCCACGGTTGAAATGACGTTCTCCGTCAACGATTCGCCATTCGCGGGGAAGGAAGGTAAGTTTGTCACAACCCGCCACCTGCACGACAGGCTTTTCCGCGAACTTTTAAAGGACGTCTCTCTTCGCGTGGAGGAGACGGGCAGCGCCGACAGCTACCGCGTTTGCGGCAGGGGTGAAATGCACCTCTCCATTTTAATTGAAAGTATGCGCAGGGAGGGCTATGAATTTCAGGTGTCCACGCCCAAAGTTCTCTATAAGGATATCGACGGCGTCCGCCACGAACCAATGGAGCGGCTCATCATCGACGTTCCCGAAGAAAGCGCAGGCGCGGTATTCCAAAGTATGGGCAACCGCAAGGGCGAGTTGCTGCATATGAGCGCGGTCGGCAGCCGCACCCGTCTCGAATTTATAATTCCCGCAAGAGGGCTGTTCGGATATAAATCGGAGTTTTTAACTTCCACCAAGGGCGAGGGCGTTATGAACAGCGTATTTTTCGAATATCAGCCCTACAAGGGCGAAATTTCCCGCCGCAACACCGGTTCGCTCGTCGCGTTCGAAACGGGCGAAGCGGTAACCTACGGTCTTTTCAACGCTCAGGGCAGGGGCGCTCTGTTCATCGGCGCGGGCACTCCCGTGTACGAGGGCATGGTCATAGGCGAATCCCCCAAGAGTGAAGATATCAATGTAAATGTCTGCAAAACCAAGCACCTCACAAACACCCGTTCGTCGGCAAGCGACGACGCTCTTCGTCTCGTAACCCCTAAAAAAATGAGTCTCGAAGAGTGCCTTGAATTTATCGGCGACGACGAGCTTTTGGAGGTAACCCCCAAAAATATCCGTATCCGCAAGCGTATTCTCGACAGCGAGCTTCGCGCTAAAGCCCGCGCAAAGGAAAAGAAACAGGAAAATAATTGAATACGGGCATAAAATTTTTTCTACCGTAATAAAATATACCACTCCGCAAGGGGCGGTATTTTTTTATTTTAAAGGAGTATAGATGGAAGGTCAGAATCTCACGATTGAAGGCTGCAAGCGCATTACGGCAACCGAAATCACAAGCGTGGACAGCTTTTCGGACAAACAAATAGTTTTAAGCTATGCAAACGGCAGAATAGTGGTGCAGGGCAGCGGAATGAAAATAGTGAACTTTTCCAAGAGCACGGGCGCATTTTCGGCTGCGGGCGAAGTTTACGGCGCACGCTATATCCAAAAAGGCTCAGGTCTCAAACAAAAATTATTCAAATAAATGCAATTCTATATTTTTATGGTCTGCGCTTTTACGGGCATACTCAGCGGCGTAGCATACGACTTTTTATATGTAATACGCTGCGCTCTGTGCGGCGTAAATAAGTCCGCCTACACGGTAAAGGACAAAATTTTTTTATTCATCTGCGATTTTTTATATTGCCTCGTCTTTGCCGCAGGCTTCGTTTTTATCTCAGTTTTGTTTGATTTCGGCAATTTCAGGCTGTTTATGCTCATAGGCTGCGCACTCGGCGCACTCATATATTTAAAAAGTTTCCATATAATTGTTGCTTTTTTCGTTCGTAAAGTGTATAATATTGTCATAAGCAAAAAGGAGCGGCAAACTTGACAGAAGAAAAACGCAACCGTATAATGGCGGCTGTAACGGTTACTTCGATTTTATTGATAGCGATTTTGGTGGCGGTTATAATATATCAACTCGTCATTCTTTCGTCTGTAAACGGGAGACGCCGCAAAATAGAGCAGGAAATAGCTTACTACGAGGAACAGACCAAAAAAGAACAGGAACACCTCGACTACGTTCAGTCGGAGTGGTTTTTGCAGGATAAGCTTCTCGAATACGGCTATCACAGACCATAAATTTATGAAAATTTCAGCTATAGACGTAGGTTCCAATTCCGTCCGCCTTGCAATGATTGCGGACGGAAAAACTTTATATAAACGCATTGCAACCACCCGTCTCGGCGAGGGACTTGCTTTGAGCGGCGAATTAACGCCTAAAGCAATCGCGCGCACGGCTCAGGCAATAGCTACCTTTGTAGGTGACGCCAAAAAAGAAAATTCCGGGCGCGTCTATGTCTTTGCCACCGCGGCTGTGCGTTCGGCGTCTAATAAGCGTGAGTTTTTAAAAAGCGTCAAAAATCTCTGCGGCGTCGATGTGGACGTGGTCAGCGGAGAGGAAGAGGCGCGCCTCGGCATTTTGGGCGCTCTCCGCGGCAAGGACGGCGGTATCATCGACGTCGGCGGCGCCAGCACCGAGGTCACCGTCCAAAAAAACGGACAAGTCCTCTATTCCCACAGCGCCGATATAGGCACTGTCCGTCTGCACGATCTGGCGGGCAGGGATTTAAATAGAATAAAAAAAGCCGCCGCCGCAAAAATTGCGGAGTACGGCAATTTCAATGCTTCGTCCTTTGATATGTACGCCATAGGCGGCACGGCAACAACGCTGGCGTCTGTAAAGCACAAACTACAAGTTTACGACCCGTATATAACGGACGGCACCGTTCTATACGCCGACGAAATTTACGAAATGGCGCAATATATGTTGAGTTTATCGGTGGAGGAGTGCCGCAATATAACGGGTATGGAACCTCGCCGAGCCGATGTTATAGGTGGAGGCTGTATTTTAACATATCTTGTCATGAAGCATTTCGGCGTTGAAAAGGTCACCGTATCCGAGGCGGACAATCTCGAAGGCTACGTAATGCTCAAAGAGGGGATTCAATGAAAAACCTCGTCCTGAAAATAATTTCCTATCTCCTTTGGGTTCTGTGCACGGCGGGTGTGATAGGTTACCTCTTTTATACCTGCTACGTCATTCACGGTTACGGCGCGGCAGACGTGTGGCTTTTTGTTTTATTTTTTGTGCTGTCGTCTTTAACCGCTTCGGGCGTACACGAACTCGGTCACTTTGTTCTCGGGCTGTTTTCGGGCATGCGCGCAAAACTTACGCTACGGTCTTTTTTGCCCTTGGTGCGCGCCCCGAGCGTGGAAATTGTTCCCAAAAAGGAGGACAAAATCAAATCCCGCCTCATAGTAACCGCTCTCGGCGGGGTTATCTTCAATTTTATTTTTATAGTTTTGGGGCTGGTTGCGCTTTTCGTGCCTCAGGTCCCCATCTGGATTTCCCCAATAGCCATATGGCACATGTCAATATTTTTCGATAACGTCATACCCATCACGTACGGAACGGGCAAAACGGACGGGCTGGTAATTTCGGAGCTTCTCCGCAACTCTCCCGAATCTCGGGTTATGCTCGCCGTTTTAAAGGTTCAGGCGCACGTCCTTTCGGGCAAACCTATAGCCGGGGCAGATAAAAATTTACTTTTCAGCCTCCCGCAGATTGCCGAGGACGACCCCGCGTTCATCTCCCTGACAGAGCTACGCGCGGAATATTGCGCGGCGGTCGGGGATACCGAAAATGCCGAAAAATATCGTGCGCGCTTTGAGCAACTTAGAAAAGAGTATCCCTGTTAGCTTATTCTGTAAAGCTTACCAAAGCAGTGGGGGCACACCCTGCCCCAAATCTCGGCTTGCGTTTTGCACACGTGATTTCCGCACGTTCCGCACTCAAAAAATTTATCTTTAAAATCAAATTCCGCCGCGTTGGCGCATGAAGGCTTTTTCATAAAAAAAGTATGCGCAAAACGCGGTTTTTTAATTCATTATTTCCTTTAAATTCTTGCTTTATTTCTAATAATATGGTATAATAATCTAAACAGAAATATCATTAGTTCGGGAGATTAAAAATGCCTGACAAAGTTCAATCAAATTACGACGCAAATTCCCTCCGCGCCTTAAAGGGACTCGAGCCTGTGCGCGAGCATCCCGGTATGTATATCGGTCCAACCGACGAAAAGGGGCTTCATTGCCTCGTGCGCGAGGTTATAGATAACTCCATAGACGAAGCCCTTGCCGGCTATTGCGACCGCATCAACGTATCTATAAACGCCGACGGCTCATGCACGGTAAAGGACAACGGCAGGGGCATTCCCACCGGCATAAACGAGGAGGAGGGCATAAGCGGCGTGGAGCTTGCTTTAACCAATCTCAACGCCGGCGGCAAATTCGGCGGCGGCAACAAGGGCGGCGGCTACAAAATATCCTCGGGGCTTCACGGCGTGGGCGTATCCTGCGTAAACGCGCTCTCCGACTATCTTATAGCCGAAGTCTGCCAAAACGGTCATGTGTTCCGTCAAAGCTATAAGTGCGGCGTTCCCGACGCGCCTCTTGCCATAGTGGGCGACACTTCCGAAACGGGCACCACAATCACTTTCCATCCCGATAAAACCATACTCGAAACAACCGAGTTTAATTACGATACTTTAAAAACCCTTCTCCGCGAACTCTCCTATCTCAATAAGGGTCTCACGCTCACACTCACCGATTATAGGGACGAAAAGGAACGGCACGACAGCTTTTGCTATGAGGGCGGCGTTGTGCACTTTATAGAGGACATAAACAAGGGCAAGGAAGTGCTCTTTGAAAAGCCCGTATATTTTGAAGATTCCGAGGGCGACGACAAATTTCTCGAAGTGGCAATCCAATATAACGACAGCTATGTAGAGCAGATTTTCCCCTTCTCAAACAATATCCGCCAGCCCGACGGCGGCACCCATCTCGACGGCTTCAAGGCTGCGTTGACGAAGGTGATAAACGACTGCGGTCACCGTCTCAATATCTTAAAGGAAAATGAAAAGCTTTCGGGCGACGACGTCCGCGAGGGCATTACGGCGGTTGTGTCGGTTAAAATTGCCGACGCGCAGTACGAGAGCCAAACCAAAGCCAAGCTTTGCTCAACCTACGTCCGCGGTTTTGTTTATAAAGCCGTGTGCGAAAAGTTCGGCACCTATCTTGAGGAGCATCCCGCCGAAACAAAGGAGCTTATAATGCGCTGCATCACGGCGCAAAGAGCAAGGGAGGCTGCCCGCCTTGCCCGTGAGGAAACGCACCGTAAGGGCGTTTTGGAGAGCACCAAGCTTCCCGGCAAGCTTGCCGACTGTTCGGACAAGCGCCCCGAGCTTTGCGAAATTTATATCGTGGAGGGCGACTCCGCGGGCGGCACCGCAAAGCAGGGCAGGGACAGAAGATTCCAGGCAATTCTGCCTCTCCGCGGCAAAATTTTAAACGTCGAAAAGGTCCGCATCAACCGCGTTTTGGAAAACGAGGAAATAAAAGCAATGATAACGGCGTTCGGCTGCGGCATACAGGAAAATTTCGACGAAAGTAAACTCCGTTACGACAGAATAATAATAATGACCGATGCCGACGTAGACGGCTCACACATAAGAATACTTCTCTTAACTTTCTTTTTCCGCTATATGCGCCCCCTCGTGGAAAACGGACACGTATACGCCGCCCAGCCGCCCCTTTATAAGGTTTCGGCAAAGGGTATGGAGGATAAATATCTTTTCGACGACAAGGCTCTCGAAGAGTTCAGGAACACCTACGACGGCAAATTCGAGCTTCAGCGCTACAAGGGTTTGGGTGAGATGAACAAGGAGCAGCTGTGGGAGACGACTATGGACCCCGCAAAGCGCACCCTCGTCCGCATCAACGTAGAGGACGCGGTGGAAGCGGATAAAACCTTCGCGCTTTTGATGGGCGAACAGCCCGAACTTCGCCGCCAATTCATAGCGGACAACGCAAAGCTCGTGGAAGAGCTTGACGTGTAAGGAGCATATATGGCAAAAAAAGAAACCAGCCCCGAGCTTACCGAAGAATTCAGAAAAACTCTGCAAATGACCAAGCTGTTGGACGTAGAGGTTGACGAGGAACTTAAAAAGTCCTTCATAGCTTACGCCATGGCTGTAAACGTATCCCGCGCCATACCCGACGTGCGCGACGGTTTAAAACCCGTTCACAGGCGTATACTTTACTCCATGCACGAGCTGGGTTTATATTCCGACAAGGCATTCCGTAAGTGCGCCCGTATCGTCGGCGATTGCTTGGGTAAATATCACCCTCACGGAGACAGTTCCGTATACGACGCACTCGTCCGTCTCGCGCAGGATTTCTCCATAAACGAACCCCTCGTCGAAGGTCACGGCAACTTCGGCTCGGTGGACGGCGACCCTCCCGCGGCAATGAGATATACCGAAGCCCGCCTTTCCAGAATCGCTTCGGAAATGCTCCGCGACCTCGATAAGGAGACGGTGGATTTCTATCCGACTTTCGACGATACCGGTATGCAGCCGTCCGTTTTACCCTCGCGTTTCCCCAATATGCTCGTCAACGGTTCGGACGGTATAGCCGTAGGTATGGCAACTAATATCCCGCCCCATAATCTGGGCGAAGTTATCGACGGCGTTATAGCCCTTATAGACAATCCCGAAATCACCATAGACGAGCTTATGCAGTACGTCATCGCGCCCGATTTTCCTACCGGCGCCTTGATTCTCGGCAGAAGCGGCATCAAAAAGGCATACCGAACGGGGCGCGGCAACATAGTTATCCGTTCCCGTTGCGAAATCGAGGAATATCAGAGCGGCAACCAAACGAGGACCCGCATAATCGTCAGCGAAATTCCCTATCAGGTCAACAAGGCAAAGCTCATCGAAAATATAGCCGATCTGGTTAAAAACAAGCGCATAGACGGCATTTCCGATATCCGTGAGGAATCCGACCGCGACGGTATGCGCATTGTAATAGAAATAAAAAAGGACGCCAACGCGCAGGTTGTTTTAAACACGCTCTACAAGCATACCAATTTGCAGGTTTCCGACGGTATTATAATGCTTGCACTCGTGGACGGCACGCCGAGAATACTCAATTTAAAGGAGTGTCTGTATTACTATCTCGAACATCAAAAGGATATAATAGTCCGCAGAACAAAATTCGACTTGCAAAAAACCGAGGAGCGCGCCCACATTCTGCGCGGACTCGTAATTGCTCAGGCAAGCATAGAGGAGGTTGTGGAGGTCTGCCGCAACGCCGTGGATAAAACGGACTGCGTTCAAAAGCTCACTGCCAATTTTGAGCTGGACGAGCGTCAGGCTACCGCCGTCGCCGAACTCCGCTTATACCGCATTTCCCATTTGGAAGTTGATAAAATCACCGACGAACTTACATCTCTGGAAGCCCAGATTGTCGACTTCAAGGATATTCTGGCTAACGAGAGCAGAGTTTTGGATATAATAAAGAACGATCTTCTCGAAATCAAACGCAAATATCCCTCGGAGAGGAAAACGGAGATATCCGTTGACTTTACCGGCGACCTCACCGACGCCGATCTGATTCCCGAAGAACAGGTTGTAATTTCAATGACCCACTCCGGCTACGTAAAGAGATTGCCCGTCGATGAATATCGCGCGCAGAACCGCGGCGGAATGGGCGTCACCGCTCACCGTCCCAAGGACGAGGACTTTGTGGAGAGAATGTTCACGTGTTCCTCCCACGGCGATTTGCTGTTGTTCTCGTCTCTCGGCAAGGTATACCGCATAAAGGCGTTCGAAATCCCCGAAGCGGCGCGCACGGCGCGCGGCAGAGCTGTCGTCAATATCGTGCAGATAGGTCAGGACGAAAAAATCACAACTATAATTCCCGTCAGCGCCTCCAAAGGGTTTATAGCCTTTGCAACGGCGGGCGGGCTTATCAAAAAGACCGGGTTGAATGAATTTGAGCGTATAAATAAAAACGGAAAAATCGCAATCCGTCTCAACGAGGGCGATTCCTTAACTTCCGTCCAGTTCACAACGGGCTCAAATGAAATAATAATCGCGTCCCGCTCAGGAAAGTGTATCCGTTTCTCCGAAGAGAACGTTCGCTCAATGGGCAGGGACACAGCCGGCGTCAGGGCAATGAAGCTCGAAGGCGACGATAAGCTTGTGGATATGATTGTTGTCGACGAATCAAAGAGCCTTTTAACCGTCACGTCAAACGGCTACGGTAAGCGCTCGTCGCTTGATGATTACCGCGTTCAGGGCAGGGCAGGCAAGGGCATACTTGCCGGCAAGTTTACCGAAGAAACGGGCTACCTTGTAAACTTAAAGCAAGTTGCCGAGGACGAGGATATTATGATAATTTCCGAGGGCGGCACGGTCATCCGTATGCATGCCGACTCTATTTCGAAGATAGGCAGAGCCACCCGCGGCGTTCGCCTTATGAAGTTGAAGGACGGCGCCGTTGCAACCGTTGCGTTAACCGAACGCGACGACGAAGCCGAGACCGCCGCACCCGAGGAAACGGCTGCGCCTGAGAACACGGGCGACGCCGACGGCGAGTGATTCTCTCACGCGTAATTTTAAATTTAATTACAATACCGCCCGCAGGCGTTTGCCTGCGGGCGGCTTTTATGTTATAATAAATTTGTAAATGAATTTGGTTTTTTTTGATATAGAGTGCGCCGGCGTACACAAAACCTACGCCAAAATTTGCGCATTCGGCTATGTTCTCTGCGACGAAAAGTTCAATATAATCAAAAAGGAAGATATCCTCGTCAACCCCAAGGGCAAGTTTGAGCTTACTGACAGAAAGGGTGAAAAGGGTATTGTTTTGCCCTATGAGTACGATGAATTTAAGCGTCATCCCTCGTTTCCGCACGTGTACGACCAAATCAAAGCGCTTTTAGAGGACAAAAACAACTTAGTTTTCGGTCACGCCGTTTTGAACGACGTAAAATATTTGAATCTCGAAACGCGCCGTTTCAAGCTTCCCTCGTTTGAGTTTTCCTTTCAGGACAGCCAGCTGTTGTTTATGACCCATATAAACGATTTTTCAAGGCAGTTTGGTTTGGAGCACATAGCAAATGCTCTCGGGGTGGAATTCACCCCGCACAGGGCTGCGGACGACGCCTATGCCACGATGCGCATAGTGGAAGCTCTTTGCAAAGTAAACGATTGCGCCGTGGAGGAGCTTCCCAAGCTGTTGAACGTCTCCCCGGGCAAAATTGCCCGCTATCAGATAACCCGTCCTCAGTCCAAGGGTTTCAAACGCTATAACGCCGAAAAAAGGGCGGCAAAGAACGAGCGCTCCCAAAAGCGTATTCGGTTCTATAACAATCTCTCCCGCAAGCGTGTAAACCGCTCCGGCGGGGTTTTAAAGGGTAAAACGGTCACATTTTCGCGCGCGTTGGAGGACGATATCACTGTATCGATTCCCCTCGTTGATAAAATTTACGCTTCGGGCGGCAGATATTCCCCCAAGCTCGACGGCTGCACGCTGTACATCTCCGCCGAGGACGACATAACGGCACGCACAAAATCGGCTGCCGAGCGCGCTATCCCGCATATGACGTTGGAAGAGCTGGAGGCTTTTATAAATGCTTGACCTTCCCGGGGAATTTTCGGCAAGAATGAAGTTACAGCTCGGCGCGGAATATCCCGCCTTTGAGCAAAGCTACCTCTTGCCTCCCAAAAAGGCGATACGGGTCAACACCCTTAAAATTTCCGTTGAAGCCTTCAAAAAAATTACGCCGTTTGCGCTCTCGCCCACGCCGTGGGAGCCGAGCGGATTTTTTGTTGAGGGCGACGGCTTGGGCAAAACCGTACTTCACGCCGCGGGGGCGTACTATGTTCAGGAACCTTCTGCAATGTCCGTCGTCCCTTGGCTGGATATAAAGGAGGGTGAGCGCGTTCTGGATTTGTGCTCCGCACCGGGCGGCAAGGGCACGCAGATAGCGCAATATATGCACGGCAAGGGCACCCTTGTTTTAAACGAACCCGTTCCGTCCCGACGCGATATTTTGGCGCAGAACGTAGAACGCCTCGGCATAAAAAATGCCGCAATTACCTGCGCCGACCCTGCGTTTCTTGCCGGTATATTTGAAAATTATTTCGATAAAATCCTCGTCGACGCACCCTGTTCGGGCGAGGGAATGTTCAAAAAGGAACGGAACGCCATACCCGAGTGGTCGCCGCAAAACGTATTTGCGTGTGCGGCGCGGCAGGGGGATATTTTATCTGCGGCAGACGTTATGCTCTGCGGCGGCGGAAGGCTTGTGTATTCAACCTGCACCTTTTCCCCCGAAGAGGATGAAAATCAAATAGAAAACTTCCTTAAATCTCACTCAGGCTACAAATTGCTTGAAATGCGCAAGCTGCTGCCCCACAAAATACAGGGCGAAGGGCACTTTTTTGCCGTTCTTCAAAAGACAGACGGCTCCCGCGCCGCCGATTTCCGCAAACTGACCCCGTCTATTCCCAAAAAATGCGACCTGCATTCATACAGGGAGTGGGAGAGCGCAACGCTCTCAACCGCCGTAAATAATCTTATTCTTGACGGCGATGTGCTCTTCAGCTTCGAGGACGGCGCCGAAGATTTAGCTTCGGCATTTCCCGGCAAAGACAGGTGGATGATAAAGCAGTCGCTCTTTCTGGGCAGGCTCGATTCAAAGTCCCGGGCGCCGTTTTCGCCGAGCCACGCGTTTGCAACTCGGCTTTCAAAGGACGACGCAAACTCAGTGGAGGTAGATGAAAGCACTGCGCTTTCCTATCTGCGCGGACTTACTTTCAACTGTCTCGCAGAGCTGAAAGGGTGGTATCTGGTTACCTATATGGGGCTGCCGCTCGGCTGGTGCAAGGCGGTGAACGGCATAGCAAAAAACCATCTTCCCAAGGGCTTGAGAATTTAATCCCGCCTCGGCGTTCGCGCTTGGGCTTATAAATAAAATTATAAAAGACTAACGGAACTGCGTTAGCCTTTTATTTTTAAATATAGTTGTGGCGTAGCGGCGGATTGCCGCTACGCCACTTATTTAAGTTAACTTATTGTCACTCGTCCTTTTTGTCGTCGTCCGCAGGCGTTTCCGCGGGCGTTTCTTCAGGCGTCTCTGTGGTTTCTTCTGCGGGTACTTCTGCAGGCGCTTCTGCAGGTTTCTCCGCAGGTTCTTCTGCAGGCGTTTCCGTAGGTTCTTCCACAGGTTCCGTAGCTTCCGCGGGAGTCTCTTCGGCGGGCGTTACGGGTTCTTCTTCCTCAACGGGCGCTGTCTTAACAAGCTTCAGCTTTCTCATATAGCGTTCGCGCTTCTTGTAGTTGTTTTTCTGCAAATTCTTCGATTCGCGCTTTTTGCCGTACTTCTTCCAAAGCTGTCTTACAAGTATTGCAATCATAGCGAAGAGGAGTACCACAACAAGGATTATGGAAGTAATAAGCAGCCAAGCAGATTGTCCGTTGTTTGTTGTTGTATCGTTATCGCTGTCGGTAGTGTTATCGGAAGAGGTGTCTATGCTTTCCGTCTGGTCGATAGCCGAATAATCGAAGAACATATTATAGGACTGTTCGTCTGCGTTGTACGTTTTGAAGTATACCAACGTCTCGGTGTTTGCGCTTGCCGTGTAGTCGTATCCGGTTTGACCCGTTTCGGCAATCTCTGCATTGAAGGGCACGAACTGTGCCGAATCATACCAGCTGAAGGTATAATATTGCGCCGCATAATCCGCGTCTATGCCTGCCGTTTCAAAAGCTGCGGTTATATCTGCTTCTGTAATTCCAAGTTCTTCCGCCAAAGCTTTGAGGCTGTTTATGTTGAGCTTGTCAACCTCGCCGAGCTTGCTTGCGTCCTTGTTGGCAATGAGTTCGATAAACGTATCTTTAATTGCAGTCTCGTATTCCGAAAGAACGGAAGAGTAGTTGGAATCCGTTATGCTGTATGAGCTGTAATCAAACGCAACGGCGCCGGTTACCGCATCGCCCTCGTTGAGTCCTTCCGCGCCTGTTTCGTCGCGTTTTCCGCTCCAAAGCTCAAGCCTGTAATTCTTTTCTTCTTCGCCCGTATGAATAACGAAGTTCACAGTCACCCAGCAGGGTTTGCCGTTACTGTCGAGGGTAGGACCTATTTCCATTGAATACTCGGGTTTTGTTTCGGGCGCGGTGTATCTTGCATAGGACTTGTCAAAGCCCTTGACCTGCGCTCCGCGCACGCCGTTTACAAGATAGTAATAAGCGCCGGTGGAGCTGTCGTACTCATAAACCCTCGTCGTATCCACGCACAGATAGTGGTCGGCAATTTTCGTGTGTGCGGCGTCGCTGTAATATATCACGCCGTCCTGCAGCTTGTCGTAATTTACAAGCTCGCCGTCCGCATTATAGAACGTATTTTTCTCGAACTTGGGATATTTGAATCTGGGCGTAAGGTTCCAGATATTTGCATAAATTCCGTCGTCGCCGTCATACAATCCGTCGTCCCTGAGCGAATAAACTATGGCGTTGCGGTGTTCCGTATCCGTCCAGTCCTCGTTGAATTTTTCGCTCAGCACATTGCCGTCGTCATCATAGTAGAAGGAGTATCCGGGCACGTCAAATTTCATAGTCTCATTGCTTTCAGTGTCAACGAGATAGATATATGCCTTTGCGCCCTCGGAAACCATAACCCTGATGCTTATCGTCTTGTAGCTTCCCGAGGATACCGATTCGGAATTTCCTATAAATCCGTAGTTCTTTGCAAGCTTAGCCTTTGAGTAATAAGTTTCGTCCTCGCTCCATTCCGTGCCTTCGGCGGAAACATAGCTGTCGCCGTCCTTTATTAAGAACTCGCTCAAATGTTCTTTTATATAGTCGTCCGATTCGGTGGCTTTGTCGTAATAGGTGCGCAGGCTGTTCACAATGATGAGCGGCTGATAGCATTCATCGCCGAACACTTCGTTCCAATCGCGTGCGCCGTCTATAAAGCTGTGAAGTATTTTATTGCGAAGCGACTGGTCGTAGTCTGCAAGACCGTCCCTGTTTATAAGCCCGGCAAATCCGTTATTGTTCTGTTTATCGAAATCATCGCCGAACGCTTTGTAGGCAACGTAGCTGCTGCCGCCGTTTACGCCGTAGTAGTTTGCGGGAGTGCCTATTCCTTTTTTAACGTTGCTCATTCTCGTAGCGTCGTCAAAGGGAGTATAGCTCTTTTCGCCCTCTTTTTCAAAGGTAAGCTTCTTAGCATAAGTTCCTTCGGAAACGAGCTTATAGACGTCCTCGTCTACGTCAAGCGACTGCATATTTGCAATTGCCGCCCAGCCGTCCTTGCAGGAGGTCGCGGCAATTGATACGATATCTGTATTGCCGAAGCCGAAAGAAATTTCAAAGCTCTTCTGTTCGTCAAGGCTGTTTTCAACAAAGAAGAAGCACTGAACCCAGCCGTTGTAAATATCGTCGTCGCCGCCTATCTCCGTCTTTACGGATGTCGTGTCAAGAGTAAGGGTAGAGCTGTTGTCCTCGTCGGAGGTATCTGTGATTTTTACCGTTGCCGCCGTGGAGCCTTCCATGTCCGAGGTCTTTACCCAGAAAGAAATTATTTTATAGCTGTCCGGCTCTATGGTAAACGCATTTTTGCTTTCGAGCTTCGCGGTGTATGCCGCGCCGTATCTCGAAAGTATCAAAAGCATATTGGCGTGCGCTTCATCAAGGGAGAAATCCTTCAAAGCGTCAAGCCCGTATTCACCCGAAAGAACCTCGTTGAGCATAGGCGAAAGGTCCACGAATTTGTGACCTTCCGAGTCATTGCCATTAAAATCGGCTGCGCTGAAGGTTTTGTTTGCACCGTAAACGCCTATAACGTCGTTGAAGGTAGGTCTGCCGCCCTCATATTTCATCGAGTCGGGCAAAACGTAATTTGCTGTGCCGTCCGTTCCTGTAACGCCCGTCAATTTTGCCTCGTTTGACAGGGCGGAGGCGTAAATCTTTCCATTTTGTTCACCGGTTGTGAGCGCTGCGCTCACCGTAACGGTAGAAGCGTCGTTGAAAGCAACAGGTTGCTTTTGGGTGCTTTCCAAAGTATAGTTTTCCGATGCAAGGTCTACAAGATAGTAGAAGCTTGTCGAGAATCTCTTATCGAGAATTTTTTTAGTGCCGTCGCTGTAATCGAGCGTTGCGTCGGCATATTTAATCTTGTCCTCGGCTTCGCTTACAAGCGAACAGTATGCGGGGTTGTCGCTGTCCAGCCCGAGCTTTTCCTTATTTTCGGGATAGGAGCTAACGTTGTTGCCGTCGGCATCCTTGCCGTTTAAGTCAATAAACTTCTTAATCTGAACGTCGTCAAAGAACGCATAGCCGGTAACTTTTTCGTTCGTGTCGCTGTCGCCAAGCCCAAGGTTTATCGAAATGGTGCTGTCGGCGAAATCGCACGCGTTTACGTAAATCGTATATTTCAGCCAGCCGTTGCTGCAAACGCTTGAATCGAGCGAAGCATTGTCTCCGATGATCTTCTCGGTGTTAATCGCCTTGATTTTAAAGGAATCGATGGCGGTGGAGGCAACAGTCTGGGTAACTTCGATATAAGCGCCCCTGTTCTGGTCGTTTATCTGCAAATAGCCCTTGTCGTACTTGAGGTCGGAGGTTTTCACCCACAGCGAAATTTCCGCCGCGGTATTCGCTTCAAGCGAGATGGTCTGCGAAGAGTAGTGCTGTTCAAGTCCGTTGTATCTCGTGTTGGTGGGATAGTTATGGATCATCAGCACATTGCCGGTGGGCTGCGTCTTGTCCTCGTCGAGATAGTAATTCCCATCGTCGTCGAGGTAAACTGTCGTGTCGCCGAGCTTCCCCGTAGTCTCGTTGTACGCGCCGAGGTGAGTTCCGGGGTTATTAATCGTCGCATAGCGCACCGACTGCGTAAATCCGGCGTCAAAATAATAGTCGCCGCTGTCGCTGTCAAAATAAACGGTTTTGCCTCTGAACGTAAATCCGCTATCGGCGTCGCCCTCTATGCCGAGGAAATCCTTATAGGAGCGGTCGGAAACTTTTCCCTTTAAAATAAGCCCGTCCTTGGCATATCCGTCCTCGTCGTCTCCTATGTTGCTCTCCGAAAGGGCGGCGACGTAAGGGTCTATATAAGGAATATCGTCGGAGTCCATTCCGTTATAATCCACGTACTCGTCCTTATAGTTGCTGTCGCCGGGTTTTAAGTCGTTGTTTGCGTCCAGCTTGTCCTTCAGCCCTGCGTCCGTCATTGCGTCCCAGGCTTTAACGGAGGTATTTATTATCCCGGACATCGTGCCGGAGCTGTCTCCCGAACGTGACCAGCTGTTTACGTTCCTTATAAGATAAACGGCGTCGTCGGGGATATCGAAAAATTCGAAATCGCCGTTTTTGAGAAGCTGCGTATCTTCTCTCTTAGGGGTTTCTTCCTCTTTTTCCGCAGGTTCTTGTGCGCACGCTGCGGCAAGGCCCGTGCAGGTCACGGCAACCGCGCACAGAGCGGCAATAGCGGATTTCCTGATTTTGGTAAATTGTCTTTTTCTCATAAATGTTACACCTGAAAAAAATATCGTACTGTTTAAATCGTACTATATCATTTTAATATAATTTACCTTTATAAGCAAGCGATTAACGCTCGGTTAGACGCAAAAATATTATTATTTTTCCATAAATTGCAAAAACTTATTTAAAAATAAGTGTTTATAAATCAAATCGGATAGTAATATGGGAGATAAAAAACTGAAAAGCGCCTTTGCCGGCTTTCTTACCGGTTCGGTAAACGGTTTGTTTGGCGGCGGCGGGGGAATGGTGGCTGTTCCCATTCTGAAAAATATGCTTGGATACGACGAAAAGCGTTCCCACGCCATGGCTATTCTCGTAATCGCGCCCGTCTGCGCCGTTTCCGCGGCGGTGTATATTTTAAGCGGAAGCTTCCGCGCGGACGTAGTAATACCCGCGGCTGTCGGTTCGGTCGCGGGCGGGTTTTTGGGCGCAAAGCTACTCGGTTATTTGCCTGGATTTATAGTCAACGCCATATTTATCGCAGTAATGCTCCTTGCGGGCTTAAGGATGCTGTTTTGAGTTTTATTATATTTCTTGCCGCGGGCTTCTTTTCCGGGCTTTTGGGCGGTATGGGAATGGGCGGCGGTACAATCCTTATTCCCTTTCTCACAATTTTCACGGGAGTTGAACAGCACGTTGCGCAGGCAACCAATCTCATAGCTTTCCTTCCCACGGCGGCAATAAGCCTTTCCGTCCACAAAAGGAGCGGTCTTATTGACGGCGGCGAAGTAGGTATGATAATTATCCCCGCCCTTGTAACGTCCGTTTTGGGCAGTCTGGCAGCCTCATATCTTCCCGGCGACGTTTTAAAAAAGCTCTTCGGCATATTTTTACTCGTCCTCGCGGTAAAAGGACTGTTCACCTTAAAGCTCAGTCCCTCGAAATAATTTTTTTAAGCGGTTTGAGCGTAAACATCTTCAAAAGGTAACAAACCCCTGCGGTGAACAGCAATATCAGCGGTCCGCCCGTTGCGATCTGTGCCAACGGGGGCATAAAATTTTTCAAAACGCCCACAAGCAGCCCCCCGAAAAGGCAGGAGAGCGCAACGGCGGCAATCCCTTTCCGTATAAATTGCATAACGTTCAGGTTGCCGCACTTTTTTTTCAACAGTTTCAGATTGAGCGCGGCGGATATTATATTGCTCAGTCCCAGTCCGCACACGTAGCTGTAAACTCCTATAAACCGTGTAAGAATCCCTATGCAAAGCAAGGTGGCAACCGCGCCTATGCAAAAGTACGCCAGGGTCTTTTTTTCGCAATTCATCGAGTTCAGCACCGTGTTCGTCATCATCGAAACGCACATCGGCAGTACCAAAAAACAACTCACGGTAACTATTTCTCCGCACAGCTCGCTCGAGTATAAAAAATCGCTTATCGCTCCGCCCAGGGCAAACAGCACGGGAATTACGAGCGCGGCGATAAAAACGGCGGCGTTTACCGACTTTTCCACGTCCGTTGCAACGGCTACGTTGTTGCCGCGGTAATAATTTTCCGAAAGCTCGGGAGCTACAACCACGGCTATCGAGCCTATTGCCGAGGACGGTATAAACAGCATCGGCACAGCCATTCCCACGGCGATTCCGTAAAGGCTCATCGCCTCGGAATTTCCCGCCCCGCCCGCAATCAGCAGCGCGGGCAGCAAAAACGCGACGGCGGAGTTCAAAAGAGAGGCGGAAGTGCGCATGGCGGTGATGGGGGTCGAGGAGGCTATAAGCGGCTTTAACTGTCGTTTGGGATTTACGAACTTGCCGCCTGTCGAAAGATACCAACCTATCGAAACGGCAAATGAAAATACGTAGGATACAATCACCGCTATCACGGCGTATTTCGCGCCTGCCACAGGGTCCGAAACTCCCGAAATGAGAATTACGCCGCATATCACCATAACGGCGTCCTCCAGAAGTTCTATAACCGAGTAGGGCAAAAATTGCTTATTTCCCCAAAAGGAACCGCGGATTACCGCATAAACGGAGGTAAGCACCAGCCCGGGCAGTAAAATCAAAAAAATATCAACGCATCTGTCGTCGGAGAATAAAAATCCCAGCCAGCCGCGGCACAAAAACAATCCCAGAGCCACGGGCACCGTAATAAACAGCGTGCAGCAAATTCCCGCCGTCACAGCCGAGTGCTTGCCGCGGATATCGTTTTTTGCCGTGCTCTTTGCCATAAGCCTCGATACCGTAACCGGGACCCCGCTGGACGCGGCTGTAAGGAACACGGAAAATACCGTCAGGCAAATCTGGTAAATTCCAAGCCCTTCGGCGCCGATTGCTCTCGAAAGCACAATTCTGTATAAAAAGCTCAGCCCTTTTTCCACGGTCGAAAAAATAGTTACCTGTGCGGCGGATTTGTAAATATTATTATTCTTCATCAACAATATTCTACAAATTTTCCGCTTCATTTTAGAACTTTTTGCCCTTTTTAGGCATATATTGATAAAAAATCCGCCCGTGGGGACAGCGTATATGAAGCTCGAACTTTCAAAAGGCAAATTTTACAGAATAAAACCGGGGCAGACAAGGCAAGCGGTGGAGGACGAACTTTCGGCGCCCGCAAACTCGGTGTTTGCAGGCGCAGTCATTGAATTGCCGGAGTGCACCGTCCACACGGTTAGCCCTTTCGAAACATACGGGAGCATAGCCAAAGCGTACGGCGTGGGGGAGGAGTATTTAAAAGCCTTTAACGGCGCCCGCCTTTTATATCCCACCCGCAAAATTTTCATTCCGGGCAAAGAATAGTCACCCGCAGGGGTTAAAAGCATATAATAAAATATACCCGCGCTCCCCGCGCGGAAACCATAACGGAGGTCAAAAATGTCATTTTTTTCCAGTAATTTTCATTCGGATAAATGTCCCGGCACAATATCGGGCAATCCGTTGAACGGAATGTGTGAAAAAGTTTGCATTCAGGCACAGAAGATTTTCGACGCCTGCATCAAGCAGATTCAGTTGGAGAATTTAACTCTCACCCTCACGGATCCCGTACCCGCTAATCCTACATATCCGCTCACTTTTATAAGCGCCAGATCACTCTCTTCGATGGGTGATATCACGAGTATGAACGTAGAAAGACTTGGGGAAAAGCCCGGCTGCGCAAGAGTGCAGGCAACCATAGCAATTCCCGTGGAAGTGCTCTACACCGACGCAAACGGCGTTGAAGGTTCTGCAACTTCCACAATAACCGTCACGCAGGATGTTCTCCTGTCCGTGCCCGCTCCGTCGATTATGCCTTATAGGATAACGGCAGCGACCTCGGCGGTATGCGCGCAGGCAACCTTCAATGCCGACGGCACCTTCACAACCAACGGTTGCATTACGGTCATTCTCAAAGTGGTGGTGGACGTACAGCTTCTCGTTCCCAGCTACGGCTACTGTGCAATCCCGCCCGCGCAGGACTACTCGCAGGAAGTTTGCCAGGGCTTCTTTGAATTGCCCCTGTATCCCCAGCAGCGCAATTGCTCCTGCCAGTAACACGGCAAATATAAATAAACGGATAAAAACAACCTTTGTCTGACCGGCTTATAATCTTTGTCGGTCATCAAAAAAATACAGGCTTCCCCCGCAAAATGCGGAGGAAGCCACTATTTTTGGTGTTTAAATAGTACTATGTCACACATAATAGCCTGTTTTTGCAACAAATTCGCCCGTTGTGATTATTTTTATCAAGTTTTCCAAAACACTTTAAATTTTTTGTAAAGTATGGTAAAATATAGCTATGAACGTATTTTCCATAAGCGATTTACATCTTTCAAAGGACAATTTAAAGCCCATGAACGTGTTTGGCGCGGGGTGGGAAAATCATTTGGAAAAAATCAAATCGGACTGGCTTAAAAAGGTATCGGGGGACGATATCGTTTTGGTCTGCGGCGATATAAGCTGGGGACTTTCCCTTTCGGAAGGGTTGGAGGATTTACAAAGTCTTGCAGGGCTTCCCGGCAAAAAAATTTTCATCCGCGGCAACCATGACTATTGGTGGAACGGTATAACCAAGCTCCGCCGCGCCGCGCCCGACGATAGTTTTATCTTTCTCCAGAACGATTGTATAAAGATTGAAAATTTGATAATCTGCGGTTCGCGCGGGTGGACTTGTCCGGGCTGTGCAGACTATACAGCCGACGACGAAAAACTTTATCTGCGGGAAGCCGAGCGCTTTAAACTCTGTTTTAAGGAAGTGGAAAAAGTGAGGCGGGAAGGGGACAGGCTGATTGTGATGATTCACTATCCGCCCTTCTCCCCCAAGTTCCCCGATACGTTGTTTACAGACCTGTTCAAAGAGCAGGGCGCCGAAAAGGTTGTATTCGGTCACATTCACGGCGAGGCGTACTTTCCCTACCGCACCGTAAAGGACGGCATAGAATACATTCTCACCTCGTGCGACAAGGTTGATTTCACCTTGCAAAAAATTATATGATTTTTACGGCGTGGCGCTTTACAATGCCCGCCGTATTGTGTTATAATAAATAAAACTTGTAAATAAGTAGGCAAAAAGGCTTTTGCCGCTTTTTTTCTGCCGAAAATCAAAGGGTACCAAATGCTTAAATCCAAAGATTTACTCGGTCTGCAATATCTCTCTGCGGAAGAAATTTCCGAAATTCTCGAGGGCGCCGTTGCAGCCAAAGAGCGATTAAAGGACAAAAATAAATGCTCCTACGATTTAAAGGGCAAAACCTTAGTCACTCTTTTTTATGAGAACAGCACCAGAACCCGCACTTCGTTCGAGCTTGCCGGCAAATATTCCGGCGCCAACGAGGTCAATATCTCCGTGGCTACAAGTTCTGTGCAAAAGGGCGAAACGCTTGTCGACACGGGCAGGACGCTCGATTCCTTAAAGGTAGATTTTATAGCCATCCGTCACCCTATGGCAGGCGCTCCAAAGCTTCTTGCCGAAAATGTAAAAGCCTCGGTAATAAACGGCGGCGACGGTATGCACGAACATCCCACACAGGCGCTTCTCGATATGTTCACCTTAAAAGAGCATTACGGTAAAATAGCCGGGCTAAAGGTTGCGATTTTGGGCGATATCAAGCAC
Source organism: uncultured Clostridia bacterium (assembly GCA_947629095.1). Lineage (GTDB taxonomy): Bacteria > Bacillota > Clostridia > Christensenellales > Borkfalkiaceae > Coproplasma. Next base: position 77,992 of record CANRCK010000001.1, on the reverse strand, counting down.
AGCCGCGTAGCTCTGAGCAATCTGTTCGGGCTTAAAAAACTCGGTGCGGAGGTGTATATGTATGCGCCCGGCACGATGATCCCCAAGGAGATGGATAAGCTCGGCGCGCACATAGCCAAATCCCGCGAAGAGGCTATAGACGGCGCAGACGCCGTGATGGGTTTAAGAATTCAGCTTGAAAGAATGAACGGCGGGCTGTTTCCCTCACTCGGGGAATACGCAAAGTTCTACGGCGTAAACGACGGTTTGCTCAAATACGCCAAACCGGGCGCGGTAGTGCTTCATCCCGGTCCCGTCAACAGGGGAGTGGAACTTACTCCTGAGGTTATCGACGGCAATTCCAGCCTTATAAACGAACAGGTCACAAACGGGCTTGCGGTAAGGATAAGCGTTTTAAAGCTTCTTGCCGCATACAGGGAGAACAACTTATGAAGCTGTTGATAAAAAACGGTATTTTGGTTACGCCCGAGGGTGAAACAAAAGCCGATTTATTGATAAAAGACGGCAAAATTTCAAAAATTGCCGAACAAATCCAAGAAAATTGCAAAATTATCGACGTAAGCGGCAAGCATGTGCTTCCCGGGCTTATCGATATCCACGTTCATCTCCGTGAGCCGGGGTTCGAAAGCAAGGAAGATATCCAAAGCGGTTCCGCCGCTGCGGTGAAGGGCGGGGTTACGCAGGTATGCTGTATGCCGAATACAAATCCCGTCTGCGACAACGCGGTGGTCGTAAATTATATTCTCAACCGCGCAAAAGAGGTCAATCTCTGCAAAGTTCATCCCATAGGCTCTATCACCAAGGGAGAACAGGGCGAAACGCTGTCCGATATAGGCAAAATGAAAGCTGCGGGCGCCGTTGCCCTGAGCGACGACGGCAAGTCCGTTATGAATTCCTATATTATGCGCCTTGCAATGGAGTATGCCAACGGTTTCGGGCTTAAATGTCTGTGCCACTGCGAGGATGCAAATCTTGCCGACGGCGGAGTGGTAAACGAGGGCTTCAATTCCACGGTTACAGGGCTTAAAGGCAGTCCCCGCGCCGCCGAGGACATTATGATAGCCCGTGAAATCGCCCTTTCGGAAAGTTTGGATATCCCCGTGCATATCTGCCACGTTTCAACCTGTTCCGGCGTTGAAATTATCCGCAGCGCAAAGGCGCGCGGCGTAAAGGTCACTGCCGAAACATGTCCGCACTACTTCATTTTGACGGACGATATTATAACGTCCTTTGATACTTTTACCAAGGTCAATCCGCCCCTCCGCGAAAGGCGCGACGTTGAGGAGATTATCCGCGGCTTACAGGACGGAACTCTGGACTGCATAGTCACCGACCATGCCCCCCATTCTTTAAAGGACAAGCAGGCGGAGTACGATTTGGCGGCGTTCGGCATAAGCGGGCTTGAAACGAGTCTTGCCCTCGGCTATACTTACCTCGTTAAAACAGGCAAGCTCACGCTGTCTGCACTCGTTGAAAAAATGAGCGCTGCTCCCGCTAAAATTCTCGGGCTTGAGGGCGGCGAACTTAAAGTCGGCGCGCCTGCAGACATAACCGTTGCGGACTTTGCAAAAAGTTATGTAATAGACGGCGGCAAGTTTGTTTCCAAGGGCAAAAACACGCCTTTCAACGGCTTTTGCGTCAACGGCGTTGTGGAGTATACTATCGTCGACGGCGAAATAAAATATTGCAACAAATAAAAAGCGGCGTTTTTACGCCGTTTTGTCATAAAGCGTGAAAAAATATATGAGAGGATAAAAAATGATAGACTCATTGATCAATAAAATCATAAAAATGCAAAACCCCTCCTGCGTGGGGCTTGACACCGATTTTTCCTATCTCCCCGACGAAATGAAAGAGGATATTTCCACATTCGAGGGTGCGGCTGAAAGGATAATCGAGTTCAATATGAACGTAATCGACAAAGTGTGCGATATAGTTCCCGCAGTAAAGGTACAGATCGCCTACTACGAAATGTACGGCTATGAGGGTTTGCGCGCGTTCAATTATACCGTTAACTATGCCCGCGGCAGAGGTATGACGGTAATCGCCGACTGTAAGCGCAACGATATAGGTTCCACCGCAGGCTGCTATTCAAAAGCCTACCTCGGTAAAACCGCGCTCGGCGGCAAAACCTTGCAGGCTTTCCCCGCAGATATGCTCACCGTAAACGGCTATCTCGGCTACGACGGCATAAAGCCCTTTGTCGACGACGTAAAAGCCAACGATAAATCCATTTTCATACTTGTAAAAACCTCCAATCCCTCAAGCGGAGAACTTCAAAACCTCAGGCTCGATAACGGTAAATTCATCTACGAGCATATGGGCGAGCTTGTGTCGGAATGGGGCAAGGATATTATAGGCAAGTACGGCTATTCCGAAGTCGGCGCGGTAGTCGGCGCAACCCATCCCGGGGAAGCTGTGCGTCTCAGGGCGCAAATGCCGCATACTTTCTTTCTGATTCCGGGATACGGCGCGCAGGGCGGCAGTGCGGAAATGCTCAAAGTGTGCTTTGACGGTCGCGGTCTGGGCGGCATTGTCAATTCTTCGCGCGGCATACTTTGCGCATATAAAAAGCCGGAGTACAGCGGTATGACGTACTATGAAGCCGCACGGGCAGCCTGCCTCGATATGCAGCAGGATTTGCAAAGCGCAATAGGAAAGTTCGGCAGATGAAAGATTTATCCGTAACCGTAAAGAGCAACAAAAAGATTGCCGAAAATATCTATATGATAACTTTTACCCTTCCCGAGGGCGCAGGCGCAATGCACGGCGGACAGTTTGTAAATCTGTCCACGGGCAACGGCGCAAATCTTTTGCGCAGACCTTTGGGCGTATGCATGGTTGAAGGCGACGACGTTTCGGTGTGCTATCAGGTTAAGGGCGGGGGCACCAAATATCTCTCCACCGTGGAGCCGGGCAGAAAATTGCAGGCTTTATTGCCCTGCGGCAATTGGTTCGACGTGGACGATTACGAGCATATCGTAGTCATAGGCGGCGGCGTGGGTATATTCCCGCTTATAGCCACCATCAGGGAGCACTATCGCACCAAAAGTTTCTACTCTTATATCGGTTTCAGAAATATTGACGCCGTATGTCTTTATAATGAGCTTGCAAAGAGCAAAAAGCTCACCATCACCACCGACGACGGCAGCTATGGCGAACGTGGTAACGTCGTTTCCGCATATTTAAAGGACGCCGCAAACGTTCCTGCGGACGTAATAATTGCCTGCGGACCGCCCGTAATGCTCAAGGTTTTAAAACAAAAGCTTGAAGAAGAAAAAATAAAAGTTCCCTGTTTTGTATCTTTGGAGGAGAGAATGGGCTGCGGCATGGGAGCATGTCTCGTCTGCGTGTGCAAAACTTCGGACGGCGGGAATGCGCGCGTCTGCCGCGACGGTCCCGTATTCAATATAAACGAGGTGCAACTATAATGGCAAATTTACAGGTTGAAATATGCGGTGTCAAATTCAAAAACCCCGTAATTGCGGCAAGCGGCACTTTCGGCTTCGGTAGGGAATACAATCTTTTATACGATATTTCCGTGCTCGGCGGCATATCCACAAAGGGCACGACCGTCGAACCCCGCCTCGGCAATTCCGTGCCGAGAATAGCCGAGGGTTCGTCGGTGATTTTAAATTCGGTCGGTTTGCAGAACCCGGGCGTTGAACACTTCATAAAAGAGGATCTACCCTTTTTAAAGAGCAAGGGCGTGGTCATCATTGCCAATGTCGCAGGCAGAACGTTGGAGGATTACGGAACAATCTGTTCACGTCTCGACGGGCTTGTCGATATGATAGAGCTGAATATTTCCTGCCCCAATGTTCATTCGGGTGGAATGGCTCTCGGCATAAAGCCCGAAAATATTTTCAAAGTTACAAAGCTTTCAAAATCGGCTTTGAATAAAACGCCCCTCATCGTAAAGCTTTCGCCGAACGTTGAAAGCATACCAACCAACGCCCGCGCGGCGGAAGAGGGCGGGGCGGACTGTATATCGCTTATAAACACCTTTACGGGAATGGTCATAGACATCGAGCGCCGCAAGCCCCTGCTTGCAAACAACACCGGCGGCGTTTCGGGCGCGGGAATAAAACCTATCGCCGTAAGAATGGTTTATGAAGCGTCGCACGCCGTTAAAATTCCCGTAATAGGTATGGGCGGCATTTCAAGCGCTGCGGACGCAATAGAATTCATGATGGCGGGCGCCCGCGCAGTTCAGGTTGGCACCGCAAATTTTTCGGACGGCAACGCAATGCCCAAAATAATCGGCGGCATAAACGGCTGGCTTGACGCGCACAATATAAATGACATAAACCAAATTGTAAACACGCTAACGTTAAATTAAGGAGAAATTATGACCAACAAACAGCAGTTCATTAAATTTATGGTGGAAAACGGCGTCCTCAAATTCGGGGAATTTACCTTAAAGAGCGGCAGAAAAGCTCCTTATTTCATTAACACAGGCAACTATAAATCGGGTGCGCAGCTTGCAAAACTCGGAGAGTATTACGCCCGTTGCATAGTTGAAAACGGTCTGCAAGCCCAAACGCTCGTAGGACCCGCCTACAAGGGCATACCTCTTGCCGTCACAACAGCCGTTGCGCTCTACAACAACCACGGATTGGATTTAAATTATACTTTTGACAGGAAGGAAGTAAAGGACCACGGCGAAGGCGGACTGTTTGTAGGCAAGCAGCTTACCGACGGCGAAAAGGTTATAATTATAGAGGACGTCATGACCTCAGGCAAGGCTTTAAGGGAGATGCTTCCAAAGCTTGCCGCGGCGGCAAAGGTCGAAATCGTCGGTATGGTCATCTCCGTAGACAGAATGGAGAGGGGGTTGGAGAGCAACCTTTCCGCCGTGCAGGAAGTGTATTCGGAGTTCGGCGTAAAGGTCTGTTCCATAGTTACGATGGCTGACATAATAGAGGCTATCGAGAGCGGCATAATAGAGGGCAAGGAATATCTCGGCAAAATGAAGGAATATCGCAAACAATACGGCGTAGGTTAACTGTTCGCCAAAAAATCAACGGGCGCGTATTTTTTAATCCGCGCCCCTTTTAGGCTTAAATTACAGCTTGTCGAATTTATATCCTTTGTTTTTAAAGTGCCGTATAACTTCTTTAAGCGCTTCCGCCGTGGCAATTTTATCAGTAGTATCGTGCGCCAGCATAACTATTCTTTCCGGATTTGATACGGTGTTCAGCGCCGCGGTATAAAGTTTCCCGGCAGTCATATCTTTAAGTTCGCTGTCGCGAAACGACGCGTTCCAGTCCACGCACCTGTAGCCTTGGTTCAGAACGGCTTGCTTTAATTCCGGCGCAACCGAAAAGCTTCCCCCGGGGAAGCGGTATAAATCGGTAAAGCTGCCCGTAACGCTGCAAATCACCTCGTTGCACAGTTCTATATCTTTTAAAAGAACACTCGGCGAGCTGTAAATTTCATTGTATTTATGTGAATAGGAGTGCACCCCGATGGAATGCCCTTCGTCGTATATTCTTTTAAGCACATCCTTCCGTTTTTCGGCATGCGCGCCCACAATAAAAAACGTAGCGGGCACGTTTTCTTTTTTCAGGATATCCAAAATTTTCGGCGTTACTCTGTCGCTCGGACCGTCGTCGAACGTCAGATAAATCTTTTTTTGTTCGTCGGCAAAAGTCGGCGCCGCATCGTTGTTCAAAAAATAATTGTCTAAAAGCGCAACGAACAAAGCAAGAATAAGCGCCATCGCCGCAAGTACGGGTATTTTTCTGTTCATACCGCTATTATGTGCAACCGGGCGGTTTTTACAAAATTTTGTAACAAAACTTAATACAGGTCTATATTTATAATGCAATCCGCAATCGCAATCTGCAATTTCCGCATATCCTTTGAAAGTATATATCCTTCGCCGTCTGCGTCGCACTCGGCGATAAGCCGCTCGAGTTCTCCCGTAAAACAGTTTGCGGGGTTTGCTTTTTTAAGTGCGTTGAGTCCGCTCTTTACGTTCTCTTTCACATTTTTTGCCGAGTTTTGGTTCAGTTCCCCCGTATCCAGCTTATTTGCGCAGCCGTAGCACAGTTCCGAAAGGGAGTTGAGCGTATTCAGATTGCCCTCATAAAGCTTTTTGTATTTTTTTAAATCTGCGGGATTTATCGGGTATTTTTCCGTGCTCACGTTTAAAACCGAACAATTCAACCCCCGTCTCAAAAGACTGTTTTTAACTGTTTTTGCTTCGTTTTCGGTGTAGTAGCAGGCAACCGTAACGTAGTAATTTCCTTTGTATTCCAAAACATATCCGGCGCCCCCGTAGCTCGAAACCGTATCCGAAATCGCGTCCGCGGACATGGCGTTGTCTCTTATAGTATAGCATATGAAATAGAAATCGCGTTTAAAAACCAATTCTGCGCCGCCGAGCGCCGAAGCGGATACGATAATTACCAAAGTAACCGCCAGAATTGCCGCAATGGATATCACAAAAGCCGAAATGTTTTCGTCCGTGTCCCGTATATTCATAAAATAAATATATGCGCCGCCTTCTTTTTATATGGCTCCATATAAGTTGACTAAAAATTCCGCGCAAGTTATAATTGGTAAGGAGGTAAAAAGTGGGCGACATTACATGTGAAGAACTTTCAAAACTCAACGGAGACGACTATTTGTTGATAGACGTGCGCGACGCGGAATCTTTCAGCTACGGGCATATACCCGGTGCGCTCAATATTCCGTCCGCAGATATTCCCGTGGCTGACCTTCCGCAGGGCAAGCAGCTTATAGTATATTGCCGCAGCGGAAACACCTCCGCCGAAGTCGTAACCGCTCTTTCGGAAAGAGGCTATAACGCTTCCAATCTTAAAGGCGGCTATTCCGGCTGGCTTAAAACCCATATTTTCGATCTCTCCCGTGATACCGCGCTCAAGGTGGAAGAGGGTTTAAGAAAAAAATTTTCAAAAAAGCTCTTTTCAAAATTTGCCAAGGCGATAGTGGAGTACGACCTTGTGCGGGAGGGAGACAAAATTGCCGTCTGCATTTCCGGCGGCAAGGACTCTATGCTTATGGCAAAACTGTTTCAGGAACTCAAACGCCATAACAAATTTCCCTTTGAGCTTGTTTTTTTGGTAATGGACCCCGGTTACAGTCCCGAAAACCGTGAAATAATAGAGCGCAACGCAAAACTGTTAAATATCCCCATAACTATTTTTCAAACAGATATTTTCGAAAACGTATTCAACATAGAAAAATCGCCCTGCTATATCTGCGCACGCATGCGTAGGGGACATTTATACAGCAAGGCTAAAGAACTCGGTTGCAACAAAATCGCCCTCGGTCACCACTATGACGACGTGATAGAAACGATTTTAATGGGAATGCTCTACGGTGCGCAGATGCAAACGATGATGCCGCGCGTAAACAGCGCCAATTTCAAGGGTATGCAGCTTATTCGACCCATGTATTTAATACGCGAAGCCGATATAAAAGCGTGGAGGGATTATTATAATCTGCGGTTTATTCAGTGCGCCTGCAGATTTACGAATAACTGTTCGGCAGAGTACTGCCTGACTTCGAACACGGGTTCCAAACGCAGGAAGGTAAAGGAACTCATAGCCCGCCTCGCCAAAGAGGATCCCGAAATCGAGCAGAATATTTTCAAAAGTGCGGAAAACGTGAATCTTTCCACGGTAATTTCTTACAAAGACAAGAACGGAGTGATTCACCGTTATTCCGACGAGGAGTGATATGGAATTCAAATCGCTTTTAATTAAAGATACCAGCCGGGAGGAACGCATTGAAATAGTTGCAAAGTCGCTTGCCGTGTGCGGCGGGCTTTGCGATTTTTGCGGAGCTTGCGACAACATCGGCGGCGGGAGTATAGAAGAAATATATAGACCATATATAGACGGAGAAAAGGAACTTGCCGAAATCAATATGGAGTATAGCCGTGGAACGGTAAAGGGATAAAATAAAAAAAACACCTTTAAAATTGCTTGCAAAAATTAATTATTCTGTTATAATGGTATAGACAATAATCGCTACTGTGGCTCAGCTGGTAGAGCAGCTGATTCGTAATCAGCAGGTCGCCGGTTCGAATCCGGCCAGTAGCTCCAAAACCCGCGCCGCCATTTATATGGCGGCGCGGGTTTTCGACGGTTCACGCCTCGTTTGTGCGAGACGCAGAGCGCCGATGCTTTGCCGTCCCCGCTTTCGGGAAACGGCAAAATCCGGCAAATTTTTCTCAGTCGCTTGCCGAGAGTACCACTGAAAGTATACAACCCAAAACAGCGTTGCCGGAAAACGGCAACGCTGTTTTGGGGTCTCACAAAAATTTTCTGATTTCTTTAAGCTGTCTGTCCTGCAATTCTATAAGGCGCTTTGTAAAATCCTTTGCCCGTCCGTCCGCGCCTCCGTATTGGTTAAGGTATTTGTTCAAGGATTTAATTCCCATATTGCAACCGTCTGTAATAAGGTCGGCAATTGTTTGGTCGGTGTCATGCATTGCCATGGTAAAGTCCGTTTTTAACTTTGCCATACCTTTTGCAACGGGGTTCGGGTCTTTGCCCTCGTCATGGTAGGAGTGCAAAACTCCCTGAATTTCATTTTGCAGTTGCGCGTATTCGCGTTGGTAGTTATCCAGCATATTCCCAAAATCCGCGCTTTTAACATTGTCTTTCACCTCGTCAATTGCGGCTATTCCCATCTGTATGCCTGCGTCGCACTCGCGTAAAAGCTCTATTGTATCGTGTTCGATCATAATTTCCTCCGTATAAAGAGTATACGGAATTATTTATTTTTTATTAAAGCTTTCCACGGCGGTGATAATAAACTGCGTAAGCGCTTTCCCCGCATATTTATTTTTCTTTTTGGCTATGGTCAGCGTTCTCTTTGCGTGCGGGGAGGATATCCTGAAATACACGGCGTTTTTAAGCGGCGCCGCATAAATCAGCGTATCCGGAACGAACGCCATTCCAAGTCCCTTGCACGAAAGGGTGTAAGACGTCATAAGCTGGTCGAGCATAAGCACCGCGCGTGGGTGTACTGCGCCATCATGAAAAATTTTAGTTGCCCTGTCGTGCATATTGTTTCCCTTTTTCAGTAAAATGAACTTTTCGTTTCCGAGCGTCGAAATTTCAATTGCGGGCACGTTTGTTTCCTTTTTATGCTTTATATCGCCGTACGTCAGTGCAAATTTTTCAAATTTTTTCGCCTGCGGCGAATCTTTTGCGGCTGAAAGATAAATTTTTTCCTCACGCAACGGTGTTACGTTGAACAGCGCGCCGTCAAAATCGTAGTCTATAACCGCGTCGATTCCTCCTGCAAGCGCAAGCCTTTTTAGCTCCTCGGAGTTTGACTCAACAAGATTGAGTTCTATCCCGGGGAATTTTGCCGAGTAATTTTTTACTATTTCGGGAATTACGCAGGATGACACAAAATTAGTTCCGCCGGCGGTAACTTCGCCCGTCCTAAGCCCGTTTATATCGTCTATGCGCTCTTTCAGTCCCGCCTTAACGGTATAAATCTGTTCGGCTGCCTCTATATAAATTTTTCCCGCCTCGGTCAGCGATACGGGCGAGGTGTGCCTGTCAAACAGCTCTGCGCCAAGCTCTTCCTCAACCTTTTTAACCGAAGCCGACAGCGCCGGCTGGGATACGAACAGCTTTTGCGCAGCCTTTGTAAAGCTTTTTTCCCTGTAAATTTCATAAATGTAGTCCATCGCCGAATACATAACCATACTCCATAAATAAAATTTATAATATTTATCTTGTAATATATATTTGATTATAACACGCGGCGGATATATAATCAAGACGATAAGGAGATTTTATATGAAAAAAGAATATCGTTGCGAAAGCGACTCGGTAGGTCAGCTGTTTGTCGACGCCGACGCATATTACGGCATCCAGACTTTAAGGGCAAAGGAAAATTTCGGTATTACGGGCACCAGACATTGTTTTGCCTTTGTAAAAAACATAGTTCTTATAAAAAAGGCGGCAGCAAAGGTCAATCTTGAATACGGTCTTTTGGAACGCGAAAAGGCTGAGGCGATAATTGCGGCTTGCGACGAAATTCTTCACGGCAAACATAAAAAGGATTTTATTGTTGATGCCGTGCAGGGCGGCGCCGGCACTTCGGCAAATATGAACGTAAACGAAGTAGTTGCCAATATCGCAATAGAAACGCTCGGCGGAAAGAGGGGAGACTACACTAAAATCAGCCCCAACGACGACGTTAATATGGAGCAGTCCACGAACGACGTAATCCCCACGGCGGGGAAACTTACGGTTTTGTCGCTTGCCGCGGAACTCATTCCCGAGCTTCGCCGGCTTGAGGCTGCGCTCAAAAATAAGGCAGCGGAATTTAACGGGATTCTTAAAATGGGCAGAACACAGCTTCAGGACGCCGTTCCGATGCGGCTCGGTCAGGCTTTTCGCGCCTTTGCCACGGCAATAGGTCGCTCAACGTCAAGGATTGAAAATTCACTTGCGGAAATGCGCGTAATTAATCTCGGGGCAACGGCAATCGGCACGGCGATCAATGCAAAGGAAGCTTATTTTACACATATAACCGAGGAGCTTTCCCGTCTTACCGGTGAAAAACTCAACCGGGCGGAGGACCTGTTCGACGGCACCCAGAACGTTGACGGCTTTGTAGCCGTTTCGGGCGCGTTGAAGGCTCTTTCCGTAAATCTTTCCAAAATGTGCAACGATTTAAGACTTATGTCCAGCGGTCCGCGCACGGGTCTGGGGGAAATCATTTTGCCCGCACGCCAAAACGGTTCCTCAATAATGCCCGGCAAAATCAACCCCGTAATTCCCGAAGTCGTAAATCAGGTAGCTTTTCTCGTAATAGGTCACGACGTAACTATTACTATGGCTGCGGAGGCGGGGCAGCTGGAGCTTAACGCCTTCGAACCCGTTATATTCTATCAGCTGTTTGAATCAATAAACACCCTTACGGGCGCAGTAAAAACGCTTACGGATAACTGCATCGTGGGCATAACGGCAAATGAAGAGAGGTGCGCCGAGTGGGTGAACAGGAGCGTAGGCATAGTAACCGCGCTCAATCCATACATAGGTTATCTAAAAGCCGCCGAAATTGCAAAGGAGTCCCTCAAAACCGGCGAATCCATAAAGTCCATCGTTTTAAGGGAGGGGCTTATGGACGAGGAAAAATTAAACCGCGTGCTGGATCCTCTCGTGTTAACGGAGCCTTGCGGCGGCAATTTAAAATAATTCCGCAAGCAAAAAGGACCTGCCGTTAGAGGTCCTTTTTTCAACCGTCTATAATTTTGCCGTCGGACATCGCAATAATTCTTCCGGCTTTTTGTGCGTCCTCCATATCGTGCGTGACCATAACTATCGTCTTGCCGTTTTTATGTAAGCCGTCGAGTATGCGCATAATATTTTCGCTGTTGTGCGTGTCAAGGTTTCCGCACGGCTCGTCGGCGAGTATATAGGAGGGATTATTTATTATCGCCCGCGCAATTGCAACGCGTTGCTGTTCCCCGCCCGAAAGATTTACGGCTTTTTCCTTGATTTTGGAAAGCAATCCAACCTCGCTCAACGCCGCCTCAACCAACGGGCGGTTATTTTTTGCCCTGCCCCCGGCAAGTACCAACGGCAATTCCACATTGTCGTAAACGCTGTATCCGGGTTCAAGATAAAAGCTTTGGAAAACAAATCCTACTTTTTTATTTCTGTATTCGGCAACTTCCTTGCCCGACAAGGCAGAGATATCAACGCCGTCCACGTAAACCTTGCCGGACGTCATTGTGTCCAAGGTGCCCAATATGTTCAAAAGGGTGGACTTGCCGCTGCCCGATTTGCCGGTAATAGCCACAAATTCCCCGTCCCCGATTTTCAGCGAAGCGCCGTTCAGCGCCCTGAATGTCGTTTTGCTGGTTACATATTCTTTTACAACGTCCACAACTTCAATCATTTTATTTACCTTATTTGGAGATATTGGTTACAAGCAATTGTTTAATCGATTTTTTACGCAATTTGGCTGCAGTCAGCACAAAAAAGATTATCGTTATAGCTACAATAACGCTCATTCCGGCAATAAGCATGGCTATTATTCGCCGCCAGGACGTATCCATTGTCATATGCGTTACAAGCGAAATAGCAGTTCCTATAACGTAATAGCCCGCAACGGTCAATATAAAAGCTATCGGTATTGAAACAAGCGCAAGCAAGAGCAGTTGCAGTATGAGCAGCTTGTTCATCTGCGAACGCTGCATTCCGAACGTCATATAAATCCCGCTTGCCCTTGCAAAAATCCTTACGTATTTCCCTACCATAAGCACTATCGTAAGTATCAGTCCCACTGTGAGCGACGAACCTATTATTATGTACAGCGTATTGCCGAGCACCATGATATTGTCAAGCATTTTCATGGCGTTTACAATTTCCAAAGCGCCGTACGTAAATCCTTGGGCTCTGGCTTGTTTTGCCGCTTCTTCCGAAAGATAATCGTCAAGCATCGTTATGCGCGTAATAAGGCTGTCGCTGTTAAACAATTTACTTCCTTCCCAAATCATTGTAACGGGAAGTATTTGGCTCCAGCTTATGTGTCCGTAGAGGTTGTAGTAGTTGCTTGTGATAATTCCTACGATTTTACCTTCAAAAAACGGCGACGAGGCGCCTTTAATTTGCATTTGGACCGTGGAGCCGACGGCGTCCCTCGTCAGGTTGAAATTTTTTAAAAGGTTTTCCGAAAGTACTATTTCCCCGTCCGATTGCGGTTTGCGTCCCAATAAAAATTCATTCTCGCCGAAACGTGCATTCAGTTCCGTGTAATCCTCGTCAAAAAAGGGGAAAGCCGAGCTGTAAACATTGAATTTTTCGGCGTCGTCGATTGGCTCGGCAAGTTGTCCGTCAAAGGTAAAATCAACGTACTTCGGCATTGCCGACGCAACGCTTTTTTTAGTCACCGAAAAAATCATCTGTGCAACCGATAATCTTTTAAATTCCGTCCATTCACTGCCGCTGAAAGTTTTTTGGGCTTTTTCCGTGGTTCCGGCGGATATTTTTTTATTTACTTCCGAAGAATACGCTACATAATTGCTTGATATGGCTGTTCTGCGAATTTCGTCGTTTTTTGTGCCAAGTGCCGAGTTATAGCTCGTAAACAAACATACCAAAAAGGTGAGGCAGGCAAACACAAAGCACATTTTCACGTTTATCCAGGTATAAGTTTTAAAATTCTTTATGGCAATTTTCAAAAGACCGAATCTGCCGCAGGGCTTACTCATGTTTCACCTCCTGCGCAATTTGCGTATTTTTGATTTTAAAACTGTAAATCCAATATATGACGGTGATAAACACCGACATACACAAAACGAGCAGCAGCGGAATCGAAATGTAAAAGTGCGCAGTAAAAGGCTGTTTGAAGAGCTGCGTGCACAGACTCATAAAAAACGAATTGAACCAAATTGAAAGTGCGGTGCCTATGCCAACCGCAAAAAACGCCACGGCTACGATTATCAGGTAGTATACCGAGGCAATCGTGCCCGTTTTTGCGCCGAGCAGCCTGAATCTGCAGATCTGCGCCTTACGCTGTCTGTAAAAGATTGCCGTCAGGGAATATAAAATAAACAATACCATTATGCCCAGCACCAGCGCAATGGAACCGAAAAACGCTCTGCATAGATCAACGTTTTCGAACGCAACATCATATGTTTCCGCAACCCGGGCGTCTATACCGCTTTTAACCAGCCTGTCGCGCGTCAAACGCATCTCTTCCGCGTCGGGTATGCACAGATAGCAGTAGTCCATTTTTTCATTTTCGTCCACGCAAATCCAAAACGAACACAAAGGGGGCATTTTGCCGTTCGTAGCCGAGCTGTACGCGCCGGAACTCTGTATCAACCCCACAAGCTTGAAAGGCGTTTCCCCAAGCGTTATGGTATCTCCAGCGGTCACATCGCCAAGTATTTTGGCAAGATCGGTGGTCACAACTATTTCGCCCGCATTTTCAAACCATTGCCCTTTTGCAATATGCTTTCCCCACGCGTCTTTATAGCGGTAAGCGTCCTTGGGCGTGCAGGCAAACGTTCTTTTGGTGGAGGAATAAGCATACGGTTTATCCTTTGTTTCATATGCGTCTATAATAATAGTCTTTTTGCCCGTCACTTCCACGTTAGTGGTCAGCCCCGATTTAGTAGCGTAAACCCATTCCCCGCCGAGCTTTTTGGCTTCGGCAAACGTTACGTCGGGCACACTCACGGCATTTAGCCTCATTACGTCCGTAAAGTAGTCGTAAATCCCCGCGGGCACATCCAAAAATACCGACATTACCGAAAGAAATGCCCCGCAAAAAATTGTAAGTATCAGCCCGATCAAAATTATCGAGCCAATCAAAAACCCGCATTCGCGCCTGATAAGCGAAAAAATCTGCCTCATTTTTAAGCCCCGTGCAGGCTATATGTAATATTTTATTATTACAATGTAACCTAATTTAATTATAAAAATAGGCATTAATATAAACTTTGTGTAAACTTTACCAATTTTGTTAAAAAATAATATTTATAACGGATTTTCTGTTTACAACCAACGCAAATTAATGTATAATTTAATTTGTATAAGTATAATTTCATGTAAAAATACAAGAGAAATACTATGAAACGCAAGAAGAAGACGTATAGGAGGAGGCGTAAAATAATTGTCACACTTTCGGTAGTGGCGGCGGTTATGATTGCGCTCATAATAACTAACGTCTTCATTCCTGTAATATATTTCACCGCCTACGTCCACTTTAAAAAGGACGAAAACCCTCTGGGACAGCTGCGCGTCCGCTATCTTGACGTCGGCTTCGGCGACTGTACTCTGGTGGAACTTCCGGATGGAAAAACTATGCTTATAGACGGCGGTGCCGGAACATATTCAAACGTATATAAGCTTCTCGACGTTCTCAATAAAAGCAATATAGATAAAATCGATTATCTTTTTTGCACTTCGGTAAAGAGCGAACATTGCGGTGCGCTTGCCGAGGTTGCGCGCTATAAAAAGATAGGCACGGCATATGTGCCGCAGGTCACAAATTTATATATAACCGACGAGTTTGCCGCGTTCTATTCGGAACTTTCAAAAAGCGGCGCCGACATACAGATTGCGCAGTTCGGCGTCGGCGCGTACAATTCTGAATACGGCTACAGTTTTATGGTGATGTCACCTATGTCCGCCGAGCTTCCCGAGTGCGAGTATCACAGCATGAATGCGGCGCCTACTGAGTTTAACATCAACAACGCCTCGGTAGTCCTTTGGCTGCAATATGACGGGCATGGATTTATGTTCCTCGGCGACGCCACAGATTCGGTACAGCTCGGCGTAGCCGAAACCATACGGCTCGAAAAAGGCGTTTATAAGGTAGATGGCGTATCCGTACAAATGTCCCCGTGCGCGGTAATCAAAACGGCAAACCACTGTGCTGCAGACTATGCCGAGCCGAGGCTCTACGATATTTTGTCAGTTGGTGCGGCAGTAATATCCGTAGGCGAAAACGCCAAGTCCTGTCCGTCTCTCACGGATATAGCCAATCTTCAGCTATATGTCGGAAACAATTTGTTCCGAACCGATATGCACGGCACTGTCACCGTCACCGTATACGCCGCAGACTATAAAATTTCAAAGGAGAAGTGAGAATGAAACTCATCACGGCTGGGGAATCCCACGGCAAGGCGCTCACCGGAATAATCGAAGGATTGCCTTCGAATCTAAAAATAAACATTGCCGAAATAAATAGATATCTTGCCCTGCGCCAGAGCGGCTACGGAAGAGGCGGAAGGCAGAAGATAGAGCGCGATAAAATTGAAATTTTGAGCGGCGTTCGAAATCTTCGCACTCTCGGCAGCCCCGTAGCTTTTCAAATAAAAAACAACGACTATGACAACTGGCGCGACTTTATGGCTCCCGAAGGCTGCGACATAACAAAGAGAACTCTCACAAAAGTCCGCCCCGGGCACGCCGATTTAACAGGGATAATAAAATACGACCAAACGGACGCCCGTAACATTCTCGAACGCGCAAGCGCCCGTGAAACGGCGGTGCGCGTTGCCGCTGGCAGCATTATGAGGCAATATCTTGCTGGGTTGGGCGTATACATTTCGGGATACGTCAGGAGCGTATGCGGGATTGCCGACGGCAGGCGATATACCTTTGAAGAGCTTGAAAGTGCAAAATCCCAGCCCCTCTTTATGCTAGACGGCGAAAAACAGCAGGCTGCAATGGAGCTAATCGACGAGTTGAAAGAAGAGGGTGACACTGCCGGCGGAACAATCGAAATCCGCGTAAAGGGTCTTAAAAGCGGTTTTGGCAGCTGTATGCAGTACTCAACCAAGCTCGACGCAATATTGTGCGGCGCAATTATGAGCGTACAAGCCATAAAGGGCGTGGAGGTCGGGTTGGGCTTTAAGGCAGCCGATTTACGGGGCAGCGCCGTCCACGACAAAATTTTTTACGACAATAAATTCTATCGCGAAACGAATAACGCAGGCGGCATAGAGGGCGGAATGTCCAATGGGGAGGAGATAGTTTTAAGGGCTGCGATGAAGCCTATACCCACGCTTATGCAGGGACTCAGAACGGTAGACTATATTACCAAGGACGCGGTCACGGCAGCGGGCGAAAGGAGCGACGTCGCGGCAATCTGCGCAGCTGAGATAGTGCTTGAAAGCGTAGTGACCGTAGCTCTTGCCGAGGTTGTGTCCCAAAGGCTGGGCGGAGACAATATGTGTGAAGTGAAGGAGCGCTACAAAAGGCTGAAATAAATTATGAAAGATATCATTATAGATACGCCCGCTCAAAAGAGCGTTATTCACTGCGGCGAGGGCGCGTTTGAAAAATACGCCCCTGGGCTGGCGTTGCGCCAGGTGTTCGTCGTAACCGATTCCAATGTGTTTGCCTGGTATCGTCACGATATCTGGCGGGTGCTCGGCGGAGACGTTCCCATATACATTATTCCCGCAGGCGAACCGAGCAAGAGTATACGCTATTTAACCGCAATTCTGCGCGAAATGCTCAGTCACGGCATGAAACGCACGTGCACCGTCGTTGCATTCGGCGGCGGCGTGGTGGGTGATTTGGCGGGTCTTGCCGCATCACTGTTTATGCGCGGTGTTCGCCTTGTTCAAATTCCCACAACCTTGTTGGCGCAGGTGGATAGCTCCGTGGGCGGTAAAACCGCAATAGATTTCGAAGGCGTCAAAAACGTAATAGGCACATTCTATCAACCCGAAGAAGTAATCGTCGACCCGCGCTTTTTATCCACTCTTCCGGACAGGGAGATACGGTGCGGTTTGGGTGAAATAGTAAAATACGGCGCGCTGAACAGCCGTATTTACGAGTTGCTTCTCCAAAATAAAGCGGATTTGAAATCAACGGCGTTTCTCGAAGAAATAACATATCACTGTATAAAACACAAAGCCGACGTGGTTACCGAGGACGAGTACGATTTGAACGGCGTGCGCAAGACCTTGAATTTGGGGCATACAACGGGTCACGCGCTGGAGCTTTGCTACCGCAAAAAATCCCACGGCGAGTATGTGCTCATAGGCGCCTACTATGAACTGTATATTGCCGAAAAACTGAATATATGCGGCAAAAACTATGCCGATAGCCTCAGGGAACTCATCACGGCGGTAATAAAAAAGGTACCTGTTTACGAAGACGTGGCAACCGCCGCAAAGCTTGCCAAATTCGATAAAAAGAATACCGACGCAAACGTTTCGCTGATAGTTCCGCAGAGCGAAGGCAAGTCCGCGGAAATAAAGTTGTCATTGGAAGAATATATCAAGCTTCTCGAAGAGTGTTCGGCTGATTTAAAGGAGGGCAAATGAAAGAATTGAAGCTTGCCGTAATAGGCAAGGACGTTTCGGCTTCCACAAGCCCGCAAATCCACAACTTCATAGCGGCAAAAATGGGCAACAGAGTCTGCTATCAAAGAATTTCCATTCCGGAAGATAAATTTGAAGAGCAAATAAGCGGCTTAATCGAAAATCTTGACGGATTTAACGTAACTATTCCATATAAACTTGCAATAATTCCGCACCTGAAAACCATTGAGGGCGACGCAAAAACCTTCGGCGCCGTAAACACCGTCACCACGGGTAATCTTTGCGGTTACAACACCGACGGGCTGGGTTTTATGATGATGTTGCGTAACAACGGAGTGGAAGTTGAAGGCAAAACCGTTCTCGTTCTCGGCGCGGGCGGCGCAGGCAGAAGCGTTTCTGAAAAACTCCTCGAAGCCGGCGCAAAAGTCAGCGTTTACGATAAGTTTTATGGGAACGTGTTGAGTTTATCGAAAGAATTTAAGGGAATAGAAGCTTTAAAGAATATACCAATTAAGCCGTACAACATTGTTGTCAACGCAACGGGAGTGGGTATGCATAAGTCGGTTGGGCAGTCACCTGTCGGCGCCGATTTACTCTCGGTTTGCGCAGTTGCAATAGACCTTATCTACACGCCGCAAAAGAGCCGTTTTTTGGAAATTGCCGAAGAATACGGCAAAAAAATTATCAACGGCGAGGGTATGCTTTTTTATCAGGCATACTTTTCGGAATGTATATATTTCGGCGCGACGCCGGACAGCGCGCAGGCTGAAAGGTTGTTTAATGAATATCGGAAGGAGAATATATAATGAAACTTCTTTTTATCAACGGCGTAAACCTCAATATGACGGGCATACGCGAAAAGGGCGTGTACGGGGTACAAACTCTTGAAGAAATCAATGCGGAAATAGCCGCACATTTCAAGGATGACGAATGCGAATTTTATCAAAGCAATTGCGAGGGCGATATCTGCACTAAGCTCCAAAACGCAAAGTGCGACGGAATAATTCTGAATGCGGGCGCGTTTACGCACTATAGTTATGCCATCCGCGACGCAATCGCCGCTATTCAGATTCCCGTGGTGGAAGTGCATATGTCCAATGTTCACTCCCGCGAGGAGTTCCGCCACACCTCGGTAATTTCGGCAGTCTGCAGGGGTGTGATAGCCGGTTTCGGCAAAAACAGTTATATACTTGCAGGCGAAAGTTTTAAATTATGAATATAGTACTTGCCGGAATGCCGGGCTGCGGCAAAACCACGGTAGGCGCGGCGCTTTCAAAAAAACTCGGCTGGAAGCTGATTGATACGGACGCGCTGGTCGTTGAAAAATACGGCAATATTTCCGATATTTTTGCCACCCGTGGGGAGGAGTATTTCCGCAAACTCGAATGCGGTGCGGCAGAGTACGCCGCGGCGCAAAACGATGCGGTTATTTCCACAGGCGGCGGTTGTCTTATAAACGACAGAAACGTGAACACGTTCCGCAGGCACGGCAAAATAATTTATCTCAAAACGGAAATCGCAGAGTTGCTCCGCAGGCTTAAAGACGACGATACGCGCCCGCTGTTAAAGGGCGACGCCGAGGCGAATCTTAAAAATTTGTATGCCCGCCGCGCGCATATCTACGAGCAGGCGGCGGACTATACCCTGTCTACCGACGGTCTTTCGCCGGATGCAATTGCCCAAAAAATAATGGAGATTATAAAATGAAAACAGCGCTGATTACCGGCGGAACGAAGGGAATCGGCAAGGCTATAGCCCTTGAATTTTTAAAAAAAGGCTATGAAGTCGTGCTCAACTACGACAGCGACGAGCCTGCCGCCCTTGCCGCACAGGAAGAGTTCAATATGATGGGCTATTGCCCGCTGCTGCTTCGTGCCGACGTCTCCGACGAAGCCGCCGTGACCGCCATGATGCGGGAGTTTTTTTCCGTTTTCGGCAGGCTCGACGTCCTTGTAAACAACGCCGGCATTTCACGCGTAAACGTCATACAGAATACAACGTGCGACGAGTGGGACAGAATTTTTGCCGTCAACGTCCGCGGCGCATTTCTCTGTTGCCGTGAAGCGGTGGATAAAATGTTGGGCAACGACGGCTGTATCATTAATGTAGCCTCTATCTGGGGAGAAGTTGGCGCAAGCTGCGAAGTGGCTTATTCTGCCTCCAAGGGCGCTCTCATTGCATTTACCAAAGCTCTCGCAAAGGAGCTTGCCCCTTCGAGGATACGCGTCAATTGCGTATCCCCCGGCGTCATCGATACTGCAATGAATTCCCATCTTTCGTCAGCCGAAATGGAGGATCTTATCGACCAGATACCCTTGGGCAGGCTGGGCAGACCGGCGGACGTTGCAAACGCCTGCGTATTCCTTGCCGAAACGCCCTACGTCACAGGAGAAGTTCTCTCGGTCGGCGGCGGTTTTGGAAAGTAATTTTGTAAAATTTTAATTAATTTTTAATAAAAAAAGGAAAAACGAAAAAAAATTCGTAAAATTAATGAGAAAATGAAAGAGATTCCCCGTCTAAAAGAACGTACTTACGCCATCGAAGAAAATTTTTTATCGCCTTACGCCTGTAAATCAAACCGGACGCGCGGCAGACAGAGGGAGGAGCAGCCGTGCGAAATGCGCACGGATTTTCAGCGTGACAGGGACAGAATTATCTACTGCAAATCTTTCAGAAGGCTCAAAAACAAAACGCAGGTATTCTTTTCACCCGAAGGCGATCACTACATCACCCGTTTGACACATACTTTCGACGTCGCCCAAATAGCAAGGAGTATGGCGCGTTCGCTCTGCCTCAACGAGGATTTGGCTGAAGCCACCGCGCTGGGTCACGATTTGGGGCACACCCCTTTCGGGCACAGCGGCGAAAAGATATTAAACAAACTGTCCCCAAACGGTTTTAAGCACAACGAACAGTCTTTGCGTGTTGTGGACGTGCTTGAAAAAGACGGCAACGGGCTTAATCTCACTTTCGAAGTGCGCGACGGCATATTGAATCACCCTAAAAACGGCTCGCCCGCAACTTTGGAGGGCGCGTGCGTG
Organism: uncultured Clostridia bacterium; assembly: GCA_947629095.1. Taxonomy (GTDB): domain Bacteria; phylum Bacillota; class Clostridia; order Christensenellales; family Borkfalkiaceae; genus Coproplasma. Next base: position 57,148 of record CANRCK010000001.1, on the reverse strand, counting down.
TCCATTGCAGACCGCATTGCCTATATAAACCACGACCTTGACGACGCGGTCCGCGCGGGACTTTTAAAGGAGAGCGACGTGCCCGAAAGAATCCGCGCCGTGCTCGGCAACAGCTCGAGTGCGCGCATAAGTAAGGCTATTAAGTCGGTGTACGAAACAAGTTACGGCAATAATTTTGTAAAAATGGATAAGGAGACCGAGGAAGCAAGCGAGGAGCTTCGCTCGTTCATGTTCGAAAGAGTTTATTATTCGGGCACCGCCAAGGGGGAGGAGCTAAAGGCGGAGAGGATGCTCACCGCAATGTACGACTACTTTGTAAACAACGTGGACAAGCTTCCCCATACATACATCAAACTTCTCGAAAAATATTCCGCGGAACAGGTTGTGTGCGACTATCTCTCGTCTATGACCGACAGATATGCCGTGTATATGTTCAACCGGATTTTCGTTCCGCGCGGGTGGACTTTTATAGACGAAAGCAACTGAAATGGCAGACGTTTTTTCGGAGTTTATCACAACTTTAAAAGAAAAACTGAATATTGTCGACGTGATTTCAAGCTATATAAGTCTTGAAAAACGCGGTACGAATTATTGGGCGTGCTGTCCGTTCCACCACGAAAAGACACCGTCGTTTTCCGTGAGCGAGCCGGACCAATTCTATCACTGCTTCGGCTGCGGGGAGTCGGGGGATATAATAAAGTTTGTAAGGGAGATGGAAAACATCGACTTTATGGACGCCGTAAAGCTGCTTGCCGAACGCGCAAAGCTCCCCATGCCGCAATCCAACTACGACAATCAAAAAACGGTTGAACAGAAGAGAAAACGCGATACTTTGCTCAAAATTTTAAACGACACCGCACATTTTTATTTGGACAACCTCAATTCGGGCAAGGCGGACGAGCATATAGAATATATATTAAAGAGACAGATTCCCTCAAACGTAGTCCGCACGTTCGGTTTGGGCGCTTCGCTTGATTTTACAAGCCTGCCCGCATATCTTCTCTCAAAGGGCTACAACAAGCAGGATATGCTTGACAGCGGCGTAATAAATTCTGTCAACGGCAGACTTGTAGATTCGCAGGGGGGAAGGCTTATTTTTCCCATCATAAATGCAATGGGCGAGGTCATCGCCTTCGGCGGCAGGGCGCTTAAAAAGGTAGACTTCGGCAAATACAAAAACACAAAGGATACTTTGGTTTTCAACAAAAGCAAAACTCTCTACAACATAAATCTATTAAAAAAGCTCAAAACAACCCAAACCATACGGGAAGTTATAATGGTTGAGGGATATATGGATACGTTATCCCTCTATCAGGCAGGATTCAAAAACGTCGTTGCCAGCATGGGCACCTCGCTCACGCAGGACCAGGCAAGACTCATAAAAAGATACACCGACAATGTTCTCATAAGCTACGACGGCGATGCCGCAGGGCAGCACGCAAATTTACGCGGTCTTGAAATTTTAAAAAACGAAGGTCTTAACGTAAAAGTTGTGCCGCTTGTGGACGATCTCGACCCGGACGACGTAATAAAACAACTCGGCGCAGAAGGGTATCAAAGCTGTCTTGACAGGGCTATGCCCCTGATAGATTTCAAACTCCATTCATTAAAAAAACAATACGACATAACAAAAAGCGAAGAAAAACGCAAATTTGTAGCCGAGGCGTTAAAGGTAATAAAAACTGCCTCCAGCGCCACCGAGCAGGAGGATTTGTTAAAAGCCCTGCGCGACGTTTCGGGCATAACGTACGAATCTTTAAAGCGGGATTTAAATTCTTCTCCAAACGAGGAGAAGGCGGAGCCGCAAAGTCCATCGGTCCGAAAGGACAACGCCACCGTTTCGGAGCGCGCTTCGCGGTACATTATAGCCGCCTATCTCTTCGGGGCAAAATTTGCGTCTGAAGTTCCTATAACTTCTATTGATTTTTCAAACGACGTCCATTCTATCATAGCAAAGTATATTCAGTCCAAACAGCTAATGGAAGAGCGGATTCAGCCGGCGGAACTATTTGAATTTTTTGAAGAGGGAAGCGAAGAATACAACGAACTTTGTCTTATCCTCGACTATTCCGATGGCGACCGTTTCAACTCAGAGGTTGCCGAAAAGTATTTTTACGACTGCATAAAAAGGCTTAAAACAGATAAAATCGACGGGCAAATCGCCCGGTTGAAGGCGCTGATCGAAAAGGAAAAGGACAGCGCCGCCCGCCTGAAAATGGCGGAGACGATGCAGCAACTTATACAAGCCAAAAGGAAAATTTAAAGCGGAGATAAAAAATGAATTTATCCGACCAAAAACTTTATGAAATTATAAAACAAATCATCGACGCTCACGGCGCCAAGGGTTCCATCACCACCAACAGCCTGTGCGACGTAATGGAGAAGTACGAAACAACTCCCGCACAGATGGACTTGGTTTATAAGTCCATTGCCGAGGCGGGGATTCAAATTATCGACGAAGCCGAGCGCGACAAGGAACTTTACGAACAGGCGCTCTCGGATATAGGTCTCGACGATCCCGTAAAAATGTATCTTAAAGATATAGGCAGGGTGCCGCTGCTCTCCGCAGACGACGAAATAGAGCTTGCCCGCAGAATGCAGGAGGGTGACGAGGCAGCCAAAAAGAAGCTTTCCGAAGCCAATTTAAGGCTTGTCGTTTCCATTGCAAAGCGATACGTCGGGCGCGGCATGCTTTTCCTCGACTTAATACAGGAAGGCAATCTCGGACTAATGAAGGCGGTTGAAAAATTCGACTACCAAAAGGGTTTTAAATTTTCAACTTACGCAACATGGTGGATAAGGCAGGCAATAACGAGGGCAATCGCCGACCAGGCGCGCACGATAAGAATACCGGTGCATATGGTGGAAACAATAAACAAGCTCACCCGCGTCTCCCGCATACTTCTTCAAAAATACGGCAGGGATCCCACCGCGGCGGAGATTGCAAAGGAGATGGGCATAAGCGAGGAACGCGTTCGTGAAATCCAAAAGATAGCGCAGGACCCTGTCTCACTCGAAACGCCGATAGGTGAAGAGGAGGACAGCCACCTCGGCGACTTTATAGAGGATGAAACAACCGTCACCCCTTCCGACAGCGTATCTACCACTATGTTAAAGGAAACGCTTTTAGGCGTTCTCAACAGCCTTACCCCCCGTGAAGAGAAAGTGTTGCGGCTTCGCTACGGCGTTGACGACGGAAGACCCAGAACTCTGGAAGAAGTGGGCAAGGAGTTTAATGTAACAAGGGAGCGTATCCGCCAGATAGAGGCAAAGGCTTTAAGAAAACTTCGCCATCCTTCGCGTTCCAAGCACCTTAAGGATTTCCTCGATACCTGATGGACAGAATAAAAAAACTTTGCGGCTATCTCTCCCCGTGTAAAACTTTTGCCGACGTGGGCTGCGACCACGGCTATTGCACGCGGTATATGCTAAAAAACAACTTGTGCGAAAAGGCGATAATTTCCGACGTCAGCGACAAGTGTTTAAATAAGGCGGAATTGTTGCTGAATAAGTATGTTCGTGCGGGGAAATGCACGTCCGTATGCTGTTACGGGCTTGATAAAATAGAAAATTCGCCCGACCTCGTTCTTATTGCCGGAATGGGCGGAGAGGAAATTATTTCGATTTTACGCAAAGCGTATATCCCCAAAAAATTTGTTTTACAGCCCATGCGCAACGTGCGCGGGGTGCGGGAATTTCTTTTGGAGCACGGCGCCGAAATAACCCGCGACGACGTATTTTTCAGCGTCGGCAAGTACTATTTTGTTATTTGCGGCAACGCAAGCGGCAATAAAAATACATATACGCCCGCCCGTCTGGAATTCGGCAACGGAGATCTTGGCGGAGTTTTGGGCGATTATCTCAAAGAAGAACTCAAAAAAAAGCGCGACTATCTTTCGCGCAATTTAAGCGACGAACACCGCGCCGAAATAACCGAAAGCATAAAATTCATCGAGGAGTTTATAAACGGTGAAATCAACTGAACTATTAAAACTGCTTGAATACGTAGGTCCGTTGTCGCTGTCCGCCGATTTTTGCAAAAAGTGCGGCGCATACGACAACAGCGGCATACTTGTGGACAGCGGCGAGGATATAACAGGCGTGCTTTTTTCGCTTGATTTATCCCAAAAATCACTTCAAAAAGCCAAGGAGCTGGGTTTTAACGCCATAGTCACCCATCACCCCGCCATATACGGTCCTTTAAGCGCCGTCAAAGTGGATGACTATAAGAGCAAGCTTATTGCCGAATGTTTAAAAAACGGCATAACGGTGATATCTATGCATCTCAACTTCGACGCCGCCCCCGAGGGCATAGATTATCAGTTAATGCAGGGTCTCGACGGCGACGCGGGCAAAACATTAATTAAGCTTGAAGGCGGCGCATACGGCAGGGTTTACGATATCAAGCCACGCAAGCTGAACGATTACGTTGAATTTATAAAACGCAATTTCAATACGCAAAGGGTAATTTATTATGGCGACGGCAACTCAACCGTAGCCCGTGCGGCTTCATTCTGCGGCGCAGGCTGCGACGACGAAGCCATTGAATTTGCCCACAGCGAAAATGCCGACGTGTTTATATCCTCGGATATGAAACACCACCAGATAACCGCCCTTCTTGAGCGCGGGATATCCATAGTTGTTCTCACGCACTACGCGGCGGAAAACTACGGATTTAATAAAATTTACGGTAAAATAATTGAGGAGCTTAACGTTCCCGCCGCATACTTTTGCGACGGAGACCTTTTATAAGCTCGGGGAGTTAATATATGACTTATGTTGAAAAACTTTTAAAGTATCAGGAAGCGGATGAAAAGCTCTTGAAGGTCGAGCGCGAGCTTGCAGGCTCGCAGGAAAGAAAAAACCTTGCCCAGGCTGTCAATTTTGTAACTAAGGCAACCGAGCGGCTTGAAGCTCTCGACGGCAAGGCGCTCTCTCTTGCTTCAACGCTCGAGGAGCTCAACAAAAAATATGCAGACGTTTCTGAAACGCTTGCCGAATTTGAAAATCTTGACGAGCTGTTGGAGGGCGGCGCCGATATATCGTTCTATAAAAAGAATCTGGCGCAGATTTCCGAAAAACTCAAATCCATCAAACAGGAGGTTGCCGCGCTCACCAAAGCCATAAAGGATAGTAACGAGGAATTCCAAACCCTCTACACCAAGAACAGGGCAATGCAGAAGCAGGGCAAGGAATATCAGGAGGCGTATGAAAAGCTCAAAGCCGAAAAGCGCAAGGAGAGCGATATAATCAAAGCCGAGCTTGCAAAACTTTCGCAGGATGTTGCGCCCGAAGTTATGCAGCGCTATCAATCAAAGCGCAGCGAGCGGATTTTTCCCATTTTATGCCCCGAGCAGGCGGGAAGGTGTTCAAAGTGCGGCTCGGAGCTTTCCCTTGCCGGCAAGGAAAAGTTGCTTACCGGCGGAGTTGTGGAGTGCGATAACTGTCACAGATTTATATATAAGCCGTAAAACATTTAATGGCGGATATTTGTGCAATTTGCACAAATATCCGCCTTTTTTCTTGACAAAACGACATAACTGTGATATAAGTTTATGTAACCTGTAAAGGGTACTTATTTCAAACGGCGGAAAAGCTGAATAAATAGGGGAAAAGAGAGGTTGGCGGAAAAATTTCGCCAACCTTGTCTTTAACAAAAAATCCGAGGTAAAAAATGAAAGTTTTGCTTATAAACGGCAGTCCGAATAAAAACGGTTGCACGCATACTGCGCTTGTCGCAGTAGAAAATGAACTCAACTCACAGGGGATAGAAACCGAGCTGATTTGGCTGGGCAACGGTCCCGTGCGCGGCTGCGTGGGGTGCAGGGCTTGTAAAAAGCTCGGCAAGTGCGTCTATTCCGACGACCCTATAAACGCCATCGGTGAAAAAATAAAAACGGCAGACGGCTACGTGTTCGGTGCGCCCGTACATTATTCTTCACCAAACGGTGCAATGGTCTCGGCGATGGACAGATTATTTATGGCTTATGGTTCGCATATGCGTCTCAAGCCCGCAGCTTCCGTCGTTTCGGCGCGACGGGCAGGGACAACGGCTTCATACGACGTTTTGAATAAGTATATAGGTATAAACAATATGATTCAGGTGCCCTCTAAATATTGGAATATGGTTCACGGCTATACCCCGGAGGACGTCGCCAAAGACGAGGAGGGGCTTTCGGTTATGCGCACCGTCGGCAGCAATATGGCATGGCTTTTAAAATTGCTTGAAAGCGCAAAGGGCACCGAACTCGAAAAACCCTTGGATATTCCAAAGGCAACAACCAATTTTATAAGATAAGCGATATAAATCAAGCGGCGGAGCGCATAGTGCGCTCCGCCGCAAACTTTTACAGTGAAATAATTTTAAGGAGTAACCCTGTTTATATCTCTGGGGAACATAGCGGCATAGCGCACATTCTTGAAGCCCAAAAGGTGCATCGTAAGCCGTTCAAGCCCCAATCCCAAGCCGCCATGAGGGGGCGCGCCGTACTTGTGAAGCATAAGATATGTTTCAAACTCGTCCGGGTTCATTCCAAGTTTTTTCATCTTCGCAACCTGCATATTGTAGTCGTGAATACGCTGCCCGCCGCTCGTAATTTCTATGCCGCGGAATAAAAGGTCAAAAGACAGCGTAATTTCGGGGTCCTCGGGGTCGTCCATCGTGTAGAACGGGCGCTTTTTCGAGAGGTAGTGGGTCACGAACAGAAAGTCCGAATTATATTGCTGTTTAGCCCACTTTCCCAAAAATGCCTCTTCCTCAGGCTCAAAGTCCTTCATATCGGTTATATTTTTCAGCTTTTTAACGCAAAGCTCCTTAGCGTCCTTAAATTTTATGCAGGGAATAGAAGCAATCTCGGGGATATCCACTTTAAGCAACTCAACCTCGGGCTTGTACTCCGTTTTCAGGAGATTCATTATATATTTCAGCGCACCCGTCTCCATATTCATTATGTCGGTAAAGCTTTCAATGTATCCCATTTCAAAGTCCATTGAAATATACTCGTTCAGGTGCCTCGAGGTGTCGTGGTGCTCTGCACGGAATACGGGCGCAATTTCAAACACTCGCTCATATACCGGCACCAAAGCCTGTTTGTAGAGCTGGGGACTCTGCGCAAGGAACACGGTTTTGCCAAAATAGTCTAATTTAAATACGTTTGTACCGCCTTCGGCGCCCGCAAAGTTGATTTTGGGCGTGTGTATCTCGGTGAAGTTCTGGCTCTGCAAATATTCACGGAATCCGCGCTGTATACCCTCCTGAATCTTGAATATTGCGCGCTCTTTGGGGTTGCGGAGCGTCACGGGTCTATAGTCAAGGTTCACAGCCAAATCGCACACTACCTGCTTTTTGGAAATTACAACGGGCGGAATATCCGCAGGCACCGACAAAAGCTCTATGTTGTGTATTTGCAACTCGTATCTTTCGCTGCCGTCTCTGGTTTCGCTCGGAACAACCTTTCCCGTAATTTTTGCCGCCGCCTGCTCAACCACTTCGGGGGTGAGGCGATAGTCCGAAAATTCGGGAGAATAAACGCACTGAATGAGTTCGCGCGCCGTTCTTACAAGAATAAAGGCAAAGTCGGACATATCCCTTATATTATGGATAGCGCCTTTAATTGTGACTGTTTCGCCCACATGATTTTTGAATTCGGAATAAGGAGTGGAGGAGCATGGAATAACGCCCGTAATCTCTTGCATACAAAGCCTCGCAATGATTTTTTTATAATTTTACGGCAAACGCCTTCAAAAATCAAGCAAAATAAAAATGCCCCGGCAAAATAATTTGCCATATGTAAAAATTTTCTTGTTGCGTTTTTGGTTTATATATGTTAAAATAATATTCGATAAACAAATTCCGCCCACAAATTTCATTTATTGCGGAATTTGTATGAATTAATAGAGTCTGCGGTGTTCGTGGTATGGGGAATTCGTAATCCACAATATACAAAAGGGAGCGGTCGTTTGCGGAAATAGGCAAGGTCTGGTTTCGGAAAGTCCGAGGTTTCGCTCCGCCGCACCCACCTGCGAGAAGCGGGTTAAAACTTTTTCATATCACGGCACAGGCGGATTTTTACAGCCCGACCAAATCGGTCTGTAAAAATCCGCTTAAATCATAAAAATTACAAAAGGAGAAAAAATTTGAATATCTGGCACGATTTGGAGGCAAGCCGCGTAACGGGCGAACTGTTTGAGGCTGTGATAGAAATTTCAAAGGGCGGCAAGGCTAAGTACGAGCTTGATAAATCTACGGGCATGCTTCGCCTCGACAGAATTTTATATACTTCAACGGTTTATCCCGCCAACTACGGTTTTATACCGCGCACTTTGGCTGACGACGGCGACGCGCTGGACGTTCTCGTCCTCTGCACCGAACCTATTCTTCCCATGACGCTCGTCAAGTGCGCGCCTATAGGCGTGCTCAAAATGTTCGACGGCGGAAAAGCCGACGAAAAGATAATCGCCGTCTGCCTCGGCGACCCTACGTATAAGGATTATAAAACGCTGACCGAGCTTCCGCGGCATATTCTGGACGAAACCATGCACTTTTTTGCCGTATATAAAGCGCTCGAGCACAAGGATACGACTGTGGAAGAGCTTATGACCGCCGATGAAGCGGTAAAAGTAATCGAGCGCTGCGTGGAAAATTACAAAAATACCTTTAAAAGATAATATAAATGCCAACACGGCGCAATTTGCAGTGCGGGCGCGGCTTTTATAAGCCGCGCCCGCAGTCTTATAAATTGCTTTACTTTTATGCTCTGCGGTGATAAAATATATTTGACTTCAAGTGCAGGAGAAATATATGAATTACAGACAGGAATCGCTTAAAAAACATGCCGAATGGAAGGGAAAAATTGAAACCAAAGTACGCGTGCCCGTTTCAAGCAGGGAGGAGCTTTCCCTTGCTTATACTCCGGGCGTTGCCGAACCTTGCCTTGCCATTCACGACGATATAGAAAAGTCCTTCACGCTTACCCGCCGCTGGAATACCGTTCCCGTCATAACAGACGGCACGGCTGTCCTCGGTTTGGGCGATATCGGTCCCGAGGCAGGTATGCCCGTAATGGAAGGCAAGTGCGCGCTTTTTAAAGAGTTTGGCGACGTAGACGCTTTCCCCATTTGCATCCGTTCAAAGGATACCGAAGAAATAATCCGCACAATCAAACTGATTGCAGGTTCTTTCGGCGGCATAAATCTTGAAGATATAAGCGCGCCCAGATGCTTTGAAATTGAAACGAGGCTCAAGGAGGAACTTGACATTCCCGTATTCCACGACGACCAGCACGGCACGGCAATAGTAACGGCGGCAGCGCTCATTAATGCCCTCAAAATTGTAAAAAAAGAGTTGTCGGGTCTTAAAATAGTTATAAACGGCGCAGGCGCGGCGGGTATTGCAATAGCAAAATTCCTGTTGAATATGGGCGTTAAGGATATAACAATGTGCGCCAGCCGCGGCATAATCTGCGAGGGCGACACGTCCGTCAATCCCGCCCAGCAGGAAATTGCAAAGGTGACAAACCGCAAAAAACTTAAGGGCAAACTTGCCGACGCCATGGTCGGCGCCGACGTATTCATAGGCGTTTCCGTTGCAAACTGCGTCACCCGCGAAATGGTTGCATCTATGGCAGAAAACGCAATAGTATTCACCTGCGCAAATCCCGTGCCGGAAATCCCCCGCGACGAAGCTCTTGCCGCGGGCGCAAAGGTAGTGGGCACGGGTTCTTCCGAATATCCAAACCAAATCAACAACGTCCTCGTATTCCCGGGGCTGTTCCGCGGCGCTCTCGACGTCCGTGCCACCACAATAAATTCCGAAATGATGATAGCGGCGGCGCATGGAATTGCAAGCTGCGTGCCCGAAGATAAACTTTCCGCAGAATTTATTTTGCCTTATGCCTACGATAAATCCGCGCACAAAAAAGTGGCGGAGGCGGTGGCTGCCGCAGCCCGCGCAACGGGCGTTGCAAAGCTTTAAAATTAAATAATTTTAAATTTACAAAAGCCCTTCGGACTCATTCCGAAGAGCTTTTACCGTACAACAGCGGCGCGAAAAAATTTTCGCGCCGCCTATTTTATGAATTTAATCGTGAACTTAAAATAGTTATAACCGCATCTTGTACTTCCGGTTCGGCGTTATAAGTCAATTTCAAAATTTCACGTTGTCTATCAGATAAATTATTTTTGTTTGATTCAAAATTGTTGGAATGTCCTATGAGATAGTCAACCGTGACCTCAAAAAAATCCGCAAGCGCAATAAGTTGCTCAATAGATGGTTGGGTATTGGAATTTTCCCAATTGTTATAGGTTCCTTGACTTACGTTCATTATTTTTGCAACGTTTCGCTGCGACAGTTCTCTTTCGGTTCTTAATTCAAATAATCTAATCATTTTTCTCCCTGCTTAAACAATCATTTAATTTTATTGCCGTATACAATGAAAATTATATTAATTTTTTTAATCAAACGGCTTGACTTATTAGATTATTTAGTTATATAATAACAATGTGATTAAATTTTCTAATCATTAAAACGTTTTACTCGGGGGAAAAATATGAATAGTCATAACGCGAAATTATGCATGAAAAAATTTAAAGAAAATATTTCGCAGCAACAGGCGGCAGAGACCGAAAAAAAGCTTAAATCGGTTCCGGATGACCGTGTACGCGATATCAGGCAGATAAAATTGATAAGCGCCAAAAAAACGGTTGCGCTGTCAGCTGTTTTTGGTTTGTTTGGAGGTGGTAGTTTTTATCTCGGACAGGTTAGACGCGGGTTATGTAAGGTGTTGTTTAACGTAATAGTTCCTTTTACTGTAGCTATAATTTTTTTGTTTTGGCTTGCGCCTATGAATAGGCAATACAGTGAACAGAGCGCGCAATATATTGCATTCTCGGCTTCAATGACGGCAGATTTGTCGGATTTTAAATATGATTACAATTTAACCGACAGTAACGATACGATTGACGGTTCAGAAAGCTCCGAAGGTTCGCCGACCAATGAGTCGGCGCTTTGCGACCGTGGCTTTTCCGATAATATAAACGCTGCTTCAGAGTTGTTCGGCAGAGCATTGGACGATTTGAAAACATACATTGATAAAATTTCCGAGGACAGCGCCAATCTCAGGACGCTATACAATAATCCGGCGGGAGATTACATATTGACAGACAGCTGTAAGGCTATCAATGCGGTTTTTGCCGGTTTTGATAATTTATGCGGCGACGGTAACGATGCCCCCGCTAAATATAACTACGCAAGTTATACCAACGCAATAAATGATATTTATTCGGCGCTTGTAACGGTTTTTCCCGAAATGAAAGATGAGGAAAACGGGGAGAAAACCGAAAAATCGTTAGTTGAAAAACTTGCCGCGGTTGCCGGTGAAGACAACGTGAAGGATAATCAAGAACTCGTAGAAAATATAAATTTACTCATTGGCTATATAAACATATTGGAATATAAAAATCTTAATGATTATGTTGAGTGGCTTCAAGCTCTCGATTTGCAAAATCTTTTAAAAATTCAGGCGATAGAAACACAAGAATTTGCTTTTGAAGAGTTGGAAAAAGCAATTGCCGAGATTGAAGAATGTTATAAATCAAACGGATATAATCTTAATGAATTTATCAATCTTGTTCCGGCCGTAACCGGTCGCGCAAATTATATTTCGGAAAACATTCTCCCGGATATGGCGTCAATAAAGGAAATTGTTGATAATGTTGTGGACGGCGGTGTATATGAAGCAATAAATTCGGCGTACAACGTATTTAGCCCCAAAACAATAGAAGGGCAAGATACGCCGAAAAGTTTTGAAGAATCAATGGCATATGTTTTGCAGAATCTTGACAGCCTTTCCGGGGAAGCGGGAGAAGAATCTATGATTCCACAGGTGGTTTCCATTCTGCAAACCATGTCCCACAATTACACCGCAACCGGGCTGGCTGACAAATTTGCCGCAGTTTATGAAGAAAGAACGGTTGAGAACAAAAATGAAACGGTAAATCTCGCAGAAGAGTATGAAAAGGCTCTCAAAAAATTTGTAACTCAAAACTACGATTCCAAGGACACTCCCGATTCCAATCTTTCCACATTGTCCGCAAACATAACGTCTTTCGGGGATTATGTAGACCAAATCGTAGAAAACACGGCGAAGATAAATAAAGTCTGCAACAGCGGAGTATTTGAAAATTCAATATATCTTGTCAGCGCGCACGCTGCCGAAACTCTTATGCAATATTATACCTGCGTGGACGTAAATTTTTATAATGAATCGGGTGAAAGCCTGCTCATGTATTATTTGTGCGGAACTCACAAAAACGGGGCGGATATAAAGCTCGGCATAACGGACACTCTGCGTGATTATTACTACAATTCACAGAATATAATTGTCAAAGCCCAAACAGGTCTGTATAACATCTCCACACTTGAAGCCATTGGGCAGGATTTGAATAATATGGAGTTTGAAATTAATTCTCTTAACACCCGCGCAACTGAAAAAAGTGAGGAATGGGAAATCAACGCCCAGTTGATTTCGGTAATTGTGGGCGTATTCTTTGGAATAGATATGTTAATAGTCGCAATATACTGGGTAGGGGAAGTATTCAGAGACAGGGAAAAATGTTACAATTTGAATTATGAACATATCTGTGAAGAGCTTTCCGCGGATTAAAAATTTATAAATGAAATGAATAAGTTTTAAAGCGGCGGCGCGAAAAAATTTTAGCGCCGCTGCAAATTTTTAATAAAACCTCTTGACAAATTTTTTTGTTAATGATAAAATAACAATCGTTATTAATAACAAATGTTATTTATGGGGTCTATATGACTGCAAAAAAAATAATCTCAAAAGGGAACATAGTTGAAGCCGCCCTCGGCATTGTCCGCAAGGAGGGAATGGAGGGGCTTAACGTGCGCTCGCTTGCAAAGGCGTGCAACTGTTCAACACAGCCAATTTACATTTCGTTTTCTGGCGTTGAAGAGCTTAAAGCCGCGGTCGGCGCGCGGATTGTGGAAATTTATAAGGGATATATTAACGGCGAAGTCGCCTCGGGTAAATATCCCCCCTATAAAGCCACCGGTATGGGGTATATCCTTTTTGCCAAAGAGGAGCCGCAGCTGTTCAAATATCTGTTTATGAGCAGAAGCGGCGCTTCAACCATAAACGTGCAATCCGATTTTAACGACGAAGTCTTTAAAATAATGGGGCAAATTGGCATACCGCAGGGCAAGGCAAGCGAACTCCACGCGCATATGTGGGTATGGGTGCACGGCATAGCCACGATGTACGCAACGGGCTATCTCAATTGGGATTGGGAGACCGTCAGTAAAATGCTGACAGACGCTTTCATGGGCATAAAGCAGCGTTTGGGGATTTAAGGAGAGATTATGATAATAGAAATCAACAACCTCACAAAGTCGTTTAAGGAAGTAAAAGCGGTTGACAACCTTTCGTTTGCCGTGCGGGAGGGCGAACTCTTTGCGTTTCTCGGCGAAAACGGTGCGGGCAAGTCCACCACGATAAACATTATAAGCACAGTGCTTAAGCGCGACGGCGGCACCGTTAAAGTGTGCGGAGAGGATATCGACGGCAACGCCGCTTTGATCAAGCAAAAAATAGGCATAGTTTTTCAGAACTCGGTTTTGGATAAACGCCTGTCCGCCATCGATAACCTCAAAAGCCGCGCCGCTGCGTACGGTATTTTCGGACAAAATTTCAAAAAGAAGCTTGAAGAGCTCACCGAGCTTCTGGACCTGGGCGAAATTATCAACCGTCCGCTTATCAAGCTTTCCGGCGGTCAAAAGCGTCGCATAGATATCGCCCGCGCCCTCGTCAACGACCCGGAGCTTCTCATTCTGGACGAGCCGACTACGGGGCTTGACCCCAAGACCCGACGAACTGTTTGGAACGTAATAGAAAAATACCGCAGGGAGCGGGAGTTAACCGTTCTGCTCACCACACATTATATGGAGGAAGCTGCCGTTGCAGACTATGTGGTTATAATCGACGGCGGCAGGAAGGTTGCCGAGGGCACGCCACACGATTTAAAAAATAATTATGCCGCCGATTTTATACGTTTTTACAGCCGTTTAAACGAAGCCGAAGATTTGTTTGCACATTTGGGGTATGCAGTAAAGCGGGAGCGCGATTTTTTGGAAGTGGAAGTCAAAGGCACAAGCCAAATAACCAAATATATATGCAGCTATCCGCAGCTATTTGAAGATTTTGAGGTGTTAAAGGGAAATATGGACAACGTATTTTTAAATATCACGGGCAAGGATATAAGGGAGGCATAGCCAAAATGACGGAATTTAAAAAATTATGCGCGCTCGTCAGCCGCAATATGAAGTGTTATTTCAAGGATAAATTTCTGTTTTTTGTGTCGCTTATAACGCCGATGATTTTGCTTGTGCTCTTCATAACTTTCCTGCGCGGGGTATATCTGGATATTTTTAAGCAAATTTTTGCAGCGTTCGGCTTTCAACTTGCCGAACAACGGGTTCTGGAGGGACTTGCGGGGAGCTGGTTGCTTTCGTCCATTCTTGCCGTGAGCGCGGTAACGGTTGCCATTTGCTCAAACGCCGTAATGGTAAACGATAAAATAGAAAACAGCCTCAACGATTTTTTAATTGCGCCCGTAAAGCGCACCACTCTTTCCATAAGTTATTTTATAGCTAATTTTACTGTTACGCTTATAGTGGAGCTTGCCGTACTTTCAGTGGGATTTATTTATCTCGCCGTCGTCGGCTGGTATTTGTCATTTACCGACGTTCTGCTGATTTTGCTTGATATTTTATGCTGCGTGCTGTTCGGCGCTTTGGTTGCGGGCGTTGTGGAGAGCTTTGTCTCCACGCAGGGCGCGCTTTCGGCAATTTCAACGCTCGTTTCGGGTATGTACGGCTTTATCTGCGGCGCATATATGCCCCTTTCCCAATTTGCCGACGGAATGCGCAACGTCATTTGCTGCCTGCCGGGCACGTACAGCGTAGGAATTTTAAGAAATCATTTTATGTCCGGCTATGTAAACAAGCTTACCGAACTTGGATTGCCTGCCGCGGGAACAGAGGCGCTCAAAGATGGTTTTGACTGCAATTTAACCTTTGGCGGCGCGTTCAATAAAGTCGTCTATGAGGGCGGAACGCAAATACCCGTATGGGCAATGTTTATAATTCTTCTCGGCGCCTGCGCCGTGCTTTTGGCGGCGTATATTTCCATAGTGGTGCTTTCTAACAGAAAAAAGTGAGGAAAATTTTGAATTTATTCAAAAAAGTTGCATAAAATCGGCTTAAAGTACTTTAAACCCGTTTACAAATAATATGGAATAATTAAGAAGGTGAGTTTAATGCAGAAAGAAAGATTACAAAAATATGCCGAATTGCTTGTAAAATCCGGAATTAATGTTCAGGAGGGGCAGGAGGTTATAATTCAGGCGGGGCTGGACCAGCCCGAATTTGTTATGACGGTTGTTGAAGAGTGCTACAAGCGCGGGGCTTCGCGCGTGAAAGTGGAGTGGGTACACATGCCTCTCGCTAAATTAAACTACACTTACAGAACGCTTGAATCCCTGTCCGAGGTGAACGATGTAGAAAAAGCGCAGTGGCAGCACAAGGTTGATAAGCTTCCCTGTATGCTTTGGATAGATTCCGATGACCCCGACGGTTTGACGGGTGTAGATAACGAAAAAATATCACAGTCGAATATCAACCGCTTCCCCATAATCAAGCCTTATCGCGAGGCTCTCGAAAACAAATATCAGTGGTGTATAGCCGCTGTTCCGGGCAAGGAGTGGGCGCATAAAATTTTCCCAGGGTTGCCCATTGACGAGGCTGTGGAAAAGCTGTGGGAGGCAATACTTTTAACCGCCCGTGTGGACGACGACCCCGTGGCGGCGTGGGAAAAGCACAACGCCGAGCTTGCAAAGCATTGCGAACTTTTAAACGGCTTTAAACTTGCAAGCCTCGAATACAAGAGCGCCAATGGCACCGACTTCAAGGTTTGGCTCAACCCCAAAGGTAAATTTGTGGGCGGCAGCGAAAGGACTTTAAGTAAAAAAATATTCAACCCCAACATTCCCAGCGAAGAAGTTTTTACTTCGCCTATGAAGGGGCGCGCTGAGGGTAAAGTCGTCTCTACAAAACCGCTTTCCTATCAAGGCAAGCTTATAGAAAACTTTTGGATGCGTTTTGAAAACGGCAAGGTAGTGGAGGTGCACGCCGAAAAGAATCAGGACGTGCTCGAAAAGATGGTTGCCATGGATGAGGGCGCGTCAATGCTCGGCGAAGTAGCCCTTATCGCCTACGACAGCCCCATAAACAATACGGGAATACTCTTCTACAATACTCTTTTCGATGAAAACGCAAGCTGCCATTTGGCGGTAGGCAGAGGCTTTAACGAAACCTTGCAGGGCTTTGAAAATATGACGGGAGAGGAGTGCAAAAAGGCGGGCATAAACGACTCAATGATTCACGTTGACTTTATGATAGGCAGCAAGGATATGTCCATTGTAGGTGAAACCGAAAGCGGTGAGCGCATACAAATTTTCAAGGACGGCAACTGGGCTATATAAGTAAAGAATTTAATATAAGCAAGCGCGGCTGCCCGATTTAGGGCAGCCGCGCTTGCTTATATGATAATTTTCAATCAATTAAAAGTCTTTTGCGCTTTGGACTGCTGTTTGTTTGCCGAAGGCATAATTACCTGCATCAGCTTCATAAGCCAGCCCGAAATGGGGAACGCCGCCTCTATCACTACCACGACTATCAGCACATAGGCATAGTCCCATTCAAGGTCTTTCCAGCCCGTGTAGAACAGGGAGTCCGTTATCAGCGGCACGGAGTACGCCGTCACGCAAATAGCCAACACAACAAGGCACAGCACCGCACGGTAAGCGTTCAGGGGCTGGCACGTTCTGTAGACCATAACAAAGCCCGAGAATGTCAGCGCAAGCATACACATCGGTCTGTAAAACCGGTCAAACATATCCATTCCATATATAAAGTGGTTTATGTGATATGTTGTGTACATAGACATAACGCATATTATCATCGTCAATGCGCCGGTTATTGCGCCGCTCATAACGTGCGTAATAAATTTGCCCTGAACCCTGTCTTTGTTAGGTTGCAGGGAAAGGAAGAAGGAGGGTGCCGCAATTATCGCCGTTTCCAAAAGCAGCATATTCTGCGGCATAAACAGATAGGGCTGCCCCATTGCAATGCAAATAATCGCAAGCAGCGCCGTAAACAGCGTTTTCATTATGTAGAGCGACGAAGAATTTTTGATATTGTTTATAACCCGTCTGCCCTCTGCAACAACTTTCGGCATAGAGTTAAAGTTATTGTCCATTAGCACGAGGTGACTTACGTTTCTTGCCGCTTCGCTTCCCGAAGCAACCGATACGGCGCAGTCGGCTTCTTTCAAAGCCAGAATATCGTTTACGCCGTCGCCCGTCATTGCAACTGTATTTCCCGCAGCTTTTATCGAACGCACCAAAATTGCCTTTTGCTCGGGGGAAACTCTTCCGAACACGGTATATTTATTGGCAACGTTTTCAACTTCTTTTTCGTTAAGTCCGTCAAGCGAAATAAATTTATCCGCGCCCTGTATCCCCGCACGCTTTGCAACTTCCGCAACGGTTACGGGGTTGTCGCCGGAAATAACTTTAACGTTCACGTCGTTGTCTTTAAACCATTTTATGGTATTAATGGCGTCGTCGCGGATATTGTCTGCAATTGAAATTATGGCAATCGGTTTAAGAACGGAGGGCAGCTTGTCGGATACAATAGGCGAGTTGGAGTGCGCCACGACAAGTACCCTCAATCCCATTTGCGCGTACTGTTTTACTATCCTTTCAACCTTTGCGGGATAGGGTTTAAGAACAAACTCGGGCGCTCCCATCACAAAAGTTCCCACTTCGTCAAAAGTAACCGCCGAAAGCTTCCGCTTTGAAGAGAAATTTATTTTGGTGACCGGCGTCAATTTATCGCTGTATCCGAAGTGATTATAGAGAGCAATTGCCGTCTGGTTGTTGTCCTGCAGGCTGGCAAGCATACTTCCCATTATGTCGTTTAAGGATAAATCGCCCACGCTGTTCAAAATCACGCAGTCGTTTATCCTCATTCTGCCGTCTGTTATGGTGCCCGTTTTGTCGAGGCAGAGCACGTTGACCCTTGCCAGCATCTCCAAAGAGTACATATCCTGCACGAGAGTGCGGCTCTTTGTCAATCTCAAAATACCCATGGCAAGGGCAACCGAAGTCAAAAGCAACATTCCAGAAGGAATCATACCTATAACCACCGTACAGGTGCGCTTTAACGCAGAATTTACTTCTGCGGGGAATATCCACGCCTCATCGGGCACGGGATTGTGCAAAGCAATCAAAAAACTCCCTATTGCTATAGGTATAATAAGTATTGTAATGCACTTTATTATGAGCTTTGTGGAGTTCATAAGCTCGGAGTTGGGTCGCTTATATTTTTTTGCCTTCGCGGTCAGCTTTTCAAGATAGGTGTCCTTGCCCACCTTGTCAACCCTGAATTTTCCGCTTCCGCTCGCAATAAAGCTGCCCGCATACAGCGTGTCGCCTATTGACTTTTTAATGGCAATGCTTTCGCCTGTTAAAAGACTTTCGTTAACTTCAACCGAGCCTTCGGCAAGAATACAGTCGGCAGGCACCTGGTTTCCCGTTTCAAGGATTATTATGTCGTCCAAAACTATTTCTTTGGTCGGCACGTCCATAATTTCTCCGTCACGAACAACTTTCACCGTGCTCGTGGCAAGAATGGCAAGCTTATCTATGGAGCGTTTGGAACGGATTTCCTGAAATATGCCTATTGCAATATTTAACGTGGTTATAACCAGCACAAGGTAGTTTGAAATACCTTGAGTGTGAGCAAGTATTAAGGCTATTCCCGCAAGCAGGCAGAGGAGATTGAAAAACGTGCAAATATTCCCTACAAAAATGCTTGCATAGGAACGGGAGTACTGTTTATTGGTCGTGTTGAATAAAAATTGACCGAACCTAGTTTCCACCTGCGCGGCGGTTAGTCCCATATTGAGTTTTGGAGAAAAACGTTCAACCTTGGAGTTAATCTGCTTCCCGGGGTGGCGTTTAAAGTACTTAATGATTTTTTCCTTGTCAACGGTCTCCTGCCCGGCTGGCTCGGCTTCGGTCGCGGTAAATTCCTCCGAAGGAAAAATAGTAGTCTGAACGCTGTCGCTTGCCGCGGTTTCCTCGGTTACGGCTTCATTTTTTTCGGATTTTTTATCTTGGCTTCTGAAAAATATTTTACTCATAATACTTAAATCATATTATAACACAAAAAATAGCGATTTTCAAGATATTGAGAATAAATTAATTGCATTTGGAAAAATTTTGAATTATAATTAGAAATATGTTAGACATCAATTTTATACGTGAAAATCCCGACGCCGTTCGGGAGAACATCAAAAAGAAGTTTCAGTTCCACAAGCTTCCCCTCGTGGACGAAGTGTTGGAACTCGATAAAAAGCGCCGCGAACTCCAGCAGGAGGGCGACAGCCGCCGCGCCGACCGCAACAAGTTTGCAAAATCCATAGGTTCGCTCATGCGTGAGGGTAAAAAGGAAGAGGCGGAGGCGGCAAAGGAGGCTTCCAAAGCCAATAACGACCGCGTTGCCGAAATAGAGAAGGAGAGCTCCGAAATAGAGGTGGTCTTAAAAAAGGCGCTGTGCTCTATCCCCAATATCATTGCGGACGACGTTCCAATCGGCAAGGACGACGGCGAAAATGTTCAGGGCGAAGTATTTTTAAAGGCAGAACCCAAGCCTTTTGAGGTTCCCTACCATGTAGATATCCTCGAAAGACTCAACGGCATCGACCTCGACAGCGCAAGGCGCACAAGCGGAAACGGATTCTATTATTTGACGGGCGATATTGCGCGGCTTCATTCCGCCATTTTGACTTATGCCCGTGACTTTATGATAGACAAGGGGTTCACTTACTGCATACCGCCTTTTATGATCAGAAGCGACGTTGTTTCGGGCGTTATGTCCTTTGAAGAGATGGACGGAATGATGTATAAGATAGAGGGCGAAGACCTGTATCTTATAGGTACCTCCGAGCACTCTATGATAGGCAGATTTATGGGGCAGACGATTCCGGAAAGCTCCCTGCCTCTCACGCTAACGTCATATTCCCCTTGTTTCAGAAAGGAGAAGGGCGCGCACGGCATAGAGGAGCGCGGCATTTACCGCATTCACCAGTTCGAAAAGCAGGAAATGATAGTCATCTGCAAACCCGAGCAGAGTGACGAGTGGTATGAAAAAATGTGGCGCTACACCGTAGAGCTTTTCGTATCTCTCGAAATCCCCGTTCGCCAGCTCATCTGTTGCTCGGGCGATTTAGCCGATTTAAAGTATAAGAGCTGCGATGTGGAGGCGTGGAGTCCAAGGCAGGGCAAGTACTTTGAAGTGGGTAGCTGCTCAAATCTTACCGACGCGCAGGCGCGCCGTCTGGGCATCAAATACAAAAATGAAAAGACCGGCAAAAACGAGTATGCGCACACCTTGAATAACACAGTGGTGGCGCCCCCCAGAATGCTTATTGCCTTCCTTGAAAATCATCTTCAGGCGGACGGCAGCGTTTATATTCCCGAGCCTTTACGCAAGTATATGGGCGGTATAGATAAAATAGCTGTTAAATAAAAATGTAAAAATCCATAATAAAAAGCCGCGGCATTGCCGCGGCTTTTTGCAATTTTAATGTGTTTATATAGTACTATGTCACACATAAATACACTGTTTGCTGGGGATTTGCGCTAAATTATATTCAAAACGTAGAACTTTAAATAGCTTGTCTCTTCGGCGCCGAGTGCGGCTGGGTGGTCGGGTGCCTGTGATTTTATTTCAACGCAACGCACCTGCCGCCCGCTTTCACGCGCGGCTTCCTGCAATGCTTTTTCAAACAGATTTGCGGTCATATAGTGCGAGCAGGAGCAGGTTATCAAAAATCCGCCGCTCTTAACAATTTTCATAGCCGTAAGGTTTATGTCCTTATAGCCTCGGTAAGCGTCCCGCACCTCGTCGGCTGTTTTGCAGAAGGCGGGAGGATCCAGAATTATAGTATCGAATTGCCGTTTTTCTTTTTTGAAAGCGCGCAGGGTATCGAACACGTCGCCGCACAGCGTTTCGATATTGATAAACCCGTTCAACTCCGCGTTATCGCGCACGTTTTTTAATGCAAGCTCCGATATATCACACGCAATAACTTTTTGTGCAACGGTTGCGGCATTCAGCGAAAATCCTCCGCTGTTGCAAAAGCAGTCCAAAACTTCGCCTTTTGCATATCTCCTTGCCGCAAGTCTGTTTTCTTTTTGGTCCAAAAAGTAGCCCGTTTTTTGTCCGTTTTTTACGTCCACAAGCATTTTTATGCCGTTTTCGCATATTTCACAATAGTCGGGAACTTCGCCGTATAACAGTCCCTTAACCTCGGCAAGCCCCTCTTTTTTTCTCACGGCAACGTCGCTCCGCTCGTAAATTCCCTTTGGGCTGAAAAGTTCAATAAGGCAATCGCATATCATTGCTTTCCTCATATCGATGCCGAGCGAGAGACACTGCATAACGAGATAGTCGCCGTATTTATCAATGATCAGCGCGGGCAGTCCGTCAGCCTCCGCAAATACCATTCTGTAACAGTTTGAATATCCCAGCCTGAGGCGATAATCGTTTGCTTCGCGTATTTTTTTTAGATAAAAAGCTCTGTCGTCCGTTTCGTCGTTGCGGATAAATATGCGCACCAATATTTTAGACGCATGGTTAATATAGCCCTTGCCAATAAATCTTCCGTCCGAAGCAAAAACCGAGGCAAGGCTTCCGTTTTTGTCTTTACCTTCCGTTCTTGCAACTTCGTTTGCATATACCCAGCTGTGACCGCCGATAATTCTTTTTTCTTCATTCTTTTTTAAATATACCGAATAACCCATACCCGAATTTTACCAAATTATAATAATAATTGCAAACGCATTTATAATAATTTGCTTTTTTAAACGGCAAATGTTATAATTTTTGCATATGGGCAAGCTTTTAAAGTATTTAAAAAATTATAAGGTCCAGTCGGTGCTTGCGCCTCTTTTCAAACTGCTTGAGGCGTGTTTTGAGCTGTTTGTTCCCATAATCGTTGCGGCTATTGTGGATAACGGCGTAAAGGCGGGGGTGGGCGTCAGCTATATAATTTATGCCTGCCTTATTTTGCTTGCCCTGGGCGTTGTCGGGCTTGTTGCCGCCGTCGCCGCCCAATATTTTGCCGCTCGCGCCGCCGTCGGCTTTTCAAAAGAGCTACGGCACGATTTGTTCTCCAAATTGCAGTCGCTTTCCTACAGCCAGATAGATTCTTTGGGCACGCCGCGCATGATAACCCGTATGACGAGCGACGTAAACCAGATCCAGTCGGGCGTAAATCTTGTTTTGAGATTATTTATGCGCTCGCCATTCATAGTTTTCGGGGCTATGATAATGGCGTTTATAATAGACTCTGCGGCGGGCGGCATATTTGCGGTATCCATTGCCGTTCTGTGCGTTATCGTATTCACAATTATGCTCGTCAGCATTCCTCTGTACAAAAAATCGCAGGGCAAGCTTGATTCGGTCACCGCTACCACGCGGGAAACGTTGGCAGGCGCCCGCGTACTGCGCGCATTCTGTAAGGAAGAGGATGAAATAAGTGAATTCAACGCCCGAAATACCGAACTCAAAAAATCACAGCTCTTCGTAGGCAGAATTTCCGCCTTAATGAATCCGCTCACTTACGCCGTAATCAACGCCGCAATAATTATTTTGTTATATGTCGGCGCAATCCGCGTGGAGGACGGAATTTTAACGCAGGGCATGGTGATAGCTCTCTATAACTATATGTCTCAGATTTTGGTGGAGCTTATAAAGCTTGCCAATCTCATAATAACCGTAACAAAATCCTTTGCCAGCGCAGGAAGGATTGCCGAAATTCTTGAAATGAAACCGTCGCTTGCAAACGGTAACAGCCGGGAGCGGGAGGACGGCGCTTATATCCGTTTTGAAAACGTATGCGTAAATTACGGCAATGCCGCCGTGAACGCTCTCGATGATATTAGCTTCACCGCCGAACGCGGTCAGACGATTGGCATCATAGGCGGCACAGGCGCGGGTAAAACAACTCTTGTGAATCTCATTCCGCATTTTTATGACGTTTCCGCAGGCAGGATACTGATCGGCGGCGTAAATGTGAACGCCATAGGCGACGAAGCTCTCCGCGAAAGGTGCGGCGTGGTTCCCCAGCGCGCGGTATTGTTCGAGGGAACGATCCGCCAAAATATGCAGTGGGGCAAAAAAGACGCGACTGATGCAGAAATAAGCGCCGCCATTACGGTTGCACAGGCTTTGGATGTAATAACATCTAAGGACGGCGGGCTTGACGAAGGTGTAGAACAGGGCGGCAAGAATTTTTCGGGCGGACAGCGACAAAGGCTTACCATTGCCCGCGCTTTGGTCAAAAAGCCGGAAATTCTAATTTTAGACGACAGTTCCTCCGCGCTCGACTACGCAACTGACGCAAAGCTCCGTTCGGCTTTAAAAACTCTCGATTACAATCCCACGGTGTTCATTGTATCCCAAAGAACGTCGTCCATTCGCCACGCCGATAAAATAATCGTGCTCGACGGCGGCAAAATGCTTGGTGTGGGAACGCATGAGGAACTATTGAAATCGTGCGGGCTGTACCGTGAAATTCACTATTCGCAATACGCCAAGGAGGGTGCATAATATGTCAACCTCCCGTAAAAGCGTGTTAAGGCGCATATTCAAACAACTTAAACGCTATAAGCTTTGGATAGCGGCAACAATTTTCTTTGCGATTATAACGGTTGCCGGGACTCTCGCCGTTCCCATATTTTTCGGGCAGATAGTTGACCTTATAATTGACGGCGGCGGAACGGATTTCAAGGCGATTATAAATAAAATCATAATAATTGCGGCAGTTATAGGCGTAACTTGCCTTGCCCAATGGCTGATGAGCGAAATCAACAACAGGATAACCTATAACGTTGTAAAAGATATCCGTGAGGAAGCTTTCAGCCATATCCAGCGCCTGCCGCTCAGATTTATCGACGCCCATTCCCAAGGCGATATCGTCGGAAGGGTAATTGCCGACGTAGATCAGTTTGCCGACGGGCTTTTGATGGGCTTTACACAGCTTTTCACGGGCGTTTTGACAATTTTGGGCACGCTTGTGTTAATGCTTATAATAAATTGGATAATAGCGCTTGTAGTGGTGGTAATTACCCCGCTTTCGCTGTTTGTTGCAAAATTCATAGCCTCCCGCACGTACGATATGTTCAAAAAAACCTCGGAAGTGCGCGGCGAGCAGACTGCCTTTATCGATGAAATGATAGGTAACCTCAAGGTGGTACAGGCATTTTCGCACGAGGATGAAAACCTTGAAAAGTTCGACGAGATCAACGGGCGCCTCACAAAAAAGTCGCTTAAATCCATATTCTTTTCGTCTCTTGTCAATCCATCAACCCGCTTTATCAACTCAATCGTCTATGCCGCGGTAGCGCTTACCGGCGCTCTCATGCTTGTTTTGAATACGCCGCTGCCGCTTGCGTTTTCGGTGGGTGTGCTGACAAGTCTTTTGTCTTATGCAAACCAATACACAAAGCCATTCAACGAAATATCGGGCGTCGTCACCGAGTTGCAGAACGCCTTAGCCTGCGCTGGCAGAATTTACGAAGTAATTGACGAGCCTACGGAGCTTCCCGACAGTCCCAAAGCCGAAATTTTGGAAAATGCAAACGGCTCCGTGGACTTTGATCGTGTATATTTTTCCTACACGGCGGACAGAAAGCTCATTGAAGATTTCAATCTCAGCGTAAAGGCGGGTCAACGCATCGCAATAGTGGGACCTACCGGCTGCGGCAAAACAACGCTTATTAATCTGTTGATGCGCTTCTACGACCCCGTTTCGGGCAATATTTCCGTGGACGGCAAAAAAATAACCGGCGTCACACGCAAATCTCTCCGCTCAAACTACGGTATGGTATTGCAGGATACTTGGCTCAAAAACGGAACGGTTCGCGAAAATATATTGCTCGGCAAACCCGGCGCCACCGAAGAGGAGATGATAGCGGCGGCAAAGGCTTCGCACTCCCATAACTTTATAATGCAGCTTCCGCTGGGCTATGACACGGTTATCGCCGAGGATGGCGGAAACCTTTCGCAGGGGCAAAAGCAGCTCTTGTGCATAACGCGGATTATGCTGTCGCTTCCCCCGATGCTTATTTTGGACGAGGCTACGTCTTCAATCGACACGCGCACCGAACGTCGTATACAGGACGCCTTTGCAAAGCTTATGTCCGGCAGAACGAGCTTTATCGTCGCCCACAGGCTTTCAACCATACAGGAAGCCGACTTGATTTTGGTGATGAAGGACGGCGCCGTTATAGAAAAGGGCACCCACGCCGAGCTTTTGAAACAGGGCGGCTTTTACTATACTTTATATAACAGTCAATTTGCCATTTAACGCATATAAAATAATTTTAAGGAGTATCTATGCTTCAGGTAAACAACGTATCGCTTCAGTACGGCAGCAAAAAACTTTTCGAGGATGTTAATCTCAAATTCACAAAGGGTAACTGCTATGGAATAATCGGCGCAAACGGCGCGGGCAAGTCCACCTTTTTAAAGGTTTTGAGCGGGGAAATCGAGCCGAATAAGGGCGATGTCACCATGGATAAAACGGAGAGAATGTCCGTTTTGCAACAGAATCAGAACGCCTTTGACAACGTAACCGTTCTCCGCGCGGTTATGCTCGGGCATAAGCGGCTTGTGGATATAATGGACGAAAAGGACGCTCTATACGCCAAAGCCGACTTTTCGGAAGAGGACGGTGTGCGCGCAAGCGAGCTTGAAAGCGAATTTGCCGAACTCGGCGGCTGGGATGCGGAGTACGAGGCGCAAACTCTTTTAAACGCGCTCGACATAACCGAAGAATACCATAATATATATATGCGCGACCTCGACGCAAAACTCAAAATCAAAGTTTTGCTTGCGCAGGCGCTTTTCGGCAATCCCGATATTTTGCTTTTGGACGAGCCTACGAATAACCTCGACATAAAAACTACCCGTTGGCTTGAAAATTATTTGCTTGATTTTGAAAATACTATAATAATCGTTTCCCACAACCGTCACTTTTTGAACAAGGTATGCACCTATATCTGCGACGTAGATTACGGTAAAATAAATATGATGCTCGGCAACTACGATTTTTGGTATGAAACGAGCCAATTGCTTGCCCGCCAGCAGCGCGAACAAAATAAAAAGAACGAGCAGCGCGCAAAGGAATTGCAGGAATTTATTGCAAGGTTTGCGGCAAACGCTTCAAAGTCGCGGCAGGCAACTTCAAGAAAAAAGGAGCTTGAAAAGCTTACGCTTGCCGATTTTAAGCCCTCTTTAAGAAAGTATCCGTATATTGATTTCAAGTTCGAAAAGGAAATAGGCAACGATATTCTGATGGTGGAGGGGCTTACAAAAAAAGGCTACTTCGAAAATCTTTCCTTTACCGTTCAAAAAGACGAAAAAATAGGCATAGTTTCAGATAAGAGCACCACGGTTTCAATGCTCTACGATATACTTGCAGGCAAAATCGAGCCTGACGCAGGTACGGTAAAATGGGGCAAAACAATATCTTTTTCATACTTCCCCGAAAACAATAGCGAATATTTCCAGGGCTGCGAATTGACGCTGGTAGACTGGATTTCGCAGTTCTCTACCGACCATTACGAGGAATATCTCCGCGGTTGGCTCGGCAGAATGCTGTTTTCGGGCGAGGAGGCTCTTAAACAGGCAAAGGTTCTTTCGGGCGGCGAAAAGGTCCGCTGTATGCTGGCGAAGATGATGCTCGAGGGCGGTAATTTTTTGATTTTCGACGAACCCACAAACCACCTCGACCTTGAATCTATCACCGCTCTCAACAACGGTATGAAGAACTTCCGCGGCTGCATGCTCCTTACATCGCACGACCAGGAGCTTATGAACACCGTGGCAAACAGGATTATAGAGATAAACGGAACAAAAACGTTTGATAAAAAAGTTACCTACGACGAGTATATTGATTTGGTTACTTGAGGTTTCAGTTGCAAGTTTTTACAAAATTAGACAAAATAATTTAAATTATTTAAAAATAATTATTTAATATTTTACAATATTCCTTTACATTTTCGAAAATTTATTGTATAATGCTGTTGTAAATCAAAAAAGAAGAGGGTAAAAACGATGAAAACAGCGAATGTGGCAATTTTTGAAAATAATGAGGAGTTTCTTAACGAATTAAAAAATTACGTAGAGGGCGTGGACGGCTTCACGGTATGTGCCGCAACTTCAAACGGTAACACGGCAATTGAACTTTTGGCTCACACCAAGCCCGACGTGGCAATAGTCGATTTGGTTTTGAGCGGCAAGGACGGGTTGAGCGTTTTAAAGTACATAAAAAGCTCCGGTTTGCCATGCATATCGATTGCAATCGGCAGTTATTTGGAAGATAAAATAATAAACTCCGCAATCGAGAGCGGAGCGGTATATTATCTCGTCAAGCCGGTTGATGCGGAGACCGTAGTCGATAGAATTCGCGATCTCACCGAAGAGCGCGCGGTAGATTATAAAATAAGTACCAATGTGCGCGACAGGCGCAAAATCAATTCTTTGGACGAAAAGATCAGCAATATCTTTGTCACCATAGGAGTTCCGCCTCATATCAAAGGATATAAATATCTCCGCGAAGGTATAAAGATGACGGTGGAGGACCAGAGCATAATCAATAGGGTAACAAAGGAGCTTTATCCCAAAATTGCCGAAAAATTCCAAACTTCTGCAAGCAAGGTTGAAAGAGCTATACGTCACGCCATTGAGGTAGCTTGGAACAAGGGCAGAACGGATGCGGTCAGCTCGATTTTCGGCGCAAAAGTTTATATCGGAAGCGAGCGTCCCACAAACAGCGAATTTATCGCCCTCGTTGCGGACAAGCTGCTTTTGGAGTCGCTTGAATAAAATAAAACAGCGGAGAAAGTCTCTCCGCTGTTTTGCTACAGCGTAACCAACGCGTAAATTATAGCTCCGGTTACAGCCGCCAAAATTACCAGCCGCGAAATTATATAGGGTAAAATCACTTTTTTTGCAGCCATCCGCTTGTATTTGGGGCGGGAGAGCAAGGCAAACACTACGTAGGCTGCCGTCGCCAAGCAGCTTCCTATGGCAAAATATTTATTTGAAGTGAAGTATGCGGTCAGCGTAAAGCCCACCGTAAGCGCAAGAAACGCAATCGCCACTATATAAAATATTCTTGCCCGTTTTTCGTCGGCAAGCTTTTTGCTTTTAACGTCATCGTCCGAAATCAAGCTGTCAAGACTTACGTTAAAGAGTTCCGCAATCTCTTTCAGCGTGTCTATTGCCGGCAAACCTCTGTCCGTTTCCCATTTTGAAACGGCTGTGCGGGTCACGTATAGTTTTTCGGCAAGCTGTTCCTGTGTGAGATTGTTTTCCGTTCTCAGTTTTTTTATTTTTTCTCCGAAAGTCATATTTTTTCTTCCTCCGTCAATAATGATTATATATTTCGTCCCTCTGAAAAGCAAGATACTTTCTTTCACGTTGCGCAACTCTACCGTAAGTAGAAATTTCACGCGGATTTCTTTGACGTTTAAACTAAAACGGACTACAATTAAATTGTATCAAATATAAATTTAAAAGGAGACCGATATGTCGAGCATATATGATTTTACCGTAAAAGACATTAACAAACGGGAGGTGGCGCTATCTGAGTATAAGGGCAAGGTGCTTTTGATTGTAAACACCGCAACAGGCTGCGGCTTTACCCCGCAGTACGCCGGCTTGCAGGAGCTTTACGAAAAATATAAGGAACAGGGGCTTGAAATACTCGATTTCCCCTGCAACCAATTCGGACATCAGGCACTGGGCACCGAGGGCGAAATTGTTTCATTCTGCCAAACCCGCTACGGTGTAACGTTTACACAATTTGCAAAAATCGAAGTGAACGGTAAAAATGAGGAGCCTCTCTATGCCTATCTCAAATCACAAAAGCGCGGATCATTCGGCAAATACATCAAATGGAATTTTACCAAGTTTTTAGTTGACAGGGAGGGGAAAGTTGTGGAGAGATTTGCCCCCACAACCAAACCGGAGGCAATAGAGGCGAGTCTCAAGGCTTTGCTTTGAACGCTCGGCGCAGCTCTGTAAATTAAACAGCCCCGCTTATGGGTAAAGCCATAAGCGGGGCTGTTCGTGCAATTAAGTCAGTCTATTTTGATTCCGTTATCAATTAAAAGTTGTTTGTTTCTCAAAATAATATTTTCAAGGCAATGAAGCTGCAAAGACGCGGGATTTTTTTGCGAAAGTTCGTTGATAGTTTTTTTATTGAACAATTCAGCCACCGGCACGTAATGCTGGCAATATACCTCATCGAAGTCCATAATATCCCTGTTCTTTTTTATTTCCTCGTAAACAACTTCTGTTTTTTTGCGGATAAATAAATCTTCCGCTTCTTCTTTCGTGCAGGAGAGGAAAGTAATTCCAAAAAAATCCGGTTTCCCGCCGCGCTCCAAAATTCTTATGTATCCGCAAATTTCCGTTTTTATAATGTTTTTTGCGGGGATATGGCTCTCTTCACTCAGTTCGCGCTCCATTGCTTTTGTTAAAAAAGGTTTAAACCCAATCTCGTAGTTACGCGTCTTTTTAATATATTTATAATGTTCACGTTTCTGCAAATAATTTTTTGCTGCTTTCTCGTAACCTTTCAGCTCTTCGGCTTCGGTTTCGGCGTTGGCAACATAAGCTGAAATTTCCGCGTTATTATCGCCTTTAAGCGCTTCCACGGCGCTTGTGTACTTTCCGTAAATATTATTTTTCGTTTCTGTATAGTCCTTTTTTGCGTTTTCCATTTCTTTCCGCGCTTTGTCGATTTCTGATTTTTTTAGCGCCGTTTTATTTTTAATTTTAAATGCTTTCAGGTCGTCAAAATCGGCTGAACCTGAACCGCTTGGAACGAGACAACCGTTATTTATGTCGTTATGAGTGTTTTGCACGTTTATTATGGCGTATCCGTCGGAGGTGATTGCCAAAGTTGTGGCGCCTATAATATTTGCGGCAGGGCTGTCCGAAAGGCTGTAGAGAAATTTGCCGCCGTCTACGGTCATGGCTTTTCCTTCAAAAATTTTGGAATAATCTCCGTCGAGAATACGGGAATATATAAGGTCGTTGGAAGTTATATTATAAAAATAATCTGTTTTTTGCACGATAACGGTGGGGTTATTCAATAAATCGTCGCAAAGCAAATCGCTGCGCAATTTTACGAGATTGCTGTTGAAAATATTTTTTCCGTGCCTGAGTTTTTTATTTACAACGTGAAATATCGTCCATTTTTGGTCTTCGCTCATTCTGGACTTTTTAGGATAGATTTTCAGCGTGAGTTTTTGGGAATTGTCTCGCAAAAAGTCGTCAACCAAGTCGGAACTAAGGTAATACTCGTTATTGAACTTTTTCCAAACATAGCCGTTTTTGCCGTATGAAGGCGTCATATTTGCGGGGATATTGTCGTTGATTTCTTTTTTTATTGAATCAGGCGTGACGATGCGGCGATATTTAAAGGCGTAAGTTAAATTTTTGCTTGATTTATATGTGCCGAAGCCCGTTATAAAAGTGGCGGCAAGCGAAAGCAGCATATCTGTAAGAGTTTTGGCTTCCGGATTCACGGCATAGAAATAAATATTTGCAGCCAAACTTGATAAAGAAAATGCAAACGTTGCGGCAAACGCCAACAAAGCGTAAAATAATCCGGAACGCAAAAACGTATAAATGCGGATTTTTCCCGATGAGTACTTTTTCCCTTTTTTCATAATAAATCCCGTAAGCTTATAATTTATTTTTTCTTCCCAAACATCGTTTTTTGCTTATTGCAGGAATTATACCATAAAAACAGAAGAAATGCAAGTGTTCACAAAAAAAGAACGCAAGCCGAATGGTTCAACTTACGCTCAAAGTGGTGCGGACGAAGGGACTTGAACCCCCATGGTCTCCCACAGGAACCTGAAACCTGCGCGTCTGCCAATTTCGCCACGTCCGCAAAAACAAGCAAATTATAATAAATTTAAATTTCTTTGTCAAGCAATAACAAGGTATAAAGTAGCAATTTTTACTGTACGCGCAGTTTTCAATCGTACAGATTTTGGCAGAATTTAACACTCTTAGGGAATTTGTAATTTTTTGATTTCAATTCTTTGAAAGATATTTATATATCGATATAATTATATCGAATAAAGAATAAAATCTTTATCAAACGGCTACAAAATTAAATAAGCATAAAGGAGCAGGCATGCAGTTCAAACAAGAATATCATATTTGCGACTGCCCGGAAGAACTTGCAAAAGTTATCGAAAGGGCAAAAAGAGCGCAGCTGGAGTACTCCGAATTTCCGCAGGAAAAAGTTGATGCCATATTTAAGGCATGTGCTGCGGCGGCGAACAGGGAGAGGATTTCCCTTGCCAAGCTTGCAGTGGAAGAGACGGGAATGGGAGTAATGGAAGATAAGGTGATAAAAAATCACTTTGCTTCCGAGTATATTTACAACAAATATAAAAACGAAAAGACCTGCGGGATTATAGAAGAGGACGCCGCCTACGGTATAGCCAAATATGCCGAACCGATAGGAGTAATCGCCGCTATAATACCAACAACAAACCCCACGTCAACGGCAATATTCAAAACGTTGATCTGTTTAAAAACCCGCAACGGCTGCATTTTAAGCCCTCACCCCAGGGCTAAGCAGTCCACGATAGCCGCAGCCAAGGTGATTTACGAAGCCGCAATAGAAGCCGGCGCACCCAAAGGAATAATAGGCTGGATTGATGTTCCGTCGCTGGAAATGACGAATATTCTGATGAAAGAGTCCGACACGATTTTAGCGACGGGCGGACCCGGAATGGTGCGCGCCGCATATTCAAGCGGGAAGCCCGCAATAGGCGTTGGCGCAGGCAATACGCCTGCAATCTTCGATGAAAGCTGCAATGTTTTGCTTGCCGTAAGCTCGGTTATTCATTCAAAAACTTTTGATAACGGTATGATATGCGCTTCGGAGCAGTCCGTAATCGTTTCGGATAAAATTTACGATAAGGTCAAATCGGAATTTGCCGCCCGCGGTTGTTATTTTTTGCGCGGTGAGGAGATAGATAAAGTAAGAAAGACGATAATCATAAACGGTTCGGTAAATGCAAAGATTGTAGGTCAAAGCGCCCATAAAATCGCGGCGCTGGCAGGCGTTGACGTCCCCGAAAACACAAAAATCTTAATAGGAGAAGTGGAGAGCGTTGATATTTCTGAGGAGTTCGCCCACGAAAAACTTTCCCCGGTGCTGGCTATGTATCGCGCAAAGAGTTTTGACGACGCCCTCGAAAAAGCTGACAGACTTGTTTCGGACGGCGGCATAGGTCATACGTCCTCGCTCTATATCGACGTGAGGAAATGCGGGGACAAAATCAAAAAGTTTTCCGAAAATATGAAAACTTGCCGCATACTCATAAACACCCCCTCGTCCCACGGCGGCATAGGTGATTTATATAATTTTAAGCTTGCGCCGTCGCTCACGCTGGGGTGCGGAAGCTGGGGCGGCAACTCCGTTTCCGAGAATGTCGGAATAAAAAATTTGCTTAACATAAAGACTGTTGCGCATAGGAGGGAGAATATGCTTTGGTTCCGCGCACCCGAAAAAATTTATTTTAAACGCGGCTGTTTACCCGTGGCGTTGGAAGAATTAAAGACCGTTATGGATAAAAAGCGCGCGTTTATAGTTACAGATAAATTTCTCGCCGAAAGCGGTTTTACAAGCCGTATAACCGAAAAATTGAATGAAATTGGCATTTTGCATAGTACTTTTTCAGACATAATGCCTGATCCGACGCTTCAAAGCGCCAAGAACGGCGCAAAGCTTATGGCTGCCTTTAAGCCCGACGTGATAATTGCGCTGGGTGGCGGAAGCGCTATGGACGCAGCAAAAATAATGTGGGTGCTTTACGAGCACCCGGAAGTTGACTTTGCCGATATGGCGATGCGCTTTTCGGATATCAGGAAGAGAATTTATACTTTCCCCAAGATGGGCGAAAAGGCTTATTTTGTTGCCGTCCCCACTTCCGCCGGAACGGGTTCCGAGGTTACTCCTTTTGCCGTTATCACCGATGAAAAAACAGGCGTAAAATATCCTCTTGCAGACTATGAGCTGTTGCCGGATATGGCTATAGTGGACGTTGATTTGCATATGTCTGCGCCGCAGGGGTTGACTGCCGCCTCGGGTATCGACGCGGTATCCCACGCAATAGAAGCATACGTCTCGGTGATGGCAAGCGATTTTACGGACGGGCTTGCGATTCACGCGCTTAAAATAATATTTGAGTATTTGCCTGCAGCTTACGCCGACGGAGCAAACGCCGTCGCCCGCGAAAAAATGGCAAACGCGGCAACTATTGCAGGCATGGCGTTCGCCAACGCGTTTTTGGGAGTTTGCCATTCCATGGCGCACAAGCTCGGCGCATATTTTCATTTGCCGCACGGCATTGCCAACGCGCTTCTTTTGGATGAAGTCATAAGATTCAACGCCGCTGAAGTTCCCACCAAAATGGGCACATTCAGCCAATATGCCTATCCGCATACAAAGCGTCGGTATGCCGAAATTGCCGAAGCGCTCAATCTCGGCGGCAAGACTGACGACGAAAAGGTTGAAAATCTTATAAAGGCAATTGACGCGCTCAAAGAAAAAACGGGCATAAGACGCACGATAAAAGATTACGGCATAGAGGAAGAGGAATTTTTAGCTAAATTAGACGAAATGTCGGAAAATGCGTTTGACGACCAATGCACGGGCGCGAATCCGAGATATCCGCTTGTGGAGGAAATCAGGCAGATGTATCTCAATGCGTATTACGGAAATAATGGAGGAAAAAATGAATAACGAAGAACTTATTTTAACCCGCGAACACAAGCAGATTTTAAGGAGCGGCGATTGTCTTATAAAAAGATTTGACGCCGAATACTCAAAGGCTGATATTTTGAACGAGGCTCTCAACCACGCGCGCGTGGAGGAAACGAATCTTAACATTCCAAAGCTTCGTTCGGTTGAAACCGTTGGAGGCAAGTGGGCTATAATACTTGATTATATCGAAGGCACAACCCTGCAATCGCTTATGGATTCTAACCCCGGAAAGGAGGATGAATATCTTAACTTCTTTATAGATTTACAGATGGACGTTCTCAGCCATAAAGTACCTATGCTCAACAGAATGAGGGAAAAGTTTAACGCAAAAATTTCCAAAACAGACCTCGACGCAACAACCAGATACGAACTGCATACCCGTTTGGATTCTATGCCCCGCCACAACAATCTGTGCCACGGTGACTTCAATCCCACAAATATAATAATCACGGCTGACGGCACGCCGTATATAATAGACTGGTCGCACGCTACGCAGGGAAACTCCTCGGCTGACGTCGCCCGCAGCTATATGCTGTTCTATATTTCCAATCCGCAGCTTGCCGAAAAATATCTTAAACTGTACTGCAAAAAGAGCGATACGGCAATCCAGTACGTTCAGCGCTGGATTCCCATCGTTGCCGCCAGCCGCCTTGTAAAAGCTCAGGACGGCGAACGGGAGCTGCTGCACCGCTGGACGGACGTGGTGGATTACGAATAACATTTAAGTGTTCGTTTAAAAATTAATTTAGACATAAAATAATATGCACTCCCGAATCTGCGCGTGGTGTGCATATTTTTTATAGATTACACGATAAAAAATTTTTTATATTTTATTGCATTTATGTATATATATTGATATAATATTCTTATTATGGTAGATAGGTACTATTTTGCCGCAGTTGAATTTGTTGACGACCCAAACGTGGTTGGCTTAACGTATTGGTATTTGTGCGACTTTGAAGAAGTGACGGCAGGAGACGTTGTAACTGCGCCTTTGGGCAGGCATAACCGCCTGCAAGAGGGCGTTGTGCGCAAAACCGTGTATGCCACGGAGTTCGATTCTCCATTTCCGTTCTACCTTATAAAACGTATAAAAAGCTATAAAAAGGTTTGGAACAATGTACAGGATTCTTAATAAACGGGAACTCAATCCCACCGTCACAATGATGGATATTTATGCACCG
Organism: uncultured Clostridia bacterium; assembly: GCA_947629095.1. Taxonomy (GTDB): domain Bacteria; phylum Bacillota; class Clostridia; order Christensenellales; family Borkfalkiaceae; genus Coproplasma. The sequence continues at coordinate 21,945 of CANRCK010000001.1, read as the reverse complement.
CTCGTTGCAAAAAAGGCGCAGGCGGGGCAGTTTATAATACTCCGCGTGGACGACGACGGCGAAAGGATTCCACTTACCGTTGCCGGCTATAATCGTGAAAAAGGCACTGTTAAAATTATATTTCAGATAGTTGGCGGCACTACGATGCGCCTTAACCAAAAGAACGAGGGGGAGTTTATTGCCGATTTTGTGGGACCTCTCGGCTGCGCCACAAAAACCGAGGGACTTAAAAAAGTTTGTATCGTAGGCGGAGGCGTTGGTTGTGCAATTGCCCTTCCTGTAGCTCAAAAGCTATATGAGCAGGGCGCCGAGGTACATTCTGTTATAGGTTTCAGAAATAAAGATTTGCTTATTTTGGAGAATGAATTTAAAGCTTGTTCAAGCAAGCTCACCGTAATGACCGACGACGGCAGTTACGGTAAGCAGGGCGTTGTAACTTTGCCTTTAAAGGAGACAATCGAAAGCGGCGAGCGCTATGACGAGGTGATTGCAATAGGACCTCTCATTATGATGAAGTTTGTGGTCGCCACAACGAGACCCTATAATATCCCCACGACCGTATCGATGAATCCCATAATGATCGACGGCACGGGAATGTGCGGTGGCTGCCGCCTGACCGTTGGAGGAAAGACCAAATTTGCCTGTGTGGACGGACCGGATTTCAATGGCTTTGAGGTTGATTTTGACGAAGCAATGGCTCGCTCCTCAATGTATGCCGACTTTGAAAAACGCGAAAGAGACGCGTTCTGCAATCTCTTTAAAAAGGAGGCAAACTGATGGCTCTGCAACCTAAAAAACATCCTATGCCCGTGCAAAACCCCGAAGTCCGCGCCCGTAATTTCGGCGAAGTGGCGCTGGGATACGACGATAAAACAGCAGTATCCGAAGCTCAGCGCTGCCTGAATTGCAAAAACCGCCCCTGCGTGGAGGGGTGCCCTGTGAATATTTCCATTCCGGAATTTATTGCAAAGGTAAAACAAAACGATTTTGAGGGTGCCTATCAGATCATCTCAAAAAGTTCGTCTCTGCCTGCGGTGTGCGGGCGGGTTTGTCCGCAGGAGACCCAGTGCGAGAGCAAGTGCACCCTCGGAATCAAGTTTGAACCGGTTGGGATAGGCAGGCTCGAGCGTTTTGTTGCCGATTATCATAATGTAAATTTTTCGGGCGATATAGCTGTCCCCGAGCCAAACGGGCATAAAGTTGCCGTGGTCGGTTCGGGTCCTTCGGGATTGACCTGTGCGGGTGACCTTGCAAAAAAAGGTTATAAAGTTACGGTTTTCGAAGCTCTGCATATAGCCGGCGGTGTACTTGTATACGGCATTCCGGAATTCCGTTTGCCGAAGACAATAGTACAAAAAGAAGTTGAAACCTTAAAAAAATACGGAGTTGACATTCAGACAAATGTAGTTATAGGCAAAACTCTCACGGTCGACGAGCTGTTCGGAGAGGGATATGAGGCTGTGTTCGTCGGCAGCGGCGCAGGTTTGCCGCGGTTTATGGGCATACCCGGGGAATCGTTGAAGGGCGTATATTCCGCAAACGAATTTTTAACCCGTTCCAATCTGATGAAAGCATATCGTGAAGGTGCGCACACCCCCATAATGCATGCAAAAAAAGTTGCCGTAATCGGCGGCGGGAATGTTGCCATGGACGCCGCGCGTACGGCTCTACGTCTGGGCGCCGAGGTCCGCATTATCTATCGCCGCTCAATGGAAGAGCTTCCTGCAAGGAAGGAAGAGGTTGAACATGCGGAAGAAGAGGGAATCAGGTTTGAGCTTTTGCGCAATCCCGTTGAAATTTTGGGCTACAACAATCCCGACGACCGCCGCGATCCCCAAAACGGCTACGTTTGCGGTATCACAGTGATAAAATGCGAACTCGGTGAGCCGGATGAAAAAGGGCGCCGCCGTCCCGTAGAGGTTGCCGGCAGCGAATATATTATCGATGCGGACTGTGTTATAATGGCTATCGGAACCAGTCCCAACCCGCTTATCAAAAACACTACCGAAGGGCTTGAAGTCAACCGGCACGGCGGAATAATAGTGGAAGAGAACACCGGGCAAACTTCCAAAGAGGGAGTATACGCCGGCGGTGACGCCGTTACGGGCGCGGCAACGGTAATTTTGGCAATGGGCGCGGGAAAAACTGCTGCAAAAGCTATCGATGAATATCTGTCCGCAAAGGAATAAAAATACAAATCCGTAAAAAAATATGAATATGGAAATGACTATATCGGAAATCTTTGACGAAGTCGGCGAAATAGATATTTACCGCAACGGCTTGCAATCGTGTCTTCTTCCATCGCAAATTGGATTTAAGCTCGTTATAAACGGGTTTAAAAATATGCTTGCAGGCGCAAGGCAGATGCCCGCATTCGGCGTTAGCCTCAATGACGAAACGCGCAGTGCAATGAATAGGGGACTGTGGGTTGAGTTTTGTTTCGGGCAAAAACTGTATTACAGCGAAATGCCTTTTGAAAAGCTTCTCGTGCAGGTGGCCGCGGAATACACCGGTTTTAATGTTGTGCGCTATAACTCCGAAAACGGCTATGCGGGAAGGTGTTATTATTTTGACATAAACGGCGATATGAGTGATTTTTATAGCGTTTTGACAAGCGTATGAAAAAGCGGCGGAAATATCCGCCGCTGATATTTTTGGGAGGGGCGGAAGAGTATCAACCGCCGTTTTTTGTAATTATTTGTTTTCCTGAGCTTTTTTGTAGGCTGCAATTGCCTTGGAAAGCTGGTCGGGGCAGGATGTGCCGTTGCGGCATCTTATGCCGGCAAGCAATTTTTCAACTTCGTCCAAATCTCTGCCCTCAACAAGCTTTGCAATACCCTGCAAGTTGCCGCTGCAGCCGCTCATAAATTTAACATTGTAGAGCTTATTGTCCTTTACGTCAAAAATTATTTGTCTGGAACACGTTCCCGAAGTGGCGTATGTAAACATTATTTTTCTCCTAATCGCACAAATTTTCGTAAATGACCGAGTACAGGTCGGCGGCTTTTTCTTCCCATTTTTTGTATATTGTCTTTGCCGTCTTTTTATCGGGAACAACAAATTTCAAGTCCAGCAGCGGCTGGACAGGCGCTAAAATTTTTAGGGCAACGGTATAGGTTCCGTCCATATTCTGGTAGTAGTCGCTGTGGCATTCCTGACGGTTTCTGTAACGCGCGCTGTTCTTTTTAACGAATATGGAAATTTCTTCGCGCACGCTCTTGGGTATATTTATATAAAAATTTGCCAGCGTCTCCCTGCCGTCTGGGGTAATGGTGTAAAGGGTGTCCTCGCCCTCGTTTACGGCATAAATAAAATTGTCGTCGATAAGCTTATGGATAACGTTCACACAGTCCATATATCCCATCCACGAGTTGGAGGAGGTACACATATCGACTATGGTGCGCTCGGAAAGCGCGCTCTCCATTTTATCGAAAACAAACAAAATTATTAACTTGTTTATCGAAGTTTCGCCGGTATTCAACATAATTATTTATTTTATACCAAAAATTAAACGTGAAAACATTATACATAATATTTTTGCGAAAATCAAGATATTTGTTTAAAAATTAATTCAAATTTCATTAAATGTATGTTATAATAAAAAAAATATATCGATAAGGAAAAAATTATGGGCACAAAAGAGCAGGTTTTATCGTTTTTTGAAAAGTGCGAAGAAATTAAAAACTGTAAATTTATTATGGCGACTTCTAAAATACGGGATCTTTTAAAATGTATAGTAAACTGTCCCGATCTGTACGCCCTGTTCGCCGAGGTAACCCAAAATTTCAACTATCCTGCAACCCGCGCGCAATGTCTTGTCACCCAAACCGACGGGATCTACAAGCGCAGCTACTGCATTTTGCCTCAACAGATAGACCGCAGGCTTGCCTTTTGCTTTTGCCTTTTTGTTGAATTTGACAAGGAAACGTTGGATTTCAACGAGTTTTTAAGAATATATTTCCCCGAAGACGGCAGCTATTTTGCAAGCTATCATGCATTTTGCGATACGGTTGTAAAGGGTATGCAGGACGCAATAGCCGAAGTGTTCTCCGAAGAACTTAAAGAGCCGTCGGCTTTGTCGGGGAACGGTATCACGCTAAATTCCGCAAAAACCGGTTTAATTTCGGCGCTTGATTTGTCCATTTCCGAAGAAAAGCAAAATATATCCACCAACCGCAACATTCCCGAAGAGGAAAAGGCGGGTGGCATGGCAATGCTTACTCAGCTTTTCGAGGCGATAAAAAACGAAAACGTTGCCCTGATAAACGCACTTATATGCGGATATAATTATTATGCGCTCTACAATAAATGCGTAAGCGATACTTTGGCTAATCTTCTTCGTGAAATTACTTCGTACGAGCAGCTTTTATGAGTTTTAAGGAAGAAAAGACAGGCGGAAAAACCATTTACCGTGGAAAAATTCTCAATCTTGTTGTGGACGACGTCCGCCTGCCTAACGGAAGCGCCGCCAAAAGAGAGATTGTCCGCCATGCGGGCGGTGCGGCGGTGCTTTTTATAAATGACGGCAAAGTTCTGCTTGTAAAGCAATTCCGCTATGCCTATGGCAAAGAATTGTATGAAATTCCCGCCGGAATGATAAACGAAGGAGAGGAGCCTGTCGCCGCGGCAGTACGGGAACTTGAAGAAGAAACGGGATACCGCGCAGAAATGGAGCCGCTCGGTTTTATATATCCTTCGCCTGGATATACCGACGAAATCATTCATCTGTTTTTTGCAAAAAACGCAATATATATTGCGCAAAAGCTGGATGACGGCGAATTTTTGAATCTCTCGTTCGTTCCCTTGGAGCGCGTGCGGGAAATGATTGAAAACGGAGAAATTTCCGATGCTAAAACGGTTGCGGCTGTATATGGGTATCTTTTAAAAAAACAAAATTAAAGGGGCGCCCGCGGGCACCCCTTTTGGTTTGCTTATGGCTCAGCCGTTGCATCCGCAACCGCAACCGTTGTTGCTTCCGTAGAGCAAATTTGCAAGCGTACCGTTCCTCCACATGCTGTATACCAGCGCTATAAGTATGGGCGTACAGCTTCCTGCAAGTACGCTTTCTATCCCGTTACCGCTGCAACTTGCCGCAAGAAGTAAAAGGATCAAAATCCAAAGGCATCCGTTGTTGCCGCAAAACTGCGAAAAAATGTTCATAATTCCTCCTTTGATAAAGCTGCACGGCGTATGTAATATTGTATGGAGTGCGTGCAGTATAGTTTATATTAAATAATATTTATTTTTTCGTTAAAATGTTACACTGCGCTCAATCGCTTGCCAAACTTTTTTGCAGATGTTATAATAAAGCATATTTTTAAGGTACTTTCGGCGGATATCTGTCAATCCGACCGTGTTAAAGTATAATATTTTTTGCTGCGGGTATCCATACGGAACCCGACGGAGGTTTTTATGAAAAAGGACAAGGCGCATTTTATCGCGTTTGTCGGTGTAATGGCTGCGCTCATTTTCGTGCTTTTTATTCTTGAGAGCACGTTGTTGGCGGGAGTGGGAGTGACGGCTTGCATTTTATCGCTTCCCGTTTCTATAGCCTTGAGTATTTACGACGATTGGCACAAGAGCTTTCTCGGAGGCACATTGCTTGGGTTTGCAAGCTGCCTGTTTTGCTTGATATTACCCTCGTTCGTATTTTATGCAAATCCGCTGATCAGCGTTTTGCCCCGTATGTTTATCGGTGTGACCGCCTATTGGACATACTTCGGGCTTTCGCGGCTTTTCGGAAAATGTAAAAATAAATTCATAAAGGAAAAATTGCCCGCGGCAATTGCAGGTGTGGTCGGCTCCGTAACGAATACTGTCTTATATATTTCTGCCGTGAATATTTGGACGGGCAACGCATTGGGTATTTTCAGCCAACTTTTTGAGGTAGCTATAGCCATCTATTTTCCTATTGAGTTGGCGGCTTGCTTTATTCTTGTACCCATATATGTAATGGTTTTACAGAAAATAGGCAAAAAGATAGCCCCCAAGAAAGCGGCAAACAGCACGGCTCAAAATGATTTTGTGGCGGAAGCCACGCTGAATTCGGCGCACAGCGCGGACTCCGAAGGTGTTAAATGATACTTTGTCTTGACGTAGGCAATACCAATATAAAATATGCCGTATTTGACGGGCAAACGCTTAAACTCAGCTTCCGCATAGCTACCGAGCACAAGCGCACTTCCGATGAATACGGCGTTCAACTCATATCCATTTTAAACAATAACGGAATAGAAGCGGAGCAGATTACCGGCGGAATAATTTCGTCGGTTGTGCCGTCTTTGGATTATACGCTCGACAGGATGTGCCGTACATATCTGCAAATTAAGCCGCTTATGCTTGGACCCGGTCTTAAAACGGGTTTGAATTTAAAGGTTGACGACGCAAAGGAAGTAGGCGCCGACAGGGTTGTCAACAACGTAGCTGCGGTTAAAAAATACGGCTATCCTTTGATTGTGGTGGATTTCGGAACGGCAACAACTTTTAACGTAATCGATGAGCGCGGTCATTTTATAGGCGGTGTAATAGCTCCGGGCATAAAAGGTTCGCTTGACAGTCTTGTAAACGGCACGGCAAAACTTCCGAGGGTGGAAATAGAGCGCCCTGAAAGGGTTATAGGTAAAAATACCGTAACCAATATGCAGTCCGGAATTTTTTACGGCTTTGCCGGGCTGGTTGAATATCTTGTCAAAAGGATCAAACGTGAAATGAAGTGCGAGAACGTAAAGGTTATTGCAACCGGCGGCTTTTCCGAAGTGATAGCCAAAGAAATTTCTTGCATTGACGAGGTAGACAAGTTGCTTACATTGAACGGATTGAACTATCTATATAATCTCAATTGTACGGAGGCAAAAAAATGAAAAAAGTCGGCGTTGCCATTTTGGGACTCGGCGTTGTGGGCGGAGGAACATATAAAATCCTTACCGAGCACAGACAAAAATATATTCAGACCCACGGTGTAGATATATCTGTAGAGTCCGTTCTCGAAGTGCGCAAGGAGCGTATTCATGCCCTCGGCGTCGATGAAAGCAAAGTAGCCTCAAACATTTCAGAGGTTTGCTCTAATCCAGAGGTTGATATTATTATAGAGGTAATGGGCGGCGTTGAACCTGCAAAATCCTACGTCCTTGCCGCGTTGAATGCCGGCAAGTCGGTTGTAACTTCCAACAAGGAACTCTACTGCAAATACGGCTACGAGCTTGAAAAAGCCGCAAAGCACAATCACGTAGGTTTGTTCTATGAAGCAACATGCGTAGGCGGCGTTCCCGTAATACGCGCTCTTTTGGATAACCTTCAGGGCAACAAAATAACTTCCCTTATAGGCATTATCAACGGCACCACCAATTATATTCTCACAAAGATGACCAACGACGGCAAGTCGTACGGGGAAGTAATAAAGGAAGCGCAGGCTCTCGGCTATGCCGAAGCCGATCCCACTTCGGACGTGGATGGATATGACGCAACTTATAAGCTCTCCATTCTTTCCAGCATCTGTTTCAATAAAAAAATACCCTACACCGAAATTTATCGCGAGGGCATCACAAACATTTCTCCCGTGGACATAGCTTACGGCAAAAAGCTTGGCTACGTGATTAAGCTTCTTGCCATAGGCAAGGATTCCGAAAAGGGAGTTGAAGTCCGTGTGCATCCTTCTTTTGTACGAGTAAATCATCCGCTTGCAAGCGTAAACGACAGCTATAATGCCGTCTATATCACGGGCGACAGCGTGGGGGACGTTATGTTATACGGTCGCGGCGCAGGCGCGCTTCCCACAGGCAGTGCGATTGTAGGCGACGTAATCTATTGCGCAACCCACACACAGCACAGGTATTCCACATTTGAAAACACCGAAACCGCCGCTCCCGATACCAAATTTATAACAAATTTCCAAAGCGCTTATTATCTTAGATTTCTTGCCGCCGACAAGGCGGGCGAGCTTTCAAAGGTTACGTCTGTTCTCGGCAAATATGGCATAAGCGTTGCGCAGGTAGTGCAGGATATCGATGGGAACGACAAGGAAGGTGCAGTCAACCTTATTTTGGTTACGCATTCCACGCGCGAGTCCAATATAAAAAAGGCTGTAGCGGCAATAGATAAAGATTTAACCGAAACGCGCGTGGCGGCTGTGATACGCGTTGTTTCATAATTCCCGTAAAAACCATAAAGCCTCCGGATTGTCCGGAGGCTTTTATAATGCAATTTTATATATCGATTTCGGATATCCCGTCGTCAATCAGGTAACACATTTCCTCGTGCGTTACAACTCCTGCCTGAATCTTCTGCGGATCGAGCTTTACGTACTTGATTATGCCGTTGGCAAGCACCTGCCCGTCCCTGTCAAGTATGCGCGTTTCTGCGGTTAAAAAATTACCCGTATCCTTAACTATCTTTCCGTGCCCCAAAAGCTCCACACCGTAGGGTACGGGTTTTCTGTACTTTGTTTCAAGCGACAGCGTAACTCCGAATGTTTTTTCGTCAAGCTCCGTCGCCCAAAGCGCCCTAAGCCCAAGTTCATCCAGCATTGCCGTTATAAGTCCGCCGTGAACCCTGCCCGGGTAACTCTGATGCTGTTCGCGGTAGGAGAAGAGAGTGGTAACGGTTCCGTCCTCCATCGAATAGAAAGGCGCGCGCACTCCGTACTCATTGTCAAGTCCGCACATAATGCACATCTTACTGTTTCTTTGTTTTTTTAGAACTTTCATATAGATGATTTTATCATATAAAAATTTTGCTGTCAACTTTAAATTTATTTTTAAATATGACGTTTTTCGTCATATTTATGCCTTAAAATATAATTAAAAGAGGATAAAAATATGATAAGCAAAAGAATAAACGGTTTTGACAAGCGTATGCAGCAGTTCACGGAAATATCATTTTCAACAAATAAATATCTTCGTGCTGTAAACATCGTGGTAAGAGCCGACGGCAGCGACGTTGGATATTATAAAAGGCACGTCACGGGTGAACTGCTGCGGTTTTACGGCGGCAAAAAGAAAGAATTTTTGGTTGCGTTCAGTGGATTGCACGTAAATAAGTGGAAGAAGAGGTACTTAATTAAGGAGCGGTGCTTAAGCGAGCGTATTTGGGAACTTTCAATAAAATTTTCCGACGGCAAAATAATCAGATATCGCGGAGAAAACGCTTACCCAGAAAACTTCCGCGCTCTTGATAAGCTTTTGCTTACGGATTATGCCGTCCTGTGACTATAAGTTAATAAATTTTGAGATAAAATCGTTGAGAAATAATAAAAATACTTGATTTTTTCAAAGAAATTTTATATCATTAAATAGCTGGGCTGAAAAATGCCGGGCAACGATGCAGAGATGGCTGAGTGGCTTAAGGCGCACGATTGGAAATCGTGTGGCGGCTGATACCCGTCCGGAGGTTCAAATCCTCTTCTCTGCGCCAAGTGGGACGTAAGTTGAACAAACTTGCGTTCTTTTTTTATAAAAACGTGAGAAAACCTGCCCTCCCCCAAGCCTTGCTAATTCAGCAATTTGCATATGTTAATATTTGTTGCACATAGTCTGAATTTTTATATTGGACATAAAGCAGATAATTTTCCGACGGTAAGGCAAATTTAGCCCCCAAACTATAAGTGTAGTTTATACTATGTATAAGTTATCGGAATAGTATCTGCGCGCGCTATTGATTGATAAAAAATTAAGCCTATGTTATAATGTCCATAAATAAAATTTATATAATTATGCGCATAAACGTATAAAGGAGTATTTATGAAATACGTAGATAAAGTGTTGGAAAACCTCAAAAAACAGAATCCGAACGAGCCGGAATTTCATCAGGCGGCAACTGAAATTTTAACGACTCTTGCCCCTATTGTTGAAAAGCATCCCGAATATGAGGCGGCTGGGTTATTGGAGAGATTTGTAGAGCCGGAAAGAGTTATAATGTTCCGCGTTCCCTGGGTGGACGACAATGGCAAGGTGCAGGTAAACAAGGGCTACAGAGTTCAGTTCAACAGTGCAATCGGACCTTATAAGGGCGGTTTAAGGTTCCATCCTTCCGTAAACCTTTCAATAATCAAGTTCCTCGGTTTGGAACAAATTCTCAAAAACAGCCTAACGGGTCTGCCCATAGGCGGAGGCAAGGGCGGTTCCGACTTTGACCCGAAGGGAAAGAGCGACAGGGAGGTTATGGCGTTCTGCCAGAGCTTTATGACCGAGCTTTATAGGCATATTGGCGCCGATACCGACGTTCCCGCCGGAGATATAGGCGTGGGCGGAAGAGAGATAGGATATCTTTTCGGTCAGTACAAGAGAATACGCGATGAACACGTTGGGGTGCTTACCGGCAGGGGGCTTACTTATGGTGGAAGTCTCGTAAGAACGGAAGCGACGGGCTATGGGCTTGTGTATATCACCGAAGAAGCGCTCAAAATGCGCGGCGACAGTTTTAACGGAAAAACGGTTGTAATTTCTGGTTCGGGCAATGTTGCGATTTATGCTTGCGAAAAGGCGCAGAGCCTCGGTGCAAAGGTTGTGGCAATGTACGATTCCAACGGCTATATCTACGACCCCGACGGAATTAAACTCGATATCATAAAAGATATAAAGGAAGTAAAGCGCGGGAGAATAAAGGAATATGCCGAAAGAGTGAGCGGCGCCGAGTATCACGTAGGTTGCAAAGGCATATGGTCCATACCCTGCGACGTAGCCCTGCCTTGCGCAACGCAGAACGAAATAGACGCCGAATCAGCCGGGTTGCTTGTTAAAAACGGTGTTAAATATGTTGCGGAGGGCGCCAATATGCCGTCCACGCTCGAAGCAATAGAGGTATTCCAAAAGAGCGGGATTGTATTCCTTCCCGCAAAGGCAGCAAATGCGGGCGGCGTGGCTACGTCTGCGCTTGAAATGGCACAGTCGTCCGGCAGAATGTTCTGGTCGTTCGCAGAGGTGGACGCAAAGCTTAAAAATATCATGGTCAATATCTATCACAATATCGACAATGCCGCAAAGGAGTACGGTTACGAGGGTAACTACGTTATGGGTGCGAATATTGCCGGCTTTATAAAAGTTGCCACTGCAATGATGGCTCATGGCATCGTTTGATTAAAGAACATTTTATACTGCGGCAGGGCAATTAACGCTCTGCCGTTTTAAGCGTTACAGCAATACTTTTTAAAGAAATTTATTGACGGAACGGCAAAAAAGTTGTATTTTAGATAAAAATATGAGGATTGTAGTAAAGGTTGGTACGTCAACGCTAACGTACCCAAACGGAAAATTGAATATACGCCGGGTGGGCAAGCTTTGTGAAGTTATTTCCGATTTGCAGAACGCAGGGCACGAGGTGTTGCTTGTGTCGTCCGGCGCAATTGCAATGGGAGTGGGTAAGCTCGGTCTTTCTTCACGCCCTGAGGACGTGCCCTCAAAACAGGTGGCAGCAGCCGTTGGTCAGTGTGAGCTTATGTATGTATACGATAAGCTCTTCGGTGAATATAATCATACTGTCGCACAAATTTTAATTACGGGCGACGACGTTGAAAATCCCGTACGCAGAGCACACCTCGAAAACACGCTTTTCCGTTTGATTGGCTTTGGGGCTATCCCTATAATCAATGAAAACGACACGGTAGCTACCGACGAAATAGTTGTTGGAGATAACGACACGCTTGCCGCCGTAGTGTCCGTAATAGTAAAAGCGGATTTGCTCGTCCTTCTTTCGGATATCAACGGGTTGTATACGGCTGATCCGCACAGGGACGCTGCCGCGCGGATTGTTCCGGAGGTAAATGATATAGACGATAAAATCGAGTCGCTTGCAGGTGGAGCGGGCAGCTCGTTGGGCACGGGTGGTATGGCAACCAAGCTTTCCGCGGCAAAGAGGTGTATGCAGGCGGGGATAGATATGATAATCGCCAACGGCGCCGACCCGCAAATTTTATACGGGGCGGTAAACGGAGAGAATGTCGGAACGAGGTTTAAACGGAAATGACAACTCTTGAAATTCTCGAAAACGCAAAATCGGCAAAAAATTATGCCGCGCTTATGTCAAGCGAACAGCGCAACGCCGCCTTAATCAATATGGCGGCGGCGATTGTCGACGACGCAAAGCCGATTTTGAGGGCAAATGCCATAGACGTTGAAGGGGCAAAAGGTATTTTGAATCCGTCGCTTCTGGACAGATTGACGTTGACCGAGGAGCGCGTGCGCGCCATGGCTGACAGCATGCGCGAAATTGCCAAATTCCACGATCCTTTGGGCGCGCTGCCGGAAGAGACCGTCCGTCCCAACGGGCTTATAATTAAAAAGGTAAGGGTGCCTTTGGGCGTAGTTGCAATAATTTACGAAGCCCGCCCCAATGTAACCGCAGACGCCGTTGCGCTTACTATAAAGAGCGGCAACGTATGCGTTCTGAGGATTGGCAAGGAGGCGTACGGCTCCGCCCGCGCAATAGTGAGCGCAATGAACAAGGGCTTGAAAAAGGCAGGCGTATCCCGCAGTTTGGTCAATTTAATCGAAGATACAACCCACGAAAGCGCAAAAACGCTTATGGGGGCGGTTGGCTACGTAGACCTATTGATTCCGAGGGGCGGGAACAATCTTATAAAGAGCTGTATTGAGAATGCAAAAGTGCCCTGCATACAAACAGGCACGGGCATTTGCCACGTATATGTGGACGAATCGGCAGATTTTGACAAGGCGCTCGATATAATCGAAAACGCAAAATGCAGCAGACCTTCCGTATGCAATGCAATGGAGGTGTGCCTTGTAAACAAGAATATTGCCCGTGATTTTCTCCCCGTACTCCACAGGCGCCTCGTTATTGACAGGGCGGAAAATAAAGTCACTTTGAAACTCGACGAAGCTTCCCGCGGTATTTTGAACGGTCTGCAAAACTGCTTGCCGGCAGGCGAAAACGATTTTGACACGGAGTTTTTGGATTACATAGCAGCGGTAAAAGTGGTGGAAGACGTCAAAGCGGCAATAACCCATATTGCAATCCATGGCACGGGTCACAGCGACTGCATTGTTACGCAAAACGAAAAGAACGCCGAATTATTCACCCGCACTGTCGACAGCGCGGCGGTATACGTAAACGCTTCAACCCGTTTTACCGACGGCGGGGAATTCGGCCTCGGCGCCGAAATAGGAATTTCCACCCAAAAACTGCATGCTCGCGGACCTATGGGCATAAACGAACTCACAACATACAAATACGTTATAAAGGGCGCGGGGCAGGTGCGTTAGAAGTAAAAATGGCAACTTTTTTCGGGATTATTTGCAACGAGAACCCAAAATTGTATCCGCAAACGGGTTGACAACATATAATGTTTGTGATATATTGAATATCACAAACATATGCAGGTGTCGCCTAGCGGTATGGCGTCAGCTTCCCAAGCTGATTCTGGCGGGTCCGACTCCCGTCACCTGCTCCAACTGCGTGTTTACGCTATTGCTCCCGTCGCAGGACGGGAGTTTTTCTTTTTCGTGCGCAATGACCGCCGATATTGCTCACATTGTAAAAACCTTACATTTATTTTTTTGCGTGTAACGTTTGCATTGTCATATCTAATGTGTTAGAATATATGAGTAAATTCCAAAGGAGGTGGGACAAAGTGAAAAAATCGGCGTTTCCCGCAGTATGCGGTATTCTTTTAGCAATAACCTTTGCCAATGCCGGCTACGCCTCGGCTGAGTCGCCCGCAGGGCTTGATTTTTCACGTGCCGGCTATGATTGTTCCACCGTGTCCGCAACCGAATTCTTAACCGAAAAACTCGGCATAAGCATTTCGGCAGACGAAGAGGAATATCTTGAAGCTTTCCCCGATTTTACCATAAAGTACAACGCTAATATTGCAGGCAGATATATAAATGCGGTTGCGGATGGCGCTGATCTCAAAGTTTCCGCAACAAAGTATGAATATACCGCCGCAAACGGAAGTAAAGTTATATGGTCGCCGGAGTCGGCTGAAGGGCTTGCTTCCGGGAGCGGTACGTGGAGTTTCCCCATTTCCGGAATGACGGAGGACTACGTAACAGTTAAATACGGAACTACGCTCTACATAGATAAGTCGTATATAAACTCCTTACTCAACCAATACTATAACGCGGCTCGCTCGGCGGCTGAAAAAATACGTATCGAAAACGAAAAGTATAACGCTTACCAAAATTATGTTAATGAAAGCAAAAGGTATGAAGAGTATCTGGAACAATATGCTAAATGGAATCGTGACAACGAGCTATATCAGGCGTATCTTAGAGAGTATAACCAATATCTTGAAGAGCTTGAAGAATATAACAGTTATAACTACGAAGCCAAGCAGCAAGAATACAACGAGGCTTGGCAACGATATCTTGAATATCAGGTTGCTTACGAAAATTATCTGAAGTTATACGACGAATATCTTGCCTGTATCAATACCCCCGAAATGGATAAGGTAAAAGCCCAGATAGGCATAATCGATTATATTTATGCCGTAGCCGGCGATAACCGTACGATTTATAATGCAGTAATGGGCGATACCGTAACGGAAGTGCTTGCCAGAAAAGACGATCTTAAGCTTGCCGGCGCAGACGGAGACGCGGTAGATATAGCAAGCGTTGCAACAAAAAATCTTCGCAATTTGTTTTCCAATTACAACTCTATCAAAGACGAGGCGGCAAAATATGCTTTTTACGTTACTACATATAGCAGCCTGAGCGATAATCTTAACGAATTGCTGCGCGTGCTTGACTATTTTTACAGGATAAGCGCCGTAAGAACGTTTATTGAAAAAAGCGGTAAAAACGAAAAGTTCTGCATTTTGGTCGCCCAACTCTATGAAATAACCGACGCTCTCAGCGTTGACCCCGTAACCAACTACGAGGCCGCTCATAGGTGGAAGGACCCTGCGTCGTCTGCCTTTGGTCCTTCATATAAAATAAACGGCAGAACGCCCGCCCAGATTCTCGGCAGCGCATTGCTTGATTACACCGACAGCCCCGAGCCGCTTAAAAACGGATATCCGCTATTGCCTCCCGAGCCTGTTGAACCCGAAAGAGTAGAAGAACCCGATCTCACATTATACGAGCGTCCCGCAAAGCCCGTTCCTCCCGAGGAAGTCGGTTCGCCTGGCGCCGCGCCCGAAAAAGTGCCCCAGCCTGTGAAACCTGCCGGCATACCCGAACTAAATGAACCGTATGCCCCCACGGAATGGGAATCGAAGCTTGCCGCTGCCGACGGTAAAATAGAGTACAGACAACCTTACGGAAGCGGATATAGCCTTAAATTGACAACCGATGTAAAAAAATATTTCAGAAATTACAATGGCGTTACAGTCTACTTTTATCCCGACAAAGATTCATCGGAATATCTGTATTTCGAAGAAAGCATAAACGGATCTTACATAGAATATCCGCCCGACGCACCCCAACCGCAAAAAACCTTAAGAGGTTATACTTTTACGTTCTCGGGCTGGGAATATTACGACGGCACGCCCGTTGATTTCAATAATCTTCCGAAAGGGGAAGAAGCCGTAAATGTTTATCCGTCGTTTATCCAAACCCCCAATTTATACGATGTGATTTGGGTTATAGACGGTGTTGAATACCCCCGAAAGGCTGCATATGACTCCATTCCCCAATTCGACGGAGAACCGCAAAAGGCTCCCGATAAGGATGGGCGGCAATACCGATTTGTTCATTGGGACAGAGATTTACAAGTCATGACCGATTCCTCCGTGAGATACGTCGCGCAATTTGAAAGCAGCTTCCTCATCACGTGGTCGGTGCAGGGCAAAGCCGATTTGGTAACCTCCGTATGGAAGGGCGATATGCCCGAATATGACGGAACGCCCTATCGTGAACCGGACAACATATTGTCCGCATACGTTTTTACCGGCTGGGATAAACCTCTCGCTCCTGCAAGTCGGGATGAAAAATATACTGCGCAATTTACAGGCGAATATCTGGTTCCGCTGGGCAACAACTTCGCCAGGATAACGCAGCTAACGCTCAACGAAAATGTATATTATCAAGCCGATTGCGGAGAAGCCGATTCGTCAAAATTAAATATCGGTTTGCTTCTTCAAACGGCTGCCGTTCATATTTCAGGCGTGCGCATAGTGCGCGGATCAAGCTATACTGCAACATTTTCTTACGCGGAGGTTTACAACCTTGCCGAGCTTGGCGTTGAGTATATTGAAGCTTCCATAGAGTGGGGAGGAGCGGGTTCATACAGATACAGCTGTTACGTTACGTTTTATAATGCCGACGGCGCAGAAGTGGGTTATGACGGCACATTGTCGTTTATGTTTTCCGGACAATTCGATTACAAAAATTCCCACATGTTTCATATTGTGGAGGGGCAGGAGCCGGTTGAAACACGGTTTTCGTTCGACGATAACAACGTGTCAATATTTAACATGCGCGGCACGGGCAGGTATGACATTTATCCGATGTTTAACGTATATGTATACGTAAACATAGATCAAGCCGACGGTCTTATCACGGTAGACAAAGAGCTTGCAAGGAAAAAGGATACAATACAAATAATCCTTGGGGATTTGCCAAAGGGCAAATACCTCGAAAGAGTTTATGCTTATTACGTAACGGACACAGGCGTCAAACCACTGAATATCGAAGATATGAGCTTTACAATGCCAGCAAGCGACGTCACGGTGGGCGTAGTCCTCGGGAATTTGCAATACGTTGTCACTTTTTGCTCGGAGAGTAAAACCATCAGCCGTATGACTTATTTCTATGGCGATGAAATCACACCACCCGCAAACCCCATAAAGGCGCCTGACGGAGTCAATTCCTACGTCTTTGTGGGTTGGGACACCGAATTGATGCCCGTGACGGGCAATGTAACCTATAATGCCGTATTTGACGCCGTTCCCTTGCCGCATTACGAAGGGGAAGGACAGGGGCTTTCAAAAATAACGGTAACGGTAATTTGCGTGGCGTCTGCCGTTTTGTTCGTGTTTGTGGCGGCAATTGTAACAATTATCGTTATTTTGGTTCGCAGGAAGAAGCGCAAAAAAGCGCAAAAATGATATAAGCAGTCAACAAAAATGTAATTTGTATTCAATAATGTCCTTCGGGCATTGAAAAAAACACGATAACGTGTCGAAATATCAAAAAAATTATTGACAACTATTTTCATAAGTAGTATAATGAAAATTGCAATTATACTTTTAGTATAATATCTTTGTTTGACACACGGCGCAATGCCGTAAAATGTCAGTATTTAACAGGAGTAATTTGGTCATGAAAAAACTTTATAGCAGATTAACAGTAATTTTGATCATGTTGCTTTCGCTTGTTATGGTAATCAGCTCGGTATCCCTGCTGATTACGGCAACCGCTTCTGCCGACGCGGCAGAGCCTTCCGCGCAATCGCTTGTGCGGAGCGAAGATGAATCATGGTATGAGATTACGGTAGGCGACGATAATAAGTCGCTCACGATTTTGATTGACGGTACGGTGGGTAGCTATGCTGATCTGTCAAAAAAGGATTTGACCGATATCAAGGAAAAGCTGTATGACGCGGTCAAGAGAATCGTTATCGACAGGCTGCTTAGCATGGGGGGCGGACAGGACGACCCTTCAACGGCAGCTCTCTATTCTGCGGTGACGGTTGATGCACCCGTAAATCAAGCCGAGCAGTTACCCGAACTCCCCGACTTTAACGGCAGCACCCTGGCGCAGTATGAGCAATACATAAAGGACCGTTTAAAACAGGGTGACGAGCTTGACAAATATCTGAATGGGGAATACGATGTCCTCATAAAATATGCGGTAGACAGATATCTCAGCCAGGAAGAAAGCGAAGAGATTACCGAGGAGTTTATCGGCAAGGTTCAGGAAAAGGTTCGGGACATTGTCAAGGAAGTCATTGATGACAAATACGAGGAACTTCTCAAAGACGAAACTCTTACCGATAATGAGAGAGCAGAGATAGAAGCCGAGTGGGGGGCTGCTAAGAATAAGAACAGTTCCAAGGTGGAACAGCTTGTAACCGAAGTCGTTGAAAACGGTTCTGCATCCATAACCGTTACGGAGCTTGTCAAGGCAATCGATTCAATCGCCATCGACCACAGCACTGTATACAGCGGCGGCAAGGTAAGCCTTGCGGCGATAAAGAATCTTTTGCTTTCCCTTCCCAAGCCCGCGCAAATTGCCGACTTCTCCGACGAGGATATGCGCCTCAGCTACTATATCGACGTTAACACCAGGTTCGGCGAAATTGACTTTACATTGACCCTCGGGCTTAAGAGCGGTTTCTCACACGTAAGAACCGCAGCAAAGTTTATTGCCGATCATATTGACGTTGCCAACGACAACGGCACGTATCGTATCAGCGTTAAGATGCCCGCCGAATTTGCCGCAGTGCTTTTAAAAGCTGCAAATTCCAATGCCGTGCCCGTTAATATCAAGCACGCAATGTTCAATATGTTGAGCATGCCCGCAAACGAAATTGTGGATAAAGTAGGCGATTATACCTATGAGGATATTCTTGAATATGTAAAGGGTATCGAGTTCCATAGATTGTTTGCAAATGTTCTCAATGCCGAATATTTGAGGGGGTTTTTTAAAGGATTCGGAATTAATATCGAGTCTTTGACCGACGCGCATATCGACAGGTTGCTTAACGGTGTTCTCAACTATGCCGAAAAGCTTGCAAACAAGCAGACGGTAGACGGCGTTGAAGAGTTCCTGCAGCGTTATGGCATTTCCGGAATCCCTACCGAGCTTGAAAAAGCCGTGCAGAAATTCCTTGATCTTCTTAACAAAATCGATTATGAGCGTTACGATGCAACCGAAATAAGAAACTTCCTCACGAGCAAGGACAGAATAACTAACTTCATTGAAAGAATCGAAGGAAGTTATCAGGTTGAAATGCTCTATAACAAATTTGTTGAATATTCCGAAAAGTTATTCAACAAGCTTCCCCAAAGACTTCAAAACGGGAAAATAATCAATCTTTATGACGATACAAACACTTTCACGTGGGCTGGCGAAGCTAATATTGACGTAAAGAAAATCGTTACCAAGCTTATGCAGCTTGTTAACAAGAACGGTACGCATGCCGAACTCGAAACAATGGTGGATACCGCTCTCGGCAAAATGGAAGGCGACCTTAATTATAATGTAAGCGTTGACCTTTCCATGTACGTCCCCGATATCTACAAAATAACCTACATGGCTGAAGACGAGGTGGTTGGAACGGGACTACTGCCCGTAGGTGCGGATGTTATCTTCTTTGCCAACAAGTCGTCTGTGGAAACGGAATCGGGCGTCTTTGATATCAAGGCTTGGAGCGACCAGGAAGGTTATGTTTATAACGCAGAGGATAAGCTCGAAATGCCTTCAAAGGACGTAACTCTTCACGCCATCACGGGCTTCAATGCAGAGTTGGCGGTGGAATATGATGGTTCGTCTGTTGATATAAATATGCCCACAGAGGAGTATGATCCTCAAAAGGCATTCAAGCTTTCGGCAGCAACTGTTGGCGGTATTGGCTATAATAGCGATGAAATCGCTTCCTACGTAAGTATAAATTATCAGTGGTATAAAACCATTAGCGGTGAACAGGTTCAGGTTTCTGAAGATGATATTGACGTCGATGGCGCGTGTGTAATACAAGATGTTCTCCAAAGTGGGGAATATGCATGCAATATAACATACACCATCACCGTCAACAATGGCGGCAATATAGTTCTTGACGCATGGACAGAACAAGTTAATATAACGATAACACCTGCCGAGGTAAATCTTCTTGAACCCATTACAAAGTGGACAGTGACGAATACCTCCACAGGTGAAACACGCGACTACATTTCCGATGAAAATGAATATGAATATACGGGTGAGTCGTATATTTTGAGTTTCGTTGGTTGGGAAGACTATTTTGATGAAGGCAAGTTACTGAGTGAACCTACTTACCATGGCGATAGGGAAGCTACCGAACCCGGCAGTTATGAGGTATACGTTACATTTGATAACGTTAACAGCAATTATCATGTAACACTTCCTCGTGCCGGCGTTGAAGATAGTCCGATTGCGTGGTCTATAAAAGAAAAGTCGGTAATACCGCCTGTTGAAAAGGAAAAGGTTGATCTTGATGGCGCCGAGTGGATGGTGTATGATGCTTCTACAGGTAAAACGTCTGCAGTTGATGATTTGGATAATGCCATCTATGGATATACAGGTAAGGAATATAGACTTACCCTTAGCTTTAGCGGATGTGCCGGCAAAATACCCAGCGATTTGCTTACGGGATATTATGTAATTGGTGAAAACGAGCAGCAGGGTGAGACTTGTATAGATGCGGTTGTTAAAACCGATGCGGGCACATATAAGGTATATGCAATCTTCAACGACAAATATGAAGTTTCTAATCCTCCCATAAAGGGTGTTGAAGCTAACCCCCTGGAATGGACGATAAAAGCTGCTGAAGTTCCGGATGGCAAACCCGGCTCTAAATTCACGGCAAGTGTCAACGGTACAGATATCACCGTTGTAGATAATAATGGTGTAGTAAGTGACCCCGATAATCAACACATTATTGTTAATCCGGTTACAAGCTATACTTTGGCTGATTTTGAAAATCGGTTAAATCTTACTGATAAGCAGGAAGCCGTGCTTTTAAGTGTGCTTGATATAAGTTTCGAAAAAACTTATGAAGGCGAATTCAAGGTTTCATTGGAAAATCCTGCTTATGCCGAACAAAAAGAAGTGGTAGTCTTCCACATTCATGACGGACAGATCGAAAAGCTGGAAGTTACTGTAGAAGGCAACAAAGTTTCCTTTGTTGTTTCCGGTTTCTCGGAATTTGCTTCGATAGGCATTAATGATAAGCAGGAACCTGACAATCCTGACAATCCTGATAACCCCGACAATCCCGACAAGCCGAATACTCCCGAGGCTGCCGATTCTGGATCAACCTGGTGGATTTGGTTGCTTATAGCAATTATCATAGTGCTTCTCATAGTAATAATAGTTCTTATTATTTATCTTCTCCACAAGCCGAATGGACCTGTAGATGACGCTCGTCCCAACGTAGTAATCATCAAAACGGACGAAGTCGTTGAGCAGAATGAAGAGCCGGTTGAGGAAGATACGCCTGAGGAAACAGCCGAACCCGAGGAAGCGCCAGAGGAGACGCCCGCACAGGACGAAACTGCAGTAGCGGTTGCCGAAGAGTCTGATAACGAAGGGCTTATGCCCTTAGTTGCGGCGGACGGCAGCAGAATAGTTTACGACAAGAGTTTCAGCGCCCGTCTGTCGCAGTCGCCTAGCTTAATGAAAGATTACTACACCGAGTTAAAAAACGATATTCTTTCCTACAAGGGTGTTAAGTCGCGTGTAAGCTGGCACTTCGATTCCTTCAATAAGGGCAGAACCAAGTGCATCAAGCTTCAGTTGCGCGGTAAATCAATGTATATGTACATTGCGTTGCCTGCGGCTGAGCTTCCCGAAAAGTATCACGTGAGTGACGTTTCCGATAAATCGCGTTATCAGGACGTTCCCACAATGCTCAAGATAAGAAAGCCTCGTTCGCTCAAGTATGCCAAGCAGCTTGTTGCAATCCTTATGGAGAGGCTCGGCGTTCAACGCGGTGATACGCCCACCAATAAGTACAGACCGAGATATAAGTCCACTAAGGTGCTTATCGAGGAAGGACTTGTAAAGGTAAAGTATACAACCAGCACCTTCGCGGCACCTAAAAGCAAGGATACCGAAAACACGAAGGATGACGGAAACGATTAATCGTAACTAATGTTAAAAATGCAGTCACCGTACGGTGGCTGCATTTTTGCATGCATTATAATTTTATAGATTTTAAATTTTTTACCAAAACGGATAAAAAGCAGTTGATTTTTTTGAATGAATTAAGTATAATTTATAATGCTTAGGAAATTGAGGTGTAGCGCAGTTTGGTAGCGCGTCTGGTTAGGGACCAGAAGGTCGTGGGTTCAAGTCCCGTCACCTCAAC